>CBDCQN010000001.1:0-1659033 GCA_965220625.1 Dehalococcoidia bacterium
GAGCTTCCAAGCCGGATATAAGGGCAAATGTCTATTTTGCACTAGGCATTGGTCTAGACATTTGTCTATAGGGATTGCACAGGCACATGTCTACTAGTACTCAATCAACCGTGGAATCAAAAGGGTAAAGGCGGTGGAGTTTGGTTCGGGCGTCCTGGGTGTTGAACCTCCAGTGGATGGTGGCGCCGGCGGCGTTGCGCTCCTTAACCAGGGCTTGCACTTCCCGCCGGAGCGCCTCCTCGCCGGGGAGCCGTTGCTTCAAGCAGGAGCGGGATAGTACGCTGAACTCGATTTCCGCCATGTTCAACCAGCTTCCGTGCTTGGGGGTGTAGTGGAACTCCAGCCGTTTGGCAATCCGCCGGGCCTCTGGCGCCGGGAACGTCTCGTACAGGGACGCCGGACGGTGCGTGTTCAGGTTGTCCATGTCCACCCGCACCACCGGAGTCTCCGGGTAAGCTTCGTCCACCAGCCAACGCATCTGATGGGCGAAGTCCTCCATCGTGCGCCGCTGGGTCACCGCCACGTGACGCCAGCCCGCCAGCGGCTCGCAAGCCAAGAACAGGTTGCGGACGCCCTCCCTCCGGTACTCGTAGTCCTGCCGCAGCGGAAGTCCCGGCCGGGGCGGCAGAGATGGCCGGGTCTCCGCCAGCAACTGGGTGGAGGTCTCGTCAAAGCAGAGCACCGGCCTTTGGGGGTCATACGGTTCGGCGTACAGGTCCAGCACGTCCTCCATGTTGGCCACGAACCCGGCGCTCACCTTGGGGATGCACCACTCCTTCTTCTGCCACGGCTTGAGGGCGTTTTTTTGAGACGCTGGCGCACCCCCTCGTGGGACATGGAGGGCGTCAGCCCCAACTCGACCACCTTCCCGGCCAGCAGACGCAGGGTCCAGCGCTCATGCCCTTCCGGTGCTGGGCTGCAGGCCAAAGCGACCAGGTGCGCCTCGCCCCGGTCATCCAACTTCCGGTGCCGGTTGGCCTGGCGGCGGTCCCGCAGGGCCCCCTCCAACCCCTCCCCGGCAAAGCGCTGCTTGATCCGGTACACGGTGCCCAGCGCCACATCCAGGGCTTCCGCCACCTGGGGAGCCGCCCAACCGTCGTCGCTCTTGAGCAGAATCCGGGCTCGGGCGGTCACTCTGGCGGAGCTTTTCCCAACCCGAATCAGATGCTGGAGTTCCTCCCGTTGTTCCGGCACCAACCGCACTGCGTACTTGTCCCTGACCATTACCGCCACCCCCGCTATCAACACTTCCCTCTAGCCAGGATAGTCGAATTGGTCAATTTCTTAAATAATTGCTGAAACCAAGTTGACTCAGTCGCCAGGCGGTAATCGGCGCGCCAGGAGGTGCATAGGTGGTGTGTTCCGGAGGATCGGACATGGGCACCAGCTGATAGCCCAGTTGAGCCGCCCGGCGCTTGGCCGTACGCAAGGCCCGTTGCTGATATTGTCTCTCGTAGTATTCAGCGCCGGCATCCACGTACTCCCGGCCGTAGCGCAGCATGGAATAGATGAGTCTGGCCAGCTTGTGGGCGGTGGCGGTGATGGCCTTGGGCGCTCCCAAATGGGCTTTCTTCCGGCGCAGGAAGGCTCCCAAGGCGCTGTCGGAGCGGTGTAGCGCATTGGCCGCCAGCCGTAGCGCCGCCGCCGCCCGGTTGCCGCTGGCCTTGCTCTTTGAACTCATGACCCTGCCGCCGGTGATCCGGTTGTTGGGGCTCAGCCCCAGCCAGGAGGCGAAGTGCTTGGCCGTGGGCCATTTGGTCATGTCCGTGCCAATCTCGCTGATCACCTTCAACGCCGTGAATCCGTCCACGCCGTCGATGCGGGTCAGGTCCACTCCGGTCATCCGGTACAGTTGGCCCTGGACATCGAAACGGGGTGCGTTCTTCTGATTGCGCTTCTTGCCATTGGGAGCCGGAGGCTCACCGTCGCTGCGGTCTTCAAACCCCTCCAACTGGGCTTCAATCTCACCGTCGCACTGGGAGATCTTGTCCTGATAGGTCCTGTAAAGCTCCAGCGCCTGGGTCAGCTCGAAGATATGCTCCTGCCGCCAGTGCCCCCGCAGCGACTTGGCGATGGTCTTCTCGTCGGACTTGATCCTCGGGTCGCGCAGCTGTGCCAGCCTGCGGGGACTCCTCTCGCCCCGGACTATGGCCTCGATGATGTCCATGCCCGTCTTGCCGGTGATGTCCCTGATCACGTGCTGCAACTTCACGTTCATCTGGGTCAAGGCTTTCTGCATATGCTGGACATGGTGGGACGCGTACTCCACCAGCATGGCCCGCTGCCGCAGGTAGCTGCGCAGGCGTCGGATCTCCTCGTCGGGCCGGAAGGCCCCGGAGAGCAGACCGTAGGTGTGGAGTAGCTGTAGCCACTGGCAGTCCGACACGTCGGTCTTCCGGCCGGGCACGTTCTTGATGCGCCGCGGGTCCACCAGCATCACCTCAAACCCCCGCTCTTCCAGCACACCGAACAGAGGTATCCAATACACCCCGGTGGATTCCATGACCACGGTCTCCACTCCGCACTCGGTCGGCCAGTCAGCCAGTCGATACAGGTCCGCCGTGTAGGCGGCGAACTCTCGCACCGGCTGCTCCGAACGGTCTTGGGACACCGCCGCGAAGTGACTGCTGGCCCCCACGTCGATTCCTGACGCGTTCAGGTTTGCTTGGGACAACTCCGCCGGCAGTCTCTCCCGGCCGTGTTCGGTCCTTCCAACCGTCTTCACGCTCCTCTTGCGTGTGCTCATGACCCCCTCCACCATTACGGTGTAAGCGCGTCACCCGGAGGGAATCAATGAGATCACACACTCTACCAAACGGGAGCTCCCCCGGTGGGGGCGTCACCAATGATGCAGCCGTAAGACTCCCGGACCATGCTGCCTACCGGGCAACCCGCACCAATGTCAATTCGGCCTTCGTCCGGACGACACGCCTCGCCATGAGCATACACGTCCGATTCGGGCTCGGCAGTTACTTACCCCTGCACGGCCCGGAACGCGGGCATAGGAATGCTGAGTACTAAACCGAAGCCAAGGTGAAATGCGCAGGGTAATGCGGTAAATTTGCAGAGTCGCTGGGTTAGCCCGATATGGGGTTGGGGAGGGGATGGTGGTGAGTGTGAGGCAGATAGACCGGTTTGTCGAACAATGGCAGATGGATGCCAGGGATCTGCACCGGCGGCTTATTCTGGCGCCGGCACCCAGGGAGCGGGAGCGATGGCACGCCATCTGGCTGCTGGCCCAAGGCTGGACAGCTTCGGGTGCGGCGCAAGCCTTGGGACGGGATCCTCACACCATTGGACGATGGGCCGCCGCCTTTGGCGAGGGTGGGCCTGCCGCCTTGATTTTCGAGCAGTCCGGGGGGTCCCCCCCGCCCTCTGCGAGGCGCAGCAGTCGAAGTTGAGGGCGGCGGTGCCGGAACTGCCTGCCATGGCCGGTATCGAACTCGCCAACTGGAATTGGAAGGTGGTTCATCAGTTTGTCTTGGAGCGGTTCGGCATCGTCCTGAGCCGCAGTGGTTGCCTGAACTACCTGCACCGTCTGGGGTTTGCCTTCAAGCGCCCGAAGAAGCGTCTGCTCAAGGCTGATGGGGCCAAGCGGGAGGCTTTCGTGGCGGAGTACGCCGCCCTGACGGAGGAGGCGCGGCGGTCCGGGGCCAAGATATTCTTCGCCGACGAGGCTCACTTCCGGGCGGACGCCGAACTGCGGGGCAAGTGGGTGCTGAAGGGCAAGCCTGCGTTGGTGGACTCGACCAGCCCGCGTTATGGCGAGAAGGCCAGCTACTATTCGGCGGTGTGCTTGGAGACGGGAGAGGTGGAATGGATGGAACTGGAGGGTAATAGCAACTCAGGCACCTCGGCGGCCTTCCTGTCCCAGTTGCGGCAGGGGCGCGCCGGGCCACTGAGGGTGATCTGGGACAACGCGCCGGCGCATCGGGGCGAGGCGGTGCGGGAGTACCTGCGGACGCCGGGTCTGGAGTTGCGACTGGTGAACCTGCCGGGGTACAGCCCGGACTTCAACGCCGATGAGGCTGTCTGGGGTTGGACGAGAGAGGAGGCCACTGGCAATCTGTGCCTGGGAAGCAGGGAGGCAGTGCAGGAGAGGGTCGGCAAATTCCTGGCCGGGCTGACCAGCCGGAAAGACGAGGTGAGATGCCGCTGCCGGACAGTCCTGCAATCAAGGGCCGAATCACTCCAGAGAGACACCCGGCCGGAATCACCACACCCGGCAAATGCGCATCCCACCTTGGCTTTGGTTTAGTATTACTTCGCTTCACCAGTTTGCTGCTCCACAAGCCTACAAATCAAACCATCCAGAACGAAGGGATAACACTGAAGTTGCGGGATATTCTTGTTGCTGTTTAAATCTGGTGGACCTGATAGGCCTTACATGCTGGTCTTGCCGATTTAGAACCTTTTCACAATCCGTGCAGCTGGAAGGTTTCTTAACGCCGCAGGGAATTCTAAGGAGGCTCCTAGTTGATGAAGTCCGCCAAGGCGCCAATCCTGCTACTGGTATTCTCGCTTCTGTTCATCGCGGTCTCGGCTGGCGCAGTCAGTTCCCAGACTGCTGGCGGCAAATACGACGCCGATGGCGACACGCTCATCGAGATCTCCAACCTGGAGCAGCTGGACGCCATCCGCCACGACCTGAACGGCGATGGCGACCCGGATCCCGATGGCGACGCCGCAGCATTCACCGCCGCCTTCCCCACTGACTCCGGGGAAGTGGTCTGCAACGATTGCAGAGGGTTTGAGCTCGCCCGGTCGCTGGACTTTGATGACCAAGACAGCTACGCCTCCGAAGTGGTTAACTCTGGATGGACTACGGGCGAAGGGTGGGAGCCCATTGCCGGCAATTTTGGGGTTTACTTTGATGCCACTTTAAATGGCAACGGACACTCGATTTCTGGTCTATATATCAACCGGCCGGAGACATTCTATGCCAGTTTGATCGGCAACATTGGAACATCTGGATTAGTAGAAGAAATCGGTGTGATCGACGTCGATATTCACGCCCTGGTCGGGGGAGGACTGGCAAGCGGCAACGAAGGAACAATTGACTCCGGTTATTCCACTGGAAAACTGACCGCGCGACTTTATGCTGGAGGGCTGGTTAGCCGTAATAGAAATGGCGGCAATATCAGTAATTCCCATTCGACGGTGCATGTATCGGGGGGACGTTCCGCGGGAGGGTTGGCCGGGGACAATGTTTCGGGGAGTACCATCACATCAAGTTACGCCACCGGTAACGTCTCCGGAACAAGCGCCGTTGGGGGACTGGTGGGAGTCCAAGCTGGTGCTACGGTCTCATATAGCTACGCGACCGGGAATGTTACATACTCAGGCCTTGAAGCGGAATCAAGATACGGATTTGGCGGGCTGGTTGGCGAAAATTGGGGGATGATTGTAGGGAGTTACGCTACTGGTAGCGTGCGGGGAATTGACGGCGTAGGGGGACTGGCAGGCTGGAATTATGGTGGCAGGAATGGCGACGCTCATATAATAGCTAGCTACGCCGCAGGCAGCGTCTCAGGCGAAAGCTACGTTGGCGGGCTTGCCGGATATATGGTCTCCCAAGAGGGTGGAACTGCATGGATCTCGGCCAGCTACGCAGTAGGTATTGTTTCAGGGAGTGAGAATGTTGGCGGCCTAGTCGGCATAGTCAGAAGAGGAGACGGCCGTGAGGACTTGCCGGGCGGAATAATTCTTTCCAGCTACTGGGACACCGAAACCTCCGGCACTACAACAGGGATTGCAGAAGGCGGCACCACTGGTTTTGACGGCAAGACCACCGCCGAGTTGCAGCAGCCAACTGATTACACGGGAATATACAGCGACTGGAACGCCGACCTGGACAACGTCGACTCGGATGACAACGCCAGCACCGGGCGCGATGACTTCTGGGACTTTGGCACCGGCAGCCAGTATCCGGCCCTAAAGGCCGACTTTGACGGAGACGGGACCGCGGCCTGGGACGAATTCGGCGACCAGCCCAGGGTGCCGCGAGCGCCCGTCGACCCGTGCGCAGAGACCATCGCGACAGACGGCACCTACGACGGCCAGTGGACCAGCGACTGTCAGTCGATGCATCAGGAACGGCCTGGCAGCTACGCCCGGTTTTACGCCTTCACCCTAGCGTCGGAATCCGAGGTAACCATAACTCTGGAGCGGACCACCGGCAGCGCCAACACCTACCTGTACCTGCGCTCAGGCGAAACTCGTACGGGACCGGCGCTGTACGAAGACGACGACCACGACGGGATCCACAACTCGCAGATAGTGGCCATGCTTGCGGCGGGCACACACACCGTCGAGGCAACCACCTACAACGCAGCGGAGACGGGCAGCTTCACGCTGACAGTGGGCGGCCTGGGAGCGGCCACGCCGACGACGGTGGATCCCGGCCCGGAGCCCGCCGTCAGTGTCTCCCGTGTAGCCGGAAGCGAAAACACAGGGGTAAAGCCGGGCTCCACCGTGTCTTTGACGGCCACCTTCAGCAGGCCGGTTTCCGGATTTGCCGTCGATGACATCACCGTAGGCAAGGGTACTGTCGGCAACTTTGCCGGCAGTGGGGCCGTCTATACGTTTGACGTGACTCCGAACGACATCGGTGAGGTAACGGTGGACATTTCAGCCGGGGTTGCGGAGGATGCCGACGGCAACGGCAACACGGCAGCCCCCCGATTTTCCTTGGGCATTACATATGACGATGACGGCGACGGGGACATCAACAAAGCTGAGGCCATCGGGGCCATAAGGGACTACTTCAGCGGCGGAATCACCAAGGCCCAGGCGATAGCGGTAATCCGGCTTTACTTCGCTTAGGCCACCGTGGCTGCCGCAGTAGGGCGTGAGGTATGTCGCTTCGGACAGAGCCGCGCTGGTCGCGTTCAACAATGCCACGGCCGGACCTAACTGGGCGAACAACTCCGGTTGGCTGAGCAAAGCCGGCTGAACCAGGCGGGCAGCAGGTCAGCGAGTGCGACTCCGAGGCCCGGCAGCCAGCCCGGTACTTCAACATGAGGGCACCGGTGCGGGCGTCACCTTTTGTGATAAACCAGGCTGCTTGTCATAAACCAGGCTGCGACAAACCGGGTGAGCTGCTCCCTGGAGTGCACCTCCTTCAATGCCGTACCACAGCGCTGATGCGGCACCGGTTCTGGGCCGGTATCCAAGGTCCGGCTCCCGCTCCACTGGAACAAGCCCCGGCTTGGGAAGGCCCGGCCATCCCAGGAACTCCGGCGCACTTGTTGCGCCCCAACGCCGCCGCCGCTACTATTCGAGCCAGCCTATCGGGCCAGCAAAGATTCCCGTCGCCAGCGTCCGTTTCCGCGGCCATCTCCCTTTCCTGAACGGGCCGACTGAAATGCCATGCCGTTTGATGCACCGGGAGGGTGAATGGCAAAGGCCCTGAAAGCAACCCTCCTGCTTCTGGCTCTTGTCCTGTTTGCGGCCATCCCTGCCGTGGCGTCGGCCCGGACGGAGAACAGCGTCAGCGCATCCAGGATTACGGCACAACAGGCGGCCCCCAGCGTCTCCATTTCCGCCGGCGCCAACGTCCAGGTGCGGCTCAACTCCCCGGTCCCCGTGACCGCCACCTTCAGCGGGCCGGTCAACGGCTTCACCGTTGACGACATCAGCGTGGTCAACGGCACGGCCGGCAACTTCTCCGGCAGCGACGCCGTCTATACCTTTGACGTGACGCCCGACTCCCTGGGCGAGGTGACGGTGGACATTGCCGCCGGGGTGGCCACGACCGGCGGGGGCGCCGGCAACACCGCGGCTCCGCAGTTGTCGCTGGGCATTCCCTACGACTTCGACGGGAACGGAGGCATCAGCAAGAACGAGGCCATCGCGGCCGTGGTCGATTACTTCGCCGGCAGTATCACCAAGGCCCAGACGATAGCGGTGATCGTGCTCTACTTCTCCGCGCCAACGGAGCCGGAGCCCAGTGAAAACTGCATCCAGGCCGTATCCACCGACGGGACGGTCAACGGCCAGTGGGCCAGCGGCTGCGATTCGTCGGAGCGAGCCGGCAGCCATGCCCGCTACTACAGCTTCACCCTGGATGCATCGTCGGAGGTTACAGTGACCCTGGAGTCCAGCGCCGCCGACACCTACCTGTATCTCAGGCAGGGGGACGCCACCTCCGGAACGGCTCTGCATGAGGACGACGACTACGAAGGAATCGCCAGCTCTCAGATTGTGGCGACGCTGGAGGCCGGCACCTACACCATCGAGGCCACCACCGACACGGCTGGTGCGACCGGCAGCTTCACGCTGACGGTGAGCCGGTCACCGGAGCCCGAGCGCGCCGCTCTGGTGCCCTTCTACCACGCCACGGACGGAGATGGTGACGGTCTCATCGAAGTAGACAACCTGACGCAGCTTGATGCTATTCGGTGGGACCTGGACGGCGACGGCACTTCTGACAATGCCGACTATGCGGCCGCTTTTTCCGATGCCGGTACAGGCACGATGTGCTCTGTCGCAAGTTGCGCCGGATATGAGTTGACAGCGAATCTGGACTTCGACACCAATGGGAACGGTGAAGCGGACGAGGGCGATGTCTATTGGAACAGCGGCGGCGGGTGGATTCCGATAGGTGACGGCACCCCCTTTGATACCACTTTTGACGGCGGAGGCCACACAATCTCCAATCTGTACATTCGTAGGTCGCCCACTGTCGGTCTGTTCGGAGTTCTCGGTTCCGGGAGCACCGTCTCAGGTATTGGATTGGTGGACGCTAGCGTGGGGGCTTCCGGATACGGATCTGCCGGTGCGCTGGCCGGAATCGGCCACGGCGTCGTTGAAGACAGTTTTGCTGATGGTCTCGTTGCCGGTTGTGTTGACCAGATTGGCGGACTGGTTGGCGTCAATGACGGTAGCATCGCGAACAGTCACTCCGCCGTCGATGTAATCAACGCCGGCAAATCCCACGAGGCTGCATTTGTAGTGATTACCGAGGTGATCGACGACCTGATTGACGTTCCCCTGTTCATCTCCAGCCGTCTTGTCTGCAATGGCAGTGTTGGTGGCCTGGTTGGGAACAACCAAGGAACGTTAGCTAGCAGTCACTCCACCGGCGTTGTGTCCGGACTCACGGACAACTTCGGTGGTCTGGCCGGCGAGAACTCCGGTGCTATCACCGACTCCTACGCTACGGGCAACGTGTCCGGCAAGGGCCCCGCTAACCTTGGTGGGCTGGTGGGTGAAAATCAGGCCGAAGGCAAGATCATCTCTAGCTACGCCACTGGCGCCGTGTCGGGGCAAGGTGACAACTTCGGTGGTTTGGCCGGCGTGAACTCCGGCGCTATCACCGACACCTACGCTACGGGCAACGTGTCCGGCAGCGGCTATGCTGACGTTGGCGGCCTTGTTGGGGACAATCGCAACACTGGTGTTATCACTGCCGCCTACGCTCAGGGATCAGTGTCCGGCAGCGCCGACAGTTACGGCGGTCTGCTTGGATCGAACCAAGGTGTGGTAACCGTCTGCTTCTCCACAGGCGCAGTGCCTCGAAATGGAGGAGGGCTGATTGACTCGAACGGCAACAATGGTACCGTAGCCAACTGCTACTGGGATACTGAGACTTCCGGCCAAGCCAATAGCGACGGAGGTATAGGCAAGACCACCCAGGAGTTGCAATCGCCTGCCGGGTACACGGGCATTTACGCCGCCTGGAACGTCGACTTGGACGGAGACGCAACGGTGGACGACCCGTGGGGGTTCGGGACACCAACCCAATATCCCACGCTCAAAGGCAGAGGTACCGCGCCTGACCCCGACTTGGTGGTCGACACGCTCACGTTAAGCGGCCCGGCTGCGGGAGTGTCATTCACCCTGAGCGCCAGGGTGCGCAACCAGGGCACCGTGGCGTCCGGCGCCACCACCCTACACTACTACCGCTCCACGGATTCGAACATCACGACATCCGACACACAGGTGGGCACGGACTCCGTGAGCGGCCTGGCTGCGTTCGGCGTCAGCGCCCAGTCGGTCGGTGTGACCGTGACCGCTCCTGATATTCCCGGCACGTACTACTACTACGGCGCGTGCGTGGACTCAGACTCCGATGAAACCATCACAACCAACAACTGCTCATCATCCGTAAAAATAACCGTTGGCGTGGTACCCGGCAATCCGCCCAACCAGCGCTATTCACGGCAGGACGCGACAACAATCGTCACTTGGGACCCTTCGGCAGGAGCTACCCACTACAAGGTCTACTATGACGACTCTAGGAGTCCCAGATGTTCGTTCAGGCGAGGCGAACTTAATGGCTGTGAGGAGTTGGCGGCCAATCTCATCGGGACGTCATACACCCACGCCAGCCCGGACGACGACAACAATCACTACTGGATTGTCGCCTGCAACGACGCCGGATGCTCGGGAATCGATAGCGGCAACCCGGCCCGGCTCATCGACAACCGTCCGGCTGCGCCAACCAACGCTCAGTATGTGCGTGTGGGCTCAACGACGGTCGTAAGTTGGAGTGCCTCGGCAGGAGCCGATTACTACAACATTTACTACCACAACTTCTTCAGTTCCAGTTGCCCCGGCTTCTGTGAGGAATTGGCCTCCAACGTCGTGGGGACGAGTTACACTCATACCAGTCCTGACACCGGACGTAACTACTACTGGGTCACGGCCTGCAACAGCGCGGGCTGTTCGGACATAGACGGCGGGAACCCAGCGACACTCGACGAATAGCGCCACAGATTTCGCCCTCCGTTCCAAGCGACCCGCCTGCAATCGCGGGAACTCAGTATTCGACGGTCCGGCTCCCGCTCCACTGAAACAAGCCCCGGCTTGGGAAGGCCCGGCCATCCGAGGAGCTCCAACGCACTTCGCGCCAACGCCGCCGCCATTACTATTCCGGCAAGCATATCTGGCCAGCAAGCGATTCCCGTCTCCAGCGCCCGTTTCCGCGGCCATCTCCAATTCCTGAACGGGCCGACTGAAAGACCATGCCGTTTGATGCACCGGGAGGGTGAATGGCAAAGGCTCTGAAGGCAACCTTCCTACCAAGACGCCCCCCAGGAGATACTCTGCGCCGGGAGCCCAGTCCAGGTGTGCGCCCAGTAGGAAAGGAGCGCCACGTCGCCGTTGGGAGAACCGGTAGAGAAGACATATCCTAGTTCGGCGAACCGAAGACGCATCCAGGTTGAAGCACCGTCGACGACGGAGTAGACTGAAAACCACAACAACACAGGACAATAAATTAGCGGAGAGGGCAATGAAGACCATCAGCGTGTCGGTCGACGACGAAACCCACCGGCTGGCGCGGGTCAGGGCGGCCCAGACCGGGACCACGGTGTCGGCGATGATGCGAGACTTGTTGGCCGCCCTGCTGCAACGCCCGGCAGAACCGGAGCCGACCGAGACGGAGCCCCTAAGGCGCGCCCGGCTCCTAGACGAGGTACTCGAGAGGTTCAGGAAGGAAGAGATAGGCGTGGACACCAGCCAGATCCTGACCAGGAAAGAGATGTACGACAGAAATGTACGACAGAAATGCGGCTCGCTGATACCAACGTCCTGATTTACGCCGTGAGCAACCGGGAAGCCGATGCCCCTAAACGGACTATGGCGGAAACAACGCTGAAGGAACCGGACCTGGCATTGTCCGTCCAGGTCCTCCAGGAGTTTTACTACCAGGCCACAAGGCCCCAGGGACCGGCGGGGTTGACCCACGAACAGGCCATGGGATTCCTGCGCCCGCTGAGGGAATTGCCGACCCAGGAAATCACGGTGGAACTGTTCACCAGGGCGACCGCAATCAGGGAGAGGTTCGGGCTGTCCTACTGGGACGCCGCCATCCTAGCGGCGGCGAAGATGCTGGGCTGCGAAGCGGTTTACTCGGAAGACATGAGCCACCAGGAGGACTACGGGTGATAAACCGTTGTAAAAAAGGTTGACTTTAGTCGCAAGACCCAGGTCAGCCTCTCGTGAAGACGCGGTCTCGGCCGCGCCGCCTTCCCAACAGTTCAGGACGGCTCCGCCCGGGAATCTCACCCGGGAACACCGAACTGATCCCCGCTCAAGCCACCCCGCGCGCATCAGCACGCACGACAGCCTGAACCGGATTGGGTAGGCGTCTCCGCTTTCCCAGCCGGTGTTGCGCTGCAAGCGCCGGTCTCAGCTGGCCCGAGATCGCACCCCAGTACGCCCACACGTGCTTCACACGCTTCCTTGCAGGTACGGTGAAGGCGACGTGGACGCCATTGCCAACGGGACAGACCCATCGGCGTGGAACACGCTCCGAGCAGCCGAGTGAACGACGGGCCAGCACCAAGGCCGCAGCCTGATGGACGCTGAGCCCATACCGTTCCATGAACTTCACCCGGCCGATGACTGAACTGTAGGCCGGGTTGACCTGATGTACCTCTACTCCCTTCCGGTAACCTCGGGAGACGAAATACGCCTTGACCTTGCCGTAGCTGAAACTGGACAGCATACGGCTGTACTTACGGGACTGACCTTCCAATATGGCCTTCTTCTGGCGGAAGTCCAGCTTCTCGATGACGATAGGCTTGCCGACCTCGCGTGCGCACTCCACCACGCTGGCCACAGCATCGCCGATAACTGCCTCAGCTTGATGCTGCGAGCTGCCGTAGGTTACTAACGGCACCCGCCAGGCTTTAATGCAGTTGCCACTGCTGTCGGTCTCGGCGACGGCCAAGTGGTCGGCATTCAGGTCCACGCCGATGGCGCCAAGACGCTGGTCCGTAACCACCGCCACTCCCATCATGTTGGTGGTAACGAACACCCGCCAGCCCTTGCCGTCCCGCTTGAAACGGTAGCTGACGGCCTGACCCAGTTCAGTTGCCCGCGCCGTCTTCTCACCGTGCTCGCGCCGATATGCGGCGTATTCGGAGTTGCTCCCCAAGGCCGCCAGCACCTGCTCGTGGCCGTAGGCAAACCACACACCTTCGATTACCAGGTGCTTGCCGTATTGGCCAACCAGACAATCAGGCATTCGAAGACGCAGGGTCAGCGTGCCGTCATCGGCAACGGTAGCCACGCACAGCTGGCAACCCGCCGTCTCATCCCTGCTGCCGAGCACGAAGAACTCGCCGCTGCGGGAATCTCGCCAGTCCCTGAGCCACTCCTCATGGCTGCCGTAACCGTTTTCCGCAAGTTGGTCCTGCTTCCGCCAAAGCCGCTTCGACCCGAAGCACAACCTGACCCGGCCCGCAGCAATGTCAGCTTCCAACACCTCCAGCCTGTGCCGCAGGTTGGCCAACCGACGCCTCTTCTGATGAACCTGATCCCGTCGGCCACGTTCAGCGGCATCGAGAACCTGCCGCTCAGCCCGGGCAATCCGCCGTTGCAGGTCGTCCAGCCCGGGTGGTCATGCTGACGGCCTCCACGGAGGAGGACGCGGTGATAGAGGCGATGGCCGCCGGTGCAACAGGATACCTTCAGAAGGTGTCGGGGATGGAACGCCTCCTGACAACGGTTCGTGACGTCGCTGCGGGTGAGATGCGCGTGCCCGCCGACGTGCTGAGCCGGGTCTTCGCCCGGATTCGAGCCGAAGCGGAGCAGGGAGGAGGGAAGGGCCTAGGCGGGCTGACACGAAGAGACCTGGAAATACTCACATCGTTCTGCCGGGGCATGTCATACGCCAGAATAGCGGAGGAAAGGGAAGTACTGCCGGTGACCGTCCGAAACGCCGTCTACGGCATTTCAGCGCAAGCTGGGCCTCGGCTCGAAGCAGGAAGTCGTGGTTGGGCGGTACGGAACGGACTGCTGGATGACTAGCGGCGCGGACCGTTTTCGCGGTAATGCTCCCCGGATGATCTTCGCTCAGTTCAGGACGAGCAGGAAATGGGCCGGAAGGGGCGTAAGGGGGATGGAGAGGAGGCGAGTATAAAACGCCCCGCTGCTTCTGCCCACCGCTTTGAGCGGCAATTCTGATCACGCCGCCATCTCCGCTAGGCGGGCTATCAGATATTCTTGGGGCCGGTCTCCCTTGATGCGATTGCAGATGCGATTGCAGCTTGAGCAACGTAGTTGCAGGTTCTCTATATGATCAGTGCCGCCCCGGGACTGTGGAACCATATGATCTACCTCGAATATCTTGAAGGGGAAATCCATCCGGCAGCCGCCGCACAATCCTTCCTGCTGACCGAAGAGGACGTGCCTGTTCTGGCGGTAGGGGACGGGGGCCTCGACGTCTTCCCGTTCTATCAGACCGATGATTCTCTCGATGAATGAGGACCTGTAGTAGTTAGGTTTGCAGGACTGGTCTCGGATACTGGCCTTCTCCACAAAGCGGAGGTCATGGTCCAATAGTATGGCAGATATGTACTTACCGCTACCGAACCTTTTCAGGTAGAACTGTGGTACGTAATGATGTTTGGTCACTGTTCCTTGTCTGGACAGAAAAGATCGGTGATAACAGAGCAATGGCAATTCTGTTGCGAGATGCCTGCTTGGTTCTTGGCTGAGGTAGTCGCCAGGCTGTAACCCGATACTTTTTCGCTAACTGACGTTAACAACGCCAGTTGCGATGCACGCTGATTGCATCAGCGAGGGTGTATCTCCCAAAGCCCGCAGGAATATCCCGCGGGCGCCGTTGATGTCGCGTTCCACGCGGACCCCGTCCGAGCCCTGGATCCAGCGGCGGCCTCCGAGTCCGGCGACTATTTCACCGTTCCAGCTGCAGGTCTTGGAGGTGTATGCCTCGTTGACGAGGAGGACCTGTTTGCCGGTCTCCCAGGCCTTCCACAGGAGGAACTGCTGGAAGCGGTAGTGGGCGAAGGTCAGCATGGAGCGTACGCTCTTGCTGCGGATCTTTCTCTTCCCTCGTTGCACCATGTCGCTGGTTTCGAATGTTGGCAGGAGGATGAGGTCGAAGTTGCCGACCAGGAAGCGTGCCGCTTGGTGATGGAGCTCATTTATGAGGTTGGTTATGCGGACTCTCATGCGGTCCGCGGCCTTCCGCAGGTTGCGCTTTCGGCGGGATCCGGTCTTGGCCGTCCTGCTGATGAGCTGGTCGAGGTGCCGGCAGAGGCGTTGGATTCTTCCGAAGTCGTGTTTGCCTATCTGGCCGGCGTCGGTTTCGGAGAACCAGGTAAGGAAGGTGCGGACGCCGGGGTCCAGGGCTACGGCGCGAGCTTGGGTCTCGCTGGTGCGCCGCTGGGCCCTGAAGGTTACAGCCAGGTGATACTGTCCGTTGTGGAGGGTTAGGCGACCGTCCCGGTGGTTGGGGGGCAGGGCTTCGGCCATGTGCAGTTTGCCCAGGATCCGGGTATAGGGTCCCTCCATTGTGATGGACCGCCAAGGTATGTAGCAGCCCTGTCTGGGGTGCTTGCGGCTTCGGAAGCCGACCCCGGCGAAGGGTTCATCGAGGCGTTCTCCGCAGGACCTCGCCTGGGCCAGTTCGGCGTTGGCCTTCTTGCAGCGGCTGACGGCGCGGCAGGCGTCCCGTACGGCGACGCTTTTGACCTGGTAGGGTGCTGCTTTCAGCCTCTCAGGGGCGGAGTTGATGATGGCGGTCTTGATGTTCTTCCAGTTGGCCTTGGTTCCGGGCTGCCTGAGGTACGCGATTGTTTGGTTGTAGCACCAACGTGCGGCGTCAAGCCAGAGTTTGAGGGTCTGTCTTTGTTGCCTGTTGGGATAGAGCCGGATCCTTCTGGATTTGGTTTCGGTAGCGGCGGAGTCCGTGGAGTCGGCAGCTGAAGGTATGGAGGATGGCGAGAATATCCTCGGTGAGTTCCTGTTGGGGGCTGTGATCCTGGTTGTCGAGAACCAGGATGTTGCCGCCGTTCTGCTCGGCCATCCACTGGATGAGTTCAAAGCCGAACCTGGCGAGGCGGTCTCTGTGGGCAACCACAATTGTGAGCTTATCTCCGCGATGGAGTCGTTCCAGTAGGGAGACAAGTCCCTTCCTTTCGAAGTTGAGGCCGCCGCCGACGTCGGTGATGATGGAGGCTGCGGGGTAGCGCTGGTGCATGAACTGGACCTGTCTTTGCAGGTCGTCTTTTTGCTTGTGGGAGCTGACGCGGCAGTAGCAGACGGTTTCCGGTTCCTGGTTGCCTTGGAGGTAGGAGTCGACGTCATAGAGGCGCTGTCCGGCGGCGTTTCGGTAGTGGGGGATTTTGCCCTGGTCGGCATAGGACCTCAGGGTATTGGGATGGAGGCCGAGGATTTCGGCGGCTTTTCTGCTTGGGACATGGACCATGGTGGAGTGTATTACCTTCGGTGATTGTTAGTGAATGGTAACATACCTACGTCTAGAATTTAGCCTTCCAGGGCGATGCGGACGATTTCGGTGTTCCTTGCTATGCGGGGCCAGTTGGTGTTCATGAGGACGACGACTGCGATCTGCCGGTTGGACATGTTCTGCTGGTGCCTGATGCTCTGGTCGGTGGTGAGCATTACTTCAAACCCGGCTTCTTCGGCCCGGTCCATCAGTTCGCCGTTGGCCAGGGTATCCCATCCTCGTTCCACGGAGGTTTCCACCTCATGCCCGAAGAGGCGGCGACGCAATGGCCTCGGTGTGCCCTTATCGAACAGGATGCGCATCAGGCACTCTGGCCCGGAGGTCCTGGGCCACGAACTCCAGTACCGCTTTCACGTCCGATTCGTCCACGCCGTCAAACCACTCCATGAAATCGTATATGGTTGCTCCCCCTGCCAGGTTCTCGAAGAGGGAATACACCGGCAGCCTGGTACCCCTGAATACCCAGTTGCCGCTCACTTTACCCGGCACGCTCTCCACCTCGGGGCAGTTGCTCCAGTTGATCATTCGTCAATCTCCTTATAAGGGGCCTGTGGGATCGTATGCGTAACGCAGTTTCAGAATCTCGAAGAGTTCCCCGTCGGAGATGTACTCCCGATTCTGGAGAAGTTTTTCTAAATGGCTAACTTAACATCCCCTAGACTGCACTTTGTACACTTAAGCTGCGGACTGGAGGCCCATCCCATACTGGATGGACGGCGCCGGCTGGACCGTTAACCGCCCGTCCCTCACTGACCCAACGTCCCCGCCAACTGAACGTGGCCAATGCCGGGCTGCTCCTAGAGCAGTTTTCTGCCGGTGACTTCGACCCTCACGGGTTCTATTTTTGCTTCTTGGCAGTCCAGACCTTTTGCCGCCGCTCACGCCTCTCCCACTTCCGGCGTCTCGGCCTCCGCCATGCGGTAGCCCACGGTGGGCAAGGCGAAGATGTAGGTGGGATCGTCCGGGTCGTCGTCCAGCTTGCGCCGCAGCCTCCTGACGATGTTCCGCACCGGCCCGGAGTCCTCGCCCTTGTCCGGCCCCCAGACCCGTTGCAGCAGGTGCTGGTGGGTCAGGGGAAGCCCGGCGTTGGCGGAGAGCTCCACCAGCATCCGGTACTCGGTGGCGGTGAGGGCCATCGGGTTTCCGGCCAGCGTCACCCGGCGCAGGGCGTAGTCCACGGTCAAATCTCCCCGCACGTAGGGACGGGCGGGCTCCGCCAGTTCCGGCGCCGCCCGCTTGCGCAGGGCCGCCCGGATGCGGGCCGCCAGCTCAGTCGGTGAGAATGGCTTGACCACGTAGTCGGCCGCTCCCTCGTCGAAGGCCCGGGCGATCACCTCGTCCTGGCCGTAGACCGACAGGAAGATCACCGGCACGTCGGCTATCTCCCGGACCTGCCCCATCAGCTCGATGCCGTCGCTGCTGCCCGGGAGCACCATGTCCAGCAGCACCAGGCGGGGCGGCTCCTCCGCCATGAGCCGGGGCACATCCTCCGGGTCTCCGGTGACGACGGGGGCGTAGCCCGCCCGGGTCAGGGCGTCCCGCACGTAGCGCAGCGTCTGCGGGTCGTCGTCCACGCAGAGGATGCGCACCGGCTCCGGTTCCCTGCGCTGCCTCCGCCGGGGCCGCCGGGCGGCGCGCCTCGCCGGCTCGTCCACGGCGGGAAGGGTGAAGGTGAACCGGCTGCCCAGCCCAATACCGTCGCTCTCGGCCCGGATGCGGCCCCCGTGGGCCTCCACGATCCCCTTGCAGATGGCCAGCCCCAGCCCGGACCCGCCCAGTTCCCGTACCCGCTCCTCGCCGTCCAGCTGCGAGAACTTCCTGAACAGGTGGGGCAATTGCTCGGCGGGCACCCCCACCCCGTCGTCGGCCACCGAGAGGGCCACGTGGACCCCCTCCCGCACCGCCGCCACCCGGATGGGGGAGAGCTCGTGGGAGTGACGGGCCGCGTTGGACAGCAGGTTGGTCAGCACCTGGACCACCCGCCGCCGGTCCGCCGTCACCCGGGGCAGACGCGCCGGCAGGTCGATGACCAGGTTGCTCCGGCCGCCCCCGCTCCGGAACCGGCTCCTGGCCTCGTCCACCAGCGCGGTGACCTCCACGGGTTCCGGCGATACCGGCAGGCTGCCCGTCTCGATGCGGGCCACGTCCAGCAGGTCGCCGATCAGGTGGCGCATGCTCTCCGACTGGTCCCGGATGATCCGGAAGAACTGGGTCATCTCCGCCGGGTCCAGGTCGGAGGCATTCTCCAGCAGGGTGTCCGTTGAGCCCTTGATGGCGGCCAGGGGCGTCCGGAGCTCGTGGCTCACCATGCCCAGGAACTCGGCCCGCAGCCGCTCCAGGTCCTCCAGCGGCGTCAGGTCCTGGATGGTAATGACCACCGACTCCACCTCCCCCTCCTCCGACAGGATGGGAGTGGCGTTGATCAGGGCGGTGACGCTGCGCCCGTCAGGGGACCGGAGCACCATCTCCTCGGCCCGCACCGTCTCCCCGGTGACCAGGGTCTGGGCCAAGGGCAACTCCCGCAGGGAGACCTCCCGCCCGTCGGCCCGCCAGTAGGTCAGCACCTCCAGCAGCTGCTCCGCCGTCCCGCACGGTTCGCACAGGCCGCTGACGATCCGCCTCGCCTCCCGGTTGATCGACACCGGGTTCCCCGTCCTGGCGTCCAGGACCAGCACGCCCACCGGCGTGGTGTTCACCAGGGTCTCCAGGTCGGCCCGGGCCCGCTGCTCGTCGCGGTGGCGGCGGGCGTTGGCGATGACCAGGGCCGCCTGGGAGGCGAACATCACCAGGGTCTCCTCGTCTTCGGCGGTGAACTCCCGCTCCTTCTCGCCGACGTAGAAGGCCCCGACGCCCTCTCCCCGGTGGCGGATGGGCGCGGCCAGGAAGGGAAGGGGCGAGCTCACCGCCATCGGCGGGCGGAACTCGGGCAGGCCCAGCTCCCTGACGTAGCCGTGGAAGTCCCGCAGCCGCAGCGGTTCGCCGATGCCGCTGAGCTGCTCGAAGAAGAGCATACCGTTGGGAAATTCGGCGAACTGCCGGCTCTCCTCGGCAGTCAGCCCGGAATAGAGGAAATCCTGTATCCGCCCCCCATCGTCCAGGAGGGTGATGACCCCGTAGCGGGCGCCGGTCAGCGACCGGGCGCTGTCCAGGACTCCCTGGAGCACCGTCCCGAAGTCCAGGCTCTCGTTGATGCGCAGGCTGGCCTCGCTGAGGCGGGACAGCCGCTGCCGCAGGGCCTCGTTTTCCCGGGCCAGCTCATCGGCGTTTTCCATCTACACAACCTCCGTCCAGGTACGGACGGACCGCGATCTCCCGGCCCACCGGGCGGCCGACATGAGTGTATCAGCTTTGCGAGAAATTACACAGCGAAAAATTTAGCTGGAAATTGGTTCGAAATTGAGGTGTTCAGTGGCAGGTTTTCGACTGACTTTACACAGAATTCTATGTCACACTGTTTGGCAACTTGCCCCAACCTTCGGTGGGGAGGTACTTAATTTAGGAAACCTCTGAATAAGCTATTGGATTGCTCCAGGCCACGCCTTAGTCAAGCAGGATCCCAGCAGACGATCGCCGTCGTTCCCTGCTTGTTCAGAGGATTCTTAGCTGCACCGCCGGTAAAAGTGGAGGCGCTAAATGGTCAGGTTCATCAAGGCAATACCCCTGCTTCTGGTCATCATCCTGCTGGCGGGCATCGCGTCCGTCGCATCGGCCCAGTCGCAGGAATGCGAAGCCGGAAGCGCGGTGACCGATGCCGCCGCCAACCCGGGGCTGGTGGCGGACTGCACCGCGCTGCTGGCGGCGCGGGACACGCTGGCGGGGACCGCAGCGCTGAACTGGTCGGCAGATTTGGCGATTGACAACTGGGATGGCGTTTGGACGACCGGCACACCACAGCGCGTTACTTCTCTGCAATTCTATGGCTGGGATGACCAGCGGTTGACCGGGACGATACCGGCGGAGCTGGGCAGCCTGACCAACCTGCAATCGCTGGACCTCCCTGACAACTACCTGACCGGGCCGATACCGGCGGAACTGGGCAGCCTGACCAACCTGCAATCGCTGAGCCTCTATGACAACTACCTTACCGGGCCGATACCGGCGGAACTGGGCGGCCTGGCCAGCCTGTTCTCGCTGGACCTCTCTGACAACTACCTGACCGGGCCGATACCGGCGGAGCTGGGCGGCCTGGCCAGCCTGTCCGAACTGCGCCTCTCTGACAACTACCTGACCGGGCCGATACCGTCTTGGCTGGGCAGCCTGTCCAGCCTGTCCGAACTGAGCCTCTCCTGGAACCAGCTCAGCGGGACGATACCGGCGGAACTGGGCAGCCTCACCAATCTGGTATGGCTAGACCTCTCCGACAACCAGCTCAGCGGGACGATACCGGCGGAACTGAGCAGCCTCACCAATCTGGAATGGCTGGGCCTCTCGGGGAACCAGCTCAGCGGGACGATACCGGCGGAACTGGGCAGCCTGTCCAGCCTGTCCGAACTGAGCCTCTCCGGGAACCAGCTCAGCGGGACGATACCGGCGGAACTGGGCAGCCTCACCAATCTGGAATGGCTCCGCCTCTCCTGGAACCAGCTCAGCGGGACGATACCGGCGGAACTGGGCAGCCTCACCAATCTGGTATGGCTAGACCTCTCCGGGAACCAGCTCAGCGGGACGATACCGGCGGAACTGGGCAGCCTCACCAATCTGGAATGGCTCCGCCTCTCCGGGAACCAGCTCAGCGGGACGATACCGGCGGAACTGGGCAGCCTCACCAGCCTGTTCTCGCTGGACCTCTCTGACAACTACCTGACCGGGCCGATACCGGCGGAGCTGGGCGGCCTGGCCAGCCTGGAATGGCTAGACCTCTCCGACAACCAGCTCAGCGGGACGATACCGGCGGAACTGGGCAGCCTCACCAACCTGGAATGGCTCCGCCTCTCCGGGAACCAGCTCAGCGGGACGATACCGGCGGAACTGGGCAGCCTGGCCAGCCTGTCCGAACTGCGCCTCTCCGGGAACCAGCTCAGCGGGACGATACCGGCGGAACTGGGCAGCCTGGCCAATCTGAGGTGGTTGGAACTCTCCGGGAACCAATTGACCGGATGCATACCGCATGGGTTGCGAATCGTAAAAGGCCTGGACGGCCTCTCTCTGGATTTCTGCCCAGATCCCGGAACGCCAACGACAACCCCGCCGCCGCTGGGCGATTGCACCACCGGCGGAGCGGTAACCGATGCCGCCGCCAACCCGGGGCTGGTGGCGGACTGCACCGCGCTGCTGGCGGCGCGGGACACGTTGGCGGGGACCGCAGCGCTGAACTGGTCGGCAGATTTGGCGATTGACAGCTGGGATGGCGTTTGGACGACCGGCACACCGCCGCGCGTTACTTCTCTGGATTTCTATGGCCAGCGGTTGACCGGGGAGATACCGGAGCAACTGGGCAGCCTGACCTACCTGAAGAACTTGCGCTTAAGCTACCACCTATTGAGCGGGCCGATACCGGCGGAACTGGGCAGCCTGACCTACCTGAAAGACCTGGACCTTGCTGACAACCGGTTGAGCGGGCCGATACCGGCGGAACTGGGCGGCATGACCTACCTGAAATCGCTTTACCTCTATGACAACCGGTTGAGCGGGCCGATACCGGCGGAACTGGGCAGCCTGGTCAATCTGAAAATCCTGGTCCTCTTTGGGAACCGGTTGACCGGGTGCATACCTGCCGAATTGGAAGCCGTGGCAGTCACCGACGGCCCACTACCCTTCTGCACATCCGGGTCTGGGGACCCGCTCCCCGACTCCACGGACACCGCCCCAGAGTTCCCGGCCGCTGAGACCGGGGGAAGGAGCGTGTTGGAGAGCGCGCCCGAGAGCGCAATTGTCGGCGACCCGGTTGCGGCCACGGACGCCGGCTCCGAACCGCTGACCTACATGCTGGGCGGGGATGACGCGGCCTTATTCGCCATCGACGCCAGCACGGGACAGATCAGGGTGGGGGCGGGTACGATGCTGGACCCGGACATCAGGGACACCTACACCGTCGTGGTCACGGCCACCGGCGCTTCCGGCGTCAGCGCCGACATCACCGTGAGCATCATGGTGGTCGGCTTGCTCACGCAATATGACTCCGACAGTGACGGAGCGATCAGCAAGAATGAAGCCATCGCCGCCGTGCGGGACTATTTCAGTGGCAATCTCACCAAGGAACAGACCATAGCAGTGATCAGGCTCTATTTTGTTTCCGGCGGTTGATGAGGTCGGATGGCGCCAGCCCTGCCATACCGAATAGGGCCGAGTGCGCGGACCGTGGCTAGTACCGGGTCAGTCTAAAACCGGTGTATAGATACTCCGGAGCTTGTGCCGGGCGTCGGTGGTAGTGAACCTCCACTCGATAGTTGCCCCGGCCTGATTTCGTTCGGTCTCCAATGCGGCAATCTCGCGTTTTAAGGACACCTCATCTTCAATCCGGCGATTCAAACATTGGTTGCTGAAGACGCTGAACTCAATCTCCGCCATGTTGAGCCAGCTCCCATGCTTGGGAGTATAGTGAAACTCCAGCCGTTGGATCACCCGTCTGGCCTCCTTCGGCTCGAAGGCCTCGTACAGGGAGGCGGGTCTATGAGTGTTCAGATTGTCCAGCACCACCCGGACCTTCTCCGCTTCGGGGTAGGCGGCATCCGACAACCAGCGCATCTGATGGGCGAAGTCTTCCATGGTCCGACGCCCGGTCACTGCCACGTGCCTCCAGCCCGCCAGCGGCTCGCAAGTCATGAACAAGTTCCGGGTCCCGTTGCGCTGGTACTCATAATCAAATCGCTCCTGCCGTCCCGCCTTGGCCGGGATGGGCTCCCGCTTCTCGGCCACCAACTGCTCGGAGGTCTCGTCGAAACAGGCTACGGGCCGCTTGGGGTCATAGGGTTCGGCGTAGAGGTCCAGCACGTCCTCCATGCAGGCTACGAACTCGGCGCTCACCTTGGGGATGCACCACTCCTTCTTCCGCCACGGCTTGAGTTCGTTTTTTTCAGCACCTGTCTGACCGTCTCCCGGGAGATAGAGTCGGTCAATTCCAGCTTCACCGCCTCGTCGGCGAGCAATCGCAACGTCCATCTGGTGTGCCCTTCCGGGGCCGCGCTACAGGCCACGGCCACCAGGCGGGCTTCCTGCCTTCCATCAAGTTTGCGCCGTTGCCCCGGACGCGGCAGGTCATCCAGGGCGCGCTCCAACCCGCCTTCTACGAAACGCTGCCGCACCCGGCCGACCGTGGCGGGGCCCACCATCAGAGCTTTCGCCACCTGTTGGTCAGTAAGGCCTTCATCGGCTTTACACAAAATCAGGGACCGCTTCACTTTACGCCCCGAGGATTGCCCCCGCCGGGTGATACCCAACAAATGTTCCCGCTCAGCTTCGGTCAAGTTCACTCGATATAGCTTGGCCGGCATTCCCCCCACCTCTCCACAATCAAAGAATGCCTCTATTACTTTCTTATATTTATCAAAAACAGCCGGACACGGTACTAGTACCGCGTCCGGCTGGAACCGATGTACATATGTGCCGAAGCATGACCGGGCACGGGTGGTAGAGAATCTCCGGTCGATAGTTGCCACAGCCTGAGTTTGTTCGGTTGTTTATCAAAAATAGCCGGACGCGGTACTAAACTAAAGCCAAGGTGAAATGTACATATCGCTAGACCGCACTATCGGTGCCCACCCAGTTGGAGCCTAAAGGTGATATGAGGTGCCGTGGAGTCCTTGCGGTCATCGTCAATCTCCCCGAAATGCACATCCCATCTTGGCTTTGGTTTAGGCTAATATATCAAGAACCCGAGTTCTTCGAGAATTCGGCAACATGCTGATTTTCCCCGATATTAATGTGGAAGGATAACTGGAATTGAACGCTACCAGCTCCCATGCAGCGAGGCCCGGGCGGGCTGGGCTTGCAACCCAAGGCGTGCAGACGGCCGCTGAATCTATGACTCCTGAAACTCCGTCCAGTCGATGCCCAACTGCCTGATAGCCGAGCGCAGGGTACCGATTTTCAGGTCCCGGTTACCGTTGCGGCCGATTGGACCGTGTTGGCCACAGCGTTCAACCTGAGAACCCTTTGGCGAGTGTGGCGCCCCCGCACGCACATTCGACCACGTATTTGGCGGCGGTCGCCGTGTCCCTCCCCGTGGCCCCCGGAACCTCACTGCGGTTGGTGAATCGTGTCGATGACACGTGCTCATCCGCGCTGTTCTACCCATCCCCGATCTCTGCTTGGTCATGGGAAGGTAAAGGCGCGGCTATCGACTTCTTGACCCTTCAAATTCCTCACTGCCCTTCACTTAAGGGCATTGTGCCCAGCTACAACGGTCAGGCAATGGTCTCACCCGTAACGGCGGAGGGGGACCTGAATGGGATGTTAATTACTGCAGTGGGCCTCGTAGATGAAGATGGGAGTGGCGGTGGTTACGGACCAGCGTCTTGGCGCCATCGGCGTGGACCTCAATGCCGACCATCTGTCCGTGGCTGAGACCGATGCCAGTGGCAACTGTGTCAGCTTCCAGTGCAAGACAGCTGAGACCGGCGCTTGCAGCGCATCATCGGCTGGGAAAGCGGAGACGCAGACCCAATCCGGTTCGGGCTGTCGCCGCATTGAACATCCGTGCCGGTATTCCATACCGCTCCAGGTAAGCGCTCTTGAGCGACGTAGTTGAGCGACCGGCCCCAACTTCGGCAAACAGTTTCCGCTGCACCCGGCCGTACAACTCACCGTACGCTGCCAGCACAGCATCGCCAGCCGCCCGGTCCAAGCCCGCGTAACCGGCAGTGCGCGTCTGATATGTGCCAGTCTGCTGCATCAGCCTTCCTGCGCCGCCGCCAGCGCTCGTTCCGCACGCCGCCGCGCCGAACGCCGTCCATAGAGCCGAGCGCACAGCGAGGTCATCACCTCGGTCACGTCCCGCACCAAGTCATCCTCCAACTCACCCTCATCCACCACCAAGATGCGGGCTCCCCGCCCGGCCAGCGCAGCTTCCACGTACTCAAACCCAAAACGGCTCAATCGCTCCCGGTGTTCCACCACTATCGTGCCCACCGTATGGTCCCCCACCAGACGCCGCAACCGGGGACGGTCCCCATTCAGACCGGAACCAATCTCCTTGACCACCTCGTCCGGCCGATAGCCCTGCTGCGTCGCCCATTCCACGACCCGGCCCACCTGCCGATCCAGGTCTTCCTTCTGGTCGGCGGACGAAACCCGGGCGTACACCACACAACGTCCTTCGTTTGCCGGAGGCACCACCACGTAGTAGCGCCCGTTGGGCAACTGTTCGATCTGAAGTTCCGGCGGCAGCTTGCCGGTGAGATGCAGGCGGGAGGTGGTCGCCTTGTCGAAGCCGTAGAGGCGTCCCCAGGCCGTCAGGCTGATGCGTCGACTGATAACGTCCATAATGGACTATTATATACTATAAATTTGACTGTTGCGAACCCTCCTAAAGTGGTCAGACTGCGAATCGGAAACTGCACGACTGAGGAAGCAGCAAACGCTATACGGAACAACGCCGATAGGATCAGACAACTGGAAAATGACGAGGACGAAGGCTTCATCGAAGTCCACAGGCGGCGGTAGAGGCCGGGGGAAGCCCGGACCGGATACAACAACGACATCGTCACCGCAGAGGCGCTAGCTGGCGGACTCCACGGCATCACCGGAAGGAAGTTCTACCCGACGGTGGCGGCCAATGCGCTGCACCGCTCCGACAGCGCCCTGGGGGCCATCTATTCCATGCTGCGGCATGGACACGGATACGTGGATGCCGGCGCCCAGTACTACGAGAATCAGTATCGTCAAAGGGCGTTACGGGCCGCGCAGCTGGGCAACCCGCTGGTGCCTCTATCAGTAGCTAGGATTCCATGAACGTCATGAACCGGTCGGAGATTGTCTCCATGTCTGATTGAGGTACTGTGCCTACTAGGCCCACCAGCCTGGGGTGTGCCGAAATGGCCCTGACCTGAGCCAGCAGGGCTGACTTCCCCGTGAGTCCCGTTGACGAGCGGAGGGGGAATACGAGGGGCGACCTTCTCCGGGGTATCTCGGTCACGAACGTTGTCATCGCCATGACGTTGCCTGGGTTGTAGTGCAATATGAGGAGCTCTCCGATTGCGGGATCGGTATCCGGTTGCACGGCCGAGAGATCCGCCGTCCAGACTTGCCCGCGGTTGCAGTTGGGGTCTGGAGTGTCCTCGGCGCCGCCGATCAGACGGTACAGGGCGAACATCACGTCCTCGAGTTCGTGCTGCGTGGCATTACCCAGCACGGCGGGTCCGAGGGCCGTCGCTGGCGCCGTCCTGATGTCGGGGACGAGTCAGGTGGAGTCGGTGGACCTGATGTGGATCTCCCACCAGTTTTCGTGGTTGGGGCCTGGGGTGGTCAGCGGAGCGATGATGGCGTTCCCGGTGGAGTTGAACCAGTCCGGGCTGATGATAAGGCAGGGGCGGTCTCCTGTGGCCTCGTGTCCGACGTAGTTCCAGCTGCGGACGCGCCTTATCTCGCCTCTTCTCACGTGGCTCCTTCTGCTGGCTCCTCCAGGATGCCCAGCGAAGCCAGTGCTGCGTACTCGTCAGCGGACTCTTCCAGTTCCTGCTTGGCGGCCGCTATCGCCTGTTCGCTGAGTCCCTGCGGTCTTCTGGAGTAGTCCACGGCCGAGTGGACTGCCCTCTCGGCGTTGCAGAGCGCGTAGCAGACCGGGACTTGGTGTTCAGTGAACCTCATGCCCGTTACCAGGTGGCTCAGCCGCTTGCAGGCACTGTCGTCTATCCAATCAGAGAATACGGCGTCGGCGGCTCCGCTAACTGGGAGGCCGGTCTTCTTGGAAGCTATCTCTCTGAGTTCCCGGTAGTCCTCCTGCGTGAGCCAGGTGGCCACCAGCCTGTCCAGCTTCCGGGTGAAGTCGCGGTCGACTTCATTATCGGCGAAGACTTGCGCCCATCCGGGTGCGTCGAGCTGTAGCAGCGGTTCCCAGGAAATTCCTGCCAGCGGCGTTGTGCTTGCCGTGATTTCGGGACTTAGGCCGCCGGCATTGGCCCAGCTGAGTCCGGCCGTGAAGTGGAGTGTTTCGGAGGCTGTTTCTCTAATTGAGGTCAAGGTCTCTCCTGGTTGGCTTGGTGAGTACGTTATTCAGCGTATCAATGGTGGGAATCTAGCACAAGGAGTTCGCGTTTGCCAACGACGCCGTCGGCTGGTGCCACAGCCCTGCGGTTGGCACTGGTGGGTAATACAGCATCGCTCCTCCTCGTGGCTCATGGCCGGCGATGGGCCAGAACCGCGATTCGGGCCGCGGCTGCGGGGGGA
The DNA here is from genome assembly GCA_965220625.1 of Dehalococcoidia bacterium. Lineage (GTDB taxonomy): Bacteria > Chloroflexota > Dehalococcoidia > Lucifugimonadales > UBA3495 > VXOI01. The sequence goes on from CBDCQN010000001.1 coordinate 27,554, forward strand.
TGGCATGGTGCCTTGGGACATGGCTGGCGTGTTGGGCCTGCAGGAGCGGTTGATCCTCCTTCTCGAGGAAGGGATTCCCAGTTCTGGCGCGATCTCACCAGCGGCCGAGTGGGGCAGCGTCAACCCTTGTGCTGTCAATAGGACCCTGCAAAAGCTCCGGTCGAAGCGTCGTAAAGAAGGGAGGCGGTATCACCATCGGTCTTTGAGCGCAGCCTCAAGCACATCGGCGTTGCAAACCCGTCCAGGGGCGGGAGCGGCCGGAGGTTCAGGGGGGCGATGCTCATCGTGAAGGCGCCCAGCACGCCAGCCAGGCGTTCAGGCCGGCGTACTCCACCGCCTGCGTCGTCTGTTGGGCTCCCAACAGGACCACGGTGACTTGGGGGGCCTTCCCCTTGGCTTCGGAGCCCTTCCAGCAGGGAGGCGATGGAGCCGAAGTAAGCCTCGCTCAACCTAGTGAACCGTTGCTCGACGGTCCCGTTGTCCCGGGGCCGCTCGCCCGTGCCCCGCAGGGTGATTGTCACCCCGATCAGTCCGGTGTCCGAGGTCGGGCGTGACGGTGAGGCCCAAGGTTTCCTGTCCCCGCTGGACCGGATGTCCAGGGGCCTGCCGGAGGTACTGGCCCTCCGGACCGCTTCTTGGAGCTCCAGGCTGCTGGGGACCAGGCTGAGATTCCCAAAGGAAAGCCAGCGAGGCAATCATCGAAATGGTCTGCGACAGTACCCCGGCTGAAAGAAAGAGCAGCGACCAATGACCTGCAAACCTATGAAGGATGCCCTTTTCAACCATGAAACGGCGATCGAATATCTTCGAAAGCGGCCTGTTCTAGGGCACAATCTCGATGGAGCGCCCGATCAAAGAAAGGCCCCCAGGCTTGTCCCCTTCACAGAGAAGGGTCAGCATCTCAGAGTTGATATCCCGGGCGTCATGGCGGGAAGCGGTGACCTATCGCGACACCTGGCCTCACGAATACGTCCTCACAGAAAGGGACGATCAGAGGGACCTTCCAGCCATGGCGGCCGGGTGGGGCTGACCCGGGCTGGCACTCCGGACTCCGCCATCAGGCGACAGGGCTGGTGGTACAGCAGCGCCATGGCGGCGAAGTACAACCGAGGCGAGTCCTCCCGGTGGCTGGAATGAGGGGTGTGAGCCAGAGATCCTCTGGGGAGGGGGCAGTGCTGACTGTCCGGGGCTGCCGCCCCCACCAGGGAAGGGCGCTCCAGGGAAGGGCCCTCCAGCAGCCTTCGGGCTTGAGCCGGCATGGCTCGCCACCCGGCGGGCGGCGGACGTTGCGGAGCGCACAGAGGACACGGGGCCTCGCCTCCTGGGCGCTCCGCGGAGTATTCATCTCGGCGATAGGCCGGGTGATCCGGGGCCTCACGGGCAGAACGGGAGACCACCCAGGTTTGAAAAATCCATGTTCAACCGGCCCGACAAACCGCTTGGCACGCATCCGCTCAACGGGTTGCCGCCGAGGTTCAGACGTTCCAGGTTGGCGAGGTTGCCCAACTCCGGCGGTATCTCCCCAATCAACTGGTTCCAGCTGAGGTTCAGACGTTCCAGGTTGGCGAGGTTGCCCAGCTCCGGCGGTATCTCCCCGCTCAACTGGTTCCCGTAGAGGAACAGGTATTCCAGGTTGGCGAGGTTGCCCAGCTCCGGCGGTATCTCCCCGCTCAACTGGTTTTCGGCGAGGTACAGCCATTTCAGGTTAGCGAGGTTACCCAACCACGGCGGTATCTCCCCGCTCAACGGGTTCCCGCTGAGGTCCAGCTCTTGCAGGTTGGCGAGGTTACCCAGCTCCGGCGGTATCTCCCCGCTCAACTGGTTCCCCTCGAGGCGCAGGTATTCCAAGTTGGCGAGGTTGCCCAACCCCGGCGGTATCCCCCCGCTCAACGGGTTCCCGTAGAGGAACAGCTCTATCAGGTTGGCGAGTTTGCCCAGCTCCGGCGGTATCTCCCCGCTCAACTGGTTTTTGGCGAGGTACAGCCCTTCCAGGTTGGCGAGGTTGCCCAACTCCGGCGGTATCTCCCCGCTTAACTGGTTCCTGTCGAGGCGCAGGTATTCCAGGTTGGCGAGGTTGCCCAGCTCCGGTGGTATCTCCCCGCTCAACTGGTTCCCGCGGAGGCCCAGAGATTCCAGATTGGCGAGGTTGCCCAACTCCGGCGGTATCTCCCCGCTCAACTGGTTGTTGCTGAGGATCAGATCATCCAGGTTGGCGAGGTTGCCCAACTCCAGCGGTATCTCCCCGCTCAACTGGTTGTTGCTGAGGATCAGATCATCCAGGTTGGCGAGGTTGCCCAACTCCAGCGGTATCTCCCCGCTCAACTGGTTCTCGTAGAGGAACAGCTCTGTCAGGTTGGCGAGGTTGCCCAACTCCGGCGGTATCTCCCCGCTCAACTGGTTCTCGGGGAGGGACAGTCCGGTGACGCGGCCATTGTAGCCAGTGGTGACGCCTGACCACTGGCTTATCGGCATGTCGCTCAGCCAGTTATTGTTTCTTTCCCAATTCGGGCCGCCGGTGGCGTTGTAGAGCGCGACCAAATTGGCGCGGTCCCCCTCGCCCGTGCCAGGCCCCGGCCCCGGCGCGGTGGTGCCGACCAGCCCGCTGATGGTCAGGGAGAAGGCTCCGGTGGCCCCCGCCGAGTAGGTCGTTGCCTCCACGGTGTAGCTGCCGGCCGCCAGCGTCTCCTGAATCTGCGAGACGCTCGTGCTGCCCTCGTGGTCGTCGTTCTCGTGCCGCGCCGTCCCCGAGGTGGCATCCCCGCTCCTCAGATACAGGTGAGTGTCGACGGCGCTGGATTCCAGGGTCACCGTCACCTCGGAGGATGCGTCCAGGGTGAAGCTGTAGTAGCGGGCATGGCTGCCGGACCGAGCCTCGGAATCGCAGCCGCTGCCCCACTGGCCGTCGAGTGTCTCGTCGGAGGTTACGGTTTGGATGCAGTTTTCACTGGGCTCCGGCTCCGTTGGCGCGGAGAAGTAGAGCACGATCACCGCTATCGTCTGGGCCTTGGTGATTCTGCCGGCGAAGTAATCGACCACGGCCGCGATGGCCTCATTCTTGCTGATGCCCCCGCTCCCGTCGAAGTCGTATGGAATGCCCAGCGACAACTGCGGAGCCTCGGTGTTGCCGCTGCCTTCGCTGTCCGTCGCCACGCCGGCGGGAATATCCACCGTCACCTCGCCGATGGCGTTTGGCGTCACATCGAACGTGTAGACGGCGACGCCGTCACCACCAGAGAAGTTACCGGGTATGCCGTTGGCCAGGCTGATGTCGTCGACAGTAAAGCCCAAGACCGGCTCGCTGAACGTGACCGTCACAGGGACCGGCAAGTTGATCCTCACCAGGGGTCGTGCGGTCAGGCCGCTCAGAAGTACGCCCATGACGGGTTCCATGGTGGGCTCAGGCTCCATGGCCATGGCCATGAGGTTGAGGACGCTTACCATGCCCTCCATCCACATCGCGGACTGTTCGACGTCCACCATGCCGACCATGAACATTACCGTCTTACCGGAGAAGTCCATGTAGCTTTCGGCGGCGGGGTCGCCGGGATCCAGCTTAATGGTGTACATGCCGTCCATGACCATGGTCATGCCGACGGTCTCGCCGTCGATCATGGCGGTCACCTCGGTGCCCTCCATGGCCATTTCATCGCCCACTATCACTTCGCCCGTGAACACGTGGGGCTGTTTCGGCGCCTGGGCCAAGACCATGATGGAAACAATAAACAGCAAGGCCAAGGCCGCGAATAAGGCCAGGAACCTAAATTTGGTCATTCGTTCCTTCTAGCCCGAATCCACCGAAGGAGGGCGTCGGGCCAGTGTCTTGAAGCGGCTCCCGGGCTTCTGGGATAATGGTTTTGGAACAGGAAACCAGCCAGAAACAGGGAGCACCCGATAGATGCTGCCACAGAACAATCCCGAAGTGTAGACGGCGTCGGCGTCGCTGCCGGAGAAGCCGTCGGCCGTGCCGTTGACCACGCTGATGTCGTCAAGGGTGAAACCGGAGACCGGCTCGCTAAAGGTGGCGGTCACGGGGACCGGCGAGGTGAGCCGCACCTGGACGTTGGCGCCGGCGGAAATGGAGACGCTGGGAGCCGCCTGTTGGGCCGTAATCCTGAACGTGACGCCGTTTTTCTCCGTATTGGCCGAGATGACGGCAGGGATGGCCGCGAGCAGGGCAAGAGCCAGAAGCAGGAGGGTTGCTTTCAGAGCCTTTGCCATTCACCCTCCGGGTGCATCAAAGCGCATGATCTTTCAGTCGACCCGTTCAAGAAAGGGAGATGGCCGCGGAAACGGGCGCTGGAGACGGGAATCGTCTGCTGGCAGATATGCTGGCTCGAATAGTAGCGGCGGCAGAGTTGCCGCGCAACGTATCCGTCGGAGTCTCTCGGATGGCCGGGCCTTCCCAAGCCGGGTGTTGTTCTGGCGGAGCGGGAGCCGGACCGTGGAAACCGGCGCCGGAACCGCATCAGGGCTGCGGGATGGCGCGGGATGGCCTTGAAGGGGAGCCCTGCGGGGCAACTCACCCGGCAGGCGGCACCCGGTGATCCCGGTTTGTCGCAGAAGGTGGCACCCGCACCCGGTGTCCTCGTTGGGAGCGCCACTGGCGGAAAACGGGCGTTTCCCGCCAATGATCGTTGTGGACAGCCAGGCAAAAACACTGCCCCGGGGTTACGTCCGGCGGTCAGAACACCGGTTTTGCGAACCGCGATTTCAGCCTTCACCGACCCTTCCCGGTTTGCGAGCCTATGCCCAGGACTACCTGGGTGCAGGGATTGTTCCCACGCCGCAACCAAGATAAAAGTTGACGCTGAACACCCTGCGCGCATTTCCGAAACCCCTTCGCAGAGCTGTCGTTGTATTATTAGGGAAATGCCCAGTAAAGTCCCGGTCAAATGCGCCATTCCCGGCTGCCACCGCCGGGTAAAGATGACGCTCGCCGAACGCGAGGAACTGAGGCGGGTGGGACGGGAGAACAACGCGACAGCGGGCATCGTCTGCCCCGCCGACGTGAAGGCCGCCTTCAACTTCGAATTCGACGATATCGACATCGATGTACCGCTGGGGGAACTTCTGGTCGAGGCGTCCAAGGACACTCCTCGTTGGCGCGTGATGTTGACCCCGCTGCCGGGGGCGGCGGGTGAGCCGGACAGCCAGTCCACGGCGAGGTGGGGAGACAGGGTTATCTAGTTCATCCACGCCGGCCCATAGCTCCCGTGTCAATAGCAACTTGGAAGGGCATGCGGGGACGCCCTTCATTCTTGGGGAGGAGGGAGAGGGATCAGAGATCGGGAATACCTGAGCTGCGGGCAAACCGCCAATGTCGCCGCCGTTGACACGCAGGACTCAGTTGAATCACAAACGGAACCCCACCCGGAATTCTGAACCAATGAGACGCCGGGTCCCCGGCCCTACAGGTGCAAGGTGTGCCGGTCTCAGGTCGCGCAGCTCGACGATTGCGAACCAGCCAATGGCCACGGAAACACACTATACCGACACAAATAGTTCTGACCGCACCTGGTGGACGCCGTCAGGCGGCAGATGTCATATTGGCGGAAGTACGCAGCGCGGAGGGCAAGCCACTGATGACCAGCCGAGTATACGCCATTGGCCTGCAGGGCCTCGAACCACCGGTGCCGCCAGCGGCACTGGCCGCCGGCGCAAGCCGGGAGGAAAGGGCCAGCTACAGCGAGTCCATGTCCAGGCACCGCGAACAGGTGAGGGAATTCTGCAATTCTCTGGCGGCGGAACTGACGGGGACCGACCGGCCCCCGCTCCGGAGCTACCTGCATACAGCCCAGGACGGCACCCCACAGCTCAGGCTGAGCGTATTCGAAATCGGAAGCGATGCGGCGGCCGCACTGGAGAAGGCCGGAGCGGAACTCCTGTACACGGAGGATCCGGAGCCCAGCGTGGACGGGCAGACTCTCAGGATCCCGGCCACCTTCCAGCACCAGACGGTGGGGCAAGGGCTGGCCCCGGAGCAGATTAGACACGACGGCATATCCAGGAACAGACTCGCCGGAGCCATCCGGCGCCTAGCCCCGGGGATCCCCGGAGAAGCAGGGGAACAGGTGCGGTGGATGACGGCAACTAGAGACGAAACGAACGGCACGTTGCTTATCACCTGGGCCCGAAACCCCAGCCCCCAGCCGACGGAACAGGATGGGGGTCGAGGGCTCCCCGCTCTGACTGTTGGAGAACTCATGGCGCTGCTGGAACAGCTTCCTCCGGACCTGCCGGTGTGGGCGGAGGGTTGCGACTGCGTCAACGAGGTCAAAGGAGCAGGGATTTACCGGCACGGGCCGGACGATGAAGAGGGCCCCCAGTGCATCCTGGTTGCAGACATCGATTACTACGGGGTGCTGGGGCCAACACCCGAGGAGAGAAACGCAACCAGGCGCCGAGCACGGGAGCAGGCCAGGCATGAGGAGGCGAAGTGAAGCAACTCCTTGCATGGTGAGTTTAAGTTACTGCTGGCCGCCACCTGGCGGGAAAGGCCCGTTTTCCGCCAGCGGCGGAAATGCTGACAGCCCAACCTTGCCAGGGGGTGGCGTAGGCTGTTGAGAGTGACGGCATGAATTTTTCATGGGCGGCTTGACTGGTATCGGCACGGTTGGAATATTGCTACAGTACCTGAGTGCGATCCTTGCCCATCCTTGTTGATCCCGCCGTCCCCGTCGTCGTACGGGATGCCCAACGACAATTGGGTCGCCGCTGTGTTGCCATTGCCCCCGGCATCTGTAACCACACCGGCGGCAATATCCACCGTCACCTCACCGATGGCGTTTGGCGCCACATCGAACGTGTAAACTGCGACGCCGTCGCTGCCGGAAAAGCCGCTGGTCGTGCCGTCCCCGACGCTGATTTCGTCAACGGTAAAGCCCGAGACCGGCTCGCTGAACGTGACCGTCACGGAGACCGGCGAGTTGAGCCTCACCTGAGCGCCAGGGCTTGCGGCCGCAGAGACGCTTCGAGCGGCACCCTCACGGCCGTCGATGGCGTCAGATCCAAAGTGCGTCGTATCTTTCCCTTCGACTAAATCTCCTGCTGGACATTATGGTCCACAGAAGGGCAGGCCCAAGTCATCGAAGTCGTTCCGCTCGATGCTCTGCAGGGCGGCAGGCACGCACCCCGACAGATCGTTGTTGGCCAGCCCAAGTGTGTCCAAGTTGGTCAGGTTACCTAACTCCTCGGGGATCGAGCCGGTCAGGTCGTTGTTTGACAGGTGCAGGGCCCGAAGCGCAGTCAACCGGCCCAGCTCCTCGGGAATCCTGCCCGTAAAGCCGTTGTAACCGACAGACAGGTCCTCCAGCCCGGTCAGGCGGCTCAGGGCAACCGGCAGGGTGCCTGTCAAATCATTGAACCGAAGGTTCAGGTGCGTAAGTTCGGTCATGGTACCCATCCAGGCCGGTAGCGGCCCTTCAAGATCGTTCCAGCCGAGCGAGAGGTTTTGTAGGGCTAGCCTGGCCCAGGCATCGGGTATGGCCCCGGTCATCTGGGTCCCCCCCAGCCTGATCCACCGCATATTGGGGAATTCGCCCAGCCACGCCGGTATCTCTCCGGTCACCGGATTCGCCGCCAGGTCAATAACGCTCAGCCCGGTCAGCTTCCTCCACTCCTCCGGTATCGGCCCGGTCAAACGGTTGCCCGCGGGCGAACTCGGCATGCAACTGTTGCCTCGGCACCGGAAGTTGTAGCTTCCCAGTTGAATGGTGCTCAACCATACCAAGTCTCCCAGCTCAGGAGGGAGATGCCCATTCAGGCCATTGTCGATAAGCCGTATCGTAGTTACCCGCTCTCGGGCATTCACGCCGTACCAGTCGTTCAAGGGCGCATCGGTCAGCCAGCCCTCGTTGTTGGCCCAGTTATCCCCGTCCGTGGCGTGGTAGAAGGCCACCAGCGCGGCGCGGTCGCTTTCAACGCTGCCCCCGCTCGGGAACGGAGTCCTTGGGCAGGGCTCCAGGCCAATGGAGAAAAGGCCCCGCGGCGCTAGGTTGGCCAGTCCGCCAGGTATGCAACCGGTGAACGCGTTGCCACCAAAGGAAATCACCTCCAGTTCAGTGAGGCGGCCCATTGTCGGCGGGAGTTCGCCCGTCAGGCTGTTGCCCGAGAGTTGCAGCGTATTGAGCTTCGTCAGGAGCCCGATATCCAGCGGCAGCGTTCCGCTGAGGTTGTGAAACGGGAGGACGATGTGCATGACCCGTCCGTTCTCATCGGTTGTGACGCCCTCCCAGTCCTTTACCGGAGCACCGCTCAGCCAGCCCGTGTTGTCGGTCCAATTGGGCCCGCCGGTGGACTCATAGAAAGCCACCAGTGCCGCCCGGTCCACCGGGTCCGACGTGTCCACCGGGCAGTCGTCCAGACCGAGGGACGGCAAGTCGTTGGTCGCCACGTCCTTCAGCCCCACTGGCACGCAGCCCGAAAGCTGGTTGCCCGAGAGCCGCAGGGTGGTCAGGTTGTCCAGGTCGGCGAGCTCCAGGGGCACCGGCCCGGTCAGCTGGTTGTTGTCCAAGGCCAGGAGGCGCAGGTTGCCCAGGTTGCCCAGCCTGGTCGGCACCGACCCGGTCAGAGCGTTATTGCTCAGGTCCAGGTGTTGAAGCTGGGGCGCATTGCCCAAGTTCGCAGGGATGCCTCCGGTCAACTGGGTGCCCGAAATATCCAGGTGCTCCAAATCGTAAGGCCATCGCAGCCAGTCTGGGACTGGCCCGGTCACCGGATTGGCCGCCAAGCCGAAGGTCCTCAGACGGGTCAGCCCGATCCATTCGCTGGGTATCGGCCCGGTCAACTGGTTGCCATTGTCCGAATCCGGCTGGCAGACGCCGTCGGTGCAGGTGTACGAGGAAGCCCCCAGATCCAGCACCCGCAGCCTGCGCAGCTCGCCCAGCTCGGGCGGCAATGCCCCGGCCAGGCCGTTGTCCTTCAGCCTGACCGCCTCCACCCGCCGGGCGGAGTATTCGTCGGTGTCGCTGTAGGTGGTAACGCCGAACCAGTCGCCGACGGGAGCGTTGCTGAGCCAGCCGGAGTTGTTTTGCCAGTCGGAGCCGCCGGTGGCGTTGTAGAGGGCTGCCAGCGCGGCGCGCTCGGCGACCTCGTGGGGCTCCGTCGTCACCGGCGGCGTCGTGGGGGCATCCGACCGGCTCACCGTCAGCGTGAAGCTGCCGGTCGCACCAGCCGTGGCGGTGGTGGCCTCGATGGTGTAGGTGCCGGCCTCCAGCGTCGCCACAATCTGAGAGCTGGCGATTCCTTCGTAGTCGTCGTCCTCATGCAGAGCCGTTCCGGAGGTGGCGTCCCCCTGCCTGAGATACAGGTAGGTGTCGGCGGCGCTGGACTCCAGGGTCACTGTAACCTCCGACGACGCGTCCAGGGTGAATCTGTAGTAGCGGGCATGGCTGCCGGCTCGCTCCGACGAATCGCAGCCGCTGCCCCACTGGCCGTTGACCGTCCCGTCGGTGGATACGGCCTGGATGCAGTTTTCACTGGGCTCCGGCTCCGGCTCCGGCTCCGGCTCCGGCGGAGTGGAGAAGTAGAGCACGATCACCGCTATCGTCTGGGCCTTGGTGATTCTGCCGGCAAAGTAATCGACTACGGCCGCGATGGCCTCAGGTTTGCTGATCCCCCCGTCCCCATCATCGTCATAGGTGATGCCCAAAGAGAATCGAGGGGCCGCCTCGTTGCTATTGCCGTCGGAATCCTCTGCGACCGCGGCGGCAATAGCAACCGTCACTTCTCCGATGTCGTCCGGAGTCACGTCGAACGTGTAGACGGCCCCGCTGCCGGCAAAGTTGCTGGCCGTGCCGTTGACCACGCTGATGTCGTCAATGGTGAAACCGGAGACCGGCCCGCTGAAGGTGGCGGTCACGGGGACCGGCGAGTTGAGCCGCACCTGGGGTCGTGCGGTCAGGCCGCTCAGAAGCACGTCCAGGACGGGCTCCATGGTGGGCTCAGGCTCCATGGCCATGACCATGAGGTTGAGGAAGCTTACCATGCCCTCCATCCACATCGCGGACTGTTCGGCGTACACCATGCCGACCATGAACATTACCGTCTTACCGGAGAAGTCCATGTAGCCTTCGGCGGCGGGGTCGCCGGGATCCACCATAATGGTGTACCTGCCGTCCATGACCATGGTCATGCCGACGGTCTCGCCGTCGATCATGGCGGTCACCGAGGTGCCCTCCATGGCTATTGCATAGTCCACCATCACTGTGCCCGTGAACGTGTGGGGCCGTTTCGGCGCCTGGGCCAAGACCGTGGTGGAAACAATAAACAGCAAGGCCAAGGCCGCGAATAAGGCCAGGAATCTAAAATTGGTCATTCGTTCCTCTTCTGCTTCCATGGGCTCGGGGACTCCCATAAACTCATGATAAGTTTATATCATCACGGGCTTTACTCACGGGTTTTACCCGCCCCAACCGGGACTGACGTTCGCGCTGCCGCCGGGCGGCGCTTCCCTCTCGACGCCCTTCAGGAAGGACTTCACATCCTCGTGGGGCAGCCTCCGGAGGGCATGAAAGATGCACGTTAAATACACTTAACGCGCAGACTTTATTACCTGGTCGCGAGGCCTTCGGAGGAGTCTTCATCCATGATTGACAAGCCGCCATGCAGCGACCGCCACGTCGGCTATTTCAGCAACTACCCCGGCCCCAACAGCGAACTCAACTCTCACACAAGCTATGTCATCAAGCTCGGCGGCGCGACCGACGCCGATGGTGTGATCGCCCTCAGCGTGGGCAGCAACGTCATCACCGTAGAGGTGACCGCCGAGGACGACAGCACCACCCTGACCTACACCGTAGCCGTGACGCGCGCGGAACCGACTACTCCTGTAAAGGTGTCCAGTGACGCTTCGCTTAGCTCCTTGACCATTGTAAAAAAGGTTGACTTTGGTAACAACACATACCGGGGACGGTCCTTCAGAACCCCTGCCAACCCTTCTTGGGTAAAGCGCTGCTTGACCCGGTACACCGTGCCCAGGGCCACATCCACAGCTTCAGCCACTTGGGGAGCCGGCCAACCGTCGTCGCTCTTGAGGAGAACCCGGGCCCTGGCGGTGACTCGGGCCGGGTGTTTCCCAACCCGAATCAGATGCTGGAGTTCTTCCCGTTGTTCCGCCGCCAACCCCACTGCGTACTTGTCCCTGACCATCAGTGCCACCCCCGCCAACAACACTTCCCACCAGGCAGGATAGTCTATTTGTCCGTTTTCTTAAACAAATGCTAAAACGAAGTTGACTGAGTACTAGTGGATCAACTACTTTGGATTGATGGTTTATTCTCCCGTTCGTGGTGAGCTTGTCGAAAGGCCGCCCGTCCATGGTTCGACAAGCTCACCACGAACGGGCTCCCGGTTTACCCATCAATACAATAATACAATAAAGTTGGACTACCAGTCCTGGATCGCAAGGCCTCCCAGCGCAACCTCCAGAGCGTAGCCATAAACGGACGAGAAGCTGAAGGTGTTGGAAACGAACAAAGCCCGGATGGTTCATTCCCGGGAAGAGTGCCTTGTTGAAGCGTTGTGAGCCTGATACGGACGTTGAGAGTTGGCCGATGATAGCTAGGATTCCCCTGGTCATGGAGCCGCAACCGGAAGGGGGGTACACCGTCACCTCCCCAGCGCTGCCGGAGCTGATAACCGAAGGCGACACTATCTCGGAATGCCTGGTAAACGCGGAAGATGCCTTTAAGGCAGTATTGGAGATCTACATGGAACAGGGGCGTCATCTGCCGCCGGACATCCACGTGGACGAGGACAACGGCCCGCTGTCAGTCGAGGCCATCCTCACCGTGCCAATTCCGTGAGATACCGGGAGGCCGCCCGGAAGCTGGCGCGCCTGGGATGTTACGAGGTTCCCAGGCGCGGCGGTGGATCACACCAAAAATGGCATAATCCCCAGGCTCAAAAAGACGCAACGCTCCCCGACTGGGGTAACCGGGACCTGAAAATCGGCACCCTGCGCTCGGCTATCAGACAGTTGGGCATCGACTGGACGGAGTTTCAGGACTCATAGATTCAGCGGACGTCTGCACGCCTTGGGTTGCAGGCCCAGCCCGCCCGGGCCTCGCTGCATGGGAGCCATCTTTGAGATGTGGCTCGGCGGACTGTGAGCCAATGAACGCCGTCTGCGCGGCGGCATCGGCGGAGCAATGCAGCCTTGACTGAAGTTGCCCAATAAACATCTGATAACAGTGGTACAGGGTAATTACATCCGGTTGACCCAGTGGGCAGCCCGTCACGGTATGCACCGCATGACCGCATGGCGTCATTGGTCAGCCGGTACGCTTCCGCCCGAACTCAAACCCAAGAAAATCGGCTGCTGTTTCGGGGCAGCTGAGACCGGCGCTTGCAGCGCGACACCGGCTGAGGAAGCAAAGACGCGGACCCAATCCGGTTCGGGCTGTCGTGCGGGTGGAAGCCCGCGGGGCGGCTTGCGCGGGGACCCGATCGGTGTTCCCGGGTGAGATTCCCGGGCGGAGCCGTCCTGAACTGTTGGGGCGGCGGCGCGGCGGAGACCGGGTCTTCAGGAAATGCTGACGCCAGTTTGTAACTGAAGTCATCCATTTTTACAACGGTGTCGCTCAGCCAACCCGAGTTGTTCGCCCAGTCAGGTCCGCCCGTAGGGTTGTAGAACGCGACCAGCGCAGCTCAGTCCGAAGCGACAGATCCAGGCCCTGCTGCGGCAGCCACGGTGGCCTACGCGAAGTAAAGCCGGATTACCGCTATCGCCTGGGCTTTGGTGATCCCGCCGCTAAAGTAGTCCCTTATGGCCGCAATAGCCTCAGGTTTGCTGATGCCCCCGTCGCCGTCATCGTCATATGTGATGCCCAACGAATATCGGAGGGCTGCCGTGTTGCTGTTGCCGTCGGCATCTTCTGCGACGCCGGCTGCAATATCCACTGTTACCTCACCGATTTGTTCCGGCGTTACGTCAAAAGTATAGGCGGCCCCGGTGCCGACGAAGTTCCCGGCGGCGCCGTTGCCTACAACGATATCGTCGACGGTAAAGCCGGAGACCGGCTCACTGAAGGTAACCATCACAAGAACCGGGGAGTTGAGCCTCACCAGAGCATCTGCGTTTCCAGTGACATGTACGCTCGGCGTAATGGCATTTGTTTCAGTGGCCGTTATTGACCAGGCGCTGCTGCCTGCGGGGTTTGCTGCCCGCACCTGCACGTCGTACTGTGTGCCGTCGGTGAGGTTTTCGATGGTGTGGCTCAACAGGGCGCTGGTCCAAGAATAATCCACCACGATCCAGTTGGCGCCGGTCCGGCCACCAATGCTATAGCTCGACGGGCCGCTGGTCCAGGCGTGGTCCACCACGGTCCAGTTGGCGTCGGCCTTGTCGACGGCGGAGCTTTCGATGTGGCGTAGATCGTAGGAAGTGATGTCAGCACCCCCGGTCTCACTGGGGGCCGTCCAGGAAACGGTCAGTGTTCTGTCTCCGGGTATGATGGCGCTTATGATTGGAACGTCCGGCGCGGTAGCCCGACTTGCTTCAATAATATAGAGGAGAGTCGCCCGGCCATCCTCGGAGACCACCCTGATCCCGATGGTGGTGATCCCATCACCAAGGGCGACCTGAAAGCCCTCCAGCGAGCCATCGGCATCCACCATCTCACGCCGGTTCTCATCGAGGAACTGCAAGGTGGAGTCGTGTGCCTTAATAGAAGTCACCGTGATCCACGCCGAGTCCACCGCAGCGACATAGTCAGTGTGATCGGAGTCGAACGTCGGGGTCAGTAATCCCGGGCTTATGGTCAGGCCTCTTAGCAGCACATCGCAGTACGGCAGACCAAGCTCATCGAGGTCGTGTTCCGTCACATGTCGCAGTCCCGCTGGGCTGCACCCCGTCAACGGATTCCTCGAGACGTAAAGCCGCTCCAGGTTGGTCAGGTTGACCAGGGAGACCGGTATCGACCCGGTCAACTGGTTTCCCCACAGGTACAACTCTTCCAGGTTGGCGGGACGGCCCAGTTCGCTGGGAATCAGTCCGGTCAACCTGTTCTGCGAGAGGCCCAGCCCCTCCAGATTGGCCAGGTTGCCCAGGTCGCGGGGCACGGGTCCAGTCAACTGGTTCCGCGAGAGGCCCAGCCATTGCAGGTTGGCAAGGTCCCCCAGCGAGGCCGGAATCGGCCCGGTCAGTTGGTTCCCCCAGAGGTATAGCCACTCCAGGTTGACGAGGCCGCCCAGTTCGCCGGGAACCGGTCCGGTCAACCGGTTTCCGCCGAGGGCCAGTTCAACCAGGTTCGTGAGGCGGCCCAGCTCTGGTGGTATCGGTCCGGTCATCTGGTTCCGTGTGAGGTTCAGCCATTCCAGGTTGGCGAGGTCGCCCAGTGATGGCCGCATGGATCCAATCAACTCGTTGTCCCCAAGTGAAAGTTCCTGCAGGTTGGCGAGCCTGCTCAGTTCCGCCGGTATCGGCCCGGTCAGTTGGTTGTCATCAAGGTGCAGCCGTTGCAGGTTGGCAAGGTCCCCCAGCGAGGCCGGAATAGGCCCGGTCAGTTGGTTCCCCCAGAGGTATAGCCACTCCAGGTTGGCGAGGCCGCCCAGTTCGCCGGGAACCGGTCCGGTCAACTGGTTTCCGCCGAGGGTCAGTTGAACCAGGTTCGTGAGGCGGCCTAGCTCTGGTGGTATCGGTCCGGTCATCCGGTTCCGTGTGAGGTTCAGCCATCCCAGGTTGGCGAGGTCGCCCAGTGATGGCCGCATGGATCCGGTCAACTCGTTGTCCCCAAGTGAAAGTTGCTGCAGGTTGGCGAGCCTGCTCAGTTCCGCCGGTATCGGCCCGGTCAGTTGGTTGTCATCAAGGTGCAGCTGTTGCAGGTTGGCAAGGTCCCCCAGCGAGGCCGGAATCGGCCCGGATAACCGGTTTCCCCAGAGGTACAGCAGTTGCAGGTTGTCCAGGTTTCCCAACCAAGCAGGTATCGGTCCGGTCAACTGGTTCGCTGACAGTATCAGCACCTGCAGGCTGGTCAGGCTGCCCAGTTCGGTGGGTATAGCTCCGGTCAATTGGCTATCGGGGAGTTCCAGCCACCTGACGCGCAGCGGCGTTCCGCCGATTGTGACTCCATCCCAGAATACGATGGGAGTGTCCGCCGACCAGTTCAGCGTCGCTCTCCCCGCCAGGGCATCCCGCCCAGCCAGCAGCGCATTGCAATCGGCCACCAGCCACGGGTTGCGGAATGCGACCGGCACCGCGTGTCCTGTTGCGCAGGCGCTCGTCGTTACCGGTCCTGGCGTTCCGGTGACGGCTGTGGACCAGGGGCCTGTGCTTGTGCCGCTTACCCCCCGCACCTGTACGTGGTATTCTGAGCCGCCGACCAGCCTGTTGATGGAGTACTGTAGGTTGCCGCCAGCCCTCGCGGTCCATACGTCTTCCACCAGGGTCCAGTTGGAGTCCACAGTCCCGTCCACAACGGCCTGGACATAGCGCAGGTCGTAGGCAGTGACCGCCACTCCTGCGGCATGGCTGGGTGCCGCCCAGGTGACGGTCAAGGACCCCGCGTCGGCCACGGGTGTGTCCACCGTGAGAGGACCGGGGGTGCGTCCGTGCCCGTAGACCGTAACACTCCATGAATCGAGGGCTCCATCCTCAATCCGTATACGGTCGGTAACACTCAGCTTCCAAGCGCCGTTGGGGTCTTCCCCCAGGTGCCTTGCCGACCCGAGACGGAATTCACCGCGCAGCGGCACGAAGTCCAATGAGCGGTCATCGTCGATATAGGTATCGAAGGGAACCGCCAGTTTCGACACGTGTCCGGTCGGCGATTCCAACTCAATCTCCAGATCCCGGAAAGAATCGTGCTGGAAGGAGACCGTCACTTCGACAAACTCGGTGAACTCTATGCTGGTGTCCAGTACGAGTGTGCGGGTGACCGTCGTGGGGTTGCCGACGGCCGGGGCGTCTGGGATGCGGACACTTGGCTCACTTGAGTCCACCGTTGAGCTCCGCAGCGGAGGCGGGTTGGTCCACCCTCTTGCGAGATCGAGGGCCGCCCCCGCGTCGACCACTCCGAATCCATATTCGTGGTTGAAGTAATAGCGGTCGCCAGCAGAGTTGGACCCGTACTTGTGGGCCCCCTCTTCCCATCCGGGGTTTCCGGCGTCGTTGCGCCGCGCCGAGGCGGCGAGAATCAGTTTCAGGTCCCGCCAGGTCAGGGCCGGGTTTGCTCCGCGCAGCAGTGCGGCTACCCCCGACACAACCGGGGTTGACGCGGATGTCCCGCTGAAATCGTCCACATAGCGGTCGGAATTCTCCGTGGTGACGATACCGCGGTAGTCCTGTGCGCCGTCGCCCGAGGGGGCACAGACCCACAGATTGGAGCCCATCTCCGAGTAGGAGCTTCTGGTGTCGCGGTCATTCACGGCGCAAACGGCGGTAACACCGTAGTAGTTGGCGAATTCATCAAGGTTGGCGTTGTCTCCAGCCAAGTGTCCATTGCCGGCGGCAAATGCGTAGAAGGAGCCCTTGCCGTCATAGCCGGTCGTGATCCCTGCACCCACCGCCAGTTCCCATAGCAAGCTGGCCCGGCCTAGCCCGGGGCCTTCCCGGGGTCCCCAACTGTTGTTGGACACCGCGGTTACGTCCCGGTTTCGGGCCATGGCGTCCGCCATGTTGGAGTCCGTGGAGTTTGCGAGGAAATTGTACCCGTAGATGGTTGCCCTTGGAGCCACGCCGCGTGCTCCCATGCCATTGTCCCGGGCCGACATAACACCGGCCACTTTGGTGCCGTGATGTTCCAGTGGATGATCTATGCCGCCGCTGCCGGTGTAGTCGTGATTTCGGGATGCGTCGACGTTGTCTCTCAGGTCTTCATGGGTGAAGTGCATCCCGTCGTCAACCACTGCGACGTTTACGCCTTCTCCCTTGAATCCATCCGCCCAGACAGGTTCGACGTTGATGTCCTCACCATCACGATTGTTCAGGTGCCACTGGCATCCGTACAGGGTGTCGCTAATCTGTGGCCCCCCCAACGAAAGCGTTTTGGCTTCGCAGTCTTCGACAAAAGCGACGTGCTCGGTGTCCTCAAGAGCGAGGATGGTGTAGGGCACGGGGTGAGAATCTACATCATCAGGAGTGGTCACCTTGACGTAGTAGGTGCCTGGGGCGAAGGTGTCCTCTATCCTGAAACCAATCCGGTCGTCAAGAGAGCGAACAAATCTGGGTACTGGGTACACGTTTACGGAAAGTTCCATGCCCCCTGGGTCAAGCACGTGTACGTCGAGGGGCACAAAATTCACACCTTCGCCGTAGAGGATCAAGTTCGAGGCGTGGAGGGCCAGGTTCGTCGTTTCGGTGAAATCCAGCCTGAAGTAATCTGCGTCGGTTGTCGTGTCAATCGTCCCCGGGGTCGGAGAATCGAGATTCAGGTGCGTTGCCGTGTCGATGGTGCTGCCCGGGTCCGCTACGGCCTCAGCATGCAGGATATAGTCTCCGGTTCCCGTCCGGTAACTGCCGACGCCGACGTAGTAAACTCCGCTTGGGAGACTCCGCCGGATATGAAAGGCGGTCCCCCTGCCCGGAAGGCGGCTGTTGCCATTGGATACCAGCAGGTTGCCGTGGCTATCAAATAATCCTCCGAAGGTATCGAGAGCACCGGTGGTGTATATCCAGACGTCAGTGGGCCCGGATGCGTCGGACAGGTCCAGCTTGAAGATGTCATTGTCTTCGGCGGGGTCGATGCGCCCGGTTATCGGTGTTCCCAGCGGCAGATCGGTAGCCGTGTTGAGGGAACCGCTGTGGTCGTCAGCCTTCTGTGCCCCAGCCCCGTCGGCGCTCAGGATGAAAAAGAAGAATACAGAAACCGCTAGAAGTAGCATCCTCCGGGACGATGGCAATGAGGATGCTTCCCGTGCTGACATGAAGCGTATGTCAGTCACTCTCGAAATCTGGGTAGGCCTGGTGATGGACTTTCGCTGGCTCGGGGCAGCGTTCTCACTTCGCCTCTACCTCCCTGTGCCAGTTTGGGCTGGAACTTACCACGCCATCCTGCCCTGCCAGCGCGTTGGCCAACTCAAGCGACGGAAAGCCCGGTTCGGTGTCCACCAGGAATACGTTCTTAAGGAACTCCAATTCCGACGTCCGGTTCGTTGAGATGTTGTTCCGGGAGAAAAAGCTCTCGACCTTGACCTGGTCCCACTCGGGGTCCAGTGCCAGCAAAACGCCGCCGGTTAGCGTCATCAGTCCGCCTCCCGATTCCGAACGGAACACAGGGTGGGCGTCTACGCCGTGGGTGTCCGGTTTCTTCACGGCGCTATCCTTGCTCCCGCGCGCGGCTGCGATGTTTTGGAGCGTGTCGGAAGCGGTTTCCTGGACAGCCGGCTCAGTCTGCAGCACGACCCTTATGGTCCGATCACCGTCCTCCCAGGTGTAGACTGTTCCCTGGCCGGAACTCCCACGTACGGGGTCGGAGTTCTCCCTCGAGCGGTGCGTTGCCGAGCCCGGCGTTTGAAGTTGTTCCGGCAGTCCGGGGAGCCTGAGTGGAATCGGCGTAGGCGTCGGTGTAGGCTCATCTGTGGGCGTGGGTTCTTCCGTGGCCTGGGGTGTGGCCTCTTGCGGCGAGCCCCGGGTTTCCGGGGACGGCGGCACGGCGAGTGGAGCCTGGTCCCCAGCCGAAATCAGTCCTGCCGTTACCCCGCCCAGAACGGTCAGGGCCGAAATTATAGCTATTGGAACGGCCAGTCTTCTCATTCCCATGCAGTCACTTGGCAAGAATTATGCTACCGATCGCGTGCCCGAAGATTTATATCGTTAAGGAGTCGGGCTCAGGCATGAAGTATGCTGTCCACCAAGATACTTCTGAGGCAGCGCAACTGCAATAGTTCCCATGCCGTGGGCCCTTTTCCGAGGCCCGGTTTCAAGGGGTATTTTTGTTGTACTTCCAGCTTTCACAGAGATGTTCTCCACGGTATCTCTGTAGACAATGCTCCTGATATGAAGTGGGTCAATTCCGCTTTTCCCATTAGGTCGAGCAGGCCTCCTTGAGACAGACGGCCGCCCCGCCCCCTTTCCTCCCGCTGAAGGCGATAATCCCGCACCATCCCGCCCACCTGCTTGGCCCTTAATCGGCGGGATTCAGCGTCTAGAGTCATATTCCCACGCACAATTTCAGTTTGACATGTGCGGATTTTGACAATCTCGAGCCACTCACAGACTCTTGGGTGACCGTATGGTATGTTCCCACTTAACTCCAGCAAGACGGTGGTTATTGTGGGTGTTTGCCGACGTTTCGTACCCTAGCTAGGTCAGCGTGTCGCCGATGTCCGGACCGGTCGCTGCAACCGGTGGCCCGACGTTCTGTCCAGCCGGCAGGACGCCGACGAGCTTGGGGCAACCCCGTTCGCCCCCGGGATCCTAAAGCACCGGATCGACGTCATTGACCCCGGCTATCTTATCTTCTGGGGTCGGCAGGCCCAATGTCCCACGACATAGCCATGAGGAGCATCGACCTCATGACCCCGGAAGTAATCCCCGCCGTCAAAGAGTACGAAACGCAACGGGAATGAGGTCGGCGGGTGTTTGGTTAGCCATTAGACCAGGATCTGACCGCATTCGAGATGAATTCTGCTAACGCCAGGGCAATCGCGTCTTAACCAAGGAGGACTTTGAGAAGGTAGTCCTCGCGCCAGCCGGCGTTGAGGCGTTTGCCTTGGACACCGGTTTTGACGCTGGTCTCCTTTTCGAGCAGGTTGTGGGAAATCTGGCGGAGGGTGGCCAGGTTTTGGGGAGCGTGGTCCTTTCGGACCCGGCATTGGTCTTCACGAAAGCTCACGTCCAAGATCCAGTGCAGTGAATTCTCGATGCTCCAATGTTGGCGTACTGCCTCCAGCATCTTTTCGGCCGGGACCTTCAAGCTGCTGATGTAGTAACGGGACTGGACCGTGGCGCCATCCGCCGTCTCCCGGTGGGCATTGACTTTCACCGCCGCCTTCAGCCCAGCCCATTGCTTCCTGGTCCCCAGGTAGTCCAGACAGCCCGGGTCGGTAACGGTCCAGCACTCCCGAGTTTCGATGCGTCCGTGGCCCTTGTTCAAGCTCCGGGCGTAGTTATGGGGGACTCCCTCATAACCGGGGTCCCGAACGTCATCATTCAACTGGCCTTGATTTTCCTTTACCGCCAGCACGTAGTCAGCCCCGGCTTCCACAATCTGCTCCGCTATCTCCCGCTGACACCCCATGGCGTCGATGGTCACGACGCAACCTTGGAGCGCCAACAGTTCCAGCAGCCGGGGAATGGCGGTGATCTCGTTGGATTTATCTCCCACCTTGACCTGGCCCAGGGTCATGGTGTTGGCCAAGGCCCACGCCCACGCACTCACCAGGTGGATGGCCTGTCGGCCTGGGAGCGGTCGTGGGAGCGGCGCACCGTCTTACCATCGATAGCCACCACCTCTCCTTGGGCCAGTTGGGCCACCTCCCGGGTCCAGTCCATAAAACAACTTTGGAACTGCTCTGGGTCCAAACGGAAGATCACTTCTCCGAAGGTGTCGTGGGATGGGATGCCTCCCGGCAGTTCCAGGAAGGTCCTGAACCACTCCTCCTTGCTCTAGCCAAACATCTCAATATGCACCCAGGAATCGGCGCCGCAGATGGTGGCGCAGATGGCGATGGCGATGATGCCCAGCAGTTTGTGCCGCTTGCTTCGCTCGATCCTGGGGTCCTCCAACGAAGCAAAGCAATCTAGGGAAACTCTGAACAAGTCCGGCAGGTTATGGCATAGTATGGCTGGAACAGCCAGTGCTTTACGGAGTGAGATTTGATGGACCAGCCGACTTTTGCCGACCTGGAATACCAGGGCAAGAAACGCAAGACCGGCCGCGAGTTGTTCCTGGAGCGGATGAATGGCCTGATTCCGTGGCAGAAACTGGAGGAGCGTATCCGTCCGGTTTATGCCAAGCGAGGCCAGGGCCGGCGTCCCTACCCTTTGCCGGTGATGCTGCGGATTCACTGCGTCCAGCTGTTCTACAATCTCAGCGACCCGGGCATGGAAGACCTGCTCTATGAGGCCGAATCAGTCAGGCGCTACGTGGGCCTGAACCTGACGGAAGCTCTGCCGGACGAGACCACCATCCTGAACTTCCGCCATCTCCTGGAGCGGCACGAACTGGGCCAAGGACTGTTGGAGGAGATCAACGCCCATCTGGAATCCCAGGGACTGCGGCTCAGGGAGGGAACCATCGTGGACGCCAGTATCATCGAGGCGCCGTCCTCGACGAAGAACCGGTGCGGGAAGCGGGACCCGCAGATGCACCAGACAAAGAAAGGGAATCAGTGGTATTTCGGGATGAAGGCGCACATCGGAGTGGATGCGGATACCGGGATAGTACACAGCCTGAGCACCACGGCAGCCAATGCCCACGATGTGACCGAGGCGCACAATCTGCTGCACGGCGGGGAGACGCAGGTGTGGTGCGATGCCGGGTACCAAGGGGTCCACAAGCGGGAGGAGAACTTGGGGCGTGAGGTGGAATGGCAGGTGGCGATGCGTCCGGGGAAACGCCGGGAACTGGACCCTGAGAGTGCGGAGGCATCAGCGGAGAAGCACAAGGCATCGGTTAGGGCGAAGGTGGAGCACCCGTTCTTGAAGGTGAAGCGGATATTTGGTTACGCCAAGGTGCGCTACCGGGGACTGGCGAAGAACACGGAGCGTCTGGCGCTGCTTTTTGGACTGGGCAATCTGCTGACGGCGGAGGGTCAACTGACCGGTTGACGTGGGCGCAGTGGGCCCAAATCCATCTGGGAGCCGCCGGAGGGTCCGTTCAAAGCCCGCAACGGCCCCGCCGGAGCCAACTGGGAGGGCGGAGCATCCGGGAAATCGGCACCGGAAGCCGGGGTACTTCCGCGAAACTCCCCCGGCAGCTACCAGAAAAGCCCCCGCCATTCTTGTTCAGAGGTTCCCTAGAATCGATGGGCCTTCCCCTCTCACCATCACTACCCCCCCGCACCCGGCCGGATAGTCTATTTATACAATTTTAATATTCCAATTAAGACGCGAATGCCCTGCTGCTAACGCCTTGGTAACGACACGTTCGAGTTTAGTATGATAGCCATTTACATCTGGCAGTTGAATGAAGAGATCGTTCGACGGCTGAAACGCGGTGCCACTGCCAACGATCGCTCCCCGGAGAGTCATACTCGGTACATTTTGGAACGAGCGCCCAGGATGACACCGCCGAGAAGCACCGGGACTTCCGGCTCTTGGCCGAAAAGTTCTTGATTATGGAAGACCGGGACGTGAGCATCGGCTTGGATGATGCGGGGGGCATTTAATTGGAGCCACCACAAAGACCCTTTTGGAGACGCAAAAATGGCAAGGTCGGTTAAGACCATAACCCTGCTCCTAACCTTAGCCCTGCTGCTGGCAGCGGCGGTGGCAGCGATGCCGGCCACCAAAGCCCCGCAGCCAACCGCAGCGTCCACAACCCACGCCGCCAGTGCAAGGCCACCGGTCCGGGCCATGCGGACGCCAGTTCCAGCTCCAGCCCGTGTTCCAGCCCTGGCAACAACGGCCAAGATTCAGCGAGTCAGGATAGCCAACCCGACGCCCCTTTCCGAGACCAACCGTATCTGGTCGGCCTATCGGTCCGACATGGTGCAGAACGACCCCTACGGGGAGACTCTGTTGGGCAACGACTCGGTGACCTCCGAGCCGACGCTCCAACTGGCCAAGAGTTGGGAGATGTCCAACGGGTTCAAGACCTGGAAGTTTGAGTTGAATCACGGAGTGCCCTGGCACTTCGGCTACGGGGAGTTCACCGCGGCCGATGTCGCCCACACCTGGGAGCTTCTTGTCAGAGAGGATGCTCTCGGCAACTTCAAAGGCTTGTGGGTGTCGGCCGACCCGCCCACGATCATCGATGATTACAACGTGGTCTTCAACTTCGACTGGCCGATGGTGGACGGGCTGCGGCTCTTCTCTCGCCTGGCGGGCGACTTCGTAGTCCAAAGCAAGGCCCAATGGGATGAGGCCGGCGGCGACCCGTCAGCCTACGACGAACGGCCGACCGGAACCGGGTCTTACCAATACGGCGGCCGCCTGTTGGGCGTGAACATCTGGTACGAAAAGGTAGACGACCACTGGAACGGTGAGAACCCGGACTTCCAGGAGCTGGAATGGATCTGGGCCGCCGAGCAACCTACCCGCCTAGCGATGCTCCTCGCTAGCGAGGTACAAGGCGCGGATCTGTCAGGGGAAGTACAGGTGGAAGCCAAGGCCCGGGGGATGAAGGTCGTTTCGTCCAACAACGAAAGCAACCAGTCCTTCGGCTTTTTTGGCGGAAGCTGGTTGAGTACCGACAACGAGTATTATGAGGGTGAACTTCCCTGGCACGACGTTAGGGTCAGGGAGGCCATGAACCGGGCGATCGACCGCGAAGCTATCCTGGAGGCGATCTACTTCGGCCGGGCCACCCCGGTGGTGGTCCCAGTGTTCGCTCCATTCACCGAGGGTTGGAGCGACCGTTGGGTCAACGATTTCGAGAAGGACTATGGCTACGATCCGGAAATGGCTCGTAACCTCTTGGCGGAGGCGGGTTACGCTCCCGGGGAAATTCAGCTCGATTTGCAGTCGACCGTCATCCCCGGTAACCCCGAGATACCGATGTTGATTGAGACCCTGCAGACCATGTGGGAAGCAATTGGTATCGAAACAACCATTATCGATTTCGAGCTCTTCACATGGCTGAACAAGTGGATTGAGCACGATACCCTGAACCAGTTCTCGATAACCAGGAACACGCCGATCAGGACGACGCAGGAAGGACTCAGGGTCTTCTTCGCGTCCGACCCTGACGGGTTCTTCTACGGATTCGAGCATGACGCCATCAACAGGGAGTTCCTCTGTCTCAAGGACTCTGTGGATGCCGCAGAACGAGGAGTGTGCGCCCAGGCTGCTGGAGATTTCATCTTCGACAACTACGCATCGGTGCCGATGTTCCAGACCACCTTCGACATGACCATAGACCCCGAATTCATCGCGGGCTGGGACTTCCCCGGCGTCGGGTCCGCCCACCCGACCCACGTTCACAACATCAAGGCCTGCCCGGTGGGCACCGACCGGTGTGACACGCCTACGTCTACTTCCCCGCCGAAGTACGACGACGACGGCGACAGGCTGATCGAAGTCTCCAACCTGGAGCAATTCAACGCCATCCGCTACGACTTGGATGGCAACGGCAGGCCGGACAGCGATTCCGGTGCCGAGCGATACGCTGCCGCGTTCCCAACATCCGCAGGGGAAGCGGTCTGCATCAGCAACTGCAATGGCTACGAGCTGACCCGGTCGCTGGACTTCGATGACGGCGACAGCTACGCCTCTGGCGCAGTCAACGCTAGATGGACGTCCGGCATTGGGTGGTTGCCGATTGGCATTGGGGAAAACAGGTTCAACTCTGTGGTCGACGGCAATGGACTCACCATCAGCAACTTGTATATCAACCGCACGACTGACTTGGACAACCCTGGCGCACTCGGCCTATTCGGGAAAACCGCCGGAGCGAGCGTCATCCAGGAAATAGGATTGGTTAGTGTAGATGTAACTGGGATTAATGGCGTGGGTGGGTTGGTCGGAGGGAATCAAGGCACGATCAGCGACAGCCATGCCACCGGTACCGTCTCGGGAGTCGTTGATGTCGGCGGACTGGCCGGGCGGAATGAAGGCACCATCAGCGACAGCTACGCCGCCGGCACAGTTTCGGGCGGCGCCGATGTTGGCGGGCTGGTGGGGGTGAACTACGACACGGTCAGAGCCAGCTACGTCACCGGCGCCGTCTCGGGAGACTACTCTGTCGGCGGGCTGGCCGGGAGGAACAGCGGTACCATCAGCGCCAGCTACGCCACAAGCAACGTGTCGGGTCGCAGCTACGTCGGCGGACTGATTGGCAGCAATTCCGGCGGCCACCTCATTGCCGCCAGCTACGCCACTGGCCCCGTGTCGGGCATTAGCAACGTCGGCGGGTTAATTGGCAGTAATTCCGGTACGGTAATAGGCGGCTTTTGGGATACCCAAACCTCCGGTCTGACAACTGGTGTCGGGACTGGAGACTCGGCGGGCGTCGTGGGTAATACCACTGCCGAGTTGCAATCGCCCACCGGATCCGGATACACGGGAATATACAGCGCCTGGGAGATCGACTTTGATAACGCCGACCAGGACTTCGACCCCGCGACGGGAGCCGAGGACTATTGGGACTTTGGGACCAGCAGCCAGTATCCGGCCCTGAAGGCCGACATCGACGGCAACGGCACGGCTACCTGGCAGGAGTTCGGTAGGCAACGCATGAACACTCCGCCTGAGTTCCCCGCTACGGTAACCGGCGAACGGAGTGTGGCGGAAAACACGGCCGAGGGCGAGAATATCGGCGGCCCGGTTGTGGCCGAGGACGCCGAAGACGACACATTGACCTACGCGCTGGGCGGCGCCGATGCCCCGTCCTTCGCTATTGTCGCGTCTTCCGGGCAGTTGCAGACCAAAGCCGCCCTCGACTTCGAGACCAAGTCCAGCTACATGGTGACCGTGTCGGTCCACGATGGCCAGGATGCCGACTGGAATGCCGACACGACGTCTGACGCCACCGTCACGGTGACCATCACCGTCACCGACGTGGACGAAACCCCGGAAGTGACGGGAGAGGCCGCGGTGGACTACCAGGAGAATGGAGCCGGCGCGGTGGCCGCCTACACCGCGACCGAGCCGGACAACGATCCGATAACCTGGTCGCTGTCGGGCCCCGACATGGGTGCCTTTGACATTGGCAGCGACGGCGAGCTCGCCTTCAATACGCCGCCCGACTTCGAGGGTCCGGTGGACGCCGACACCGACAACGTGTACGAGGTAACGGTGGAAGCCTCCGACGGCGGAGCCACCCCCGGCACGCTGGAGGTGACCGTCACCGTCGACAACGTGGACGAGACGCCGGAGGTGACGGGAAAGGCCGCGGTGATGGACTACCAGGAGAATGGCGTCGGCGCCGTGGCCGCCTACACGGCGACCGAGCCGGACAACGCTGCGATCACCTGGTCGCTGTCAGGGCCCGACATGGGTGCCTTTGACATTGGCAGCGGCGGCGAGCTCACCTTCAATACGCCGCCCGACTTCGAGGGCCCGGCGGACGCCGACACCGACAACATGTACGAGGTAACGGTGGAAGCCTCCGACGGCGGAGCCACCCCCGGCACGCTGGACGTGACCATCACCGTCACCGACGTGGATGAGCCCGGATCGGTGACGCTGTCGTCACCGAATCCTCAGCTAGGGGTCCGTCTAATGGCCACCCTTAACGATCCGGAGGGCGTCGGCGGAGGCGTTACGTGGCAGTGGGCCAGTTCCTCCGACAGGTCGACTTGGACCGACATCGACGGGGCCACGTCTGAAACCTATACGCCGGTGGCCGAAGACGAGGGCAAATACCTGCGTGCGACGGCGGAATACACCGACGGAGAAGGATCCTTCAGCACCGTGCAGGCGGTATCTGACGCCTTGGTAACCACGAACATCGCTCCTGAGTTCCCGGCCACGGAGACCGGGGAAAGGAGCGTCTTGGAGAGTACGCCCGAGGGCGGGAACATCGGTGCCCCCGTTGCGGCCACCGACGCCGACGACGATATCTTGACCTACACCCTGGCCGGTGACGACGCCGGGTCCTTCGACATAGACATCAGCACAGGCCAGATCAAGGTGGGCGCGGGTACGGCGCTGGCCCCGGCCGTCAGAGACGCCTACACCGTCGTTGTCACGGCCACCGACCCCTCCGGAGCCAACGCCACCATCACGGTGACCATCACGGTGACGGGCTTGCTCACGCAATATGACTCCGACGGAAACGGGGCGATCAGCAAGAATGAGGCCATCGCGGCCGTGCGGGACTATTTCAGTGGCAATCTCACCAAGGAACAGACCATAGCAGTGATCAGGCTATATTTCGTCTCCGGCGGTTGATGACGTCGGATGGCGCAAGCCCTCCCATATCGATCAGGGCCGAGTGCGCGGACCGTAGCTAATACGAAGAATTACGTCGCTGAGCGGACGAGCGTCGCTCCATATGTATCACCTCCAACCCGGACTTCTTCAGTGGGAGCGGGTATTCGCCGATCCGATGACCACCGCCCCGGCCGTCCGCCGGGCGGTGCACCGTTCGGTGACCCGGGAGTTTGACGTACCCGGCTACCGCACCGACGCGGCTCAACAACGCAGGCAACATAAGGAGGCGACGGAGCGGCAAGACTAGTAGTCAGTCAAACTTGATATTAATGGTAACGTGAAAGATTGAGCAAAAGAGCTATGACTCTGGATAGTGTTGATGGGAGGCGGTGGTATGGTCAGGGAGAAGTATGGAGTCCGGCTGACGGCGGAACAGCGGAACCAGCTCCAGCATCTGGTTCGTGCGGGGAAAGGCACAGCCGGGGTGACGGTCCGGGCCCGGTTTCTGCTCAAGACGGATGAGGGGTGGAGCGCTCCCCCGCTGCTGATACTGACTTTCGTAGTATTCGGCGCCGGCATCCACGTACTCCTGGCCATTGCGCAGCATGGTGTAGATGAGCCTCGCCAGCTTGTGGGCCGTGGCGGTGATGGGGTGCTCCCAGATGGGCTTTCTTCCGGCGCAGGAAGGCGCCCAGGGCGCTGTCGGAGCGATGCAGCGCATTGGCCGCCAGACGCAATGCCGCCGCAGCCCGGTTGGCGCTGGGCTTGGTCTTGGAGCTGATCACTCTCCCACCGGTGATGCGGTTGTTGGGACTCAGCCCCAGCCAGGACGCGAAGTGCTTGGCGCTGGGCCATTTGGTCATGTCGGTGCCGATCTCGCTGATCACCTTCAGGGCTGTGTACGCGTCCACGCCGTCGATCCGGGTCAGGTCCACCCCCGTCATCCGATTCAAGTGCGTCCAAACATCGAAGCGGGGCGCGTTTCCTTTGATACGCTTGCGGCCGGACTTCGCCGCTGGAGGTCCGCCGGTACTGCGGTCCTCAAACCGCTCCAAATGGGTTTCGATTTCCCGGTCGCACTCGGCAATCTTGGCGTGATAGAACCGGTACAGTTCCAGGGCCTGGGTCAGCTCGAAGATGTGTTCCTCCCGCCAGTGGCCCCGCAACGACTTTGCGATGGTCGCCTCGTCGGCCTTGATTCTGGGGTCGCGCAGTTGCGCCAGCTTCACTGTATCCCGTTGGCCACCCACAATGGCCTCGATGATTCCCAGGCCGGTCTTGCCCGTGATGTCGCTGATGACGTGCTGCAGCTTCACGTTCATCTGGGTCAGGGCCTTCTCCATGTGCTGGACGTGGTGGGAGGCGTATTCCACCAGCATGGCCCGCTGCCGCAGGTAGCTCCGCAGCCGTCGTATCTCCGCCTCGGACCGGAAGGCTCCCGACAGCAGTCCGTAGGTGTGCAGTTGCTGCAGCCACTGGCAGTCCAGCACGTCGCTCTTGCGACCGGGCACGTTCTTGATGCGCCGCGGGTCCACCAGCATCACCTCAAATCCCCGCTCTTCCAGCACCCCGAACAGAAGTATCCAGTACACCCCGGTGGATTCCATCACCACGGTCTCCACGCCACACTCGGTCAGCCAGTCAGCCAGTCGATACAGGTCCGCCGTGTAGGCGGCGAACTCTCGCACCGGCTGCTCCGAACGGTCTTGGGACACCGCCGCAAAGTGACTGCTGGCCCCCACGTCGATTCCTGACGCGTTCAGGTTTGCTTGGGACAACTCCGCCGGCAGTCTCTCCCGGCCGTGTTCGGTCCTTCCAACCGTCTTCACGCTCCTCTTGCGTGTGCTCATGACCCGCTCCACCATTACGGTGTAAGCGCGTCACCCGGAGGGAATCAATGAGATCACACACTCTACCAAACGGGAGCTCCCCCGGTGGGGGCGTCACCAATGATGCAGCCGTAAGACTCCCGGACCATGCTGCCTACCGGGCAACCCGCACCAATGTCAATTCGGCCTTCGTCCGGACGACACGCCTCGCCATGAGCATACACGTCCGATTCGGGCTCGGCAGTTACTTACCCCTGCACGGCCCGGAACGCGGGCATAGGAATGCTGAGTACTAAACCGAAGCCAAGGTGAAATGCGCAGGGTAATGCGGTAAATTTGCAGAGTCGCTGGGTTAGCCCGATATGGGGTTGGGGAGGGGATGGTGGTGAGTGTGAGGCAGATCGACCGGTTTCTCGAACAATGGCAGATGGATGCCAGGGATCTGCACTGGCGGCTTATTCTGGCGCCGGCACCCAGGGAGCGGGAGCGATGGCACGCCATCTGGCTGCTGGCCCAAGGCTGGACAGCTTCGGGTGCGGCGCAAGCCTTGGGACGGGATCCTCACACCATTGGACGATGGGCCGCCGCCTTTGGCGAGGGTGGGCCTGCCGCCTTGATTTTCGAGCAGTCCGGGGGGTCCCCCCCGCCCTCTGCGAGGCGCAGCAGTCGAAGTTGAGGGCGGGGGTGCCGGAACTGCCTGCCATGGCCGGTATCGAACTCGCCAACTGGAATTGGAAGGTGGTTCATCAGTTTGTCTTGGAGCGGTTCGGCATCGTCCTGAGCCGCAGTGGTTGCCTGAACTACCTGCACCGTCTGGGGTTTGCCTTCAAGCGCCCGAAGAAGCGTCTGCTCAAGGCTGATGGGGCCAAGCGGGAGGCTTTCGTGGCGGAGTACGCCGCCCTGACGGAGGAGGCGCGGCGGTCCGGGGCCAAGATATTCTTCGCCGACGAGGCTCACTTCCGGGCGGACGCCGAACTGCGGGGCAAGTGGGTGCTGAAGGGCAAGCCTGCGTTGGTGGACTCGACCAGCCCGCGTTATGGCGAGAAGGCCAGCTACTATTCGGCGGTGTGCTCGGAGACGGGAGAGGTGGAATGGATGTCCTCGAAACGGTCCCCCTACTTCCTATCCCTGCCGGAATTTGTCCACAGGTTCGGTCAGTCTGTTGAACGTCGAAGCCTGATAAACGGTCTCCTGAGGTACAGGGCATTGCTTCAGCAGGCGGGTGTGGGCGCCGGTTTCCAGTGGATCAACGGGAGTTTCGTTGAAGATGTCGAGCGCATCAGAGGGAGGCCGCCCGCCGATATTGACGTGGTGAGTTTCATCTCCCTGCCGACCGGAGTCAGCGAGCTGGACTTTTATGGGTCTCACGGGGAAATTTTCGACAGGGATTACATCAAGAGTTATTTTCCCATAGACGGATACATCGTTGCTATGGATCCTACCAGGCCAGAGACGGTTCTATTGGCCATCCGGAATGCCGTTTACTGGTACAGCGTGTGGTCGCATACAAGGGAGCACCGGTGGAAGGGCTATATTGAACTGGATCTGGATTCCGAAGGAGACCCCGGAGCTTGGCAGCTGATACAGGAAATGACTGCTGAAGGAGGTGGGTGAAGATGGATACGACCACGCACCGCTATTTGCTTGCACAGCGTGCTGCCCTGAGCGAACTCATCGGACGCGCTCCGGAGGGCAGCATAATCACTCGCTCTGGCTTGGAGCATCGTCTCAGGGAGGTTGAGGGACAGCTTGAGCCTTATGAAGGGTTCTCGCCCCACATGATGCAGGCCCGCCTGGTGTTTGCTGGTGGCCCTGTGGTCGGGGACTTTGGCATTGGGGCTGACTTCTGCGGTGACGCGGTTTCCGAGTTTGCGAGGGCCGTCGCCTTTGTGGGTGCCTCACATGGTCAGCCGTTGTCGTCAACTGGACCTGTCCCTGGGTCTGATGATTTCCGAATTCTCGTCACGGGCGTCGCTCGTGGTTCCTTCGGGTTTCAGCTTCGTGAGGCTTCGGATCAGTCTGTGATGTACGGGGAGTCCACGGCGGTAGAGGTGGCCGTGGATAAGGTCAAGCGGATCCTGCAGGCTTCCGTGGGGACCGATGAGCAACTGGCTGAGGCTGTTGAAACCTCCGACGGCCGTGCTCTACGTGCGATTCAGAGTTTCCTGAAGGTTGTGTCAGATGCTGAAGCGGTGTGCGCCCTGTCGTTTGATGGGGGCGAGTTCCGGTTCCACGATTCCGAGCAGGTGAGACGGAGTCAGGAGCGGTTGGGGTCTGAATACATCAGGGAGTCTGATGTGGTGCTTACGGGGCAGTTGCTGGGACTGTTCCCGGTGAATCCACGGGTGCAGTTCAGGATCATCGACGGAGACGTTTCTCTCCCTGAGGGCGAAGAATATCAGGTAGTGGTCGCTCCAATGAACTCGGATATGATGGCTGAACTGGGCGTGGAGAGTGTTTACGGGCTGGTGCTCCGCGGGTTGACTGTACGGGTGCGGGCCAGGTCCCGCACGGTCGGTTCGGGCCGGCCTCGCTACGTCTTCACCGGGTGGGCTGACTCTTCGGATACCGTCTTGGCGGCGCTGCAAGGGGCATAGGGGGCCTGCAGTTAACTGGTGGCCACTTCCTCGGAAGTTCCGGCTTCGGACCGGCCGCCCGGATGCACCGGGAGCCAGTACTGGATGGTCGCCGAGTTTGGGCCCAGCAGGATTTCCGATATGAGGGTCTCCATGATGGTCTTGGCGGTCTGAATATTGCTGGGTCTCAGGTAAGTGTCCAGATTGAGGGAATATTCCTTCACCTTTCTGTAGGTTGCCGGGGCGTACACGAATGATCGTAACTGTTCAGACTTAGGGTGTTGAACTGGAGCGGCGGCGGCTATTCTGTATTTGGCCCTACGGTCTCAACAGGCTGGTGAGCCGATAAATCCCCTCAAGACTGAACAGTTACGAATGATCCTCCCGAGTCCTGCAACACGGGTGCCATTTGTGGTGCGAACACGATGTCCATGACCGTGTGTGCTTGGTCTTCGCCGTCGTGAGTCGGCACCTCATCGGGGGTCGGCGTTGGTTGTTCCAGGTCCAATATGGTGCGGATGTCTTCGTTGCCTTTGCTCATCGCTTCGTCGGTGATGATTTGGAAGACCTTCTGGGTATTCTCCTGGTCCAAGAAGGCGAGTATCGCCCTTCGGGCCACGAGGCTGTTGAACGGTTCGGCCTCTAGGTCCGGGGTGTTGCAGCCATCGTTCTTGGCGGTGCACACGTACCTGGGCGCTTCGTTGAGGGATTCTCCAGCAGTCTCCATCGTTGTGCCGCAGTGTCGGCACTTCACCATGCCGTCCAGCAGGTGGCTGATGGGGTTCCGGTCTATCATTGGCATAGTTGGCGTACCTCCCAGGTTTCTGCGTCTCTAACCGGTTGTTCCCGATTGCTGTCCAGGATGGGTGTGATCTGCATCCCGGGGGTTCGCCACAGTTAGATATATAGTATATAATAGTCTATTATGGACGGTATCAGTAGACGCATCAGCCTGACGGCCTGGGGACGCCTCTACGGCTTCGACAAGGCGACCACTTCCCGCATGCATCTCACCGGCAAGCTGCCGCCGGAACTTCAGATCGAGCAGTTGCCCAACGGTCGCTACTACGTCGTAGCGCCATCCCGGAATGATGGGCGTTGCGTGGTGTACGCCCGAGTTTCTTCTGCGGACCAGAAGGAAGACTTGGACCGGCAGGTGGGCCGGGTTGTGGAATGGGCGACGCTGCAGGGCTATCGGCCGGACGAAGTGGTCAAGGAGACCGGCTCTGGTCTGAATGGGGACCGTCGCCGGCTGCGGCGTCTGGTGGCGGACCGCACGGTGGGCACGATAGCGGTGGAGCACCGGGAGCGGTTGAGCCGTTTCGGCTTTGAGTACCTGGAGGGTGCGCTTGCCGGGCGGGGAGTGCGCATTCTGGTGATGGAAGAGCGCGAGCTCGAGGATGACTTGGTGCGAGACGTAACCGGGGTGATGACCTCGCTGTGTGCTCGACTCTACGGACGGCGTTCGGCGCGGCGCCGGGCGGAACGGGCGCTGACGGCGGCTCAGGAGGACTGATGCAGCAGCTTGGCACCTACCAGACGCGCATTTCCGATTACGGCGGCGTGAACCGTTCGGCGGGGGATGCTGCATTGGTCGCCTGCGCCGCGCTTTACGGACGGGTGCAGCGGAAGTTGTTTGCTGACGTTGCGGCGGGAAGTTCGGCGGCGCCGCTGAAGGGCGCGTACCTGAAACGGTACGGGATACCGGCGCGGATGTTCAACGCGGTGCGGGTGTCGCTGGAGGGTAAGGCGGCGTCGGTCAGAGAGCAGCAGAAGCTGCGGGCGGATGCTCTGGGGCGGCGCATTGCGCGGGCGGAGCGGCAGGTTTCCGATGCCGCTGAACGTGGCCAACGGGATCAGGTCCATCAGAAGAAACGGCGGTTGGCCAATCTGCGAGTCCGGCTGGCTGCACTGGAAGCCGACATTGCGGCGGGCCGGGTCAGGCTGTGCTTCGGGTCCAAGCGGTTGTGGCGCAAGCACCATCTGGAGGCCAACGACTACACTGACCATCAGGAATGGCTTAGGGACTGGCGGGATGCCCGCAGCGACGAGTTCTTCGTGCTGGGGAGCCGGGACGAGACTGCGGGCTGCCAGCTCTGCGTGGCCACCGTTGCCGATGACGGCACGCTGACCCTGCGGCTCCGAATGCCGGACTCTCTGGCGGGGCAACACGGCAAATACTTGGTCATTCCGGGTGTGCGGTTTGGCTACGGGAATGAGCAGGTGCTGGCAGGCTTGGGGAGCAATGCCGACTACGCCCAGTATCGGCGCGAGCACGGGGAGAAGGCGGCGCGGGCAACGTCCTTGGGACAACCCATCTCATACCGGTTCAAGCGGGATGGCA
Source organism: Dehalococcoidia bacterium (assembly GCA_965220625.1). Classification (GTDB taxonomy): domain Bacteria; phylum Chloroflexota; class Dehalococcoidia; order Lucifugimonadales; family UBA3495; genus VXOI01. The sequence continues at coordinate 61,220 of CBDCQN010000001.1, forward strand.
AAGGGTGGCGGGTGTTCGTGAGCACCCGGATGATGGACGTGCCGGTGGCTACGGACCAAAGGCGGGGCGCCATCGGCGTGGATCTGAATGCCGCCCATCTGGCCGTCGCGGAGACCGACGCCAGCGGCAACTACGTAAGCGCCTGGAGGGTGGCGCTGGTCACCTACGGCAGGAACACTCGCCAGGCCGAGGCTCTCATCGGCGACGCCGTGGCCAGCGTCGTGGAGTACGGGCGGGAAGTCGGCAAGCCCATCGTCATCGAGAGGCTGGACTTCCGTCAGAAGAAGGCCATATTGGAAGGTCAGTCCCGAAAATACAGCCGGATGCTCTCCAGCTTCAGCTACGGCAAGATCAAGGCATACTTTCTCTCCCGTGGCTACCGTGAGGGAGTTGAGGTACATCAGGTCAACCCGGCTTTCAGTTCCGTCATCGGCCGGGTGAAGTTCGTGGAGCGTTACGGGCTCAGTGTCCATCAGGCAGCGGCCTTGGTGCTGGCCCGTCGTTCACTTGGCTGCTCCGAGCGCATCCCCCGCCGGCGGGTCTGTCCCGTCGGCAATGGCGCCCATGTCGCCTTCACCGTACCTGCAAGGAAGCGGGTGAAGCACGTGTGGACGTCCTGGGGCGCGATCTCGGGACAGCTGAGACCGGCGCTTGCAGCGCAACATCGGCTGGGGCGGAGACGCAGACCCAATCCGGTTCAGGCTGTTGTGCGGGCTGATGCCCGCGGGGTGGCTTGAGCGGGGACCAGATCGGTGTTCCCGGGTGAGATTCCCGGGCGGAGCCGTCTTGTACTGTTGGGACGGCGGCGCGGCTAAGACCGCGTCTTCAGAGAAGGCTGACGGAAGTCCTGTGACTAAAGTCAACCATTTTTACAACGGTTTGGTCCATCTTGGGATTCAGGATAGGACAGGTGACGGCAATACCTTCTGCAGGCTAACGATGGAGCATCATTGGCCGTCGCCCGGCGCGTTGTAATGTGCCGTGGTGGCCGTTTGGGAAATATCGGGCTCGAATGATCCCCTCTGGGCGAGGTAGACAGGGGCCCCTGGTCCCAGCGGGCTGATTTCCGCAGGCCACCTCTCGTCCACCTCCGCCCGGAGGATCGCGAAGGTTGCGGTTTCATCCCCCACTTGGATGATGCCTCCAGTGTACTTTGCCATGGCCAACTGCCCTGGGTGGTATTGCCAGACGGTCACCTGGGTGTCGTTGCTGAGTTCCGCTTTTTGCCCTTGGGGGGTCAGTCGAAAGGTCGCGCTGGCGCCAGCTTGCTCTTCGATGATCCCTATGGGCATGACTATGGTCTGGTTCACTTGAACAACGACAATTAACTTTGCCGCGTATTGCCTCACCCAAATCGTTACTCTACGAGAGTGGTTGCCTCAACTAAAATGTTACCGAAAACTCGGGAGGCGGCCACATGGGGGGAGGCGTCAGCAAGATGGCGAAGCAGGAACTTGTGGCAACGATCCGGGACCGATACCGGCAATCTTCCAAGAAGGACAAAGGGAGGATACTGGACGAATTCACTGCGATAACCGGCTACCATCGTAAGCACGGCACAGGCTGCTGGGCGGCGCCACTGACAATCAAGGCAAGCAGGTCGTGGGAAGGCGCATCTACGACGAGACCGTACGCGAAGCGGTCATCGTGGTCTGGGAGGCTGCCGACCGGATCTGCGGCAAACGGCTGAAGGCGACGCTACCCAGCCTACCAACCGCCGGCACAACCACGGCTCCAGACCATTGTCCCAACTCATCACCAAACGCTCGGACTGACACTTTTGCTGTCCATTTGTACTGACAAAAATCCCTGGACAACGACACGATGGTCGGCCTCCAGTTCCAGGGTTTCCCCGTACCGGTCGGTGATGAAGCCGTGATAGCTGTAGGTGGCGAAGAGGGCCAGTTGGGAACCGGGCGTGGGCTTCACCCGCCGGACGATGAGCCGCACCGGTGCGGCGTCGGGCTCAGTCTGGAAGGGGGTGTAGGTGGTCTCCGCCACATCGGCGGCACCGTCCATCCAGTAGAGGACCGGTGCCCAGTCCTCCTCGGGAATCGCCTGGATGAGGTTCCGCAGGCTTTTATGCTGGCGGATGGTGATGGAGAAGCGGACATCCATCCGGCGGCAGACGGCTACCACGGCGTGGGTATAGAAGCCGCTGTCGGCCCGCACCGTGAGTCGCCTCCGGGCTCCGGCGTAGCGCACCCGCCCCACCGTCTCCCGCAGGAAGTGGGCGGCGCCGCGGGCGGTATTGGCGCGGCCCTCCCGCAGCCGGGCCATCAGCACGTCGCCGGTGCCGGCGGCGACGGCCAGCAGCGGGTGATAGCCCCGAGCGCCAGTGTAGCCGTGGTGGCGGGTCCCCTCCTTGGCTAGGCCGTAGGTCTCGCAGATGGTGGAATCGAGGTCTATGGTGAACGGCGCGTCGCCGGGTCCCGCCCCAGCGGCCCAGGCCCCCGCCAGCAGCTCCCGGCTCACCCGGTCGAGTTGACGGACGTGGCCCCACCGGAAGCTGCGCAGGAAAGTGCCCAGGGTGGATGGCGCCTTCACCGTGCCGCCCAGCGTGCGGGCTGTCGCCCCGGTGCGCAACGCATCGGCGTCGTCAATGCAGCCGCCGCCCGCCAGTGCAGACGCAACCAGGGTCATCATCTTGTCCCCGGTGTTGGCCCGCCCCGGCGCGCTGCCGAGATCAAGGTGATAGTCTACGAGTTCCCCCAGCTCCAGGTGCTGGGCGAGGGTGGCCGGCAGGAGCAGGCCGGCATTGGCCACCAGGCGGTGATCGTCAAAGACGATTTGGGTCCGGTCGGGGTGGTTGCGTGGTAGCATCTATTGGGTGCTCCTTTTCCGGGGTCGGTTTTTTGTTGCAAAACCATTATCCCAGAAGCACAGGAGCACCTTCTTGCCACTTCAGAACACTGACTTGACGCCCTCCTTCGGTGGATTCGGGCTAAGTCGGACGTCCGGGCTACTACGACGAGGTTGTTCGCGATCGCAGCCCAATCCGCCTCGTCGGGAGACTCTAGCCTCGGCATTAGAACGATGAGCTTGGAGAGCAGTTGCCAGGTCCGTTCCCGAATCAATTCCGTGCCGGGTTCAGCCACACCAAGGTCACGCAGAGCGTGACCTACGAGCGCCTCGAACTGAACAAGCCTGCCCCGAATGCCAGCATCAAACCTGTTTGGCGTCTCCACAAGATTGAAGAATCCCGGAGCGTCCGTCTGGAGCGCTGCGCGGTGCGCCAACGTATTTAGCTGCTGGGCGTGTGGTTGCGGTCCTGAAACGACCAAGCCCAATCGGTGTTGTGGACCGTTTCGGGGTGCGTTGACCACAGCACTGACGTAGTCCCGAATCAATTTGCGGGTCGGTTGATCACTCTGCACTAGGTTCGGAGAACGCCGGACGCCTAAGGACAACAGCAAAGAAGGTTCTGATTCGTCCGCAAGTGCTGCGGCGATTACCAGGTCGTCAACCGGGGACTCCGGCGCCTGCTGGAACGCAACGCTGACGACGCGACGGCTCTCGTCCAACTCGGGCGCGCCATCGCCCGTGAGCATATGCGCGAGGTGCTGAACCGCGACTTTGCGCTCGAACGTCACACCGCCACCACCCGTCGCGTAGGGGCTCATGCCTGAATACGACGCAACCTCACCCACGCATTCGTTCGTCTGACCAGCCTTATTCGTCATATCTGGACTGCCAAGTAGGGTATCCGTTTGAAATTCAGGCGACGGGGTTGGCGCGGTTATGCGCGCCGATAGGCATCGGGACTCGGAGCCAAACCCCATTTGTGTGGGTAGAAGAATACGTCGGACAGTTCCCGGACGTGTGCCTGCTCCGGTGGACAACGCGGCCCATCAGGGCCATTTCGGTAGTCTACCCTGTTCACTACAGCCATGATTGCATCCTGCGCTGCGATGGCCTGCGGGGAGTAACGCATAGGAGCACCATGTTCCCCGCTGGTCGCGTCTCCGAACCGCGCTTCCATGTCTTGGATGAAGTAGGCGTGTAGCACGCACATGGTACACAGGTCTTCCCTGGACACTGACTTCGTGCCGATTATGTGCTTGACGGTGCGGTCTGTTGCTTGGTGGGCCCCAAACCTGCAATCATCGTCATCGGGAACGCTGTGCAGGTGCGACCAAAAGTCGTTCATCCTATCTCGCTCCTTGCGTCGGCAACGCATGGTTTCGACCTCAAGGTGCAACAGGCGTACCTTCGCATTGTTGTATACCGGGGCACGTCCACTAGCTGTGAACAGGTCTATCCCATGCTGACGGCAGTAATTCACCTTGCGCGCGGACGCCGGCGATGTCACCTCCACCTCAATGAACATCGATGGGTGGGGCGCTGGTTTTAGGAGTGTTATGTCCGGAATAAAACCGCCAAGTTCGTAGGGTTCCTCAACATAGACGTCCTTTACCCCCGCCGTTAGATTAACGACAGTCGGCCCGCCGCTGCATCCACCATGCTGTGGTTCCCGCACCATGCCCCACACCGCGCCTCTGGGGATGGCCGTCCTAAAGAGTGAAAGCATCGCCGCTTTCGTCCCAAAATGTTCCACGCTCTCCGGATGGCCGGTCGTTCCCATGTTCATGTCGTTCCCCTCTCGCTATGCCTTTAAGTTCAGAGGTTTCAAACGGATACACAACCTGAGCATGGGTTCCCTTGACGCTGATCCGTGCGGTTCAGCTGGAGACCAATCGATTACCGAACTGCCTTTACTTCGAGCTGGACGCCTTCGTGCTGCTGGATGCGGCTGATGACTTCGAACAGGTTTCGAGCGTAGGGATTGCCAGTCGGCCCGAACATTCGCATGAGGCTCTTGGGCGGCTTGTCGGTAAGGGAGCCAAGCTCCTCGAACCCCATGGTGGAGTTGATGTAGTCACGCAACACGATCTTGCCCGTATCGACATCCCCGGCAAGCAGACATTCGATGCCTTCCTTCAGCAATCCTTCTCGAAATGCCGGGTCGCGCTCCGCGCGGGCTTGCACGGTCTCCTTGAAGTCACGGGTGAGCGGCATGTCTCATACCTCCTGCTGCTTGCGACGTCTGTACTCTCGCCAGAGCTCGCGGGCATCCTTGATTTCCCTCTGCTGGCGCGCCTTGGTGCCACCGCCAAGCAGGACTATCAGGGTGTCTCCGTCTCTGCCGAAATATACCCGGTACCCTGGGCCAACGTTGATACGGTACTCCAGCACACCGCTGCCAACACCTCTCACGTTAGACAGGTTGCCAGCCTCCATGCGGGCTAGGGCGGTCCTGACCCTGGCCGCCGCCCCAGCGTCGAGATCATCAAACCAGCGACCGAAGGGGCTGCGGCCCCGATCGTCAATGTATTCTCTGATATCGGCCATCTAGGATATGGTAACGTATGGGTTACCACGATGCAATGCCGAGGAGCCCTTCTATCACCCATTTCAGAGGCTGACGGCGGGAGCGTGTCGGAGCGGGCACCAAGGCGCGTTCCGACAGATTCTAAGGACGCCACCACTTCAGCGTTCAAGACAAAGGGCAAAGGGCTATGCTAACTGTCGAGGAGTTCGATACTCCTCAGGTCTCAAATAGAAAATGGTAGGCCCAAACGCCGGGCCAGGGTGGCGGGAAGGATCAGTCCGGCATTGGCCATCAGGCGGTGATCGTCGAAGGCGATGCGGATGCGGTCGGGGTGGTGGCGTGATAGCATCTATTGGGTGCTCCTTTTCTGGGGTCGGTTTTCTGTTTCAAAACCATTATCCCAGAAGCACGGGAGCACCTTCTTACCGCTTCAGGACGCTGACCCGACGCCCTCCTTCGGTGGATTCAGGTTTATCGGGGTGGGGATCACCGACTACGGTGATTCCGGCGCAGTCCGGCAAACCCCTATAGGGAACTCTCAGCTTTCTATGGAGTTGGTCTGAAGCGGATACTACGCAAGGGAGCGTCCCGGCTGTTTCAATTCCTGGTGATTGTGGGGGCGCTGCTGACGCTGTTCATAGCACTCACTCCACAGGGTCGGGCCGGCTTCCACACTGCGCTGTTTCTCACGCAGGTGCTGGATACGCCCGTCAAGCCCCAGTCTTGGTTCACCGATGAGCCGTTGCGCTATGCAGTGCGCTACCCGTCTCCCGAAGGAACCTCCATCGCCCAGATCTACCGCATCCCTGACGGCAAGCCCCGTGCGGCGGCGCTGCTGTCCTTGGGAGTCTACGACCAAGGGTTCGACGGCCCCGAAGTGGTCAACCTGGGCAATGCCCTGGCCCGGGCTGGCTTCGTCGTGATGTACGATTGGTCTCCCGCCATGGGATTGGGCTACCAGATAGAACCTGATCAAGTCGCCAATTTGGTATCAGCCTTCCTGTACCTGGAGGAGCAGGACTATGTGGACCGGGAGCGCGTCGGCCTGGGCGGATTCTGCGTCGGGGCTTCCTTCGCCCTGGTGGCCGCCGCAGACGCCGGAATTAGAGACCGGGTCTACTTCGTCAACGCCCTCGGTCCCTACTACGACGCGGAAACGCTACTGCTCCAGACAGCGTCCCGAACGGTAGTCTACGATCGCGAGAGCACCGAGTGGGAGCCAGACCAGTTGACCACCCGCGTGCTGACCAACGAACTGATTGAAACTCTTGAGAACCCACGGGACGCCGATCTTTTAACGCGCCACTACCTGGACGGGAACCCGGCTATCCCGGAGGAGTTAGAGGCGCTATCTCCGGCGGGACGGACGATCACGCGACTGCTGGACGGGGTGGAACCGCAAGAGGCTGCGGAGCTTTACGCCGGTCTCCCAGTCGGTTTCCGGGAAGACTTGGCCAGAATCTCACCCTCTACCCACATCGCTGACGTCAGGGCCAGGCTGCTGGTGATGCACGACCGCGACGACCGACTGGTGCCGGCCGCTGAATCCCGCCGCCTGCTGGAGGCGGTGCGGGACCGGGACAATGTCCGCTACACCGAGTTGCGGGCTTTCGACCACGTGGAGCCCAGCAGCGGCGGAATACTGACCATTCTGGGTCAGGCGGCCCGCCTCTACCGCCACATGTACGAAATAATCCGCATCGCCTCCTGACCCAGGCCGCCGTAAGCCCACGCTCTCCGCTCCAGCCGCGACGGTCCCCGTGGCGGCCGTCGTCGTGGGGAGGGCACGCCCGCCGACGGCGCCACGGATGCCTCGGAGGCGGCCGAACCTCCATCGCCCAGCCGGTAGATGGTCACAATGAGGTGTCCCCCGACCAAGATGACCATGTAGGCTAGGGTGGACAGCGAGGCCCAGGCGAATCCCAGGCCGAGCCGTTGCGCCAGTTCCTCCGGAGGATATCCCAAGGCGCCGAAGTCGATGTCCCAGGAACGCAGCAGACTGTGATCCGGCAGGGCAAGCAGGCCCGGCTGCAGGTAGACCGCCAGTATCGCGGCCCCGTTGAACGCCACCAGCACGATTGTCGCAGCCACCGCGCCACCCAGCAGGAGCTTCCGGTTCCAGTCGGGGAGGCTCACATCCTCATCGCGCAGCGCGGCCAGGGTGATGAAGACTCCCGCCAGGACGGAGAACACGGCACTCAGGTATATCCAGGCCCCGACGTTGGAGAATACCAGTAAGTTGATGTAAACGAAGGCCAGCGGCGGCAGCACAACCCAGGCGGCCCGCCGGTAGGCCTTCCGCTCTGAGCGCCCCCCGAAATACTGCCATTTCCAGAGAAAGTCGAACATCAGTCCAGCAACCAGCGCCAGGAGCAGGTTCACGATCAGCGCCAGCAGGTAGGGCATCGGGGTGCCGGCAAAGTCTCCAATGGCGTAGAAGCCGTAGTTGTCCATGCGGGTCAGCGGGGCTTGCACCATGGGAGTGCAGAGCAGGAAGAACACCGAGAGGAAGAATAGCTCCCGAAGCTCGTTGGACCGTCGCAGCCTGAGGAATCCCTGCACCAGCACCAGGCCGATGGCCACACTGACGTACAGCATGAGCATCCAGGTGGTGCCCCAACCCAACGACGCCAGGGCGTAACCGGCTCCCGCGACGCACGATCCGGGCAGCAGGAACCGGGACAAAGAAAACCGAATCGCCTCACCGGCGTAGGAGGCGGCGTCACCGCCCGCAGCGCCGACCGGATCGGGGGGAGGCGCGTCCCCTAGCAGTGCATCGCCCGCTTGAGCTTTTTCTTCCGAGCCCCGCGGGCCAATGTCCTGGCCGTTGCCGTTCTCGAGATCCAGCCCGGCCAGCGATATCAGCCCCTCCACTTCGATGGGTGACAGGTGGAGGGCTTCTCCGAAAACCTCGATCCGTTCCCTAGTGGGCCGGATCTCACCCGATTCCCAGCGGGCCACGGTCGAGCGGTCGTACCTTTCCAGATACCTCGGGTCCGCCTCACCCATGAGCCGCAGCAGACCTTCCTGGGAGAGCCTCCTGCCCTTCACGTCATGGGCGCGCCGGTAGGTCTGCATCAGCATGCCCACCTGCCTGGCCCTCGCGCGCCGTACCTCCGGGTCTAAGTCCATATCCTGCGCCAAATTTGCGGTACCAATTGGGAGCGATTCCGCTGGTCATAGCCGACAAGGGTCGGGGGGAGTTGTGACTTGGACGCATCGGCGGCGGGAACGGCCGAGCCTCCGGTATTCACTCGGTAGATGGTCATGATCAAGTGTCCCCCGACTACTACGACCATGAAGGCCAGAGTGGCCAGCGAAGACAAGCTACCGGCCAGGCGGAATCGATCTCTTACCTCGGCCATGGGATACCCCAAGGCTTCGAAATCCACCTCCCAGGAAATGAAGAGATTGTGGTCCGGCAAGATGAGCAGGGTCGGCTGCAGGTAGAAGGACAATATCGCCCCCCCGGCCAGAGCCGCCAGGACGACGGTCACCGCAATCGCCGTCCAGAGCAGGAACTTCCGGTCCCATTCGCTGAGGCGGACTTCCTTGTCCCGCAGCGCCAGCAGCGTCATGAAGACCCCCGCCAGCACAGCTAACACCAGCAGCGCGAATATCCAGGCGCCGACACCCGCGAATACCAGGACGCAGGCGTAGACAAAGGCTGTGGGAGGCAGCACCACCCAAGCGGCTCGCCGGTAGGCCTTCCGCTCCGGGCGATCGCCGAAATACTGCCATCTCCAGAAAAAGTCGAACATCAGCCCAGCGGCCAGCGCCAGGAATAGGTTCACAATCAGGGCCAGCAGATAGGGTATCGGGGTGCCGCCAAAGTCTCCAATGGCGTAGAACCCGTAGTTTTCCATGCGGGTTAGCGGCGCTTGCAGTAAAGACTGGCTGTGCAGGAAGAACACCGAGAGGATGAACAGTTCCCGGAGTTCGCGGGACCGGCGCAGAATGAGGAATCCCTGCGCCAACACCAGGCCGATGGCCGCGCCAACGTATAGCATGAGGACCCAGGCAGAGTCCCAGCCCTGCAACACGAGGAGGTAACCGGCTCCGGCGATGCACGATCCGGGCAGCAGGAACCGGAACAGGGAGAACCGCATCACCTCGCCGGCGTAGGACGGAATAACGTTGTTATCGGCAGCGGCCGCCTGCCAGGGCGCACCGTCGCCCTCGCCTGCCCCTTCGAAACCTTCCGGTCCGTTGGTCTGCAATACGCCGTTTTGGAGGTCCGGCCCGGCCAGTGATATCAGCCCCTCCACTTCGATCGATGACAGGTTTAGGGCGCGGCCGAACACCTCAATGCGCTCCCTGGTGGGACGGATCTCTCCCGATTCCCAGCGGGCCACCGTCGAGCGGTCATACCGGTCCCGGTACCTCGGGTCCGCCTGCCCCATGAGCCGCAGCAGACCTTCTTGGGAAAGCCTCCCGGTCTGCCCCTCTACTGCGTAGTCGCGCCGGTAGGCCTGCATCAACATGCCCAGCTGCCTGGCCCTGGTCCGCCGTATTTCGGGGCCTACGTCCATGTATTCCCGCACATATGCAAGGCGAATTGTGAGCTTTTGAAAACTCACAGACATTCGGGCGGCCAGGGGCTATTCTGGCACTACTACCCGCCGCCCGCAAGCCGGACGGCCGGCAGCGTCCGCTGTGCTACATTTGGGAAGTAATGAGGACCCAGAGGAAAGCGACGGTCAGGTCTTACCCATGACGACATCGTTTGACCACCGGCGGTTCAAGGTGGGATACGCGGTCCCGGCGGTGATTACGGCCACCGTGATTGCCGTCCTGGCTTGGCAGTGGATGGCGTCTCAGCCGGTCTCGGCGTCAGTCGAGCCCGCCTCCCCCGTCGAAGGGCCTCAGGCCGACGGCCCACTGTTTCTCAACTTCAAGTCGGGCCTTTCCGACGACGCCAAAGTCGGCGAACCCATCACGCTGGAATTGACCATCTGGCGCAGCGGGAGCGCCACTGCGGGCGGCGTCGCCGTCTCGTTTCCCGGTCTGACGGATGCGAGGGGCGGCGGTACGTCGTCCTACACGTCCGGCCAAGGGACCGTAACAACCGTCAGCTACTCCAACGGCGAGTCTGGCTCGACCGTCGCCTATACCCACAGCGGCAGTGCGGACCCGACCGGCCACCTGGTGGTCGAGAGCGAGTATACGAACTGAGGCCTTCTACGAGGCCGTGTCGGGCGAAACAGACACGCTGGGATCGAAGGCCGAGTTCAGAGAGTTGGTCGAGGCGGTCCCCGGACCCCTCCACTACCTTCTTTACGCGGACATAGCGGGGGTTTTGGAGATGGTGGAAGACGCTCTCGATGATGAAACGGCCAGAGAGTACAGACGGGAAGTGAAGCCGTTGGTCGATCAGCTCAGCGCGTTTATGCTGGCCGTTTTCGTGACGGACGCCGAAATCCGTCTTTCGGCCACGCTGACCCTTCATGAGTAGTCTTTTCTCCACCCCGGAGCCGGCCGTTTTTGGTGGGTCGGTCCGTGAGTAGCAGGAGCGAGGGGCGTGACCGGACGCAGGCGGTACGGCTTCCCCGCGGCAGGGGCCTGATGCGGCTCATCCTGGCTTCCATCCTCGTGTTCCTGATGATGTCCGGTCCGATGAAGGCCGGCGCCCAAGACGGTGCTCCCCGTCTGGCGGTGGAGCATGAGGTCAGCCCTGAATCAGTGTCGTCTATATTCGACGAACTGACGGTCGCGATAACCGTGTCCGGCACGGGCGGCCGGGCGGGCGATCTGCCTTTGGAAGTCCGCGAAGGTCTGCCCCGCCGGCCGTTGGAAGCGGTCCTGGTCCTGGACCGTTCCGGCAGCATGGAGCACAGCGACTACCAGCCCACCCGGATCGAGGCCGCCAAGGCGGCGGCCCGGACCTTCTTGAAGCAGATCCAGGCGGGTGACTCCACCGCCCTGGTGTCCTTCAACGACCTCGTCAGCCTGGACGTCCCCCTTACCGAAGACCGGGACCTGAGCCTGGGGGCGTTGAGGCGCCTTCAGCCCGCCGACGGCACGGCCATCGGGGAGGGACTGTACCGCGCCATTGAGGTCTTGGAGGCGGGGGCGGCCGACAGCGTAAAGGCCATTGTCCTGCTCTCCGACGGCGCGTCTAACGAAGGCCGAGACCCCCGTCGCGCCGCCGACGCGGCCCGGGAGGCCGGGATTCCGGTGTTCACCGTGGGAATCGGGACCACCGGAGACGATTTCGACGAGCCCACCCTGCGGCACATCGCCGAAGTGACGGGGGGCGAGTACCTTTATGCCCCGGACGAAGAGGCGCTCAGCCGGGTCTACGAACGGATGGGCGGGAAGGTGATCAACGTCGCCGGCGTCAACGCCTCCCTCGAAATTGAAACGACGGGGCTATTCGAGGTCGAACAGCATACAACCGAGGGCTTGAAGTCCAGCCGCGGCGGCAGCCTCGTCTACCACTGGGACCAGATTCCGGTCGGCGAAAATAAGACTGTCCATCTGCGCGGCCGGCCAACGGCGTTGCTTCCGGGCAAGAGGGCGGCTGTGATCGAATCTATCAAGTTGACGTACCAGTCCCTGGGCTCAGACCGGGACAGGACGGTAGCTGCCGGTCCCGTGGACATCGACTTCGAGGACGACGTCGTCGACAAGGGATACTACATCGACGGTATCAGCTTCGACCGGACTGAGGCTGGCTACCGGGGTTCGAACGTCTACCTGCGGGACGATGACGTCCGCGCGGACATCGAGTTGGACGGGCGCCCCCGAGAGGAAATCACCTCTTACGCCTCGGTCTACCACTCGAGCGGCGCGGCCGCGACCGACTGGGAGGTCTCAGACGGCAGGACCATTCCCCACCGGCTGGAACACCCTGGGCTCGCCGGCCGCTATATCTTTGTGGGGACCATCGGGGAGGAGAGCGGGCTGCTTTACGACACATACGAGGAGGAGTTCTTCGTAGTCTTCAATCCCCCCAACAGGTTCCCGAACTTTGCCACGGCCACGAAGATTTTCGGCGAACGCAACCTGTTAAAGTGGAAACTCTCCGGATCCACCAAACTCCATCCGCGGCACCCCCGCATACTGGACGCGATGGCGGAACTTTTGGCCCTGGCGGACCCCGCCACCGACCTGAGCGATCCCAAGTCAGCGGCGGAGGTTTTGGCCCTCAACCTGAGGGACAACCTCGCCACCTACGATCTAACAACCTGGGGGTCAAACAACGACCATCCCAGCGACCTGGACATCCTGGATGCCGGCCTGGGCGACTGCACCGACATGGCCGCCCTGTTCGCGTCGATGGCCCGCTCCCTGAACATCCCCGTCCGGGAGGTCGTTTTCTTTTTCCGAAATCCCGGCGAGTCTAAGAAAGGCCATGCCTTTACCGAGGTCTACCTGGATGGAGAGTGGGTCCACGCCGATCCGACCTGGTCCGAGTTCGACGATGTCGATGCCTACCTCGGCCTGGCCAAAATGAAGTTCCTGGCTGAGACGAGGCCCGGCGTCGTCGAGTATGACCGGTCGCTTACGCTCAAGTACTCCGTGGGGCTGATATTCCCGCGTCAAGTGATATTACATGACCTCGGCGACGGCGACGAGATCGAAGTGGAACTGGTGCTTGGCAACGTCTCGGCCGAGGAATCGACGTTGTGGGTTTTCGGAACAGGCGAACCCCGGGCCAGGGACGTGAGAATCAGGGTGCTCGAGGACGCCGGGCTCGAAATCGAACGTCCGCGCTTGGACAACAGCCCGGAGCTCGACCCCGGCGAACGGGATACCGCTGACCTCGTGATCACGGTGCCGGACAACATTGCCAGAGATGTTTCACCCGGCGGCCGGCGCATCCTGAACATTGAGTTGGAACTGGAGTACGGGGACGGTGCGGGCGGCACGATCACCAAGACCTACCCCTTCGTGATCGTGTTGGACCGCGGGGTATAAACGCGGATGAACTGGAAGGTCTGGACATCCTTTTTCGCCATAGCGGTGGTGACCGCCGCTTTGGGGGCGGTGGCGTTTCTTCCCGACCAGGGCCGGACAGTCGAACAGTCGTCCGAGTATGTGACCGGCATCCACGTCGACCTGGAGCGGCCCTACGAGGGGACCGTCACCGTGACCTACGCGGCCGAAATCGCCCCGGACGACGATCTCCTGGCGGTCGTGGCGGCGCAGCGGGATATACACGTGCTCCTTGAGCAGTACTACGTTCCCTACGAAGACCCGGACGACATCCGCGTCAGGAGGCGTCGGGGAGAGGTTTCCATGAGCTTCCCCCTCATCGCCAGGGAACGGCTGGAGTTCCTGTTCCCGGAGGCTACCCTCGCGGGGTCGTGGCGCCCCCTCTGGGAGAGTTTGCATTTCACAGTGGTCCTCCCCGCCGGGTACGAGGTCGCCGGGACGGCCCAAGAGGGCCTGGAAGATGACCTGGAGGTGGAGCGGGGCCGGCGCTGGACCGTCACCGGCGAGGAGTTCGGCGGAGGACGGGCGGACTTCACGGTCGACTACATCCGTGTGGAGAAGGCGGGGAAGGAGCGGTGATGAAGGCCGTGACCGCCGCCAGGCTCGGGCTCCGGCTCGGAGGAGCGGGGAGATGGCGTTGGCGGCCGCTCCTGGGACCGGTGGCCGTACTGGCCGTTGGGTTCCTGCTCACGGTGGCGCTGTCGTTCCCGGCAGTGCTCGTGCCCGGCACCCGGGTGGGCGCCGTGCTCGCCGGGGCGCTCATCGCCGGGGCGCTCGCCGGCCGGGGAAGACCGCCCCGGGCCCGCGCCGCGTCCGGTGGGCTCATGGGCCTTCTGCTGGGGGCGGCCCTCACCGTGGCCGCTTGGGGCCTGCTTGGCGATGCCCCCGACGCCGCCTTATGGCAGGTCACGGGTGTGAACATCGTGGCTAATTCGAACATCCGCCCGGTGGATGCGGGGCTGGGGTCATGGCTCGGCGGGGCCGATCAGTTTGAGAACGGCCTGCTGTACGTCCGGTTCGCCGCCTCCAGCCTCCTTCTGGGTCTTCTGGGGGGCTTGGCAGGAGGGTTGCTGGCATCAGGGAAACCGCGCCGCCGCATCGATGCGGCGGCGCTCGAAGAAAGGAGCGCAGCCGACGAGCCTCCTGCCGCAGGTGCCGCAGAAACGGCCGAAGACCCCGGCGAAGGCCCTGAGGACGCGACGCCCGCGGAAGACATGCCGCCGAATGATGACGGAGTTTAACGCAATGGAGAAAGTTGCGGCCAACGGAGAAGACCAGGAAAGCAGCGTGATCGACGGAGAAGGCCAGGAAAGCAGCGTGACCGACGGAGAAGATGGAGAAGGCGCTGTCCCAGGCGAAAAGGATGCGGAAAGCGCCGTGACCAACGGAGAAGAAGGGGAAAGCACGAGCCTTGACGAAGGAGATGGCGGGCCCACTGCGGCCGGAAGAAGAAAGATGCTGCTCTGGGGAGGGGGTGGCGGCGTGCTCCTGGTCGCCGCCGTCGCCGTGGTTGTGGTGGTGGTCCTGATCATGCGCGGCGGCTCGCTGCCGGGCGGCCCACTTGGCCTCGTTCCCGACGACGCTTCTTGGGTGCAGGTGGTGGACGTGGGGCGGCTCCTGACCGGAGACGCCCCCGACGACTCCGCGGACGATTTCGAGGACGAATGGGAGGATCGTCTGGACGATATCGGGGTCTCCCTTGACGACCTCAAAACTCTTGTTCAGGCGCAGGGGGATGACGGGACTGTGTTGGTCTTCGGCGGCGATTTGGATTTCGAGCAGATCAGGGACGAGTTGGACGACGCCCGTTACGATGACGACGACTATCAGGGGTACGAGATCTGGGACGACGGAGACCTCTGGGTGGAGGCCGCGGCCCTTCTCGATGGCCGCGGCGAGGTGGTTATTGGAAGCACCGATGCCGTCGAGGACGTGTTGAAGGCGCTCAGCCGCAGCTCCGGGTCGTTGTTGCAAGACGATGACAACGACCTCCGGCGGGTGCTGGAGCGGGTTGGTCAGGGCTGGCTTGTCTTCGCGCTGGAGGGATGCCAGGGCGCTGGCGTGCGCGGCTGCGAGGCGGTGGGCGCCTCCGTGTCGGAAGGCAGCGAGAGTTACCTTGTGGAGACTACCTTTGCTTACCTCTTCCGCAACGAACGGACCGCCGAATCGGAGCTGGAGGACCTGGAAGACTACCTCGACGACGAGTTGTCTCGGGACGTGGACATCGAGGAGGTCAAAACGGACGGCGAGTTCGTCATCGTCACCGTGTCGGTGGACGAAGACGATTGGAGCGGCGTCTTTCCCTAGGAACCCGGGACCCGGAACCCGGACCCCGGATCGATACCATTGGGAGTGGTCGGCATGAACAGGTTGTTTGCGGTGAAGCCCTTGCTCGTGGTCACGGCGGCCTTGGCCATTGCCCTCGTCCTGGCTTGCGGCGGCAGCGGGGAGACTACGTCTCCCGGATCGCTCCTGCGATTGCTGCCCCAGAACGCCGCCTCCTTCACCTTCGCCGACTTGGAACAACTCCGCGACGAACGGTTGGACAACCTTGAGCAACAACTCGCCAGCCTCATCGGCGAAGGGCGGCTCGATGACTGGGAGATCGACCTCGATGACGCCAACTCGCTGGTCCTGTCGGACCCCAACAGCGGCGACGCCCTCATCATCCTGCGGGGACGGTTCGTGGCGGAGGACGTGGAAGACGCATTGGACGACGACGGCCTCCGGGACAGCGTCCACCGGGACGTTACCATCTGGAGCGAGCGGCGCGGCGGCGTCGCCCTGGCCTTCGTTGGCGAGGACGTGATCGTCATCGGCGAAGAGGAGCGCGTTGAAGACTCGATCGAGGTATTCATCGACGGAACGCGGTCGATGGACCGGGACGACGAGGCCGAAGCGATCGTGGATGCGCTGGAGGATGCTCTGGTGTACAGCGTCGCCGAGGACTGCAGCTATCGCGCCTGCCGCAGGCAAGGGAGCGCCGTGCGCGTTGAGGCCAGGGACCTCGTTGCGGTGTTCGCATTCCTATTCCGGAACGATGACGCCGCAGCCGACGCCGAGGGGGACATCGAGGACGACCTGGAGAAGCTGGTCGACGACCCCAGGACGGAGGCGGACGGCGAGATGGTAATCGCCGAATCGCCCGTCGACGAGGACCAGTTGGGCTTAAACCGGAACGGTGCCCTCGCTTACCGGCTTGAGGGAGATGGTTCCACTCCTAGGCGGGGCAGTGAGGAAGAGCCCACTCGGACGCCCGGACCGGCGCGGTTCAGCGACGACCACGGGGACGACCACTTGGGCGCGACCCGCATCCGGGACGGCGAATTCCTGTACGGCGACATCGAACGCGACGGCGACCGGGACTTCTTCTTCTTCAGCGCGGAACGAGGCCGCGAGTACCGCATCGAGACCCACCTGGGATCCAACAACGACACCGTCCTTTTCCTCTACGGACCCGATGGCGGCTACCTGGATGAGGACGATGATTCCGGGGAGGATGCGGCATCCCGGCTGGAATGGGTGGCCCCCTCGTCGGACACCTACTACATCGAAGTTTCCGGTTTCGACGGTACGCCCGGGACATACCAGCTCTCCCTCTTCGAGTTGGGACGCCCGGCCGCGCGGCCCGCTGCCACGGCCGCAGCCCAACCGCAGCCCACCGCCGCTCCCTACAGCGGCGACGACCACGGGGACGACCGCTTCGACGCCACCCGCATCCGGGACGGCGAATTCCTGGATGGCGACATCGAACGCGACGGCGACCGGGACTTTTTCTTCTTCAGCGCGGAGCGAGGCCGCGAGTACCGGATCGAGACTCACCTGGGCTCCAACGGCGATACGGTCCTGGTGCTCTACGGACCGGACGGCGGCTACCTGGATGAGGACGATGATTCCGGAGAGGATGCGGCGTCCCGGCTGGAGTGGGTAGCCCCCTCGTCGGACACCTACTACATCGAAGTTTCCGGTTTCGACGGTACGCCAGGGACATACCAGCTCTCGCTCTTCGAGTCGGGGCGGCCGCGACCTGGGCCGACGCCTACAGCGATCCCCGCGCCCACGCCTACGGCCACCCCGCCCGCGCCCACGGAGCGGGCGTTTGCGATCATCGCGATTGAGCCGGGCGAGACTGTGGACGGGCGGATCAGAGACGACGAAGACCGCGGTTATTTCGCGTTCAGGGCCCAGCGGGGCCGCGAGTACATAATCGAGACCCACCTCGGCTCCATCTCCGACACAGTGCTGGTGCTGACGGGCCCGGGCGGACTCCGGTTAGAGAACGATGACTCCGGCGATGGCGCGGCGTCCCGGATGTACTGGACAGCGCCAGAGAGTGACGAATATCTCGTCGAGGTCACAGGTTACGGTGGCGCCACCGGAAGCTACGGCCTGTCGTTGACCGAACTGGAACGGGCCCCGACGCCCACCCCGCCCCTGCGCGACGCACGTTACGGCGGCGAGCTAGCGCTGGCGCTGGCCGATGAGCCATTCGCGGACGGCTATTCGCCCCGGGACAATTTTTCGGCCGGCGCGTCTCAGATCTACAGCCTTGTCTTCAGCCGCCTATGGAGGACCAGTCCTGAGAGCCCTTGGGAGGTCGTGGGCGACCTCGTGGAGCGGTGGGAGGTCGGGCCCTATGGCAGAGAGTGGACCCTGGGGTTACGGCAGGACGCGAGCTTCCACGACGGTAGACGGGTAACCGCTCGGGATGCCGAATATTCGATAGAGGCATTTTCGCTGGTGGACTTCGCCGGCGTTTCCGTGATCGACGACTACACTTTACGTATCGAATTCGAGGAGCCAAACATAGGCTTCGCGAACACCATGGCGTCGTCCTGGAGAGCAATCGTCGTTCCGCGGGGCCTGTTAGACGCTCCCATCGGACGGTTCACGGACCTGGTAGGGTCCGGTCCCTTCGTTCCTGCCGAACACAATAGAAATGGAGTCTCGACCGTGGGGCGCAACCCCTATTACTACGAGGACGGGCTTCCGTTTCTGGATACTGTGTCCCTCCACGTAGCGCCGGGAGGGACGACGCGTACCGCGGCGTTCCAAGCAGGGGAGTTCCATTTCCTGGGATATCCATACTCACGCACAAGTTCCGGCCACTTCCCGCCCTTGTCGAATCAAGAACACGCGAGAGTTTCCCGAAACGCCGCGTTCGGGACTTACCCGGTCGTGTTCGCGCTGTGGTTCGATACCCGGGACCTGCCTTTCTCCGACCCCAGAGTCAGGCTCGCGGTCAACCGCGTTATCGACCGGAACGCCTTGGACTCCCTCGGGGCGGGCGAGCCCCAGGGTCCGGTCCCCGAAGCCCTCTTTCCGGCGTGGCGCGCCCGTCTCGATGGACCGCGCGAGCTCGTTGAGTGGAACCGTTACGACCCGGAAATGGCCAGGCAGCTCTTGGCGGAGGCCGGCTATCCCGACGGGTTCGCCACCTCAATTCAAGTTCCGCCCAACCCTCCGCAGACCTGGAGGGACCTGGCCGCTTCAATTAGCGAGATGCTGGCCGACGTGGGCATATACGCGGAGGTGGTGGAGAGTGATTTCAACGCCCCCGCTGAATGGGGCATCAAGCTGGCGCCCGTCATACGCTTTGGGCAGGACATCGACCGCTTTTTCATAGAGCACTTCGGCGCAGGAGGAGAGTACAACTACAGCCGGACCCGCCTGGAACCGCCCTTGGCGCGGCCAAACCATCTGAACAGTATCATCAGTCTCCATCAGGAACTGGTGGAGCAGGTATACTACATCCCGTTGCCGGCGCCGCTCTACGCCCGAAGCGAAAGTGTGCGCGGCCCGCTCTGGGCCGACCTGTACGACCTCGGCACGACCCTGAGGCATGTGTGGCTCGAACGCTGACATTGCCGTGGACGACGGTCTCGGCGCCAGCCGAGGCCCCCTACCCAGAGGAGGTTCTCATGTACCAACAGGACATTCCGTCTCTGACTACGGCGGAACTCGCGGAGCTAATTCGCGCCCGGGAGGTTTCGCCGGTCGAGGCCGCCTCGGCGTACCTCGACCGTATTGACTCCCTGAACTTCAAGTTCAACTCGTACCTGACCGTCTCCCGAAAGGAGGCCATGACGGCCGCCCACGAGGCGGAGCGTGCCATCGCCGGCGGCGAATATCTCGGCCCGATGCACGGCATCCCCGTAGCCCTCAAGGACCAGATTTGGACCAAGGGCATCAGGACCACAGCCGGGTCCCGGCTCATGGCCGACTTCTTCCCTGAGGAAGACGCAACGGCCGTGGCGAATTTGAAACGGGCCGGCGCCGTCGTGCTGGGCAAGACCAACCTCACCGAGTTCGCCTTGGCGGCGTCACAGCGATACGGCCTCAACCGCAACCCGTGGGACCTAGACCGGTTCACCGGAGGTTCCAGCGGCGGCTCCGGTTCGGCCACCGCCGCCTTCCTGTGCTCCACGTCCTTGGGTGAGGACACCGGCGGCTCCATCCGCCGGCCGGCGGCTTGGTGCGGCATCGTCGGTCTGCGGCCCAGTTGGGGCCGGGTCAGCCGCTTCGGTGTCTCTCCCGGGTCCTGGTCCATGGACCAGGTGGGTCCCATCTCCCGGACGGTGGAAGACGCCGCCATAACCCTGGGCGCCATCGCCGGGCACGACCCGAAGGACCCGTATACCTGGGACGTGCCGGTCCCGGACTACCGCGATTCCTTGGGCGGCGGGCTTGCCGGGGTTAGAGTGGGAGCGATCCGGGACTTGATAGACAGCGACATCGTGGACCCCGAGGTCCGCGACGGAGTGGAAGCCGCCGGGGCGGTGCTTCAAGAACTGGGGGCGACGGTAGAGGATGTTTCCTTGCCGCTAACGGTACACGGCGGGACCCTGGCGGCGTCGCTGATTAACGTGGACGCGGCGATGACGTTCCGGGACTGGATACGCGACCGGCTCCACGAGTTCGGCCAAGCCAACAAGATAGGCCTGCTCACCGGCAGCATCATGCCGGCCCAAGCCCATTATAAAGCGCAGAAGCTCCGGGAGTTGGTGCGGCGAGAGGTGCTGGGGGCGCTTTCGGACTATGACGTTCTGATTCTGCCCACGTCCAAAAGCTGCGCCCCCCCGGTGGGTGACGACCCGGTCCTCACCTCCAAGGAAATGGCTCAATCAATGCCGCCGGTAATGACCCGTCCCTTTAATCTGGCCGGCGCTCCGGCGATTTCCATCCCCTGCGGCTTCAACTCTGAGGGGCTGCCCATCGGCCTGCAAATCGGAGGACGCCCGTTCGACGAGGCAACGGTGTTAAGAGTAGCCCACGCCTACGAGCAGCATACCCCCTGGCACACCATGCGCCCGCCCCACGCCTGAGGTTAAGTAGTAGCATCAAGAAGTAACTGGCATCGGCGCCGTGCCGCTGGACGGCGCAGTCGGCCCCCCTCTCTCACCAAGGCACTATGCGTTCTCTGGAACTCTTCGCAAAAGAAGTCATCCCCGCCCTGAGAGACTATGCTAGTGTCAACGGCTCAACGTCGGGCCATCTCGCAGCGGCAACCCAGCGTTTCACACGGCGTCAGCACCCAGACCGCCAACGCCGCTCAGGAAGACAGCGAAGCTGTGCGACCTATTGCCTTCTTGCGTCAGATGCGCTGCCATGCTTCGAGCGCCTTCAACCTTCTGAAATCTTGGCGCCAGCTTTTTAACGTCTTCGGAAGGCTTGCGGCAGATATCTGGATTGCGATAACGCGCTCTGTTACCGATTCGGCGCAGGTTATCATCGCCAAAGGCATCGGCCATTGCATCTGGTTCGCCGAGATCTGAAAAGGCGCGGCATGAAGGTGGCGCTGGACACGACCAACATCCTGGGGCGTGGCGCGGTGAAGGATACCCACAATCTGTTGGCGGACGGGATCGTCAAACTGGCGCGGGCTTTGGCGACCGTGGAGAGGACCACCGTCAGAGAATAGGCCAAGGCCCGGGGATATGAACGGTACCTGAGTTCCAGCGTGAAGGGAGAAGCGACCATTGACTGGAGCGACAAACGGGCGCGGACGGTGCTGCTGTCCTTGATAGTAGCCGACGCGGACCGGTTGTTGGAGTGTGCCTGGCAGACGCAAGAGGAATTGGCGAAGGACAGCGCCGAGCGGCAGCAGATAGTGGCGGCGGCGGAACTGCTGGGGCAGTTACTGCTCCAGGACGTGGAGCGGACGGAGGGTGGCGTCGGCCTCAAGGACGGAGTGAGCCGGGACCGGATGATGTCGGCACATGACCCGGAGATGCGCCATGGCCGCAAGAGCAGCAGTAGACGCTTCGACGGACACAAGGCGGCGATTGTGGTGGACACCGACTCCCAGCTGATTACCGCCGTGGAGGTACTGCCCGGCAACGCTCCGGACAACCCGGGGGCGCTGGAACTGGTGGAGCAAAGCGAAGCCAACACCGGAGTGCCGGTGGAGGAGGCCATGGGGCGATGCCGCTTATGGCGACGGCCATACCAGACAGGCCTTCGCCGATGCGGGACGCACCCTGATTGCCCGAGTGCCGGGCCGCCCCAACCGGTCTCACTTTCCGAAGGAAGACTTTCGGATTGACCTGGAATCGGGTTCCTGCACCTGTCCGGCGGGGCAGGTTACCCGGAGGATCGTATCATTCGGGACTCGCACCGGCCCCACCGGGCGAACTCACCGGCTGAAAGGCTTCCGGTTTGACGGAGCGGTCTGCGGGGTGTGCCCGCTGCGGTCCCAATGCGTCGCCGGATCATCGGGGCTGGGACGAACGGTGCAACAGCACCCGCAGGAGGCTTTATTGCAGCAGGCCCGCGCCCTGCAGCAGAGTGAGGCCTTCGCCGGGTACCGGCACCGCCGGGTGGTCGTGGAGCACCGGCTGGCGCGGCTGGTCCAACTTGGAATCCGTCAGGCCCGCTACTTCGGGCGCGTCAAAACCGGGTTCCAGTTGTACCTGGCGGCCACGGTGGCCAACCTGACCTTGGTGGCTGCCAAGGCCGACCTGCCTGTCGGCACCGCCGGCGATTCCAGCGTCGGCAGCGCCCTCAGTACCGTAACCATCAGTTCCGCCATTGATTCCGTGCCTGCGCGGCTCGGTCAGATCTTGACCCTGCCTTCCTTGCGTCGGCCTCACTGCCGAAATACATCTCCCCGAACAAGGCTTTCCGGCCAGATTTCTAGGCCCGGTCAAATTCCTGTCTGGTGATTCCCAAGTCTCTTCGGATTCCGTGAACGGTTCCGGTGGGCAAGTCGCGGTTGGCGTGTCTTGGGATAGTGGTTTCCTGGTCGTTGGCCGGGTTGACCCAGATTTCGTGGGAGCCGCCGGCTTGGCGGTCGAAGGCGCATCCCAACCTGCGGAGCTTCCTCGTCAGTTCCCGGTAGGTCATACAGCCACGGAGATTCTGCCCTTTCCGGTTAGGGACGGGGTTATCCCGGCGGGCAGGGGTTTGCCCCGGTCTTTGTAGGATAGGATGAACTGCTCGGCCACCGCCGACAGCTCAGTCAGGGTCTCGGAGGCGGTCTCCGCCCAAGCCCGGCAGCCGGGCAGAGCCGGTATCTCGGCCATATAGAACCACCCCTGGTCTTCGCTGGGTTCGTGCAGGATGTAGTCCAACTGGTACAGTTCCATTTTATGCTACCCCTCCCGCCCCATGCGGCATTTGATTGGGTTCACCACCACGTCCACCGTCCGCCCAGCCTCCAGTTCCGGGCTGGCAACCTCCACTCTGCCGCCCGGCAGTACCATCGTTCTGAAATACCGTGCTTCCGGCGTGGCCGTATGTTCCTTATCAAGCTTTTGGGACGGGGGTTTGCAGGGCTTCTCCGATAGAGTTGGTCGGTTGGCCAGATTTAGGCGGCTTTCCATGTTTGTGCTGAACCATCGCGCCAATGGCTTGCTTACTGAAAATGTTTGGGCGATAGTTACGGCGATGAAAAAGAGAAGCAACAGGTAACGGTTAGCTTCCGGTCCAATAGAAGGATGAATCGTCGCTAATTCTATGCCAGCATTCGGGTTAAGACGACTCATCGCAGAATCAAGAGCAAAAAGCACTCCTACGAACACACCTGCATTGAAAGCAAGAACAAACAGAATGTACAGAATGAATCCAAATCCAAATCCAAGTCCCTGTCCCTGCCATAATTGTAGGTTACGTGCCTTGTCAACCGGGTCCCACGCGGAACCACAGGTGTATATACCCAATGCAATGGCAAAGATGAACCATAGTACCAAGAGTTCTGTCGTGAGAAATGGAGTTGTTGGATCCCATTGCCAAGTGTGAAATAAAAGATAACCAGTGAGCAATGCCCAAGTAATAACCCAGAATTTGAGAGATTTGCGCTCATTTTTCTGCCTGTCGTGCCGCATTGCCTGTCACCTCTCTTGCCAGTTGTTTGCGAGCCCTATTTATCATGGCATCCGAGAGTCCACTTGCTGGGCGGCACTACCCCTCCCGCCCCATCCGGTACTTGATGTCGTAGTTGACGATGAAGTCCAGTTCCTCATCGGTGAAGCCGTAGTGTTCGGCTAGAACGCGGTCTATTTCGTCGATGATGGGTTTGGCGGGCTTTTGGTCGAATTCGTCGTAGACTACCCAGCCGGTTGCCTGGTAGCGGGTTTCCTTGCGCTGGCTATTTTGCCTGAAGTTGGCCATCAGCCTTCCGGCCAGTCTCACCAGCCGGGACCATCAACGGTGTTCCCGCGCCCGACGGCACCGTGGTCTCCGCCGAGATAAACGGCGTTGTGGTGATGACCGTCACCACTAAGAATGGCCTATATGGATATGATACTGCCTCCCTGTTGAGGACCGAGGGTGAAGACGGGGACGTGGTCAGCTTCCAGATAAACGGCGCAGCCGCCGAGGAGTCCATCCCCTTCGAAGTCGGAGGACGAACAGAGCTGAACCTATCAGCAGAAAACCGGCCTCCCAGGGTGGTCATAGAGATCACCTCAACAGGCGCTAAGATCAGGCTCAACAGGCCGGTTCCGTTGAAGGCGACTTTCAGCGAACCGGTTTTCGGCTTTATCATCGATGACGTTAAAGACGCGGTGGGCAACGGCACTGTCGGCAACTTCGCCGGAAGCGGTGCCGACTATACTTTTGAGGTGACCCCGAACGCAATCGGAAAGGTAACTGTGGATATTGCTGCCGGAGTGGCGGAAGATGCGAGCGGCAACCCCAACGCGGCGGCCGCCCAGCTCTCACTCACTCCATACGACGACGACTTTGACGGGGCAATCAGCAAGAATGAGGCCATCACGGCGGTGCGTGATTACTTCGGCGGAAATCTCACCAAGGACCAGACGATAGCCGTCGTTAGGCTCTATTTCTATTCCGGGAATTGATGCACTCGACTGGAAATGAATACAATCGGATGGACGATGCGGGCAACGGGCCTTTGGCCGCAGTAATAAGGCCGCAGAGTTTGCAGGCGGCGGACTCTGTGAGGGCGGTGCTCGGCGGGTTTGAGCGCAGCGTTCCCGTCGCGGCCCAGCTTGGTTTCCAGCCGAGCTGCCCCATGGAAGTCAGGTCACCGACGAACCTCCCGGGCTTCCGTTCGCGTGGGCGCCCGCCGCATGACAGGCCGCCTGCTCCATGCTGGAGCAGGTTGCTTTCGTTCGCGTGGGGCCGCGCATCTTGGGGGGCCGGCTCAGCACCGCCCTCGAGCCCTCGGATATCGTCGGCAAGGAACGGACGATGTTGACCTGGCCCTTAGTCGGATCACCAGGGCAGGATCGTAGCCTCGTCCTTCGCGAAGGCGGGCCTGTGGGATTCCAGTGGCTTTGGGGGGCCTACCGACGTCTCTCGGTCCGGAGGGACAAACGGGACGGCTCGATCCCTATAACGACGCAACGGGGCAAAGGCGGTGATATTTGTGGTATGGTCGGCGGACCTGGTCGGGTTGTCCCAAGAGATTCCCGGAGTCGTGGCAATCCAGGGTTATTTCGCCGCGTTGTACCCGCTTTCTTCGCCTCGCATGACCTCCCGGGCGCGGTCCAGGATGGTCTGTACGTCCCGGTTGACCATCTCCCGGTAGTTCTCTATCCCGGTGATCGGCACTTGGGGCGAGCACTATTCCCTGCGCCCCGGTACTGCCGGTATATGCTGCCGTCCAAGGATGGTTCGAAATCAAGGCCGGGTCTGCCTCCAGCGTTTCGTCCATCAGGATGTTGATCGGGTGGATTTGGGAGTAGCGCTTTAAGTTGGCCGCAGTTATGGCCTTGGCCACGTGCTCCATCGCCCTGTGCGCGTGGGCGGCGATCATCGGAGCCTGTCTCATAAAGGGACCGGATGTTTCCCGGCTTGTATCTAATGTTCTTGTTTCCCCTAGCCATATCTCTAAAGGCTTTGCCCAATTCCTTGGAGGCCTAGGCCGAAGCTTGGTGACCAACCGATCGCTGGAATTCCTTGTAACTCTCCGACATCCCACACCGGCGGCAGACCACCTTCTGGGGGATGTTCTCTTCAAGGATCACTGCGCTGGGACATCGCAACTGCTGCACTTCACGGGTCTATCTGCCATTCTCACTCCCTCATGATTAACCAGATTTGTACTCAAACTGCCATCGCACTGAGCCGGTGCCCACGAACTGAGAAAGAAGCCTGTAGTTGCCTGTTTCGTAACGAACGCGACCGGCGACAATCGCCGGATGCACCTGAGCTTCCCACGCCATGCTCAGCACAGCCATAGGCGCCGGCTCGGCAAGGATTTCGCCTTTACCCCAGATTTCAGAGGGTATTAGGGCGTCCTGCGCCAGTCGGTCCGCTTCCTGTTCTGTTGTGTCGCTAACAACAGATTGCACGCCTCGCAGGCTATGGTCATCTATGAAGCCGGTTTCTTCGCTGCAATCGCCTAAGTGGAGGCCTATATGCGCCAACTCGTGCAACACCGTGAACCAGAAGTTATCAATGCGGTCATAGCGTAGGGTTAGGCCGATGACCGGCCTGCCGTTTGCCAGTCTCAGCGCAGCACCGTCAAGGTGGGTCCTGGGTAGATGACCAACATACTCGACCTCCACCCCGTGCTGTCCTAGCAGGTCTCTCGCCTTGATCGGCCCGTCCTCCAAAACGCTCATCCGGGCTACCTGGCGCAGAAGCTCGGGAGTAACCACCCCCGCCTGGTAATCCGCACCCGACTGATTCTCTCTGGCTTGGGCCAGCACCTGCCAGCACCAGGCTCTAAGGGCATAGTCATCAGTCTTAGCGTTTATTCGCCGGCTATCGTTCTTCCGGTACAGGGGAGCCGCAGCAAACGCTCGACCACCGGCACGCTCCATCAGCTCGGTGATCAACTCCTCGGCGTGGTCCTTCAGGTCTTGGATGTGGGGAATCCAGCCTGCCTTGGCCATAGCTCTGAGGGGAAACCTGGAATACTCAAAACTTGGCATTGTGTCCGGCAAGCTAACCCCAGGTTCCTGCAATAGGACATCGGCTGGTATTTCCAGGTGTTGGTGAAGTGCCCGGGCTATGGACATGGTGATCGCCCGTTTCCCCGCAAGAACCTCCGATACCTTGGCCCGACTCCCGATGAAGGGTACGAGGTCGCGGGGTGTCAGGTTCGCTTGGTCCATCCGGAACATGATGGCGGACACAGGGTCGGGAAAGCCGATAGGGTGGTGTCGTTCTTCGTAGAGTTCCACAAGGTCAGCAAGTACGTCCAATTCGACCCGGTTAGGATCATCCCCGTCGTCTACCTGCCCTTCGGCGACAGACAGCCTGTCCATGAGTTCGGTTATCCGGGCCAACGCAGCGTCATAGTCCTCTTCTGAGCGGATCGCCCGGACTCGTGCCATGATTACACCTCCTCCGCATTGATGCGGTCATATTCCCTATGGGTGCCAACAAAGCGGATGTACGCTATTCGCCCCGGGTAGAAAAACCTTGCGACAATCCGATAGTCATTGTGTCGAATTCGAAACACTACCCTGTCTCCTCCGACTATGCTGGCGTTGGGGTGGCGTTCGACAACGTGAGCCGGAGTAGGCCAGTCCGCTTGTTCTACCTCTCGATACCATGCAAGTAGTGGTTGCTCGGATTCTGGATGGCGCCCCCAGAATTCGCGGAGCGCTCTTTTTGATATGATCCGCACAACGACATATTATAACTCCCATTATTTGATATAGTAAAGTGTTCCCACATTGATGTCAAGGCCAGCATCCACGCCATCCTGCAGTGTGCTGCGCTCCTAAACCGAAGCCAAGGTGAGATGTGCACCAGGGAGGGATTGGCGATGGGGCTGGAAGTGCCGCAGCAGCTTTTCAGCCCTCGATTGCAGGCGGTACCACTGCTCCGCACCGGCAATCACACGCTGGACAACATGCCAGCAGTTGGATATATATTATATCTCTCTCTACGACGGTGAGGACTTCAAATGGGAACACAATCGCACGTAGCACAGTGGGGTAGCAGCCTGGCGATCCGGATACCAAAACCCCTGGCTGAAGAGTGGGGCGTCCACGCCGGGTCGGCAATCGAGATCACCACGGACGGTGAACGTCTGACGCTGACCAAGAGGGCATACGACCTGGAAGAAATGCTTTCCCGGGTCACCACAGACAACCTGCATTCTGAATGGGATACAGGCTCAGCCCAAGGCATGGAAGTATGGTGAGTTCACCCTATGTTCCCGGCAGGGGCGACATCGTGTGGCTGAACTTCAGCCCTCAGGCAGGACACGAGCAGGCAGGCCGCCGGCCAGCGCTGGTCCTGAGTCCCAGGAGCTATAACGACAGGACAGGCCTGGCTCTGCTCTGCCCGGTTACCACGGCAGTCAAAGGTTACCCTTTTGAGGTGCCCCTCCCGCAGGGAGGCGACATTACCGGCGTGGTGCTGTCTGACCACATCAAGAGTCTGGACTGGCGTGCCAGGCAGGCTGGCTTGGCAACCCAAACAGCTCCGCGAGTGGTGGAACAGGTTTTGGGGATGATAAGCACCCTCCTGCGATGAAAGCGAATCAGACCCGGCAAAGGCGAATGCCACTCCGGTATCAGGAAACCCGGCAGGCACGCGGGCTCTCGCGGAAGCTCGACCGAGCCCCGCAAATGGCACATCCAGCCTTGGCTTTGGTTTAGTTCAAGGGCCGCACAATGCGACGAGGCCTGCACTCCCATGATGTGCGGAAACCAGGGTGCAGGAATGATGCAAGGAAAGAGTTGCATATGGCGAAGAGTGCTCTCGAATACTGGTCCTCATCAAGTCGGATTGTACCTGTGGAAAGAGCCTTACAAACTGCCGTTACTCCCAAGGAGATGTACTACGATGATCAATTTGACGTACGAGATGGTATCGCGGTTGGACAGCGCTTTAGCCGACGGATATTCTTGCCTGGTGGGCACGGCCTCCAAGGACGGCGGACCCCAGATAAGCCCCAAGGGAAGCGTGATGGCCTTCGACAGAGATACGCTGGCCTATTGGGAGCGTGCCAAGCGGTCGGCTTTGGGCAACGTTGCCGAGAATCCGCAGGTCGTCGTTTACTACGCCCACGCCGACGACCGGGTGAGGTGGCGGTTCCACGGCAAGGCAACCGTCCACGAAGACGGTCCCATTCGCCAAGAAGTCATGGACCGTTTGCGTCCAAGCCGAACTGGACCGGGACCCTGAACGTCTGGGTGTCGCCATCCTCATTAAGATAGACAAGATCACGGAATTATCCGGAGCGGTGCTGCAACAAATGGACTAGTACTGGGCCAAGTCAGGATTGGCAGGGATAAAGGCGATGGAGTTTGCGTCTGGCGTCTCGGGCGTAACGATAAGGGCCTCTGGGCAGATGTCCGTCAACCCAGATTAGCAGTCAGATGGTGTGTACAAAAGGACACGAGTTGCCCCCTCGATTACGTCCAGCGGTCAGAACGAGCGTTTGTGCGAAGCGGCGTTATGCCTTGAGAAGTTCCCAGAGCTTAACTTTACGGCTGTCCGCCGCCTGGCGGATAGCCCGTTTACCGCCACGCCTGCATGCGATGAGCCAGGACGGTGAATCCTGGAAGCAGCGTGTCCTCCCCTCTGGACATGCCTCTAACCTTCGTGGGAACAGGGTCGCAAGAGGCGACGCTGGAACTCAATGCTCCTAGAGTCTCTCCCCGTGCCATCAGGGCGTAGTCTTTCAGCTTGGAAGGGCTTGTTCCCATCAGGGAAGCCGGACGCACGCAATTTGCTTGCCGTCATTATTGCGCTTACTATCGCGACAGCAGAGACGATTTCAATTTCGCACGCCGCGCTACCTTGGCCCTTCTCGCTTGTCGGAGGGTTCTGGTCGAACAGATTTACTCGCAGCAGATGGAGAGGCTGAATGTTAAAGGTCTGGAAGGTAACCTTTCTACTCGTGGCCATAGGTATTCTGGCGGGCATTCCTGCTGTCATATCAGCTCAAACAGAGAGCAGTGCCGGTGCATCCAAGATGTACTTGGCAGTGTCAACAACGCGCACGATTCAACGCGCTAACCTTGACGGTTCACAGCTCGAAGAACTGACCAGGTATATAGGTTCCGGTAGAGGAGGCTTTACTGACATAGTCCTGGACGTAGCCGCCGGCAAGATGTACTGGTCAGTTTATGATGCCGATAATGACGGGAGCGGCGGAATCCTGCGTGCCAACCTTGATGGCTCCCAGTTGGAAAACTTGATTACCGGGAGCCCGGGTTTGAGGAGACCAAGCGGCCTCGCTTTGGACGTAGGGGCTGGCAAGATGTACTGGGGAAACACGTTTCGAGGAGATGAAGGCACGAGTTCAATCCAGCGCGCCAACCTTGACGGTTCACAGACCGAAGATTTGATTACATCGGGACTATCCTGGCCCAGAGAGTTGGACCTGGACGTGGCCGCAGGCAAGATGTACTGGGTAGACGATGACGCGGATAAGATCCAGCGTGCCAATCTCGATGGATCCGAAGTAGAAGATCTGGTTGCGACTGGGCTGCTAAGCCCAATCGACATCGCCCTGGACGTGGCTGCGGGGAAGATGTACTGGGTGGATCTTGAAACGGAAAAGATTCAGAGGGCCAACCTGGACGGGTCCCAGGTTGAAGACCTGGTTGTGGCTGGGCTGGACGCGCCAATTAGTATCGCCCTGGACGTGGCCGCGGGCAAGATGTACTGGACGGATGTAGACACTAATAAGATTCAGAGGGCCAACCTGGACGGTTCCCAGGTTGAGGACCTGACCACATCATTCACGGCAAGTGCCATCGCCTTGGATGTTGCATCAGTGCCAGCTACCGGTCCGGGCACTGGCACGGGCGACAACTGCGGCCAGAGCGTCGCCGCCGGCGGGACGGTCAGCGGCAGTTGGGCCAGCGGGTGTAACTCCGAGGCCCGCACGGGCAGCCATGCTCGCTACTACAGCTTCACCCTGGAGCAGTCCTCCCAGGTGACGGTGACCCTGAACTCCAGTGCCGCCGACACCTACCTGTACCTGAGGAGCGGAGACGCCACCTCCGGCACGGCGCTGTACGAGAACGACGACCATGACGGCAGCACCAGCGTCTCACAGATCCAAGAGACCCTGGCCGCCGGCAGCTACACCGTGGAGGCCACCACCAACTCGGCGGGCGCCACCGGCTCCTTCAGCATCACTATAACGGTCGAGGACCTCCTGACTGTCAATGTCTCCAGGGCAGCGGGAAGCGAGGACGCCGAGGTAAGGCTTGGCTCCCCGGTGTCTTTGACCGCCACATTCAGCGGGCCGGTCTCCGACTTTACCGTCGATGACCTCAACGTAGGCAACGGCACCGTCAGCAACTATGCCGGCAGCGGGGCAGTCTACACGTTTGACGTGACTCCGGACGACATCGGTGAGGTGACGGTGGAAATTGCAGCCGGCGCTGTGGAAGACGCCGACGGTATTGGCAACACAGCGTCACCCCAATTCTCGTTGGGTATTCCATATGATGACGACGACGATGGGGCGATCAGCAAGAATGAGGCCATCGCGGCCGTAGTCGATTACTTCGCCGGCAGTATCACCAAGGCCCAGACCATAGCGGTCATCGTGCTCTACTTCTCCGCGCCAACGGAGCCGAGGCCGGGACCCAACAAAGACATCGCCTCCGTCAGCGCCGGGGCGGGACACACCTGCGGGGTGAGGCGGGACGGCTCCGTCGCCTGCTGGGGCGATGACGAATATGGCCAGGCCACGCCGCCGGCCGGGGAGTTCGCCTCCGTCAGCGCCGGGTGGGCCCACAACTGCGGGGTGAGGCGGGACGGCTTCGTCACCTGCTGGGGCAATGACGACTGGGGCCAGGCAACGCCGCTGGCCGGGCAGTTCGCCTCCGTCAGCGCCGGGGGGGGACACACCTGCGGGGTGAGACGGGACGGCTCCGTCGCCTGCTGGGGATCGAACGGACATGGCCGGGCGACGCCGCCCGCCGGGGAGTTCGCCTCCGTCAGCGCCGGGAGTTTACACACCTGCGGGGTGAGGCGGGACGGCTCCGTCGCCTGCTGGGGCGATGACGAATATGGCCAGGCCACGCCGCCGGCCGGGGAGTTCGCCTCCGTCAGCGCCGGGTGGGCCCACAACTGCGGGGTGAGGCGGGACGGCTTCGTCACCTGCTGGGGCAATGACGACTGGGGCCAGGCAACGCCGCCGGCCGGGCAGTTCGCCTCCGTCAGCGCCGGGGGGGGACACACCTGCGGGGTGAGACGGGACGGCTCCGTCGCCTGCTGGGGATCGAACGGACATGGCCGGGCGACGCCGCCCGCCGGGGAGTTCGCCTCCGTCAGCGCCGGGAGTTTACACACCTGCGGCGTGAGGCGGGACGGCTCCGTCACCTGCTGGGGCGATGACGAATATGGCCAAGCCACGCCGCCGGCCAATGCCGGGTAGAGCATGGTTGTATCTGAATGGTG
Source organism: Dehalococcoidia bacterium (assembly GCA_965220625.1). Lineage (GTDB taxonomy): Bacteria > Chloroflexota > Dehalococcoidia > Lucifugimonadales > UBA3495 > VXOI01. The sequence goes on from CBDCQN010000001.1 coordinate 93,291, forward strand.
AGACCCTCCTCACTGTGGCGCGACTCCCCTGGGTCCGCATCCGGCCAGTGGGGGTATGAGCAGTGTCTGGTTCACGTTGCGCCTGAGCTACGCGGCGGGTGCGACGCCCGGCACGGCCCAGGCCGCCGGCGCGGGCCTGCAGGATGCGAAGGCCGCCAACACGCGCCGCGCATACGAGGCTGCTTGGCAGAGGTTCCAGGAATGGACCGATGCCGTCGGCCACCGGTCATTGCCCGCAGCTCCCCACGTTGTCGCCCTCCACCTGGGCCGGCTAGCGGCAACCGGCAGGGCCCAGGCCACCATCGAGCTGGACCGGGCCGCCATCTCCCATGCCCATGCCCATGCCGCCGCCGGGATTGCGAAGGCCGACAATCCCGGCCGGGCGCCGACTGAAAGACCATGCCGTTTGATGCACCGGGAGGGTGAATGGCAAAGGCTCTGAAAATAACCTTCCTGCTTCTGGTTCTTGCCCTGCTCACGGCCATCCCTGCCGTCGCGTCGGCCAAGACGGAGAACAGCGGCGTCACGTCCAGGATCACGGCCCAACAGGCAGCTCCCAGCGTCTCCATTTCCGCCAGCGCCAACGTCCAGGTGCGGCTCAACTCCCCGGTCCCCGTGACCGCCACCTTCAGCGAGCCGGTAAACGATTTCGCCCTTGACGACATCAGCGTGGTCAACGGCATGGCCGGCGGTTTTTCCGGCAGCGACGGAGACACCGTCTACACCTTCTCGGTTACGCCCGACTCCCTGGGCGAGGTGACGGTGGACATTGCCGCCGGGGTGGCGACGGACGGCGGGGGCGCCGGCAACACCGCGGCTCCGCAGTTGTCCTTGGGCATTCCCTACGATTTCGACGGGAACGGAGGCATCAGCAAGAATGAGGCCATCGCGGCCGTGGTCGATTACTTCGCCGGCAGTATCACCAAGGCCCAGACCATAGCGGTCATCGTGCTCTACTTCTCCTCTCCGGATCCTCCACCACAGGAGACCCCCTCGCCAGAGGATTTTCCTTGGGTACAGGATGGCCTGACGGGTTTTGAACGACAGACCCTGTTTGACCTTCGATGGATTGAGGGTTCACACCCGGAAATAGCTCAAGTCGTCTTGCATTTCCCTTGGCTCGCCGACGGCATCACTAATGACGAGAGGAGGACGGTCTCTTTCATAAGGGTGCTTGCGGATCAGGACACATCCCTTGCCATGCTTCTGGTGGGTCTGCCATGGATGGCGGGCGAAATAGGCCGGTATGAGAGGTTTGTAGTATCGAACCTTTGGTATGTCGCCAGGGAAGACTTGAACGTCGCAACTTCCATTGCCAATCTCCTGTCGCTGGAGGGTCCCCTCCGGGGGATCCACAGTGATTTCGTGCGTTCCTTGCGTTCAGTCTTCGAGCGTGATCCGCGCCGGTATAAGCTACTCATCAGCCAACCGTGGCTCCAGGATGGGCTGACTGAAGAAGAGATTGCTCTGGTAGTTGTGCTTCCCAGCGTAGTTGCTTCCGATCAGCTTTTCGGAGATTTCATCGAAGGCGGCCATGTGCAATCTGAAACTCTCTCCCTGGACTTGGCCGGTGAAGTGACCCTGTTTGCGGTCAGCCGGACTCCACTGAGGCCAGAAGGGGATATGCTTGAGGGCATGCGTTTCGGTGTCGATGCTCTGGAGGACTTCATGGGAGCGCCCTGGCCGAAGACCGACGTTATCGCTCTGTTTGAACCCGAACTATACCCGCCCGCGGGAAGCAACCCTGGCAGTCACATCGTATTAACCAACACCGGCAGGATTTTGCTCTACCACGAGCTGGCCCACTTTTATTTTGCAGGTAACGTACCCCGTTGGTTTTCGGAAGGTACAGCCGTTTTTTTCTCCTTCTACACCCTGCAACTAACCGGAGCTGAAAGCCTTCTGGCGTGGTACGACACTGCGCATAATGACATTGTCTCAGGGTGCGCTCAGTACGGCATAACTAATGTTCAAGAGTGGAACGAGGCCCCGTTCAGTTCGCCGACAACGTTTTGCACCTATAGGATTGGGGCGCGATTTGTGATTGGAATGTACGAATACTTGAGCCACGAGGTGGTCTCTTCATCCATGCGTGAGCTGTACAGGTCTTCGGAATCTACGGGTTCGCGCGCGTCCGAAGAGGAGATATACCTGTCGTTCCTGTCGAATACTCCGCCACCGAAACAAGACGACTTCCGCGACCTGTACCTCTGCCTCCACGGCAGGCCAATCCCAGGTTATACTGCGAGACCATCGGTCACGCCCTCCGAACAGAGGGCGGCTCTGGTCGCGCTCTACAATGCCACCGGCGGAGCCGGTTGGAATGACAACAGCAACTGGCTCAGTGGATCTCCGGTCAACCAATGGGACAGGGTATTCACCGACTGCAATGGTGGAGTCACCAGTCTGTGGTTACCCTCGAATCAATTGAGCGGACCGATACCCCAAGAGGTGGGCAACCTCTCCGACCTGAGAGAGCTGTATTTGCGGGAAAACGAGTTGACTGGCCGGATACCGGCGGAACTGGGCAACCTGACCAATCTGCATGCGTTGTGGCTCGGGTCGAACCGAACCAACCAGTTGACCGGGCCAATACCCCCGGAATTGGGTCGTCTCACTAAACTGGAGGTGCTGGAGCTCAGTCGCAACCAGTTGACTGGACAAATACCGGGCTGGTTGGGTGATCTGACGAGACTCCAAAGGCTGTGGCTCGGTGGCAACCAGTTGACTGGGGAGATACCGGCGGAACTGGGCGAACTGTCCCACCTTGAATGGCTGACCCTCGGACACAACCAGTTGACAGGGCCAATACCGGCAGAATTAAGTCGCCTCTACAACATGAGATGGCTGGGCTTGGACAATGGCCAGTTAACCGGGTCTATACCGGCATGGCTCGACAACCTAGCCAAACTGGAATCGCTGTACCTCAATGACAACCAGTTGACCGGGGGAATACCGGCGGAACTGGGCAACTTGCTCAACCTAGAAGACTTGCGGCTTCATCGTAACCAGTTGACAGGGGAGATACCGGCGGAACTGGGCAGCCTCCCCAATCTGCAAATCCTGGCTCTCAATAGCAATCAACTGACCGGGAAGATACCCACTGAGTTGGGCAGCCTGACCGAACTGCAAAGTCTGTATGCTTCTGACAATCGACTGACCGGAAGCATACCGGCGGAACTGGGCGGACTGTCCCGCCTTGAATGGCTGACCCTCAATGACAACCAGTTGACCGGGACGATACCGGCGGAGCTGGGCCTTCTGACCAACCTGAAATTCTTGTTCCTTGATGGCAACCAGTTGACCGGGGAGATACCACCAGAACTGGGCAACCTGAACAACCTGGAAGCATTGTATATCGCCGACAACCAGTTGACCGGGGAGATACCATCAGAACTGGGCAACCTGAACAACCTGGAAACATTGTATATTCGCGGCAACAATTTTACGGGATGCATTCCGGCGAGCTTGCGAGATGTACCAGATTTTGACTTCTACAGGACAAATCTGGAATTCTGTGATGAATAGGCAATGGGCGGCGGGACGTTGAGCTCCTGTCGCGGAGGAATGGTGACACACCGGTAAACCGTGACACCGACCGGACGGCTACGGTGTCCTTGCCGACCCACTCCGCGCACCGTTTCGCCAGATGTTTCTGCTGCAGGGTTACATCGGGCCCACAAGACTTCCGCGAGTCGAGTGTTGGGCAGGGCGGCCCTCAGGTCCTCGGGCGCTTCGTGGCACCCAGCACTACTCCCGGCAAGACCAGCTGACGCCAGCGCAGCATAGTGTGCCTTGATCATCGGAGCACGCCTGTGAGTCCGGCTTCCGGCCTTGCCTCGCGTTCCTCCCCATGCGACGTGGCTCCCGACGCAGGCTCAAAGGCCTTCTGTCTTCTCGGCTAAAGCAGGGGTCCCTGCATTTTATTCTCCACGCTTGGTCGTATCTCCGAATCCTGTTGTTGGTGTCCGCCCAAAACGAGAAACGTCCGTTTTCAGCCAGTGGCCCGCCCAACGCGAACGCAGGTATAGTAGTCTCCTTCTGAGATGAACCGAGCTGGCATTTGGCCACAAGTGCGGTGAGCCTCTGCCCTACGTGCACTCTCTTCAAGCCGGACCATCGCGCTGATGCGACGCCCGTTCTGGCGCTATTAAGTTATAAGGCCCGGCCATCCCTGCTGGCGCCTACGTCGATGCCTGCCGCGTTCAGGTTCAGCTGGGACAGCCCCGCCGGTTCTGCGCCGCTCTTGCCCCTGCTCATCACCGCCTCCAGGATTACCGTGTAGGCGTATCGCCGGAGGGAGCCAACAACGTCGAACAATCTATGGAACGGGATCGCCCCGACGGGGCGTCACCAATGATGCCGTCGTAAGGCTCCTGGACCATGCTACCGATCGGGGGTAATATCCACCAGTGCCCACCCGGCCTCTGTCCGGACGACACGTCTCGCAATGGAGTATACATTCCTAGGTGGACTCCCCAGTTAGTCGCCTCTGCCCGGCCCGCACACGGGCATAACTCTGCTCCCGACTAACTCGGGTGATGTTCACCGGCTGGGCAAACATCACCCGGACACGAAATACAGCCTGATTACCGCTATGGTCTGTTCCTTGGTGAGATTCCCTCTGAAGTACTCACGCACGGCCGCGATGGCCTCATTCTTGCTGATCTGACCGTCCCCGTCGTCGTAGGTGGCCGCAACGATAAAGGTGTCGCCGAGGAATTTGTCTCGTATAGCATCGATTGGCTGAGGCGGTTGCTTCTCCGGGGCCGGCTCTGGAGCAGTGTTTGGCTACTGTCAGATCCCTGGCCCTGGCCCAACCTAGACGTCCCCCACCGGACCCTTCCTGACAACCCGCTTTATACCCGTGCTAGGCGGGTACGCAGAGGTGTCAGCAGAACGGCAGACCGCCCAAGTAGGTATCTAGCCTATCCAACTGGTTTTCCAAACTGCTTGGCACGCACCCCCTCAACCGGTTCCCTTCGAGGCGCAGGGCGGTCAGGCTGGCGAGGCCGCCCAGCTCCGGCGGTATCTCTCCGCTCAACAGGTTCCGTGAGAAGCCCAGATATTCCAAGTTGGTGAGGTTACTCAACTCCGGTGGTATCTCTCCGGTTAACCGGTTCCTTTCGAGGCTCAGCGATTCCAAGTTGGCGAGGCTGCCCAGCTCCGCCGGTATCGCCCCGGTCAACCGGTTCCAGGAGAGGGCCAGAAATTCCAGGTTGGCGAGCTTGCCCAACTGCGGCGGTATCGCCCCGCTCAACTGGTTCCTGCGGAGGTCCAGCCATGTCAGGCTGGCAAGGTTGCCCAACTCCGGGGGAATCTCCCCGCTCAACGGGTTCTCGGAGAGGATCAGCGATTGCAAGTTGGCGAGCTTGCCCAACTCCGGGGGTATCGCCCCGGTCAACGGGTTCCCGTAGAGTCGCAGCACTCTCAGGCTGGCGAGGTCGCCCAGCTCCGGCGGAATTTCCCCGCTCAACCGGTTCCCTCCGAGCCCCAGCCATGTCAAGTTGCCGAGCTTGCCCAACTCCTCCGGTATCTCTCCGCTCAACCGGTTCCCTTCGAGGCCCAGCGACTCCAGGTTGGCGAGGTCGCCCAACTCCAGCGGTATCTCTCCGCTCAACCGGTTCCCTTCGAGGCCCAGCGATTCCAAGTTGGCGAGGTCGCCCAACTCCTCCGGTATCTGTCCGGTCAACCGGTTCTCGGTGAGGTCCAGGCCGACTACGCGGCCCGTGCTGTCAGCGGAGACACCCTGCCATTCGTCCAACGGCGCGTTGCTCAACCAGTTCGTGTTGTCCTTCCAGTTTGGGCCGTCCGTGGCATGGTAGAGGGCGACCAGCGTTTCTCTGTCGGACGAGACTTGCATCGGCGGAGGCGTAGCCGTGGACGCTTCGGACCCCCGGCAGAACGGCAGGCCGCCCAAGTAGGTATAGTCGTTATTCAACTGGTCTTGCAGACTGCTTGGCACACACCCGCTCAACTGGTTCCCGCTGAGGACCAGCCATGTCAAGTTGGCGAGGCTGCCCAACTCCGCCGGTATCTCCCCGCTCAACCGGTTCCCGCTGAGGTCCAGCACTTTCAGGCTGGCGAGGTCGCCCAACCACGGCGGTATCTCGTCGGTCAACTGATTATCGCCGAGGTGCAGCCTTTCCAGGAAGGCGAGGTTGCCCAACTCCGCCGGTATCTCCCCGCTCAATTGGTTCCCGCCGAGGAGCAGCACTTCCAAGTTGGCCAGATTGCCCAGCCCCGCCGGTATCTCTCCGCTCAACTGGTTCCCGCCGAGGCTCAGGGCTATCAGGCTGGCGAGGTCGCCCAACTCCGGCGGTATCTCCCCGCTCAACTGGTTGTCTCTGAGGCTCAGCTGCCAATGCAGGTTGGCGAGGTTGCCCAACTCCGCCGGTATCTTCCCGCTCAACTGGTTGCCTCCGAGGTCCAGCCATTCCAGGTTGGCGAGGTCGCCCAACCACGGCGGTATCTCCCCGTTTAACTGATTATCGCCGAGGTGCAGCCCTTTCAGGAAGGCGAGGTTGCCCAACCACGGCGGTATCTCCCCGCTCAACTGGTTCCCGCTGAGGCCCAGCGATGTCAGGTTGGCGAGATTGCCCAACTCCGGCGGCATCTCCCCGCTCAACTTGTTCCCATCGAGGTTCAGGTGTACCAGGTTGGAGAGGCTGCCCAACTCCGCCGGTATCGCTCCGGTCAACTTGTTCCCATCGAGGTACAGGTATTCCAGGTTGGAGAGGTTGCCCAGCTGTGGCGGTATATCCCCGCTCAACTGGTTCCCCTCGAGGCCCAGCCTTTCCAGGTTGGCGAGGTTGGCCAACTCCGCCGGTATCTTCCCGCTCAGCTCGTTATTTCGGAAGTCCAGCCCTTCCAGGTTGGCGAGGTTGCCCAGCTGGGGCGGTATATCCCCGGTCAACTCGTTCTCAGTGAGGTCCAGCCATTCCAGGTTGGCGAGGTTGCCCAACTCCGACGGTATCTCCCCCGTCAACTGGTTATAGTTGAGGAACAGGACGTTGACGCGGCCCGTGCTGTCAGTGGAGACATGGTCCCATTCGTCCAACGGCGCGTCGCTCAGCCAGTTGGTGTTGTCCCTCCAGTTTGGGCCGCCAGTGGCGTGGTAGAAGAAGACAAGCGCTTCTCTTTCGGACAAGATTTGCATGGGTGGAGGCGTAGCCGTGGACGCATCGGATCCCCGGCAGAACGGCAGACCGACCAAGTCGGAATAGGTCCTATCTAACTGGCCTTCCAGACCGCTTGGCACGCACCCCCTCAACTGGTTACCGTCGAGGCGCAGGGCGGTCAGGCTGGCGAGGTCACTCAACTCCGCCGGTATCTCTCCGCTCAACTGGTTCCTGGAGAAGCCCAGATATTCTAAGTTGCTGAGGTTACTCAACTCCGGCGGTATCTCTCCGCTCAACCGGTTCCCTTCGAGGCTCAGCCGACCCAAGTTGGCGAGGTTGCCCAGTGGCGGTGGAATCTGCCCGCTCAACTGATTCTCACCTAGGGCCAGCTCTTCAAGGTTGGTGAGGTTGCCCAGCTCCGGCGGTATCTCTCCGCTCAACCGGTTCCCGGAGAGGATCGACGAATCCAAGTTGGCGAGGTTGCCTAGGTGCGGCGGTATCTCCCCACTCAACTGGTTCGCGGAGAGGTTCAGCTGTTTCAAGTTGGCGAGGCTGCCCAGCTTGGGCGGTATCTCCCCACTCAACTGGTTCCTATTGAGATACAGCAATTCCAGTCTGTTGAGTTTGCCCAGCTCCGGCGGTATCTCCCCACTCAACCGGTTCCCGGAGAGGTCCAGCGCTTCCAAGCTGGCGAGGCTGCCCAGCTCCGACGGTATCTCTCCAATCAACTGGTTCCCGTGGAGATACAGGTATTCCAGGCTGGCGAGGTTGCCCAGCTCCGGCAGTAACACACTGCTCAACTCGTTTTGGCCGAGGTCCAGCGCTTCCAGGTTGGCGAGGCTGCCCAGCTCCGGCGGTATCACACCACTCAACTGGTTGTCCCAGAGATTCACGTGGATTACGCGGCCCGTGCTGTCAGTGGAAACGTGGTGCCATTGGCCCAGCGGCGCGTTGCTCAGCCAGTTTGTGTTGTTCTTCCAGTTTGGACCGTCCGTGGCGTGGTAGAGGGCGACCAGCGTTTCTCTGTCGGACGAGACTTGCGTCGGAGGAGTCGTAGCCGTGGGCGCTTCGGATCCTCGGCAGAACGCCAGGCCGCCCAAGTCGGCATATACCAACTGGTTTTGCAAACTGCCCGGCACACATCCGCCCAACTGATTCCCGCTGAGGTCCAGCGATACCAAGCCGGCCAGGCTGCCCAGCTCAGGCGGTATCTCCCCGGTCAACTGATTGCCGTAGAGGATTAACTCTTCAAGTCTGGCTAGGTTGCCCAACTCCGCAGGTATCTCCCCGCTCAACTGGTTGTTGTGGAGGGACAATGTTGTAACGCACCCGTCGCTGTTGGCGTGAACGCCAAACCACGAGCCTACCGTATGGTCGCTCAGCCAGTTGTCTTTTCGCCGCCAATTATCCCCGCCCGTAGTGTTGTACAAATCCACTAGCGCGTCTCGGTCTCCGGTGCAGTCCCTGCTGACGCCGACACTTTCCGCCGAGAGTGCGGGCGCCGGGGTGCTTGTAGGCGTGGGCATGGGCACCGGAGTCGCCGTGGGTGGGTGCGTAGGCGCCGGAGTGTTGGTGGGCGCAGTTGTAGGCGCCGGAGTTTCCGTTGGCCCGGGCACAAGGGTATTGGCAGGTTCAGTGGTGGTGCCTACAGCGACAGTTTCCGCAGGCGCGGCAGGCTCGCTACCGCCAGTGCAAGCAACCAACATGACCACAACGGCCAGGCAGGTAAAGACACCCACGCGGTAAATGCGCGGTATCATTGCACCCATCAAAAGCCCTTGCCCCTTTCGAGCATTGCAATTCACCGGGGGACCAATCGAATTATAAGCTCTCCGGGAATACGCGGCGCGGCAAGCTGGAGCATCTCAGTGGTTCAGCCTTGCCGCCCAACGGTCACCCCGGCGGGGAAGCCAGCTTGCCTACGGAAGGCAGGTTTATATCCCCTGGATATGTTGGAGCTGTTCTGGTGCATCATCCTCGGCAACCGGCCACGCGCCCACGACCCACCAATCTGGACAAAATCAAGAACCTTCATACGAAAGACACAATAGCAACGGAAAACTGCGCTATTCGTGGGCGGTCGATCTGGGTACCAGCAAGTAAAATCACGGGACAGGTGGTTGGCTCTACCGGATATAAATGGCGCAGAGAAATTGGACTCCTGTGGCGGAGGAATCGGGTACCACTGACCTCAGGATTGAGGTCCGTTAATCAGGCATCGGGCGAGGTTGCAGGAGGCAGGGGGAGATGGCGTTGACGTTGCGTCCTATTCTTCGTCTGGGTCGTATGTAGCTTGGGAAGCAGTGTTCTCCCTGCTGTGCCTGAGGCGATCCAGCAGGGCTCCAGTGAGAAGCTCCGAGGCGAAGATATCGGCCCACTCGTCGAAAGGCAGGTTGGTGGCGACCAAGATGGACCTCCGATCGTCACGCTGGTTGAAAAACCCGTGGATAAGAGCCGCACCAGCCTGACCGGACCGAGGCCTATGGCCCGGTCCGGGAATTCCTCTCCGTGGCCTGACCGGGTGGGAGTTAAACCGGTGTGCGCTGGCAAGAGAGTCCCGGAACAACCTGCCACCCAGGTGCACCTGGAGCTCTTTCCGGAACGATCCTGCTATTTCTTCAGCTTTGATCATCCCACCAAACTGGCAATCCGCCTGTATCAGGATTGGGGGCAGACCAGTCCAGCTGCTACCCCGATTTTTCTGCCCCCCGCGCTCCCCCGGAATTTCCCGATGCCCGGAACGGGCAAAACTTCCGGCGGCGGCCCAAGTTCAGCCGGCGGAGCCGATGCGGTATTTGCCTGTGCCGCACACAGTGCAGACAGCACGCAGGGCGGGGCGTCCGTTCTTCATTGTGACCTGTTCAACGTCCTCTGAGCCGGTCTTGGCCCGGCACTTCAGGCAGTAGATTTCAACGGACTCGGGGGACGTGGCCATAATCGAAGGCTCCTGTTCTGGAGGCTGTGGCGATTATAGCCAAAAGAAACCTTCCTGTCGTATGAGGCGACAAGACCGCCCATACAGGTCGGTTATTGCACCGGGACCACATCAGTGCTGTCTGCATGCGCCCGAAATTCGTGGCAGCCGTTCCCGACCGGGATGATGGGTCTTCGGCGCCATTGACACCGGCCCGGGCCTGGCCGCACCCGGCCGGCATGGCTGGAAACAGGGCTGTTTCCAGCCATCGCTGTAAATCCCTTTCACCCCGGGAGTTGCCTCAGGAACTGCTGGGCCGCAGCCCTCCTCTCCCGAGCGTTCACCCGCTACGATTCCTCCTTGCTCTGGTAGGCGAGGAATTCCCTGCACGGCGCCTTGAGCACTCCCTCAGGGCTCCAAGCCCCTGGAGTTGCCCCGCGGCCCCGTCGTCCTTCAGCTGGCTTTCCAAGGTGGTCGGGGAGTATGGTATCAGCGCGTCCCAGTCAGCGTTGATTCCGATCTGTCCCGTCTGGTCCCGGTGGGTGACCTTCACGACCGGTGGAGAGACCGGTTCCAGGATGAACTCCGCGCCTCCATTGTTGTAACCCATCATTGACAGAGTGGTTGGGTATTCAGGTGTCCCGTTGTTCGGGCGTCCTGGGACTTTGGACCGTCGGGTGGAAGCCCGGCGCCCGGAGCTCCGAAACCGGGTCGAGGGCGGTCCCGGCACAGGCTCTTCCGCCGACGGGCTGTGCTCTCCCGGCTCGCGTTGCTTCATGGGCATCTCCGGCGGTCTGGCATTGGCGGAGGGCTTTGCCGACAGTTCCTTGGGCCACATGGGTTAGTGTGCGCTCCGTCAGTGGAACGCGGGGGCGGGACAACGGCTTGCCTGCCGGGCGGCGCGGTGCGCGACGGCCTTGGACCACCGGCGAAAACATCCGTAGAGCGGCTCCTCGAGCCGGGCTTGGCCGCCTCCATTACCGCATGCAAGAACTGGAGCAGGCGACCATTGAGCCGAAGGCCGATTGGCGGGAGGGCCTTGGCCTCGATCGTCAAGGATTCCGGGTGTTGCCCGTGTGCCCTCTTGCGGAGGGCGACCTATCCCCACAGCTGTACCGGGGTGAGCCGGTCTTCGACCCCAAGACCGGGCCCCCTCGTTGTATCTCCTGGCTGCCGCAGTGTCCCTCGAGTTCGCCTACCCGGTTTCTGGTCTTCCTCGTCGCTCTGGCGGTCTGCTGGGAACTATGGGGCTGGCTACCGGGCAACAATAGGGCGGCTCGGTCGAGCCGCCCGTGGGGTCCCCGTCGTTGCCAATTGCGTTCAGCGCGGCCTGATCAGCGTCAGGGTGGCGATGTAAGCCCGCTCGCCGCGGTTGTCCTGCATGTAGTCGACGATTGCCGCATCGGCTTCCGCCAACCAGACGGTGGCCTGCTGGCCGGTGAAAACCGCGTTATGGTCGTAATCGGCCGAGTGGCGGCGATATTGGAGGTTGTGAAACGTGTCCGCGGATATCTGGGATCCCGCGGAGAACTCTTGGCGATGTCTTTGGAGCTCCCGCCTGGCCGTCCCGTGGTCAAGGCCGCGGTATACCCGCGACCAGGCTGCCGTCGTTATCCGGTCCTGGGGCGCGCCGATCAGGGCGTTGGCGTTGCTGGCGGCCAGGGCGTGGAACGGCGCATAGTAGGCGCTGCTGATCGCACGTCTGATGTGTTTTCGTCCGTGGGTCGGTCTCCGGTTCTCTGGGGGTTGAGCAAATCCCTGCTCGCGTTGATGAGGTTCTGCCAGCTGATTGCGCTCGGTGGCAGGTTTGCGGGCGTGGTCATCGGGTGAGCTCACCCCGGTTGGAATAAGAGATAGTTGGACTCGGCTCGATGCCCGCGCGCTCGAACATCGGGTGCAGCGTTTGCTTGAATTTCAGCAGCTTGCGCGCGTCGAGTTCGGGATGGTCGTCTTCAAGGATGACGTTGACGTGAATGTAGTCCTCGTCTTCCGGCCCGGGCAGGGTTTCCGCCTCGACGTTGTTGATGACGAAGTCGTCGGTCAGGTGTTTGGGCAGTTCGGTCCGTACGATCCGCGCGGCCTCTTTGAGAATGTGCTCGGCCGTGGTCATGGCGTGGACCTCTTTGTGAATGTCTTTGGATTGATGCTATCTGTCCGCTGGCATGCGGTCAAACGGCAGCGCGTCAGTCCGGTCCGGAGCAGTTTTCCGCCGACAAAAGGCGAGTTCCCCACGATGAACTCGGAGGCCGGCCATTCCGGTTCCGCCGGACTGCGGGTTAGGTCCAGTATCGCGTCCTCGTTTTTCCCGGCCTTTTCAGGTCTTGGTAGGCCAGTAACACGCCATTCTAGGGGCCCTGAGCGGGCGGTTGGTCGGTAGCACGGTCCTGGGGCAGCTGAGACCGGCGCTTGCAGCGCAACACCGGCTGGGTCGGCCGCGCGGCCGACCCAATCCGGTTCAGGCTGTCAACCGGGTTTTGACCGGGGTGGTGGCTTGAGCGGAGACCAGTGACCGTGGTCTTGTTACCGAAGTCAACCTTTTTACAACGGCTTTGCACAACCGGTGCCAATTAGCACTAAAATAGATTTATCCGGCACAATAGACAAGCCCACGCCCAACCACCGCAAGGAGTCAGGCAGAGCCTGCCAAAACAGCGCCCGCTTGACCCCACAGATAGGACCAAATAACATCGAATCAAACGGATCAACCGGAGCGAAGACATGCCCACCAGAATGGAGAGGGTGGCTGAGGACGTAGCACTGACAGCCCTAGGGAAGGCTGGCCACGAAGCACAGACGGCTCTCCACCTCGAGGCGTCAACAGGGGCATTCCAAGCACTATGGCCAATTCCAGACAGCACACGTCCGATGAACGACGCCATAAACACCGCCGCCCAAGCTGCCAGCAACTGCACGGGCCAAGATGCGGGGACTTGGCAAAGCAACGTCGGCCAAGTCTGGCAGCCAGCCGTGGAGGAGGTCGTAGAGGTATACCTCAAAACCGCCCGCCATAGCTTCGAGAGAGGAGACATTCGGCAGGGAGCCGAAACCCTCACCGACGTCGTGAGAGCCACCCTGGGCAGCATCGCCGCGTCCCGCAATTGGCCCCACAGCAGTGACGACAACCTGTTCAGGGCAGCCGCCGCGCTGGGAAGCGAGAGCGGGTGGCCCCAGACAACAGAGGAATTCGACCAAGCCCTCGCCAGCCTCTCCAAAGAGGGCCACCACCTGAACTCCGCCCTTGGCGCCAGCATGGGACTGCCAAGCAGCATCGCCTTCGGGACATACTTGGAGGATCCGGAAACTGCACAGGAGAACGGCCTGTCCTTCGCCAGGACCATCATGGATCTTGCCAACCGCCTTGCAGGGCAGAAGCCCGCCCCAGCATGAACCAGAACGAGCACACCCAGGAAGCCCGAGAACTCATGAGACGGGCGCAGGAAGAGCTAACAAACGGCGGCAACAACAGGATTGCCGCCGAATTCTTGTGGGGAGCTTTCGCCCACTGCCTGATCACCATCGCTCTTAACGAAGGTCTGCCTCACGACAGTCACGGAGCGTTCCAGAGAATTACCCACCACATGGATGCCGCCCAAGGCAGCAACGATTGGCGTTCCCGCTTCGGGTCAGCGGAAAGGCTCCACCAGCACTTCTATCATGGAGACCTGACAACCGATCTTCTGCGAAGCCACAGACGGACTACCGAGTACGGCACCCTGGAGCTACTGAGGACGCTGTGAGTCGACACGGCAGGACGGTCACCCAATACTGGGACGAGGCAGAACGCGCAGCCCAACGACACTATTATGCTAGGGAGTGCCGTTTGGTTCGATTGGGGCTATCAGGTTGATTCTCCCAAGCTTACGCTGCCCGAATAGTCCGCCCGAGGGGAAGCCGAAGCGCATCGCTACCTGTCGGCTGTGCTACGGATAAAACTGGAGGCGCCAATTGGCAAAGTCCGTAAAGACAATAACCCTGCTCTTGGCTGTCGCGTTGCTGCTTGCGACGACGGCGGCCACCCTGGCCACCGTTAGCGCCCAAACGGCCAACGGGAGTTACGACGCCGACGGGAACGGCCTCATTGAGGTTGACAACCTGGAGCAGTTGAACGCAATCCGGCTCGACCGGAACGGGAACGGCGCACCGGACAGCGATGACCTCAAAGGCGTGGATGTTCCGGCCGGCATCCCCGGCTACGGCGAAGGCAACGCCGCCGCCTACGCCGCCGCCTTCCCTACCACCGTTGGGGAAGCGGTCTGCGGCAATGGTTGCCGCGGCTACGAACTGGTCCGCTCGCTGGACTTCGATGAACCGGGCAGCTACGCTTCCGGCACGGTGAACACTGCTTAGATCGGGGGGGCTGGCTGGCTACCCATCGCCGCCTTCGAAGCCACCCTCCACGGCAACGGCAACACCGTCTCCAACCTGTACATCAACCGCTCGTATGACAGAACCGGCTTTTTCGGCTTCCTCTGGTCCCCGGCCAGCATTATCGCAATAGGGCTGGTCAATGCCAGGGTGACCGGAACGGGTCTCGATACAGGTGTCCTAGCCGCGGTAAATCACGGCCGGCTCCACCGGCAGCGTCTCTGGCAATGACATCGCCGGAGGACTGGTGGGGTTGAATTACGGCGAGGTCAGCCGCAGCCACGCTGCCGTCAGCGTCTCTGGCGGAGACAACCCCGACGCGCTGGTCGGATGGTACTACAGCGAGGTCGGCCACGGCGGGCTGGTCGGATGGTACTACGGCCAGGTCAGCAACAGCTACGCTACCGGCAGCGTCTCAGGCGGAGACAACCTCGGCGGGCTGGTCGGATATAACGACCGGGGAGAGATCCACCACAGCTACGCCACCGGCAGCGTTTCGGGTGGTGACAGCATCGGCGGGCTGGCCGGGTACAACGTCGGGTTTATCACTGCCAGCTACGCCACCGGGAGCGTGTCGGGCGACAGCTACGCCGGCGGGCTGGCCGGGTCTAACCAAAGCATCATCCAGGCCACTTACGCCACCGGGAGCGTCACCGGCAAAAACTCCCCTGGCGGGCTGGTCGGACTAAACGAATCCGGCATTAGCCACAGCTACGCTATCGGCAGGGTAGTCGCGGGCGACGGAGCTCCAGGCGGGTTCATCGGGGAAAACAATCACGGCAACCCCGGTCCATACAATACTGACATCAACGCCACCGGAATCGGAAAGGGGATTGCCGTCACCCAATGGGGCAGCCCCGTGGCCCAGGGCAAGACCACTGCCGAGTTACAGTCGCCCACCGGCTACACCGGCATATACGACGGCTGGGAGAACGACGATGACTTCTGGCACTTTGGCGCTGGCAGCCAGTATCCGGCCTTGAAAACGGACCTAAACGGGGGATGGCGTGGCGACCTGGCAGGAGTTCGGCCCCCAGGGCCGTCCGGGGCCCGCCCAGCCGGCGGCAATCACCCCTCCGCCTCCTGTGGCTACGCCGGAGCCGTCGCCCAACGGGAAATACGACGACATGGAGGACGCCAGCCCCAACTCGACCACCTTCCCGGCCAACAGACGCAGGGTCCAGTGGTCATGCCCTTCCGGGGCTGGGCTGCAGGCCAAGGCAATCAGGTGGGCCTCGCCCCGGTCGTCCAAGTTCCGGGGCCGGTTGGCCTGGGGACGGTCCTGCAAAACCCTCTCCAACCCTTCTTCGGCAAAGCGCTGCTTGACCCGGTACACCGTGCTCAGGGTCACATCCAAAGCTTCGGCCACTTGGGGCGCCGCCCAACCGTCGTCGCCCTTCAGCAGAATCCGCACTCTAGCGGTCACTCGGGCTGAGTTTTTGCCAACCCGGATCAGTCGAAGGAGCTCTTCCCGCTGTTCCTGTGCCAGCCCCACCGCGTATTTGTCCCTGACCATCACTGCCACCCCCGCCTTCAACACTTCCCACCAGGCAGGATAGCTCAATTGGCCCCTTTCTTAAACAAATCCCAAAACCAGGTTGACTGAGTACTAGGGTTCGTACAGGCCTTGAATGAAGTTGCCCGCTGAAGTAAGAATGGGCAACAGACGAAAGCCAAGAAGCTGGCAACAGGTCGGGTTCAGCATCGCCGACCTGAACGCCCCCCACAGATGAGCAGTTATCAAGTGGGTCCGCTGACATGCGACAGTCCCAAGCGGACAAGCAGCCGCGACCCACCACAAAGAGACCCCTGCCTGAGCCAGTCCAACAACAACGGGGAAAGCACGCGGTAGGAAGATGTAATGACCACCCGGAGAAGGTCCCCCAGGGGAGACGAAATGCCCTGCGGCCAAAAGAGCTGCTACTACCCGGAGAGCTCCCGAAACCTGATGTGGTGCATGTACGTCAACTACTGGCGGTACAGATGCCTGAAGCCCGAGGGCGTCGACATCATCCGCCCACCGGCGCCCGCGCCGGCTGAAGGACGGGAGGAGCAGATCGGAACGCCGGTGAGAATTCCGGCAGGGCCCGGGACCAACGCTCCACACGACGACCAGCAACCGCAAGACCTGCAACCGGAAGAGACCTCAGCCGAGGCCCATGCCGACGACAGCGCCAGCGTCCCGGACGGGGAGGCAGGAGCCCAAGGGGAAGAAGAGACTCAAGTGACGGAGATCAACGCCCCGGAACCGGTCAAAGAGTTCCAGACATCCTTCGCCATATGAAGCAAGCACAGAGGCCGCGAGCAAAAGCGCGATAATACGCCTCCGCATCTGAGTCACAACCACACCCCGCCCGGAACCTCGGACGCCAAAAAGACCGGGAACTTCCTTGCCCGAACGCTTGGCCGAACGGAAAGAGCCCATGACCGACAAGACATACCTGGTAGCCGACCTGTTCGGCGGCGCAGGAGGGTCATCCACCGGGGCGGTGCAGGACGCCTCGCACCACTAGGGTGTCCATGGCTATGGCCTGGTTCAGCGCGGTAAGGCGCCGCTCAATGTCGGCCAAGAACACTGTGCCAATGCCGCACTGTTCGCTGACCCAGTGGCGCCAGGAATCCCCGAAAAGCGGCTCGAGGTCGATGAATCCAAAGCGACGTCGCAGGGCGAGGCCCACCAGCGCGAGGGACCGATCGGCGACGTTCATCGTGCCGATGACGTAGAGGTTGAACGATCCGTGGATGCGTTCCGCGAGGTGCCGGGGATAGCTGAGCGCCAATGCATCCTGTTGAGTGCGCTTGTCCGCCTCGAGGAGGGCGAACCTCTCTCCGAATATCTGGGCCGGGGTTCCCGCGGTTTACTTCTCCTCCCAGCCTGTCACGGGTTGTTGATGGAACAGCACGCGATTCCCCGTTATGTATAAATCCGCAGCTCCCGAAACATCTCGGTTCTCCGGTCATTGAGGAACCTCTCACAGTGCTGCATACGCTGATAACGCCCGGCGAGCATCAAGTAATTTCTGATGAATGTAATTAATCACGATCTTAAGGACAGAAAAGCGCGAGATATGTTGTTGTCCAGCGATTCCGTCACCCTAATTGAAAAGCGAATATGTCCCCTGGGTTAGTCTGCGGCGGTTGATGATGCGGCCAGGGCCTCGGCCTTGGCGTGCTCCTTGGCGCTGAGTTTCTTAGTGGGCGGACTTTCTGCTTTGAGGTATTTCCCCACGGTGTCGCGGGCCATGCCCAGGTTCCTGGCGATGGCCCGGAGGGACAGCCCTTGCTCCCTGGCCTGCTGTACAGCCTCCCAACGGGCCTGCTGGGTTGACGTTGGCGTCCGGTGCAACTGGTGGCGCACTGGCTTCCCCTTGTCGCCTCTGCGCTCCGCCTCCTCCTGAGCAGCCGATTCCAAGGTGGAGAGGCGTTCCCGTTGAGCCACGCTCAGGTGGCTGTGGACCACGCCGTCGGTGGCCTCCTGAAGCTCCAGACCGGGAGAGCAGCCGGTGGCTGCGCCCCAGAGCGCCGAGGAGGGCGGCGGCCCCTCCTGAAAATCCACTGCCTCTCCTTGGTACCGGAGCATCAGTTCCCCGTCGGCCCGCTCCAGGACCTCCACCCGGAGACCGGCGTAGCTGGGCCTCCCCGCCCCGGGCAGCAGCTGGAGCACCCGCCACTGGTACTTCACCGTGTTGTCCCGGGCCACCTTGCGGGTGTCCTTGAGGCAAATGCTCTCGGTCAGGGACAGTTCCGCCGGCACCGGCCGGTAGGCTGTCTCCGCCCGCTCCGCCGCCACGGCGAAGCGGGCGTTGAATCGGGGCAGAAACTCCTGCAGAACCAGGCTGGCCTGGTCGATGGTGCTGGCGTCGGCCAGGCGCAGCTCGGTTACCAGCCGGTCCTGGAAGGTTTCCAGCATCCGCTCCACCCGTCCCTTGGCTTGAGGAGAGAGGGCGAATATCTGCTGGATGCCCAGATCCCGCATCACTCTGGCGAACTGGGTGGTTTGAACAGGCACCGGCTTTTGACGGGCGTTGTACTTGAATGCGGCGTGGCGATCGCTGTGGAGGGCCAGGGGAATTCCACACTGACGGATCAGTCTCTCTATGAGAACCAGGTAGCCGCGGGTGTCTTCGGTGGTGCGGAAGACGGCCTGGGCCACGGCGCCGGTGGCGTCGTCCACCGCAATGAGCAGTGTCAGCTCGGGCCCCCGGTCCTCCAGCCAGGGGTGTTGACTGCCGTCGATCTGCAACAGCATCCCCTCCTGGGACATGCGACGGCGCCGGAAGCGGTGCTGCTGCGAACGTCGGCTTCTTGGACTGCCCAAACCGGCCCTGACCAGGATGCGGCGCACCGTGGGACGGCTCAGGTCAATGCCCTCGCCTTCCCGCAGCAACTCGGTGAGGTGAGTATGGTTGGCGTCGGCGTAGCCGTTGCTGGCCAGCTTCACCACGGCGGCAGCGGCCGTCTCGGGGACGGCGTTGTGGGGCTTTCGGCCCCTGTTGCCGTGGGCCAGCGCGGCAGCACCGTCCTTGCGGTAACCGGCGAGGAGACGCTTGGTGTGGCGTTCGCTGACTCCCATGATCTCGGCGGCCTGGGCGATGGGGAGCTGGTATTCCAGAACGCTGTTGAGCACTTGAATCCTGGCCTGTTCTTGCTGATTCAACTTTACATCCCTCATAGGGATGACATAGTCGCTGATCAGTTAGCAGGTGACCGAATCGTAGACCATCAACAAGTTATTCAAGATCATTAGGCCAGTTATTCAGGGTCATTAGGCCACTTTGAGCACCTGATAAGAGACGATTGCGGCACTTCGTGGTGAGGTGTGGTGATGGCCTACAAGGAGGTGCAAAGAGTGGACATTTCGGAAGTGGTCCGCCGCTGGCAGGCGGGCGTCAGCCGGCGGCGGATAGCCTCAGGGACGGGACTGTCCCGGGAAACCGTCGGGAAGTACATCGCGTTGGCCGAGGGGATGGGAGTATCCCGCGAGGGACCTGGGCCCACCGAGGAGCAGCTCGGGACCGGTTGGCCAACGCCAGCTACCAGATCATCATCGAGGGCTCCACCTACCGGGAACGCCAGTCCCCGCATCGGAAACTGCTGGGCCGATAGCCGATAGGAGGTGATTGACTCGTCGACTACAACCTGATATTAGACAATCACCGCGTTCTCAGGGTGGGTCAATGACCGTGTAAATCCCCGGGTCAATGACCTCGGAAATCGACCCTCCAGGAGAAGACCTCCCATGCCCTTCCTCGTAAAACGTGGCCCACACTTCGTCACACAACCCGGGGTCGACTACGGAGGCCCCGGCGAGATCATCGCCCAGAACCAACAGGCCATCGTCGTCAAGTGGCCCCGGGGCAAACACTGGACCGCCAACGGCGCACCCTACGCCTACCACCCCGCCACCACCATCGTCTACACCACCCTGCAGAGGTTGGACGACGCCGTTACACTCCAGGTCGAGCCCCTCATCCAGTGGGACAACACTCGGAGAATAAAGGCCGATGAGTGACCCCGGAACCCATCTCAAACCCCCGGCTCCCGACCCGCCGGAACGCTCTGAAAGGACCCCGCCGGCAGAGAAAGAAGACCCCGCCATACTCCTCATCAAGTGCCGTCAGGTCCGGTCAACCACCCCGGTTAATCACCCCGGCCAGACCCCCGACCACCGGCCCGGCCAGACCCCCGACCACCGGCCCGGCCAGACCCCGACTACAGGGCCGTCAAGTCCCGACTACAGGGCCGTCAGCTCCCATCAAACCCACGCCAATGGGCAGCATTAGCCCCAGGTTGGGGAGCAGGATTGGAACGCCCGGAAGGGCGGACTGGGACGGCGGCATGAACCCCGTAAAGGCGCCGTGAAGTGCGGCATCAGGCCCCGGTGGAAGGGGGCTCCGGTTTAGAAGAGATGACCGGAGTTTGGAGACCCCATGGGCCATTTCGGCCAGTTAATTCCACTACAACCCGCCAGGCATGTTTCACGCCTGTTTTTACTATTAACCAGGGGGGTAGAGGGGGGTGCGGCCCTGATCTGTTAATCCACGGTCGCGGTCCAGATAGGCCCTTAGCTGTGAAAACTGCATTTCAGTTAGATTGGATGTCCGTTAATGAGATGTCGCGCTGCAGCTACGGAGAAGACCCCCCCATGGGAGGGGGGTACCCGCCTCCGGCCCCACCACCGGAACACCCCCCGGCAGCGGCTCCCTTTTTGATACAGGCCCGTAGCTGGCACGGGCCGCCGGAGGCCCTGAAAAGCGCCGTTTCGGCCCTGCGTACCCCCGTTTTCGCACCCTAAAAACAGCCCCATTTTCCAGTTAATTAGATGTCGCGGTCCAGCTACGGGAAAGACTCCCCTTAGGAGGGGGATCCAATAATGAGATGTCGCACCTCAGCTACGGGGAAGACCCCCTCATAGGAGGGGGGGTACCCCCATTCCAGTTAATCTCACTACAATCAGACGGCCAAAATCAGGGCTGCCCTTCCGGGCCCCTTTTTGAGACTGGTTTGGCCAGCGTCCGGCCCAGCCGGAAAACACGTCCGTTCCGGGCCCGGCAAACAGCCCCGAAACCCCGCCGGAACGCTCATTCCCGGGCCGGCCCTGCGGGCCACATTCCGGAACCCCGGGTCATCCCGGCCGACCCCGGTGAACCGCAAGGCCTCGGCCATCACATCATCGTCCCGGTCCGGCTCCTCCATCCCCAGGATCATCGCGTCGGCGTTCTCGATCATCTTCCGGTACAGGTCCTTGCCGCTCGGCTTGCGCCTCCCCCGGACCCGGTTCCAGACGCCCTTCAACCCGGAGTCCTCATCGTTCTGCTGCTGCTCCAACCAACGCAGCCGCGCCAGCCGGCGCTCGATCTCCCGGGCCCGTTTTTGCGAGTCCCAATTCTGGCCCGGCTCCGGCAGGGACTCCCTGAAGTACGTGATCAGCGCCAGCTCAATCTGGGTCACCAGACCCAACGCCGTCACCGTTTCCATCCGGGTCATCCCGATCCGGTACTGGGTCATAGTCGCCATAGTGTGGGCGTTCCTGAGAGACGTCCGCCTCCGGTCCTGCTGCTCCATCCAAGCCATGCCCGGCCGGGAGGAGAGGTCGATCCCGTGGACAGCGACGTCCGGCTTTCCATCCTGGTCAAGGTCCACCCCAGGACCTGGTTCGCCGGACCGCTCCCCTGCGCTTGGGCCACCGCCGGACCCCGGCCCGCACCGTTCCCAGAGGACCCCGACTCGACGGCCAAACGCTCCAGCGTCCTCGCCCCAGCCTCGGTGACAACGCCCAAGTCCTGCTTCATGATCTCAACCAGCTCCGGGTCCGGAAGCGAAGTGCCCTCACGCAGCCCGGAAACGCCCCCGAACTCCCCCAACCCCGGCCCCCCTTCATCCTCCGCGAGCCCCCTCTCAACCCGATCCCCGCCAACGCGCCGATCCCCGCCAACGCGTTCATCAACGATCCGGGCCGGCCCGGCCTCGACGATCCCGTCCGGGACACCCTGTTCATCCAACACCGGATCGTCCTCGTCCGGCACCTTGTACAGTCCCTCCTCACCGGGAGACCCCCGGGTCTCGGCGGGCACGCTCTCCAACGCGTTAATCAGCAGCAGAGTTATGCCCGTGTGCGGGCCGGGCAGAGGTGACTAACTGGGGAGTCCACCCAGGAATGTATACTCCATTGCGAGACGTGTCGTCCGGGCAGAGGCCGGGTGGGCACTGGTGGATATTACCCCCGATCGGTAGCATGGTCCAGGAGCCTTACGACGGCATCATTGGTGACGCCCCGTCGGGGCGATCCCGTTCCATAGATTGTTCGACGTTGTTGGCTCCCTCCGGCGACACGCCTACACGGTAATCGTGGAGGGAATGATGAGCACAGGCCAGAGCGGCGCAAAACCGGCGGGGCTGTCCCAGCTGAACCTGAACGCGGCGGGTATCGACGTGGGCGCCACCAGCCATTTCGTCGCGGTTCCCGCAAACCACGCGGAGCAGCCGGTGCGAGAGTTTGCCGCCTTCACGGCGGACCTGTATCGACTGGCTGACTGGCTGACCGAGTGCGGAGTGGAAACCGTGGTCATGGAGTCCACCGGGGTTTACTGGATACCGCTGTTCGGTGTGCTGGAAGAGCGGGGATTTGAGGTGATGCTGGTGGACCCGCGGCGCATCAAGAACGTGCCCGGCCGGAAGACCGACGTGTCGGACTGCCAGTGGCTACAGCAACTCCACACCTACGGTCTGCTCTCCGGGGCCTTCCGGCCCGACGAGGATATCCGACGCCTGCGCAGCTACCTGCGGCAGCGGGCCATGCTGGTGGAGTACGCCTCCCAGCACGTGCAGCACATGCAGAAGGCGCTGACCCAGATGAACGTGAAGCTCCAGCACGTGATCAGGGACATCACCGGCAAGACCGGCATGGACATCATCGAGGCCATAGTCCGGGGCGAGAGGAGTCCCCGCAGGCTGGCACAGCTGCGCGACCCGAGGATCAAGTCCGACGAGAAGACCATCGCCAAGTCGCTGCGGGGGCACTGGCGGCAGGAGCATATCTTCGAGCTGACCCAGGCGCTGGAGCTTTACAGGACCTATCAGGACAAGATCGCCCAGTGCGACGGTGAGATTGAAGCCCAGTTGGAGCGGTTTGAAGACCGCAGCGACGGTGAGCCTCCGGCTCCCAATGGCAAAAAGCGCAATCAAAAGAACGCACCCCGTTTCGATGTCCAGGGCCAACTGTACCGGATGACCGGAGTGGACCTGACCCGCATCGACGGCGTGGACGGATTCACGGCGTTGAAGGTGATAAGCGAAGTCGGCACCGACATGACCAAATGGCCCACGGCCAAGCACTTCGCCTCCTGGCTGGGGCTGAGCCCCAACAACCGGATCACCGGCGGCAGGGTCATGAGCTCAAAGACCAAGGCCAGCGGCAACCGGGCGGCGGCGGCGCTACGGCTGGCGGCCAATGCGCTACACCGCTCCGACAGCGCCTTGGGAGCCTTCCTGCGCCGGAAGAAAGCCCATTTGGGAGCGCCCAAGGCCATCACGGCCACGGAGCATAAGCTGGCCAGGATCATCTACTCCATGCTGCGCTACGGGCAGCGATACGTGGACGCTGGCGCCGAATACTACGAGCGTCAGTATCGCCAAAGGGCGTTGCACACCGCCCGGCGGAATTCGTAGCCCCCTTAGCGCCAAAATGCCCCGCGAGGGGCTGGACGCGGTGAGAAAATATACAACGGAATCCTAATGGGCCGGACCGACCCGGCCAGGGAGGACAACCGAAATGGCCCAAAATAGCGACGCAACCCACCGCGAACGTTCCCAAACAACCTACTCCAACACCCAGCAGACCGAGCATCGGACCGAGGGCGACGTCGAAGGGCAAGCCCAGACCGACTGGGCCAAGAAGGGCAACGAGAGTTGGCGCACCACCCGTCAGGAAGAGTTCCTGAACAACCTGGAGGCCCGGGACGAGAAGGCCGCCAGCGCCTTCTCTTCAGAGCGGAACCTCATGGACTTCCAGAAGGACGAGCGCAAGCAGGTCCTCGAACACACCGTCGAAGCCTTCAACCAGATGGACTTCGTGACCCCGGAGGACCGCCACGAGGCCGCCCATCTGGTGGCCCAGACCCTCTTCAGCCCCATGTACAAGGAGATCGACCTGACCGAGGCCAAGACCGACGCCAGGTTCGATTCCAAGCTCATCCAGAGCCTTGAGACCGAGGGCATCAGCGACTACAGGATACTCGAAAAGCCGGACCGTTCCGCCGAGCTCCACTTCCAGGTCAACAGCCTGGAGCAATACGGCCGTATCCAAGAACAGAGCGGCTACGCGTTCCGGCTGATCGAGGTCGCCGACTACACCAACACCAACATCAGGACCGGCGACGAAGGGACCAGCAAGGGCCAGGCCGCCAAGGAGGTATGGGAACCGTCGGGCTACCGGGCCATCGTCGCAGAGGCGGAACTCGACACCGACGTCGACCCGCTGGAGATGCAGAAGCTCGTGGACGCCGAGAAGGACAAGTTCGTCCGGGCGCTCACCGGCAGCCTCCACGCCCCGGGGTTCACCGTCGAGAACATGGACCGGGCCCTGGGATACGCCAACTCCTACGCCGTGGGCGACCGGACCACCCTGGAGCTCGACGCCGATTTCAAGCACCTGCTCGACCAGGACCCAGAACGGGCCGCACAGCTCGCCGAAGTCCGGATGGAGACCAACTTCTCGGTATTGGACAACGCGATCAGGTCCATGGGGCACGACGACCCCAACACCGCCGACGGGCTCAAATACCTCTCCGAAGCGGTCCGGGACGTCCACCTCGAGAACATCTTCCAAGCCCTGGAGAACAAGGACCAGACCATGTTCCACATCGCCCGCGACAACGCCAAGGACAACGCCGACCTCATGGCCCACGCGGTCAGTCACGGAGTCGGCCTCGTCCACATGGACGGCTACCAGCCCCGGGACTTTCCCCCTGAGGGATCCACCTCCCGGGACGACATCAACGGCAACGTCCAGCAAATCGGGGACATCCTCGAAAGGATGAATTTCGATCAGATGGACGAGGTATACCAGGCCGCCGTCCACAGCCTGAACGAGCAGCTCCGCTCCGGCGCCGACGCCATCGAGGACCAGGCGGCCGCTTGGGGAACGGGCGACGCCGCCGGACTCAACCCTCGACAGACATCGGAGCTATACGAGTCCCCAACCAACATCGGCAAGGGGATCCACCACCTCCTGAAACCCGCCGCCGATTATTCCGGAGGCCTCGAGATACAACGAGGGGCCCCGGTCTTGGGGTTGAAGACTGCCTCACCCTGGTACGACTGTGGGGGTAGGTCGCCCTCCGGAAGAGGGCACACAGGCAACACCCGGAACCCTGACGATTAAGGCCAAGGCCCTCGCGCCATTGAGCCGAAGGCTTAATGGCCGCCCGCTTCAGTTCCGGCGCCCAGCAATGGGAACGGCCAAGCCCGGCTCGAGGAGCCGCTCTACGGATGTTTTTCGTAGGTGGTCCAAGGCCGGGTGAGCTGAAGTGACGTGCCTGACTTGCGGGCAGGATACCTAAACCATCACGCACGACCCCCGAAACCGGCCCGAAACGGCCTTGGGCCGGACCGCCGGACCCGCAGCTGCGGGTCCGAACAAAACGAGTTTCGCTGGGGCTGGGATGCTGACGTTTGGCATCATCGACGGGCCGAAAGGCCGCTGTTGGGAATGCAACGAGGAAACGGAAGATTTGGCTTGGTACGAATCAGACGGATTGAACATCGTCTGCCAGCCTTGCATCAAAAAGATATTCGCTGAGGTTGGATTGGACTGGGAAGAGCTGAAACCAGTCGGATTCTAGCGACACAAGGGCGGAGAGGTTTGGCTGAGCACGTCCCCAGGACACCAAGAGTACCACCGCCTACTCGCCCAAGAACACCGATGGAAGGCCCGGGAACTCGGTCGACGTAGAGACTGCCCCCAACCGGCCATCCCGGACCAAACGCGCTGCCCGGCATGCACCGAGAAACATCGGGTGAGCCGACAGCGCTGGTACGCAGAGCAGAAGGCCAAGGACAAGCGGATTTGAAGAACAAAGACGCAGTCAGAACCGGCCACCCCATGACCCGCATTTCATCCGGCGATCCGGCTGAAGTATAATCCCCGCATGACCACCATCAACACCATCGAGGATTTGGCCCGCATCCTGCGGGACCAGCCCACCTGGGCCGAGGCCCTACGGGCCCTCCTACTAACCCAGGAACTTTTGGACCTGCCGGGGCGGTTTGACCGCTTCGTCGAAGCCCAGCAGAAAGCCAACGAAGCCCAGCAGAAAGCCAACGAAGCCCAGCAGGAGACCAACCGGCTGACCAACCAGCGGCTCAACGTCATCGAAGGACAACTCGGGAACCTACAGGGCGGGCAGTACGAACGGACCGTTCGCACCAAGGCCCTAGCCCGATCGAGGTTCACCCTGGGATTCACAGGCTCCTACGTTGCCATGAACCAAGACGGCCTGACCGATCCCCGGCTGAACAGCGCGATAGACCAGGCCATCCGGAACGGACTTGTCAGCCAGGACGGCTGCGCCGACCTCTTCGAAGCCGACCTCATAATCTCGGCCGAGGACAACCGGCACGCGGTTGTCGAGGTCTCCCTCACGGCGAACCGGGACGACATAGACCGGGCGAAAACCAGTGCCGGCATCATGGCGGCCATCACCGGCGGGAGCGTCACCCCGGTCGTCATCACGTCGAGGCTGAACCCAACCCAATCGGCCCAGGCGGAAGCGGCAGGGGTGGCCGCCTTCGTCATACCGTACCCGTGAGCCGGGCTAGGCTCCGCCGAAACTCACATCTCTGACAGTCAGGCTTCCGCATCGGGGTGCTTCTCCAATCCGGGCTACCCGCAGGAGCCTTCCCCTATGCATAACTTGCTGGGCACTCCCATCTCCAGCGAGACCTGCGCTGAGGATCATCAGAAATACCGCAGGCAGGCCGAGCAACAGGCAACCCAAGAGAGGGATCACGCCTCCGGCCAGACCACGTTCCTATGACAACACCCCAGACCCAGGCCGCTGGAACCCCCGAGCACCGGGGATGGACCACCTCGATCCCCCACCAGCCACCGGCGCTTTTCCACAAGCCCCGAACCGTCCGGGGATGAGCCGACCCCAGCGTTCCGTGGACCAGAGCGCACGAGGCCCCAGACCCCTCGGGGATAGTCCAGTGTTCCATGGCTGCGCCGGACCCCAGTCCCGGCAGGCCCCATCAAAATGGGGATCAGCCGTACATCGGGACCGTTCGATGTTACCGTCGATGTAAAAATGAGCGAAATCGCCGAAGTTGAATTGACCCACCGCAGAATAGTGGCATCATCCGCAGACACTGTGCAGAGGTGCTTCAGACAAATTGCTGAAGGTGGGAGAAGTGAAAGAGATCTACGAGATGAAAGGGGCGGGACAGAGGGAGTGAATCGAGATGAGAACACCACGCCTTTTCCTGGGAGTCTTTGCCCTGGCGCTGATTCTGCCGTTGCTGCTGGCCTGCGGCGGCTCTGATGAGCCATCCTCGGAACGATCCACCGCGCCGGAGAGCAGGGCATCCTCTGGACAGACCACCGCGGAGCCGACAACGGCAAGTGCCGAACCGTCGCCCACGCCTGCGGCCACCGCGGCGCCGACATCTGTGGCCACCGCCGCGCCGGAGGGCAGCGCATCCTCTGGACAGACCACCGCGGAGCCGACAACGGCAAGCGCCGAACCGTCGCCCACGCCTGCGGCCACCGCGGCGCCGACATCTGTGGCCACCGCCGCGCCCCCGATGGTGCAGACCTCGTCCGAAACGGACCGGGAGGCCCTGGTCGCCCTCTACAACGCCACCGGCCGCCCAAATTGGAATAACAACAATAACTGGCTGAGGGACATGCCGATTAGCGAGTGGGAAGGCGTCAGCACTGACGACAACGACCGCGTCACCGAACTGCTCCTCTGGAATAACGAGCTGAGCGGGGAGATACCGCCGGAGTTGGGCAACCTCGCCAACCTGACAGGGCTGCTCCTCATCGAGAACCAGTTGAGGGGCGAGATACCGCCGGTCGATGTGGGTGACCACCAGGGTGTCCCTCGTTCATCTTACCCTCCGGTGGCTGGGAAGCCGGTGTAGTCTGCTTTTGGTTATTCGGCAGTCGGGATCTGTTGCTTTTGCAATTATACACAGTGAACCAGCACGTTCCTCGAGTTCATGATGAGAAAGGCCCAGCTCTAGCTGGGCCCTCCTTCTCGGGGCTTTGCACAATGAATCCTTTTAATTCCGATTGGTTGTGCAGAATTGGTTTTAATTCGTGTTAACTTCCATCCATGGTGCAAAGTCACCGCGTCGTTCCGGCGTTATCCGGGTCATAACCGCTCAAATCCAGGATTCGCCGCCATAGCGCCTCCCGGTCCTCCCACAGCTCCGGCAGATTGGTTAGAGGCTCCGTCACCACCAACTCGCAGCGGCATTCGGCGTACTGCTCGATCCGCTCCATGTCGCTTTGGAACCGGCGGCTCCAGCCCCCGTCGCGCTCGTCGACCAAGGGGGCCATCTCCACCGTCGAGCGCATCGGGTAGATGACGCTCAGTATGGACAGGAACGCCGCCCCCGAATGCCACAACAGCATGTGGGCGCTCCGGCCCGCCATTTGGGCGTCAACGCCGCTGTACCGGCCGTCCCGTTGCTCTTCCAAGCCACGGTGCATCTCCTGCAGGACCGCGAGGTCCCGGTTCCTGGAGGCCGCCAACCGCAGCCTTTCGGCCGTGACCAGTTCCCATTCGTTGGACGTGTCTCCGTCGTGGCGATAGCGGCCTTCCACCCCCGGTTCTTTCGGGAAGATGGTCCCAGCTCGGGCCGCGCGAGCCATGGAATGGTTCAGCGTTCTCCTCTGGGCGGCGTAGTCCTCCGGCGTCACTATGTCCGGCCCGGATTCCAGGTCCGCCTTGTAGTCGGAAGAATCCCGGTAGCGGCGCTCCTTGACCCGGACGACCTCACCGCGCAACCTGTCGCGCTCAACTTCGTCGCCGGCGGCATGATGAATCACAATCACGTCGAGGTCGGACTGCTCGTCCCAACCGCCCCAGCCCCGGGAGCCGTGCAGGATGACGCACTCGGCCCCGGACTCGGCCAGGACTTCCCGGCAGACGGCCACTGCGGCGGGGTCGGCGCCTTGATGCACCACCTCGGGCAGGTATTCCCCGATACGGTGTCTGCTCACCAGCATGACCGGCGCTCCTTTCAGCCTCCTCAGAACCTTTCCGCAAATCCCGCAGCCGGAACCGCAACGGCCTGTCCATTATATGCCCAGTAATGACAGTTCCCCCTTGCCGGACCGCTCCGCACTGCATAGGCTGGACTCAGGCCACTTGAGCAACCTCACTGCTCCTGAGCCCACGATCTCCCAAAATCGCCTGAACCCGGGAAGCGAAGATGGCCCTGCTACGGGACAGCCCCTACATCTGGGTGACCTGGCTCACCAAGCTGCTGGCCGGCGAGAACTCCTGCGAGTGGGCTGCCTGGTTCCGGTCCCAACACGAGGGATGGAGCTGGGAGAGGGTCCCCGGCGCCTTCGACCTGGTCGGTTGGCAGTTGAAGCATACGGCGGGAATCAACGAAAACCGGGAACACTGGGAGGAACGGGAATACACGGTATTCACCGAGAACCAGAACCGCTTCACCCTCAGGGGCAAGACGGCCTCCCTGGGCGGCAAGCCTGACCTGATCGCCAGAAGGGGCGTCTGCGGCACGATAATCGACGTGAAGACAGGAAAGCCGAGCCCTTCCCACAGCGTCCAGGTCATGCTCTACATGTACGCCGTTCCCAGGGCCCTGGGCCAGTACAACGGTGTAATCTTCAGTGGCCAGGTGGCCTACCCGGACCACGTGGTGGACATCCCCGCCGCGGCGGTCGACCAGCAGTTCATCGGGAACCTGTCGCGGCTGATACACCGGTTGGGTTCCGGCGTACCGGCCCGGAAGGTCCCGAGCCGCCTGGAGTGCGGCTACTGCGACATCACGGCGGCGGACTGTGCCGAAAGGGCGGCGGACAACAGGGTCGAGGAAGGGGCGACTGAGGACTTCTGAAAGATCCGTGTGACGGCGATACACTGGCTGGCTGCCACCGGTCAGCCGGCGCTCCGCGCCACGAAACCGGGGACAGCTCACGTATGCTACGAACGAGCAGGCTACGAACTAGACCCGGGCTGATAACAGGCGAGGCCGACGGCTCAGTCATTCTGACCTGGAACGCCCCGGACGATGGTTCGGTCACTGGCTACCAGGTACTCCGGCGCACCGGTGGTGAGACCGCCCTGTCGGTCTATGTGGAAAACACGGAAAGCACGGCGACCACTTTCACCGACGCGGACGTTACGGCCGACACGCTCTACGCGTACCGGGTGAAGGCCATCAACAGTGCCGGAGTGGGGCAACGGTCCAGAAACGTCAGAGGCCGCATTCGTCGGCAGCCGATCACCCTATATGGTGGCAGCCATTTCTGGGCACAATTGACCAGAGCATCCGGCCGAATTTTGCCCAATTCCAGCTACGCGGATAACTGGACGACACATTCCCCTTTTTGCTGCCGGACAAGGCGACCAGATCGGCGTCGGCCACAGCGCTCCCCCATTTGATGACAGCAGGCCCTTGAGAATCGTTCATACACAGCGGAAGATGGAATCAGGGGCCGGCTGCGATTGACGAACAGTATCCGGCGACGACGCCAGCGCGACCGGCCCGCCGCCATGCCCAAAAGGATCAAGAGGAGTGGCAGCCGATGCCGAAGACGGCCGTCAACCGGGCAGTGGTCTACGTGAAGGCCAGCGCCGGGAGTAAGGGGCGGAGCCTGCCTGGCACGCACTTGGCTGAGTGGCTGGAGTCCTGCAACCACAGGGACTGGAAGTGGCAGCCCGGTACAGCAACGACCTCATGAGTCGTGAAGACTTCCAGAGGCAGATGGCCGACGCCACAGGCGAGAATCCTCCATTCGACCACGTCGTCGTCTGGGAGCTCAGGCGCTTTGCATGGGCCCTCGAGGAATCCGTCCTAGCACGGCAAAGGCTGGCGGCCAACCGGATCCGGGTACTGTCGGTGAAGGAGAGACTGGCTGACGAGTAAGGGAGGCACGCCACGGAACACCGTAATTCGGTGAACCACAGATGAACGAAGCCCGGTGCCGGAAAATGTGCAGGAACCCCAAGAGTCAGGAACCGGACCTGCCTAGGGTGGAGTCCGAATCCCTCCGACTCGCAGTCCAAGAGGGTGTCGACGTCGCCCGACCAGGGCCGCGCCCTCCGGAAGATCCACACCCAGATACAACAGTCGGAGCGGAGGTTTGTGGGTCCACTCCGGCACGGCCCTGCTCCGCAGGGAGGACGAGACCCATTTCTCGGAGACCGACAACTTCGTCGGCGCCATGATCAGAATGGTCGTTCCGACTTGAAAGGGACCGACCTCCCCAATGAACATCGGACTCGGAAGCGCCGTGGAGGGCCAGCCGTTACACCAAGTATGATTAGGGCCTCTTCGGAACCTGGCGCGCCCAGGGCCTGGATCCCCTCCTGTCCTGCCAGCTATTACTCACTTCCCCTTAACTCTGAACTGTTACCGATGCTGCTGTGGCCCAACCGCTTCGAAACCACCATCAGGTGAATCCCTTTCGAAGGCATCAAGGAAGAATGGGTGTGGCCTGGGTCATGAAGCCTCCGTCTCTCCAGCCCTGCGTTTCCGGCAGCCTTCCGAAACCACTTGCTTAAGAGGTCCGGGTCGCGGACCGCGATATACTGGCGGCGCTGTACGAAGCGAACGGGGGAGCGGACTGGTCTGACAATCGGAACGGGGTCAGCGAGTCTCGTTCGGCGGAATGGTCCGGCGTAGCGACTGACCGCAGCGGCCTCATACTCCGCCTGGACCTCCGGGATAACCGGTTGAGCGGGCCGAGACCTCCCGCAGCGCCACGACCGGTATCTCCCGATCAGTGCGGGACTCGTACGTCGCGTATCGGTTCGCTGCGGCCTTGATCCGCTCGAACCGGCGATGCCGGTCCTCCCCGACCAAGGGCTCGGCTCGCATCCAGCGCCTGCTGGCGCGTGTCTGTACCTTGACCGTGGGGTTGGCGACGAGGTTGTGGTACCAGCCCGGATTGCTGGGCGCCCCTCCCATCGAGGCTATGACCAGCAGCGTGCCGTCCTCTTCGAGATAGAGCAGCGGTATCGTCCGCTGCTTCCCCGACCGCCGGCCCGTGGTCGTCAGCAGCAGCACAGGCAGCTCGAATTGGCCCAGTGCCCGTCCCCTGGTCAGCCGGAAGACAAAGTTGTGGAACGGGACGAAGACGCGTAGGAAGAACTTCATGTCTGCCTCCTGCCCCGGCGGTCCCACCCGCGGTTCACCGGGTACAGCTGCCTGAGGCTCTCGGAATGGTCCTGTGGATTGAGTGAGATGTCAAACCCATGGCCGGGAACGGTCTCAATGGCCCGTCTCATCGGTAGGTCTCCGCTTGGATATCTCGGTAGGTCTTACCCTCCGATTTTTGTACTCCCAAGCACCTGGTTCCAGAGAACTCGCTTGCCAGATCGTCCCAGAATGTAATCTTGACCTCCTCCGGGTAGTGGTCATCTCTGCCATCTCGCTTCTTGGGACAAACCGCACATCATTGATCATTTGATCTACGTCGAAGATTCCGGAGCCGGGATTGCTCCCTATTGTCGGCGTACTGGAGTACGAAGCTGCAATAAAGAACACCTCGCAATGATGGTAGCCTGGCTCTACGAACTCTCGGACAAAGGCGATCCTGCCGAGTTCCACCGAAAGCCCTGTCTCTTCGAGAGTCTCGCGTTGGGCGCATTCCATGAGCCAATCCTCGCCCTCAACGCCACCGCCTAGCGGCACCCACCAGGAGCGTCCTTCCTTGATCTCGCTGTGTTGATGCTGGACAAGGACCACCGAGTCATCTTCAACCACTATTGCAGCCGCTCGAATCCTGTCCTGCATCTAGTGTGGTGTATCCGTAGTTCGCCGTATTATTCGGATGATTTCTGAAAGGACCGGGAACCGGATTCTTGCTCTAACCAGGGTAACGTATCAGCGTCGATTGCCCATTTATTTACCAATGAACTACGGTTACACCACACTAGTAATCAGCATTCCTATGCCCGCATTCCGGGCCGTGCAGGGGTAAGTAAGTGCTTGTTACTTGGTAGCAGAGTTATGCCCGTATACGGCCCGTGCAGAGGCGACTAACTGGTGAGTCCGCTCCAGCGGTCACGGCGTGACATCTTAAGTTAGTCGGGAGTCAAGCTTGGAATCGAAAGGGTAAAGGCGGTGAAGTTTGGTTCGGGCGTCCTGGGTGTTGAACCTCCAGTGGATGGTGGCTTGGGCGGCGTTGCGCTCCTTGACCAGAGCCTGGACTTCCCGGTGGAGCGTCTCCTCGTCGGGGAGTCGCTGCTTCAGGCAGGAGCGGGATAGTACGCTGAACTCGATTTCCGCCATGTTCAACCAGCTTCCGTGCTTGGGGGTGTAGTGGAACTCCAGCCGTTTGGCAATCCGCCGGGCCTCTGGTTCCGGGAACGACTCGTACAGGGACGCCGGACGGTGCGTGTTCAGAGCCTGCCCCGTACTCGATACGGGGTTGTCCATGACCACCCGCACCACCGGGGTCTCCGGATGAGCTTCGTCCACCAGCCAACGCATCCGATGGGCGAAGTCCTCCATCGTGCGCCGCTGGGTCACCGCCACGTGACGCCAGCCCGCCAGCGGCTCACAGGCCAGGAACAGGTTGCGGACGCCCTCCCTCCGGTACTCGTAGTCCTGCCGCACCGGAATTCCGGGCCGGGGCGGCAGAGATGGCCGCGTCTCGGCCAACAACTGGGTCGAGGTCTCGTCGAAGCAGACCACCGGCCGTCGGGGGTCATAGGGTTGGGTGTAGAGGTCCAGCAGGTCCTCCATGTTGGCCACGAACTCCGCGCTCACCTTGGGAATGCACCATTCCTTCTTCTGCCAGGGCTTGAGAGCGTTTTTTTGAGACGCTTGCGCACCCCCTTCGTGGGACATGGATGAGGCCAACTTCAACTCCACCACCTTGTCAGCCAGCAGGCGCAGGGTCCAGTGGTCATGCCCTGCCGGCGGCGGGCTGCAGGCCAGGGCGATCAGAGCCTGCCCCGTACTGGATACGGGGTGGGCCTCGCCCCGGTCGTCCAGCTTCCGGTGCCAGTTGGCTTGGGGACGGTCCTTCAGCACCCCGGACAACCCTTCTTCGGTAAAGCGCTGCTCGACCCGGTACACTGTGCCCAAGGCCACATCCAAAGCTTCAGCCACTTGGGGCGCCGTCCAACCGTCGTCGCTCTTGAGGAGAATCCGGGCCCTGGCGGTGACTCGGGCCGGGCGTTTCCCAACCCGAATCAGACGCTGGAGTTCTTCCCGTTGTTCCGCCGCCAGCCGCACTGCGTACTTGTCCCGGACCATCACTGCCACCCCCGCCAACAACACTTCCCACCAGGCAGGATAACCCAATTGTCCGTTTTCTTAAATAAATGCTAAAACGAAGTTGACTGAGTACTAGTCTCTCCTCGTCCAAACCGCCCTGGTCGGTTGTCCAACGGGCGGACTCCGTGACCGGCTTAGGGATGATCACTGTCGACTGGCCTTGACAGAGCTTCGTGGGGCATTGTCAGACGTCAGACGGCCAACTTGAACCGCAACATGACTACTAGGTCCAATAGTTAGCTACCCGGCCACACCGTTTTCTCGTTCCCTAGATCAACTTGGATGCCATCGGCTTTTCGGCGACTCTATACTAAGAACAACTCCATAGTAGGGTCGAACTGACCAGCGAGACTGGCTCGATATCGTAGACGAGTCAGACGTAGTGCAGACGAATACGAATGGTACAAAGTTGCGGAGACAAGCGAGTATTACAGCTTGCCCCGGCGCTGGTCTTCACCAAACTGCTTCTTCCTATTTCGTGCCGTCGACGTCTTCCCCAACCGGTCCCCAGGACTCACCTCCCTGTGGAACTGCATGGCGTCCTCAGCTCCCAAGGTGCGGAAATACGTATCCGGGATCTTCTTCCAGCCGCCGATAATCTGCAGCACCCTTTCGGGCATACCGGCACGCAGGGCGTTGACAGCGTAAGAATGTCGAAACCGGTGGGTGTGGAGGCTCGGGATCCCCGCACGGTTCCCCAGACGCTTAAGAATCTGGAAAATTCCGTTGGGCAGCAGCGCTTTTCCCTGTTCTGAAATCCACATCGCGTTGGTATTAGGGATCCGCCCCTCCCTCTCTTGGAGATAGTCCAAGAGCACTGACTTTGCGGCGTCCCCAAGGGGCATCCATCGCTCCCGCCGCCCCTTGCCCATCACCAGCACCGCTCCGGCCTTCATGTCCACGTCTTCAAGGCGCAGCTTGGCAATCTCGGTAAGCCGGCCGGGCGTGTCCCAGAGCATGTACAGTAGGGCCCGGTTTCGCATCAGGCGGAACCGGTGGGCCGGAGTCCTGGCTAAAGCAGGATCGGCGAGCGTGAGGAGGTCCCGTATCTGGTCCTCTGTGACCACCGGAACCGTCTTCTCGTCCAAACCGGGCGGCTTGATGAGATGAAGGGGGTTGCTCTCGACATGGCCGCGTTCCACGAGCCAGTTGAAGAAACGGTGAAGGCGACGGTACTGCCCGTGGATGTGGCTCTTGGACAGCTTTTGGGGCTGGACGTTTTCCCGCTCCCCGAACCACCGGGTACGTTTCTGGAGGTAGGCGAGGTAGTCCTCGATGTGGGAGACGGTAATGTCGCCAACGCTGGGCCACTCCTTCTGCTCGGAGTAGAGGGCGGCCATTGCTACGCTGGTTTCCAGGCTGGCGAGGTACGCTTCCGAGTATCTGTTAGAAGCCTTCAGGCTCGCGATGAACCGTCTCCCGGATTCGCGAAGACTGAGGTCAAAAACCTGCTTGACGACCATTCATCTAGTGGCACCTGAGAGCAAAAGCCGTCATTTTGTATCTGATTATACACTAAATTTCGGAAAATGGTGGGCGTGGATGGACTCGAACCAACGACCGCGGTCTCTCCAGGACTGTTGCAACGGGTCGGCTTTCAACTCAGTTTCGCGGCGGTGGCGGGGATATCCCTCGCCCACTCCTACTTCTCGGCCTACGAGCCGGACCGCGCCGCGAACGAGTGGCGGTGGATGCTGCGCCCGTTGCTCGGGCTGGCCGTCGTATCCGCCGCCGCGGGCCTGGCGACCTGGCCTCTGGTGGCCTTCCACTTCGACAGCGTCGGCTTGATGTCAATCCCCGTTACGCTGCTCGCCGTTCCCGCAATGCCGCTGGTGCTTGTCGGCAGCATGGCGGCGGCGCCGGCGGGTCTGATTCACCCCGCCTTGGGGGAGTTCTTCGGGTTCATCGTCTGGGCGCCATTGACCTATCTCATCGGCGTCGTATCCGTGTTTCCCGCCTGGACATGGCAGCCGGAGTGGGCGGGCAAGTGGCTGGCCGTTGGCTGGTACGGCGGGCTGGGGCTGTTGCTGCTGATGGGTCGCCCCCGGCAACCGGCTGGTTTCGGGACCCTGATAGTTCAATGGAGCAAGTCGGCGGCGGCTTTCCGGCCGCCGCCGAGACGGGCCGGAGTTATCGCCGTGGCGGCAGTGGCCTTGGCGGTTGGCGCGTCGTTGCTCTGGCTGCGGGTTGCATCAACCCCGGACGGTCTTCTTCACGTCCAATTCTTTGACGTGGGGCAGGGCGATTCCGCATTGATCACCACACCGTCTGGACGCCGGGTGCTGGTGGACGGCGGGCCCGACTGGAACTCGGCCATCGACTCATTGGCCGATGCGGGCTCCTCCTCAGGCCGGACTTTGGACCTGGTGGTGCTCACTCACTTGGACGCCGACCATAGCCGGGGACTGCTGAATGTCTTGGAGCGTTACCGCATTGGCGGAGTGTTGGAGGGGAAGGAATCCCGCGCAGCGTCGATGTACGCCCAGTGGCAAGCCGAGCTCCGGCGGCAGGAAATCACCCCCATCAACGTATATCAAGGCTACGAGATCGTCCTCGGAGGAGGAGTCACGCTGGAAGTGCTGAACCCCCGGGCGGCGGCCGGCGCCGCGGAGACGGCGCGGGAGGCCGACTCCAACAACGATGGGGTCGTCGTCCGGTTGACCTACGGTTCTGTTAGCTTCCTGTTGACAGCGGATATCGAGTCGGCGACTGAACTCAAGCTGGTCAACGGGCCCGACGTCCTGACCAGCGACGTCCTGAAGGTGGCCCACCACGGCAGCCGTTCCTCCTCCACGGAGGAATTCTTGGCGGCGGTGGCCCCGGCGGTGGCTGTAGTGTCGGTGGGGCAGGACAACCCCTTTGGCCACCCGAACCGCGACGTAACCGGCCGCCTGGAGACCCGTCTGGGGGCCTCCGGCGTGTTCCGCACCGACCGTGACGGCGACGTGGAGTTCGTGACGGACGGAACGAACCTTTGGGTCCGCACCGAACTGTGACCCGAGCCGGGCCGGGCGGGTGGGCCACCGGTTCACAACGGTCCGGCCCATCGCGGTTGATGTATACTTGGCCCGGCAAGCTTGGCCGTTGTGCGGCGCGGAAGTAACTTCCCCCGCGTTAGAAGGGCCTGGCCCGGTAGATCCGGGGGATCAACTGTTCGCCTACCGGGTCAACCATGAGGCCGAAGATTTCCAAGGTTGTTGCCCCCACCAGATAGTGGTCTTCAGGGCCGAAGATAACGGGGCAAGGCCAGTCATGGCCGCCAATGGCGATACGAGCGAACCCGAGACCATATTCCGCCGTGCTACCATCGGCTAGACTCAAAATGCGATTGTCGCGTAGTTGCACGTGAAGATGGTCCAACAATGACGCTGGCAACATGGAATGAATTGCTCCGGTATCGACCATTGCTTCCGGTATCGATTCGAGGTCACCGTCATTGAGATCGCCTACCTCGATGGCAACGTACACAATCCCCATATCTTGTCCTCTAACCCCACCAGCCTTTCGTTGTTAGCGCCTTAATATCCCTAAGATTTCCAGGAGCAACCCCTTGACTGTTTCTTTGAGGACCGACGGACGCCGTTGGGACCAGCCCCGTCCCACGACTATCGTAACCGGCTACCAGCGCCACGCCGAAGGCTCGGCGCTTATCGACATGGGCGCAACCCGGGTCCTGTGCTCGGCGTCATTGGAGGAACGCGTACCCGGCTTTCTGCGTGGCCAGGGTAAGGGTTGGGTCACTGCGGAATATTCGATGCTGCCCCGCGCGACCAACACCCGGACGCCCCGGGAGCGGGAGGCGGGGCGTGCCAGCGGCCGCTCTCAAGAGATACAACGGCTGATAGGGCGGTCTCTCCGGGCGGTTACCGACCTCGAGGGGTTGGGGGAACGGACGGTACAGATCGATTGCGACGTTCTCCAAGCCGACGGCGGCACCCGCACCGCCGCGATCACCGGTTCCTACGTGGCCTTGTACCAAGCGCTTGACATGCTGGTCAAACAGCGTGTCCTGTCCCGGTTGCCCTTGATCTGTCCGGTTGCCGCCGTCAGCGTCGGCATCGTCCGGGAGCGATTGTTGCTGGACCTTTGCTACGAAGAGGACTTCTCCGCCGAGGTCGATTTCAACGTGGTGTTGACCTCCAAGGGAGGGCTGGTGGAATTGCAGGGGGCCACAGAGGCGGACCCCTTCCCCCGGCGCCAGGTCCAAGAGGTGCTGGCGTTGGCCTACCGGGGGCTGGAGCCAATCTTCCAAATTCAACGGGAAGCGACCCGAGCCCTCTGAACGGCGCCCCGGATCAGAAACAGCTTCCCTCCTCGGTTATACCGCTATACCGCGGCAGCCGGTCTTACTCTATGACCGCACCGTCGACGTCCAGGTGGACCACCGGCAGGCCCAGCTCTTCTAGGCCGGGGCCGACCGTTTCGCGGTCGCCCACCACGAGTATCTTCAGTTGGCCGGGGCGGACCCACTCTTGAGTGATCCGGTGGACGTCGGCCAGGGTCACCGATTCGACCGACGGCCGGACGGTCTGGAAATAGTCGTCGGGCAGGTCGAACTGCACCAACTGGATCAACTGGCCGAGGACCGACCCGGGACGCTCGAAGCCGGCCGGATAGCCGCGAAGCAGCCCGTCTTTGGCCCCGTCAAGCTCCTCTTGGGTAATGGGCCGGCTCTCCCGGACTTCGGTGAATTCCTTGAGGGTCTCAAATACGGACTCTTTGGTGGCGCCGGTCTGGACAGACCCTCCCGCGAGGAGCAGGGAGGGCCGCCGGTACCAGTGTATGGAGGACTGGTACCCGTAGCTGTAGCCCTTTTCCTGCCTCAGGTTCTGGTTCAACCGGGCGGAGAACTGCCCGCCGAAGGCGTAGTTGGCCAGAGTCAGACCGAAGTAGTCGGGATGCCGCCTGGGAATCGTAGTCTGCATCGCCCGGATCACAGATTGCGGGGCGCCCGGCCGGTCCACCAGGTAGATTGTGGCTTCGGAAGCAACGCCGTCGGCCTCTGTAGTGGCCGGCAGGGCCGCGCCGCCGCCGGTCCAACTGCCGAATACCTGTTCGGTAAGGCGCGTCACTTCGTCCATCCCTACGTCGCCGACCACTATGAGCTCCGCCTGCGCCGGCCCGGCCATGAGGCCGAATTGGCGCAATATGTCGTCCCGGGTGAGCGCCGCCACCGAGGACTCTGTACCGGCGATGGGATGGCCGTAGCCGGTGGCCCGCTCGTAAACCAGCCCCGACATAAGCTGCTCGGCCACCACGTTGGGCTCGTCTTTCCCCCGCCGGAGGTCGGTCAAATGCTCCCGGCGCACTCGTTCCAATTCGTGCTCCGGGAAGGTCGGGTCCCGCAATATCTCCGCCGCCAGTTCCAGGCCGGTGCTCCAGTGCTTGGAGAGGGTCTCGGCGGAGGCCAGAGTGTACTCGCGGCGTCCGTCCACCGACAGCCGGGAGCCGATGAACTCGAAGGCCGCCGCAATCTCCTGGCTGGACTTGGAGCTGGTGCCTTCCGCCAGCATCTGGGCGGTGAATCCAGCGAGTCCGGGGAGGCTTTCCGGGTCTGCGGTGGCGCCCGAGTTCAGCATGAGCCCGAAAGCCACGATGGGCATTCCTCGTTGCTCGATCACAGTGAGCCCCAGTCCGTTGGAGAGCCGGCCCCGGGAGGGCGCCGGCGGGTTGAACTCGGGCTCCCGGCGCGGCGGTGGCATGATGTTACGGTCGATGGTCACGGTGGCCGGAGACAGCTCTGGCTCGGGGAGGACCCGCAGCCGGACCTGCTTGTCGCCCAGGTAGGTGTCGGCGACACGGAGGATGTCTTCCCGTTGTACCGACAGGTACTTGTCGAGGCTGGTGTTGATCTGGTCAGGGTCGGAGGCAAAGACGTTGAAGTGGTTGAGCTGGTCGGCCCTGCCGCCGAAGCCGCCGATCCGGGCCAACTGGCGGAAGTGGTTGGCCTCGATACGGTTCTTGACCCGGGTGATCTCCTCATCCGTCGGGGGTTCCCGGTGGAACCTTTCCAACTCAGCCTCCACGGCAGCCTCCACAGTCTTCAGGTCGTGGCCCTCCGCAGCCGTGGCTTGAATCAGTATCTCGCCGGAAATCTCCGACGGGAGGTATCGAACGGCCGCACTGTGGGCGATTTGCTGCTCGTAGACCAGCGACCGGTGTAACCGGGACGTGAGTCCGTCGGACATGATGGCCTGGAAGATTTCCAACGGCGCGTCGTCGTCATCCCCTTCCGGAGGAGCAGGGTAGGCGACGTAAATCCTGGGCAAGGTCACCTTGTCCCGCATCTCCAACTCGATGTGGCCGGCCAAGGCCGAGTCCTGCCTCCCCGTGCGTGGCACCGGGCCGCTCGGTTGGAGGTCGCCGAAGTAGCGGTTCACCAGCTCCAACGCCTCTCCGTTCGAGAAGTCCCCGGCGATGGCCACGCTGGCGTTGGAAGGACCGTAGAAACGCCGGAAGAAGTCCTTCACGTCGTCCAGGCTGGCGGCGTCCAGGTCCTCTTGGGAGCCGATAGTCATCCAGTGGTAGGGGTGGGGCAGGGGATAAAGGGCCTCCTGCAGGTGCCAGTGGGCCATGCCGTAAGGCCGGTTTTCGTAGGACTGCCGGCGTTCGTTCTTGACCACGTCACGCTGCACGTCAAACCGCTGCTGGTCGAGGGCGTCCAGCAGAAACCCCATCCGGTCGGCTTCCAGCCACAGGGCCAGTTCCAGGTAGTTGGAGGGCACGTCTTCCCAGTAGTTGGTGCGGTCCGAAGTGGTGGAGCCGTTGAGGTTGGCGCCCGCTTTCTGGAGGGGTTCGAAGTGGCTCCGGTTATGGTGTTTCGAGCCCTCGAACATCACGTGTTCGAAGAGGTGGGCGAACCCGGTCCGGCCCATCTCTTCGTTCTTGGAGCCCACATGGTACCAGACGTTCACCGCCACCAAGGGGATGGTGTGGTCTTCATGGAGGATGACGTCCATGCCGTTGGATAGCCGGTGTTTTTCGAAAGCGATGCCTACCATTCGTCGAGTCCTTTCTTTTCGATTTGACCAGTCGATTTGACCAGTTTCCGGCCCGAACGGGTCCGAGCCGTCCCGGTCCAGGCGGCTGCCGTCAGGGCCCGCCGGCGAGCATACCAGACCGGCAGGTCTATTGGGTCCTAGACCTGGTACTCGGGGCGGCGCAGCAACTGCCGGGCGATGACCAACCGCATTACCTCGTTGGTCCCTTCCCCGATTATCATCAAGGGGGCGTCCCTATAATACCGTTCCACAGGCGACTCTTTGATGTACCCGTAGCCGCCGTGGATGCGCATTGCCTCCATGGTGACCTCGCCGCATATCTCGCTGGCGAAGAGCTTGGCCATTCCCGATTCCAGGTCCACCCGGTCCCCGCTGTCCTTCTTGGCTGCGGCGTCATAAACCAGGAGCCGGGCGGCCTGTATCTTGGTGGCCATGTCGGCCAGCTTCAGTTGAATCGCCTGGTGTTCCGCGATGGGTTTGCCGAATGTCTCCCGCTGTTGGGAATACCGGATGGCCGCGTTGAACGCCGCTTGCGCCACGCCCACGGCACGGGCGGCCACGTTGATGCGGCCCGTTTCCAGCCCGCTCATCACCATGCCGAATCCAGTTCCCTCATTCCCGCCCACCAGGTTGTCGGCGGGCACCGGGTAGTTGTCGAAAATCAACTCGCAGGTGTCCAGTCCCCGGTAGCCCAGCTTGTCCAGGTCCCGGCCCACTTGGAACCCCTCCCCGCCCTTCTCCACGACGAAGCAACTGATCCCCCGGTGTTTCGGCTCCGCCTCCCGGTCGGTGCGAGCCAAGAGACAGAACGTGTCTCCGTAGCGGCCGTTGGTGATGAACATCTTGGTGCCGTTGATGACGTATTCCTCGCCGTCCTTGGTGGCCGTGGTCTGCAGGTTGGCCACGTCGGTCCCGCCGCCGGGTTCGGTCAGGGCCAGGCCGCCCCGTTTCTTGCCGGAGGCCAAGTCGGGCAGAAACTTTTGCTTCTGCTCCTCGGTGCCGTAGTGGGTGAGGACGTAGGTGAGGATGTGGTGGGTGCCAATGGCCCCCGTAATACTCATCAAGCCCTTGCTCAGCTCTTCGAACACGCTGGCGAAAGTGGTGTAGTCCAGGCCGAGGCCGCCGTACTCCTCCGGCACGGTGATGCCGAACAGGCCCAACTCCTTCATCCGGTCGATGAGGTCGTGGGGGACCCGGTCCTCTTTGTCCAACTCGGCGGCCACCGGTTCCACTTCCCGGCGCACGAAATCGCGCACCAGGTTGACGATCTGGGCGCGGGCCTCGGCGGAAGTTGTTGCCACGGTTCGCTCCTTACGGCTTTGTTTTACCACAGAGGGCGCGGAGTACACAGAGATTTCGTTGATAATTTTCTGCGGCCTCTGCGTTCTCTGTGGTTAATTATTGATTCGGTTCCCCCGGCGTGGGGTTGCTGACGGTCTGGAAGCCCCCGCTTATGTCCGGAACACGGGCGATGCTTTCGCCGGCGCCGGACTGCCCCTCCTCCCAGTCCACGCTGTCTACCAGCACCCCCTCGGCGGTCCAGATGCCCAGCTCCTCATCGCCGCCCAGCTTGAAGCCGGCCCAGTTGTCGCTATCCACCTCAACCTGCATATAGGCACCTGGAGCAATCGTGGTTCCTGCAGGGAACGCCAC
The DNA here is from genome assembly GCA_965220625.1 of Dehalococcoidia bacterium. Classification (GTDB taxonomy): domain Bacteria; phylum Chloroflexota; class Dehalococcoidia; order Lucifugimonadales; family UBA3495; genus VXOI01. Next base: position 136,337 of record CBDCQN010000001.1, read on the forward strand.
GCGCTTTGCGGCATCCGCCAGGTCGTCGGCAACAACGTATTCGGACAGATCTATGGCTGCGGCGTCGGCGTTGTAAAGCTCAAACCAGTCCAGGGGATCTCCCTTGGCCGCCACCTCGTTGATCACCAGGCCAGGAACCTCCGCAGCAGACGGTCCCGGAACAGTGGCCGGGAAAGCAGCGTCGCCGAATCTCCCGGAGAAACGCACCGAGATGGACGCCCCCGGTGTCGTATCGGCCTCAATGATCTGCATCCACCCGTACGTTAGAGGGAGAAACTCGTCCGGTGCGGAGGCCCCATCGGGAATTGTCCAGGCTCCGCCGCCCAGTTCGCCGTCGACAACGCTCAGAACGGCGCCGCTGGTTAAACGTTTTTTGGACAGCACGAAGGTGGCTCCCTCCAGGGAACCACCATCCTCAAAGACGATGTAGGTGATGGACACCGGGTCGGCGATGCCAGGCAATATGCCGGCTTCCTCTGGGCTGGCATCCCCGGCAATAATGCCGATTTGAGCCATGTCTTCCTCGGTTATTTCTTCCTCATAGCCGTCTACTACCAGATAGGTTACCATCCCCACTTGAGTAGGATTGAGACTGTCTTTCGAACCCCAAGCGGTCTTGAAGTGCAACTCGACGGTAAAGCTTTTCTCAATGGCTGAATCAGTCTCCGTCCGGTTCCGGTGAGATGGCTGGGGCTCGTCCCCGAAGTCTGCATAGAGGCGGCCCGATATGGCCGCACCCGGTCCAGTGCCAGCCTCCACCAGTTCGATGCTGCCAGCGGTGACCGGGATGAATCCCTCGGGTTCGGTCTTCCCGGCGGGTACCTGCCAGATAACGCCGCCAACCCCGGCGTCCACGCCGATGACCAGTTTGGCGCCGACGACAAGGCGGTCAACGGGCAACCAAAGGGTGAGTCCCTGAACGGTGAAGTCGGGATAAAGCCCCATCACGGTGATGAGCGCCGCATCCTTCACCCCGATGTCAGCCTCCTCCTGCGGGCTGGCCGGGCCGGCAGTGGCTCCGGCGTCTCCCTTGGATGTGGCGACCCACTCCCCGTTCTCGTTCAACTCGTAAACTTTTCCCTCCGCCAGGGGATTGGCGCTTTGGTGGGACCCCCAAGTGGTCTCAAAGCGCACCTCAAAGGCTTCGAGGTCAAACTCGCTCAGGGACACGGCTGCCAGGCTGGGCTCCGGCCAGTCGGGCGGCTCCGGCGTGATGTCGGCCAGGATTTCGCCCTTCCGTTTCAGGATGAACTTTTGCACCCGCTCAGTGTCGGCGGCGGCCGCGTCCCTGGCTTCGGGCAAGGCGTACTGCTGAACGATGGCCGCCATTTCGTCAACGCTCGCCAGCAGCTCCTCCTCATTCCAGGCGGCGTCCAGCAGTTCTTTCAGGCCGACGGCGTACTTCGCCAGCCAGTCTTCATTCTTGTACAGCCGGTTGGGAATGGCGGTGAGGGCCAGCACCGACGGCGGCGGGTCGCTGATGTCGTCAAAGGGATTGGGGTCGTCCTTCAGGTGGAAGGTGTCATCCACGCCCCACGGGATGAACACGAACTTGCCGTCCGGCTCCCGGTAGAAGTGGTAGTTGTTGCGGTCGCCGGTGTAGCCGTCCCAATGACCCACCAGCACCTCGGTTGCCCAGAAAGACAGGAAGCGGTCCAAGTCAACGATGTTGGCTAGGGCTTTCAGTCCGGCGTCCGAGGGGTCTTGCAGGGCAGCCAACACGGCGTCAACGTCCGACCAGTCGTCGGCGTCTTCGTTGGTCTTCTTCTCGAAGGTACCCCGGTATTCAGGGGTAAAATCGCTTATCGTTCCCTCGTACAGGTTGCCCTCGGCACTGTCGAAGTGGCGGGCCAGCATGGGGGCCTTGATTTCCTCAACGTGAACGTAAAGCCCTAATTCTATCCCGTTGACCGTAACCGTGGCGAAGTTGCAACGGGAGGACGGTAGCCCGGCGGCGGCAAAGATTTGGTAGGCCAGGCAGGTGTTGATCATCGACGCGTCCTGAATGCTGTTGTTCAGGGTCATGCGCCCGATGACACCGCCCAAGGCCTGGTTGTTCACGTACTTGTCGAAGCGCAGCTTCAGTGACGGCTTGGTATCGCTCTGGGAGCCGAGGAACCCTTTCTTGCGGACGCCTACGTTGGAGTAGGTTTCGCCGTCTATGGTCACCGTGGCGGAGAACCAGGTATAGATATCGGCGAAGGGCCGTGACAGGTTGTATTGCTCGATCTCCGCCATCAGGTCCTCGAAGGTCCGCGTCTGATGGCGCAGCGTGTCCCAGTCCTCCTCCGCGATTTCGATGCTGACCTCCAGCACCCGGTCCATAGCGAAGTAGGCATCGCTGGGATCAACTACCTCCGGCCCCTCGGGAGTTGGCGGCGGTGTCGGAGCGGGCGTGGGAGCTGCTGTCGGCGCGGGTGTTGCCGGCCTCGGGGTCGGCTGTGCTGTAGGCTCGGCGGTTGGGGCAGCGGCCGGCGTGCCGGTGGCGGTGGCGCCCGCAGCGGGCGTCGTTGGCGTCGGCGGCGCGATGGTCCCTATGGACGGGGGCGGCGTATCATCCGACCCGCAGGCAGTGATAAGGAGCGCCAGCGCGAAAATGGCCAGCACTCCCACCATCATCAGAGTTCGATTCATAAAACGGGGCAATCCTAATTTCACGGACCAACTGTCTTGCAACGCCGCCTGCGCCGCTGCCAGCCGGGCCACGGAAGGGCAAGCAGATCACGTAGTCGAGTTCCGCCTCGTGGCGTAGGTAGAGGGGCCTATATTTCCCGGAACTCCCGCTCTAGGTCGGCGAGATAGAAGGCATTGTCCCACAGCTCGTCGAGGTATTCCTGCTCCGCGTCGGTTATCGCGGGCGTCTCCACTGCGGCTGTGTATTCGTTGAGCTCGTCCATGTTGGTGAAATTGGGCAATACCGAAACGATCCCGGGCTTTTTCAAGACGAACTGAATGGCTGACTGTCCCATGGTGCGGGTGTCTTCCAGTTGGAGGAAGCGGACCCGTTCCACCTTCTGTATCGCCTCCCGCAGCCATTCGGCGCGGCGATGAGCCCGGTGGTCCGACTCGTCAAAGCTGGGAACCTGGATAAACTCGCCGGTGAGAGTGTTGGACGCGTGGGGCACCCGGGAGAGCAGCCCGGTCTGGGTCTGCTCGGCAATTGGGAAGAAGTCTTTGGCCGGCTCCTGCTCCAGGATGCTATATATGATTTGAAGGCTGTCGACGTGCCGGTCCCTCATGGAGGTCTCACCCTCCTCGAACCACCCGATGTCGGGCCCCAAGGCCACCCCGAAATGACGTATTTTGCCGTCGAACCGGAGTTGTTCCAGGGTCTCGAACAGCTCGTCCCGTTCCAGCGCCTCCACCCTCGGGTTGTGGACCTGGTAGAGATCGATGTAATCGGTCTCCAGCCGGCGCAGGCTCTGCTCGCAGGCGTAGATGACGAAATCGCGGTCGAACTTCTGGGGGCGCTCCCGGTGACCATCGCGAGGCGTCGGGTCGTAGATGTCGTAACCGAACTTGGTGGCGATGACGATGTCGTTGCGCCTGTGGCCCAAGACCTTGGCGAGAATCTCCTCGCCGTAGCCGTCGCCATAGGTGTCGGCGGTATCGAAGAAATTCACGCCCAATTCCACGGCGTTTTCCAGCAATGCCGCCCGGTCGGCCTCCTCGATTCGTCCCCACCAGTTGGTGGCCACGGTCCAGACGCCGAATCCGACCTCTGACAGGGTCAGTTCCGTGCGGGGCATTTGGCGATACTTCATTTGTGATCAACCTCGGTTGTCTCTGCCGGGTTGCTATTCGCTTGGGGGGTACACTTCCCGAACTGATTTCGACAATGCAATTGCGGTATCGGCATCGCCGGCTTGGTAACCGAAGATTCCGGCGTGCGACGGATCGCTTGCCTGTCCCAAGAGGATGAATTTCAACTGAACGTGGCGGACTTGCCGAGTTGCGGTTCCGACATTCAGGACCGCGAATCTCCCGCTGGCATTGACACGAAACCCCTTGTTTATAAGGGCATCTCGGACTCCCGACACTTGAAATTGCCTGTTCGATGAATGGAAATGCTCCAGCCAGTTTGTCGACAAGAAATCCTCTTGGCTTCGCAACATGAATGCTTCCAATGAAGGCGTTCCCCTGATAATTTTGCGGGACGCGCAATATCGCGCCACATTGTGCTCGGGACGCAGGTTCCTTTCCTCTATTCTCTGGGACGCCAAACAAACAACTCCTCTCTCACTAATGCCTGCATTAGCTTGGAGCACTCAGTGACCTTGTTGCGTTCTTTGATGTTGACAAACTCACCGTTTTTGTCGGTTGCTGAGAATATCACCCGGTCAGCGTCAAGGAACCAGATACCGACGATGCGCTCATCCGGGAAACGCCATTCGGCGCAAACCCAACCGTCCGGCGAACAGGCCAGCCCGACTTCTCCCTCCGATTCGACGCTTAAATGAAACCCCAAGAACCCCTTGGCGCTTTCCAATGTAACCGGAAACTCACCGGGTTCCAAATCTTCATCTGAGGCCAAATAGACTAATCGTTCGGCTAGATTATCATGTCCTATCCGCAGAAGGGCTCCGCATACCTCTTGTATTGTGCCTTTCTCAGACATCATCGGCGGCTAGCCGGCCGCCACTGCAAGGCCGAGGCTGCCCTTGATGGCGTCAATTCTGGCCTGAAACTCTTCGTCTTTCAGCACCGGTTCCATTTTGCCCAAGGGAACGTCGTTCAGGATTTCGACCCAGGAGGTGCAACCGGAGTACTCCGGCAGACATGGCGCCGTGACGGGAGTCTCCATCTTGTAAACGCGCAGCAGCAGTATGGAAAGGGGCAGCATCGGCTTCCAGCGTAGCCGCGATTGAGCGTACGCCGTAGTCCAGATGTAGTGGGGTTCCAGACCGTCTACTCTCTCTTGGTCCGATACCTCCAGCACCTCTTCGGCCTTGGCGAAGTGGGAAAAGGTGATTTTGTCGGCCACGCGGGGAAACGACAGCAACTCGTCCAATGCTGGCTGGTAAGCGGGTTTCAACAGTTCACTTTTCTGGTGTTCATAGGTCGGGTAGAGCAGGAACTCACGGTGAATCACCCTGAAGTCCTTGCCGTCTTCATGAATCCCGCCCTTCCGCAGCAGCAGCACCTGTTCGCCTCGGGCCAAAGCCTGGCAGGTGACAGCCCATTCCTTGAGGGCCATCTGACAGGTGGCGGGAGCGCTCATCGCCTCGTCCTCCGAGCCTAATTCGCCTTCCGGCGGATTCTGTGATGTTATCACAACTCACTTGCCCTACTTACCCCGGTTGCAAAACTCGCTGTAGTCGGGCACGTCTTCACCGAGAACGTAAAGCCAGTAATAAGTTCCGGTGTCGCCCATGAACTTGAACTGCTTGCGAACGTCTTTCAGCAATGCGTAGAAGTCATGGTGAGAACGCAGGTAGTTTCGGATGCCGCCGAATTCGTCTTCCAGCTCGATCAACCGCCGGGCGTTGTGGACGGTGGCGTCGACCTTGCGGCGGTTGCGGACAATGGCCGGGTCGGCAGCCAGAATATCTATTTCCGGCTCGCCCATCGTGGCCACGGCCGCGACGTCGAAACCTTTGAACCCGGCCTGGAAGCCCGGCCACTTGTTACTCACCACCCGCCACGAAAGGCCGCTCTGAAAGACGGCCTTGGTCATAACCTCGAGGTAGTCATTCAGGCCCTGGGGTGCGACCTGCTCGGGAGCTTCGTGGTCCGGCGGGTGTTGGTGTTCCGTAGTCATAGCAACGTAGTCCCTCGATTCAACATTCGCTTCAGGTTGGCGGTCGTAACGGCGGCGACCTCTTCCACGGATATGCCCTTGACGTCGGCCAGGCATCGGGCGACGTCGGCCGCGTGGCGGGGTTCCGTCCAGTTGCGGCGGTACTTCTTGAAAGGCTGCGGCGCGGCGTCGGTCTCCAAGACAATGTGCTCCAGCGGGACCGCCCGGGCCGCTTCCTGTACTTCCGGTAGCCTGATGAGGGGCCGGGCCAACGAAATGAAGAAGCCGCAGTCGATGGCTTCCCACGCCGCCGCTTCGTCCGCCTGGAAGTAGTGCATCGCCCCGCCCACGTCGCCGGCCTGTTCTTCCCTGAGCACCTGGAACACGGCGGAGTGCGATTCCCGGGAGTGGAATATGATGGGCATCTTGAGGCTCTTGGCCAACCGGATATGCTGGCGGAACACCTGGTCCTGCACCTGATGGTCCGGCGATTCGGGCAGATAGTCCAGCCCGACCTCGCTGACGCAGACCACCTTGGGCGACGAATTGGCCAAGGCTTCCAGCTCAGCATAGACCGTGTCGGTAACCGGCTCATGGGCCTCGCAGGGATGGATACCAACGCCGGCGTAGAGTGGAGAATACCGCTCCGCAAGCTCAATGCACTCGCGGGTTGATTCCAGGGTAGTCCCCGCCATGATCGCGAACTTCACGCCAGCCTCGTCGGCCCGCTCCAGGATCTCGGGAATCTCGCCGGCGCCGTACCCGGCGTACTGGTCGAGATGGGTGTGGCAATCCCCGAATAAAATCTGCTCGGTCATCCCGCGCTCCAATCATCCAGATGTATTCTCTGAATCATAGCTACGGCGTACTTAGGCGGTCAACAAAACGGCGAGACGGCTGTCCAACTGCCCGGGTCGGTTCCAGTATCCTGCTAGAATTAGACAGCTGCGTTTAAGAGACTCGAGTGCGGCTGAAATGGCAGGCAAGAGGAATCGAAATGCCGGACACCTACACCCTTGGCTTCAAGAATTTCCGATCTCTAGAAGAAGCTACGATCGAGGTCGCACCTCTGACGGTGGTCTATGGGCCGAACGGCTCAGGTAAGTCTTCCCTGATATACGGACTGCTTACGCTAAGGAACTTCCTCACCAACCCCAATCAGAATATTCCAAGCCTCTTTGCCTACCCCTCCATCGCTCTCGGTGGGCTCCACGAGGTGGTGCATCGCCATTCAACTGGAAAAAGTATTGCTCTATCAATAGGCATCTCCAACCCTCAGGAGATTTCAACCAAGTTCACTTTGACGCTACATGAATCTGGTGGAACAGTGGATTTGTCATTCGACGAATCCACTGTTCGAGAGGACAGGCGTGTTGTCGAATGGCCGCGTTCTCTGACCATGGAGCTAGCGGTCCCCTATCAAGGAAATCAAGGAATGAGCGATCGCTTCACCTTAAACGGCCATCGTCCTGGCCAGAGCACGGGTGAAGATACAGATCCCTCGCCAATTCCAGGAATATTGGATTGGAATGGTATAACCCTAGTCGCCCGACTGACAGCGGATGTTGCGTCTTACTCTGATCTGATTCCGCCTTTGAACGAGCGGGTTAACTTCCCGATGGAACTGGCAAGACAAACCGGGTTCGTGCCGCTCCGTCGCGGGTTCTCAAAGCCAGTGTATAACTCGTATCCGGTTACTCCTATGCTAGGCAACGAAGATGAAGTCGCTTCATTATTGGCAACGCCCGCGGGGCGATTTGTGCAATACGAAATAAACGGGTTCCTTGAGAAAATAGCGGCCCGGCGGATTCAACCTCAAGTGCAATTGGGTACATCAATATTCGCGATTGACTCTATACCGACCAACAAAGGTGTCCCCGCATCAATCGTCAACGAAGGCTTCGGCATAAACCAACTGGTGTATATGCTGACAACCTGCCTGTATTCACACTACAAGATAGTGGCCATCGAGGAACCGGAAATCCATCTCCACCCGTCGATGGTCCGCGAACTGGCCATCGCATTGGCCGAAATAGCCGTCGAGAAAAACCGCAGGCTGATCGTATCAACCCACAGCGAGACCTTTGTCGTAGCCCTCCTGTCTCAGATCGCCGCAGGAAAAATCAAGGCCGACGACGTGTCATTCGTCCTCGCAGAGAACCCCAACGGCAGCACCGTCTTAACCCAGCAGAAGGCGACCCGAAACGGGCAGATCGAGGGCGGCCTTCGCGCGTTCATGGCCTCAGAGGCTAAGGACCTTGTGGACTTCCTCGGTCTGTCAGGCGAGTAGGACTGGTAACTGTGATACTGGTGCTGAACGAGTGGATTTTCCACGACCTGTTTTGTGACAATGGCCCTGAAAAGTTCAGAGAAACAGCAGAATTCGTAATACGTCTGGACCGTTCTAGCGACATAGTGGTGATACCGGCCCAGGAGCGGTGGCGAAGTAAGGCGAACCAACTATGGGGAATGGCTAGTCCTATACAAAGGGAAGTAGGCCGTTTATTGCTCTATCTATTCTCGGACTCAACTAGGTGTATCCGACTTGAACCTGGTGACATACCGGCAACATCTCAAGGCTCGTATGATTGGGCGCCCTCCGAGGATGTCTATCTCGTCGAGGCGTGTGTTGTCTCCGGTGCCGACCTGCTAGTAACTACTGACGAGACGCTGTTGGATGCCGTTACCGAGCATGATACCGTCGAATGCATGATGCGCCCAACTTTCTCTCTCGATATGCTCCCCCCCCCCCCGCTCGAGCAGTTAGCTGCCTTGATTCATACGGCAAGCCCGCTCCTAACTCCGCCCCGCCAGCCGCGTTGAACCCCCGTCGAATCTCGTTGACACCCCCTAGCGCCGGTGTTAGCATAATTGTTGACTCAAGGCATCAACAATGCTAGCCTGCTGTCTGGTCGCCAAAGGCGCGGTGGCCGACGCATTGGCGAAACCCTCCCAATACGGGCCCGAGAGCCACATTCCCGCCTTCCTGAATAGGAGCATTCAATGACCACACCCAGGGTCATTTCCCGTGAGAGCACCTCCACTGACCTCGATACTGACTACAAGTGGGGGTTCACCATCAACATCGAGTCCGACTTGGCCCCCAAGGGGCTCAACGAGGACATCGTCCGGCTCATCTCGGCCAAGAAGCAAGAGCCGGAATGGATGCTGGAGTGGCGATTGAAAGCCTACCGCCACTGGGAGCGCCTCAACTTCGAAGCCCCGAAATGGGCCAACGTCCAGTACGATCCCATCGACTATCAGGACATCTATTACTACGCGGCCCCCGCCACCAAAGACGCCCCCAAGAGCCTGGACGAGGTGGACCCCGAGGTGTTGGAGGCCTTCGAAAAACTCGGCATTCCCCTCCAGGAAAGGGCACGCCTGGCCGGCGTCGCCGTGGACGCCGTTCTCGACAGCGTGTCGGTGGCCACTACCTACCAGGACATGCTGGAGAAGGCCGGCATTATCTTTTGCTCCATGAGCGACGCGGTCAAGAACCACCCCGAGCTGGTGCGGAAGTACCTCGGCTCGGTGGTGCCCTACGCCGACAATTTCTACGCCACGCTGAATTCGGCAGTGTTCAGCGACGGCTCGTTCGCCTACATCCCCAAGGGCGTCCGCTGTCCCATCGAGTTGATGACCTATTTCCGTATCAATCAGGCCGACTCCGGCCAGTTCGAACGCACCCTGATCGTCGCGGAGGAGGGCGCCTACGTCAGCTACCTTGAGGGCTGTACCGCCCCGGCCCGGAAGACCCACCAGCTGCATGCCGCAGTGGTGGAGTTGGTGGCGCTAGACGACGCCGAGATCAAGTATTCGACCCTTCAGAACTGGTTCCCCGGCGACAAGAACGGCCAAGGCGGCGTCTACAACTTCGTGACCAAACGGGGCAAGGCGGCCGGCCGGAACTCCAAGATTTCGTGGACCCAGGTGGAGACGGGCTCGGCCATCACCTGGAAGTACCCCAGCGTGATTCTCCAAGGGGACAACTCGGTGGGGGAGTTCTACTCCGTCGCCTTGGTCAACAACTACCAGCAGGCCGATACCGGCACCAAGATGATTCACTTGGGCAAGAACACCAAGAGCACCATCGTGGCCAAGGGAATCTCCGCCGGTCAGGGCAACGCCACCTACCGGGGGCTGGTCAACATCATGCCCTCGGCCGAGAACGCCAAGAACTTCACCCAGTGCGACTCGCTGTTGGTGGGAGACCGTTGCGGCGCCCACACGGTGCCCTACATCGAGGTCAAGAACCCAACCGCCCAGATCGAGCACGAGGCGTCCACATCCAAGGTTAGCGACGACCAGCTCTTCTACTGCCAACAGCGCGGCATGTCCGTGGAAGACGCCCACTTCATGATCATCAACGGCTTCTGCCGAGGGATTTTCCAGGAATTGCCCTTCGAATTCGCAATGGAGGCTTCCCAACTCCTCAAGGTCAGTCTTGAGGGGGCGGTGGGCTAGGGGGAAAGCCCGGGAATGGAGTGCTAAATATGTTGCGCACTTACAGGGGCAAAGTGAATAAGGACGGCACCATCCGTTTGCAGGAGGAGGTAGACCTGCCAGCGGGTGGTGAAGTCCTGGTCACATATTTGGATAAAGACGCCTTCGTTTCATTGATGCTTTCGACCGGTGCAGCTCGTGGTTACTCGGAGGAGCGGCTCCGGGAAGAGTTGGAAGAGAGTGAGTATTGGGCCCGAGTATTGAACGATCTGCCATCGTTGTAGCAGAGTTTCCCTACTCAAACTTAACTCGGACGGATATCCGGCCGGTACTCGTATTAGCAAGGGCAGGCCGAGCGGACTGGGTCTTGGGCCAGCTTACCAGGAACCCGTTAGGCGATATTATGGCTATAGAGTTGACCAATGACAGCCTTTCCGAAGGTTCCCTTAACTCCGTTAGCTACTTTCGCCCCGCCAAGTTGTTTACTGCCCACGAAAGCCTGATGAGCAGGACGGTAGCCAGACTGAAGCCGGAAGTATTCAACCGTCTGCTTGACACCACAATGGACATTCTTGACCGGAACCGGATGAGACAATGACCAACAACCAACCGCTTCTGTCCGTAAGGGGCCTGCGAGCCTCCGCCGGCGACCTGGAAATCCTCAACGGCGTTGACTTGGAAGTCTTCCCCGGAGAGGTCCATGCCATCATGGGCCCAAACGGCTCGGGGAAGAGCACCTTGGCCAACGTGCTGGCGGGCCGCCCCGACTACAGGGTCACCGGCGGCGAAGTCCTCTATGAAGGCGAAAATCTTCTGGCCCTGGAGCCGGAGATACGCGCCCGGATGGGCGTGTTTCTGGCCTTCCAATATCCCGTCGAGTTGCCCGGAGTCCGGGCCTGGCAGTTCTTGAAAGCTGGCATCGACGCCCGGCGGCAGCACCACGGCGAAGAAGAGATGAGCGCCCGCGACTTCGACCGGCTCCTCAGGGAGAAGGTCAAGCAGGTCGAGATCGATCCCGACCTGGTCAAGCGGGCGGTCAACGAAGGGTTCTCCGGCGGGGAGAAGAAACGCAACGAGATTCTGCAGATGGCGGTTTTGGAGCCCAAGCTGGCGCTCCTCGACGAGACCGATTCCGGCCTGGACATCGATGCGCTGCGCATCGTGTCCGAAGGCGTCAACAAGCTGCGTTCGCCGGAAAACGCCGTCATCCTGGTCACCCATTACCAGCGAATACTCAACTACATCCAGCCAGACCACGTACACGTCTTGCTCGACGGCCGTATCGTCCGTACCGGTGGCCCCGAACTCGCTCAAGAGTTGGAAGAGAAGGGCTACGATTGGATCAGAGACACGGTCGACGCCAGCGCGTAACGGGCCTTTCGCCGCCATGCTATGACACTTCCAGCCTCAGCCTCCGAACGCTACCAGTCTTACTTCGACGCCCTCCGCCGAAAGGCCGCGCCCTGTCCGTCGTGGCTCAACGAACTGCGCGCCGCCGGGTGGGAGCGCTTCAGCGCCTTGGGTTTCCCCACCGCCCGTCGCGGCAACGAACGCTGGAAGTACACCAACGTCGCCCCCATCGCCAGGGCCGATTTCAATTATTCTCTGGATGCCGGTCCGGTTGACGGCAGCGCCTCCCGTATTCCCTTTGCGGGTGTGGTCCGGCCGGGAGAGAACGCATCCGGCTGGTCGGACCTGGTATTCGTTGACGGGCTGCTGTCCCCGGAACTGTCGAACGTGACCGTTGACGGCGGCGGGTTGACTGTCGCGGGGTTGGACGCCAGCGCCAGCGGGGCCGACAACGGCAACACCGGCGAGGAAATCCGGGACCGTTTGGGCAGTTGTGTCTCCATCGAAGATGACGGCTTCGCCGCCCTCAACACCGCATTCCTCCACGACGGCGCCTTCGTTAGAGTCCCGGATCGGCACTCTCAACGGGCGCAGGTACGGTTGACCTACATCACCACCGGCCACAATCAACCCAAAATCACCCATCCACGCTCGTTGGTGGTGGTTGGAAGCAACGCGGAATTGACGCTGGTGGAGGCCTACGCCGGGCCCGCTGCCGGCCGTTATTTCACCAACGCCGTCACCGAGATCGTCGTGGGCGACGGCGCCCGCATCGACCACTACCGGCTGCTGACCGAAGGCTCGGACGCCTTCCATGTGGGCACGAGCCGGGTCCGCCAGGCCAAGGACAGCACGTTCAATTCCGCGTCCTTCGCCTTGGGCGCCGCGCTGGCCCGAAACGATATGGAAGTTACCTTAGACGCCGCTGGTTGCTATTGCTCCCTTGACGGGCTCTACCTCACAGCGGACAACCAACACGTGGACAACCTGATCAGCATCGACCACGCCCACCCCCACTGCACCAGCCGCTTGAACTACAAGGGGATTCTGGACGGCCGGTCCAAGGCGGTCTTTGGCGGAACGGTCATGGTCAGGAAGGACGCCCAGAAGAGCGACGCAATACAGACCGACAAGAACTTGTTGCTCTCCGACCATGCCGAGGTCGACAGCAAGCCCAGCCTGCTCATCTACGCCGACGACGTGAAGTGCAGCCACGGCGCGACCGCCGGGCACATCGACCAGGATACCCTGTTCTACTTGAGGAGCCGCGGCCTGGACTTGAGCGCCGCCAGCCGCATGTTGGTGCATGCCTTTGCCAGCGAGATCATAGATGCGGTGAACCCGGGTCCCCTTCGGGAATACCTTGACTCTCTTTTCCACCAGGCCATCCCGGAAAAGAGCTTGCCGTTCGGGAGAAATAGATGAAGTCCGGAGACAACCCCGTCGTGGACAGCCTTGACTTTGACGTCGAACGAGTGAGGGCCGACTTTCCGTTGCTGCGGCAGCAGATAAACGGAAAGCCCCTCGTCTACCTGGACAACGGCGCCACCTCCCAGAAACCCCAATGCGTTATCGACGAGTTGGTGCGTTACTACACCACCGAGAACGCCAACGTGCATCGAGGCGTTCACACCCTGAGCCAGCTTGCCACCGACGACTACGAAGGCGCCCGCAGCAAGGTCCGCCGGTTCCTCAACGCCGCAGACGACCGGGAGATCATCTACACCAGAGGCACCACCGAAGGAATCAACCTGGTGGCACAGACCTTCGGGAGGCAGAACGTCGGGCCCGGCGACGAGATCGTCGTCTCCAACATGGAGCACCACTCCAACATCGTGCCTTGGCAGATGCTGTGTGAAGAAAAAGGGGCCGTCCTCAGGGTCGTGCCCATCGACGACTCCGGCGAGCTGCTGATGGACGAATACGAGGCGATGGTTGGACCCCGGACCAAGCTGGTTTCAATCACCCATGTGTCCAACGCCTTGGGCACCGTCGTTCCCGTCGAGCGAATTGTCGGCATCGCCCACGCCCAAGGAGTGCCGGTCCTGCTGGACGGCGCCCAAGCGGTGCCCCATATGCCGGTTGACGTTAGACGTCTGGACTGCGAATTCTACGTTTTCTCCGGCCACAAGCTCTTCGGCCCAACCGGCATAGGCATCCTCTATGGGAAAGGTGAGATACTGGAAGCCCTGCCACCCTTCCAGGGCGGGGGCGAAATGATCAAGTCGGTGACCTTCGAGAAGACCATCTACAACGACCTGCCCTACAAGTTCGAGGCCGGCACCCCCAACATCGCTGGCGCCATCGGATTGGGCGCAGCCGTCGACTACGTGCAGGCCTTGGGGTTCGAAGGCATCGAGGCTCACGAGGCCGAATTGCTGGAATACGGAACCCGCGCCCTCTCCGCTATCGATGGCCTTCGAATCGTGGGCACAGCCCATCATAAGGCGGGGATCCTGTCCTTTACCCTTGAGAACATCCACCCCCACGATATCGGCACGATTTTGGACGAACAGGGAATTGCCGTTCGCACCGGGCACCACTGCGCCCAGCCGGTGATGCAGCGGTTCCAGATTCCGGCGACCGCTCGCGCATCCATGGCGTTCTACAACACCAAGCACGACATCGACGCCTTGGTGCACGGCCTGGACCGGGTGATCGAGGTGTTTAGCTGATGTCCGGCCTCAGCGAGTTGTACCAAGAGATCCTGTTGGACCACAACAGCAAGCCACGCAATTTCCGCCTGGTCGAAGACCCCAGCCGCACCGCCGAAGGCTACAACCCCCTGTGCGGCGATCAGGTCACAGTTTACTTGAAGCTATCGGGCGGTCTGATCGAAGATGCAGCCTTCCAGGGCGTCGGTTGCGCCATCTCCCGGGCCTCCGCGTCCATGATGACCCAGAGCATCAAGGGCAAGAGCCTGGCGGAGGCGGACGAGATATTCGGCGCCTTCCACCGCATGGTCACCGACCCCGCCTCCGAACCAGACTACGATATTTTGGGCGACCTCGAGACGCTGTCCGGCATCAACGAGTACCCCACCCGCATCAAATGCGCGGTCTTGGCTTGGCACACAATGCGGTCGGCGCTGACCGACGACGGCGACACCGTCACCACCGAGTAAGCCTCCCCGACGCCTGCTCCATGACCCAGATGCCGACGCCTGCCTTCAATGGGCTCTACGGCGACCTGATTATGGAGCACTTCCGTAATCCCAGGAACCGGGACCCCATCGACGGCGCTCAATTGGAAGCCGCCGAGTTCAATCCCTTCTGTGGCGACCGCGTCGAATTGCAGCTCGGCCTCGACGCCCGGGAACGGGTCGACCGGGTGAGCGCCCAGTCCGAAGGCTGCTCCATCATCCAGGCTTCCGCGTCCATGTTGTCCGACAGTCTCGACGGCATGACACTGGAACAGGTCGACGGGTTGGCCGAGCGGTTCAGGACCATGATGCTGACGGGGGCCCAGGGCGGTCCGCCCGGACCGGACGAAGAAGATCTTGGAGACTTGCAGGCCCTGGAAGTAGTGCGGCAATACCCGGTGCGCATAAAATGCGCCCTGCTCCCATGGACGGCCCTGCAGGTGGGCCTGGAAAGATACCGGGCGGAAAGAGCGAATAGCGCCGGAAGCTCTTAGTTCCGGCGGGGGCAAGGTACGTGTACTTCGCCCCAATGAGCTTCCCAATGACCGGTACCCGGAAGGGTACTCCACCGCATCAGAGACGGTTCACCAGTTGGTCCGGGTTCATAGCCAGGTATCGTAGAAGGCGGCCAGTGAGTTGCTCGCCGAGATGGCCGCCGTCGGCGGTACAGCCCGAGACCTAGCCTATCGCTTCTACCGGATATGTGACCGCCGCGATCGCCCTTAGTAAGCTTTGGGTTACAATAACTTGGTGCAGAGTTGGTCGGAAATAGTCCGGTTGGTAGGCGAGACCACGCGGGGGCAGCAAGGTCTGATGCTGGAACAGGCCAGCGGAGTTGGTGATACATGAGCGACACTTGGGAATCTCCCGGCTCTCAGTGGTGGCGCGTAGACCTTCATGTCCACTCCCCCAAATCGCATGATTTCAAGGGCCAACTGGAAGAAAATGCTGACACCATGCGCCGGTGGGTTGAAGCTGCCCGCGATGCCGGGCTTCACGCCATTGCCGTCACGGACCACAACATAGCGGAAGCTATTTTATTGATTCAGGACACCGCTTCGATAGTAGATGCAGCTCCGGTCGTCTTTCCTGGCGTCGAACTCACTGCCAATGACGGTTGTCACTTGCTGCTCCTCATGGACCCATCATGCAATCAACAGCACGTCAATGACCTGCTTTCCCGTGTGGAGGTTCCGGTAGGCGACCGGGGTAAGTATACGGCGCGCTCCCCTCTGAGTGTCGAGAAGATTTTGGAGGAATGCGGCGATGACGCCCTAGTGATTGGAGCGCACGTTAATGGAACCGTCGGCAATATAACCCACAGCCTTCTGCACTGTGGCGGAGAGCAGCGACTTGCAGTACTACGTAATGCGAAACTCGCCGGTGTGGAAGTCCAGCCTGATCTGGCCTGCGACAACACTTGGCTTGATGGTAGCAAACCAGAGGTGGGGCGTAAGTTGTCACAGGTGTGGGGATCAGACAGCCATTCCTTCGACAGCATCGGACAGCGCTTTACCTGGGTCAAGATGACGAAACCAAACCTCGAAGGGCTGCGCCTAGCGCTGTTGGACGGTGAAGCCTCCCTCAAGCCCTCTCGCCTGGGAGACATTGCAGACCCCAATTCCTACGCAAGCCGGGCTATCGAGAGCATCACTATCCGAGAAGGGAAATTGATTGGCCGAAATTACCCGACGGAAGTGCGTTTCAACCCTTGGCTGAACGCGATCATTGGCGGCCGCGGCACGGGCAAGTCCACTTTGGTGGATTTCTGCCGCAGGGCTCTACGGAGGGACGGAGAGCTTGACAGAGTTGTCAGTAGTCGTGATGAGTCGCTGCGCGATGTTTTTGACCGCCGTATGCGTGTCGCTGAATCTCGCACGGACGACGGGCTATTAAGAGAAGATTCTCGCATCGAGGTAGTGTACCGTAAGGATGGCGAGAGGTTTCTTCTCTCTTGGAGTCAGGACGGGGCGGCCCAGTCCATCGCCCGGCTCAGTGGCAATGAGCGTATCCCCGAGGATGGCAACATCACCGAACGATTCCCAATACGAATCTACAGCCAAAAACAGTTGTTTGCCCTAGCGCAGGACCCGAATGCACTGCTTACGGTTATTGACGATGTCCAAGCAGTTCAAGCCGTTGAGTCTGAACGACAGCTGAAGCAATTGGAGAACAGCTATCTTTCGCTGCGCCTCGAGGCGCGTACGGCAGCAGCACAAGCAAGCGAAATGCCAAACCTCCAAGCATCATTGAATGACGTTCGGCGCAAACTGGATGTCCTTCAGCAGGGAGGTCATGCGCAGATTCTGAGCACGTATCGGACGCGGCGCCAAACCAACGACACCTGGAACGCCATCCTGGAAGCTACCGAGAGAGGGTTGAATTCAATAAGCGCCTCCGTTGACGAAATTTCCGTCGCCGAACTGGACCTAGGGGTAGAGAGTGACGACGATGCCCCGCGCTCAGCTATTAGACGTGCACATCAGTCCCTCAATCGGCTAGTAGGTGAATTCCGGCAGAGCGCGGCCGAGAGTATCGCCGAGGTACGGCGGCAACTTCCGGAAGTCCGCGCCGGGGCAGACGCTATCGAATGGATTGCCTCGGTACAGGAAAGTGAAGCGGAGTTTGAAGACACAGTGGCTAGGCTCTCGGAAGAAGGGATATCCGATCCAACGGAGTACGGGGCTTTAATTGACCAGGCTACAAGATTCGAGGCCGAAATTGGTAGACTAAACGCCGAACGGCAGAAGGTAGCAACTCTGGACGCAGAATCAGAGGAGGTGCTTGCCCAGTATCGAGTAGAGCGAATGCAACTGAACGCCAGACGGCAAGAATTCGCGAACTCGGCATCAGGAGACGCGCTCAGCATAGAGGTGAATGCCTTTGGCGGTCATTTAAGCCTGGCTGAGAATCTGGAGGACATTTTAGGTATCCCTCGGTTTCAGGAAGACCACAGGGCCATCGCTAATAGAATCCGACCCCAGGATGCCAGTCAGTGGGACTGGAAACGTCTGAACGCCGTAATCGCAGAGATGCGCCAGTTCCATGGAGGGACGAACGATTCTTGGCCCGCACGTGACGCCCGCTTCAATACCGCACTGCGAGGAATCCCCCCTGAAAGGATAGACCGCCTGGCCCTGTACTTGCCAGAAGACACAGTGAGTGTCAGATTCAGGGACGCCGGTTCCGGTACCGACTGGCAGTCGCTGTCCCAGGGCTCACCCGGACAGCAAACCGCTGCCCTTCTGGCTTTCGTGCTTGGGTTTGGCAATGAACCTATTATTCTGGACCAACCCGAAGATGACTTGGACAGCACTCTCATCTACGAGCTGTTGGTCAGTCGCTTTCGCGAAATGAAGCCCACACGGCAGATGATAGTCGTGACACATAATCCGAATATCGTAGTACATGGCGACGCGGAGTATGTCGTTTCCCTCAATGCGAACGGAGGCCAGACTATAGTGGGGTGCCACGGGGGTCTTCAGGAGAGAGCTGTTCGGGACGAGATATGCCGGGTGATGGAAGGTGGTCGGGAAGCGTTCCAATCCCGTTATCATCGCATGATTCCCCCGCCCGGAGTGGAACTGTGATCCCCTACGAAGACCTAGCCCGGCGTATTCGACTCGGAGAAGACTCGACGCTTGAACTCAAGCGTGTTTTGGTATCCGCCGCTAGGGTTACAAGTCCTGAACGGGGGAGCTTTGCCGACGAATTGGCTGGCATGGCCAATGGACCGGGGGGAACCGTGATGCTGGGAATTCCCCTTGACCGGCTAGACGCCGTCGAGACTTGGGTGCGGGAAATTTGCAACGATTCTCTCCGCCCTCCTCTCGACGTGACCATCCGGAAGATCGAACTTCCCGATGCTACCGGAAGTCCCGTTGCGGTGATTCGCATAGACATCCCTCGCAGCCTCTTCGTTCACAGAAGTACCGGCGGATATTTCAGGAGGATAGGGAGTTCCAAACGCGAGATGTTGCCGGAAGTGCTGGCTCGGCTCTTTCAGGAACGAAGCCAGAGTAGAGTGATTCGATTCGACGAATCGATTGTTCCAGGAACTTCGTTGGTCGACTTGGATGATGAGTTAGCTCGCCGTTTCCTGCGGCAGGGAGATGCCCCAACCGAGGATGATTTGCGAAAGCTGCGAGTGGCGGCGACGGACGAAAGCGGCTATTGGCGTTTGACGGTTGCAGGGGTGCTCATGTGTACGAACGCACCAAGCGACTGGTTGCCCCACGCGCAGATCCAAGCCGTCAGCTACGCTGGCGAACGGAATGACGTCAATTATCAGACTGATGCGCGGGACCTGGACGGGCCGTTGGATTCCCAGGTGATGGAGGCTCTCCATTTTGTGGATCGCAATATGCTGGTGAATGCAGCTAAGGAAGTTGCACGCACGGAGTGGCCGCAATTCAGTCAGCGGGCCGTATTCGAAGCCTTGGTGAACGCAGTTGCTCACAGGGACTACTCGATGGCAGGCGCCCGGATCCGACTCCACATGTTCAGAAACCGGATAGAGCTCTACGTGCCGGGCTCCCTAGCCAACACGCTTACCCCGGACAGTATGCACCTGCGACAGTACAGCCGCAATGAACTGATAGTCTCGCTACTGGCACGTTGCAGAGTCCCCTCAAACGCCACATTGGACCGGACGCAAATGATGGAGCGGCGTGGAGATGGAGTTCCAATCATTTTGGAGGAAAGCTACGAGCTTTCCGGGACCTACCCTGAGTACTCGTTGATAGACGACAGCGAACTGCTTCTCGTTATCTGGGCTGCAGAGTCGGATCCATCGAATTCCAACGGCAGGGAATAATTATGGCATACCAACAACGAGCGAGTCGGCAAGGCGCTGCACCCTACTTACGGATACGATAGGCGCATTCGTAGTCCGGGAAGTGAAGTCTGCCCGAGAAAAGAACCTGCTGAACGCCGGCGACCTGCAGATATTCGCGTCGCACCCGATGTTGTCCAACGACCGGTGATCGAATGGGATATTGCCGTCCTGCTGAACCTTATGTGGGAAACTTGGAACTCGGTCTTTCGGCAAATTTTGGAAGCGGCTGAGCGAGGCTACGTCGGTGAATTGCGGGGGCACCGTTTCTAACTCCGGTCCAGCCAGACCCTGGACCAGAAGTTGTATTCGGACAGGGCGGTGTTGGGCGCGAACCCCCGCAGGTCGCGGTTGTATACCCACCGGGAGGTCGCCGTTACGGGGCTGAACAGGTAGCCTTGCTCCAAGACGTGCCGTTGAATCTCGGCCAACCCTCGCTGCCTTCGCTCCGAATCGAACTCCTTGGCCTGCTCCTCGATCAGCGCGTCCAAGCCGCTGTCTTCGTGCCCCGCCACGTTCCACTGCCCCCGGCTGTGGAGCAACCCGAAAAGGAAGCCGTTGGTGGTGGTGGCCGGCGGAATCGGCCCGATGGCGATCTCGAAGTCACGGTCCGGACCCAGCACCAGCTCATTGTATTGCTGGGGGTTCATGGGACGCACCACCGGGTTGAAGCCCACCGCCTGCAGGTCCCGGACGATTTGTTCCTGCAGGACCGGGTCCAACTCCCCCGGTGTTTCGAAGTGCACCGCCACCTCGATGTCCAGAGGCAGGACCGGTCCGGACTCCGAAAGCAGCGAACGGGCGCGGACGGGGTCGGCGAAATAGTCCTGCCTCAACTCTACCCGCTCCAGTAACCAGTCGGCCCGTTGTACCGGCACTCCCAGACTGGCGAACCCCTCCCCGGGCCATACCGTGTCCAGGTAGTCCCAAGGGTCGATGGCCCGGAACACCGCCCGGCGGACCAACTGGTCCCGCAACACCGGGGACTGGGCGTTCAGAATGATCACCGTCCCTTGGCCCATCTGGCGGGTAAGCGTGGACTGGAAGGACCGGTTCTCCCGGCGAATCAGGTCCCACTCCCGCGGCATCACCGGGGCCACGTCGACCAAGCCGGTGGTGTAGGCCGCCGCAAGCACATGCTCGTCGCCTTGGGAAAAAGCGTCCTGTCTGATCACCGCGATGCGAAGCTCATCCAGGAAGGGCAGGCCGTCTTCGAAGTAGTCGTGGTTGCGTAGCAGCACGGTGCCCTTGCCGGGCTCCGACGACTCCCAGGTCCAAGGGCCCGTCCCGATCACCGGGCTGTCTTTGAGGTCGCCGTACCGTTCCACCACCTCTGGAGCTACGATCTTGCTGTGCCCGTCAGCCAAGGCCACCAAGACATCGGCGTCGGCGATGGCCAGGTCCACCCGCAGGGTCCGGTCGTCCAGCGCGGTGATGGCCCCCAACGACGACAGCAGCGCCGCGTTGGGCCACCCCGGAGTACGCATACGATCGTAGCTAAAGACCAGGTCGGCGGCCACCAAGGGCCGTCCATACAAGGGCGCTATATCCTGCCAGCGGACGTCGGGCCGCAGCTTGAACTCGTAGACGAGATCTCTGGTCAGCTCCCAGCTTTCGCACAGGTCGCATTCCAGCAACAGGTGGGGCTGCTCCAGGTCCTCTCCGGAGCGCAGCCGCAACAGCCGGCTGTAGGCCATGCCCGGACCCAATGCCGCCAAAGACTGTTGGACTTCTTGATGGACGTCCCGGTGAAGAACGTCCGCGGTGGCGGCCACTGTAAGCGAGCCGCCGTTGGTCCCTTGGGGAGACGGAAACACGACCGGGGTGGGGGTGGGCGCCGGCGTGGCAGTCGGGGGCGCCGGCGTGGGGGTGGGCGACGGTGTCGCCGTGGGTGTCGGCGCCGCTTGGCACGCCGCCAGCAAGCATAGCAAGGCCGCCAGCGCCGCCAAGTAGAAGACTCGTGTGGTCCGAAGGAGTTTCATTATCAACCCGTCCCCATCACCCCGCATCACCTTGAATTATAGAGGCCTGGACCGGGAGTTTAAACGATGATGGCTGCGAGAACCGGCGGTTTTTCGTCCTGGGGTTTTTCGATTAGAATCTCCCTCCATCGCCGGTAATCGAATCTCGGGTGTATCATACGGTTGCGGCCCAGAAGCATTCGCCCGAGTTTATGCGCTTGGACCATTAGCCCGAAATACCCGCCGGAAGTATGGCCCTGAACCAACTGCCTGAATTATTCGGAGGAACACCGTGACGCTTAACCGGTTTATTGAAGACGCATTCCAAAAGGAGCATGAGTCCCTCATGGACGCTCTCAGCGGCCTCACCTCCGAGGAACAGGCCTGGCGGGCCGGTCCCGACGCCAATTCCATCACCTGGATTCTGTGGCACATGCTCCGCGTCGAAGACATGTGGTTCCAGTTCTTCATCCAGCGCAAAAGCGAAATCTGGGAGAGGGACGGCTGGAACGAGAAGTTCGGCCTGCCCACCCGCGACAACGGCTTCGGCCACACGTCCGAGCAGGTGGCCGCTTTCCCCACCCTGGACCTGGCCGAGTTGATCGGCTACGGCGACGCCGTTCGCGCTGAGACCCTGGACTACCTCTGCGGCGTCACTCAGGAGGAGTTCGAGCGGGTCCCCCGCGAGCAGCGCCCCGAGATGTCGGTGGCGGCCATCTTCCGCCAGGTCATCGGCGAGGTCTACCAGCACCAAGGCCACATAGCCTACCTAAAAGGCCTCCTCCGCTCGGGGTCGGGGACCGGTTAAACGCAGAGAGCGCCGAGACCACAGAGTTCTTTGAGGTTTCCTGAAATCCTCTGCGCTCTCTGCGGTAAATAACATTCTGGAGGCACCATGGCCGATAGCCTGATTACGCCTGAGGTCCTGGCCCTTGTCGGGACCGAGACCCCGCCGGAACGCAACCGCTTTCCCATCAGCGAGGAGATGGCCTTTGACGTCGCAGACGCCATCGAAGACGCCAATCCCCTCTACGTGGACCGCACGGCGGCGGAGGCCAGCCGGTTCCACGGCCTCCTCTGCCCGCCCTTGGCCACCTGGAAAGACATCGCGCCGCCCATCGGCTACTTCGGCGCGGGCCAGGAGTCCCACTTCGAGGTGCCCCTCCCTTTCAACAGCTACGGCCTGAACGGCGGCAGCGACTGGCAGTTCCTGCGTCCTCCTTACGTTGGAGACTGGGTCACCCGCCAGTTCCGCATCCTGGACATCTACCAGAAGCAGGGCCGCTCCGGCCCGTTGGTGTTCGTCGAGCGGCTGGAGACCCAGACCAACCAGAACGGCCACGTCATGTCATTGGCCCGCCGCACCAGCATCCACCGCTCGCGGCCCCCGGAGCAGGAGGTGGTCAACAGCCAGGAGGACCTGCGCCGGGTAAACATCTCCCCTCCGGGCCCAGGCGAGGCGGTGGCCCGTCCCCGGCCCTCCTCCCGCCCCCAACTGCGCTTCGAGGACGCCGCGGTGGGCATGGAGCTGGAGCCCGTGGTGAAGGGCCCTCTCACCACCACCCACCTCGTGCGCTGGGCCGCCGCCAACGGCAACTACGCCCGCATCCACTGGGACTTCCCCTTTGCCCAGACCCATCAGGGCCTGGAGAACGTGGTGGTCAACGGCTCCCTCAAGAACCAATACCTGGGCCAGTTGCTGATCGATTTCGCCGGCGCAGAAGGCTGGTTCAGGCGCTTCTACGTGGAACACCGGGGCATGGACTACCCCGGCGACGTCCTGACCGCCTCCGGGCGCGTTACCGCCGTCCGTCAAGACGGCGACTATGGCCTCGTGGACTGCGAGGTCGCCCTCCGCAACAGCCGCGGCCACGAGACCGCCTCCGGTCGCGCCACCGTGGTCCTCCCCCGCCTCGGGCAGCAGCTACCCCTGATCTGGCCCGCCGAGGACTAGACTCCGCCCGCCTGTGCGAGCCGAAACGCCGCCGTCCGGCTAGAGCCAGGGCATTCTCTTGGAGCGGTCTTTCTGGGAGGTGGCCGCGGCGATTCCCTGCCTTGCCAAGGAGTCGGTCAACATCCGCCGGAAGGCCCTGCGGTCGGAGCCAGTGACCACCGCCTGTTCGTGGGACTCCGATATCGCCACTGGGTACCCCTGTCCCCGCTGGCACTGGTCCCAGAGCAGCCCATGGGTCAGGGACAGCAGTCCCTCGTCATGGGCGACCCAAGCCGGCACCTCGACGCGTCCGATCTCCTCTCCCGCATTCAGATAGAAGAAATAGACCTGCTGGGCTTCGCCGTAATAGTCGCGAGGCACCGACGAATTGGTCTGGTACACGGGAGAGCGCCAGCCGGGTTGCAGCAGGACCTCGAACAGGTCCCGGTCCAGGAAGTCATCAGCTTGGGAACACGGCCCCAGAGCGGACCGGCGGTTGTTGCATGATTTGACGCAGACGCTCTGGGTATGGGGGCACAAAACGCAGCGTACGGCGTTCACTACCTCGGTGCTGCGAGGATAAGAAACGTAAGCGGCGGTGGCCACGGCGCGCCGGGCAGCCACGGCCTCGAGCCGCTCCAAGGCCGGCAGTAGCCCATCCCGGATGATGGCGTCCCTCACGAAGGGGCGGTACCCTTGGCCCGACAGTCCCCAAAGGACCAGCGAGCCGTCTACCAGCGCCAACACCGGGTTGTCCCCTTCCAACACCTCGACGGTGTCCGCCAGGGTTTCCAACTCCTTGACGGTGCGGACCAGGCCCAGCAACGGCCCGCTCACAGTTTCCTCTCCGTTCGGATTCCGGGAGTCGACTATATAAAGGTCCGGCGGCTCGGAATGCAGGCTGGCCCGGCTGAAGAAATCGGCCCGGGCATCGGCGCCGTAGGTCAGGACACAACCGCCGAAGTTGAGCAGGAAGCAGTGCACCGGCAGATGGCGGTCAACGTCGATATGGGAGCCGTCCACCGCTGCCACGGACCACGCCGGTGGAAGGTCCGGCGGCTGGTACGCGCCCAACAGTGCGCCGGTCACCCGGGCCGCCAGGAAGGGCCGTTCCGGCGGACCGGCGGTGCGTTTCGCGGCTTCCGCGTTCGATATACCGGCCGCAGCCTCAAGCAAAGACGAAAGCCTCGTTTCCCTGGCTCCGGCGGCTTCCCGCACCGACTGGGAAAGATGGTCAAACTGCTGGACTATCTCGACCAGGTCCAGCGGCACTACGCTACCTCAAGACCCGCTCGTCACCGGAGCGGCGGGTAATTTGTTGCTGGTCCATATATTCGAGTAGGGGGAGGACGTACTTGCGGCTGGTGTCGAACATCGTCCGGGCCTCGCCCACAGTGATGCTGCCCTCGCTCTTCAGGTGCTCCACTATCCGGCGGGTCATTTCCTGATAGGCGGCGGCGGCGAACACCACCGCGTCCGTCACTCGCACCACCAGACCTTGGTCGATCAGCACTCCCAACAGTTCCGGGTCCAGCGGCTGGTCGCCCGGCGGGGAATAGGGATTGCTGTCGAGGGCTCCCAGGTATCGTCCGGTCTGCCGCTCCATCTCGGGGGTCAAGGTAACCTCGTGCTCCGGCAATCGCACCGATTGGCGTTCCTCAACCAGGGACCCTTGGTCTTCCAGCATCGAGAGAACTCGCTGGTAGACCGGTTGCGAGAGGCCCAGCCGGCTACGGAGTTCCGGCGCCGGGGCCCCGCGCCGCAGGGGGTACTGGTTGTGGTAGGTGCGGAGGATGGTAAAGGACCTGCTCTTCAGCACCTGCCAGCCTTGGGACGAGTAGACCACCGCGTCGGCGTCAGTGCCCATAGAGCCCAGCATCACCAGCTGGCCGTCGTCGACCAACCGCCTCACCCGCTCCAAGACCTCATCCAAGGGCAGGTTGGCCCGCCGGGACAGGGTCGTCAGATCGCAGGGTCCGGCCTGCTCGGCCACGCTGACGATCACGTCCTCCCCGGTGCCTTGGTCCAGTGTCATCAGCCGTTCTACAATGTCGACGTCGAACCGCCGGTAGCGGCGCCTCGGCTTGGGGTCCACGACTTGGCCGCCACCCAATGTGTCTTCGGCGGACCGGAGGACGAAGAAGTCCCCCTTCACCGCCGGCAGGGGCTCCGCCAGCAGGATTTGCACCCACCCTTCCTCGCCGGCGGACAACCGGTCGGCGTCCAAGAGCCTTACCCGGGCAGACGATTCGCTGGTAAACAGGTGAAAGGTCACGCCTTCATTGTGTTTCAGGGGGTGGGGAGCCCCTTTCACCATCCGGAGGTGGGCGTCAATGCGATAGGTGGGGTCCAGCCAACCCGGTGAGGTGAGAATCTCCCCACGCTCCACTTCGTCCCGGGAGAGGCCGGAGAGATTAACGGCCAAGCGCACGCCGGGGCCGGTGCTGTCCACCTTTGTCTTGTGCGTCTGCAGGCCGCGAACCCGGGCCCGCTGCCCCGAACCCGCCAGCGCAACCTCCTGCCCGACTGCCAGGGAGCCGTCGATGAGAGTGCCGGTGACGACGGTGCCGAAGCCGGAAATGGTGAAGCAACGATCGATGGGGAGCCGGGGACGGCCCAGATCGCGGCGGGCTTCGGTCTCGTCCAAGACCGAGTCGATAGCGGACTTCAGTTCCTCCAACCCCTCGCCGGTATAGGCCGACACGCCGATCATGGGGCAACCCTCGAAGGACGTCCCCCTTAGCGTGTCCTCGACCTCCGCCTTGACCAGTTCCACCAGCTCTTCGTCCACCAGGTCGGCCTTGGTAACGACCACCAGGCCGCGGGTGATCTGCAGGATGTCCAGGATGGCGAGGTGTTCCCGGGTTTGGGGCATGACGCTTTCGTCGGCGGCCACGATGAGCATTGCCAGGTCGATGGCCCCAACCCCGGCCAGCATGTTCTTGATGAACCGCTCGTGGCCCGGCACGTCGACAATGCTGACCTCGCGGCCGCTGGGCAGCGTCATCCAAGCGAAACCCAGGTCGACGGTCATCTCCCGCTCCTTCTCTTCGGGGAGACGGTCGGGATCGATGTCGGTCAGGGCCTTCACCAAGGTCGATTTGCCGTGATCGACGTGTCCGGCAGTGCCTATGACGTACATTGACTGATCCGGCCCAAAGGTTGGTCAGGCTATCCAGGCCGCTCTCTAGTAGTAGACCGCTGTGCCGGTACCCCCACCGGCGGCGATAACCTCGCCGGTGACCGCCCAGGCCTTGTCCGAAGCCAGGTATGCGGTGAGGTAGGCGATTTCCTCGGAGTCCACCATGCGGCATATGGCGTTGCCCCCGGGCGAGTCGGGGGCGAAGTCTTTAGACTCTATCTCCTCGGCCGTTATCCCCAGCTGGGCCGCCCTGGCCTCCAGCATTCCGGGAGTGCGTTCGGTGCGTGTGGTGCCGGGGTGGATGCAATTGACCGTGATGCCGAACCGGCCCATCTGGTTGGAGAGAGTCTTGGTCAGATGGACCATGGCGACGTTGCGCGCCCCGCCGCTGAGGTTGCCGGCGGTACGGCCGTTGCCTCCGCTGATGTTGACTATGCGGCCCCAGCCATGCTCCTTCATGAAGGGAATCGCGGCGCGGGCGCAGCGAAGGGCCCCTGCATACTTGACGTCGAAGTCGTTGATCAAATCGTCTTCGTTGACGGTGTCAATGGGACCGACGGCCGATGCCGAGCCGCCGGGCAGAGAAGCGCTGTTGACCAGGATGTGCAGGCCGCCCATGCGTTCGGCGGCTGCGGCCACCACCCGGTCGACCTGTGCCCGGTCGGTTACATCCACCGCCATGGCGGTGACGGACTGCCCGGTCTCCTCAGCTATCTCTTGGGCCGACCTCTCCAACTCCTCGAGAGTGCGCGAAACGATCACCACGTCGGCCCCTTCCCGGGCCAGCTCCCTTGCAATGGCCTTGCCGATGCCCCGGCCGCCGCCCGCAACCAGAGATTTCTTGCCAGCGAGTCCCAAGTCCATATCTCAGCCGCCTCCTGACGTTCACAAACCAACATTTACTGAACAAGAACTCGTTCAGCCGTTGTATACTGCCACACTCCGGTGATAAATTCATCCTACTCACCCAACACTCCGAAACCATACCTGATTTTGTACGACTACGGACTGATAGGCGACATGTCTTCGGCGGCGCTTGTTGGAACCGACGGCTCCGTAGACTGGTGTTGCTTTCCGCGGTTCGACTCTCCCAGCGTATTCGCCGCCGTCTTGGACCAAGAGGCCGGGGGCCGTTTCCGGATCAGCCCCGCCGGCCGGACCCTCGAGGCCCGGCAGGACTACGAGACCGATACCAACATTCTGGACACCACCTTTACAACCGCCGGGGGCGTCGTCCGCGTCACGGACTTCATGCCTGTCGCCGATCACGACGACATCCCGGAGACACCGCCGCTTTCCCACCACGAAATCCACCGCATCGTTACCTGCCTCTCCGGGGAGGTCGAACTGCGCTGCGATTTTCAGCCGAGACCCGACTACGCCCGCGCCTCGCCGGAATTTCGCCCGCTGCGCGGCGACCCGGGCGGCGGGGTGGTCCTCGCTCGCGGAGGCCGGCAAACCCTGACCCTCCTGGCCAGCGTCCCCCTTGAGATTGACGACCGGGGGGCCAACAGCCAAGCGGTCAACTGCGCCTTCACCCTGTCCCAAGGCCAGACCGCGACCTTTGTCCTGGCGTACGGCCACCGCCGTCCCGCAAGCCTCAACCGGTACCATACCGCCGAGAAACTCGACCACACGCGGCGCTACTGGCTGGAAATGGTAGCCCGAATGAACTACGACGGCCTGTGGCGGGACACGGTGGTCCGCTCCTTCCTGGTCCTTCATCTCATGATGTACCAGCGCACCGGGGCCATCGTCGCCGCGCCCACGACCAGCCTGCCTGAGACCATCGGAGGCTCCCGCAACTGGGACTACCGGTTTTCCTGGCTGCGCGACGCCAGCTTCACCGTGGACGTCCTCTACCGATTGGGTAACGTTTACGGCGCCGGCCACTACATAGACTGGCTGCTGGAAAAGTGCCAACTGGACCATCGCAAGACACGCATCGTGTATGGGGTCAGCCCCAACTCGTCACTCAAAGAATACACGCTCGACCATCTGCGAGGATACGAGGGGTCCAGCCCGGTACGCGTTGGCAACGCCGCCGACGCGCACCTTCAACTCGACGTCTTCGGAGAAGTCATCCTTTGCATCCACTCCCTGTTCCTGCTTCAAGGAGGGATAGCGGCTGAAGCCTGGGAACTGGTGCACGCTATGGCCGAAGCCGTTATGGCCAACTGGCAGCGGAAGGACCGGGGTGTTTGGGAAGTCCGAGGCGACGAGCAGCACTTCGTGTATTCCAAGGTAATGTGCTGGTGCGCCCTGGACCGGGCCGCCGATATCGCCGCCGCCACGGGAAACCGGCAAACGTCGCGCCGCTGGGCTCGGACCGCAGCCCGGATAAAGTCCGAAATACTGGACTTGGGATGGAGCTCGGAAAAGCAGGCGTTCCGCCAACGATACGGCAGCGAAGCTCTGGATGCTTCTAACCTGGTGATACCCTTCCTGGGCTTGGTCCCGCGCGACGACCCTCGCCTCCGCCAGAACGTGGACGCCATCGAACGAGAACTGACTGACGGCCCGCTGGTATGGCGCTATCTCCCGGAAGAGACGGACGACGGGCTGGGAGGCCAGCCGGAGGGCGCCTTCATCCTGCTCAGCTTCTGGCTAATCGGGAACCTGATCTACACTGGTCAGACCGACCGCGCTTTAGACTACTTCCACGAAATGATTACGAGACAGGCCAACCACCTCGGCTTGTTCGCCGAGATGTTCGACCTGGTCTCCAACCGCCAGCTCGGCAACTTTCCGCAGGCATATTCCCACATCGGGCTGATTCACACCGCCCTGAACCTCTCCGGATTCATCGCCGATACCCCCACCAGACGCAGGAGACGCACTGGCCGCTCCCGATAGCTAGCTGGCCCCAAGGGGCGCCCGCTCCAGCCAGTCGGTGGCGATCAGTTCGGTGATTCCCCGGTCTATCGTTACATAATAGGTAACGATACTATTAGGCGGGAACTCCAGCTTGGTGCCGGCCCAGTCGTCGGTCTGTTGCGGCGCAATGGTGCCGAAGCCGCCTTTGGCGCTTTCCGGCGGCGGCCGGTGCCCACTGCCGCCCGCCTGCTTGATACGAACACGTTGGTTGACGTCGAATGTATAGAGTCCGGCCATCACCGCCTCCTCGCCCCCATAATATACCAGCAACGGGTTCACCGCAGCGAACCCAAGGGCCGCAGGGGATTTCTTTCTAAGTGTTCAGATTCGGTGTGACACGTCCTCCAACCCTGAACACTTACTAGCCGTCGTCGGAACGGGGGCGTACAATTCGATCATGCAGGAGGAAATCCCATGAGCACCGTCACCGGCATCAACTCTTCCGGCGAGATTCCCCAGTTGGATCTGTCTCCGGAATCGCTGCCCCTGACGACCAACGAGTTTGGGGTCGTGAGGATCACCGGAACCCGGATAGGATTGGACGTATTGGTTGAAGCTTACCGCTTGCATGGACGCACTCCCGACCAGATCGCATACGATTACAGGCTGAAGCTGGGAATCGTGTATACGCTGATAGGCTTCTACCTGCGGCGAAAACCGGAAGTCGATGAGTACATAAACGGTTTGTATAGGCACGCAGAAAACACGTTCGCTGAGCTGGAAGCAAAAGGGCTCTCGTCACCCGATTGGGAAGAGCGCCTTCACGCCCGAGCAAAGGCCGATCAGTCCCGCATCGGGGATTAGGCGCCGGTGCCCAGCTTCTTGGCCGACGAAAACATCGAACCGAGCATCATCGAAGGACTTAAGCGCCTACTCCCGGCGGTCGATATCGTTACGGTAAGTGAAATTGGCTTGGCTGCGATAGACGATCGGATAATTCTTGAATGGGCAGCGGTAAGCGGACGTATCGTAGTTACTCGTGATGTTGACAGCATGATCGGCTACGCCCGAGACCGTGTCAGCGCAGGCCTGTCGATGCCCGGCATGGTTGTCATATCATCATCAAGGTCATTTGCTTCCATTATAGGGTCCGTGTTTAATATGGCCGAATATGGACTGCCTGGAGAATGGGAAGGACAAATATTGTATGCAGGGTCCAAGCCGATTGGATAGCTGCGCGATGCTGGAGTGAATAAGGAGTTAACATGGCTACGCTCGTAACTGGCGGTACCGGGTTCGTTGGGGCGAATATCGTCAGAGAGTTGGCGCGGGCCGGCCACCAGGTGGTGTGCTACGACCTGGTTCCCGCCAGCGCTCTTGTTCAGGATTTTGTCCAGGATTGCGCGGACAGCATCACGTTCGTCCAAGGAGACATCCTGGACAAAGACGCGGTGGCTGGGCTGGCGGGCCCCCATTCCATCGACAAAATCGTTCACGCCGCCGTCTACACAGTGAACGATCTCAGCTTGGAGACGGAACGCGGCAACGTAATCGTCGACATCAATTTCGCCGGCACCGCCAACATGCTCGAATTGGCCCGCGGCGTATCGCCCGGCCGTTTCGTTTACGTCAGCTCCGGTTCAGCCTACGGGTCGGCGGCGGGCAGCGACCAGACGTTCAACGAAGAACTGCGGGTCGCGCCCGACAATCTGTACGGGATCACCAAATACGCCAGCGAGTTGATAACCCGCCGTTACGGCGAACTGTACGGTTTCTCCACCGCCAGCGTCCGGCTCAGCACCCCCTACGGCCCCATGGAACGGGTCACCGGCCACCGGGCGGTAATGTCGGCTCCCTACCAATGGACCCGGCAGGCGGTGCGGGGCGAAGACCTGATTTCCCACGACCTCGGTGAGGGACGGGACTACACCTACGTGGCGGACATCGCCAACGGTATCCGGACCGTTCTGGATGCCCCAACCCTGCCTCATGACCTCTATAACCTGACCAATGGCACGTGGTACACCTTCGGGCAGATAATCGACACCATCCGGGACCTCTCACCCGGCTCCAGCGTGGTCGAAGTCCCTCCCTCGGAAGCGGTCCCTGACTCCGGAACGCCCCGCGGCCCCCTTTCCGGCCACCGCTTGTACCATGACTTGGGCTGGACCCCCAGCTACGACCTGCGCTCCGGCCTCGCCGACTACCTGGAATGGCGCCGCAACTCCGGCTTCCTCGACTGACCCGATTTGCCCGCCGAGAGAGCCGCGTTTATCCTTACTTCCCCTGCGGCCTCCGGGGTGTCCGCCGTCATACCGGCGAAAGCCGGTATCCACAGGGTGCGGCGGGGCTTCTCACCGGGACTGACCAATTACGTACCAAACACCATTTGGTATTTCGTCACCAATACCCTCGTTCGGTTCCCCTCGGAGCTTTCCGAGGCTCTTCCTACGGGGTACAATCCATCAACCAACCCACCGATGAGGTGAGCCGTGCCCACCCTGGAGTTCAAAGGCAAGCAGATTGTCTACGCCCACCACCTGACCATCCCCTATCGCCCGCTGGTCCCCGACCCCGCCAAGTCGCTGAACCCCGCCGAAGCAGACGACAACCTCATCATCCACGGCGATAACCTCAAGGCACTCAAAGCCCTGCTGCCCCGCTACGCCGGCCGCGTCAAATGCATCTACATCGACCCGCCCTACAACACCGGCAGCAACGAGGGCTGGGCCTACAACGATAGAGTGAACAGCCCGCTGATGAAAGAGTGGCTCCATCAGACGGTTGACAACGAAGACTTGGAACGCCACGACAAGTGGCTCTGCATGATGTGGCCCCGCCTGCAACTGCTCCGCGAACTGCTGGACGACGACGGCATCATCTTCATTTCCATTGACGACAACGAACAGCATCACCTACGGCTGTTGATGGATGAAGTATTCGGCGAAACCAATTTCATAGCATCTTTTGTATGGGAAGGAACAGCCAAGAATGATGCTAGGTTTGTATCTGTAGGGCATGACTATGTGCTTACCTATGCCAAGAGTTTCGACGATGTAAAAACAAACACGAAACGATGGCGCGTACTCAAAGAAGGCATCGACGACATTCAAAAGTGCGTTGAAACCTTGAAAGAACAGCATGGGGATGATTACGTAGCAATTTCAAGCGATCTAAAAGAATGGTACAGGTCTCTCCCGCGTAATCATAAGGCGTGGCAACACAGGCATTACAATTGGGTCGACGAGAATGGGGTTTATTTTCCAAGCGACATATCATGGCCAGGTGGCGGCGGGCCCAGATATGAAGTACTACACCCAATTTCGGCGAAACCCGTGACAGTGCCCGCCAGGGGATGGGTATTCCCACATAAACAGACAATGGATGACGCTGTCCAAGCAAATCGCGTTCATTTCGCAGGTGACGAGAACGGCGTCCCAAATTTGAAACGCTACCTTCACGAAACAAGCGAACAAGTAGTAACCAGTGTTTTTTATCAAGATAGGAGAGCGGCCCATCAGAACCTAAGAAGGATCCTTGGTGATATCGAATTTGAATATCCAAAAGATGAAAGGGTCATTGGCAGACTAATAGATACTGTTTCCTCCGATGGGGACATCATCCTCGACTCATTCGCTGGCTCCGGCACCACGGCTCACGCCGTCCTCGCTCTGAACAAAGAAGACGGCGGCAACCGCAAATTCATCCTGGCAGAGTGCGAAGACTACGCTGACCGCATCACCGCCGAGCGGGTGCGCCGGATCATAAACGGCGTGCCGGGCGCCCGGGACGCCTCCCTTCGGGAAGGGCTGGGTGGCTCTTTCACCTATTGCACCCTCGGCGACCCCATAGACATGGAAAAGATGCTGACAGGGGAGGCGCTGCCCGAATACCCGGCGCTGGCCGCTTACCTGTTGCATATCTCGGACGGCATATCCGCCGGGGAATCGGTCCTGGCGCGTCGGAACGACGATGGTCTGTTCTACCGCGACGATAAGACGGCCTACTATCTGCTGTATGAACCGGATATAGCTTGGCTGGAAAGCAACGAGTCTATGCTGGACGAGCACCGGGCCGGGCGCATACGCGACGCCAACCGGACTGAAGGCCGGAAAGCCATCGTCTTCGGCGCAGGCAAGTACATGGGCCAGCGGTTCCTTACGGACATGGGCATCACCTTTTGCCAGTTGCCCTATGAAATGCACCGGGCCGGGCAGTAGGGCAGGCGCGGCATGGAAATGAAAGAATACCAGGGCAACGCCCTCGACGCCTTCACCCGCTGGCTGGACACGCTGGCCGAGGCGCAAAGGCAGTCGGAGGCCGCTGTCGC
Organism: Dehalococcoidia bacterium; assembly: GCA_965220625.1. Taxonomy (GTDB): domain Bacteria; phylum Chloroflexota; class Dehalococcoidia; order Lucifugimonadales; family UBA3495; genus VXOI01. Next base: position 170,032 of record CBDCQN010000001.1, read on the forward strand.
CGCCCTGCAAAACGTCCCCGGCGTCGCCATCCCCGGCGAGATCCGCAACTATCCCAAGACCGCTTGGGAACAGTTAAAGCAATCGGGAGGGGTGGCCGAGAACGCTGGCCCTTACGTTGACCGCACCGACGAGGCTGGGCGGCCCATTCCCCACGTCTGCTTCAAGGTTCCCACCGGCGAGGGCAAGACGCTGCTGGCCGCCGCCGCCCTGAAGCGGCTGCACCGGCAGACCGGCCTGGTCCTCTGGATAATGCCGACCAACGCCATCTATGAACAGACCAAGAGAGACCTGAAGAACAAGGAACATCCCTACCGGCAGCTATTGGAGATAGCCAGCGGCGGGCGCGTCAAGCTGATGGAGAAGGACGACCCGTTCACCCAGGCCGACACCGCCAACTCCCTCTGCGTGATGCTGCTCAGCCTGCCCGCGGCCAACCGGCACAGAAACCGCGAGTTTTTGCGAATGTTCCGCGACTCCGGGCGCTACCCCACGTTCTTTCCCGATAACGACGACGCTTTGGGGGACGGTAAGCTGCTGAGCGACTGCCCGGACCTGGAGCGGACTTCCGAGGGCGGTCCGGTGAAGCACAGCCTGTTCAACATATTCAAGATGCTGCGCCCCGTGGTAGTTCTGGACGAGGCGCACAAAGCCTATGGCGCCCGCAAGCCGGAGGCCAACGAAGAATTCGCCCGCGCCGTGAGCCGGCTCGACCCCAGCCTCGTGATCGAGTTGTCGGCAACGCCGAATCGCGGCATCAGCAACTTGCTGGTGGACATACCGGGCCCGGTGCTGAAAGATGCGGAAATGATCAAGGCCCCGGTTAGGGTGACATCCTATCCAACTGCCGATTGGCAGAACACATTGAGCGAAGCCGCTGAACGGCTGGACACCCTGGAAACTGAAGCGCGGTCTCTGCAAAACAACGGCGGAGACTACATCCGGCCCATCGGCGTCGTGCGCGTGGAACGAACCGGCAACGACCAGCAGGACGGTGACCATATCCATGCCGAAGATGTTCGCCGGTTTCTTGTGCAAAATTTGGCCGTTCCCGAAGACGCTGTACGGGTGAAATCCAGCTACAACGATGAGTTACGCGGCGAAAATCTGCTGTCGGAATTTTCGCCAGTGCGTTGGATAATCACCAAAAATGCCTTGATGGAGGGCTGGGACTGCTCATTCGCCTACGTCCTGGTGATGCTGGACAACACCCAGGCCCAACGCGCCATCACCCAACTGGTGGGGCGGGTGCTGCGGCAGCCCTACGCCCGGCGTACACACAGAGAACCCCTTGACCAGTGTTATGTGTACTGCTGGAACACCGATGTAAGCGTCGCTGTAACTCAAGTCAAGAACGGGCTTGAGCAGGAGGGCTTGAGCGGCTTGGGCGACAACGTGATTGGGGCGTCAGCCAACCTGATGCAGGTCATGGTAGAAAGGCGGGAGAAGTTTCGCGGCCAGAACATATTCTTGCCGCTGGTGCTCCACAGGGACGGGGACAATTGGACGGACTTGGATTATCAACGCCACATTTTGCCGAAGATCTCTTGGGATGCCATCGCGGAACTCGACCCGCAAAGCTCTTTGCCAGATCCGGCCAAAAGGCAAACAGCATCGGTAGACGTTGGCGACACATTACCGGTTTTTCATGATTCCCAGGAACTGAATATTGATAAGGTCGTCGATGTGTCATGGTTCGCCCGACGCCTGTCTGATATAACTCCCAATGCGTGGCAGGCATCCCGCATGGCTGAAAAGTTAATGGAACGGCTCCGGACAGCCGGAGAATCTGATGAGCAGATTTACGACCGTCGCTCTTATCTCTCATATGCGCTACGCGAGCACGTCAAGGATGAAGTAGAATCGCGGGCGGAGCGGATTTTCCACGATAAAATGCGGCAGGGAGAAATCCGCTTTGACCTGGAGACCGGGCTGCCCAACTACCAAATGAAAGAGTCTTACGAAATCTCAGTGCCGGACACCTATGGGTTAATGATCGGGAATGGCGGCCGTCAACTCCAGCTTAATCTGTTTGAGCCGTTATACACCCAACAGTTCGACTCTCCTCTTGAGCGTAACTTCGCCCGCTACTTGGACGAGGTTAAGGCGTTGCAGTGGTGGCACCGGGTAGCAGCGCGACAGGCCGGGGATTATTTCCTTCGAGGCTGGAAGCAAAACCGCATTTGGCCCGATTTTATAGCCATGGCAGGCAGCACAGCGGGCAAACCTCACATCTTGGTATTCGAGACCAAAGGGGAAGGTTTTAGCGGCAACCCGGACACCGAGTACAAACGCAAGGTCCTCGAAACCCTCGAAGGCGCATTCAACGCCGTAGGAACAATGGAAATTTGCGACGGCCCGGCCAAAGGCACTTTCCGCCTCGTGTTCAGCGAGGAAGAGTTCTCCCAAGCCTTGGTCAACCTGCAATGGGTTTACACCACCTGATAGCCGGAACGGGAAGCCCCGCCGGGCCTTGCGACACTTGTCCCTTCCCAACGCTGGGAACGATGCTTCACCATAGTGCCTTTCCAGAATAGTGCAATCCTGATTCTGAATCTAAATTACACAGGGCCTCAAAAGTCTTCCACCGTCTCCCTCCTCGGCCTCCGGGGTGAAAATGGGGGAAAATGAGCGGAAATGAGAGGGAAACTAAAAAAACCGACGCGTTACCCAAAGGGCTCCAGTTGCCGGCGCGAAAAAATCTGACTTAACACTCTCGGACACTCGCGGCAAAAACCCCGATTGACCGCTGGTTCACGAAAAATTAAAATGCGCTTATTCCCACACGGGAGAGGACTGATGCAGGATACGAACATCGAATTGGTCGCCCATCTGCTGCGGCGGGCCGGGTTTGGGGCCAACCGCGACGAACTGGCCTCCCGCGCCTCCGATGGGTATGAGGCCACGGTGGAGGAATTGCTGAATCCCAAGGAGGAACAACGGATCAGCGACTACTTGGTGCGCCGTTTCCACCCGGAATTCTCGGGGATGATGGGCCCCTTCGCCCCCGGCGAGAACTGGCTGTACCGGATGGCCACCACCACGGCGCCCCTGCAGGAAAAGATGACCCTTTTCTGGCACGGGATATTCGCCACCGGATACAACAAGGTGACCCACGGCAAGGCGCTGTCCGACCAGACACGGATGTTCCGCCGCCACGCCATGGGCAGCTTCCGCACCCTGCTGTTGGAAATGTCCAGAGACCCGGCCATGATCATCTGGCTGGACAATCAAGACAACCACAAGGGCGCCATTAACGAGAATTTCGGCCGGGAGTTGCTCGAACTGTTCTCGATGGGAGTGGGCAACTACACCGAAGCGGACATCAAGGAGTGCGCCCGCGCCTTCACCGGCTGGACCATCGCCAACCGCCAGTACATGGAACTGCGCTCTCAAAGGGACTCCGACTGGCCCTACGGCCGCATCTCTTGGCACTTCGAGTTTCACCCCGAAGACCATGACGACGGCGAGAAGGAGTTCTTGGGGGAGCGAGGTAACTTCAACGGCGGCGACATCGTCGACATCATTTGCAGGCAGCCAGCCACCGCCCGGTTCATCGCCCGCCACCTGTACAGCTTCTTCGTGGCCGACGAACCCCCGGTGCCGGAGTGGCCCTACACCCCGCCGCAGGACCCCGAAGCCATCGAAACGCTGGTGCGGGCCTACTTCGACAACGACTACAACATCGGCGCGGTGTTGCGGGCGCTGTTCAACTCCGGCTTCTTCCAGTCCTCCGAGGCCCGGTACGCCAAGGTCAAGAGCCCGGTGGAGCTGGTCGCCGGGGTGCTTCGCCTGACCGGCGAATTCGACCGGCCCCGCTACGAAATCCTGGAACGGTTCAACCAGGCGTCGTACATGGGCCAGATACTCAACAATCCGCCCAGCGTGGAAGGATGGCACCAAGGCACCGAGTGGCTGGACAGCGGAACTCTGGTTGAGAGGATCAACTTCGCCAGCCAGCAGATAGGCGATACCGAAAAACCGGGCATCCAGGCGATGATCGGCCGCATCGGGGCCGGCCTACTGCACGATCCGGTGGGGGAGACGACTTCCGCCGAACGTCTGGTGGACGCCTGCCTGGAGGAGGTGGGGGCGCTGTCGGTGAAAGAAGACACCCGGAGGGTGCTGGTGGACTTCGCCGCCCACGGCTCGGCTCAACAATCCGGCCAAGGCGCCAACACAGACCGCCAGCACATCGCCGACGTTCTCCAGATGGTGGCCGCCACCCAGGAATTCCAGCGGTCGTAGTCAGTCCGCTCTCCCTCCGGGAGGCCGGCATAAGCAGTCCCCTCTCCCTCGGGGAGACGGTTACGGTGAGGGCGTCCCACTCAAGCCAGTCAGGTAGGTGTTGTCCCAGTGGCCACTCAGAGCTTGAAACCGCGACAGGGTTCGACGCAGACACTGCCGGAGCCTTATGGTCCCATCGTACTTCGGCTAGCCCCCGCCGTGCGGATAACCAGCGAACAGTTGGAAGAGATCTGTGCGCTGAACCGTGATATTCGCATAGAGCGCAACGCCGAAGGAGATTTGGAGCTGATGCCCCCTACCCTCCCAGTTACCGGGAACCAGGACGCCAACATTACTGCCGATTTGGCTCATTGGGCGAGGGCAGACGGCAGGGGCGTAGCCTTCAGCTCTGCAGCAGGTTTCACGCTGCCCAATGGAGCGCTGCGTTCCCCCGACGCCTCGTGGATCCTCAAGTCCCGCCTGACGGAATTGACCGCCGAAGAGAAGCGCGGGTTTTCTCGTATTTGCCCCGACTTCGTTATCGAATTGCGCTCCAGTTCCGATAGACTGAGCGTGCTGCGCCGCAAGATGGAAGAGTACATGGAAAACGGAGCGCGGCTGGGCTGGCTGATAGACCCGCTTGACCCTCTGCGCCGAGTGTACGTCTACCGTCCCGGCGCCGAAGTCGAGATACTGGAGCGTCCGGAAACCCTTTCCGGAGAGCCGGAGTTGCCGGGCTTCAAGCTGGACCTGAAACCCGTCTGGGAGCCGGCTTTCTGACTAACGCTCAGGCCGGCTCCCGCGAAAACCAGATGCCGAGGCGCAACTATGACCACTGCACAGAAGACGAATTTCCTGGAATATGACCGGACCATGGGCATGACGGTCATGGAGGGCCGCGGCTTTTATTACCCCGTGGATACCGCGGTGGGCAAGGACGACCGTCTCTACGTGATCAGCCGCAGCAAAGAGGAGACGACACGCGGCATTCGCGTCACCATGTGCGACGTGGACAGCGGCTATTTCGGCAACTTCGGCGCCTACGGCTACGCAGGCGGGCAGTTCGTCTGGCCCGCCTGCGGGGCGGTCGACAACCGGGGCCGGTTCTTCATCAGCGATGAGAAGCTCAACCGGGTCACAGCCTACGACGATACCGGCAACTACCTGTTCCATTGGGGCGAGTCAGGCTCCGGCCCAGGAGAATTGGATACCCCGTCTGGCTTGGCGTTCGATAGGGAGAACAATATCTACGTCGCCGATACATACAACAACCGGGTGCAAAAATTCACCGCCGACGGCCGCTTCCTGCTTGCCATCGGCGAACACGGAAGCGAAGGCGTCAGCCTTCCTTGGGGACTGGCCACGGATACCCGGAACAACGTGTACGCCGCCGACTTCGGCAACGACTGTATCAAGAAATATTCCTCCCAAGGTGAATTCCTGGCTGCGTTCGGCTCATCGGGCCGCGGCGACGGCGAGTTCACCCGCCCGGCCTCAGTGGCGGTGGACCATGACGGCTACATCTACGTAGCCGACTGGGGCAACGAACGGGTGCAGGTGTTGGACTCCGAGGGCAATTTCGTGACGAAACTGCGGGGCGAGGCGACACTGTCTCAATGGGCGTCCAACTTCCTTAGCATCAACGTAGAGGAAGCCGCCGCCCGGGGCACTGCCGACCTCGACATGGAAATCGATTACGTCGTCGACGACCCACACGAAGAATCGTCCCACATAGAGAAATACTTCTGGTGCCCGGTTTCGGTTAAACTGGACAGCCAAGGCCGTCTGTACGTGACCGAGACCAACCGGCACCGGCTCCAGGTATACCGTAGGAGCGGGTGACGCTCCAGGCCTGAAAACGGACCAAGGACCACCAACTCAATCCTGAAGGAGCAGGAAAATGGTATCGACAAAGAAAGACCGTTCACTGGTTGTCATCGAACTCGCCGGCGGTAACGACGCCCTGAATACTCTGGTCCCCTACAACAACGGCCTTTACTACGACTACCGCCCCAGCATTGGAATCCAGCAGGGGGACGTACTGGCGATCAACGGCGAGTACGGCTTCAACCCCAACATGCAGGCGGTTAAGGACCTGTGGGACCGGGGGGAACTGGCCATCATCAACGGGATCGGCTATCCCCAGCCCAACCGCTCCCACTTCCGTTCCAGGGACATCTGGTATACCGCCGAGCCGGAGAGCATCGGCAATCAGGGTTGGCTGGGCGCGGCCATTCGCGACTTGGACGCCAAGGGCGAGAACGTCCTGACCGGCGTCAACTTCGGCCGGGGCCTTCCCCGTGCGCTGGTCTGCCGGGGCGTGCCGGTTGCCTCAGTGGGCAACCTTGAGACCTACGGCCTGCTCCCCGACATGAGCGACGAGAACGTACGGCACAATGCCCTGGACGCCTTGGGCCGCATGTACGGCCCCGCTGGCGGCAGGGACATTGTGGCCCAGACGCTGGCCGAGAACGGCTCCCAGGCCCTGATGGGCGCGGACATCCTGCGCACCGCTCCCGAACGCTACTCCTCCAGCATCGAGTACGCCGATACCCCCATTTCCCAGAGCTTGAAGAGTGCCGCCCAAGTGATGAGCGCCGGTTTGGGGACCAGGGTGCTATATGCCCAGCACGGTAGCTTCGACACCCACAGCAACGAGCTTCAGTCCCATGCCAAGCTGTGGCAGGACGCTTCTGCCGCCATTGCCGACTTCACTGAGGACCTGAAGGAACAGGGCCTGTGGGAAGAAACGCTGGTGCTGGTGTGGTCCGAGTTCGGGCGCCGCGTGCGTGACAACGGCACCGGCTGCGACCACGGCTCCGGCGGAGTCGCGTTCGTCTTAGGCGGTTCGGTGGCGGGCGGCCTCTACGGCCAGTACCCATCGCTAAGGGATGCGGACCTCTCTGAAGGCGATATGGCCTACACCACGGACTTCCGGACCACCTATGCCACCGTCTTGGACCGCTGGCTGGGCCTGGACCCGGACCCCATAGTCCACGGCCAGTTCGAGCAGTTCGAGTTTATTACCCGTTAACCGTCTGGTTCACCTCCGTGAACAAAGAAACCGCCGGGGGCTTGAACAGCCCTCGGCGGTTTCTGCGCTCATGGTGCTTGTATATAGGGGCTATCTGCCGGCTGGCACGGCCAAGGGGCGGGAGCCCGGCAGACGCTCGTAGGGGCCGGGGAGTTCCAGCTCTTCGGATATGCTGCGCATCGCCGGGAGGACCTCTTCGCCCAAGAGCCGGATGCTGGTCATACGGTCCTCGTGGCTGACCGGGCCGTGGTGGTGCCACATGGCGAAGATACCGGGGCGGACCGTCTCCAGGATATGACGGATTTTGGGGATGATGCTGTCCGGCGTACCGCAAATCAGTTGCATGTTGTCTTGCTCGCCTTGGAACCGACTGTAAATCTGTTCCCGGCTGGCCTGTATTCCTTCCGGTGTATCGGTGGGCTTCAGGACAAACGCTTCTTCCCCGCTGTTGGGGTCAACGGAGACCCGGGCCAAGCGCCGGGTGGCCGCCTTGGAGTTGTAGCCCGGAGGGAACATCCACTCGGGACGGGCGAAGGCGTTAATGCCGCCGCCGTACATGAAGGCCCGGCCCATCTCCTGGGCCTTTTCTTCTGTTTCAGCTACTACCACTCGTTGCAGGTAGCCGAAGTTCTCGGGGCCAAATTCGTAGCCCTCTTCGGCCGCCGTATCTTTGTACAGCTTCACCATTTCCATGGTCGGTTCAAGGAAGGTGGCCAAGGCCAGGTAGGGATAACGGTGGCGGGCGCACCAGATAACTGTTTCCGGGCTCACCAGCCCTGGGATCCACATCTGAGGGTAGGGCTTCTGTACCGGCAACACCCACGGGTTCACGTGGCGGTAGTGGTAGTGCTTGCCTTCGAAGCGGAATGGGCCGGGAGTGGTCCAGGCCTTGACGACGAAGTCGTGGGCCTCGTTGAACAGCTCCCGGTTGTAGGCGGGGTTGGCATTGTTGTAAATCGACTCGCTGCCGGCGCCCCTGACCCAACCGGGTACCAGACGGCCACCGGAAATCATGTCGATCATAGCCAGTTCTTCGGCCAACCGCAGGGGGTCGGCCACCGGCAGCGGGTTGCCCAACAGCACTATCTTGGCCCGCTCCGTGATTCTGGCCAGCACAGCTGCCTCAATGTTCATCACGGAGCCCATGCAGAACGGAGTGCCGTGATGCTCGTTCAGCATCACCCCGTCAAAGCCAACCTTTTCGGCGTAGACAGCCTCGTCAAAATAGGAATTGTAGAGCTGGCCGCCCACTTCCGGATTGAGATGTTCGTTGGGTATGCCGAAATAACCGGCGTTCTTGATGATCTCGTCTTCCGGAACATCGTAATAGGGGCGCTCGGTGAACATCATGATGTGCATGGCGATGCCTCCTGAGTTTTACTCTTACTCCAAGAATCCTCGGAGCCGGCTTAGGAACTGGGATGTTTGCTCAGTCTCCGGACGGTGGCCGCAGTCGTCAATGACCGCCAACTCGGAGCCCGATATGGACTTGTTATAGAGATGACCGGCCGCCAGCGGGACAATAGCGTCGTCCCGGCCCCAGATAACCAACGTGGGCAGTCCTTCCACTCCCTCGAGCAGCGGTCCCAGGCTGGGGTTGTGCATGTAGGGTTTCCAGGCCAAACGTGACGCCTCGGCCCGGGCGTCTTCCCAAGCCTCGAACTGTTCGGCCGTCTCGTCGCCTCCGTAGAGGGACTGGAATTCCGGGTTGGCAGCGGCATCGCGGACGCTGGCGTTCAGATAGTTGCGCGCCGTCACCACGAACAGGTCCATAATCTCGCCTTCCGGCGGCCTGAGGCCGGTGGGCGCCACCAAGACCATTCGATCGAACTGGCCCGCGTCCGCCGCAGCCATCTCAGCGGCGATCCAACCGCCCAATGAGAAGCCGATTACATCAACCGGGCCCAACGCCAAATCCCGCAACATCCGCGAGTAGAACCCGGCCAGGTCCCTCACGCCGCTGATCCAATCGATCCGGGGCAGCGCTCCGAATCCAGGGTGTACCGGTATCAAGAGTTGATGGTCTTGGGACAAGTCGGCGTGCCAGGCCAACCAACCGGGATGACCCAACTCTTCATGCAGGACCAAGACCGGCCGACCGGTACCGCCCTTATACATAAGGACGCTGCCGCCGCCTACGTTGATTGTGCTTTCGGTATACCCATTGGAGGAAACTGGCATATTACGACGCCTCTCCAGTTGAGTTAGGGAAGATGTGCTGACCGGAAGTCTGGATGCGCACACCATTCTCGAACTAACCCGTCACAGTGTCAAGTACCTCCATCGAGAGGAATGTCACTCAGGATGGCCGAAAAAGGCACAAATAGTATTCTGATTCGTAGAATCGTTGAGGATTGCCGTGTCTCCAGTCATCAAATCGCAGGACAACCGGGAACCCCGGCATGTGTTACCATCGGGGAGTCAAACCCAGTCCAGAGGCCTGACATGACCCACGCGAAACTGGCCCACGACCCCCAGGCGGCCATTGACTACGAAAGCCTGTCCTTCAACCCCGATGAACCGGAGCCGCTGCCGGACGCCATGTTTCAATACCCTGTCTTCGAAGAAATCCTCCACCTCCTGGGCACCCACCTGACCGACCTGTACTCGCCCGAAGAGGTGTTCCGCAGCAGCAACACCTTCATCTGCTACGACCCAACCGACCTGAACGTCCGGGTCGGTCCCGACTACTACTTCGCCTTCGGCGTAGACGCCCAGGCGATCGAGCAGGCCAAGCTCTACCTCCCTTGGGTTGTGGGCAAGCCCCCTGATTTCGTGTTGGAAATCGCCTCGGAAAGCACGGCGAAGAATGACGTGACCAACAAACGCCGGCTCTACGCTGACATCGGCGTCCCCGAATACTGGCGCTTCGACCGCACCGGGGGAGACTTCTACGGGGCGCCTCTGGCCGGAGACATTCTCGCAAACGGCGTCTACCAGCCCGTGGACCTGACCACGGAGCCAGATGGTATCCTCAAGGGAAACAGCCCGGCGTTGAGACGAAGCCTGTGCTGGGCGGACCGGATGCTGACGTTCTACAACCCGGAGACCAACCAATATATGCGAAACCTGAGAGCCGAGCGGGCGCGGGCCGACGCGGAACGAACTGCCAAAGAAGCGGCGGAATCGCAGTTAGAAGCGCTGGGCGCCGAGTTGCGTCGGCTGCGGGGTGAATGACCTCGAACAAAGCCACGCAATCCTGCCAAGCGGACCCTGAAATTCCACGGAAACTAAACGCCGGTGAACGTCACCGGCGTTTTCTTTTGCCAGCCCAAGCCCCCATTGAGATTGCCCAATCCTTCTTACCTCATGGAGTCGACCGGGTATCAGTGCGGGAACATCAGGATTCGCAGTACCGGCTACTCCGGCCCCGGTAGCTCAGCCCAAAATTACACGGGTGAGCATGGTCAACACCGTCCCCCTCAACGAGAGTAACCGCATCTGGGTCGGCGGCTGGCCCAACCTCGTGCAGAACGACCCTTACGGCGAGACCCTGATCGAAAACCACGAGATCACGTCCGAGCCGGTCCCGGCCTTGGCCAACAGCTGGGTAGTCGACGCCGGGTTCAACACTTGGACTTTCCAATTGAACGAAGGCATTCCCTGGCATTTCGGCTACGGCGAATTCACTGCGGCCGACGTGGCTCACACCTGGATGTTGGTTTCTCAAGAGGAAAGCAACAGCACCTTCAAGTCAATTTGGACGACTACCTACCCCGAGGTACACGACGACTACAGCATCTCCTTTCATTTCGAAAACCCTCAGTTGACCGGAGGGCGGCTTTTCTCCCGGCTTCAAGGCGATCTCGTAATCCAGAGCAAAGCACAATGGGACGAAGCTGGCGGCGACCCGTCCGCGTATGACGATAGACCCACCGGTACTGGCTCCTACCAATACGGCGGCCGGGAATTGGCCGCCAGCGTTTGGTACGAAAAGATCGACTACGACCACTGGGCCGGTGAAAACCCGGACTTTCAGGAACTGGAATGGATCTGGGCGGCCAAGCAGTTTACCCGCTTATCCATGTTGCTGGCTAGCGAGGTACAAGGCGCGGACCTGTCCCGAGAAGTACAGGTAGACGCCAAGGCCCGGGGGATGAAGGTCGTTTCGTCCAACAACGAAAACAACCAGTCCTACGGCTTCTTCGGAGGGACCTATCTAAGCACGGTCGACAGTAACCTGGAACCTTGGCCGGACGGCAACCACCCCCACTATTTGGGGGAAGAACCGTGGCACAATCCCTTGGTGCGAGAGGCCTTTAACGTCGCGGTAGACCGTCAAGCCATCATCGACGAGGTATACTTCGGCAATGCCAGCTCGGTATACGTACCAGTGTTCGCTCCATTTACCGAGGGTTGGAGCGACCGTTGGGTGGACCAGTTCGACGATCAGTACGGCTACAACCCCGATCGCGCCGTCGAACTGCTGGCTGAGGCCGGCTACGGACCCGGAGACATCTCCATCGACATGTCCTCTACGGTAATTCCGGGCAACCCCGAGATCCCGCAATTGATCGAAATACTCTCCACCATGTGGGAGGCCGTAGGGGTCGACACCAACATCATAGACGTGGAGTTTGGCGCTTGGGCGGAAACTCTCTTCAACCATGACATTCACGAAACGTTCGTTATTCTTCGGAACACCCCCATCAGGACCACCCAGGAGGGTCTCCGTGTTTTCTGGGTATCCGCGCCCGACGGCTTGCTCTACGGGTGGGAGTCAGACTCCATCAACGAGCAGTACGATTGCTTGGAGCAATCATTGGACGTCGCGGAACGGGAGCAGTGCGCCCGCGACGCCGGCGACGAGATGTTCGATGATTTCCTGACGCTTCCGTTATTCCAGACCACCTTCGACATGACCATAGACCCCGAATTCATCTCCGGATGGGTGTACCCTGGAGTCGGATCGGCCCACCCGACTCACGTTCACAACATAAAGGCCTGTCCGGTTGGCACGGAACGGTGCGACTAAGCCACTCAAGCCTTTTGCCATTGAGCCACAACCAGGCCCCAGCGGTTTTGCGCTTGCCGCGCACCATAAAGAAAGACCCTCCGGCAATGGAGGGTCTTTTCGATGCGCCTACGAAGATATAGCAGGAGCGGCAGGATTCGAACCCGCGACCACTGGTTTTGGAGACCAGGTCTTGAGGAGTCCTGGGGGTATTTGGAGCTGTTTGGAGGTTGGCTTCGTAGCTAATTGTCGGCTCTCACTTGTCGTGAGCCTCATCTAGCCTCTTAGAAGATTGACATTTTGGGATGGCGAATTAGCCTGCAAGATACCTGCATCGTTTCATCGATACCATCAAGCAGGCGTCGGACACGGGCCGGGAGTTGCCGGTCGCCTGAGGCGGCATTTCCTCAAAAACCGGAAACACGCTGGCGACCAATACCCATAGGTGACCCGGTCTTTGCGTTAGGCTCGTAACATGCTACCGGCCTGGTTTACGCCACATTTTCGAGCAGGCCCCGTGCACTGAACTGGAGACTGGTCCGGCAGCCGAAATTTTAAGGCCCCGTTGGCTTTCTATTATCACCGGGTGATGAATAGAAGTGTCGGGGCCTTGATAGATTTGGCGGTACGGGGTTGTCAGGCTGTCGCGGTCGCCGGTTGATGGGTCTTCAGGAAACGCCGGGCGTGGGATACGACCTCGTCGATGTGCTCCTGCGAGTCCTTCCAAGGGAAAATGGTCACCTCGGAGTTAGGGGCGAGACTGGCAACCTCCATCGCGCACTCGTAAGGGTGCGCCGGCACATCGTCGGGCGCTATCAGCAGCGGTGTCTGCAGCGTACGCACGAAATCGCGGGAAACGGTGAAAACGAAGTCGGCGCGGTTGGTATACATGCTGGTCAGGAAGTCATGGACCATGTCCATTGTAATTTCCGGACGCTTCTCGCAAAGGGGCGGCCCCCACCCGGCTGTATTGTTCTGGTAGAAAATATCAGGAATCTCCGGCCTGAACCCGCTCGGTTGCATCAACGCCGCTGCCACAATGCGCTCCGGGGCCAGCCTCAGCAGGTTGTGGATCATCGGCCCGCCGATGCAGAAGCCCATGACCAGGAACTCCTTGAGGCCGAGGTGGTCCATCAGCCCGAGTTGGTCATCAGAGTAGGCATCCCACGGGCGGTCGATCTCCAGTGGGCCACTGGACTGGCCCAGATTGGCGTTGCGTAAGTCGGCGGCGATACAGCGGAAGTCGTTTTGGTAGGTCTCCATCGGGTTGAAGGGCACCGACGTGTTCAAGGATGCCACGGTGGAATTAAGCCCGCCACCCGGAATGATCAGCAGCGGGAATCCCGAACCGACCTCTTCATAGTAGATACGGTTGGGACCTCTTTCGTAGAACGGCATGACGATTTTCCTCCATCAGCGAATTGCAAGGCTAACTTGATGTCGAATGAGCGGGCAGGCCGGAATATTCGGCCCAAGTCTTGCCCCTGCTCGAGGGCGAGGCCGCCGGCAGGCTGGAAGTACCGGCGAACCGCCTACTACGTCAAAGCGGAGACTACGGCCGGGCCGGAGGGGTCATCGGCGTTGGTCATGTCGAATCTTTCCGCACTGTTATTGTGGAATGGGAGCGTAATCAGGTATGAGACCTTCGTAGCGTAGCTCCTGCCACAGTGCGACGGGGATGGGATGCGCCATCATCTGGAAGTTCTCTTCCGCTTCCGCTACAGACTGCGGGCCCGGTATCACTGCCGCAACGGCGGAATGACCAAAAACGAACTGAAGAGCAGCGGCCTTGAGAGGCACGCCGTGCCGGTCGCAGACCGCTTTACAACGCCTTGCTTGCTCCAAGATTTGGGCCGGGGCCGGCAGGTAATTGAAGGTCGCATTCTCTGTCAGGTCGGAGGCCAAAATACCGCTGTTGTACGGGCCGCCGATGATTACACTAATATTTTTCTCTTGGCACAGAGGAAGGAATTCGGAAAGCGCGGAATGGTCAAGAAGGGTGTACCGTCCCGCCAGCAGGAAGCAATCGAAGTCTCCCTCCCGAGCCAAACGGGCCTCCATTTCCCATTGGTTCATGCCGGCGCCGATGGCGGAAATTACCCCTTGGGAACGCAACTCTGAAAGGGCTTTGTAGGCCCCGTCCATCGCCTGGTCGAAATGGTTGTCCGGGTCGTGGATCAAAAGGATGTCGACGTAGTCTAGATTCAGCCGTTTGAGACTCCCCTCGAAAACCCTCATGACGGTGTCGTAGTCGTATATGTAAGGCATATCGTTAGCCGCGTTCGGTCCGATTACCGCTCCCACCGGAGCAGGCGGGGCTGATTCCAATAACCTGCCTACTTTGGTGGAAATCGTGAAACTGGAACGCGGGATTTCAGAGAGAACCTTCCCGTAGCGTTGCTCGCTAACGCCTCCGCCATATACCGGCGCCGTGTCAAAGTAGCTGACGCCAAGTTCGATGCATTTGCTGAGAGTTGTGGCGGCCTCGTCTTCGGTCGTAGACCGGCCCAACGCCACGCCGCCGACCCCCAGCCGTGATACTTTGAGCCCCGTACTTCCAATCTCGACCAATTCCAGCGGATCCATCCCTTTCTCCTGACGGGCTGCGGCCCCAGACTGCCCGCGATGATACTTACGGGCCTTTCTAGTGTCAAATTGAGTTTAACAAACTCAGAGTCCGCCGATGCCGCCATTGATTCCCCTCCGAAAACCTATCCGAGATAAGTGCCGGGATTCCGGATGATGGACCAGCCGCATTTCCTGTGCCAAGCTTAGAGCGAGTTTTGCCAGGACACGAAAAAGGCGTAGAGCTTGCCGGCGACGAACCAACTTCCTCGCTGTCCGCATTACATCCTCGCAGCCCCTGTGATAATCTGGAGCGTATTATGAGAATACCGATTACGATGTGCCACGGAATCCGCCCCACTGCCGCTGGCGCCCTCCGCAATCCCTTGCCGGAGGAGCGGTTCGACATGCTGATGAGGACTGCGGCGGAAATGGGGTTCCAGTCGATAAACTACGACCAACTGGCAGCTTGGCGGCAGGGAACCTCCTCCCTGCCGGAACGGCCAATCATGATCGACTTCGACCATCCGGTTGTCTCGATGCGCCGTGAGGTATTCCAGACACTGGAGCGGTATGGGTTCAAAGGGAACCTGTTCATCTACACCTCACCCTACGACCCGGGCTATCCCCGCCCGCTGGCGCTGGCCCAGGTTCCCGAGCACATGCCCTGGTCGGAAATACGGGAACTTCGCGACCTCGGCTGGCATATCGGCGCCCACACCATCAGCCATCCCAACCTGTCCAACCTGGCTGCGGAGGACCCGGAAGGAGAGGTGTTGCGGGAGGAGTTGGACCGGTGCAACCGGGTAATCGAAGAAAACCTCGGCTTTGTCCCGCAGGACTTTGCGTTTACCGGCACCAGTTGGAGCAGTGCCGCAGAGACCGAGGTCAAGAAAAGGTACCGGTTTGGCCGGCTGTGGATAGTAGGGTCCGAATACGAGGTCGACGGCAAGCCGATGCGCTATGCCGAACTAGCCGGTTCGTCGGAACCCGATGAGGCCGACGGCGGCCCGCCCCACAGCACAAGATATATTACCGAACGCACCGACCCACACCGCCTGCCATCCATGGAACTTCAGGCTCTCATCAATGACCCTGACGCCTTCCGCTCGTACTTGGAAGGCGCGGCGGAAGATTAGGGTCAGCGGCCCCGATGCCCTGACCTGAGCCGGGCCGCTGCCGAAAGGCCCTGGCATGACCTGAGGTCCGTCGGCCCCAGGTCATGCTCGAAGCCGTTCACCCGGAAATGTTCGCCGTCTTGGCAACGGGCCGGATCCTGGTTTCCGTAGTTGCCTGTTCGCCGCTCGACGAACCCACGCCACCTCTGCGCCTCCGGCTCCGTACCGTTCAGGGAACACTTGTCCTCTTCGCGCCTACTGTGCCACGAACGACGTGACCGTGTCGGAATTGACGCGAACTGTGTACTCCTCGCCGGGCTCAAAGCCCGGTCCCAGAGGGACGTTCGTCTCCACTATGGGAAAATCGGCGGTACAGACGACGAGTTGGTCGGCGACCTCGTGGTGGGTAACGACCACCTCGATCTCATTCGATTCTCTCCGCCGGACTTCGTAGCCGTTGAACTGGGAACAGCCGCTGCCCTTGGGGAGACCGGAGACGACGAGAAGTTGGTACTGGGGTGGGAAGCTTTCGAGTATAGCGACCTCCGCGCTTTGAATCGGCGATTCGGCTACGAAGGTGTCGCGAAGGCTGGCCCTCGGCAGGCTGAACGAGGCCGTTGCCGAGTCGTTTACGATCACGCGGTAGGTCTCGCCCGGTTCAAGTGATGCCTTTATCGGCTCAACGGCGTCGAGTTCCACCACCTGCTCGTCGCAGGGAATCGCCCAAGCTGTGGGAGGAGGTTGCACGAGCGTTATCGTCGCGACTATGTCAGTACCTTTCACTTCCAGACTCTGGCTGCCGGGGCGCGCGCAGCCTTCTATCGTTGACTGGTAGTAGCCGATGCGCAGTAAGTGTTCTCGCTCGTTCGGTATCAGGTTGGCCCAGCTTATCTTGGCCGGGACCTCGATCCATTTCCGCCAGTCAACACCTTCATCGACCTGGTCGGGCGGCGGCTGAACGAGCACCAAGACCATGTCCACCTTGATAAAGCGGCACACCCCGCGGACGGCCCGAACAGGATCCCCACTCAAAACAGGTTGACGTACGGAGCAGAGAAAGTTTGGATCTTCATCTGAGGTGGACCCAGGGCCTTTCGATTATTCGTGAGAAACAGGAGAATAAGGAAGGCCACCCGCACCGGGGGAGCGGTTCCCGCGAGCCGCCGACTTCTTCACAGACCCTACCTTTCCACGTTCACGTAGTTGGAGCGCGGCCCGACGCCGGCGGCGTTGATGGCCTTGACGCGGTACACGTAGAGTTCTCCCGCTTGGACGTCTTCGTCCGTGTAGGTGGTGGCGGTCGTGCCCGTGTCGGATTCGTAGACCAGCAGCGTGTTCTCGTTCTGCCGCGGCATGCGTCGCACGATCTGGTAGCCCGTGATGTGTTCGTCGTCGGGCGCGGTCCAGCTGAGGACGACGTGGCCGTCATCGTTGACCGTGTAGGTCAGGTTCTGGGGCGCTGGCGGCGGCGACGTGGGCCCGGCGGGTTCGACCGCCGCCGTGGCCGCGCTGGTCAGACTCTCGGAGTTGCCGTTGTCGTCCGTGAACGATACCCGCACCTTGATGGCCTTGCCTTCTCGGTCGTCCGTGAGTTCAAGGCTGGAGCCGGTGGCATCGGTTATCTCGGCGTCGTCAGCCAGCCAGCGGTAGGCGTAGGAGACGTCGTCGAGTCCGTCAGCGTCGCTGATGCCGCTGACGGAGGTGGAGAGCGTCTCTCCGACCTGGGTCGTCCCCGTGATGGTCGGCTGACCGGTGGCGGCCGTGTTGGCCCTCCGGACCGTGGCCGTCACCGCGCTTTCCAGCGACCGGCCGTCCGGCGTGTTCACCGCGCCCGCGGGCAGGGTAATCGTCACCGCCCAGCGGCCGTCGGGCTCGATATGGATGGTCCAGTTCTGGTTCTGCCCTTTCGTCTGTCGCTCCGCGGTCGTCACGTTCCCGTGGGTGAGGTTGAAGGCGTCGCGGAGCGTCAGGTAGCTCAGCCCGTTGACGTCTTCGCTGAACTGCAGCGTGAACGTGAACGTGTTGGCGCCATCGTGGGATACGGGAACGTTCTGGACGCTCGCCGTCAGGGCTGGGAGCGTTTGAGTTTCGCTGTTCCTGATGGTGCCGGTCGCTTCGGCGTCGCCGAGTGCGGCGACGGTCGGGTTGCTCAGCGTCAGCGTACGCCAGCCGAAACGGGTCGCCGCGGCCTGCGGGGGGTCCTTGGCTCTGCTTCCCGCGAACAGGGTTGTCGTTGGGGTGGCAGGGTCGTTGCCGGTACCAGAACTTCGAGCACAACGCGCGAAGCGAGGGAACGGGATTAAACAAGTCGTTAGCTCCTTGCTGCCGTTTATCCAATCCATGGTCGTCAAGCGCGCATGCACCGGCTGGCGACCTATCTGTAATTTGGCAGGAGCGGCAGGATTCGAACCCGCGACCACTGGTTTTGGAGACCAGCGCTCTGGCCAGACTGAGCTACGCTCCTGCGTCACCGGCCTGATTTAGGCCGTTTTCGTAAAGCCCGGCCGATTCAGCCGGACTCGCCAGAGTAATTCGATTTTAGAGCAATCTCGTCCCTTTGAACAGTGAGAGACATTCCCGATTGGAGTTGGAGTGCCGCCGACTTAGGGTTCCTGCCGGTCTATGGACTGCCAGCCGAGCTGCCACCATCAACCATGTATACACCGCCGGTGCAAAAGCTGCTTTCGTCACTGGCAAGAAACAGCATCAAATTGGCCACTTCCTCAGGGTTTCCGTATCGCTGAAGCGGGATGCGCACGGCAAAGGACTGCTTCGCCTGCTCAACGGTAACCGCGGAGTCGTCCAACCCCGCGACACGCATTTCCTCGATCGAGCGCATCATCCGTGTTTCAATCGGGGCGGGATTGACAGTGTTGACCCGAATACCCACTGGCGCGCCCTCCAGCGCGGCGGTGCGCATCAGGCCGATAACCGCATGTTTGCTGGTGACATATGCCGACATATCCGCCGTCCCCCGGATTCCGGCAGCAGAAGACGTAATCACGATGCTGCCGCCTCCCCGTGCACTCATTACGGGGGTCACGTACTTGATCCCCAGCCATACTCCGCGCACGTTGACCGCCATCACCCGGTCGAATACGTCGATGGGGTAGTCCGGTATGGAAGATACGGAACCTTCGATTCCGGCGTTGGCCAAGAATATATCGACCCCGCCCCAACGGTCTATCGCCGCGTTGACGTAAGCCTGGACCTGTTCCGGCTGGGTGACGTCCGCAACCGCATAGCTGGCCCTTTCTTCGCCAATCGTTCGGACCGCGGCTTGGAGCGCCGCCTCGTCAAGGTCGATCAACACGACCCTGGCGCCTTCATCGGCAAACAGCCTTGCGGCAGCCTGGCCAATCCCACCGGTTGCGCCCGTAATCAAGGCTATCTTCCCTTCCAAGCGGACCATTCGCCTCTCCTTTCACCTTTTTTGGCCGTTAATTGGAAACGGGGCCAATATGGGCCAACATATCGTTAATTAGCAACTGCCCGGTCAAAAGCGAGTCTGCGGGATTATCAGGTCCTGCGTGGAATCAAGAAACCTTGAGAACGAAGAAGTGAGTGGTACCCCTGGAGGGACTCGAACCCCCGACGCGCGACTTAGGACGCCGCCGCTCTATCCTCTGAGCTACAGGGGCAGGTTGGTGGAGATAGGGGGGGTCGAACCCCCAACCTCGGCATTGCGAACGCCGCGCTCTCCCAATTGAGCTATATCCCCACGGCGGGCCGGAAAGATGACCCTACTCGAATCGTAAGACCAGCCCGTCGCAACTGTCAAGGCGGCCCTCTGCAGACCCCCGCCCTTTCGTCGCCCCTTTTTGTTAAAATCCCCCCAAACCGGCCCCATGAACACACAGGATACTCGAAGGAGGAACGCAATGGGCATTGCCAGACTGTACACCGGAGACGACGGCCAGTCCCACATCGAAGAAATGGACCTGGACTCTCACCCCGAGCTTACGTCGCTCCAGTCCACCACCGGGATTGTCTTCCGCACCTTTGAGGTCGGTTACTTCAGCGACTGGCACTGCGCCCCGCGCCGCCAGTTCGTCATTTCCTTGGACGGCGAAGTCGAAATCGGGCTGGGCGACGGCACGCTGCACCGCTTCGGCCCCGGCCAAGCGATGCTGGCCGAAGATTTGACCGGCCATGGCCATACGACCCGCGCCGTCGGCGACCGGCCCCGCTTGACCGCCACGGTGCCTCTGGACGGTTAAGACTGCTAGAATAGGCCTTCCCCGGTCCGGCGCCTGCGGCAGCCTCATCAAGGTCCCGCATGGGGATTGACCTGGACGCAGCAATGGAGGACCCACCAATGACCAGCACCCATCAAGACCCCGTTCTGGTTGTCATACAAGTCACCGGCGGCAACGATTACATGAACACCGTGGTCCCCTACGCCGACCCGCTGTACCAGGACAACCGGCCCACGGTGGGCGTTCCCGTGGATGAAGTCCTTCCCATAGACGAACGTTTCGGGTTCAATCCCGCCTTGGCCCCGCTAAAGGACCTCTACGACGACGGCCGGGTGGCGGTGATCAACGGCATCGGCTACCCCAACCCCAACCGTTCCCACTTTCGGGCCATGGACATCTGGCACACGTGCGAGCCCGAACGCATCGCCACCGAGGGCTGGTTGGGCCGGGTGGTCCGCGACCTCGACCCGGCGGCCGAGAACGTCCTCACCGCAGTCAACTTCGGTCGCGGGCTGCCCCGAGCCCTCTCCCTTCCCGGTGTCCCGGTGGCTTCCGTGGCCGTACTGGAGAACTACGGCGTCTTGAACGCCATCACCAGCGAGGAGCAACGGGCCAGGGCCCTGGACGTTTTTGCCCGGATGTACGCTCCCGCGATCGGGACCGGGCCTACGATGGACTACCTCGGCCAGACGGGGCTCGACGCGCTGAAGGGGGCCGACCTCCTCAAGTCGGCCGGTGACGGCTACACTTCTACGGTGGAGTACGCCGCCACGCCGATCGCCCAGAACCTGAAGGGCATCGCCAAGGTGCTGCTGGCCGGTCTGGGAACGCGGGTCTTCTACACGCTGCAAGCTGGCTACGACACCCACTCCGGCCAGGTACAGGTGCAACCCCAGTTGCTCTCGGAGCTGGCGGGCGGCATCGCCGGCTTCTACGCCGACCTGCAAGAACACCACGCGTCCGAAAACGTCCTGATGCTGGTGTTCACCGAGTTCGGCCGCCGGGTGAGGGACAATGGCAACGGCACCGATCACGGTTCGGGAGGGGCCGCCTTCGTCATCGGCGACCGGGTCGCCGGGGGAATGCACGGCATGTATCCCTCGCTGAAGGAAGAAGACCTCCTGGACGGCGACCTCCATTTCCAGGTCGACTTCCGCAGCGTCTACAGCACCATCGTCGAGGGCTGGCTGGAGTTGGACGCCCAACCCATCGTTGGCGGCAACTACGAGCGCCTGAATTTCCTGTAGGGACAGCTCGAGTCCATCCGACATTGACCGACTGGACCGCTTGGCCGACGCAGTCGCCTAGCTGAAGCCCAGGCGCGATTCGTTCATGCTGACGAAGCGGCTGGCGCTTCCGATGACTATGTGGTCCATTACCTCGATGCCCAGCATCTTCCCCGAGGCGATCAGCTCGCGGGTGACGGCGACGTCGGGCGCGCTGGGGGTGGGGTCGCCCGAGGGGTGATTGTGCACCACTATCAGTGCCGGGGCGTTTTCCCTGATGGCGGGCCGGAACACCTCCGCGCCCCGCACCACGGAATGGTTCACCGTGCCGACGTAGAGTTGGTGAGTCGAAAGCACCGCGTTCCGGGTGTTGAGCAGCACCACCCGGAGGTGCTCCTGCTCCAGCGTAGCCATGTCCGCGCCGAGCAGGTTGGCCACGTCCTGGGGCGAATTGATGGTAGGTCTCTCCTCGGGGGCTAACGAAACGAACCGGCGCCCCAACTCCATCGCCGCCAGAAGCTGGCAGGCCTTCGCCTCGCTGAGGCCTTTCTCCCGGCAGAGATCAGTGTAGTCCGCCCGGCCCAAGCCAGCCAAACCGCCGAAGCGGGCCAGCACCCGGGACGCCACCGACAGCACGTTTTCTCCCACCACACCCGTGCGGAGCAATATCGCAACCAGTTCGGTGTTGCTGAGGTTCCTTGGGCCGTACTCCACCAACCGCTGGCGCGGCCGCTCGCCGGTGGGCAGGTCTCGGACCATCGGATGGCCGCCGGGGTTGGCGGTTTCGCTCTTCGTAGCCACGCGGGTATTTCAACCCACCCGCCGGGACGGTTCAAGGGGCAACTGTCAGTGGAACAGCGTAACCGGCCTCGATGCCCCCCGCCGTCTCCCAATGGGCGCAATCAGAACTTGGAGAATTCGCCCTCGTCCCGGGTGATGAACTCCAGCACCACCGGCCGGCCGGAGTTGGTGGCCTCCAGCCCGCGGTTGATGGCCGGGACGATCTCACCGGGGTCGGTCACCTTTTCGCTATAGGCCCCCATCGCTTGGGCCACCTCGGCGAACTGTCCCGAAAGCTCCTTTACGTTGTACCGTTCCAAGGCTACGGGAAACCGCAGATTGTCGTAGATCGACATGTAGGAGTTGTTGTTCACGACGGTCATGATGGGGATGTCGCACCGCACGGCCGTTTCAATGTCGAGCCCGACAGTGCTGAAGGCCATATCGCCCATCACGTTGATGACCTGCTTTTCTGGAAAGGCCATCTTGGCTCCCATGGCCAGCCCCAGGCTGTAGCCCAACTGGGTGGACTTGCCCCAGCCGATGAAGCTGCGGGGCGCCCGGGCCTCCCAGAAGGGCACCATGTATTCACGGGAGCTGCCCGACTCGTGGGTGACGATAGTATTGTCCAAGTCCACCGTGTGCATCAGGTCCCACACCACCCGGTAGGGGTTGATGGGGGTTTCGGAAGACGTGAGCTTGGGCATCCATTGAGCCAGCCAGGCTTCCTTGACGGACCTGATATCGGCCTGCAGCGCTTGGTTCCGCGGCCGGGCGCTCCCGGCCAAGTCTTTCAGTTCACCCAACAATTGCCGGAGCACCAGCTTGGTGTCGCCCAGAATCGGGTAGTCGCACTTGTACTCTCGGCCGATGGCGTCCTCATCGTTGGTGGTATGTATCATCGTTTTGTCGGCGGCAATCAGCGGGGCGAAGAAGGACTTGGCGAAGCTGCAACCCGCGCCGAACACGAGGTCGGCCCCGTTCAGGTACTTGTTCACCGCGGCGGTGGTGCTGGGCCCCGCGGCGCCCAAGGCCAGCGGATGATTCTCCGGAAAGGCGCTCTTGCCCGGCAGGGTGGTCATGACCGGGGCCTGCAAAAACTCGGCAAGCTCCACAAGCTCGTCGGAGGCCTCCGCGTACAGAACGCCTTGGCCCGCATGAATTACCGGCCGTTCGGCGGCCAAGAGGGCGGCGGCCGCCCGGCTCACGTCGGCCGGGTCGCCCTGCTGCCGCACCGCCCGCGGAGCTTCGTAGTTGAACAGCTCCTCGGGCAACTCGGCGGTGGCGATGTCTTGGGGGATTTCCAGCAACACCGGGCCGGGCCTCCCGCTGCGCAGCTTGCCGAAGGCCCGGCGCATCAGGTCTGGAATCGTCTCCACAATGTTCATCTCGGCGGACCATTTGGTGATGGTCTCGTAGCTACGGGTGGGATAGAAATTGGGGTGTACGCCCCTCTTGTCCCGCGGCATCCCGGCGGGCAGAAGGAGGATGGGCACCGATTCCGAGAACGCTTGGGCCACGCCGCCGAAGGCGTTCTCCGCGCCGGGGCCGTTCTGCATCATGAATACGCCCAACCGCTTCCCGTTGGTCACCCGTGAGTAGCCGTCGACCATGTGGATGCCGGTACTCTCTTGGCGGAAAATCAAAGGCCGGATGCCAGCGATAGCCGCCGCCTCCAGCAGCGGTTGGTAGGGAACACACCCGACAAACTCCACGCCTTCCATGCGCAGGATGTTGGCGATGGCCGTAACTCCGTCCACGTTCGGGCTCCTCGACTGTAAGATTTCAGGTGTAAGATTTGGGGCGCACCAAGGGCGGCGCCCGGTCTCCGTGGTATCGTTCGAGTGGGAAGTTTACCGGTTTCCCTTTCGCGCGGCTAGTGCTTGTCGGGCCGATTGTCTTGAACTGTGATTCGTTTGATTTGGATGATTTATGTGATTCGGGTGACTGGTTTCGTCCCTAGCAGAACCTGGGAGGGGGATAGTCCTGGGACCAGGGGATGAGGGCGTGGAGGAGGTCTTCGCGGTCGGGGAGGGAGTTGTTGGCGCGGCACCGCTCCAGGTATTTATGGACCGCCATGAAGGAGGGGAGCCGGAAGCCAGCGGAGGCTACCCGGCGGATGAACGCATGGGACCCGGGAGGGGGTTGGCGGCCGGCGCGGGCCACGGACGAATGGAAGCAATGCTCCTCGGCCAAGCGGCGGAGCCGGAGGGCGGCGAGTTCGGGGGCCAATTTTCGTTGGAGGGCGCGGACGCGGGCGCTCAGGGCGCTCAGAGTATCCATATGGGGTTCACCTCATGAAGTTTACTTGGGAGTTTACTTGACGATGGGGGAGCCGAAATTTTCTATTTTCCTCCCATTTCCGCTCATTTCCGGCCATTTTGCCCCGGTGGTGGATTCCCGGAATGACCAGGTGGCGTATGGGACTGTCCGGTTTAGGCGCGAATTTTTGGTCATTGGATGCCACGGATGCCGGATGCCACGGATGCCGCGCCGCTTCAGTGACGTGGCCGAATTTGGTCCGCTCAGGATTAAGGGCGGGACGCCGCGCCGGACAGGTACTATGCTAGCGTAGGGTCTCAAGGATTGGGAACGGGCAAGTGTCAGGGCCTCTTCATGCGGGGAGGGGCGGCCACAAGGGAGGGGGCGGCCACAAATGCCGCTCCTACATATTCATTTTCGTGGCCAAGGCTAGGTGGGGCCACCGGAGGGGTAGAGTGAAAAGCCCTGGGCTTGACGCCGTCTTCTCGCCAGGCGCACGAATAAACCCGGCCCTGCGGGGATGATGGCGTCCCTTTCGTCTTTCCGGCGAACGCCGGAATCCACGTAACCCCAACCCTCAGGGACAGCAGGTTTAACTCCAGCCTAAGGGCGACTCCTACACCAACTCGCGGGCATACAGACGCCGGGGAGGAGACGTGGATTCCGGCGTTCGCCGGAAAGACGAGATGTCTGTGAAAGCAGCGGTGTGGCGGCCGGGTGAAAGCTTCCCATTACTCCGGAAGGAAGCTCCACGGGACGAAACGCTCGGGCACGATCTTGATTATCGGGCTTTCGGAAAGGTCCATCTCCCGGTATTGGGGGTATTTCTCCCGCAATAATTCCATCGCCGACGCCCATTCGTCCCCGGAGTCCAGGAGCCCGGCCCGCCCAAGCACCAACACGTACCAAAGGCGATGCCAGTCTTCCTCGTAGTGGTCCACCACCAGCGAGACCTGTGGATTGGCCAGTATATTCCGGACCCGGCGCAATCGGGTCACCGCCGTGCTCTTGGGCTTCCGGTCCAGCACCGAGAACACCGACTCGCCGTCGAAGGTGAAGCACACCGGAATGACGTGGGGATGCCCCTCCGGGCTGGCCGTGGCCAGATGGCCCACCCGCGCGGACCGGAGTAGTTGATCGGCGTTGGCAGTCAGTTGGGCCACAATTAAACTAAGGAACCTCTGAACAAGTTATGGTCATTGAGGCGAAAGCCGAAATCTCGGAGGAGAGCTTAACAGTATTAGCTATCAAATGAGCGTCGGCACCCCCATCCTAACCTTCCCCCATCGGGGGGAAGGGACTTGTTCAGATGTTCCCTAAACCTACAGGCAAACTAACCGGACAAGTAAACTAAACGGACAGGCGGCGCCGGATCAGGAGCCCGATGCGAACCCCAACGGGTCTTCCAAGAATTCGATATTCTCCAGCTCGGCCTTGGCGGCGTCCTCAAAGGCGGCGTCACCTTCGCTCACACAGTTCAGCAGCGCCCTCTTGGCCAGCGGTCCGCCGATTTTCCCGAGGGCTGCAATTCCGGCCAGTTGGACCTGGTAGTCCTCATCCCGCAACAACTCAATGAGGTAGAGCACCGCATCATCTTCCCCCAGTTCACCGCAGGCGTGGGCGGTCTCATACCTGACCGACGGGTCCGGGCTCTGCAACTCGCTGATCAGGATCGGCAGCCAGGCAACTTCGCCCGTCCGGCCCATGGCGTAGATGGAACTGGACTTCAGGTCCTCGTCTTCGCTGGAGTAGGCCCATTCGACAAAGTTCTGGATGGCCTCGGTATTGAACGGCGCCACCGATTCAAGGCACCGCCGTCTCACCGTGATGTCTTCGTCTTCGTCTTCGAGGGTCTCCATCAGGCTGCGGTGGACCAGCTCTCCATCCTTGGCCAACAGCTTGCTCTCTTGGGCGAGCAGAGAGAACTTGCCCAACCCGAGAGCCGCCGCAACCCGTACGCGAGTCCCCTTGGTCGATTGGAGCACCTCCACCAACGCGGGGATGATCGAGCGGTCTTCGTGCTCCCACAGTCCCTCGATGGCCGCTTCCAGCACATCTTCGTCGCTGATTCTGAGGCACATTTTGAACACCGCATTGAAGTCCAATTCGGCGTTTTCTTCGGCCAGCTGCGCCATGGCAGAGACGATTTCCAACTGGCGCTCTTCAGAGATATCCAGCCAAGCCCTGGCGAATTGGCCCATTTCTTCGGGTGAGAGGTCTGAGACCTCGTGGAAGGCGGACGACGGCATTTCCGTAGAGGTGTCGTCCATAATTTCGAGAAACTGTTCGACGGACATCGGGAAGTGTGCCTGTTCGGGCAGGATGGCGGGTGTGGGATTCGTGACCCATACAGTATAGAGGCAACACCTGTCGTGTTCCAACGGGCGAGCGTAAGTGTTCAGTCCACGTGAGGAGCCCCCGCCCACCCTGTGGATACCGGCTTTCGCCGGTATGACGGGAGATGGGCTGCGGCGGGGGGCGGGTGGGATTTTTGAGGTCCGGTGTTATTTAGATTCAGAATCAGGATTGCACTATTCTGGGAAGTCACTATCGTGAAGCACCGTTACCGGCGTTGGAAAGGTACAAGTGTCACAAGGCCAGCCACAGAGGACTGAACAACCACCGCTTCCACAAGAAGTGTGCTTCCACAATATTCCCCTTATTCGAGATTCGTAAGAATCCGGGACCGGGAGTATTTGATCGAAAGCCACCGGCTTAACCGGCTCCCTTTTATTGGACCGCTTTGATGTTGTGGAAATGGGTGATCCCGGCCGAAGACAGGCCCGGGTACACCCAGCCGGCGATAAACTCGGGGTTGACTGTCATGTCGTGGGTGAGTTCGAACATCGGAATGTCAGCGTAGTTGTCGTAGAGGTAGTTGCCCAATTCCAGGGCGCAGGTATTCCTGATGTCCCGTTGCGATTGGGTAAGGAGGCATTGGTTCCTCTGGTTGACGTAGTCGTCAGCGAAACCCCAGAAGAAACCGGTGTCCGCGTAGAAGATGTGCGTGCCCAGTTGGGTAGTCCTGATGGGGGTGTTCCTGATGACGACCACGGTGTTGTGCCACTGATGGGTACGATTTTGATTTAACCAATCGCCGAAGCCAACTTCCGTGACGTTCATTTCGACGTCCACGTCGGCGTACATGATCTGGATTGCTTCGGTAACGTCGTGCAACTCAGGACTTCCCGGAATGACCGTGGTCGCCGATTTGATCTTGAGGGGGTTGTCAGGCCCGTACCCCTCTAAGGCCAGCAGACGCCTGGCTTCATCCGGATCGTAGCCGTACGCCTCGTCGAACCGCTCCACCCATTCCGGGTTCCAGCCCTCGTTAAGCGGATTGAACACGTAGCGGGCGACTGGGGTTGCCCTTCCCAGGTAAATCTCGTTCCGGATGGCTTCCCGGTTAATGGCGACGTTCAGCGCTTTCCGGACATTGAGCTTTTCGAAAGGCAGGTCCGGGATGTAATGGTCGGGAAACCGCTCGGTGTTTTCGAAGTACATACCGCCGAACATCAGGGCCACCTGGACGCTGGGAACGGTGCTGGATATGACCTTCATGCCCCGTACCTCGGCGTCAGGTTGCAGCGTTCTTTCAACCGACGAGATATGGGCTTCGTCGCTCAGGAGCATCGCCATCCGGGTCAAGCTGTCCGCCGCCCAGACGAACTCGAAGTTGTCGAAATCTACGTCGTAGAGCCAGTGGCCTTCCGGTACCCTTTCGTAGGAGAGGCCCACGCCCAACTGCCGGCCGGTCAGCTGGTACGGGCCGGTCCCGGCGGTCTGTATGTTGTCGAAGGCGTTCATTCCTTCGGCTTCGAACTGGGCGCTGCTCACGATGATCAGGTCCCCGGCGTGGCGGGAGAACAGCCTCGTGCCGTCCAGGTACGGCCACTCGAAGTGGAATTTGATGTTTTGGTCATCCACGACCTCGGGAGTAACCGTCTCCCACACCGATCTCAACGACGCCAGGCTGTCCTCTCTGATCAGCTGTTTGTAGGTGTGCAGAACGTCAGCACTGCTAACGTCTCCCCAGCCGTGCTGGAAGGGCATCCCCTCCCGTAGGGTGAAAGACCACTCGGTGAAATCGGCGTTCGTCTCCCATCTCTCGGCCAGTAACGGGAACGGCTGGCCGGTGGTCTCGTCGTTGCCCAGCAGCGTCTCGGCAAAAACGTCGTGTTGGAAGAGGTGCCGCCAGCCGCCTACCCAGGTGCGGTTGCTTTCAACGTCGGGCGGGGGGTTGGCGATTCTGACAATGGGCTGCCTGACTCTCCCTACCGCCGCGGTGGGGCGGGGGACCGCCGTCGCCGGAACGGCCGTGGGGGTCGGAACCGGAGTCAGGATAGCCGCCCGCACGATCCGGTCGATGTCCGCTTCCGACAGCATTTCCGGCGCAGTGGCCGCCGCTTCGTCTAAGGCGCCCTCGAACAGTTGACGTATCTGGGACTCGGAAAGGGCCTCCGGAAATTGAATTCCCGCAATGGCGTCGGCTATCGTCTGTTGCAGGTCCGCTTCCGACAGCATTTCCGGCGCAGTGGCCGCCGCTTCGTCTAAGGCGCCCTCGAACAGTTGACGTATCTGGGACTCGGAAAGGGTCTCCGGAAATTGAATTCCCGCAATGGCGTCGGCTATCGTCTGTTGCAGTTCCGAAGTGATGGCGGCCACATTGACCGGTGTGGGCGTTGGCGCCGGGGTCGCTGTCGGGGGCACGATGACTTCGGCGGCCGGTGCAGGCGCACTGTCATCGCCGCACGCTACCCCAACTATCACCAACGCCGCAACCAGCGGCGCCAGCAGGAGCCACGTGCGATTCTTCATCCATTGACCGATCATGGGCCTCCCTTCATCTATCTCAATTGAAATCCAATGACGTTTTAGCGTCACTCAGAGGAACAAAAACACCGGAGAAGCAATCAGTTTATTGCAGACCTGTCAATCTAATGGTATCCAGCCCTATCCAGCCCTGGATAACCGCGAAGTGTCAAGTATTTGAACGGCCTATACCAATGGACTTCCTGACGGCTACCGCCCGTCCCGCAGGCGGCGCATCGCCTCCGGCAGGGCGGCCAGCAGGTCCGAGGCGGCCAGCCCGGCGTTTCCCAACCTGCCGGTCACACTCAGGGCGGCCATGCCGTGAAGGTACACCCCGCAGCAGGCGGCGTCATACGGGCCGAGACCCTGGGCCAAGAGACTCACAATCACTCCGCTCAACACGTCGCCCGTGCCGCCGGTGGCCAAGCCGGGGTTAGCGAAGGGGGCGACCGCCACCGGTTGGCCGGGAGCCGCGATCACGGTATGGGCTCCCTTCAATACCACGCAGGCGCCCCATCGCTGGGCCCATTTCTTGGCAACGGCCTCCCGATACGTTTGAATCTGGGCTACGGTAAGGCCCGTCAGGGTGGACATCTCCCCCGGATGGGGGGTGAGCACCAAAGGGGCGGTAACCCTCCGGGGCCAGTCCGCCACTTGGGACAGGTTGTTGAGCCCGTCGGCGTCTACAAGAATGGGCAGAGTGGGCAGCGCCGGGGCCGCCTCGCACAACAACCGTTCCACGAAAGCGGTCGTTCCCGCCGACCACCCGAGGCCGCAGCCTACCGCCAGAGCGGAGTACCGGCGGGCCGATTCGCGGACGACCAAAGCGGCTTCCGGGCTGGTGCGGCCATCCGCATCCTCCGGCAACGGCAGATGTATCGCCTCGACGCTGCCGGAGGCGACGATGGGGTGGACGCCAACTGGGCTCGCCAGCGTGGTCAGTCCCGCCCCGGTGCGCACCGATGCTTGAGACGACAGGCAGGCCGCGCCGACGTAATTCCGGGAGCCCGCGACGATCAGGGCGTGGCCGTAGGTCCCCTTGTGGGAATCGAGCGGGCGCTCCGGCAAACGGGCGCTCACCCACTCGGGCGTCAGCAACTCCAACCCGACCGCTTGCTCCTCGGACAAGCCGGGAGGCAGGCCGATGTCCAGCACTTGCAACCGTCCGACGTGTGCCGCCCCAGGGAAACGAAACATTCCCGTTTTGGGGAACCCCAAGGCCAGCGTGCAGTCGACGAAGGGACACGCCGGGTCTGCCTCACCGCTGTCGGCGTTCAGACCGGTGGGCAGGTCCAGAGCCATGATTGCCGGACCGCCGGCGACCCTTCGAGCTTCGCGGAGCATCAACATCGCGTCTTTGACCGCCCCTTCCAACGGCCTGGCCCGTCCTGTTCCCAAGACAGCGTCAATCACCAACGTCGATCGTCCGAGAAGAAGGCCTAACCGGCGCAGGCCGGGATCGTCAGCCGCCCGGAGCACGGCAACGCCGTATTCCAGGGCAAGGTCCAGCTTGGGATCGATTTCGGGCCTTGGGGTGACCAGGCAACAAGTGACCTCGCCGCCCCACCGCCGCAGATGGCGGGCCGCCACCAAACCATCGGCGCCGTTGTTGCCGGGGCCAGTGAGAACCACTACAGTCATGCCCGCGATGCCGCTCAAGACCTCCCGGACCGCCCGCGCGACCGCTAGCCCGGCATTTTCCATCAATACATCGGTACTGACCCCGGCCCGTTCCGAGGCCTGCTCGATGGCCGCCATCTGGGCGGCGGTGACGATCTTCACTCCCGGTCCTCGCGACTCACCACGACGAAAGCGACGGCGTAGTCCCGGGAGTGGGAGATGCTCAACGAAGTTTCCAGCACCCCCAACCGTTGCGCCCTCGACTCAGCCCGGCCGTGGTAAAGGACGCCCGGCGCGCCGCTGGGAGCCCGCACCACCTCGATGTCTTTCCAGCCGACTCCCCGAACGCCGGTGCCCAAGGCCTTCATGGCGGCCTCTTTGGCGGCGAACCGCGCCGCCAGGTTGGGGGCCCGGCCCCGGCAGTACGCGATCTCGCCGGCCGTGAATACACGGTCCAGGAAGCGTTGGCCGTAGCGGTCCAGCACGTCCCGGATACGCGAGATTTCAATAATGTCGACGCCGGTAGTGAGCATTATTGAATTTGGAATGCGGAATTGGGAGTGTGGAAAGGGACCCGGCAAGTCCGCGCTCCTCGTTCCGCACTCCCCATTCCTAACTCTTGGCGTGGCCGGGAAGAACCAGGTTGTCCAGTATCTTGGAGACCGAGTAACTGCGGTTCAACACGTAGAAGTGGACTCCGGGGACCCCGGCCGCCCACAACCCTTCGACTTGGCGGGTGGCGTATTCGACTCCAATTTCCCTCGCGCCTTCGTCGTCTTCGGCGTACCGCACCAAGTGGCCTTCCAGGTCTTCGGGAATCCTGGAGCCGCAGAGAGTGGTAAACCGGCGGATTTGAGGTGCGCTGAGCACCGGCAGCACCCCCGGGATGATGGGGACGTTGATACCTGCGGCTTCGGCCCTTTCGACGAACCGGAAATAGTCGTCGTTGTCGTAGAAGAGCTGGGTAATCAGGAATTCCGCGCCGTTCTCGACCTTCAACCTGGCGTAGTCCAGGTCGGCGTCCAGGTCGACGGCCTCGGTGTGGCCCTCCGGGTAGCACGCGGCGGCGATGCCGAAGGCGTAATTGCCGCGGATGTGACTGATCAGGTCCGAGGCGTGATGAAACCCGCCCTCGACCGGCACGAACTCCGTTTCCCCGCGGGGAGGGTCTCCCCTAAGGGCGATCACGTTCTCTATGGATGCCTCCTCCAACCGGCCGAGAACTCCGTCCAACTCCTCGACGGTCTGGCCGACGCAGGTGAGGTGGGCCATCACTTCCACGTCGGAAGTCCGTTTGGCCTGGATGGTTATCTCTTCGGTAAAGGCCCGGGTGGAGCCGCCGGCGCCGTAGGTAACGGAAACGAACTCGGGCGAGTAGGCGGTCAGCTCCTCCAGGGTCGCGAGCACGTCCGGTATGCCTTCGGCGGCCCGTGGCGGGAAGAATTCGAAGGATATCGTGCGGCCTTCGCGCAGAATGTCTCGGATTTTCAAAACTCGCTTCCTGTACTCCTTGTGGCTGAAGGCAGCGCCTGGGCTGCCTCATCCTGACCCCGACGCATCGGGACTCCGCCAGCATCGGGGAGATTTCGGCCGCCGTTAAAATTCCGGCGTCCTCTTCTCAATGAACGCCTGGACCCCTTCGGACGGATGGGTCGAAGTGGCGACGTACTGGGCGAAAGCCATTCCCTCCACCGCCACGCCGTCGCGCACCGAGAGGTCGCGCCCGCGGTTGGTAACCGATTTAATCCACCCCAAGCCGGGACGGCTCTTGGTGCGGAGAGGGGCGACCAGCTTCTCCAACTCTTCGTCGAGCTGGTCCATGGGCGCCGTTTTCAGGGCCAGTCCCCACTCGACGGCCTCCGCGCCGCTGAGCCAGCGGCCGGTGGTGAGCAGTTCCATGGCCCGCTGCGACCCAACCAACCGGGGCAGCCTTTGAGTGGAGCCGCCGCCGGGCATCAGTCCGAAGTTAACGTGCTGGTCGCCGATTCTGGCCGTCTCCTCCACAACCACCATGTCGCAGGCCATCATCAACTCCAAGCCGCCAGCCAGCGCAAAACCGTGGACCACCGCGATTACCGGGACCGGAAGGCCTTCCAACTGGAAGAGCACGTCGTTAATCTCACGGATATAGCCGGGCAGATGGGCCGGGTCCTGGAACAGGCCTTCGAAGGTCTTGAGGTCGGCCCCGGCGCAGAAAGCCCGTCCATTGCCCCGCAGCACCAGCGCTTTCACCGACTCGTCGCCAGCAACGTCGTCCAAGGCTGAGGCGAGTTCGGCCAATAGCTCCCGCCCGAGGGCGTTCATGGCATCGGGCCGGTCCAGCCTTATGGTGGCGATGCCAGCGTCTTTGGCAAGTTTGATGTTGGTATAATCCACCGGATGCTCCTTAAGGATTGTCCATGAAACCTAATATACTATACCCGAAAGGGCAGTTAACCACAGAGAACACAGGGGTCACAGGGGAGAAGAAATGAATGAACCCTCTGCGGCCTCTGTGCTCTCTGTGGTGAATAAAGGCAGCGCTTGAGCCGATGCAGTACATGAACTTCAGCTGGGTTATCGACGGAGAGTTGGGCGGTTCGCAGGGTCCGGCAGCCTACCACGACCTGTTCTTTCTCTACTCCCAAGGCGTCCGCGCCGTTATACGGATGGAAGAGCGGACCATTCCCGCCAGGGGCGAGGGCATGGCCGACTTGGTGGACATGTTCGAGCCGGTGCCCGATTTCACGCCGCCCACAATGGAGCAAACGCGCCGGATGGTGGCCTTCATCGACGAACAGACCGCCGCTGGCAAACCGGTGGCCGTTAGCTGCTACGCCGGCGTCGGACGCACCGGCACCGTGCTGGCCTGCTACTTGGTACACCGGGGAGCCGCTCCGCAGGACGCAGTGCGACGGGTCCGGGAGTTGAGACCCGGCTCCATCCAGACACGGGAGCAAGAGGCGGCCGTCAACCAGTACGCGGAAGAGGAAGACCCCGGAGAGCACGGAGAGTCAAATAACTAAACGCCTCCGTGGCCTCGGCGTTCTCCGCAGTTGGAAAAGGGAGGAACCCGGTGGTACGCATCGCGCGCAGCTTTGTGGAAGAAATGGTGGCCCACGCCAAGGACGATCTGCCCAACGAGTGTTGCGGCATTCTGGCGGGTCCGGAGGGCGAAGTCGCCAGGTCCTTCCGTATGACCAACGTAGAAGCCAGCCCGTTTCGCTTCTCCATGGACCCTGGAGAATTGGTGCGGGTGGACGGCGAGGCCGGTGACCAAGGCTGGGAACTGCTGGCCATCTATCACTCCCACACCGGCAGCACGGCCTACCCGTCCGACACCGACGTGCGAATAGCCGGGGGGACGGCCGAGCTGTGGCCCGATACCCGCTACGTGCTGGTCTCGCTGATGGACCCCGAAACCCCCGACGTCCGCATCTTCCGGATCAGCGGCGGCGTGGTGACGGAGGAAGCGCTGGAGGTCGTCTGACTGTCCGCTGGCGCCGCTCCGCCGGACTGGCCCTGGCGGTCGCCGCGGCTTTGCTGGCCGTAGTTTCGGCGGCATGCGGAGAACGGCCGGCTCCTACGTTGGCGTTGGCGCCCAAGACCGGACAAACCGTGGCCCCCTCTCAGGTCCCGCCTCCGCCAGCCTCCCCTTTACCGTCGCGGGCGGCTATTCGCCCCGCACCCGGCGCCACGCAAACGGTCCCAACGGCAGTATCGTTGCCGCCCACTCCGCATCCCATTCCTCTGCCCACTCCGCATCCTCACAACTCTCCGTGGGCCAAAGAACGCCTCGATGCCATGGTCGCGCTCTACCGTCCCACTCCGGCCGGCGAGGCGCTGCTCCGCAGCCTCGACCTGCGGCATATGCGGGCGGAGCCCGGCTTCTTCGGCAGCTACGGGTTCGGTCTCTGGGCCGGCGTTGGAGAAGCCAAGCCCATAGGGGTGATGCACGAGTTGGGACACTCGTACTGGGGCGGCTTTCCGGTAATCGGGCGGCCGGAACTGGGTTGGGAGAAGGAAGACGGAGCAGAGATCGCGCCGGCCTTGGCCAGCTATCATCAAGACATCCTGGCCTTCATGGCACAACCGCCCGACGATTATGAATTTCTCCGGCAGCGGCTGCGTCGCCTGCCGGAAGTCTCCGGCGAGAACCCTGAGCCGCTCTTCCACAGCCTGGAGGCCGACCTACCCTATACCACCGGCGGCGACTTGGGTCTGGTTCCGCCGGTGCTGCGCAGGTACTGGGGACACTTCCTCGGCGAAGGACCGTTCGAGACATGGGAGCGGGCCGTCGGCTGGTTTCAGTCCCTGTCCCATGAAGAACGGGCCATCGCCGGCAAGTACCTGGGTTTCGAGCACCTGGACTTGCGTCAATATCCGGACCTTGCCCATTACCCGCCGCCGACCCGCTTGCTGGCCACGAGCGCCCGGGTGCTGGAGGTGGAGGAGCGCCAGCGCCTCACCGATTTAGCCGAGCAGTTCGACCTTCTGCTGGGCGACGCCCAATCGGAAGAGGACTTCCGATTTTGGCGGGGCTATCTCCAAGACAAAGTGGCCCTTTACCGCTCTCACCCCGGCCACTTGGAATCGCTGGACCTGCCCTGGGCCAGCGACCTCGCTGACGCACTGAAATTTTTGTCCAGCCTGTACGGCAGTCCCGCGAGCCGGGCACTAATGCTGGCCGACCGGATTTCCGTCCAGCCGTTCTTGGTGAACTTCCTGCCCGCAGTGGACAACCAAATATTGGTCAGGCTGTTCGCAGCCAGCCCTCGGTTTCCCCCAGCGGCAACCCTCCAGGCAACGGCGAGCTTCGTGGAGCGGCTCCAGCGTTTCGGCGCGGTGGTAGACGACATCGCCGTCGCGGGAGGGGAGTCGCCGGAGGCCGGCGCGCGGGCGCTGGAGGAATTCCTGGCCGACACCGGCTTGGAGCAAGAACACGACCTGAAGCTGTTTTCCGACCTGTTCCGGGATAACGACCCGCCGCTGGCCCGCCGGATAATGTCGGCCGTCGACCCGGCTACGGTTCGGGCGTTGATGGTCCCTGTTCCGGTGCAGTTGCGTTCGATATTCGAACCGGAAGGTCTGCTGGGGAAGCTGGACGTGACCGCCGACGCCTCGGAGGCCGACTTGATACGGGGTATTACCCTGCTCATCGAGGAGCCCTCCGGAAATTACCTGATCGACGGGCCTTTCTTGGAGCGCCTCTACGCGGTGATGGCCCAACGGGCTCGGACGGTCCCGACGGAGACACTCCTGGTCATGGCCGAAACACCGTTCCCGCTGGAAGGGATGATTATCGGCCAGCCCTCGGCCGCCTCTGCCGCGCTGTCCAGCGACCGCAGCCTCGCGGTCAAGCTGGTCAAGGACAGCGACGCGGTCCTGGCGCCGCCCGCCCGCATCATCTACCGGCTGATTGCGTCCGATCCCGACCTGGCCGCCGAGCTTGTGGCCGCCCTGGACTCGGTTGGAGAGGGCCGGTTGGTTGCCGAATCCTTGTCCTATTTCGCCTACGACAAGGCCAGGTCAGAAAAATTTCCGGAGCTCCCCATTTCGGTGAGCCAAGACGGCGCATTCCTGGAATCGTTGTTGGAACGCCAAGGAACCGGATGGCTGCAATCGCGGCTCGCCGGCGCCGTGGAGCTCTACCGGGCCCGAGTAGCGGCCGGGGAGGTCGCGCCAAACTTCCTGGACCGTTACCGCGAGACGCTGGAAGCCGCCGCCGGGACACTGGGGGCAAGCGATGGAGAACGCCTTATGGCGGTCATACGCCCCGCGTTCAACCCAGTATAAAGGAAAAATGCTGCATCTATCAGGCGAAACTCGACACTGCCCTGCTTCTTAAGGTCCGTTCCAACCAGTGGGGTCAGCATACCGCCGAGTCAAGTGCCAATTGCCTCCGGCGAGTTCTATCAACCCCTGACGTCTCAGATTTACTTGAGCGCCCCTTACCCGGTGTTTCCATTCCCTGCCGAACCGTACGCCATTGATAACTCGGTCGATCCTATCATCACACAAATCAGGATGAATCATGCTGATAAGGGGATGGATATCCCTCGTCGCCAATGGCCCGTCTCTGAGAATGTAAACGATCGTCCGGGCGAAGATCGAGTTCGTACTTTCCCCTGGTTTGGCCCTAAGTAATCTCAGGGACTCTACCGTAACTTCCAATTGTTGTTCGAACTCGTCCTTGAATCTCTTTTGAGCCGAGTTTAACGCTTCCGAATATTTGGCCTTAAGCGATTCAGAAATCTCGGCCAGGCCGTCCAATTCATCGATTGAAACCTGGGTTCCAAGCCGCCCGTAGGCTACCAGGTCGCTAGCAATTCTTCGCACCGCAGCGGGATCGTCAACTTGAATGCCATATTCGTAATTCTGGAACAGGGAACTGCTCGTTAAATTCCCAGAGGTGACTATCGCGGTGTGTTCATCGGCGACGTAGGATTTTGCATGTAGACCCGGAAGGTGTCGTACAGTTATTTCGGGGAATTCTTTGCAAAATTTGGCGACCGCCTTAGTGTCCAGGGATCCTTGGAGCATACTGCCCGGTGCCAAATTAGTAAGAAGAACGACATGCGGGGGGGTTCTCCCCTGCAACAGAGAAGTGAACCGCAGCAATGGCTCCTCCGTAATGAACGGCGAAACAATAATGGCTCGCTGACGGACCGACCTCACAAAGCTATCAAACGTCTTCGCCCAGGGGGATCTGACGGTTTGCATATCAGGCCAAGAGAGAACTGAAGCCGATTTGTACAGGAGCAATTTGAAGGGGATCCCCCAGCCGAAGCCTTTTCGTGTTCATAACGTGGCGGGCTTCGCGGGTAAACACATCAACAATTGCCGCTGGATTCTGGCTTACCAGGACGATGTCGCTACTGTCTAACATTACAATGCAGATATTAGTATCGATCATAACCTGGTCCGCGTATCTACGGGCTTTCCCATCTATTTCTCCCGTTGACACCATGACGATTTTACTGGTCTCAAGGAAGCGTGTTAGTCCCACTTCCTTAGCCACATCGTCGAGAGACAAACTGACTGTATTCTTGCACTGTACCTGCCACCGGGAGAATCCGGGCCAAGCACCCTTGAAGACTAAATCTACTTCAGTACCGTCAGTTGCACTCCCCCGAAGTCGGGTAGCAACATAAGTGAGTCCGGTGAGACCCATCAGCTTGAATGCCAAGGCCTCAAGTGCTAGACCTCGGACATGTGGATTCTCGGAATCTAGCTCATTGCGAATTTCGGTGATTGTCCGCCTCAACAAAGGACGCAAATCCCTATGCGTCTGTTGCTCTAGCTGCTCGACCAAAGGCGCAATAACGTCAACCGTTAGCTTGGATGTAGCTGTAACTAGGAATGGTTTGGCGCCTCGCCCGGCTTGCTTGGTGCCACGTTCAAGAGTCAGATAGCCAGTGTCGCGCAAACGATACAGAACTTGCTTAGGCAAATTTTTCTCGTTAAACAGGATGCCGTATGTTGCGGTGGCGAGCTTTTCGATATCGTTAGAAAAATGGGGTCCACCACCGCCCATGTTGGCGAGCGTCTTCAGATAGGCTCGTTGCTCGGCTGTGAAAGTTGCAAGCGCCTCGACCTCTTGCATCCTTACACCGAGAAGCTCGTCTAAACATCCGTTATCAACCCGGTATCCGGAAACGAAGACACCGGCCTTCTCGAGCCATAAGCGTAGGGTGCTCATGTGTTTTCCGCCACGCGGAACATTGATGCCACGCTCAATGAGCCAACCCCGAAGACGCGTTAGATCGATCTCTTCGCCTGCGGATTGCATATCGAGTATGCATTGCACGAAATTCATGCCCTGGCAATTCATCAGGATGTGTCTTCCGAAAGCCTTGTGGAAGGCCGGCCCGTCGCCTCTTAACTCATAGAGAGCATTACCAACTGATGTGAGCGTAGCGTCCTTCTCTCCGATGAGCCCATAAGCACGAAGGGCCAGCTTGCTATTGTTGGCCAGCTTGGATTTGTTGTAGTCGGACGTTTCGTGCTGGTCAAAATAGCGGTCCCGGACCGCAGCCTCAAAGGCCTTCCAGTCGGCGCCGTGCGTGTTAGCGAAGTCCAAGAGGACCCTAACGTCGACCTGTGCGGGAGAGAATTCGCTCCCAAATGGCAAGTCACTACGAGGCATAACGTCCCGCTGGCGCTGAGGGTAGAACGTACCGCGTATTCATGCTGGTAATGTGGACATACTGGCACAAGCTGTCAACACCTGTTTGACAGCACACCACCAAGCCGCCGCTTGGCCATCAGCGATTGATGGACTCTGATAATTCTCTAATGGGCTACCCGTCCTCGCCGATCCGGGCCGAGGGCGAACGCGCCTCGGTCTCCTCTGAACCGGCGGCCCCCAGTGTGACAACCGCTATCGCGCCCGCGATATAGCCGGCGGCCATCAACGACAGCAGGCCTGCGGCGATTGCCGCTCGTATCTTTTCGCGGAACATGATCAGCACGAAGCCCACCAGCATCAGGCCTATGGCCATTCCGCCCGCGACGAAGTGCGCGGGCTCGGTCTGCAGCCCCAGGATGCCGCCACGGTAGAAGATGTCGGCATAAAACAGGATAGTAATGTTAAAAGCGCAGCTACCGTAGAGCCCGGCCACCCCCAAGTCCATTGCCCCGATGCGGGCGGCGGCGATTGTGGAAGCCGCCTCTGGCATGGTGGTAACCAGCGACACCAACAGGATCCCCAGGGTGCTGGACGCAACACCGGTAATGTCCGCGATCCGGTCTGTGCTCCACGCCAGGAAGAATCCGGCAACGACCACGCCGGCCGACACCAGGAGGAACAGGACCCAAGCCCGGCGCAGGGTCATTCCAGGGTCGTCGGAACCCTCGTCGTCGCTAGCCGGGCGGGTTGCGTAGACCCAATACATTCCGGCCAGGAACACGCCGAGGAGAATGACGGACGACAGCCCGATTTGGAAGGCGCTCACCCCGAACTGGGTGGCCCCGAAGATCAGGGCAAGCCCCGTAAGCAGAGCTGCGACGACTATCAAATAGCCCTGCTGCGGCGCAACGCGCTGCAGGAAGCGCTTTCCCCCGAAGGCCAGAGCCACCGCCGCAAAGGTGAACATGTTCAACATGTTGGCGCCGAACACGTTGCCCACCGCCAGTTCGGGGTTGGGGGGGTCCAGTTGCACCGCCGATATGTTGGTGGCCAGTTCCGGCAACGACGTGGCCAAGGCAATCAGGATGCTCCCCACGAACAACCGCCCCCAGCCGGTGAGCGTGGCCAGAGCGTCGCCGTAGACCGCCAGCCGCGTGCCAAAGAATATGACGGCAGCGGCGCTGCCAAGGAAAACAAGGATGGCAATGGAGAGGCTGGTGAGTTC
The DNA here is from genome assembly GCA_965220625.1 of Dehalococcoidia bacterium. Classification (GTDB taxonomy): domain Bacteria; phylum Chloroflexota; class Dehalococcoidia; order Lucifugimonadales; family UBA3495; genus VXOI01. Next base: position 210,162 of record CBDCQN010000001.1, read on the forward strand.
TGCCATCGTCGACTAAACCACGGCGCGGGCCATTGAAGAGATTCTGAAAACTCTGCGCTTCTGCGGTTAGTCTGCGCCGGTTTCGATGGCGGCGACTATCCGGTCGCCCATTTCGACGGTCCCGACGCTTTCCGCGCCGGCAACGCTGATGTCGGCGGTCCGGACGTTCTGGCCCAGGACCTGCTCGACCGCTCGTTCCACGGCCGCGGCCTCTTCGGTCAGGCCAAGGGAATAGCGCACCATCATAGCCGCGCTGAGTATGGAGCCTATGGGGTTGGCGATACCCTGGCCCGCTATGTCGGGAGCGGTGCCGTGGATCGGCTCATACATTCCCTTGGAACGCTGCCCGGCAGTCGGAACACCGGACAGGCTGGCAGAGGGCAACACGCCCATGGACGCAGCCAGCACCGAGGCCTCGTCGGTCAGTATGTCGCCGAAGGTGTTTTCAGCCACGATGACGTCAAAGCGCGACGGCCGTTGGATTAGCTGCATCGCACAGGCGTCCACGAGCACATGTTCCAGCTCGACGTCGGGGTATTCCTCACCCAAACGGACGGCGATGGACCTCCAGAGCCGGGAGCACTCGAGAACGTTGGCCTTGTCCACCGAAGTGAGCTTGTAACGCCGGCCCCGTGCCAATTCGAACCCGATCCGCAGGACCCGCTCGATCTCCCCTTCGGTGTACCTCATGGTGTCTTCCGCGATCATCCCGTTGGGAGTCTCCCGGCGTCCCCTGGGCTCGGCGTAGTAAAGCCCTCCCGTCAGTTCCCGGACGACAACCAAATCGACGTCCCGCACCACCTCCGGCTTGAGGACGCTGGACTCGATGAGCCAAGGATAGACCTTGACCGGCCGTATGTTGGCGAACACGCCCATGTGGGCCCGGATGGCCAACAGCCCCTGCTCCGGACGCACCGTCGCGCCGGGGTCATCCCACTTGGGGCCGCCAACCGCGCCGAAAAGAACAGCGTCGGCGGCATCGGTCATGGCGCGGACCTCTTCGGTGAACGGCACGCCGTGGTTGTCGATGGAAATGCCGCCGATGTCCCCGTAAGCGAGGTTGAAGCGGTGGCCGAAGCCACGGCCCACGGCTTCCAAAACGCGAACACCCTGATCGGTAACTTCCGGCCCGATGCCGTCCCCGCTCAAAACCGCGATGTCGAAGTCCACGCGTTCCTCCCGGATTCCGTGGTGTGGCCGGATCCCGTGGTGTGGAATGAACCGCCACAGTATACACCACGTTAAAGTACAGAGAACTCAAAGGCAGGTCCCGCGCAGGGTCTTTCAATTCTCCCTCTCCCTCGAGGGAGAGGGTTGGGGCGAGGGTGAAATGCTGGCAATAACGATGGTCGCTCACGTTAGGGAACGCCCCCACCCTAACCCTCCCCCAAATGGGGGAGGGGACAATTAAATGACCCTGGGTCCCGCGTGTTAGCCTGCGTGTTAGAATGTTGCCCACCGGGGACAAACACGGAGCGGACATGCAACGAGAGACAGTCGCCAAACGCCGGTTTATGACCGCTGAAGAGTTTCTGCTGATGCCGGAGGAGGATGGCAAACGGTATGAACTCATTCACGGGGTACTCAGCGAGAAAGTAGGGCCGGGAGAGGGAATGGCTCCAGGACACATCCACGCCATCGTAGTAAGCCGGTTCGCTATGGCTATTTCTGTTTATTCTGACGAAAACAATACCGGGCAAACCTGCACCGGCGAGCCTGGCTACCGGCTGGCAAACGGCCCGGACATTGTGCGCGCGCCGGACGTGGCCTGGATTGCGCCTGGACGGGTGCCGGAAGGAACGCGGGGCTACCCCCAACTTGCCCCCGACCTGGTAGTCGAGGTGAAGTCGCCCAGCAATTCGTACGCGTCCTTGGCGGACAAGGCGGCGATGTGGCTAAGTCATGGTTCGCGAGCGGTCTGGGTGGGCGACCCGGACCACACCGACGTTACCGTATACCGGCCCGGCGCCTCGCCGATACTGCTGGGTGAGGATGACGTGTTGGACGGTGGAGACGTGCTTCCCGGCTTCAGCATCCCAGTGTGGCGCCTCTTTCGCCGGCAGCACTAGTACTCAGTCAACCGCGGAATCGGAAGGGTCTGGAAGCGAAGGGTCGGACCGATGGCCTTGGACCGTCCCTCCGCAAGTCGGTTTGGGTAATTGTTATTTGGCGGTTGACTGAGTACTAGGGGCGGACCGGCACTGGCAAGCCCACCCGGCGTTAAGGCGGCAGACACAGGCCTCCCGGCGTCGCTTGGGCTCGGCGCAATATAGCCCTCCCGCCAGTTCCCGGACGACAGCCGAATCGACATCCCGCACCACCTCCGGCTTGAGGACTCTGGACTCGATGAGCCAGGGATAAACCCTGACCGGACGGATGTTGGCCCGCGCCGGGCGGAGGAGAGTACTGCCAGATGCTACAATAACCTCATATTCCCGGATGGCAGGACATGACGACTACAAGAGTATTGTTGACCGCCGAGGACCTGCTGGCCCTTCCGCGGGATGGCAACAGGTACGAGCTCATCAGGGGAGTATTGGTCGGTAGGATGGGCACCGGAGACCCGCACGCCATTACGGTGACCAGAACCGCTGGCCTCGTCTTCAACTATACCGAAGCCAACGACTACGGAGCGGTCCGCTCTGGCGAACCGGGTTACCATCTGGACTTCGAGCCGGACACGGTGCGTTGCCCGGATGTGGCCTGGGTTGCTCCGGGCCGTGTGCCGGAGGGAACGCGGGGCTACCCCGAACTGGCCCCCGACCTGGCGATTGAGGTCAAGTCGCCCAGCAATTCCAACCCGGAGATGGCCGCCAAGGCGTGGATGTGGCTCAGCTACGGCTCGCGCCAAGTATGGATTGCCGACACGGAGCGCCTGACTGTCACGGTCTACCGCCACGGTGTCGAACCGCTGACCCTCGGCGAGGACGACCTGATAGACGGGGGTGAGTTGCTGCCCGGCTTCTCCTGCCCCGTTTGGCAGTTCTTCCGCCGGCATCGGTAGCCGGGGTCGTGCCGGGTAGGAGCCAATGACATTCGCCCAATTCATCGCCGCCGTGCAGGCTGGTCTAGGCGAGGAGAACGTTGTCGTTCACCCCGATGACCTGCTGGTGTTCGAGTACGACGGTTCCATCGACCGAGGAATGCCTTCGGCGGTGGTGTTCCCGGCCAACACGTCCGATGTGAGCCGGGTTATGGCTTTGGCCTACGAGGCTGGCATCCCCGTTGTGGGGCGCGGTTCCGGCACGGGCCTCAGCGGCGGAGCCATCTCACCGCCCGGCGGCGTTCAGATCGCCTTCACTCGAATGCAGGAGGTCCTGGAAGTCGACACCGAAAACCGCCACGCCGTGGTGGAGCCGGGCGTCGTCAACCTCGACCTCGATACCCACGTCCGCAAGTTCGGCTTCCGGTACGCTCCCGACCCGTCCAGCCAGCGGGCCTGCAGCCTGGGAGGCAACATCGCCGAAAACGCCGGCGGCCCCCACTGCCTGGCCTACGGCACCACCACAAACCACGTGCTGGGCATGGAGGTCGTATTGGAGGACGGCTCGGTGGTCCACTTGGGCAGCATGGCCCGGGAGACCCCCGGCTACGACCTGAGGGGAGTATTCGTCGGCTCCGAAGGGACCTTCGGCATTGCCACCCGCATCGCCGTGCGGCTGCTGCCGGTCCCTGAGTCCGTCAAGACTTACCTGGGCATCTTCCCCGACGTCGATTCGGCCTGCACCGCCGTATCGGCGGTCATAGGCCACGGCATCATACCCGCCGCATTGGAAATGCTGGACGCCCTGAGCATCCAGGCCGTCCAGAACGTTACCGACGTGGGCTACCCCGACGACGCCGGCGCGGTGTTGCTAATCGAGCTCGAAGGGCTGGATGACGAAGTAAACGAGACCGGCCGCGACGTGGAGGCCGCCCTCTGGGACACCGGCGCCAGCGAAGTGCGGGCCGCCGAACAGGCTGAGGAGCGGGAGCAGCTCTGGGCTGGCCGGAAGGGGGCGTTGGGAGCGTTGGGCAGCCTGGCCCCCAATTACTACCTGGTGGATGGCGTGGTGCCCCGCACCCAGTTGGCTCCGGTGCTGCGCCGGGTCGCCGAGGTGGGGCGCAAATACGATATTCCCATCGCCAACGTCTTCCACGCCGGAGACGGCAACCTTCACCCCTGCCTCCTGTTCGACGAGCGCCAGCCCGGGGCGCTGGAGACCATCATGGAAGCCGGCGCCGAGGTCTTGGAGGTCTGCGTCGAAGCAGGCGGGACCCTGACCGGCGAACACGGCGTGGGTCTGGAGAAGAAGGAGCAGATGCCCTTGGTCTTCTCGCCGGAGGACATGGCGGCCATGCGGCTGGTGCGCGACGCCTTCGCCCCCGAAAACCGCATCAACCCAGGCAAGATTTTCCCGGACGGCCATCGCCACGCCCCAGCCGCCCATCGGCCGGCTCTCGGAATGTACGCCTGAGATTCGGATAGTCATCCTGGATAGAGGAACCCTTACTTTCGCCTCCCAGCGGTGTTCTTCGTTGCAAACCCGATTCAGCGACCAATTGGCCGACCTGGTTGGCCTCGATGCTATAGCGCCGGACAGCGAACGGTCCCTTTACGCCATCGACGGGGTCACGCCGCAGGCAGTAGTCCGCCCGGCTGGCCGCGCCGGGCTGGCCGGCTTGCTGCGTCAGGCTTCGGCCGAGGGGCTGGCCGTGTTTCCACGGGGCGGAGGCACCCAGATGGCTTTGGGGAACCGCCCCGATCGCGTGGACTTGATAGTCGATCTTACCAGGATGCGCCGGGTGCTGGACTACCAACCAGCCGACATGACCGTGACCGTGGAATCGGGCATTACCTTGACCGCCCTTCAGGAGGAACTGGCATCGGCGGGCAAGTACGTGCCGCTGGAAGCGCCCTTCCCAAGACGGGCGACCGTCGGCGGTATCCTGTCCACCGCCTCGAGCGGGCCATTGGCCCACGCCTACGGCCCGCCGCGAGACTGGCTTATCGGCATCGGCGTATTGAGCGCCGACGGCGTCGAGACCAAGGCCGGCGGCAAGGTGGTGAAGAACGTTACCGGCTACGATTTGAACAAGCTCTACACCGGAGCGCTGGGCACTTTGGGGGTAATAGTCGAAGCGACGTTGAAGGTCGCTCCGCTGCAACCGGAGTCCGGCGCACTCGTTGGATATTTCCCGAGCCTGGACGCGGCAATAAAGGCTGGAACCGGTCTTCTGGACCTGCCCGCCGCCCCGATGGCCTACGTCGCCACCTGCCCTCAACGGGGGCGGCCCATCTACCGATTGGGCCATGAGTCCTCCGAGCTAGCGTATTTCGCTAGCCGCTTCCAACCCGGCACGGATGCCATTGCCGCCGGCTTTGCTTTCTACTCAGGCCGCGCTCAAGCCGCCAAACGCCGCATCGACGACTCCACCGCCTTCTTGAAGCAGGCTGGGGCCGTCGACGTGTCCTTAATGGACAGCGGCCAAGCCGATGCGGTCCGGCAATGGCTTACCGATATGGCATGGGACCCGGAATCACCCCCAACATTGGCTATGAAGATCGCCGCGCCGCGCCGCTCGATAGCGCGGTTGGCTGCGGCCTGCCTCGACATCGACGGCGCGGCGGTGGTGGCCGACCCCGGTTTCGGCGCGTTGAGATTGCTCTGGTGGAACGGGCCCGGCGGCGAATCCCTTCTGGCGTGCATACGGTCGGCCAGGGACGCGGCCCGCGCTCACGGCGGCACGGCCGTGGTGGAGCAATTGGCCGCGCCCCTCAAGGACGGCATCGACGTCTGGGGAGAGGAGCCCGACAGCATCGGCGTCATGCGCCGCATAAAACAGCAGTTCGATCCGGCGGGCCTGCTGAACCACGGCAGGTTCATAGGAGGTCTTTAGTGGCCGGGCCTGATGATCACTCAACAGAAACCACGTTCGCGCCGCTGCCCCTGCTGGCAGGGTTCCAGGGTCCCGACGCCCCGGCGGAAGCCGACATGTACCGGTGTGTGCATTGCGGCCTGTGCCTGAGTTCCTGCCCGACCTACGTGGAGACCCGGATGGAGATGGAGTCGCCCCGCGGGCGCATCGCCCTGATGAAGGCAGTTAATGAGGGCCGCGTCGAGATAACCCCAAGGATCGTGTCCCACTGGGAGGCCTGCCTCCAATGCCGCGCCTGCGAGGCCGTTTGCCCGTCGGGCGTGCCCTACGGCCGCATGATGGAACACACCCGCGCCCAGGTGCGGGCCCACAACCGGCAATCGGCCGGACTCCGCAGAGTCAGCCGCCTGTTCCTGCGGGGCGCCCTGCTCCATCCCGGACGGCTCAGGTTCGGGGCGCGGCTCGTCCGCCTGTACCAGCGCTCCGGCGTCCAGTGGCTCTTGCGGCGCTCCCGTTTGCTACGGTTGCTCCCCGGAGGGCTGGCTGGGCTTGAATCCCAGTTGCCTCCGCTGAGCGGCCGCTTCTTCGGCCCTTCCGCGACCGTGTTCCCGGCCCAAGAGCCCAAGCGAATGACCGTGGCGTTGCTCTCCGGATGCGTCATGCCATTGATGCAGGGGCCCACCATGGAGGCGGCGGTGCGGGTGCTCGCCCGCAACGGCTGCGACGTGGCCGTGCCGATGGGACAGGGCTGTTGCGGCGCTCTCAACATGCACGCCGGCGATCTGGAAGGAGGCCGGGAAATGGCCCGCCGCAACATAGACGCGCTGCTGACGGCCGGTGTCGACCGCATCGTCACCGCCTCCGCCGGTTGCGGCTCCGCCATGAAGGAATACAACGACCTGTTGCGGGATGACCCCGAATACCGGGCCAAGGCAGAGCGGTTCAGCGAACTCACGGTGGATATCACGGAGCTGCTGGCCAGCCTGCCCCTCCGGCCGCCCTCGCGGCCCCTGACCCGCCGGGTCACCTACCAAGACCCTTGCCACCTGGCCCATGCCCAGCGCATCACCCGAGCCCCCCGTACGGTCCTCAAAGCGATACCCGGGGTGGAGTTGGTGGAAATGGAAAATTCCAGCCGGTGCTGCGGCGGAGCCGGCATATACTCGATGGTACAGCCGGACCTTTCGGGAAGGCTGCTGCGCCGGAAGCTGGGATATATCGCCGACGCGGACGCGGACGAGGTGGCAACAGCCAACCCTGGTTGTACGCTGCAGTTGGAACAGGGCTTGCGGCAGCAGGGAAGCCCCTGCCGGGTGCGCCACGTAGTGGACCTTCTGGACGAGGCCTACCGGCTGGAGGGCCCAGCAGGGCCGAGAGGGCGTTTTACGGACTAATCACCGCCACGCTGGCGGCGCAATTCTTCCTCAAGCCAGCGCACCCTGGCCTCTGCGGCCGCGCGGGCGGCTTCGGCCGCTTCTCGTGCCCCTTCGGCCAATTCTCGTGCCCCTTCGGCGGCTTCTCGTGCCCCTTCGGCGATTGCCAGGTCGGCTCGTATCTCCGGGTAGTTGCGAAGGTATTCCCCGGTGTCCGGGTCGTACAGGTACAGCCGCTGGTCGTTCCAACCTAGGCTGAGGCCCAGCGCCGGGCTGAAACCCTTGAGTACGCCGTCGGGCGCCGTCGTCAATTCAATGGGCTGGTATTCGCCCTCCACCAGTCGCTCCCCGACCAGCGGACTGCCGTATAGCTCACCGCCGGTGGGGTCGTACCGCCAATATTCCGGCACGCCGACTTCGACGTAGATGCCCCGCTTCCGCCCGACGTCGTGCCGGGCGGTGGACGCGGATGCGACTTCCAACGCCAGGTCCGGCGGCTTGCCCGCTTCCCAAGGAAGGTAGAGCGCCCGTTCGCGGATGGCGCGGGCATCTACGCCGGTTGCGATGTAGAAGTCGGGGCCGACCCGGACGTTCAGGTTGCGGCGGTCGTAACAGATGAAGGTGTTGCTGTCGAGAAACACGTCCCGGCGGCCCTCATAGTGAGCGACCAGAATCGGGATGAAGTCGAACAGATATGGATTTTGAATCATGCCTTCCGGCAGCGGTTCGGGTTCATATGGGTCGAATTCAAGGCTGGCAAAGTCAATCTCGCCCTGCCGGTTGTAGGTCAGCATTTTGTGGGGTAGCTTCGTAGCCATCGTGACCTCTCCGCTCGAAAGCTAATATTACCAGCTTGTCGAAGGAGACTCCACCGCCGAGGCCGCAGTCCCGGCATCAATCCCCCGGTTCCAGCATCACCGTCAAAGTGTAGGTGCCAGTGCCCACGAGTCCCTCCACAGCGACGACGAAGATCTGCTCCCGGCCATCGGCAGACCAGGAAATGCTAGCGTCTAGCGAACGAGGGGGTCACGGGCTCCCGTCTGTCACCATCGGCGGAGAGGGCCGGCTGCTATTCGGAGAAAGTGACTAGGGCCCGCTGCGCGGCGGCGAGGCTCGCGCCGTAGGCGACTTCGTACCCGTTTCTGCTGAGGATGGTCTCCAAGGCCGAGAGGAAGGCGAAGACGTTGGTCTCCCGGGCCGACTCCCCCATCAGGCCGATGCGCCAAGCGACGCCCCGGTACTCGCCAAGCCCGCCGCCGATTTCGATGTGGTAGTCATCCAGCAGCGCCCGCCGTACCTTGGCGTCGTCGACGCCCTCGGGCACCGCGACGGTGGTGAGCGGGTTCAGCCGGTGTTCCGGGTCGGCCAGCAGTTCCAGCCCCAACGCTTCCAGTCCGGACCGGAGCGATGCAGCCACGCGAGCGTGGCGTTGGATCTGGTTGTCGACGCCCTCCTCCATCATCATTCGCAGCGCCTCGCGCAGGGCGTAGGTCATCGAGATGGGCGCCGTGTGGTGATAGGCGCGGGTCTGGCTGCTCCAGTATCTCTCCAAGTCTTTGAGATTGAAGTAGAAGCTCTCGACCTCGGTCTCCCTGGAGTTCAGCACGTCCATGGCCGCGCCGCTCAGGGAGATGGGGGCCAGGCCGGGAGGCGCGCCCAAGCACTTCTGGGTCGCGCTGTAGCAAACGTCGATGCCCCAGTCGTCCATGCGCATATCGTGGCCGCCCAAGGAGGTTACGGCGTCGACGATGGCCAACGCGCCGTGGCGGTGGATGACATCCACGATCTCCGGCATCGAGCTGAGCACTCCGGTGGAAGTCTCCGCGTGGACCACACCAACGGCCTTCACCCGGGAGTGCCGGGACAACTCGTCGTCCAAGGCTTGCGGGTCCACCGGCCGTCCCCAGGGTGTGTCCACCACGTGCACGTCGGCCCCGCAGCGTTGAGCGATGTCGGCCAACCGGATGCCGAAGTAGCCGTTGCGGCAGACCACCATGGTGTCCCCGCGCTCCAGCACGTTGACGCAGGCGGTCTCCATGGCGCCGGTGCCGGTGGACGAAATGGGCAGCGTCATGAAGTTGCCGGTGTGGTAGACCTCGCGGAGCATGTTCTTGACGTCTTCCATGATCTGAAAGAAGTCCGGGTCCAGATGACCCATGATCGGCATGGTCATCGCTTGGAGAACGCGGGGGTGTACCGAGCTGGGTCCGGCCCCAAGGAGGATTCGCTGGGGCGGTTGGAGTTCGCCAACGAAACGACTGGTCACACTTACACCACCGCCGACGCGCCGCCGTCCAGGTTGACCGCTATTCCGGTGAGGTAGCTGGCCCGCTCTGAAGCCAGGAACGCGATGACGTCGCCTGCCTCTTCGGGTTCGCCGACCCGTCCCAAGGGGACCGAACGACCCTTGGCCAACTGGTCATAGAAAGCGTCGATGGACAGGTCCGGCTCGCTCTGCACACGGGCGTCGTACCCGGACTGGTGCTGGCCGCTTTTGATGAGCCCGATACAGACGGTGGACACCAGGATGTTGTCCGATGCGAGGTCCTTGGAAAGGCCCTTGGTGATGGCGATGCCGGCCGCCCGGGAGATGGAGGTGGGCATGGAGTTGGCTCCGGGGGTGCGCCCGCCCAGGTTGGTGACGTTGATGATCCGCCCGCCGCCGGCCTTGCGCATCTCCGGGACCGATTGCTGGATGAGCCGCACTGCGCCCCAGACCTTGAGCTCGAAGTCGGACTCCCAGTCCTCTTGGCTGACCTGCTCGAAGTGCTTGGCCATGGCGACGCCGGCGTTGTTGACCAGAATGTCCAACCGGCCGAACCGGTCAATGGCCGTCTGCACGATCTTGTTGGCGCTGTCTGGCTCCATCACGTCGGCCGACAACGGCACGACGACTCCCTCGGTGGCAGTCCTGATCTCTTCGGCAGCCTGGTCCAGAACATTTTGCCGCCGGGCCACGATCACCACGTTCGCGCCTTCCTTGGCCATGCTGAGGGCCGCCGCCTTCCCGATGCCGTCACTGCCGCCGGTGACAATAGCGACTTTGTCCTGGAGTCCCAGGTCCATAGCTCCTCTCAAAAACACAGGCCTAACGCGCAGGCCACGGTGCTGTAAATTGCTTGCCCATTATAGCAGGCTAGCAGCAGCCGCTTTTGCAGAATTGCTGCCAGTGCGACGAGGGGGTATATTCGGCGACGGGCACAAATCATAAACGGATGGCGTTGTTCGAGAATTTGCTGAGCGCATTGACCTGTAACTCCAAAGGGATTCGACATGACTCTTAACAAGAAACTGACCAATGAAGATAACGAGGCGTTGGCCCAAATGTTGTTGGAAGTTCACCAAAGGGACCCTGGGCGCCTGAGAAAGATATTGCCCCAAGTGGCGGATTTGCTTGAAGAGTTGATAACACACGCACCGGTCCGGGAAGGGCCGCAGAGTCCTTTCGGCTTAACCGAGCGGGAGCGCAATTTCCATAAAGAAGCTCTCGAAAATATCCTGAGCCGATTCAAGTCGCTGGCCCAAGCAGAAGCTGTAGCGGGACTCGAGCACGGCGCCAGTCTGCTGGTCGATGATTTCACTCCGGGGTATCCGCCCCGGCAAGAACTCCTGAGACTGGTACGTAAAGCCACCGGCATTCAGCCGCGGAAGACTGGTAAATCCGCAGAGACAGTCGTGAGGGAAGGGGAATCAAGCCGCACCGTCCCGGTGGTTAGAGGAGTCGACCTGCACCTCACCTGGGAGTTCAAACTGATAAAAGTTACGATGGAACCCAACCAGTGGCGGTTGCGGGCTCAAGCACTAAGCATCATGGGCATTGGGAGAGATTCCGCCACCGACGTAGCTGAGAACCACGATGATTACCTGATGGACGCATTCCAGAATGGTTAGAAACATCCTGGTTGACACCTCGGCCATTTACGCTTTCATCTCCCAGAGTGACCAGTTCCACACACAGTCCCGAGAGACCTACTCGGAGATTCTGGAGCGGGGCGACCGACTCTATACCACTTCTTATGTCTTGGTCGAATTCACAGCGTTGATCCATCGGCGATTGGGCTTTGAACCCCTCCGGGCGTTTATGGAGTCAATCCACGGGGTCTGGGAAACGCTGTGGATTGGCCAGAGTACTCACGGCCAAATCTGGGACCGCATGAAGGCTCGAGGTGACGGCCGATTGAGTTTGGTGGATTGGTCGGTGATAGTTATGGCCGAAGAGACCCGGTCGACGATATTCACGTTTGACTCGGACTTTGTACGGGAAGGTTTGACGGTAGTGCCAGCGCTGGCACGTCCCGAATAGACTGCCCCTAAAGCTCGATGCCCGACGCGCCGGCGACGATGCCGATGTCTTTGTCGCCGCGGCCGCTGAGGCAGACGAGAATTATCTGGTCGGGCGAGAGTTGGCGGGCCAGTTCTACGGAAGCGTAGACCGCGTGGGCCGACTCCAGCGCCGGTATGATTCCTTCGGTGCGGCAGAGAAGGTGGAAGCCTTCCAGCGCTTGGTCGTCGGTCACCTCCCGGTATTGGGCCCGGCCGGAGTCCTTGAGGTAACTGTGCTCCGGCCCGACGCCCGGATAGTCCAGCCCGGCCGATATGCTGTGGGCCGGGCTGACCTGCCCGTTCTGGTCCTGCAGCAGGTAGCTCATCGCGCCGTGGAGCACGCCGGGGCGTCCGGCAGTCAGCGTGGCCGAGTGTTCGCCGCTTTCCAGCCCCCGGCCCCCGGCCTCCAGCCCGATGAGCCGCACCTCCTCGTCGGCCACAAAAGGGTGGAACATGCCGATGGAGTTGCTGCCCCCACCGACGCAGGCGGTGACGTAGTCGGGCAGGCGTCCCTCGGCCTCCAGTATCTGACGGCGAGACTCGCTGCCGATCACGCATTGGAAATCGCGGACCATCATCGGGTACGGATGGGGGCCGACGACGCTGCCGATAAGGTAGTGGGTGGTCTCGACGTTCGTCACCCAGTCCCGTATGGCCTCGTTAATGGCGTCTTTCAGGGTCTGGGTGCCGGATTCCACCGCGATTACCTCGGCTTCCAACAGGCGCATCCGGAAGACGTTCAGCGATTGCCGCTGGATGTCTTCCTTCCCCATGTAGACGATGCACTGGAGCCCCAACATCGCGCAGGCGGTGGCGGTGGCCACGCCGTGCTGACCGGCCCCGGTCTCGGCGATGATGCGCGTCTTCCCCATGTGCTGGGCCAAAAGGGCCTGACCCAGGGCGTTGTTGATTTTATGGGCGCCGGTGTGGGCCAGGTCTTCCCGCTTCAGGTAAATCTTGGCCCCGCCGAGCTTCCGTGTGAGATGTTCGGCGAAATACAAGGGGGTGGGTCGCCCGGCGTAGGTGCTCAAAAGGTGGCCGAGCCGCGACTGAAACTCAGGGTCGGTCTTGGCGCGCATGTAAGCCTCGTCCAACTCCGCCACTGCGGCCATAAGGGTTTCAGGAATGAACTTTCCGCCAAACGCGCCGAAACGGCCCCGTTCGTCGGGAAGGTCTGGTTTCTCCATCGCCATCGTTCGCCGTCCGTTAGAGTCAATAATCCCCTCTCCCTCCGGGAGAGGGCCAGGGTGAGGGCGCGGTCTAGGCGGAGCCGACGAGGGCGGCGTCCGTGTCCCTAGCGTTAGTCACAAACCGGTGAATCTTCCGGTGGTCCTTTTTCCCAAGGGTTTCGACGCCGCTGGATACGTCGACTCCCCAAGGCCTGACCACGCTGACGGCCCGGCCGACGTTTACCGGGGTCAGGCCGCCGGCCAGCAGGAAGGATAACCCCCGGCGCGAAAGGGATGCCGCCAACTCTTGGTTGAAACCCCGTCCGGTGCCGCCCTGTATACCCTCCACCAGACGGTCCAGGGTGACCAGGTATCCGGCTTCGCTGAACTCCCGGACACGCTCGGCCAATTCCGGGACGTCATCCGGGGCCCTTGAAGACGCCGGAACATGAACAACTTTGATTACGCTAGCGCTGACAGCCGCCGCGTATTTGGGGCTCTCGTCCCCGCAAAGTTGGACCGCATCCAGCCCGCAGTGGGCGATGGTCTCATTCACCTCTTCCAAGGGCTGATCAGCGAAAAGGCCGACCATTCTTGGGGCCGGACCTTCGAGGCCTCGCACCTCATCGACTATGATTTTCGCGTCCTCCCGGGTAATACGCCGATGCCGCTCCGGCACGAAGACCATGCCGATGAAGTCCGCCCCGGCCTGCGCGGCGGTGCGGGCGTCGTCGGGGTCGCCGATCCCGCAGATCTTGACTCTTATCGCCACTAAGGCCTCGCCCCTCCGGCCGGCTGACGCTGTCCGGACAGCTCCCGTACCTTGGCGGCGACATCGGGGGCGGTAACCAGCGCCTCGCCCACCAGCGCCGCGTCCACCCGGACGCGGTTGAGCCGGCGGAGGTCGTCGCGGCTGAAGATGCCGCTCTCGCTTACGATTATTCTTCCCCGGGGCGCCAGGGGGGCCAGCCGCTCAGTAACTTCGAGGTCGGTGGTGAAGGTATGGAGGTCGCGGTTATTGATTCCAATGATCTCGGCGCCCACGTTCGAGGCTGTCTCCATCTCCTCCTCATCGTGGACTTCAACCAGGCACTGCATCCAGAGGCTCTGGGCTGTCTCCAGCAGGGATTTCAATTGGTCCGGCTCCAGAATGGCGACGATCAGCAGGATTCCGTCGGCCCCGGCGGCCCTGGCTTCGTAGACCTGGTACGGATCGAATATGAAGTCCTTGCGCAACACGGGCGCGCGCCGCGACGCCCCGGTCTCCTTGATGCGGGCCAGGTGCGCCAATTCTCCTTGGAAGCGAGGGTCCGTCAGGCAAGAGACCGCCGCAGCGCCGTTGCTCACGTAGGTATCGGCCAAGCGGACGGGGTCAAAGTCCGGCGCCAGGAGTCCCCGGGACGGCGATGCTTTCTTCACCTCGGCGATGAGCCTGACGCCGCCGCCCATCAGCGCCCCGGACAGATTCAGAGGCCGCGGCTGGGCCGCCGCCGATTCTTGCAGCGCCTCCAGCGGTGTCCGCGCCTGCTGTTCGGCCAACTCGCCGCGCTTGGCGGCTACGATGTCGTCAAGAATGCTGGGGATTTCAGGCAATGCTCACCTCTTTATGAAGCAGGACACTCCGCATAGTTCCCAGCACAAACTCGCGGGCTTTCTCAATTTCCAAGCCCATTGGCAGTTTGTTCTGGTCATAGTAGACCGCTACTTTTTGGTTGCGAAGGCAGAAATCCGACGCACCGCCGCCAAACTTCACGGCGAGAGTATCGCTGTCTGTGTGATATTTGAATCGTAAATCGGCATCACGGCTTGGGATTGCGCGCACTGGCACATCCCTCTCTTTGACGTAGGGAACCTCGGGGACGTCCGGGTTAGTTACTTCTTGGCCGGTCACCACGCTGGCATTGGCAAACATCACGAACAGCTTGCCGTCCAGAATTTCCAGGGACAAAGGGTTGCCGTCCATGCCGTGATGGACAATCACTCCCTCGTTATCTTCGCCGTAGCCATAAGCTTCTTCCGATATGTATACCATCAAAATATCGACTTCGGGGCTGTAGCTAAATCTCATATTGCTCCCTGGCGGCTATGTATACAGTGACTATAACTAACCCGTCGCCTTCTTCCTCAAACAAGACCCGCAAAAGATGGCGTTCATCTATTAGAGATTGTGCAAACTTCCGTCCGGTCCGAGCGGGAGCCACCTGATATGGGCGCAGCACAATCTCAATTGCGAGGTCTTCGTCGACGTCAAACCCCTCTCTCTTTCCCCTTTAAGTTTATCGAGCGCATGGTCAGTAAATCTAATGGGGCGTCCGGTCACTGCGCCCCCGCGTTGCTCAGCTCCACCAGCGCGTCCAGCCTTTGGCGGGCGGCGGCGCTGTCTATGGCTTGGGCCGCCTGCTGGATGCCGCCGGGGATGCTGTCGGCGGCGCCTGCCGCCAGCAGGACTCCGGCGGTGTTGAGCAGCACGGCGTCGCGGATGGGACCCTCTTCGCCGCGCAGCAGGCGGCCCATCGTATCGGCGTTGGCCTCACGGTCGCCGCCGCGCAGGTCGTCGACGCTCCAGCGGCCCAGGCCGGTATCGTCGGGGGAAAACGTCCAGCTTTCCACCTTGCCGTCCCGCAGATCCCATACCAAGGTGTCGCCGTCCAGCGCAATTTCGTCCAGCCCTCCTGCGCCGTGGACCACGAGGGTGCGTTCCGAGCCGAGAAGCCGCATCACCTCGGCCATTCGCTGCCCCAACTCGGGGAAGGCGACGCCGATAAGCTGGCACTGGGCGGACGCCGGGTTGGTGAGGGGCCCCAGGATGTTGAACACGGTGCGGATGCCTATCTCGCGGCGCGCCGGCGCCGCGTGGCGCATGGAGGGATGAAAGACCGGGGCGAACATAAACCCGATGCCGCCCTCATTGATGCAGCGTTCAACGCCTTCCGGGGGCAAATCGATCCGCACGCCCAGCGCCTCGAGCACGTCGGCCGCGCCGCACTTGCCGGAGGCGGCCCGGTTGCCGTGCTTGGCTACTTTAACGCCCGCGCCCGCAGCGACGAACGCGGCCGCAGTGGAAATGTTGAACGTGTCGTGGCCATCGCCGCCCGTGCCCACGGAGTCGACCAACATCCCTTCGACGTTCACCTTCAAAGAGAACTCCCGCATGACCGTGGCCATTCCGGCGATCTCTTCGGTCGCCTCCCCCTTCAGCCGCAGTGCGGTGAGAAACGCCCCCAATTGCGCCGGGCTCGCCTCCTCCAGCATCATCTGCCTCATCACCGCCGAGGCTTCGTCCATGCTGAGAGAACGCCCTGAAACTACAACGTCAATTGCTTCGCGAATATCCAAAAGTGGCTGCTCCTTAGGAATCTGAACATGAGGAACGGCCTACAACGGCAAATTTGATGCATCGATTCGCCGGGCCCGGTCAAGGACTGCCACTATCTCCACGTTATCGTTGCGAAGACGGTAGACCAGTCTATAACGCCTCACAATGAGTTCGCGCACATCCCGTCGACCAAATTCCGGTACAATACGACCCGATTCCGGGAAATCAGCCAGGACTTGCGCCGCCCGCGAGATTTGTTCATTGACCAGGTCCGCGTATATCTCAGAATCCCTTTGGATGAAGAGCCGTATCATATCCAGGGTGCGGATGGCCTCCGGCAACCAGGTTACGGTCGCCACTCGGCAAACCTTCGCATGGCTTCCTCATGGGGAATTCCCTTGCCTTCGTCAGCTTCCGTAAGGCCCAACTCGATTCTGAAAACCACGTAGAGCCGGTCGATAGCATCATCTATCGCATCGTCTCCCGACAACTGATCAGGTAGCAGTTGCAGCGCCTCGTGCACCCGAGATTTCTTCAAGGCAAATGTGGCTCCCCAAGTTAAATTCCCGCTACGCTCGGGCGAAAGTAGTTTTGGCGGGACTGCATACAGCTCCGCGAAGCGGCGAACCACTTCGTCGAAAGTCACTTCGTCAGGGAAGTCTTGCACCAAGTCCAGAATATCCATCTTGCCAGTCATTGCGCCCTCCTAGTAGTCGGTCCCGTTGGCTCAGCGGTTGTATCTCGACGCTTTGTCGACACGGTCCAGGAAGTTCTGCAGCAGTTGCTTGCCGTCGGGGGTCATGATGGACTCTGGGTGGAATTGTACTCCTTCCACCGGGTGCTCTTTGTGCCGCAGGCCCATGATCAGCCCGTTTTCGGTCCGGGCGGTGGTTTCCAGGCAATCGGGCACGGTGTCCGGATAGACCACCAGCGAATGGTAGCGTATCGCCTCGAAGGGGTTGGGCAGGCCCGCCAGCACTCCCGCCCCGTTGTGATGGACCATCGATGTCTTGCCGTGGCGAATCTCCCCAGCCTGGTCGACCACCGCGCCGTAGACGTAACCGACGCACTGGTGCCCCAGGCAGACGCCCAGGGTGGGCACCGTTTCCCCGAACCGGCGGATGACATCGTTGGAGATCCCGGCCTCCCGGGGGGTGCACGGCCCGGGAGAGATGACGATTCCCTCAGGAGCCAAGTCCTCTATTTCGTCGAGGGTGATCTTGTCGTTACGGTGGGTGACGACTTCCGCCCCCAGCTCGGCCAAGTACTGGTACAGGTTGTAAGTGAAGCTGTCGTAGTTGTCGATCAAAAGCAACATAGCGTTAAAACCCTGTTTCGGCCACGTCTATGGCGCGCATCATTGCGCCCGCCTTGTGCCGCGTCTCTTGATATTCGTCTTCGGCCACGCTGTCGGCGACGATGCCGCCCCCAGCCTGCACGTACATCACGCCGTCTTTGTACACTCCCGTGCGCAGCACCAAGGCCGTGTCCATGTTTCCAGAATAGCTGAAGTAGCCCACCGCCCCGCCGTAGGGCCCCCGCTTTTCGCCTTCCAATTCGGAGATAATTTCCATGGCGCGGATTTTGGGTGCGCCCGATACTGTGCCTGCGGGGAAGCAGGACCGCAGGGCGTCGTATGGAGTGAGGTCGTCCCGCAGGCGGCCCTCCACGTGGGACACCAAGTGCATCACGTGGGAAAAACGCTCGACGTCCATTAGCTGGGTCACCCGCACCGTTCCGGGGTCGCTGACGCGGCCGATGTCGTTCCGGCCCAGGTCCACCAGCATGATGTGCTCGGCCCGCTGCTTCTCGCTGTTCTTCAACTCCGTCTCGTTGGCGTCGTCCTCCCCCGGCGTGCGTCCACGGGGCCTGGTTCCGGCGATGGGATGGGTCGCAGCGATGCCGTTCTCGACCTTGACCACCGTCTCGATGGCCGCGCCCACGATCTGGAAGCCGTCCAGGTCCAGGTAATACATGTACGGCGAGGGGTTCACGCTGCGCAGCGCCCGGTATACCTGGAAAGGGTGGGCTCCGGTGCGGCGGGAGAAACGCTGGGAGTTGACCACCTGGATAACGTCGCCGGCATAGACATACTCGATACACTTGTCGATTGCGTCGGCGTACCGGTCGATAGTGAAGTTGGACTCGACCGGTGAGGACCCGGCCACTCCCAAAGCACCGCCCTGCAACTCGGGAGGCAGCGCCAAGGGCTGGGACAGCCGGGCCACCATCTCGTCGATTCGGGCAGTCGCTTCGGCGTAGGCCTTCTCCACATCGCCGTCGAGGTGGACGTGGCTAACTACCTTGATGTCGTGACGCAGGTGGTCGAAGATCAGGATGGTCTCGCCGAACATGAAGACCGACTCCGGGACGCCCTGGGGGTCGGCCGGCATGGGCGGCACCCTGGGCTCGAAGTAGCGGATGGCGTCGTAGGCCAGGTAGCCGACGGCCCCGCCTTGGAACCCGGGCAGGCCCTCCACCGGTATGAGCTGGTACTGGCCCATTTCCTCTTCGACTGACAACAACGGGTCGACCTCGCCACCGGGCATTCCCGCCCCCGTCTGCACCACCTTGTAAGGTTCGGTGCCGATGAAGCTGTATCGGCCCAACCGCTCTCCGCCCTCCACGCTTTCCAGCAAGTAAGAGTAGGGCCCACGGGCCACTTTCAGGTAGGCCGACACCGGCGTTTCCAAGTCGGCGTTGATCGACCGGTAGACGGGCACGAGGTTGCCGCGTCCGGCCATGGCCTTCACTTCCTGCAGTGTTGGGTGATACATGTGAGCGCTCTCCTTGAGTTAGTGGCCCAAAATAAAAGACTCGTCCCAAGGGACGAGTCCAAATCGCGTTGCCACCCTCATTTCCAGACCGGCCCCGATGCGTAGACGGGCCGTTCCGGAATCTCAATCGGCGGGAGGGACCTCAGTCTACGCGGTCCCTGTGCCGGGGGCCTGTAACGGCGCCCAACCGTCCCAGCCTAACCCATCCTTCCTCTCCGTTGCCAACCGGGTCACGGAGGTAAGGCACAGGTTCGGCCTGCGGCTCCGGGGTCCATTCATGCTTCTGCGCTCGGCGCCGGCTCCCACCAAACCCGGCTCGCTTAGCCCCGCTGGAAGATTACTACTCCCCTTCACAGCCTTTGAAGTTATTCAATTTTCGTAAGGCTACGCCGCCGCGATACAGCTGTCAAGCGTGAAGCTGGAGTTGGTCGTTGGTTAGTCATCTCGCAATAGAGCCCGAAACCCAGCCTGCACGAAATCACGGTCATGCGTCAACACCTCCCAGATGCCACGCTCTCGCATAATCAGAATGCTCGCGCAATCGGTGACACTCCACCGCTGATCGGGCCGCTGGGAGTATAACGCGGCGGCGGCGCTGAACTGTGCGCCGGTCTGTGGCACGATTTCTATGGTGCGGTCCGCACGCAGCCTCTCCACTGTATTAGCAGCCTGCCTGCGACCGTCCGGCCCATATCTTGAGACGAAGTTCAGAAATTCGACAAGCACCATTTCGCTGGTGAGTATTGTACGAGATCCGAGTCTGGAGGTAAGGAACGTCGCCTTTGTATGTAAAACATCCCTGTCATTCATCATTGCGATCCAGTAGCCGGCATCCGCGAATACAAATTCCATCAGGCGTCGTCTTTCGGGAAACCGTAAAGGTAGTGTTTATAGTTCCGGGAAAGGTCGGAAGGCATTGCTTCGTCTTCTGTTGTCGAAGGGACGGACTTGCGGATTTCGTCGAACATTCGTAAAAGCGATTCACCGGTAGAGAGGGGGTCGGATGTGTCGCTCTCCATCGCAGGCCCGGGAGCCATGAAAAGGTTGTTTGAGGCTATCCTCTGTCTAATGATTGAGTTGAACACCGCATGGCGGCCGGTTTCTCCTCCGAGCTCAATCCACTCGTCCGGCTGTAGCTTCTTTCCCCACTTGGCGAACATCGGCAAGACCGCAGCCATCATCTCCTTTGGGAGCGGCGCTGCATCCTGGGCGGCCAGCAGCGTTTCATCGACCAATCGCGCGGCGTTGTACAACCTCTCTGTCTGATGAAAGCGTGTTTCCGGAGCGAAGCACTCCAGGCGGACCGAGCAAGAGTCCGCCCCGATCTCACTAATCCCCAGACGAAAATCCTGTGCAAATCCTCTAGGCAAACATTCACTGCCTTGGTGCTCCCGCAACCAGATTTCCCGGACGATCGCGATGAGAATCTCCTTGTAGTTCAGCAGTTCAGCCAGGACGTCCAAGTCGAGCCAGCCCTCAGTTTCCTCGAACCGCCCGCCCGTAAAACGTATCTCTCTGAGAACTTGCCTATCTTGTGTACCCATAATCCCGGTTTCCCTTGCTGTCGAGTGTATTTGCTACTTTATCATCCGTACGCCAACCCTGTAATGCCGTCGCCTTTAGCGCGACCAGCGCCCCTAAACCGTCGCCTCACCCAGCCCCCCGGCGGCCACCGCGACGGCTTCGTCTCCGCCCGGCCAAGGCGGGGTGGTGAAGCACAGGAAGCGCAGCGGACTGTCGGGGCCGGCGCTGAACTGGAATCGCCACCCGGTGGGGATGACCAAGGAATCGCCGGGAACGACGTTCATCGGCAGGTAGGCGGTAGCGGCGGCATTAGGCGGACAGCGCCAAACTTGGCCCCGGCCTTCGAGGATGTACCAGACTTCTTCGACGGTACGGTGATGGACCGGTCGGGACACTTGGCCCGCAGGCAGCGTCACTTCCACCACGCTGGCGCGGGTGGCGCCGTGGCGTGCGTCCGCGAGGAAGCGTATTTCGGAGCCGTCGGGGGCCATCGCATCGGGGGCTTCCGAGCGGCGGCCCAACGGTGGAGGCAAAGCGACCGCTCTAGGAAACGGCCGGCTTGCGGCCCTTACGGTCGAGGAAGTCCTTGAATCCCTCTTCCACGGTCAGGCCGCGGAAGCGTCCGTTGCGGGCGTTGTGCTCGTTCCAGAATTGTTCTTCTACCGGCAGGCCCGAGTGCTCCAGCAGCATCCGCTTGATGTTGGCCACGCCCTCGGCCCGGTTTTTGGCGAAACCGGCAGCCACTTCCACCGCCTTCTCCAATAGCTGTCCCGACGGCACAAGGTGGTTGATGAGACCCATGTGGTAGGCCTCGTCGGCGAACACCTCGCGGCCGCTGTAGAGCAGCTCTTTGGCCCGGGGCCAGCCAATGAGGTTGGGCAGGCTCCAGGTGGCGTTCATCTGGCCGTAGTTCACCGCCAGGAACCGGAAGCTGCTCTTTTCGCACCCGATCAGCAGGTCGAGGCTGGTGGCCATGACCGTGCCGCCTCCGTAGCAAAGCCCGTTGATCGCGCCGATGATGGGCTTTGCGGAAGTGAACAGATGCCAGGTGTACCCGGCGCGGGCGGACTGGGTATCGTCCCGCTGTTCTTGGGATAACTCCCGGTTCTCGTGGATGTCGGCCCCGGCGGAGAAGGCGCGTTCACCGGCCCCGGTAATCACCACCGCGCCGATATCATCGTCCTCCTCGGCTTGGGTGATGAACTGGTCCAGCTCGGTGACCAGCTTCAGGTTGAGAGCGTTCAACACCTCGGGCCGGTTGAGGGTGACGACGGCCACCCGGTCCGTCTGGTCGGTCTTGATAACTTCAAAACTCATGGGCTGGAATCTCCTCGCGTTTTGGGTTTATTTAACCACAGAGAGCCCGGAGAACACAGGCAACACAGCGATTAGACTTAATCTGACCTCTGTGGCGTTTGCGTTCTCTGTGGTTAAATTGGGGAAATAAGGGGGTAAAGCCATGAAAGCAGTTAGAGCGTACGCAGTCGGCGGGCCTGATGTCCTCAAGTACGAAGACGTGGCGGAGCCCACGCCCGGCCCCGGCGAGGCGTTGGTCGATATCAAGTCCATCGGAGTCAACTACACCGACGTCTCCAGTCGCAAGGGGACCAATCCTCCGGCAGCCTTCCCTTGGACGCCCGGACGAGAGGGCGCCGGGGTAGTCATCTCTGTCGGCGAAGGCGTGACAGAGGTCACCGTGGGCGACCGGGTGGCCTACGCCATGCACACCGGCTCCTACGCCCAGCGGCATGTGGTGCCGTCCTGGTTGCTGGTGC
Organism: Dehalococcoidia bacterium; assembly: GCA_965220625.1. Taxonomy (GTDB): domain Bacteria; phylum Chloroflexota; class Dehalococcoidia; order Lucifugimonadales; family UBA3495; genus VXOI01. The sequence goes on from CBDCQN010000001.1 coordinate 232,278, forward strand.
GTATCCCGGATGGAATGGACTTCGCCACCGCGGCGGCCACCATGCTCCAGGGCATGACCGCCCACTTCCTGGTCTTCGGTTTGACCCGGCTCAACCCCGGCGACCAAGTGCTGGTCCACGCCGGGGCCGGCGGGATGGGCCTGTGGCTGGTCCAGCTGCTGAAGCGGCTGGGGACCGAAGTGTTCACCACGGTTTCCACCGAGGCCAAGGCGGAGTTGGCGGCTGGCGCCGGCGCCGATCACACCATCATCTACACCCGCCAGGACTTCGAGGAAGAGGTCAAGAGGGCCACCAGTGGCTCCGGCATCCGGATGATACTGGACGCGGTGGGCGCTACTACCTTCGCCAAAGGACTGAATTGTCTCGGCCCTCGGGGCTACATGGTGCTATACGGCCAAGCCGGAGGGCCGGTGGCCGAGGTGGACTCCAACGCCCTTCGCAACGGCTCCCTTTTCTTCACCCGGCCGAGCCTGGGCGATTACACCGCCACCCGCGACGAATTGTTGCAGCGGGCAGGGGAGGTGTTGAACTGGGTGCAACGGCGAGAAGTGAAGCTGTACGTGGGGCTGGAATTGCCGCTGTCTCAAGCCCAGGAAGCCCACCGGCAACTGGAGGGCCGTGAGACCACCGGCAAGATTCTGCTCACGCCGTAACGCCGTCGCCAGCCAAGAGTACACGAATCATCCCGGAGTCTGGGCAGCACGACCGTCTTTCCGGCGAAAGCCGGAATCCACGTAAGCCCAACCCTCAGGGACAGCAGGTTTAACTCCAGCCTACGAGCAACTCCTGAGGCGCCAGAAGCCCATCCACGCCAGCCACAAAACAGGTCCCGCCGTACAGTGTGCCTTTACGCCAACTCGGTGCATACAGACACCGGGGAGCGACGTGGATTCCGGCTTTCGCCGGAATGACGGAAGGGTGGAGGAATGACGGAAGGGATGCGGTCATCCCCACAGGGCCGGAACGTCACGGTTCAAATTCCCGGCCGCGCCCTATTGGGCCACCCAGCCGCCGTCGATGACCAGTTCGCTGCCGGTGACGAAGGACGACTCGTCCGACGCCAGGTAGAGCACCCCATAGGCCACTTCAATGGCCTCTCCGTACCGTCCCAAGGGGATGCGCGATTCCATCAACTCCTGCACTGCCGGATCGCCCCGGCGTGCCTCGGTCATGGGGGTGACGATGGGCCCGGGATGGACCGAGTTGCATCGTATTCCCTCGGCGGCGTACTGGACGGCGGTGGACTTGGTCAGCAGCCGGACCGCTCCCTTCGACGATTGGTACTGGGGACTGCTCTCAATCATTCCCACTATTCCCAACTGGGACGAGATGTTGATGATGGAGCCGCCTCCCGCCCTTCGCATTTCGGGAATAGCGTATCGAGTGCCGAGAAATACCCCCTTGGCGTTAACGTCCATTACGCGGTCCCATTGCTCTTCAGTAGTGTCCTCTACCATGCTGGCGCCATCGATGCCGGCGTTGTTGACCAGAATGTCCAGCTTGCCGTAGCGCTGGACGGCCAAGGTAATAGCCGCTTCCCAGTCGTCTTCCTTGGTCACGTCCAACCTGATGAACTCGGCTTCCCCGCCGGCCTCCTTAATATCCCGGGCTACGGCCTCACCCTCGGCCTCCAAGACGTCGCCTATCACGACCTTGGCCCCCTCGCGAGCAAACAGTGCGGCTTCCTCCGCGCCCATGCCACGGGCGCCGCCGCTGATCAAGGCTACTTTTCCTTCAAGACGCATCTCGTTCCTCCTAATACCGGGTCTGCTGATTCATGGGCGTGTAGGTGCCTGGGTGTACCGCCAGAAGCCCGGCATCGACCGGCAACACCACCCCGGAGATCCACCGGGCCTCGTCGCTGGCCAAGAACAGCGCCGCGTAGCCGATGTCCCAGCCGGTGCCCTCGGTCTGCATCGGTGCGGCGTTGCGCCGGTACTGGCGCAGGTCGTCGTCCATCCGGGGCGCCACCATGGGAGTGTAGACCAGTCCCGGAGCGATGGCGTTGACCCGGACGTTGTCTTGGGCGTGATCGGCGGCCATGGAAATAGTCAGCCCATTGACCCCGGCCTTGGAGGCAGTGTACGGCGTGCTCATGTGGGCCCTGAGCCCGGCGATCGAGGAGATGTTGATTATGGAGCCTCCGCCGCTTTCGATCATCCTTGGGATGGCCGCTTTGCTGGCCAGCACCATTGTCTTGAGGTTGACCGTCATCACACGGTCCCAGTCCTCCTCGCTCACCTCCACCACCGTACCCCGCTGGGAAATGCCGACGTTGTTGTCCAGAATGTCTACCCGGCCGTACCGGTCCATGGCGGCTTCGACCATGCGCCGGCAGTCGTCCAGTTTGGTCATGTCCCCCTGAACGACAGATGCCTCGCCGCCCTCTTCTTCAATGATGGCCCGGGTTTCTTCGGCGCGGTCCTCGACGAAGTCCACCAAGATGACCTTCGCTCCCTCCCGGGCGAAGAGGATTGACGCCGCCTTGCCGTTTCCGATCCCCACACCGCTGGAGCCGGCCCCGGTTACGATTGCCACCTTGCCTTCCAGCCTGGGACGCCGTTCAACCATCGGGTGCTCCCTTGCGGCCGCCCGCGCTTAGGCGATTCAACCGGCGGCGCACCGGTACAATCCAAGAAACCACTCCCTTTGTCAACCCCGCCGGCCCCGCTCTCGCGCGCCTCCGCAGGCAAATTCCGGGTTCTGGATACTCCGGTTCCTTGACTCAACAGGACGGCCAAATTAAACTGAAATCGACAAAAGTACGATATCGGCCGGGACAATCTATTGAGAATACCAGAACCATCTCACAGCGGCGACGACGTAGCGTTATTTATCGATTGGGAGAACTTCAAGATAAGCCTTGCGGACGGCCACCGGACTCCCAATGTCTCCTCCCTTAAAGAAGAAGTCAGCAATTACGGGCGTGTAGTAGTAGCCAAAGCCTACGCCGACTGGGTAACCAAAGCCCCCGAGCTGCGCGGCGCCAGCCAGTTCATCAACGACCCTCCTTCCCTCTACGCCGCCGGCATCGAGCCGGTCTTCGTGCCCACCAGGGCCCCTTCGGCCAGCGCCATGTTCAACAATGGAGTCCGCACGACGCGTATCAAGAACAGCGTCGACGTCAAGATGACCGCCGACTGCATTGAGTGCGCGCACTCCTACCCGAACATCGGCACTTTCGTGCTGGTTTCAGGAGACGCCGATTTCATTCACGTCCTCAACGCCCTCCGCACCATGGGCAAACGGGTGATCGTAATCGGGGTTTCTTGGAGCACTTCCCGCCGGTTAGCGGACCAGGCCGACATCCTGGTCCTTTACGACGTGGACGTCGACCCGCCCCACCCCCCCGAACCCGTCGTCGTCAGCAACGGCCCGCCGCCCACCAGTGTGGAAGCCGCCCCTGGCCGCAACGACCTGCCGGAGATCATCCGGGCCATCGAGGAGATCATCCGCGACGAGCGCCAGTCGGGGAACAACCCGCTGCTCACCTCGATCAAACAGCGGCTGATGCGCCGGTACCCGGCCTTCGACGAGAAGAAGCTGGGTTATTCCGGCTTCAAGAAGCTCATGGCCCGGGCCGCTCAGGAAGGCAACATCAAGCTGATTACCGCCGGTCTGGTGGACTGGGTGATAATGGCCGACGAAGAGATACCGGAAGGCGCGACGGAACAGCTCCCCTCGGCGGCCAGTGGACGCCCCAGCCGCCGGCGAGGCCGGTATTCCCGGTCACGGGCCGGGTCCGAAGCCAACGGAGCTAGTGAGCCGGAAGCCAGCGAACCGGAAGCCGACGGAGCTAGCGAGCCGGAAGCCGACGGAGCCAGCGAACCGGAAGCCGATGTGGCGGCCGCAGTAGCGCAGGCCCTCACCAGCTTCGAAGACGAATTCTCGGAGCCCTCAGCGTCCTTCCCCAGCCCGGCCCCGGTCGAGCCGCCGCTGGTCGACCTCCCACCGGCCGAGCCGCCACCTCCCTTCGGTGGCAACCAAGAGTTGGCGGCCGCCGTGGAAGAAGCCCTGGCTTCCGTGCCCTTGCCCGACAAGCCTGAGGACGGCCACACGCCGGAGCGGGTCTCCGACTTGATCGTTATGGCCGACACCCTGGAGCACCGGGAGGGAGTGAGCCACGTGGCCTTTAACTTCTTGGTGGGCGAGGTCTGCGACGCGCTGCAACAAGGGTTACAGGCCGAGGACGCCGGCATCACCCAACGGTGGGGTGAGACCTCGAGCAAGTCCTACATAAGCAAGATGTTGCGCAGCCTGAGCGACGGCGGCTTCTTTCAAAAAGGGACTCACACTTGGCGCGACGAAGAATCGGGAGTGAACAAGCGTCGCCGGACATTCAACCTGGACCGGGAAAACGATCTGGTCCGACAGGTATTGCAGGCCACTTGGGGCGACCTCGCCGCCTCGACCCCTCCCGGCCCCAACGGCACCGGCCTCGAGGCAGTAGGCATGGGGGACAACGGGGCCGACGAGCCCGAGCCGTCCTTCATCTCCCGCCTCTTCCGCCCCCTGCGCAACTAAGGGTCCGCCCGGCGGCTGGTTTCGGCTGACCGCCAGACATACAGAGTTTAGCATCCGCCGTCGAATCGTACGTGTGGTCTCCCACCCTACCGTTGACCCGGTGCTCCAACTCAATGTGTTCATTCGGCGTGGAGAATAGTGTCTTTCGGTAGCAGACCAAGCTAATTCGACTATTGTAGATTACGGGTCGGAACCTATCGAATTGCGGTTGCCTGTAGATGCGCGAAACTAAATCTAACGCTCTCCGTTTCCAGAATAGACTACGTTCCGAAGACCGTGCAGTTCACGATTGGTATCGGTTCGTTCTATCGTTCCCTCCTCACTTGGTTCAAGCCTCCATCGGAAAAATGAGCCTTGATCGTCATGCCACCGTGCTTGACCCATTTTGCGGCACTGGCACGACGTTGGTCGAATGCAAGAAGGCCGGTATAGCTAGTATTGGAATCGAGCCACATCCAATGGCCTATTTCGCAAGCTGCGTAAAGGTCAATTGGGCAGTCGATAGTAACGCGCTGTTGTGCTATGCCGACGAAGTTGCCGCTTTAGCCGGAGAAGCCATTGGCGAGATTGGTGATTGGCATGGGTTGCCCTTGCTTGATAGCCAACCCCTCATTTCGCCACTCAAGAGACTCCGTCCTGAGCAAGCGAAGCTGTTGCTCAAAGATTCGATTAGTCCGATTCCGCTGCATAAGACGTTGGTCCTTTTAGACACGATCGATCAACACGGGGATCCCCAACTTCAACAATATGGGCGGCTGGCACTGGCCAATGCACTTGTTAACCGTATCGGCAATTTGAAGTTCGGACCGGAAGTCGGTTTAGGGAAAATTAGATGTGACGCTCCAGTCCTCGATGCGTGGCTCGAATGCGTTCGCACCATCGCTCAAGACATTAGATTGGTATGCGAACGATCTAATGTGTCGGCGCAGATTCTACGGGCTGACTCGCGGATGGCAGATCGGATATTGGACGCAAATTCCATTGACGCCGTGATTACCTCCCCTCCCTACCCGAATGAAAAGGACTACACTCGAACGACGCGTTTAGAGTCGGTGATCCTCGGGTTGATACGTGATCGAGGCGAATTGCGATCCCTTAAACGGTCGCTAATTCGGTCCAACACTAGAGGGGTATATAAATCAGACACCGACGACCGAGAAATTGTTCATCACGCCGGTATTCAACACCTCGCCGATACCATAGAGAAACGCCGTGTCACAATGGGTAAGACATCTGGCTTCGAGCGCCTCTATTCTAGAGTTACTTTGCTCTACTTTGGCGGGATATCGAAGCATCTGTCGTCGCTGCGACCGGCCTTACGCCCCGGGGCACAGTTAGCGTATGTTGTAGGAGACCAAGCGTCTTATCTCCGAGTTATGATCCGCACTGGCCAAATCGTTGCTGATCTAGCCCGGTCACTCGGCTACCGCGTCAAAGACATCGAACTGTTTCGAAATCGGTTGTCAACGGTGACGGGTGAAAATCTGAGAGAAGAGATCGTCTTTTTGGAATGGCCGGGAAACAAATAGCATGAAGCAGAGCGGCCCTCGCCAGAATCGTTATTCGACAATCATCGAGGCTGTCTTTCACGCTAGGTATGAACCCGGGCGACGCGAGGTGCCGTTCGACCGGTCAGATATTGCCAACCATGCTACATCCCTGAAAGTGGCTCTCCCCAAGAATCTGGGAGATATCGTCTACAGCTTCCGCTACCGAGCAGAACTCCCCCGAACCATTCGGGAAGTCGCGCCGGAAGGGGAAACATGGATCATTCGGCCTGCGGGGCGTGGCAGATACCAATTTGCTCTGGTTGCAGATGCGCCCCTAACCCCTAACCCCTAATCCAAACCTGGCGGTTACGAAGATACCTGACTCTACTCCCGGAATAATCTCAAAGTACGCTTTTAGCGACGAGCAGGCCCTGCTTGCGCGAGTTCGCTGGAACCGGTTGATTGACATTTTCCTTGGTATCGCCTGTTACTCGCTACAAAACCACCTGCGGACTACTGCGGTTGGGATAGGGCAAGTAGAAACGGACGAGATCTACGTTGGCGTGGACAAAAATGGCTCGCACTATGTGATACCGGTTCAAGCGAAGGTAGGTAACGACAGGCTAAACCAGGTGCAGATTGAGCAGGACCTCGCCGTTTGTAGCGAGAAATTGCCATCCCTCATTTGCAGGCCCGTCGGCGCACAGTTCATTAGGGACGATCTGATCGCACTGTTCGAATTCGTACGGCAGGACGACGATATCAAGATAGCATCCGAGAAACACTATCAACTCGTAGCCCCTGACGACGTTACTGACGAAGATTTGGCTAGTTATCGGTAGCACGGTCGAATCTCACGTACCAATAACTACGGAAACGGACGCGACTAAAGGTAAAGCTATCAGAAGTCCAGGATGAGCGTGGACCAGCCGAAGTCGCGGGCGCCTAGGCCTTCGGCGGTGTAGGGGTGGTAATACTCCCGGAAGCCGGATTTCGCGATGCACTCCCTGCTCTTTTCCACCAGCGGCTCGCTCAGTTCCGGATAGCCGTGGCCCCGCAGCGCGTGGGACAGGAAGTAGTTGGTGTTGATCCATGACGGCCCGCGCCAGATGAAGCCCCCCGGGTTGCCCGGCATAAACTTGGGGTCGGAGGCCGGCACCGACGGCAGCGGGTATGGGGTCCAGAAATGCTCGGGCTTGGAAACCCACCTATCGACCATCGTCTCCACCATATGCCGGGGCAGGTCGGTCAGGATCAGCGGCATGAGCGAACTGATGGTCACCTTCTTTAACGGCTTTTCCTCCACGCCCGACAGGTCGAAGAACGCGCCCGCCTCTTCGTCCCAGCACTTGGTCACCAGAGCGTCCAATGTCCGGTCGGCCTCGCGGTCGAACTCGGCCGCCTCCGGCGAGTCGCCCAACAGGCGCGCCAGTGAGCGCTGACCGAAAGCATAGATGGAGTTGACCAGCACGTCCTCCACGTGAAATATGTCGGCGGCCAGGATGGCGTGGCTGTCTTCAGGCTCAGGGCCGCGCAGAGGTTCGTAGGCCGCATAGACCTTCCTCAGGGCCGTGATGAAGCCGCGGTTGCTCAGCTCTTCAAGTCCCAGAATTTCGTCGTACTTGGGCGAGCAGTCGGTGCCCGCCTCCTCGGGTTGGATCACGGCGATGAGGCCGTCGTTGTCCGGGTCTCGCGCTTCCCGCAGCCACTGGTAAAAGCGGGTCAGGACCGGCAGGGCCTCCTCACGAAACGCCTCATCGCCGGTCGCCCGGTATACCCGCTCGACGGCGTAGGCGATGATGGGCGGCTGAATGGTCGCGCTGTAGTGGGGGTCGGTCATGCCGACGATGTTGCGGCTGAGAAAGTCCGGCTGCTTCTCCATCTCCCAGAAGATGATGTGGGGCATAAAGCCGTTGGGCAGCGCCCCGCTCATCAGGGTGCGCAGCTCGGCCTTGGCTTGGTCCGGATCGAGATGAATCAGGGCCAGAGCGTGGAAGCAGGAGTCCCAAAACCACTGGAAGGGGTAGCCGGTCAGAGAGGGACAAACGAAACTGTATTCCCTGCCGTTCCAGTCGGCCACTCCCTGCCGCAAGTTCGACAACAGAATTCGGCGGGCACCGTCTTCCAGTTCACTGCGTTCCATAATTCATTCCTGCCTTAGTGTCGCTGGTGCCTGATTATACGACAGGGCCAGGTAATTGCGTCGGCCACCCCGAACCATCGAGCGATTGTTGTCTATTCGCAGCTTGTCCGAAGCTGTGTTCCACTGCGTGAATGATTATCCTTCACTCCATGGAACAACGTCCTCTGCCTCGGTTGGTCGCCGACAGCCTTGAGAACCGTCTCCGCGTGATGCCTGCTGTGATAGTTACGGGCGCCCGCCAGACTGGAAAGAGTACTCTGGCACAAGAGCTTACATCGGAGCGCCGACGATTTCTCTCCCTGGACGACTTGGACGTACTGGACGCGGCACGCAGGGATCCCGAGGCCCTTATCGGGGGAAACTGGCCGGTGACCATCAATGAAGTACAGCGAGAGCCAAAGCCTCCTCCTGGCGGTGAAACGCGCCATAGACCAGCAGCGCCAACCTGGAAAATTCCTGCTCACTGGCTCCGCCAACCTGCTTCCCATGCGGCAGGTCTCCGAGTCGCTGCCCGGCCGGGCGAGCTATCTGACCCTGTGGCCGATGACGCGGCGTGAGCAGGCCGGCCTCGGACGCGGGAGGATCTGGGAGGAACTCTTCGACGCCCACGACGAGGATTGGCTCGATCTGGTGGCGTCCCGGCCAGCCCAGCGTGACGACTGGCAAATGCTGGCTCGCCGCGGCGGATTCCCTTCCCCGGCAGTACACCTGGAATCCGACCAAGAAAGGACGGTCTGGTTCGACGGATACGTGCGTACCTACTTGGAGCGGGACCTGCGGGACATCTCGTCGATTTCGGCGTTGTCTGATTTTCGCCGTCTCATGCGGGCAGCCTGTCTCCGGATGGGACAACTCCTGAACCAGGCGGAGCTTGGCCGCGACGTGGCCCTGCCCCAAGCAACGGTCCACCGCTACCTGAACTTGCTGGAAACATCGTACCTGCTGGTGCGGCTTCCGGCCTACGCGGTCAACCGGACCAAACGGTTGATCAAGTCGCCGAAGGTGTATTGGGGTGATACCGGCGTGGCCCTCCACCTCACCCAAGAGGACAGTCCCCGGGGCGCTCATCTGGAAAACATCGTGCTGCACGACCTTCTGACCTGGCGCGACGCACGGCTCACCCACGCCGAGATCTTCTACTGGCGTACTGCCATCGGTGAGGAAGTGGACTTTGTCATCGAGGCCGGGGGGCGCCTGCTGCCCATCGAGATCAAATCGACCGGTAGGCCGCGGCTTCGAGACGCGGCCAATCTCCGCATTTTCCTGGCCGAGTATGGGGAAACCGCCAGGGCCGGGCTGTTGCTGCACACTGGGGAGACGCTGGAATGGCTTGCGCCCAATGTTCTCGCCATGCCGTGGTGGATGGCCGTGTGACAATGCTGATTCTACAGCCGCGTGTACACTTTTGTATCTTGATTCCAGGCAATCTTGCCGTCAGCCAACAAGCCTCCGAGTATCGAGAAGGTTAAGTAGTTTCGGCGGCCACCGCGGACCATTGAGCGCAAGTTCAATCTATCCGCTATATCAACATTTCGCAGCCCTTCCGGGTGGCCAGCCAGCAGTTCGAGGACTGCGTTCTCAATTTCGCGCAACCCTTCCTGCGCCCCAGCCTGCACAGTGCGGTCTGCATCCAGTGAGAAGTATAGTTTAGAGTCGGCGTCCCAAGTTATCCGGTCTTGGACCAGCAGGCCACCCAAAACCGAGTAAGTCAAGTAGTTTCGTTGACCTCCGCGGACTACTGAACGCAAGCCCAGCATTTGAGCAATCTGGACGTTCCGCAAGCCTTGTGGGTTGCGGCGCAGCAGTTCCACTATCGCGCTCTCGATTTGTAGTAGTCCTTGCTGAGCAAGAGGCTCCGAGCTTGGTCCAGTACTCACTCCATTAACACTCCTTGGTCCGGTTGCATTCATTCTTCGTCGATGAGTGGCCCAGCCAATGTGACTCAACGCAACTGTAGCAGGTTACACCAACGTCGCAGTCTTGTTCTGACTGGCACGCCTCGCTGCAATTGTCGCAGGCTTCACGACCGCAAAGAGCGCAACTGTAATCGACTCGTGGACAGAGCAGTGCTGAGCAGTAGTAGCAATCCGTCATCGGGTCGTCATCGCTGTAGTCTTGAATTTCCCATAGATTTAGTGTCAGCACGGTATAAAAGGCCAGATTCATGGATAACCCCTATCCGGTATTATTACCTAGCCCCCGGTAATCTGCTAATACTTCTCCGCTACGGCGGGCCGAGTCAACTCCGCCAATGCGTAATTCCTCGCGTCTGCGCCCAATTGAAGGCGGGCTCGGTCGTTTTTGAGGGAACGGTCAGGGCTTGGGCGGCGGACTATCTTCCGCGCAGCAGGACGACCGCGACGAGCGCCCTGCGTTCTGCCGCGTTGATAGCGAAGAGCGCTTGAATGGCAGCTTCCGCCCAGTCTATCAGATTGACCACCTCGTCCTGGCTAAATCTCGCCTCTGGGCCATAGTCGGCTCTGTGGCGGTTTTCCCGCAAAACCCTGAACGCTATTCTGAAATTTTGAGCCGTCGCCGGTAGGATGGCGCGATGTTCTTTCAGGTGCTCTCTGGCGAAGCCGTGGTCCAGCGCACGATGGGCTCTTGCCCATGCCGGCTGATGGACCCTTCTCGATGACGCGCCTATAAGGGCGTTGGCGTTGCTGCGGCATAGCGCGTGGAACATGGAGTAGTAGACGGCGCTCATGGCTCTGTTGAGCATCGTCTGCCGCGGTCTGCCCCGCACCGTACGCCGCCTTGCCTGGCCAGCAGCCTGGCCGCATCTATCAGGTGTCGCCAGTCCAAAGCCTTCCCACTGGTCTAACTCTTCCCACTCTTCACAGAAATCGGCCAAGAGTTCGTCCCGCATATCGTGCTGGGCCTTTGCAGACATAGGGCTCGATGACCGTGGTTCGGATGCCCAGAATTTCCAGTTGGTCCTCCATAGCCACTGAGATGGAGTTGAATGTGTGTGGGTTTAGCAGGCTCCGGTCGCCGTCGTATACGACGGCGACGTGGAACGTGTCCGCGCCATAGACGGGTTCGACTTCAATGGAATCGAACTCCAGCTTTACTCCCTGGAAGTTCCGTTCAAGGTGATCGCGGAAGATAGATTCGACCTGCCGGGCGGTTTCTGCGGGAAATGCTATGGCCGCTGGCCTCTTTGTCATCTGACTGGATTCAGTTAGCCCGTCCGGTTCCGATGGTAGCCGCCGGATTTCCGCCTTGTCAACGGAACTTTATTACCCTCCCCGGTACGCTTCCAGGTACTTTTCGCCCACCGCCGGCCAGGTGAACTCGGAGAGAGCGTAGGACTTGGCGTCCGCGCCCAGGCTTTGGCGCTCGGCGTCGTCGTTGACCAGCCTCGTTATGGCGCTCACCGCAGCCTGCTCGTCGAACCGTGGGACTACCACGGCGCCTCGATGCAGCAGTTCGCGGTTCGCCCCGACGTCGTGAGTCAGTACCGGGGCCCCATAGGTCATCGCCTCAAAGAAAACCAGTCCGAAGGCTTCGTAGTGGGAAAACAGGACGAAGAGGTCCGCCCGGGCGTACCGGCGGACCAGCTCTTCGTCGGTCACCTCTCCGGTCACTTCGACCTCGTCGCTCAGGCCGTTGCGTTCTACAAAGCCGGCGATGGCTTGGGCGTCGCCTTCGTCGCGGCCCACCAGCACCAGCCGCACCGGCTTACGGAAGCCGGCCCGGGCCTGCCGGTAGACCTCCAGCAGCCAGAGCTGGGCCTTATGCCGTCCCAGCCGGCCTACACACAGGATCGTCAGAGGGCCGTCGCCGGATTCCTGACGCTCCTGTTGCACCATCGCCTCGTCCGGGACCGGCGCGCCCCATCCGATGACGCTTATCTTACGGCTCGGCGTCAGATAGGCCCGTCCCACCTCCCTGGATTCCTGCCCGGTAAGCGCGACCACACGGTCGACGACGTTGCAGATGAAGGCGTTGATGGGCCGCAGCCACCACCGGACCACGGGCAACGTGTGGTAGGAGGGCGTGAAGATGAACCGGGCCCGCTTCCGGTAGAAGAACCACGACCAGAAATGCCCCCAGAACCAGCCGTCGCCGACGAAGTGGACCACGTTGGGCCGGAATTCCCGAAGATACTGGCGCACCCGGCCCGGCGGAAACCAGACCAACGGCACCGAGTAGATGGGTAAAGACCGCCGTGGGAAGCCGGGCAGCCGGTAGACCATGATGCCGTCCGGCATGGTCTCGCGGTCGGCCCAGCCGGGCTCCGCGACGCGGGGAAAGGAGTACTTGGTGGTGAGGACGCCGACAGCCTCGACCTGGGGAGACTTCTGTATCTCGTGGGAGAGCTCCTCAATGGCGCGTTCGATCCCTCCCAAATAGGGGCGGAAGTAGGGAGTCAGGAACAACACCCGCAACGGCGCGTCAGCCACCGGCTGCCTCCAAGCCGCCGGACCACGCGGCGGTCAACTCGCTGACCGGTAGATCTATGCTTGCATCGCGGCGGTCGTCGATCCGGAAACGGTCGCCGCCGGTTTCACCCAGCCGGACCGCTGGTACTGCGGTGGATCGGGCCAACGCCTCGAGCTCCCGCGTTCTCTCCGAGTCCACCGAAACGACGATGCGAGACTGCCTTTCCCCAAAGAGCACCGCATCCCAGCGGGAAGACGTGCCGACGGCCGCTTCCACGCCGACACCACCTTGTATACAGCACTCGGCCAGCGCCACCGCCAACCCGCCGTCGGAGCAGTCATGGGCTGAGCGTATGATACCCCGCTCCACTCCTTGGCGGCATACGTCCTGCACCCGGCGTTCCAGGTCCAGGTCGATGCGGGGCTGTCCGGCGACCGTGTCGTGAACGACTTTCAGGTACTCGCTCCCAGCCAGGTCCGGCGGCGCGGCTTCCTCCGGTCCGGGGCCGAGCACCATGACCGTAAGGCCCTCGGCTGGGAAGGCCGAACCAACTGCTTTGGTTGCGTCCTCCAGCAGGCCCAACGCGCCCACCACTGGCGTGGGGAAGACGGCCCGGCCTTGGGTCTCGTTGTAGAGGCTGACGTTCCCGCTGACCACCGGGACAGCAAGGGCTTCGCAGGCTGCCGCCATGCCCTTGATGCACTCTTCCAACTGGTAGTAGATATCGTGTCGTTCCGGGTTGCCGAAATTCAGGCAATCGGTCAACGCCAGTGGTGTCGCCCCGGTGCAGGAGAGGTTGCGGCACACCTCGGCCACGGCTATCTTCCCGCCCTCGCAGGGGTCCAACTGGCACAGCCGGCCGTTGCCGTCGATAGCCAACGCGATGGCCTTGGCCGTGCCCTTGATCCGCAGCACTGCGGCATCGGCCCCGGGGCCGATGACGGTGTTGGTCTGCACCTGGTGGTCGTATTGACGGTACACCGGCTGTTTGCTGGCGATGTTGGGTGAGGCCAGCAGCCGCAGGAGGGTGGGTCCAGGGCCTTCCGGGGGAAGCGGCAGGCCTTCCAGAGACAATTCCCGACGGTCCAGGTCAGTGGGGTAGGGCCAGCCTTCCAACCGGTAAGTGGGCGCTTCGGACAGCGGCCTGATCGGCAGGCGGGCCACTGTTTCCTCCCCGCTGGTCACCCACGCTTCCGGGGCGTCGATCACCCGGCCGATCTCACGGCAGGCCACGTCCCACCGGTCGAACACCGCCCGCACTTCGTCCACCCGGTGGGCCGGGCACACCAGCAGCATTCGCTCCTGGGACTCGGACAGCATCACCTCGTAGGAGCTCATGCCGGGCTCCCGCCGGTGCACTTGGGACAGGTCCAGCTCGATGCCCCGCCCCGCCCGCGCCGCCGACTCGATGGCCGCGCTGGTGAGCCCGGCGGCCCCCAGGTCCTGAATGGCGGAAATCGCGCCGGTGTCCAAGGCTTCGAGACAGGCCTCGATCAGCACTTTCTCCAAGAACGGGTTGCCGACCTGCACCGTGGGTCGCAGCTCCACCTCTTCCTCGAAGGTGCGGGAGGCGAGGCCGGAAGCGCCGTGGATGCCGTCGCGGCCCGTTTCCGCCCCCACCAGCAACAGCACGCTGCCAACTTCCCGGGCCGCGGCCGAGGCGATGCGGTCTTTGGCGATCAGGCCCACGCACATGGCGTTGACCAGCGGGTTGTTGGAGTAGGAAGGGTCGAAGTAAATCTCGCCGCCCACGTCGGGAACCCCAATGCAATTGCCGTACCAAGAGATGCCGCCGACCACGCCGTTGAACAGGTGGCGGTTGTTGGGTTCATCGAGCGGTCCGAAGCGCAGGGAGTTCAGCAGCGCTATGGGCCGCGCTCCCATCGCCAGGATGTCCCGCACGATGCCGCCGACGCCGGTGGCGGCGCCCTGCAGCGGCTCCACCGCCGAGGGGTGGTTGTGGGACTCCACCTTGAACACCACGGCCAGCCCGTCGCCGATGTCCACCGCGCCGGCGTTCTCGGCCCCGGTCTGCGACAGGACCCGGGGCGACTGCTGGGTGAACAATCGGAGCAGGGGCCGGGAATGTTTGTAGCCGCAGTGTTCGCTCCACAACGCCCCGAACATGCCCAACTCAACCGGGTTGGGCTCGCGGCCCAGCCGCTCCACGATCATTTGGTATTCAGCCTCGGTCAAGGCTATCGCGTCCAAGACGTCTTTGCCTACCGCCATGGCATCCCCTTCAACCGCCGGATAATCGGCCCTCCGGTCAATAGCGCCGTCAGATAGTGACTCTTCAGTGTTCCCTCCCCCTGGCCGAGGGGGAGGGTTAGGGAGGGGGTCCGGGCGCGTCGGCCTATTGCCTCGCTTCGTCAGCGGATACCGCCGATATGTCCAGACCGTTCGCGCCGTGGCCTTCCAGGCCGTAAGGAGTCACCGTCCCTCCGTCCACCTCATGGTACGCGGCTTTGTCGCCGAAATACCCCGCCACCTGCTCCAGGTCGGTGGTGGTGATCAGTACCTGCTGGTATTGGGAGGCCTTTTCCAAGACCCGATGACGCCGGTGCCGGTCGATCTCGGAGAGGGCATCGTCCAACAAGACGATTGGCCCCTCGCCCCGGACCGCCGCCAGCACTTCGGCTTCGGCCAGCCTGAGAGACAGCGCCAGCGTGCGGGCTTGGCCCCGCGATGCGAATGCCCCCATGTCGGTCCCGTTGATGCTGAGGTCGAAATCGTCACGGTGCGGTCCCACTGCGGTCAACGCCTGGGCCTTCTCCCGCGGCGCGGCCGCCGTCAGGGCCTGTCGGAAAGAGTCCTCCATCTCCTCCAAGCTCGCCGCCAGAGGCACGCTGGGACGATATTCCAACGCCAACCGTTCATCCTCGCCTCCCAGGCTCTCGTGATGGCGCAAGCAGGCGGCGGCCACCTCTCCCATGATTTCGTGCCTGCGCCAAGTGACCCACGATCCTTCCAATATAAGTTGATCGTCCCAAAAGGCCAGCTCTCCGGCCTCGGCCCGGCCGTCGCGGAGCAGCCGGAGCAACTGGTTCCGTTGCTGAAGGACTTTGTTGAACCGTTGCAGGGACCTCAGGTACCGATTGTCCGCCTGAGATATCAGAATGTCCAAGAACCGCCGGCGGCCAGCCGGAGCTCCCATCACCAGTTCTATATCCAGGGCGCTGAATAACACGGCATTGATGGCGCCCACCAAATCGGCCGCAGTGCGGCGCAGCCGGTTGACCCGGATCTCTTTACGGACACTGTAGTCCATACCGTTGCCGGCCACAGCCGCGTTGGAGAGTGTCTGGTACTCGACGATCACCCTCAACCGCTCGTCTTTCCCCTCGACAGTCCCGTCCACCAACGCCTGCTCTCCCGCCCTCGCCGCTTCGAAGTTAACCAGCTCGCGTTCGTTTTCGGCCCGGAACGACCTGGCGATGGACAGGAGGTACACGGCTTCCAAGAGGGTGGTCTTGCCTTGGGCGTTGGGGCCGAAATAGACGGACACCCCGGGAGAGAGTTCCAGGTCGAGGCCGGTCAGGTTGCGGAAATTGGTGAGGCGGAGCCGGGAGAGATAAGCCACCCTAGTCCGTTCCTCCCAGGTGATCGTTCAGCAACCGTTCAAACTTGCCAGTGTCCCCTTTCCCTGGCAGGGGGCAACTTCTTTGTGTCCCCTCCCCCTGGCAGGGGGAGGGTTAGGGAGGGGGTCTTCACTCCCCGGCGGGAACAGGAGCCTAGTCGTCGGAGTGCAGTTCCCGGATCTGGTCTTCCAGGCGCCGGGCTTCGCCGGTGTCGCCGGCGGAGAGGCGAAAACAGCGGTCCAAATACAGCTTGGCTAGTTGGGAGCTCCGCTCCGAGGTGTCTTTGGCCACGGCCAGCAGATTGGCCACCCGAAACTCCTCGGGCAGGTGGCGCGCCAGTACGCCGATCTCCTCTCCCACTTCGTTGGCCGTCTCCCGGTCGGCGCCTTCGACAGCAAATCTAAGGCGGCCCAGCAGCCGCGCCAGTTCCCCGAGCTTGTCGCTCTCGCTCATGAAGCTGAACAGGACCTCGTTGACGCCGTAAGACGGATCGTCGTTCGCGGGTTGAACCGCCGGTTGGGGGCTGGCGGGGACCTGCTCGGGAGGTCCCCCCTCGGACGAAACGACGGCAGTCATTCCCGGAGCGCAGAGTTGGGTGTAGCTCTGGACCGCCTCGGTCACCAGCTCCATCATGCGGGGCAGGTCGAAGGAGAAGATATTGCCGGCGTAGACCATGTCGTCGCCGCGTTGCTGGCTCAACAAGTCCAACTGGGCGTAGCTGTCCACTGGCTCCGGCACCGGGGGCATGGCGAAGGCCGACAGGTCGTTCAAGGGCAGGCTGCCCAAGTGGGAGGCCAGGAACGGCGGCACGTACTTGGTCAGGTCCGCCTTGATGGGGAGAGTCACCACGTAGGTGGCATACACCCGGTCGGGTTCGGTATCCACCCGGAAATACACCAACGCGTGCCCCCGAGGGGCCTGGGAGTCGCCCCGTTCGAACGTCAAGTCCATCTCTAAGGAATCCCGCCAGCCAGCCGTAAATATCCATTTCATTATAGGCCAACGCCACCGGCCCGGCCACCGGCCGTCTTTAATGAAAAGGCCCTGCCTCATAGGCCAACGCTCCCGGCCCGGCTCGTTGACTCCCTGAGGCGAAATGAGTATCGTATATTCGAAAATCCCCGGGGCGGCCAACGTTTCGGAGGCAGGAATGTCCGGTCAAAAGCTGAAGCTTTTCGACTACGATACCATCGAGATTGGCGAAGAGTTGGGTTCTTACGAATACCTGCTGACCCAAGAAATGCTGGACAGCTTCCGGGCGTCCATCGGCGACCCTGACGCCTCCTTTCCAACCTTGGCCGTGAAGCACGACGCCACCGCCTTCGCCATGGCCTACGAGGACAATACCGGGGGAGTCAACGCCGGCAACGAGGTCGAGTTCTACAACCCGCCCATCCCCGGCAAGAAGATACGGGTCACCGGACGGATCGCCGACAAGTACCTGCGGCGGGACAAGCCATACATGGTCATAGAAGCGACCGCAATCGACGAAGACGGCCGGTTGCTGGAGAAATTGCGCACCTACCAGATGAAGAAACCCGACGAGGTTGGCAAGAAATGGCATCCGGAAGGGTAGAGATCGACGACCAGATACCTTCGGTCACCAAGCATGTGACCCAAGAGACCATCGACCGTTTCGAATCCTGTGGGATCCTGGACCGCGAGAACATCCACAACAGCCCGGAACTGGCCCGCCAACGGCTGGGCACCGCCTATCCCATAGCCTCGGGCCGCATGTCCATCGCCTTCGCCGCCGAAAGCCTCAGGCGCTTTTTCGGACCCGAAGTCTTCAACCACACCGGCACCGTCAACCTCAAATTCCTGCGGCCGGTCAAGAGCGGCGACACCATCACCGTTACCGGCGTGGTCAGCAGCCAGGAGGAGGCGGACCAAGGCACCCTGGTTTTTGTGGACCTCTTCTGCGACAACCAGGACGGCAACCGCACCGCAGTGGGATTGGGCACCGCGGTCGTCAACTAACCGGCAGGACCGGCCTGCCAAACCACGAGGGAGTAACATGGCCTCCGAACACGGAAAAGTAGAAGCAGACATACTTTATTGCGTATCTTGAGGGTACTTCCCTGTCGCCGCGTGGCTGGCGAACGAGTTCTTCAAGTCCGACGCACCCGGCGACATCGCCATTAAAATGACCCCTTCAGACCGGGGCCGCCTTGAAGTCTACCTGGACGGTGAGAAAATCTTCGACCGCAAAGAAACCGGCTTCCCGGATTTGGGCAAAGTAAACGAGTTGAAGATGACCATCGCCGAAAAGCTGTTTGACCTGGAAGATGCGTAGCCGGCAGACGCGAGGCCGGTCCGGCCCGGACCGTTACCTTGGCTGACCCGCGGCACGTGGAAATCGTGCGGGCCGGCGCCGAGGCCTTGTCCCGGTGGCGCGATGCCCACCCCGGCGTTTCCCTGGACCTCAGCGGTTCCGACCTGCGCGGCGCCAATCTGTCCCGGGCCGGCCTGGCCGGGGCCGACTTGTCGAAAGCGGAATTGGAAAAGGCCGACCTGGGCCGCGCCTCCCTTTCCGGAGCAGACCTTTCCTCGGCCAACCTGACCAACGTCAACCTGTTCTGGGCCGATCTCAAGGGCGCAAATTTACGCGGCGCTGCCGTCCGCTTCTGTCGCATGAACCGGGTCAGCCTGATGGGAGCGGACCTGGGCGACGCCGACTTCAGCCAGTCGAACATGATCGAAGGCGACCTGCGCAACGCCGACCTGCGCGGCTGCCGCTTCCAGTCGGCCAACATGAACGGCGCCGACCTGAGCCGCGCGGTCATGGCAGGGGCCGACTTCACCAAGGCGATGATTCGAGACTCGCTGTGGACCGCCGCCGACATGCGGGGAGCGAACTTCGACCAAGCCAGCCTCCACCGCTCCGACTTCACCCTGGCCAAGTGGGACCACACCACCACCTTCCCCCAAGGCTTCGACCCGGAAAACATAGAATACCTGGACGTTTCAGGGTAGGCGCATTCAGTTGGGCAGCAAAGCCCGAACGGCCACTTGGTCGCCCCGGACCTAGACGCCAGATTTGACTTCATCCTATCGATCCCAATTGCAATCGCTGCCTTGATTCGCCTTGGCGGGTTCGGCTTAGGAATCCTCTCGTGTTAAGATTGGCCGCCAGGCAACCTGACGTCCCGGGAGGTCCGCGGCATTGCCCACCCTCATAATCGCCGGTACTGAGCCGGGCGTCGGCAAGACCAGCCTGGCTGCGGGGCTACTCGTGCTGCTGGCTGGTGAAGGCCGCTCCTCTGCTTACTACAAGCCCTTCTCGTCCACTGCCGACGATGCCGATGTGCTTGGGCCGCTTGCGGTTATTCTAGGCCCTGCGCCAGTCGCCGCCATGCCGGATGCCTCCAATATGGGTGAAGTGTCCGCCGCCGTGCGTGCGCTCCGCGACCAGGCCGACACAACCATCATCGAACTGGCGGACGGCCTGGACCCTGCTGACTTCGCTCAGACCCTGGATGCCCGCGTGCTGATGGTTCTCAGGTACCCGGCGGATCCGGTTGGCGAATTCTCCGCGACCGCCGATGCCTTGGGTGAGCGGTTGGCGGCTGCGGTCGTGAACCACGTCCCGGCGTACCGCGCCGATGAGGCCGCCGCTCAAGCGGCGTCGGCCCGGTTCACGGCCCCGGTCGTGTCCCTGCCGGAAAGCCGCTTCATGCTTGCCCCTACCGTAGCGGAGATCGCGGCGCACCTGGGCGGGGAGTGGGTGTTGGACCCGGTGAACTCCGACGCCCCGGTGGAGCATTACCTCATAGGCGGGAACATCATGGACTCCGGCCCCAACTATTTCGGCAGGTACGCCAATCAAGCGGTTATTGCCCGGACCCAGCGGCCCGACATCCTGTTGGCCGCCATGAGCCCGGAGACCCGGTGCCTGGTGCTCACCGGCCCCGGCGAAACTAATGAGTACATCAAGGCGGAGGCCCGTGAGCGGGACATACCGCTCATTCGCGTGGGGGCTTCCACGGTGGAAGCCGCGGAGTCC
This sequence comes from Dehalococcoidia bacterium, assembly GCA_965220625.1. GTDB lineage: Bacteria > Chloroflexota > Dehalococcoidia > Lucifugimonadales > UBA3495 > VXOI01. Next base: position 252,411 of record CBDCQN010000001.1, read on the forward strand.
CTTGCGGGGTTGCGCGCCAACGCCTGCGGCATGGCGAAAGCCCGCCACTTTGCCAACCTGATCGCCAGCCACACATCTCCGGAGACGCTTGCCGGCTGGCTGGGGCGGAATCCTTGACGTTGCCGCCCCCAAGGCCATACAATTAGCTCCTGCCGACAGGAGTCACGACCCTACGTCTTTTTCCTTCCGGAGTCAAATATGCCCATTACCAGAGACGGCGTTGAGCTTACGGTGGAGATCACCGAGAAAGCGGCCGATAAGATCAAATACTTCGCTACCAAGGACGGGCTTGAAGACGACGCCGTGGGCGTCCGGGTCGCGGTGAAGGGCGGCGGGTGCTCCGGCCTTACCTACGATCTGAAGGTCACGGGCGAGTACAACGAGACCGATAAAGTGGTCGAGCAGTACGGCGTCAAGGTGATAGTCGACAAGAAGAGCTACATCTACCTGGTCGGCACCGAGCTGGACTTCTCGGACGGGCTCAACGGCAAGGGATTCGTCTTCCAGAACCCCAACGCCAAGAAGGCCTGCGGCTGCGGTACCTCATTTAGCGTTTAGCTCCCGCGCGACTCGCCGCAAAACTGTGATTTGTCTGGAACGCCGCCCTTCCCAGGTGAGGGCGGCGTTACTAATTCAGGAGACCGAGGACTCGAAATGGCCATCGATAGTCCACTCTACCGGGATACCGGCGTCGCCGCCGATTACTCGTCCGAGTTTGCCGCCGCCACGACCGGTGCGGGCGTCCACGACGCCTCCTACTACGGGCGCTTGAAGGCCACCGGGGAAGACACCCTGGACCTTTTGAACCGTCTTTCCACCAACAAGGTGGACCTCCTCCTGCCAGGCCACTGGGCCCCCACGGTACTGACCAGCGACCGGGGACGCATCGTCGACCTGCTGATGGTGGTCAACGCCGGAGATTGCGTCTACCTGGTTACCAGTCCGGGCCAGCAGCAGCCGGTGATCGACTGGCTGGACAAGTACACCATCATGGAAGACCTGACGGTAGAAGATGTTTCGGCCGGGACGGCCATGCTGGCCTTGACCGGGCCCGCCGCGCCGTCGATTCTGGGGCTGGAAGACACGGTTGGAAGCTATGTCCCCGGCGAACAACTCCCCGCCCCCGAGGTATCGGTCAAGGGATGTTCTCTCTTGGCAATAAGCCACCGGCGGGGAGACCTGCCGGTCTACTTCCTCTTGGGGGAGCAGGTTGCGGCCGCTTGGCAGCCTCTTCTGGACCATGGCGCGCGGCCCATCGGTGAGCAGGCCTGGCAAGCCTTGAGGATAAGCTTGGGCGCGCCGGAGTTCGGGCCGGAGATGGGTGAGCCGTATAACCCCTTGGAGGCTGGGCTCATCGGGTCCATCGATTTCACCAAAGGCTGCTACATCGGCCAGGAAGTCATTGCCCGCTTGGACAGCTACAGCAAAGTGCAGAAGTATCTGGTCAAGTTGACGTTCACCGAAGAGTCCGTGTTCGGTCCCGGCGATTCCTTGGTCAAAGAGGGCCGGGCCGTCGGCACGGTTACCTCCGTCTCGGAGGCGCCCGGGAAGGGTTGGGTGGGCTTGGGGTTCGTTCGTACGAGCGAGGCTATGGCCGGCCAAGAACTGGAGTTGCAGGCTCCAGGCCGGGGGCGGGCAATCGTCGGCGGGCACGCCCAGCTTTTCGGTCCGGGCCAGGACTTCAGCTAGCCGGGGCCGCCTCGATTGTCCCGTCGGCGGTCGCCTGAAGCAGCGAGACGAAGTCGTATCCCCGCCTCCGCATCTCGTCCGACCCGCCCTCGCGGCGGTCCAAGACTGCCAGCACCTTGACGACGGCGCACCCGGCTTCCTCAGCGGCGGCGATGGCATGAAAGAGGGACCCGCCGGTGGTGCAGACGTCGTCTACTATTGCCACCCGGGCCCCGGCAACCAGCGGCCCCTCGATGTTCTGCCGGGTGCCGTGTTCCTTGCTCTCCTTGCGGACGATGAATGCCGGCACCGCTGGGCCTGTCTCGTGGCTTGCCACTGCCACCGCAGTGACAATGGGGTCGGCCCCAAGGGTCGTCCCTCCCACGGCTTCGGCCCCGGCGTCTTGCAGGATGGGCAGGATAGCTTGCCCAATAAGGTAGGCACCCTCGGGGTCGAGGCTGAGCAGGCGGCCGTCGAAATAGTAGCCGCTTTTCTTCCCCGAAGTCAGGGTGAAATCACCGTATTTGATCGCGCCTCGCTCCAAGGCCAAATCCAGCAACCGCTTGACCGTGGTGCGAAACCCTCCATCCCCGGTCGTTTCCGTTGCGGAGCCGGGATCTTCGCCCCAGTATAGCCTGTGGCGACGGATATAATCCTCCACTGCTTCCGGCACGAGTCCCTTGAGTGTCAGCTCCGCAGCTACCCGCTGCCGCAACTCCGTGCCGCTGATGTCGGCGGCCATCGATGATACCAACGTAATCCGGTCTCGGGCCATGGGATTGCGGACGTAGAAATCGTCCCAATCGAAGGCGCTGTAGCCGGGGCGGCTTACTACAACCAACCGGCACAACTCAAGGATGCGCTCGCTGTTACGCCACTCGTGGAAGCGCGGCAGCACGTCGACGCCGAGAATGAAATACAGTTCGGCGCCAGACCCGTACTCCCGGAGAACGTGCTCTAAAGTGTCCACGGTATAGGTAGGGCCGTGCCGGTGGATTTCGGCGTCGCTGACGGCGAAACGGCCGTCGTGCTCCACCGCTAGTCTTACCATCTCCAAGCGGTGTTCGGCCGCCGCCAATGGCGACTGTAGCTTCAGCCGGGGGTTCCCAGCCGTTACGAACAGGACCAGGTCCAGTCCAAATTCGATCAGTGCCCGCTCGGCTATCATCAAGTGTCCCGAATGCACCGGGTCAAACGTGCCGCCCAGAATTCCCACGCGGCGGACGCCCGTCATCTTAGAACCACTCCACTTCGACCTTACCCATCCGAATCGTATCCCCCACCTCGATACCCGCGTCCACCAACTGTTGGGCTACTGTCGACCGGCGCATCTCCCGCCAAAGCTGAATCAGAACCCTCTGGTCCCTGGTGTCTGCCAAGGCGCTCAGCTGCTCCAAGTGCTCGGATTCTATTACGTAAACTCCATCTTCGACGCGGACCGTCTCCCGGCCCCGGTCCCGGCGCGGCCGAAGCTCTTTCACCGGTTCCTCATAATCTCCGGTCTCTTCCTTGGGCAGTTCTCCCAGTATTGCGATTATACGTTGCAGCAACACGTCAACGCCTTCGCCGGTAGCCGCGGAGATAAAGCGCACCTCCGGTCCGGCAGGCTGGCCAGATCCATCCTGCGAACGGTCCATAGCCTCCAGCAAACGAGCCGTCAGCTTTTGTCTCTGCTCCTTTACCTCAGTGACGTCGAGCTTGTTGACGACCACGATTTGTTGCTTGTCCGCGAGCTCCGGATTGAACCGCAACAGTTCGTCATTGATCATCAAATAGTCCGCCACGGGATCTTCGGACAGCCCATCAAGAAGATGGACGTATAGCCTCGCCCTTTCGGCGTGTCTCAGGAACTCATGTCCTAGACCCACTCCTTGGTGGGCCCCTTCCAACAGGCCCGGGACCTCCATCATTACGAAATCCTGGCGCCCCACTTTCACCACTCCAAGAACTGGCTCCACCGTGGTGAACGGATAGTCGGCTACCTTGGCCTTTGCAGCGGAACACCGGGATATGAGCGTTGATTTCCCAGCGTTAGGCCTTGCCAGGAGCCCAACGTCGGCCAAGAGCTTCAACTCCAGAAACAATACTACCCGCTCGCCTCTCCCCCCTCTTTCAGCCAACAGCGGTTCTTGGTTGGTAGAAGTGGCGAAGCGGCTATTTCCCCAACCACCACGGCCGCCACGCGCCACCAGGTACGGCTGATCGGAGCGAATATCCGCAATGAATTCCCGCTCCCCTCCCTTGTGCATCCTCCAGACGACGGTGCCAATAGGGACCGAGACTACGGTATCAGCGCCATTTGCGCCCCTTTTGTTCTTTCCTTTACCGTGCCCGCCAGCCTCGCAATAGATAGTGCTATTGAACTTGATGTGGAGAAGCGTGTTGTATGAAGAGTCTCCGACCAAGAACGCATTCCCGCCATCGCCGCCGTCACCACCGTTGGGGCCTCCCTTCGGCCGGTACTTCTCGCGTAAGAAGCTGGCACAGCCGTTACCCCCATTACCGGAGTTGAGATTCAATCTAACTGTATCAATCATAGAATTTATAAGGGAACAACAGTAATAGTAATCGTGTGGGTAACAGGTATAACAGAATTCGGGGTAGCTGGACCCACCAGGATTTCCGTTATTTTAACATGGCGGGGCCAGTAGGACGGGAAGATAAGTATTTGACGCTAGTGGGCGAAGCTCCAAGAATGTGGGGATAACAAAAAGGGCTGGTACGGCCTGCCCCGCGTCTGCCCGACTTGACCACGTTTCACATCAAGGTTATCCACGTTATGTTGATAGTTGCCAAGACAGTCCAATGGGGAATTTTGATATGATGGGTGAAGTATCATGGTAAGGCATACTCGGCTGCAAGACTTGGTTCCCTCGCTCGGGCCATAACAATGTTGGCGATGGTTGTCGGGGTGCTGGGGACCATGGCAGCCGTGGCGATTTTAGGGTGCGGCCAACCAGGGTCAGGCACCGTCCCGCAAGCTGCGGAGCAAGCATCTTCGCCAGCAACTTCCCGGGCATCTTCCGAAGAGATGGAGCGCGGATTGTCGCCTGCTACTGACCGTATAGCATATGTGAACCCTGGTGGTGAACTATTTATAGTGAACCCCGATGGAAGTGATCCCATCCAGTTGACCGGTGCCGAGAGGGCGGGACAGCCGGCGGTCGGCCTGCTCGCCCAGGTGCTCGCCCCTAACGAGGTCCATGCTTGGCCCACATGGGCTCCCGATGGATCGAAGATAGCTGTGTCGAGGGTGGTGGTCGGGGAAAATACTGCCGAGGTAAGCGTAGTTTCAATCGACGTAAATTCGGCCCAGACGACTACCGTATTCACGAACGAAAGCCCTTCCTTGGTCGCTGACGGCGCTCCTCACTACCTCTATTGGTCTCCCGATAGCCGCCATCTGGCATTTCTGGTGGGCGGCCAGAATGGGCTTGTGCTGTACGCATGGGACGAGGCCTCGGGTAACGCGGACCCAGTGGCGACCGGAGCGCCGTTATACTTCCACTGGAACCGGTCCGGGGAAACCTTGGCCTTGCACGTAGGCCCGGAGGTCCAAGTGGCGAGCCTGGTGCAGGGAGAGACCCGACGGACGGTTACGGACAATTCCATCAGCGGACGTGTCGCGGCGTTTTCCCCCGACGGTTCGCATTTGGCGTACGTGGCGAATTCCGGTACTGAGGGCCAACTGATGATGGCCCCAGCCGATATGCCCGACCAAGGCCGAGCACTCATGGACGTGAGCGACTTGACGGCATTTCTATGGTCTCCCGATGGGTCGGAAATCGCAGTTGCCCAAAGGGGCGGTACCGGCTCGTCCCTGTTCGACACGTTGGTGGTGACGCCGGCCGGAGGCGGCGAGGCAAGGGTGTTGGCGGAGGAGCAATTCATAGCCTTTTTCTGGGCTCCCACCGGGAACCGGATCGCCTGGGTCGCTGTCGATAGCGCCCGGCGTGAAATGGAGTGGGTGGTGGCGTCCACAACCGGCGGAGAGCCGCGGCGGCTGTTCCGGTTCAGCCCGTCTGGCGAGGCCTTCACGATGTTGAGTTATTTCGACCAGTACGCTCACTCTCATTCCCCTTGGTCGCCGGACGGTACGGCGCTGGTGGTGACGGGCAGTCAGGGGGCAGCGGTCAATCGCCGGAACGGGACGAGCCCTTCCACCGACCGCGTCTATGTTGTTGACGCCGTTGGGGCGGACGAGCCCGTTGAAATAGCCGCCGGGTCGGCAGCGGTCTGGTCTTGGAACTGACTGCTGCGGACCGGCGCTACGGGGGGATTGTGGCCGGCATCCTGGCGATGGCGGCCGTCTTGCTTCTAGGCGTCGGCGTTGCTTGCGGTACAACGGAGCCCACCGCCACCCATGTCCCGACCCCCACCAGCGTTCCCGAGGTCTTGGACCCGGTGGTCATTCTACAGGAGGCCACGGAACAGTTGCTGGCTTTGGAGTCCGCCTCTTTCGTCTTGGAGCACCAGACCGGAACGACCAGGTTGTTTCCCGGACTGGAAATGAGTCGTGCCTCGGGAGCTGTGGAATTGCCCGACCGGGCCGAGCTGAAGGTGGAGGCGGAGCTGGCCGCCCCGCGGTCATACGTTGAGATCAACATCGTGACCATCGAGGACAAAGCGTATATGACCGATTTCATCACTGGACAATGGGGAGAGGTCCCCATCGAGAGCCTCCCCTTTACCCTCCACGGGATGGGCCACACGCTGGCCGGGATCGTGGAGCAGATGAAACAGCCCGAATTGCTGGAGCGGCCGGCGGGGGCGGAGGACCACCTTATACGGGGACAACTGAAGTCCCAGCACTTGGTTGGCCTGATTCCCGGCGCGGCCCAAGACCTGGACGTAACTTTGGAACTCTCCCTCAGCCGCTCTGACTCCCTGCTCCGCCAGGCGTCGATCACCGGGCAGGTCCTGGCGACCGACGTAGTGGACGCGGTCCGTGTATTGACCCTGTCTGATATCAACGGACCGATAGCCATCGTCGCCCCGGAGTAGCGGCCCCGGAGTAGCGCCGCCGGGTCGATTCCCCTAGAGTGGTTCCATGGCCCTCTCCGTTCAACGCCGCCAGCTATCCACCCCCGCTGTACTCGCCATCATCGGCCTCGGGGCTTTTATAACCGCATTGGACCAGACGGTGGTGGTGACCGCGTTGCCCAGCGTGATGCTGGACCTCAAAGTCCCGATCTCCGAACTCGACCGTGTTGCATGGGTAATAACCGCCTACCTCTTGGGCTATACCGTGGCTATGCCTTTGATCGGCCGCCTCGGGGACGTTTACGGCTACTCCAGGGTGTACGGGGCGTCGTTGATCGTATTCTGCATCGGCACGGCCTTGGTGGCCGTCTCGGAGAGCCTGGACTGGATGGTCGGGGCCCGGGTGGTCCAGGCAATCGGCGGCGGGGCCACGGTCCCCATCGGGATGGCCTTGGCGACCACCCTGGTCCCGCCGGAACGGCGGGCATTGGCGTTGGGTGTCGTGGGAGCCTCTGCCGAAGCCGGCTCGATGCTTGGACCGGTCTACGGGGGGGCCATCGTTGAGATTTCCAGTTGGCGATGGATTTTCTGGCTCAATATCCCGCAGAGCGCGGTCATCTTCGCCGCGCTTTTCTGGATACCCAACCGGCGGAGCCCAGGGGGCCGGGTGGACTACGCGGGCGGAGCGCTCGTGGTGGCCGCTCTCACCGTATTGTCTCTAGCCCTTTCCCAAGGGAGTCTGTTCACTGTCGCGTCCCCTTGGCCCTTCGTAATGCTGGGAGTGGGGCTGCTGTTGGCCGGCGGGCTGGCGCTGGTGGAAAGGGGCGCGGCTCAACCGCTGCTATCGACGGTATTCCTCAGGTCCTGGGGGTTCTTGAGCGCCAACCTGGCCCAGGCCCTGGTCGGCGTGTCCTTGATAATCGCAATGGTTACGGTCCCCCTGCTGGCCGACACAGTGTTGGCTAAGGACCCGTTCGTCGGCGCGATGTGGCTGTTGCGTATGACGGCGGCGATCCCCCCGGGCGCCATACTGGGCGCGTTGCTTGTCGGCTGGCTGGGGGTGCGGCCGGTAACCTGCGGAGGGCTGGCTCTCGTCGCCGCCGGTATGTTCTTGGCCAGCACGTGGGACCTGGGGATCGCGGACCCTGAACTTTCGATCCACCTCGCGCTGGCGGGGATTGGATTCGGACTGGTGATTGCTCCGATACTGGTACGGGCGCTCTCGGCGGTGGGAGACGACTACCGGGGCACGGCGGCGTCCTTCGTGGTGGTTTCCCGCATGATGGGGATGACCCTGGGCTTGGCGGCCCTTTCGGCATGGGGGGTCGAACACTTCCAAGTGCTGACCACCGGCCTCGAGCTGCCCCTGCAAGTCCCTGGAGAGTCGGCCGAGTCTCTGGACGCGAGACTGGTCGAATACACCTCAAGAATCAATGAAGCGGGCTTGGCCCTGTTCCAGAATTTCTTCCGCGCCGCTGGAATCATAGCCTTGGCGACAATACCGATAGCACTGGCGATGGGCAAAGGCGGTGCGGACGAGGGCGCCGGGGAGCGGCATGCCGGCAACTAGCCCGGTTGCCGTAGCGACTTCTCCGGATTATGGTTTGGGCGTTTCTACGGTTCCGAAGGGCCGTGTTTGTCGAGGGACCGAAGACTCCACCGGGGTGAGTCAATCTCCTTGAAGGCGGCGGAGCTGTGCACGCACCTCCTCCAGCTCTCTTTCGGCGGCGTCGGCCTGTGCCGCTGCGGCGGCGGCGCGTGCTGCCTGTGAGTCGGCGCGTGCTTTAGCCCGCAGCACGTTTTCGAGCCAGGTATGCGTGGCCGGATCGAAAAAGTACAGGTCGCCTTCGAACCAGCAGAGATCCAGAACCAAGGTAGGGCTGTGCCCCCGAATAATACCGTCGGCTTCGCGGTTGATTTCTATCGGGTGGTATTCCCCGTCTACCAATGTTTCTCCCGCCAGCGGTTGGGGGTAATACTGGCCACCGGTGGCGTCAAAGCGCCAGTACTCGCCGATGCCCAGACGGGCGTAGAGGTCCCGCTTGGGGCCCAGGTCGTTCTCGTAGGTACTGATTGAGGCAATCTCCAACGCAAAGTCGGGGGCCTTGCCTACTTCGCGGATAAAGTACCCGTTGCCGCGGCGGATGGCGATGGGGTTGACGCCGAACGCGACGTAGGCGTCGGGACGGCAAATCCGTTGACGCTCCTCATCGTCGAGGTAATAGACCGGGGAATCACCGTGGGTCAGCACCCCGGGGCGTCCCCAAAAGTGAGCTCTGAGGACCTGAAAGGTCTCGGTGACGGGGTCTTGTTGCTGCATAGCGTCCGGCAAAGGCGCGTAGTCGTCCGGTGCGTCCGGGTCGGGCTGGACCTTGGGGTCGTCGGCGGGCAGGCCGACGTGCTCCGGCGAACCGGGGCTGTGACGGAAGGGAGGGGGAAGCTTCGTAGTCATTAATCACCTCCCGGCAGGGAGAGCGTACTGCTGCCGGGGTTGGGTAGAACCAATGATAGCATAGCCTGGGCGGGGTCTATGCTATCCAGGGTCTTTTGATTGTTGAATCCGCCCCCTCCCGTCGTCCCGGTCGCAACCGAGACCCAGGACCCGACGCCGATTTTGGTTCCCCAAGACGCCTCTAACCCAAGGTTGGGGTCTGGATTCCGGCTTTCGCCGGAAAGACGGGGGGATTCTTTCCGACAATTAAATGACCCTGCTATGCTATCATTTAGTCTCACACGTACAACCCCATCCCAACGTCCGGCGCGAGGCCCTATATGACCACCAAACAGACCCACCCCGCCGCCGCTTATATCCCTTATCGGAGGGACTTTTCAGACGACTTTTGCTACCTCGATCCTGAACCCAGGGCGTACAGTAACGTGCTTCAGTCTCCCGTTATCGATGAATGTGGACATTTACTCCGCGACCATTTCGCCGGACAGCCCTCCGTGCATGTCGACACTGGCGGCGAAGTGTACTACGACCGCCAGGACCGCGCGAGAGGTAAAACGAAGCCTGACCTCTACGTTGTCTTTGGTGTAGATGCCGCCGAAATATTCGACCGTCGCAGCTACCTGATATGGGAGGCAGGCAAGTCGCCGGACTTTGCTTTAGAAGTAGCCTCGGATACCACTTACGACGTCGACATCCGGAGCAAACCTGCCCTGTACCCCCGCGTCGGTATCGGGGAATACTGGCGTTTTGACCCCACTGGCGGCGAGTTGTACGGAGATGCCTTAGCCGGCGACATTCTAGCCAACAGAGTCTACCAGCCCATACCGCTTATAACCGAAGCGGATGGGATGAACTGGGGCTACAGCCCGGCGTTGGACCTCTGCCTGTGTTCATGGGGCCGGAGGCTGCGGTTCTATGACCGCAAGACGGGCGGCTACTTGCGCAGCATCGGGGAAGAGCGTGCCGCCCACCGGCAGACGGCGGCCGAGTTGGACGAGGAACGCGCGTCCCGGCGGGCGGCTGAGGAAAGGGAGGAGCAGTTGCAAGTGGTAATCCGCCGATTGCAGGGGCAGTAGCCGCCAAGATGCCACCGATGATGAATCAAAGGGGGGCCTCAGTAGCGAGGCCCCCCTTTTTGGTGGCACCGTGATGTGGTGTGACGCGGCTACTCGTCGGGCCAGCCTTCGGCTTCCTCTCCGGCGTCGAGCGCGGCTTGGACTTTGGCTGCGGCGTCGGTGGTTACCCAAGACGACCAAGCGTCCTGGTTGCCGTTTAGCCACCACATGGCAGAGTCCGCCACCGAGGCGTCAGGGTTTTCATTTCGCCAGGCCGCAACGGCTTTGTAGACATCTAAGTTGAAATCCCAGTTGCGGAGAAACATCACTACGTCTTGCGCCCGACCCAGCAGGGTCGGATGCACGGCGATAAGAATGTTGGCGTCTTCGAAGGCACAAGCTTGGGTCGTATTCCAGCATTCATCACTGTACGGAGTTTCCTCCAAGCGCACTAGATCCAGTATCAAGGCCGGGTCCGCCGTGCCCCACATATAGCCCAACCAAGGATCCTCTCGCTCATAAGCCCCGTATAACTCGGCGGTTACGGTGGTTGAAGAGGTGGGGTTGATTACATGCAGGTATTCTTCCAACCCGTAGCCAGCGATTTGAGCTCTGTTAACCATTTCGCAAGACCACCCGGCAAGACAGCCAACCAAACGTGCCTTGCCACGACTCTCGTCAGTGGCGAATAACTCCTGGAACTTGGGGTCCTTCAGGTCGTCGACGTGGTCCAGATCAGGGTATTGTTCTTGGACGTAGGCCGGAATGACAAAGGTGCTCTGCCAGTCTTTCCCCAAGCTAGCTCCTATGCCTACGACTTCCCCCTTAGACGTGGCTTCTTCCCAAGCAGCGCTCTGATTGGGAAGCCAGATTTCCATGGTCACCTGAGTGTCTCCGGCACGGAGCCCTTGGAACAGCGGCAAAGTGCTGCCGTAAACAACGCTAGTCGGGTATCCGTAACCGTTCTCAACGATGTACTGGGCTATGCGATTCTGGATTTGCGCACTGGACCAGTCCAAGTCGGAGAACACGATGGTCTCTTTGGCCGCCGGGGGCGCCGGCGTAGCCTCGACCACGACCGTTCGTTCAACAATCTGAGTTACCGGAACGATCTTGGTAACTTCGACTTCCTCAGTTTCCATGATGGTTTCGGTGACGATCTTAGTGACCTCGACAGGTACGTCCCTGGTTTCCACGACGGTTTCGGTGACGATCTTAGTGACCTCGACAGGTACGTCCCTGGTTTCGATCACCGTTTCGGTGACCGTCTCGGTGACCACCTTGGTCACTTCGACCACTCGCGGCTCGGGCGTGGCGGCGTCGCCACAGGCTACGAGCGCCAATAGGGCGACCAACATCATCAAGACGCCGACGGCGGCCAATCTTTGGTTTACCAGCAAAACAGTCCCTCCATTTCCTTTCGGATTATTCCAACCTACTCGGCCCAAGTTCTCCAGTGAAACTTATAACAGCGTCATTGCACGTTGTCAAACGTAATGGGCAAACACGGTTACGAAAAACGCTTGACATAACGCATATCACTGACGCATCGCTGACTGTAAGGGGCGTCAATTGCCGGACATCAGGTCCTGTTGACGGCGGGCTGAGGCTTGTGTCAGCCGGTCGATAATAATGGCAATTAGTACAATAGAGAGCCCTGCTATTACGCTGTTGCCGGGATCTTGCTGTTGAAGCGCCCTGAATACGTCCTCACCCAGCCCGCTGGCACCGACAAGAGATGCAATGACCACCATCGACAAGGCGAGCATCGTGGTCTGATTAATACCTGCCATGATCGTCGGCAGAGCCATTGGAATTTGGACTTTGGCCAGCACCTGGAAGGGTGAAGCTCCGAACGACCGAGCGGCCTCAACGGTTTCCGGGGTCACCTGGCGGATTCCCAAGTTGGTCAGCCGGATGGCCGGGGGCACCGCGTAGATAACGGTCGCAATGACCGCCGGAGTATAGCCCAGTCCGAAAAAGAGGATACCCGGCACTAAGTATACGTAGCTGGGCATCGTTTGCATTCCGTCCAGTATAGGTCTCAGTATCCCGTCGGCACGGTTGGACCTGGCGCCGGTGATACCAAGCGGCAAAGCGATCACCACAGAAAGGACCACGGAGAAAATGATAATCGCGATGGTTTCCAACGCGCTATCCCATCGATTCATAAAGCCAATAAACACGAAGCTAACAACCACCAGCAGGGCCAACCGCCAGCCAGCCATGATCAAAGCCACTACGGCCACCGCGGCCATGGTCACTGGCCACGGAATCCACTTCAAGCCGTCTTCCAACTGCACCATCGTTACGGTAATGGCTTTGTCTATGCCGTCGAACATTCCGCCCCAGTTGCCCACCAACCAGGTCGTGGCGTCCTTGATGTGGCCGGATATGATACGGTTTATTTCTATGTTCTTATCGGAGCCATCGTCTTGAACCTGGTTCACCTTGCTCGGAAAATCCATGCCGGATTCCCACCCCACCAAGCAGACAACCAGTACAACCGCGACAACGACTAGTCCGGCCAGCCACCGGTACCTGCCCGGGACGGCGGTCAGCGAGCGAATCCCCCAAGACGCTTTCGGCCCCGCTGCCTCGCTGCTTTCTTCTGTCTCGAATTCCGGTTCGGGGTCCGTTATCGTAGCCAACATGCCTCCAACAGTGCGATTCGCGCACGGAAACGGCCAAGAGCGGCGACGCAACCGGTGTAATGCGAGGGTGGAAACTTCTGGGTCGCTTCTTCCTTTAGGGTGGACACCGTCCACAAAGGTCTTGGGACTAAAGAGTGACTCAGAGGCCGTTGTCCTCGGCGGCTTCCGCAGCCAGGGCCGCGTTGGCTGCCGCGTTCGCCTCGAAGTCCGGGTCGGCGTAAGATGTCTCGGCGATGGCTTCGGCCAAGGCGCTGCGGTGCACTTCGCCGACCAGTTCGTTGTCGCTGCCGACTACCGGTAATGGGTAATCGCTGCCCAAGGCCAACGGGATAAGCTCGTCGAAAGTGGTGGAGGGCGTTATTGCGGGGTGGTCGTGGTCGACGTAGCCCAAACGCTGGTCGAGCCTGGCGACTCCGGCCCGCAAGGCGCGTTCCGCGTTGGTTATGGACAGCATTCCCTTGTAGCGTTCCCTGCGGTCAACTATCCAAGCGGCGTCGCCGTCGCTGGCGGCAATGGTGTGCAGCGCGGCGCGCGGGCCTTGGTGCTCCATGACAGTGGCTTTGGGGGTCACCATCACCTTGCTGGCGGTCAGGACCGTTTCCAGCCGAACGTCCTGAGTGAAGTCTCCGACGTATTCGTCCTCGGGCCGGAGCACTATGTCCTCAGGCGAGCCGATTTGGGCCACGCGGCCGTTCTGCATGATGGCGATGCGGTCGCCCAGCTTCAGTGCTTCGTTGAGGTCGTGGGTGATGAAGACGATAGTCTTTTGGAGTTCGCTTTGCAGGCGCAACAATTCGTCCTGCATCTGGCGGCGGATCAACGGGTCCAAGCCGCTGAATGGTTCGTCCATCAGCATAATTTCGGTTTCCACCGCCAAGGCGCGGGACAAGCCCACCCGTTGTTGCATGCCGCCGGAAAGCTGGCGAGGGAAGGACATCTCCCAACCCCCCAGCCCGACCATTTCCAATATCTCACGGGCGCGGGCGTAGCGTTCCTCTTGGCCAACGCCCTGGACTTCCAACCCCCATGAGGCGTTGTCCAGCACGTTGCGGTGCGGCATCAGGCCGTAGTGCTGGAAGACCATCGCAATCTTATTGCGTCGGAAGGCGATGAGCTGCTTCTCGGACATTGCGGTGACGTTTTCGCCGTCAATGACGATCTCGCCGGCGGTGGGCTCGATCAAGCGGATCAGGCAGCGCACCATCGTGGACTTGCCGCTGCCCGAGAGACCCATGATGACAAACGTTTCCCCTTGGTTGACTTCGAAGGAAACGTCCTGAAGACCGATGACGTTGCCGAATTCAGCCTGGAAGTAGGCTTTGTCCTTGTCGGCGTACTGGGGGTCGAGGACTTTCTCCGGGTCCTTGCCGAACACTTTCCAGACCGAATCGACTTTTATGAAGGGCTGGTTTGCATAGCTCGTTCCGTTGGTTGCGGCGGCAGGTAAGGAGCTTTCAGCAGCCATTGGCGGCCCCCCAAGTCACAGCCTATCCACGTCCCAGCCTCCCAACCCCCAAGCATCCGGCTGTGGTATTTCTTCGGCCTAACCGTAGTCAGGGAGAGAAATTTTGTCAACCCGGTTACGCTGGATACCCCTCCTCCAGCCTTTTGAGTTGCTCCGGGGTCAGCCGCCACCCGGAGGCGGCGCAGTTTTCCTCGGTGCGGGCCACGCTGTTGGTCTTGGGAATGGCTACCACGCAGGGGCGGGAGACGCACCAGTTCAGGGCCACCTGCGCCGGCGTCTTGTTCAATTCCTTGGCGATGTTCTGCAATACCGACGGCTTCCGGCCCGGCAACAGGCGCGGTTTCCCGGCCCCGTCGTCCTTGGCAAGCGTCCCGTCGGACAGCGGTGTATAGGCGATGACCGTTATCCGGTTGTCCAGGCAGTACGGCACCAAGTCCCGCTCGATGTGACGGCGCTTGAGGTTATACAGCACTTGGTTGGAAACGATGGGATTGTTGGTCATCACCCCCTGCGCTTCCCGCAGCCCATCCAACGAAAAGTTACTCACCCCGATATACCTGACCATCCCCCGCGCCACCAATTCCTCCATGGCCCGCATGGTTTCGGCGATTGGGACCGACCGGTTGGGCCAGTGAATCTGGTAGAGGTCTATGACGTCGTCGTCCAGCAGGCGCAGGCTTTTCTCGGCGGCCCGCATCACGTCGTCGTAGCGGAGATTACTGGCCAACACCTTCGTCGCCACGAACACCCGGTCGCGGATACCCCGGACCGCCTCCCCTACCGCGTCCTCGGTGCGGTACATCTCGGCGGTGTCAATGAAGTTGGCCCCCAACTCGATGCCGCGCTGCAGCGGCTTGGGTCCGCCACGGTATTTCCACGTGCCCAGGCCGATTTCGGGTATCATAACGCCGGTGCTGCCCAGCTCTTTGTATTGCATCGCTCTTTCCTCTCAGTTCCAGCTGGCGGTTCCGCAGGAACGACGGGTATGTTATACCAGTTGAGTTAATCATTGCGGGCCACGGCCCGGAGGTATCGAAATGGAATTTCAGGACTACGAGAATTTCGTCAAGAGCAACCATCGGGGGGTCATCACCACCTACCGGCGCAACGGCGCGGGCCACGGCAGCATCGTGGTCTGCGGCGCGTATCAGGGCAAGGCGGCCTTCGTCATCGTGCGGGGCAACTCGGTCAAGGTGGGCAACCTGCGCCGCGACAACCGGTGCACCGTCATGGCCGTCAGCGAGGACTGGCGCAGCTGCGCCTCCGTCGAAGGCACGTCCACGCTCATGGACTACCACAACACCGACGCCGAAACGATGCGGGTCGAACTGCGCGAGGTCTTCCGCGCCTGTGGCGACAAAGACCACCCCGATTGGGAAGAGTACGATGTGGCGATGGTCGAGCAGGACGCCGTAATCGTGCTGGTGACCCCCCAGCGGGTTTACGGGATAGTTCGGGGCTAGGCCGGACGGACCGGCGGCCAATTCGGCCGTAGGGGCGATCCACGAATCGCCCCTACGGGTATCAGCGAGGAAGCACCAGCGAGGCGTCGGCCAGGCACACCAGGTCACCGCGCTGGTTGACGCCACGGACGCGGCACTCCACGATGCCCGGGCCGCCTTCCTCCCGTTTGCCGGTGATTTCTCCTTGGAACGCGACCGTGTCGCCGCTGCGGAAGGGGGTTATCGCCCGCATCAGCAGCCTCCCGCCGTTGTAGAAGGCCTCCGCCGGGAAGGAAAGCTGCAACATCTGGTCGACGTAGGACATCGTGGCCGGGCCGGAGTTCACCGTGCCGCCAAAGATATTCTGCCTGGCGAACTCTTCGTCGGTATGGATGTTGCTCTCATTGGCCCGCCCGGCCAACCGGAAGCCGTTCTTGCGGTTCATGATTTCTTGGCTCTCGGTGATGGACAGTACCGGAATTTGCAACCCCTCGGCGGCGGTCGAGTAGTCCAGCAACCGGGGCGAAGCGGGTTCGGCAGCGGCTTGATGCGCCGGTCCTCCCGGGGCAGGGGAGGCCGAACCCGCGGTCTCGGGTGTCTCCCGCTGGCCCTTGGCGTACTCGAAGATGCAGGTGTAGTCGTAGGACGCGACGCGCTGCCCTTCCTGGTTTGACGCTACCACACGGAATGTGACGAACTTGCTGCCCCGCCTTTCGTACTTCTCCAGGACGCGGCGGGTCCCGGTGATGGAGTCGCCGGCCTTTACCGGACGCTCCCAGCGGATTTCGCATTTGGCGAAGGGCGTCTGGCGGCGGGCTGCCTTTGACTGCTCCAAGGCCACGAACCCGTTGGCATCCGCTATTTCGTCCCGGAGCAATGGGGCATAGCTGAGGACCATGGTGGGCATGGCGACGCTTTGGCCGCTGTCGGCCCGGTAGCGGGGGTGGTCGTTCAACGATACCCGGGCGTACTCCGCGATGTTTTCAGCAGTGATGTCGACTAAAGTCGAAGCACCCGCCTGCCCCGGCGCCACGGCGTCGAATTCCCACAGCCGTTCCTGCTGTTCCAGCATCTATTCTCCGTAGTCTGTATAACGTGAAGGGTTATCAAGGGCGGGCCGACGCGCTCACGTACAGTTGACAGCCTACTGCCCTCAGTGCGGCGTCTATATCGTCTAGCCGCGAACGGTGATTGATGTCCACCACCCGGTCTACCCGAGTCAAAAGCCAGCCGAGACTACGAGCCAGTTCTGGCTTACCGATGCCCTGTTCCCTCATTCTCCGGTACAATATCGTTTTGGCCTCGATGAGTGTCGGGAGCACAGCATAGTCCTCGCCTTGCGACGGCACGGGAATGTCCTTGCCGTCATACATACGGGCGGCGATGGCCTCCTCAAGGGCGTCGACGGCACGGGCGATAGCCTCTTCCCGGTCATCCCCGAAGGTGGTGAGCTCTGGAAAGTCCACCGAAGTGACTAAGAAAGTGTCATTATCGTCCGGTTCAAGGTGTACTGGATAGGCAAGCATCATTCCAACCTCAAGTCTTTCTTGATTTTGGCGACTAGCCCTCGACCTAGTTCCTTGCTGCCGTGCATCGGCAATTGCGTCGTTCGGTTACCCAGCCGGACCGTCACGTGGCTGCCGCCCCCTCGGTGTGAGTGGAAGGTGCAACCCCGCGCGTGGAGCCATCGGCGAAGTTCGTTCGAGTTCATAGTAGCACTATACAGGCGCCCACCTCCAACCCGAACCCCCGCCTTTAACCTGCCTACGATATGATATATGCCAAACTCCAACAGCACGAGGAGGCTGACATGAAAGTTGGATTTATCGGACTGGGCACGATGGGGGCCAGCATGGCCTACAACTGCTTGCAGGGCGGCAACGAGATGGTCGTCCACGACATTCGGCGCGAGGCGGCCACCCAACATTTGGAGGCCGGAGCGGAGTGGGCGGACTCCCCCCGGCAGGTCGCCGAGGCCTCGGAGATCGTCTTCACCTCGTTGCCCGGCCCCACGGAGGTGGAGGCTGTTGGGCTGGGCGAGGACGGGATCCTGGAGGGTCTCAGCGAGAACAAGGTCTACTTCGATCTCAGCACCAGCACTCCAAGCCTTATCCGCCATATACACGAACAGGCGGCAGCCAGGGGCATACACGTGCTGGACGCTCCCGTGAGCGGTGGTCCCAGCGGAGCGCGCACTCGTAACCTGGCCATCTGGGTCGGCGGCGACAAGGAGGTCTTCGACCGTTGCAAGCCGGTGCTCGACAGCATCGGCGACAAGGCCTACTACGTGGGGCCCATCGGCTGCGGAGCCATCGCCAAGCTGGTCCACAACTGCACCGGGTACATCGTGCAGGCGGCGCTGGCGGAGGTGTTCACCATGGGCGTGAAGGCCGGCGTGGAGCCGCTGGCGTTGTGGCAGGCGGTGCGGAAAGGAGCGGTGGGACGCCGGGGGGTCTTCGAGGGCTTGGCGGAACACCTGCTCCCCGGCAAGTTCGACCCGCCCGACTTCGCCCTTCGCCTCGCCCGCAAAGACGTCGACCTGGCCGTCGGCGTGGGCCGCGAGTACGACGTCCCCATGCGCTTAGCCCAGCTAACGCTTCAAGAGATGACGGAAGCACTCAACCGAGGTTGGGGCGGACGCGATTCCCGGGTGGCCATGCTGCTACAGGAGGAACGCTCCGGGGTCGAGGTCCGTGTTGACGAGGAAGCGCTGAACGCAGTGTTGGAGGAGGAGCGGAACGCGGGCAGGGGGTAGTGCTGTTAGCCTGAACAGCGTCCTTTGACAGTGTGATTGTGGTTCAGCGACAAAATCATTGGAGAAGCGGAGAGGAGACGCAAACGGCCGTCGAGCGAGCGGTCGCGGCTGAAAAGAGATGGGGAGTGCTCCATCAACTACCCCATTCCACCGAATTTGCTGATGGTTACGAATCTGAATTGCGCCTTGCCGAGCCAAACGACGAGATAGAAAGAGAAGGGAGCTTTCTTGTACGAGCATATCAGGAACTCAAAGGCGCAATCATTATCAGACTTTGGCACGGAGATAGATTGTTGCGGCGTGCACATATAGGCGGCCCTCATCAAGAACCTGACAATGGCCCACTTTTCTCTGGGCCTCATATTCACTTTCCTACGACGGTGTTCAGCGTCATTGATAGCAGGAGCGCTAGAACGAGGGTATACAATTGGAACGTGCCTGAATCAATTTCGCTACGCGATGCCGTTACGATGTTTGCAGCGGAAATCAATCTCGTTGGCGACCCTGTTGAGCAGCAAAGGAGGCTGTCCGGAGGCTAACGATGAATCCCGAGTATTTGAAAAAAGTGATCGACCGGCAATTTTCTGAGTGGATGGGAGTGTCATTACACCCAATGGTCACAGGCGACGAAGTTTGTCAGGTGACGCTGCCGCTACTGGAGCCTAGTGGGGATGTCATCTCTGTGTACGTTGCCGAGAGCGACGGACACATTGTAATTCATGACGGTGGCCACATTTCGGGGTTGCTATTCGAATCGAGGCGGAATGGGCCAACTAGGCAGGACCGGGAGGCGGTACAGCGGCTGCTTTCCGATTCCGCCCTGAAAAAAGACCTTGAAACGGGGTTAGTCAACGTAGAAACCACTGAAGAAGGATTGCGGTATTGGCTGATGGAATTGGGCCGGGTAATTGCGTTGGTCCCGGTATTGATTCCGACTTCTTCCCCAACTCCGCGGAGAGCCAACGCAGCGCGAAAAGTCGGAAGAACGGCACGTGAGTTAACGAACAGGCTGGTTCAAGAGGGGTTCAGCCACGCAATAGTGCCGCAGCATACTGTTCGCGGCTTAACCAACAGGTCGCACTGGGTCGACTTGAGCTACACCGCTACTCATCCTCCTTTCGAGGGAAGCAAGGAAGATTCCGGCAAAATAGTCTACATATTGGCTGTGGACCTGGACGTAACGAAGCCGCTAGACAAGGCAGATAAGACGATTGCTGTTGCTAATGACCTCGCCTGGTCTGTTGACAACGGCAGTGAAATCGCCATTAGGATGGTCTACGGTTTTGGAAGAGAAGACTGGGTTCAGGAACCAGCTGCCAAGCTGCTGGCAGCCGCCGGGGAAAAGTCATCTTACAGCAGCTACTCTTGGGACGATACAGAAGGGCAGAGCGAGTTTTTGACCCGTGTAGGACAGGACTTGGCAGTCAATACGGCTTAATCCCCTAACCCTCCCGCCTCCACCGCAGGTCCGGTTGGCGGGCGGCTCGGGCTTCGTCCAGGCGGGCCACCGGGGTCGTGTGGGGGGCGTTCTTTACGAGGTCGGGGTCTTCGGTGACCTCCCGGTCAATGGCGATCAGGGCCTCCACGAAACGGTCGATGGTCTCTCGGGTCTCGGACTCCGTCGGTTCGATCATCAGGCATTCGGGGACGATCAGCGGGAAGTACATCGTAGGGGCGTGGAAGCCATAGTCCAGCAGGCGTTTGGCGATCTCCAGGCCCCCGGCGCCGCGGGCTTTTTGCCAGTCGGCGGAGAACACCGCCTCATGCATACAGGTGCGGTCATAGGGCAGGCGGTAGACGCTCTTCAGCGCTTCCATCATGTAGTTGGCGTTCAGGACCGCGTTGCCGCTGATGGACCTGATGCCGTCCGCGCCCAGCGTCCGGATATAGGTGTAGGCCCGCACCAGCACGCCGAAGTTGCCGTGGAAGCCGGCCAGCTTGCCGATGCTGTTCTCCGGCGCGGCCAGGTTGTAGCCGCCTTCGCCCAGCGCCACCACCGGCGCGGCCAAGTACGGCGCAAGAGTCTCGCTGGCGCAGACCGGCCCCGCACCGGGGCCGCCGCCGCCGTGGGGCGTGCTGAAGGTCTTGTGCAGGTTCAGGTGGGCCACGTCAAAGCCCAAGTCGCCCAGCTTCACCCGGCCCAACAGCGCGTTCATGTTGGCGCCGTCGCCGTAGACCAGCCCGCCGGCCTCGTGGACAATGCGGCAAACTTCCATGATGTTGGGGTTGAACAGGCCCAGGGTGCTGGGCAGGGTAATCATCACGCCCGCCAAGTCGGGTCCCGCGATCTCGCGCACCGCGTCCAGGTCAAGGTTGCCGTCGCGGTTGGAGCGCATCTCGACGACTTCGAATCCCGCCATGGCGGCCGAGGCCGGGTTGGTGCCGTGGGCGCTGTCGGGAATCGCCACTTTCACCCGGCCGGTGTCGCCGTTGGCTTGGTGATGCGCCCGGACCATCAACATGCCCGCCAGCTCGCCGTGGGCGCCGGCCAGTGTGGCCAGGCTGACGGCAGGGAGGCCGGTGATCTCGCCCAAGAACTCCTGCAGCCGGTACAGCAATTCCAGAGCGCCTTGCGACTGCGCGGCGGGCTGCAGCGGGTGGATTCCCGCAAAGCCCGGCAGGAAGGCGGTCTCGTCGTTGATTTTGGGGTTGTACTTCATGGTACAACTGCCCAGAGGGTAGAAATGGGTGTCGATGGAGAAGTTGCGTTGGCTGAGTCCCGTGAAGTACTGGACGACCTCCGGCTCGGAAATCTCCGGAAGCTCCAGGTCGTCGCGCAGCAAAGCGGCGTCGGGGAGCGGCTGCGCGGGCACGTCCAAGCCGGGCAACACGCACCCGACCCGGCCCGGTACGCTGCGCTCCATCAGCAGTTGAGAAGTCGCCCGATTGCCGCCTTGTCGCATCAGCACACCTCCGCGAGGGCGGCGGCGAGGGCATCGATTTCGGCCTTGGTGTTCATCTCCGTGACGCACAGCAGCATGCCGTGGGGCCACTGGCCCCCGACGTCCAACCCGCCCAGGATATTTCGCTCCATCAGCCTCCGGTTTATCTCCGGCGCGGGCAGCGGGCACTGGACCACGAATTCCTGGAAGAAGGTCGCCGGCGACGGCAGGGAATAGCCGGGGAGGCCCGCAATCTCAGATGCGGCATAGTGCGCTTTGTGGTAGCACAGCTCTGCCACCTGCTTCAGGCCGCTCTTGCCCAAGGCGGCCAGATATATCGTGGCAGCCAGTGCGTAGAGGGCCTCGTTGGTGCAGATGTTGGAGGTGGCCCGCTCCCGACGGATGTGCTGTTCCCGCGTCTGGAGAGTCAACACGTACCCGGTCTCGCCGTTGCGGTCAACGGTCCGCCCGGACAAGCGGCTGGGCATCTGGCGTATGAATTCCTGTTTGGTCGCGAAGAGTCCGAGGTACGGCCCGCCGAAGCTGGCCGGAATGCCCAGGGGCTGGCCCTCGCCGGTTACGATGTCGGCCCCGAAGTGTCCCGGTGGTTGAAACATGCCCACCGCGATGGGGTCGCAGGAGACCACACCCAACGCTCCGTGGGAATGGGCGGTGTCCATCAGCTCCGCCAAGTCTTCGATATAGCCGAAGAAGTTAGGGTACTGCACCACGACGCACGCTGACTCATCGTCGATGTCGAACGATTCGGCCGGGGCGGTAAGCACTTCGATGTTCTGGGGGCGGCAGTAGGTGTGAATGACCTCGTTGTACGCCGGTGACACCGTGTCCAGCACAATCACCTTGTTGCGGCGGGTCACCCGGCAGGCCATGAGCGCCGCCTCGGCCAGGCTGGTGGCTCCGTCGTACATCCCGGCGTTGCCAACGTCCATATCGAACAGGTTGCAGACCAGCGTCTGAAACTCGTATATGACCTGAAGCGTCCCTTGGCTGGCCTCGGCCTGGTAGGGAGTGTAGGCGGTCAGAAACTCGCCGCGGGTCATCAGGGCCTTCACGATGGCCGGGATGAAATGGTGGTAACACCCCGCGCCCAAGAACGATGGGCCGCTGCCCAAAGGGCGGTTTTGGGCGGCCAAGGCCCCCAACTCTCGTTGGATTTCCAACTCGGAGAGCGGCGGCGGCAAGCCCAGAGAGGGGTTACGGAACTCGGCCGGAATGTCGTCGAAAAGCTGGTCGATAGAGGCAAGGCCGAGGGTTGCCAACATCGCGGCCTGCTCATCGACGGTGTTGGGAATGTAGTGGGACTGGAAGCGCCCGTTGCTGCCGGGAGCAGCCGGCGTCGTCCGGGGAACCGTCATGAGAGGCCGGCGGTGTAAGCGTCGTATTCGCTGGCCGACATCAAGCCGTTGACCTCGTCGACGTTTGCCAGAGTGACGCGGACCAGCCATCCCACGCCGAAGGGGTCCTCGTTGACCAATTCGGGGCGCCGGACCAGCTCCGGGTTGACCTCGATGACCTCGCCGTTCACCGGGGAGTATAGGTCCGAGACCGCCTTAACCGACTCGACCTCCCCCATTTTGCCCAAGTGGGACACGGTGTCGCCCACCTTGGGCAACTCCAAGTAAACAATGTCTCCCAACTGCTCTTGGGCGTAGTGGGTGATTCCGGCCAGGCCGCGCTTGCTGGCGGCGTCTTCAATCATTATCCACTCGTGTTCGCGAGTGTAGTTCCGGTCGTCGGGACTCACGGGGGTCGGGCCTCCTTCAAGGAGTTGAAACGGGGCGCTTGTAGAAGGGAAGTGGCACCACCTCTACTGTAGCGGTGCGTCCGCGGATGTCCAGGTCGAGCAACGTGCCCGGCTCGGCGTACCGCACAAAAACGTAGCCCATGCCGATGCTGGTGTCAAGCGTGGGCGAGTAGCTGCCGCTGGTAACGCTCCCCGCCGGGACCCCTTCGTGCGCCAGCGTGTAGCCCGCTCGGGGGGCCGACCGTCCGGGCAATTGCAGCCCCACCAGCGTCCGCTCCGTGCCCTCGTCGCGTTGCCGAAGCAGTACCCCGGAGCCGACGTATCCTTTGTCAAACCGGACGAAGCGGTGAAGCCCCGCTTCGATGGGGGTCGTGTCCTCGTCGATTTCGTGACCGTGCAGGGGCAGGCCCGCTTCCAGGCGAAGCACGTCCCGCGCGCCGAGGCCGCAGGGGGTGACTCCGGTTTGCTGCAGGGCGGTCCAGACGTTCACGGCGTCGTCGCTGTTACAGAGAATCTCGAAGCCGTCTTCGCCGGTGTAGCCGGTGCGCCCCAAGAGCGCGTCCGCGCCTGCCAACCGGGCTGCAGTCCAAGCGAAGGGACGCACCCCGGAGACCGGGTTCTCGCACAACCGGTCCAGGACGGACGGCGCTGCCGGGCCTTGGACGGCGATCAGGGCGGTCTGCGCGGTCTGGTCGTCCAGGGTGCATGCGCCCGGGAACTTCTCGTCGATCCAGCGTTGCAGCCAGGCCACCACCGTTTCGCGGTTGCCGGCGTTGGGGATGAGCAGGAAGCGGTCGTCGGCCAAGCGGTAGAAGATAGTGTCGTCGATCACGCCGCCCCGCTCGTTGCAGATGAGGCAGTAGCGGGCACGCCCCACGCGCAGCGTCGCCGCCGAGCCGGTCAATACCCAGTCCAGGAATCCGGCGGAGCCCGGACCTGAAATGTAAACGCGGCCCATGTGTGAAACGTCGAACATGCCCGAAGCGGTCCGTACCGAGTTGACCTCGGCCAGAATACCGCCGGGGTACTGCACCGGCATGTCCCAGCCGCCGAAGGGCACGATACGGGCGCCGAGGGCAAGATGAGTGTCGTACAGGGGAGTGCGCAGGTTGTCAGCAGTCATCCGGGTCGTCGCTCCGAAGCTGCGCCTCGGTCGCCTGGTAAACGGACCGGGCTGCGGAAGCCAGCTTTTCTTTGTGGGCCTCCCAATCGATCATTGATTTCATTACGAACTTAACCTCTATGGCGCCTTCTTCTTTAGCGGGGTCGTCTTCGGGGTAAGTGAAGTACGGAATCTCCTTCCGCAGTTTTGTGAATTCCTCAAGGCAAAGTTGGACGGCAGCCCGAAAGAAAATTATTTCTACGCTTTGGTTCCATGGGCTGAGTTGGACCCCGGCATAGTGCCTTCTTCCTCGCAGCCGAAGGGAGAAATTGATGCGATATCTAGCCCAATCCGTATCGGCCCTGGATGCCCTTTCGCGAGGGTTAGCCAAGTTCTCCCGGAGCATTTGGCGGGCAGCATTCCACACGCGACAGCCCTCCTCCCATTGGTCCACCTGTTGTTCGATGCGGTTTTCGATTCCCTCAATCAATTCCCGCTGGCGAGGTCGCGACCTTGAGGTTCTGGAGCTGGAACCGGGGCTCGACTCAGGTTCAACCCGCACTTGCCGGGCCAGCAGGGTCTTGCCGTCATGGGTATATCCGTGAAAGGTCAGGAGAGATATGTCGACGCCTCTCTCGGCCAAGAAATGCACCATGCGGATGGTACGTTCATCGACGCCCAGACCCACGAGAAACATACGAACCGGACGCAGCGCCCTCAAGCCCTGTCCTTCCCAACTCGATTCATACCATCCTTCTAAATCGTCTCTCTTTGGCACACCATGCTGTCCTGACTTGTCGATGATAAATTGGGCTAGGTCTCCGTCGGCCATGGAATCAAGTCCGGAAGCGTAGTCGATGATTTGGGCAACGGCTTCACGGGTCAAACTGCCGCGCTTCAGTTCGAATACCACGAGCCGGCCGTCCTCGTCCACGCCGAGAAGGTCCAGCGGGCCCCCGTCGGTGGGCGCCTGGCGTCCTACGATTGTCAGTCCGGGCATGAGCAAGTCCGGGTTGTCGACCAGCGTTTCTTCCAGCAGACGCTCGGATTCCATCCGGTCTGCTGCCGCCACGGGGACGGCGCCGTTCGAGCCGTCGACGACCCACAGTTTTATATCATCCATCAGCATGACTATCTCTCTTTCGCCGAGGCGGCAACTATTCACGAGCCGGCGGCGTTTCCGGCGTCTCCAGTTGTTCCGGGTCGTAGCCTACCAGTTCCATGAATCCCGCGCCGGTTATGGGCGAACCGGCCAGTGTTCCCGACGCTTTGACCGCGCCCTCCCAATAGGCTGCCGCAATGAATTCGCTGACGGCGAACTCCGCTTGTTCCAGTACGGGTACTGCCTCGATGCTCAGGTCCAGCGGCGGGATTTCGAGCTTCCAGCCCATCGGGTAGGTGATGCCGGTGGTGGGGCTGGTCCAGGAGCCCGTTGGCGTAATGGAAACGTCTTCGCCGTCCAGGTGGATTGCATCCCCACCCGGCCCGACGTAAGTGCCGTAGTTTGCGAATAATTGGCGGGCGCCGGGGTCCCGTACGACGACTGCCATGAGGTCTGCCCCGTTGTCGAGGTGCAGGCTCAGCCAGTCCCAGCCTACGGCGCGGCCGGAGACGGCGCCCCATTGGTGGTCCATCCAGCTCGTGCCGCTGACCGTCCGACGTCCATCTTGGTCCTCGATGTAACCGGCGGTCTCCAGGCGAGTCCGGGAATAGTAGTAGGTGTCCCCAACCGGTCCGAGGCTTATCAGGCCCGTGCCGCCGTGCAGCACCGGCTCCCGTTGGGGGACAGCCTCGATTTCGACGGCGCGCCCGCCCAGACTGAAGCGGAGTTGGTAGGCGGCGCCGTCGCCCCGCATCGTCCAGCCGCCGGCCTCGACGTCAACGCCGACGGCGTCTTCGGCGACTGGTGAAAGGGTCGGCGTTTCGGCCGCGAAATGCTCTCTGCGGTGGTGGTCGCCCAGGCTGGCGTGCATCAGGTGGGGGACGGCGTTGGCGGGGCCCGGGCCTTGAAAGGTGACGAAATGGTAGCTGTATTCGTTGCCCGCTCCGTCGGTGAGCAGCCCGTTGAAGTACCACCATTCTACAGGCTCGTCGTGGGGAGCTTCGTCTTGGGGCAACAGCACCAGCGGTGAAGGCGTAGCGGTGGGCAAGCTGGTCGGCGTCGGGGCCGGGGCGGGCGAGTGGGTCGGTGTCGCCGCCCCGCAGGCGGTGGCCAGGACGAGAACGGGGAGCAGCGCCAAGAGCGTGGTTACGTGTTGTGCTATATTGGGGCGCCGCACTTGAAGAAGGAGTCGACCGCTGTGACCGTGTTTACGCAAGACGAGATTGGGTCCTTTTTGGGCGAGCCTCGAATTGGTCATTTAGTGACGGTACGTGCGGCGGGAACGCCTCACGTAGCCCCGGTCTGGTTCCTCTGGGATGGCGACAAGGCATGGGTAATAGCTGACGCCCAGGCGGTCAAAATTCGCAACATCCGGAACAATCCGGACGTGGCGTTGTCGGTGGCCACCTCGGAGCGCCCCTTCGCATACGTGGTCGTGGAGGGCCAAGCATCGGTGACCAGCGCCGGCGTGGAGTCTATGGTCAATCGCCTTTGTGTAAAGTACGATGGCCCGGAGCGCGGACCCGCTTACGCCGAGGAATTGCTGGCCGAGTCGCGGCTGGTCCTCATCGAGATTACCGTGGCCCGCATTATGTCGTGGGTGGAGGACTAGGCGAGGGAGTTCCATTCCTCCGTGGTAATCTCGCGTCCGATTCGCCTCGATGCTTGCCGCAGCATATACCGTAACTGGGCAACGGGATATTCGGTGTTCGACGGAATGGTCAGGCGGCGTCCTTGATAGACCATATATTGATGCCGCCTGCCTGGGAATGGCCCGTCGAACCCCAATATTCTGAGACACCGGATGAAATCCCGACGGCTACAAGGATTCCACCGGTTCACAAACCGCTTCCAAGCTCAGGTTCAGGTCGATTCCTGCAATCACGGGGAGGTCATGGCGGTGCCTGATGCCCACCAGAGTCCAGTCCTCCAGCGTAGCCCTCAGTTCTTCCCGACATTCGGGGCCAGTTGTCCCAAACGCGAATAGCCCATCGCACGGAGGGATGTGCCCAGCAAAAGTGCCGTCATCCAGTTCCTCGTAAACGGCCTGGGCCATTGCCTCCTCAAAATAGTCGGTAAAGATGTATTTCCCCTTCACCTTGTCACCTTTCGTAATAAGTGATGTGGCCTGCTTATTCTACCGCCCGCGGTGGCAGTACCGAAGCTATCCACGGGACCAGGTCCCCCAGCAACTCTCCGCTGATTTCGTGCCCCATGTCGTAGACGTGGAGCTCGGGGCTGTATCCGGCCGTTTCCAGGTAGTCCTTCGCCGCGTATGCGGTGGACTCGGCGATCATTTGGTCGTGCCTGCCGTGGGCGACGAAGATGGGCTGGGACCGGTCTGCCGGCAGACGAGGGTCCAACTCGTCGGCTCCGGGCAGGGTGGCGCTCAGGGCCGCCAGTCCCGCGAACGTTTCAGGCCGGCCGAGACCGCACCGGTAGGTCATCCCACCGCCTTGGGAGAAGCCCAAGAGCAACGCCTTGCCCGGCCCCACTCTGAATTTCTCCAGGACCTCTTGGAAGAAGTCGTCCAATAACTTCTCGGAGTTGGCTACCTCGTCGGGGGTCGACCCGCCCCGAGGGGTCATCCACCCGAACCCGGCATGGCCCTGCCCCAGGTTGAACGGGATTGGCGCGTTGGGGCACGCGTATACGTACCCGGTGGAATTGATTGCGGGGGCCAGGCCCGCCAGGTCATGCATGTTGGCCCCGAACCCGTGGAGCATGATCACCACAGGGTAGGCTGCCTCCGGATCGTAACCGTCGGGCAGGACCGTCAGGTATTTAAGCCCCGGCCCTTCGTGGATTTCGCCCTGCATATCGGCCCCCTAGGATCGAGTCACGGCTAACATCCTAACACCCGGTGGTTAGGGGTTACAATTCAAGTATCTCCGGTCAAGTGTCCCCGGCGAGACCGTAGCAAGAACGAGGGACGGCAATATGGCGATCATCTATCATCTGACCAGTCAGGAAGCCTGGCAGGCGGCGCAACCCTTGGGCGAATACGAGGCCCCGAGCCTGGCAGAGGAGGGGTTCATACACTGCTCCATCGACGAGGCGCAGTTGCTGCGAGTGGCGGAAAGGTTGTATCAGGGCCGCAGGGACCTGCAGGTAGTCGACGTGGACGTGGAGAAACTGGGCGCGCGGGTCGAGTATGAGGCCAGTCGCTCCGGTGAAGAATACCCTCACATCTACGGGAAGCTCAATCTGGACGCAGTGGTGCGGGTCCGCGGCTTACGCCTCGGCTCCGACGGGAAACACACTTTCTGACCGCTTGGAAGCTCGACGAGGCTTCGGCGGGACGCCTGGCTGGTCTTCGACGATTAGGCGGCGTCCAACTGCCCGCAGGGCATTGTCGATTTGGGTACAGTGGGAGCGGTGCCTTGGATTGACCAGCTTCTTAACCGCATCGTCGCTGAGCCCCAAACGGTCGGCGAGTTCGACGTTAGTTATTCCTTGTTCGCGCATGGAAGTGTAAAGCGTCAACTTGGCCGCCACCATGACCGGCACTGGGATCAATACCTGGCCTTCTTCGAGAGAACTGGGGACAGGGATATCCTGATGGAATCGGACGTAAGCCGCCAAGGCGACGCCCAATACATCTTCAGCCAATTCCACGGACTCTTTCCACGACCAGCCACCGGTAGTGGCTCCGTATACGTCGGGAAATGTCACAACATAGGCTTCCCTTTCTTCTAAATCGTCAGGAACGATATCGCACGGGAAAGCGTAACGCATAATCAGAACTCACGGTAATCGATGTTGAGGTCTCGCAACATGGAGAAGAATGTGCCTCTGGGAATCTCTCCGTGTTGAACGTGGGTGCGATGATTGCCAACGATCAGCAGCCCGTGGCTGCCTTTGCCGGAACTGGGGTCAAACTCAAAGTACAACTCGTTTCTGCGGGCGTAGCGCCTGGCGCGCCTCAAAAATTCCCTTCCGGTCACTAGCCAATGATAATACGCGAGGCCGGGTTTGTCAGGCCGACTGAACTGGGGAATGCTTCCGGGATGGACCGGGAGCCATGGGCGTCTAGTTGACGGTGAAGGTCCCGGTCATGGTGAATTGGTGGGCCGGGAACGTGCAGACGAACTGGTAGGCACCCGCACCCGGGGCCACGAACGTGATTTCACCAGTGCCGCCCGGGGCGATGAGAGGGGTGTTGGCGAATACCCTGGAATCGCCGGGCGGGACCCAGTCGGTGGCGGCGTGGTTGGCGCCATCGGTGGCTACGTCTTCACCGGTCCCCGCTTGAACCAACACCCAGTTGTGGGAGTTGACTGTCGATGTGTTGGTCAGGGTGACGGTGTACGTTTCTCCTGCCGCCCCGGACATCGCCGAGGCATCAAATTCCAGGACGTCGCCGTTCACTCCTATGCCTAGCGGAGTGCCCGGACCAAGCGCGGCGGATTCCGTCGGGGCCGTGTCTTCCGGGGCCGGCTCGGCCGTGGGGACCGCTGTTTCAAAAGGCGATGGGGCAAGCGTCGGTATCGGGGTCGGCGGCGCTTGGGGTACGGCGGTGGGCGCCGGATGGGCCTCCACGTGTTCCCCTTCCCCTTCGTGAACGAACGGAACGGCGCGTTCTTCGGCGTATGCCCTGGAGTCTCCTTTAATGGCGGTGAAAAGGCCCATGAGGGCCAACCCCACCATGAACGCCAGCACCAGCCCGGCGATGAACACTCTCCAGAACAACGGGTGGTCGAACTTGAGGTGCATGTAGAACATTATGACGATGGCGAACTTGATGGCCGAAAGGAAGATCAGCAGGGGGATCTTGGACAGACCCAGATCGTCGTCTATCCCGGCGGTGGGCCAGATCAGGATGAATTCGACGATGGTGATGGCGAAAAGGATCGCCGCGATCGCCACATACTGCTTGATAGTGGGGTGGCGAACATCGTGTTCAGCTTCTTCGTGGGTCGTGGCCAATTGAAGGTTCTCCTAGGGGTCTCCTGACGGCACAGGGACAATAAGCCGGCCGGCTAGCCGGCCGGGGGCGCAGGACCCACGTCGAATCCGCCGATCAGGTAGAGAAGAGTGAATATCACGATCCAGACGATGTCTACGAAGTGCCAGTATAGGCCGGCAAGCTCCACGTCCAGCGCCGTTGCGGGCCCGAGACGGCCCTTGTACGACAGGATGAAGAGGGCCAGCAGCCAGATGATTCCCAAGGTGACGTGGGCTCCGTGGAACCCGGTAAGGGTGAAGAAGGTAGCGCCGAACAGGTTCGTGCCCAGCGTCAATCCCTCGTTCTTGAAGGCGTTGAACTCATAGATCTGGAAGCCGATGAAAACCGATCCCAGCAACGCCGTCGCCAGCAACCAGATCTTGATTCCCCCTTGGTCGTTGGCATTGGTGGCCGCCAGTGCCCGGACCATGGCGAAGCTGCTCATCAGCAGGACGAAGGTGCTGATGGTGGTTATGGGGACGTCTATGATGTCGTTGGGGTATGGCCCCACCAGGCTCTGTCCCCGGTAGACCATGTAGGTGGCGATCAGTGAGGCGAAGAACAGGCAATCCGAACCCAGGAACACCCACATCAGCATCTTCCGGTGGTTCAGACCGGTAGTGGTGTAATGGTGGTCCAAGGGCGCCGATTCGGGTGGGTGGGCCAACGTCTACAGTCTCCTAGCGGTGTGCCCCGGCGTGGCCTTCCTCGGGCGCGGCCGCAGGCTCGTTGGCCCACCCGATGACGCCGAGGAACGCTATGACACCGCCGAGGAAACTGATTCCGTAGTGGGATACTATCCCGCCGCCGATGAGGGCTACTCCCGCGGCTGTGATGATCGGCCAGTACGACGGACTGGGCATGTGGATTGAAGCCGGATCAACGGGAGCTTCCGGGCCGGTGATGGGGTTGCCTTCCTCACGGGCTCGGTCTTTCAAGATCCAGTAATGGTCCCGTCCCTCGACCCTCGGGATCTCCGCGAAGTTATAAGGCGGGGGCGGGGAGGCGATGCTCCATTCCAGCCCCGGGGCGTCCCACGGGTCGTGGCTCACTGGCCGAGAGCGCCGGCTTTGCCAGAGGCTGTACATGAACGTGAGGATGCTGATGAAAAGGACGAAGTAGCCGAAGGTGGACAACAGGTTCAGGTTGCCCCAGCCAAATTCCTCGGCGTAGGTGAAGATACGCCGCGGCATTCCGTTCATGCCGGCGTAGTGCATGGGGAAGAAGGTCACGTTCATGCCAATGAACATCAGGGCGAAGGTGATCTTACCCCAGAATTCGCTCAGCATCTTCCCGGTTATCTTGGGGTACCAGTAGTAGATTCCCGCGAAGATTCCGAAGATCGAACCGCCAAACAGCACGTAGTGGAGGTGGGCCACGACGTAGTAGGTGTCCTGTTGCTGGAAGTCCGACGGCGAAACGGCGTGGGAAACCCCGCTGAGCCCCCCGATAATGAACAGGGTGATGAACCCCAGAGCAAACAGCATGGCCGTGCTGAATTCGATAGACCCCTTCCACAGTGTGCCCATCCAGTTGAATATCTTGACGCCGGTGGGCACCGCGATGAGCATGGTCGTGATGGTGAAAACCGAGTTCGCCACGGGTCCGAGGCCCACGGTGAACATGTGGTGACTCCACACCGCCCAGCCCATCATGCCGATAACGATGCCGGAGAACACGATGAAGGGGTACCCGAACAAGGGCTTCCTCGAGAAGGTCGGTAGTATTTCCGAGACGATACCCATGGGCGGCAAGATCAGAATGTAGACTTCGGGGTGCCCGAACACCCAGAAAAGATGTTGCCACAATATGGGGTCGCCGCCCTCCGAGGGGACGAAGAAATGGGTGCCGAAGTTGCGGTCCATCGTGAGTTCGATAAGGCCCACGGTAATTACCGGGAAGGCCAGGACCAGCAGGATGGAAGTAATAAGAGTCATCCAGACGAACACCGGCATACGCATGAGTGTCATGCCCGGCGCACGGAGGTTGACGATGGTGACGACGAAGTTGAGGGCGGCAGCCACTGAGGAGGCCCCCAGCACCAGCAGGCTCAGGGACCAGAAGTCCAGGCCTCGATCGGGGCTGAAAGGCTTTTCCGTCAGGTTGGCGTAGGAGAACCAGCCGGCGTCGGGCACCTCGCCCACGGCGAAGCTGACGTGCATCAGGATGCCGCCGAACAGGAAAATCCAGTAGCTCAGGGCGTTCAGCCTGGGGAATGCGACGTCCCTGGCCCCGATTGCCAAGGGCACGACAAAGTTGAAGAAGCTGGCCGACAAGGGCATGACCACCATGAATATCATCACGGTGGCATGCATGGTGAACATTTCGTTATAGCGGCCGGGACTGACGATGCCAAGCTCGGGCTGGGACAGTTGTACCCGGATGACGCCCGCCTCTATTCCGGCGAACAGCATGAAGATGAACGCCGTTGTACCGTACAAGACGCCGATGCGCTTGTGGTCGACGGTCGTTATCCAGCTCCAGATGCCGGAGTAACCGGTAGGCCGGGCAATTACGTCAGTTAGTGTGGCCATCGCTCTTCTAAGCCGGTCCGTCCCACTTCCGCAGGGGGGAGCTTTCCTTCCGAGAATAGTCTAGCGCAGGTTCATCAGATACTCAATCACAGCATCGATGTCATCATCGCTGAGATTGGCATCGCCGCCGTCCTGGTACATGATTGCCTTGTCGTACATCCAGTTGCCGGGCTTCAACCTCTCGGGGTTCTTGATCCAGGCCCGGAGGTTCTCCACCGAAAGGTCCGTTATTCCGGCGCCCAGGGTCATCCGGTGCCGGAGGTCGGTCAAGTTCGGACCGGGCACCGCGACGATATCCCCCCCGCTCAGGAACTGCGTAAGCCTGGTTTCGGCTACCGCCTCGTTTTCCGCGCCATTGACGGTATGGCAAAGGGCGCAGTTGATGTTGAAGACCTGCTGCCCCTGCTGGGCCCGCGGGGTGACGGCCGCCGGGGGCCCGTAGTCGGCCACCCAAGAGTCGAAATCGTCTTGGTCCATGACTATCACCCGGAACCGCATCAGGGCGTGGGAGATGCCGCATAGCTCGGCGCATTGGCCGTAGAACGTGGCTGGCAGCGCTTCGTCGATCTTGTCCCTATCGGCTTGGAACCAAAGGTGATTGGTGCGGGTGGGCACCACGTCCACTTTGCCGGCCAGCTTGGGCACCCAGAAGCTGTGGAGCACGTCGTCGCTCTCCAAGTCCAGGCGGACGGGCCGGTCAACCGGGATGCGGAGCTCGTTAGCGGTGGTTATCCTCTTCCCGCCGCCGGCGTCCGGGTATTCGAACTCGAAGTACCACTGGTGGCCCGTGACGACGACGTCGAGCACCTCCGGGCCGTCCGTAGGCGGTTCGTCCAACTCGAAGAGGGTGAACACCGACCAGATTCCCAACCCCAGAACCACTATGGTGGGGATGATGGTCCAAATGACTTCCAGCGCGGTGTGACCGTGGATCTGGGGAGGTCGTTCCTGCCCGGGACGGCGCCGGTAGCGTATCAGAGTGTAAAGGAGGGCTCCCTCCACCAGCACGAAGACTGCCACCATGGTCCAGAGCAGCACCTTAAACAGCAGGAGCTGTTTTTCGGCGACCGGCCCCACGGCCTCCCAAGTGGACTGCTTTCCTTGGCTGCAGGCCACGGCAAGCAAGAAAAGGGCCGCCAAGATACCGAAAAAGACCACTGCTCGTGACCAGTTTCGGCGCTGGACGGACCGTTCAGGGTTACCGGTTTCGTGGTGGGGGGGACCTGCCCGTCGCGAGGGCAACAACCCCATATTCGGACTCCCCTAAAGCGACAGCCGCTTGCGCGGTGTGCTTGTTTGCGGTGGGGACGTTATCACAGCACCGTCGGCACTGTCAACGTATTTGAGGAGGGGGGGCGGTCAATATTCCCGGCGATTCGGTATCTCAGAATGCCACTACGCTGTCGACCATTATCGCTACGAACAGCACCGCGAGGTAGA
This sequence comes from Dehalococcoidia bacterium, assembly GCA_965220625.1. Classification (GTDB taxonomy): domain Bacteria; phylum Chloroflexota; class Dehalococcoidia; order Lucifugimonadales; family UBA3495; genus VXOI01. Next base: position 286,658 of record CBDCQN010000001.1, read on the forward strand.
GCAGCGAATACAGGTAAAGGTGACGCGCCCGCCGGGCTGTCTGCTCCCGCCGTAACTGCCAGGCCATCCACATCAACACGGCCCCCAGCAGCGCTGCCATTCCGAGGTAGACCGGCCCCAGAGTGGAGGACGCCGTGAACACCAGAGTGAGGGCCACCAGCACGATGGTGTAGCCGAAGATGCTCTGTACCGTGCGTTCCTTGCCCGCCACCACCGGGAGCATGGGCACGCCGGCCCGCTCGTAGTCCTTTTGTATCAGCAGAGACAGGGCCCAGAAGTGGGGCGGGGTCCAGAAGAAAATGATGGTGAACAGGTACAGGGCCGACACATCGAAGGACCCCGTGATAGCCACCCAGCCGACCACCGGAGGTATCGAGCCCGCGGCGCCCCCGATGACGATGTTCTGCGGGGTGGTGCGCTTCAGCCACACGGTATAGACCAGCACGTAGAACAGGGTGGCGCCCAGGGTGAGGACCGCCGCCAGCAAGTTGACCCCGCCGGCCAACACCAGGAAAGCCGCCACATTCAGCCCAATGCCAAAGGCCAGCGCCCGTGCCGGCGATATACGGTTGCCGGGCACCGGCCGCTGCGAGGTGCGGCTCATCAGGGCGTCGATGTCTTGGTCCAGGTAATGATTGATGGCGTTGGCCCCGCCGGCCCCCAGAGCCCCTCCGGCACAGACCAGCAGCAGGGTGATAATGGGGGGAACTCCTTGGGCGGCCAGAAACATCCCGCCGACGGCTGTGACCAAGAGCAGGGAGATGATGGGCGGTTTGGTGAGAGTGAGGTAATCGACCGCCATCCGGCCCATTGCCGCGGCGCGGCCGGCGGCGGGTTTGGTCAGGTCTATTCGATCGGCCCCGATTTGATCAGCCATTAGCGGTCCTGGTGGATGAGGTGTGCCCGCGTCCGGGGCTCCTTCCAGTTTCGGCGCTTCCGGTTTCAGCCTTTCCAGTGTAGACCACGAAGGCCAGCGCGGCTACTGCGGCCCAGACACCGGTGGCCAACGCCAGGTGAAGGGCGCGGAACTCTTGGGAGAAGTCGGTCCACACCGCGCCGGCTCCCACCAGCACCTGGCCGACAAACAATACGGCCCCGGCAAGCGACAGCATCCTGACGGGTGTGGGCTGGGTGCGCCCCCTGAACCCCAGGTGCAACGTGTACAAGACCAACAGACCTATTACCAGCGCCACGTACCGGTGGACCATGTGAATCATCTGGAGCCGTTGTGAGGGGAAGGCGTCGCCGTTACACAGGGGCCAGTCCAAACAGGCGCCGGTGGACCCGGAAATAGTCACCCACGAACCCGACAGCATCAGGCCGAACACCACCGCCGCCGCGACGATGGACAGCGAGGGGAACCTGCGGAGTTTCCCCCCGGCCCACGGCTGCGGCCCGCCCCGCAAAGGCCCCCGGTAGGCTACCACCGTCATCAGGGTTAGACAACCCAGCAGCCCCTGTCCCACGGCCAGATGGACCAAAACGATGATACCCGGCAACTCGTTCAGCACCGTATAGCCGCCGAGCAGCGCCTGGAGCACCAGTAATACCAGGGCGGCGGTTGCCGGTACAATCAGCCACCTTTCGTTCCGTTGGAACACCCAGGCCGAAAGGCAGGTGACGATGATCAGCGGCCCCACCAGAACCGAGGCCACAAAACGGTGGGTGAACTCGATTATGGCCTTGGTCTCAAGGGGCGGCAGCAAGCCGCCGTGGCAGAGGGGCCAATCGGGGCAGCCCAGCCCGGACCCGGTTACCCGGACCACGCCTCCCAGCACAACCAATGCAAAAACCGAGATGAAAGTAACGAGCGTAAGGCCGCGCAACCACGAGCCGGTCCGGCGGCTCCCCGGCGGCGCCCGGCCCGCGTGTGCTACCGCCATGGCGGCACGGGAGACACGGAGGTTGGTGGCCGCGAGGACGGCGGAAAAGGCGTGGGACGGTGACGCATTTTAGGCAGGGCTGCCTGCGGTACTCCAGAGCGAGTTGCCGATGTCTCTAGTCTATGGAACGTGGGACCCGCTGCGTTGGCCCCTTCCACTTGGTCACGACTCGAATCGCACCGTACCATCGGCGGTTGCCACTGTCAAACGCGCCGGCGAGTACCGGCTACGCCTTCTCTTTTGGGCCGGGACCCGAAACGATCGGCTTTACGCCCAAACCTGGAACGATTGTCCCAATGAATCAAACTCCGCTACTTGCTGCCGGGCCAGCTTGTGGCGAATTTGCTCAAATCGGTTGACCGTTTCCTTCGAAAATAGCCGCTCTCCACAATGCAAACAAACCTCGGCAGGGACAGTCAGGGTGGCAATATTGACGCCGCCGCGCAGCAATTTCTCCACCTCTTTCTCAACCATCTCGCCGCCACATACCGGACATTTACCAAATGGCATCATCCTTGTGGCCTCCTCGTACGCCAGTCAAGCCAACGCTCTGGGTCAGGACGATAGAGTGTAATCAAAACAGCCCAACCATTATCCGGATTGTAGGCCCAAACGCTGTGTACCGGCTCCCGGCTAAGGGTGTCCCCGTAAACCAAACAACTAGGGTACGGTTTGTCGCCAGGATAGTCTTCTATTACCTCGCCTCGAAGAACGCTGACGAATATCTCATCAAATGACAATCGGTCTGTCTGAGCCGCTTCATCGGCGTGATCTGTGATTCGGATTCGATTATCACGTATCGAGCCAGTGATGTGTTCAATATTCACTCAATACCAGGCGAACTGCTCCCGCGCCCTGTCCTTCCTTAGTTGGAAAACAGGCGCGGATAGCTCCGCAAATATTGTCCAAGTGCGCGATTTGCCCCTGTCGGCTCCCTCATCGACGAGATTCATCACAGCCTGGTTGTAGCTGACCTCTGAATATTGAGGAACCATACCGCTATGGTAGGGTCGCTGCTGTGAATTATTCAACCCCGGTAGCCGACTTATTCAACGGCCTGCCAAAGCTTGCAGCCCGGCCACAGCCCGGCGGCCGATGTCCTCGAATCCGGCATAACTGTGGGGAGTTATGCTCTGGGTTTGGCGAGAGGGTCGGTGGTGTAGTGGCGACAGGACTGGGACGGGGCGTAATGGTTCGGATAGGACCGAGCCGGGTGTGAATGCCGTCAGCTCGAACTCACCACCACTGGCTTGCCTGTTTCCGGGTGTTTCATGACCACAGTGTCGGCCCCGTAGACGTGTTTGATGTTGGCGGCGGTTAGCACCGTTTCCGGGGCGCCGATCGAGTGAATTCTCCCGTCTCCCAGCATGGCCACGACATCCGCGAATTGGCCAGCCAGGGTCAGGTCGTGGACCGCGGTGACCACGGTCTTGCCCGACGCCGCCAGGTCGCGCAACAACCGCATTATCGCGGGTTGAAAGGCGAGGTCGAGGTTGGCCGTCGGCTCGTCCAGAAGTATCACGGGAGTCTCTTGGGCCAGGGCCATCGCCACCGCGACCCGCTGCCTTTCGCCGCCGGAAAGCTGTTGAATGGGCCGGTCCATGAACTCTTCCGAGACGGTCGACCGCATGGCTCGCACGGCGATTTCAACGTCCTCCGGGCCCTCCCATGCCAGCATCCCCAGATGAGGGTTCCGTCCCATCAGCACCACTTCCAACGCCGAAGAGCCGTGGGGAAGCTCGGGGGCCTGGGGCACCACGGCCACCCGCTTGGCCCTCTCCCGGGACGAGAGGGTCGATACGTCGGTCCCCATGACGGTGACGCAGCCTTGCTGCGGCCGCAGGCTTCCGGCGATCAATCGAAGGAGCGTCGACTTGCCGACTCCGTTGGGCCCGGCCAAGGCTATGAGCGTCCCCTGCTCCACGGCCAAGTCCACTCCGGAGAGCACCTGCCGTTCTCCGTACCCCGCCCAGACCCCGGAAACGCCGATTCCGGCAACCTCGTGGTGTGCGGGCCCCGCGCCGTTTTGTATGCCGCCCTGGTCCATGGCGTCAATGGCGGGAAGCGGTGTGCGGCCGTTCGAGCTCACGTCACACCCCCTAGACCATCCCGGCGCCGCGGCGCCGGAGCAGGTACAGGAAGAATGGCGCGCCGCAGAAGGCGGTGACGATGCCAACGGGCAGTTCGCCCGGGCTCGCCACGGTGCGGGCCGCCAGGTCGGCCAGCACCAGGAACGTGGCCCCGAGAATGGCCGACATGGGCAGGATGAACCGGTAGTCGTTCCCCCAGATCAGCCTCACGACATGGGGCGCGATCAGCCCGACGAAGCCGATGAGCCCGGTGAAGGATACGGCGGCGGCCGTCGCCATGGTGGCCGCCACGATGAGGAGCAACTTCACTTTTTCGACCTCGACGCCCAGCATCGAGGCGTGTTCCTCACGCAACTGCAGCACGTTCAGCACCCGGCCGAACCCCAAGAGCACGACCATGCTGGGGGCCAGGTAGGCCAGGACGATGGCGCACTCGCTCCACTCCGACGAGATGAAGCTGCCCAAGAGCCAGCTGATGACCGGGCGGAGCTCCGGGTCGCTGCGGATCATCAGCAGGCTGGTTACCGCTCCAGCCAGCGAGGCAATGGCCACCCCCGCCAGGATCAGGGTGGTCAGGGGCGTTCCCCGGGAGCTACGGGCGACGGAATAGGCCACCGCCACCGCCGAGACGCCGCCAACGAATGCCGCGACGGGGAGGAAGCTGAACCCGCCGATGAATAAAGGCACTCCGGTCAGTAGAACGATAACTGCCGCCAGCCCGGCCCCCGACGCGACCCCCACCAGATAGGGATCGGCCAGCGGGTTCTTGAAGAGCCCCTGGTAGGCCGCGCCGGCCATCGCAAGGCCGCCTCCCACTATCCCGGCCAAGGCTACCCGGGGCAGCCGGAGTTGCCACACAATAGTGTCCCACGCCGCCGGAATATCCGCCGGGGAGTCAATGCCGGGCAGCCGGGAGAGCACGATCTGGGCCGTCGCCAAGAAGGGAATGTCGACGGAGCCAAGGCTGGCCGCGAATACCGCCGCCACCAAGAAAGCCGCTCCGCCGAACGCCAGCCGCCACCACGGGTAGCGAAGGCCGACCAACCCGCCGGCGATTCTGCCGAGATCCAAGGCCGCCGGTCCCTCCCCCCTTGTAACCTGCCCACTGGGGGGTTGTAGGGGGCGCTTGCTGCTCCTTTCGGCCACCGCTGCTAGTCCTCTGCCACGGGTTACTCGAACCGGTCGGGATAGACCCAGGCGGCCATTTCTTCCACGGCGTCAATAAACCGCGGCCCGGCTACGTCGAAGGAGTTGACATCGCTGAGCGTGAAGATGCGGTCAGGCCCGGCCGCGGTCAGGCCGACCAGCGTCGGCTCCCCGGTCACGTCTTCTATCGACCCCATGATGATGTCGGGGTTGGCGGCCACCACCACCTCGGGGCTGATTTGCTGATAGCCCTCGAAGTCGGCGATGTTCTGGAGTTTCAGGAGCTCGAACACGTCGTTGACCAGGGTCTTGCTTCCCGGCGTCCACCATTGGAAGCCGTGGGAGTAGATGGTCGTGATTGATTCAACGTCGTCCAGCTTCTCTTCGATGGCGGCCACTCGCCCGTCGAACTCGGCGGCCAGCTTCCCGGCCTCTTCGGTCCCGCCGGTGATGAGGCCCCACATACGTATCTGGTTGGCCACCTCGGTGAAGCCATCGGACAGACTCTTGATGTAGAGCACTTTCAACCCGGCCCGCTCCAGGTCCTCGTTGAAACGGTCGTAGAACACGTACACCAAATCCGGCTCCAAGGCGACGATGGCCTCGATGTCCATGTTGAAAGCGTCGCCAATCTTGGGAATGCCTGCTGTCTCCGGCGGGTAGGTAACGTAACTGTGAGTGCCGATGACCCGATGGCCCTCGCCGATGGCGAACAGCATCTCCACCGCCGCGCCGTCGTAGACCACCATGCGCTCCGGCGGGATGTCGAATTGGACCGGGTTGCCGTTGGTATCGTTGACAGCCACCGGGGCTGGCGTGGCCGTCGGCTCGGGAGTGTTGGTGGGGGAGGGCGTCCGCGTCGGGACCGCCGTGGGCTCTGGTGCAGGCCGGGTGGACGTAGGCGATGGCGCGGTGGGCTCTGCAGTAGGTGCGGCGGTGGCTTCGGCCGGAGGCCCGCCGGTAGGGACTATAGTCGGCGAGGCCGGAGCTGAAGTCGGCGATACAGCAGGGGCGACCGTCGGGGCTGGCGGTGCTGTGGGGGCAGCGTTCGAGCAAGCTGCAACCAGCACCGATACGACCAGCAACATCATTGCACAGAGAATAAGTCGAATCCTGATCACGTCCTGTTTCCTCATTTATCGGTATGGGTCGCGGGCAAATAAAAAACCCTGTTCCAACGCTTACTCAAGGAAGGAACAGGGCTTCTTGCGGCTAACGGATTATGCCAGTACCTTTCCTCGAAGGTAAGAACATCGATGGAAGCCGTGGACCGGACTCGCCCCGATAAATCGGGACCTACCGTTGCGGGACAGCGCTGGACTTTGACCAGCTTCCCCGTTCAAGCCCTGGGAAGGGCACTTCCATCGTTGGATCTTGTTGTGCGGGATATTCTATTGTAAAGGTGTGACCACGCGCCTGGGTAGGCTTGTCCCAAATGCTAGCGCAATACTGGACTCCGCCGCACGTGTTGTCAAGTTGGCCGAGAGTCTTGCAAAACACCTCAGAAATGCGTGTACCCTGTGACCGATGGCGCCATTCGTCATCGCTGAGAGCAACCGCTGTTCTGTCGGATAGGACACTGCAGTGGTTTTCGCCATCCCGAGGGTTCTTGATCGGCGAGGTTAAGCGGAAAGCGGAAATGGGGCGGGCAGGTAGTTAGGATTGGTCATTCTCCACAACCGAGCCATGCACACGGCACTCGCCGTCACGCAAGTTGTCTCGGCAGGTATGGCAAAGCCTCCAGCCATCCCCGCCGGTCCCTGCAATCCGAGTAGTTGGATTTCCGTCACGGCAATCGCGGTTGATGTGAAACACTTTATCCTCAGAATTGGGCGAGTGATACGCCTGAACATCTATCCTCATGGTCATTGCTTTGCCTCCTAGATGGTTTTTCAGGGTTTGCACCGCGGACACTCTCTGACTGTCTCACGACCGGTTTCGCGGGCTGTTCTCAACGCGCTAGTGGTTTTCCCGGATGCGGACGATCAGCCGGTCGCCGTCCTGCCAAGGCCGGTGCGGTACTGACCATAACCGCTCGGATTTTTTCACGTCCGTCAAGGTTAGCGTTACTACTCCGCCTGGGCCGATAAACTCAACAACGTAGCCGTCCAGAGGCACCGGCGGCGATAACAACAGCTTTACCGAACCGTCGCTCCACATTAGGCCCTCAACTTCGGTCTTCACGCCGTCGATAGAGAAATCATCGGGGAAGAGGCGGCCGACATATCCGCGCAGGAAGCCTAACTCAACATTGGGGGTTATGCCGACGGTGAAGGCCGCCTCCAGCACGGTCCCCGCTGGCAGATGGGGCGGCGGCGTTGGGGTGTACCTCGGCGGCTTGATCACGTTTTGCTCTCCCCAGCCGTGGACGACAGTATCAATTACGCTCTCACTCCCAAGCACTGTCCGCCTGTTCCTGACGAGTCTCCCCGCAGAGTCGACCCATAATTCCCATCGGTCGGTGTCTCCGAGCACTTGCAGGGTCCCCGTAAATTTCTTTGTCAGGACCCCATCGAGTCTTTCCTTGCCGTTGTAGTGGAAGGTGTTGAAAGCGCCCATATCGTATCCGCAGAATGCGTTACCCACGTCGCTGGAGGCGTCGATGAAACGCTCGGAGACTCTCCATTCAGTCCATTCCCCATGCTCCAAGTCGCGGTTGTAGGACGTGACGACGATTTGAGGCTGTCCTGCCGCTGACAGAGAATAGTAAGGGGGCTGATGATACAGCCGAATGGTTTCCCCCATGAGCTCTTCACTTCTCATATCGTATACAAGATAGTGCATCCCTTCGTTCTTACTGCTTGCAACTTCGATCCGTTCACTCACTTCCCCATCGGCATTGCCCAAGTACACAGTAGCATCGGCATACTCAACCGGTTCCGCGTCGGCGCAAGCATCTTCGACCGCCGGTCCGCTCACCGGCCCGGCGAGGAGTTGCCCGGCCAATGTTCCGCCCACGACGCCCGTCAAGGCCAGGACAGACACCAAGAGCGGCCATCGCTTCGTCATCTTTCTTCTACGCCAGCTTCAGAACGGCCGTCAAGATTCCTACCGCCACCAATCCGGTTGCAGAAAAGGCTTGGCCGGTTCCCGGTGGTGGACATCATTCCTGTCGTGCAAGTTTGGCTGAGTCCGCAGGGGTAAATCACGCACTCCTTGCCGCCCACGGTTCAGACAAGCAACAAACGCCGCTTCCAAAAGTTTAGCAGCAGCGTCACGAATCACAGGCAATGGACGCCCCGGCAAAAACGCTTCCGTCATTCTTAACATTATGGATTCACATGCACGGCTTTCGGACTCGTCGCGGCGTGGGTCGTTAAATTGGAACAGTGGAACCTTCCACTGTGGCAGGAGCGGCAGTAAGAAATTATCTCAAAAGTCCCTTCCCCCTCAGGGGGAAGGTTAGGATGGGGGTGGACCCCGCCGGGTAATTGACGCCAAAACAGATGATTATGAAAGGCGCCATCACTTTTGAGATAGTTTCTAAGCGTACAGGCAATCGTGTGACGGACAGCAAGAGCAGACTACCCACAGGAATCGTAACACAGTGATCCACCAGGGCCTTTTCATTCCCCCTTCTCCCGTGGGCTCAATACCGGGCATTTTTTCTGGTGAGGCTCGCTACGAACGTGCAGGGACGGCCCTCGTGGCTTGCCCCCTTTATGTCTGAATCAGGATTTCTGGATTCTCAAGATGGGCGCTTTTCATCCTGCTAATCCTTCAATCTTGATAATCCTGATTCAAATAATTACCCACCTCGTGGCTGCCCCCCCTTCCCGTATGAAAAGACCCTGACAATTGCCTGTTTCCAATCAGTGAGACCCAAGACAATCGGACATAGTTGCGCGTGGTGGCGGTGGCGGCCTCAGGGTTGTTTCGGGACTGGCCCGCCGTTACCTCGCCGCATACGGCCTTTCGATCCGCTATCGGAAGGAACATGGGCGGAGATCGCCACCAAGGTCCGAGACATCGGCCGGTCCTTCGACAGGGAGGCAGCCCGGGGGACAGCCCACGAAACAGGTCGACGGACATCCGCTTCACGGAAGACGCTATGGTACAATTCCGGCGTCTTTCGGCCGCACCGGAAGCGATCGGCCCGGCTTGATTTTCCCTTTGGGAGCGCGACCCGCATGTACTTTGACTCCCGGCGCTCGACCGTGTTGGCCACCAACGGCATGGTGGCCACCAGTCAACCCTTGGCCTCTGTGGCCGGGTTGCAAGTGCTGATGGAAGGCGGCAACGCCGTAGACGCCGCCATCTGCACCGCCGCCACGCTGAACGTGGTGGAGCCCAACTCCACCGGCGTGGGCGGCGACATGTTCGCCTTGGTGTGGAACGAAAGAGAAAAGTCGGTACGTGCCTTGAACGGCAGCGGCCGCGCCTCGTCGCAAGCCGACCTGGAGAAGTTGAGGGCCCAGGGACACCGCGCCATGCCCAATATCGGCCCCTACTCGGTCGCCGTTCCGGGGACGGTGCACGGGTGGGAAACCCTGCGGAAGGAATGCGGCTCGATGCCCTTGTCCCGGCTCTTGGAGCCGGCCATCCGCTACGCCGAAGAGGGGTTCCCGGTCTCCGAAGTCATCGCCTTCCAGTGGGATGCCTACCAGCCCAAGATATTGAGCCTGCCGTCGGGACAGGAGTTCCTGGTGGACGGTCAAGCCCCGGTCAAAGGCCACTTGATGCGCCTTCCCACCCTGGGCGCCACCATGCGGGCAATCGCCGAGGGCGGGAACGAGGCCTTCTACCACGGCGACTTGGCGAGGAAGATGTCGTCCTTCGTCGAAGAGCACGGCGGCTGGCTGACCGTGGAAGATCTAGCGGAGCACACTTCCGACTGGGACGAACCCATCTCCATTGACTACCGGGGCTTCACCTGCTGGGAATGCCCGCCCAACGGCCAAGGCATCGCGGCCCTCGAGGCCCTAAACATCGCCGAGGGGTTCGACATACAGGCCATGGGCGCTCAATCGCCTGACGCCTACCACCACCTCATCGAATCGATGCGCTTGGGCTTCGCCGACGCCTTCCGCTATGTCGCAGACCCCCGCAAAGTGGAGGTTCCTACCACGGAGCTGACCTCCAAGACGTTCGCCGCCAGCCGGCGCGAATTGATCGACGCCCGCAAGGCGATGGATACCGCCCCCTACGGGCAGGTGCACGGCGGCAGCGACACCGTGTACATCAGCGTGGTGGACAGGCAGGGTAACGCCTGCTCGTTCATCAACAGCATCTTCAACGACTTCGGGTCGGGGATGGTCGTTCCGGGTACCGGCATCGTGCTGCACAACCGGGCGGCCCTCTTCTCGTTGGACCCCGACCACCCTAACGCCCTCGCCCCCGGCAAGCGGCCGTACCATACCATCATCCCCGGAATGGTCACCGTGGACGGCGAGCTTCGCTGGTGCTACGGGATGATGGGCGCGTTCATGCAGCCCCAAGGCCACCTGCAGCTCATCAGCAACATGGTCGACCACCGCATGGACCCTCAGCAGGCCATCAACGCCCTCCGGTTCATGGTGGGCAACGACCAAGTGATGATCGAGGAAGGACTGGACCCGGAGGTGGCCCGCGACCTGCAGGCGCGCGGCCACAAATTGGGAGCGATGATTGGCCGCCAGCGCGTATCCATCGGCGGGGCCCAAGTGATCCAACGGGACCTGGATACCGGCGTGCTCCAGGGCGGCACCGAACCCAGGAAAGACGGCGCAGTCGTCGGCTGGTAGCAATCCGTGGCGCGGAGGACAACGTGACTCAATCGAACTCTGACCGTAGCTTTTACCGGAATTACTACCGGGAGATCGATGTTCTCCACGGGCTGCAGTCAGCCCCCGAGGAACGGGACTGGCTGTTGACCACGCCCAAAGGCGACGTCAAGCCCTCCGAAATCGTGCTCTACCTGGGCTGCAACGTGCTGCGGACAACCCATCTGGTGCGCACGGTGATGGACGTGTTCAAGCTGCTGGACGTCGACTTCACCGCCGTGGGCGGAGCGTCCTACTGCTGCGGCATCCAGCACTTCCAGCGGGGCGACAAGGCTTCGGCTCGGTCCGTGGCTGAGACCACCGCCGCCAACTTCCGCAAGTTCGACCCGGAGCAGGTGGTCATGTGGTGCCCGTCGTGCATCTTCTTCTACGACGACATCATGGACATGCGGGAGGAGTTCACCTTTCAGCACGTAACAGAATTTCTGGTGCAGAACCTGCACCGCTTGGACTTTCAGTCCCAACCGGAGACTACCCTCTCGCTCCATTACCACACCGGGCGTCCGCAATCCGAGGCTGAGGCCCGGAGCGCGCTGACCCTCTTGTCGAAGCTTCCCGGCGTCACGGCGCTGGACTTGGGCACCGACGAGCGTTACGGGAGGCACTGCACTCCCGCAGTGCGGCAGGAGGTCGGGCCGGAGGTTTGGGACGAGATGGCGCGGGACTCGGTGCGGCAGGCAGTGGACGCCGGGGCCGATACGTTCGCCACGCTATACCACGGCTGCCAGCGGCACATGTGCGGGCTGGAGGCGGACTTCCCGGTGCGGGTGGAACACTACCTGACGCTGGTGGGCCGGGCGCTGGGCATCGAGCACGAAGACCAGTTCAAGAAACACCTGCTGGCGGGCGACCCCGACGCCGTCCTGGCCGAAACCAGCCCCTGCGCCGTAGCCAGCAACATCCCCGTCGAAGAGGCGCGGGCGGTCATCACCCGCAACTTCCCGGCGCGGTAGGGGCGTCAGAGAGAAGCGAGGGCGTCTTCGGGGGAGACAACGCTCAGGCCGTACTGACCCTGTATGCCGCAACTCGCTAAGTCGCTTCGCAGCGGGCGGTCAGCCGTTACCAGGATTGTGCCCTTTGCCGCTTCTTCGACTGCGAGCCTGACAATGAACACGTCATCGCGGCTGCCAGGCGGGATGCCATTCTCTTCAGGGAATCCGGGCGCGGTGTGTCCTAGCCCTTCAATTTTCCCCGGCACCTGCAATAATTGCCAGAACCTGAGCATTAAGAAAGCGCCACGCATGACATGGCTATGCCCAGGATAGTACAGTTGGTCGTAGTATTTGTCCCATAGGATGTCATCAACCACGACGGTCCGAAACTCGTCGTCAATGACCTTGTTTACCAAGACTTCACAGTCAAGGTTGGGATCACCGTACGGGTCTAAACCTCTTTGAGCGTATATGACCACATTCTCGTCAAGAATGTACCTGCATGTCATGCTTGACTTCGCAATCCATCGACATAACGGCGCATCTCATCCATGGTCGCCTCGTGAAAGCCGGTCAGCCCGCCTTTGGTCTGCCCGTGCTCGGTGACCTCTATCTCGCTGGCGAAGCATTCGCCCTTTTGGTCCTTTTCGAAATGGTAAATTGCCAGGTCGTCCGTAGATAGTCTATTTTCTGCTACCAGCGTTAGGAGCCGGCCAGCAACGTACTCGCTGTGGGTGGTCATGATTATTTGCTTGCCATCGGTCTTGGCTGTATCGGCCAGCACCTCCGCCAGTTCCGCCTGGGCCTTGGGGTGAAGGTGGATTTCCGGCTCCTCGATCAACACCGTCGCGCCTTCACCAGCGGTGATCAGTTGGTGAAACAGTTGGATTAGGGCATTGGCCCCAAACCCTTCGGCCACCATGTTGACCGCGCCGGATGGCGTTAACGACTTAACCTCGACCGCCCGAGAGGGAACGGTTTCAGCGCGGAGTCCCGTCCCTGTCACCTGGTGCAACAGGTTGGACAGCCTTTCTTCCGATAAACGGGCATAGACAAGGTTTGTCGCCAGCTGTTCTTCTTGGACGCCAAGACCTTGCAGAGACGTAATGTGCTCGACATAGCTATCGCCTAATGCGTAGGTTGGCCGAGCTAATCCTCTAGCCGCTGAGACGAACCTCAGCTTTTCAAGCGTTAGCCGTTCTTCAGCAAGACGGTCTTGGAATCCGCTCACTGAGAAACGAACGGAAAACGGGGCAGGTCCCTTCAGGAAATTCGGGGTTACGTCTGTCTCGCCACGCAGGTCAATGAACTTCCCCTGATAGACGGCACGGCTGCTTCCCGCAGACTGCTTCAGCAACAGCAGCGCCTGCAGGACGCTGGACTTGCCGGCGCCGTTGGGGCCGATGAAGACCGTAATCAGCTTGGGGTTGATTTCCAGTTCGCGGAAGCACTTGAAGTTTTGCAGGGTGATGTTCGTTATCATGGCGGCCACCTTCCGGGGCCATTATAGCAACCGTTGGCTGTGGCTAAACTCGTGGACGGGCACCGTGTTGAGGTTCGATGAAGCCGTGACGGCCCTTCGCTAGGCTTCTTCCCAGGGGATGGGGGCCTCATTCCGTTGCGCCCTTCCACCCGTGGCGGCTGTCGCTCCCGCCAAGGCCGGTTCCTGGGCCTCGGTGCGGTAGATGCTGCCGTTGGAGAACACCACGCCGTCGTCGCAGCGGGCCTCGATAAGACCGCCGCCGAACTGTTCGACGTAAAGGCTGGCGTAAAGGCCCCCGCGGACGAGGAGCTCGTCGTGGGTCCCGGAGTCGACGATTCTCCCGCGGTCCACCACGTAGATAACGTCGGCCGCGATGATGGTCGATAAGCGGTGGGCAATCACCAGGGTGGTGCGTTCCCGCATCAAGGGCTGGAGGGCCGACTGAACATAGCGTTCGCTGGTGGTGTCCAAGGCCGAAGTGGCCTCGTCAAGGATGAGAACCCGGGGTTGGTGCAGAATCACCCGGGCGATGGACAGCCGTTGCCTTTCCCCTCCGGACAGGCGGAACCCGCGTTCGCCCACCACCGTGTCGTACTCGTCTGGCAACTCCATGATGCGGTCGTGGATGAAGGCGGCCTGGGCCGCTTCGATCATGTCCTCCCTGGTCGCGTCGGGACGGGCGTAGAGCAGATTCTTCTCCATGGTCGCGTGGAACAGGTAGCTCTCCTGGGTGACGAACCCCACGATTTGGGACAGATCGGCCAGCCTGACGTCCCGGACGTCCAGACCGTCGATGCTTACCCGTCCCTCCGTCACGTCGTAGAGGCGGGGGACCAGGTTGGCGATCGTAGATTTGCCGGCGCCGCTGGGCCCGACGAAGGCGGCCAGTTGCCCCGGCGGGATGCGGAAGCTCACGCCGTCCAGCGCCCACTGGCGTCCGTCCAGGCCCTCCGCGTCAGCGTCCTCCGGTTCTTCGGCATCGGCGTAGTTTACCCGCACCGAGTCGAAGGCTATTGCCCCGGCAACCTTGTCGGAGGGCAGGGAGCGGGCATTCGGCGAGTCAACGATTTCCTGTTTCATGTCCAGGTAGCCGAAGATGCGCTCGAACACCGCCAAGGAGGACTGAAGCTCCACCGATACCTGCAGCAGGCGCCCCACGGGGAAATACAGGCGGTTTTGCAGGACGGTGAAGGCGATGATGGTGCCTGCGGTAACCACCGACGGGCCGCCCCCGGACATCATGTATCCCGCCAGCAGGTAGATGGCCACGGGACTGACGGACAGGAAGGCCATCACCACCGCGAAGAAGGAGTGTCCGATCATTTGCTGGCGCACAGTCAGGTCGGACAGCTCCTGGTTGTGATGACGAAAGTTGGCCATCTCCTCGTGCTGCCGCCCGAAGAGCTTGGCCAGCATGATTCCCGATACCGACAGTGTTTCTTGGGTGATGACGGTCATCTCGGCCATGGACTTCTGCGTCCGGGAAGTAATTTCCCGCCGCTTCCGGCCCACCCACTGGGCCATAAAGAAGTAGAGAGGCACGGTGGCGACGGCCACGAGGGTCAACTGCCACGACAGGAAAAGCATGGCGCCGAGGGTGCTGGCCAGTATCGCGATGTTGGCTATGGCGTCGCTCAGGGTGGTGGTTACCACCGACTGAATGCCGCCGACATCGTTGGATACCCGGGACTGGATCTCGCCGGTGCGGGTCGCGGTGAAAAACCGGAGCGACATCCCCTGCAGGTGGGCGTACACGGCGTCGCGCAGGTCTCGCATGACGTGCTGCCCGACCTTGTTGGTCATGTAGGTCTGGAAAATCCCCATGCCCGCGTTGGCCGCGGCAATCGCGATCATCACGGCGCCCAGAATCCACAGAAGGTCGATGTTGGGGCCGCTTTCCGACGCCACGCCCAAGCCATCGTCGAAGACCACCTGGATGAGCATCGGGTTCACCACGCCCAAGGTGGAGGTTGCGACGATGAATACCACGACTATGGCGACTTGGACCCGGTAGGGGCGGAAAAGCCGTACTATCCGAGGCACGAGAGGCCGCCCGGCGTCGGGCACCGGGTCAACGGCGGGCGGCTCCGCCTGTGTGCGGCGGGGGCGGTCTGGTGGTTGCGTAGTCATTTGGGAAAGTCCACCGGCCTGTCCCAGCCCACGCGACGTGCGTCTGCTGGATTGCAGGTCATTCTATTTTAGAAGTCTATATCGAGTATAGATTAAGGCCGCCGAAATCGGAAATTCCCCAATTCGGTCATCATGGGAGGTATCCACGGGAGAATAGGTGGGGGAAAGCCCACGACAACGGTCCCCATCCTAACTTCCCCCCTTCCTCGGGGAAGCGATCGTGGGCAGCCCTCGGGGGCAGGGACTTTGATGGCCGAAAAAATGCCCGGTATTGAGGCCGTCAGGAAGAGGGATGGGGTGAGGGTTTCGGCTGGCCGACGGCTTACCAGGTCTTGATGACCGGCAGTATCTCCTCGCCGAACCGGCCGATGTTGGACATGGTGGCGGCGTGGGACATCTTGGATTACTAGCCGTGCATTATGAGGTGGTCCATGCCCACCTTATCCAGCCTTTGTAGGCAAACTCGACAAGATAATTTACCCTTCATTACAAAGATTCGCACTACTGGCTTCCCATGTCTCAACAAGAAAAACCGCCATTGCCCCAGATACGTTGACAGCAAGCTCGGCGTGCCGGCGGGCAGGCTTGACTTTATTGCTCCCTTGACCGTGTGCATCTCCGAGACTATTCCTGAGTCCCGCAAGTCCGTTGGTGATGCTTGCACATCCGCCAAGAATCTGCTTGAAAATTTGCTCTGGATGTTGCTCGGGTGCAAGTTTCAATTGCAGAGACGTCCTTTTATACAGGACTGGGAGATCCAAATTATCCTCGTATGAGGTAGCTGTTTGCTCCAAAATGTGCTTACAGACAGATTCCAACAAGGTGCGAGCTGACGTAATTGCACCCTCGGGATCTCCGTTGAGGCGATCCAATGCTTTGGCCCATTCGCGTTGAACGTTTTCCGGATCAAAGTCTTGGAGGACTTCAGATATTGCATCGTGAGAAGGCGTTCCCTTTCGATACTCCAGTCTGTCAAGCAGAGGTTGGAATTCACTCCAAATGTACTCCCTGCGTTCACGCCAATGATCATATTTTCCTTGCATGAAATACCGAAACTGGGCGGCCGCGTTATTTGTCCTGACAAATCTCGGCAGCGAATCCGATATCTCGGAATTTTTCATTAGGGAGCCCCGGAGTTCGCGGTATCCATATTCGTCAATTTCGCCGTTGGTAGCCACCGCGACAAGCAGATTTTGGGATATCTCTATTTCTTCGATCAGAGCTGCAACATCATCCGGCATTTGTTTTTGGCCTTGCATTATCTGGTTAAGCTGTTAACCCAACTTGGAATCTTGCACAGTAACAAAGGTTGATTCCCTGAGGTGCTAACCTCAGACGAGCAAGTCGTCGAGGGTGAACCCGATGCCCGGCAACTGCTGGATGGTTAGCGTGTCGCCCCGCCGGTAGATATGTACATCGGCGTAGCCATCAGGCGTGGGTTGGCGGGAGACCTCAATTTCGTCGGTGTCGAGAATGAAAATCCACAACTCAGGGATGCCGTTTTGGGCGTAACGCAGAGCCTTGGGTCCCCTGTCCGTGCTCAAGGATGAGTCCGCTATTTCGACGATGAGCAGGATGCCTTGACTTGCAGGTATGTTGTCTTCATCCAGCGACGCCTCCGGAGTAAGCAGGGCGATGTCGGGTTCGGGCGCGGTGCGGTCGCTCAGGCGAATCGTGGACTGGATACTAACTTCCACGTCCTCAGGCACCATACGTCCGAACAATCTGGCGAGGCGATGGGTTCTACGTCCGTGGGGTCTGCCGATTGGCGCCATTTCGAAGATCACCCCGTCCACAAGTTCCACCTTGTCTTCACGAGCCAGTATTCCCACCTCGGTCAGCCGCATATACTCGTCTACTGTGAACTTGTGGACGGATTCGTTGGAGAATACAGCTCCAGAGGACTTCGGCAAAATGCCATGCTTGGCCATTTCGCTGCGCTGGCTCTCTTTGAACTTGTAGCGTCCAATCACGTCGCGCATCGCTTACCTCTCGCGGATACTACGTGCATATTTGAACACTCCACCGCCCTTCACGCCGCCAGGTCCTTCACGGCTGGCTTGCAGCAGTTCCAGGGCCTCTAGCACTTCATTAATGGAGGTTCGGTAGTCCAATATGAGTAGTTTCTCGACGTGGGATTCTGGCGCGCTTAGGCGTTGGGACAAGTCCCAGATGCTGACGCCCTGTTCACGCATGGCTACGTACAGACCAAGTTGGGCGGCGATGAGGGGCTGGACGGTCAAGAACTCTTGTCCCTTTTCCCACGCGTTGGGGGTTGGCAGTTCTTCTTGACAATCCACGTAAGAAGCTAAGGCCACGACCAAACAGTCCTTGGCAAGGATAATCGAATCCCTGAAGGTTTTTCCGCCTGTGATAGCCCCACGTACGTCAGGGTAAGTAGCTACGAATCCGTCTCTGTCATCCTCATTGCCTTCAATGTTACAGGGGAAGGCGTACCGCATTCAGAACTCCCTACTGTCGATTCCCAACTGGCGCGGCATGGCGAAAAATGTTCTCTTGGGGATCTCACCGTGTTGCACACCCGTTATTCGATTTCCAATGGTAAGAGTCCCATGGCCTCTCTTGCCATCCCTTTCGTCAAAGTGCCGTTCCAATACATTCCGCGTGGCGTAGCGCCGCGCCCGCCGGATGAACTCCCTGCCGTTCATCCAATGTATCGCATGGCCGCGGCCCCGGCTACAGATCCCCTACTCCTCCAGGGTGGTGATGTCGCCGGGGTCGAGGCCAAGTTCTTGGGCCTTGAGCAGGCGGCGCATGATTTTTCCGGAGCGGGTCTTGGGGAGAGCGGGAGTGAATTCGAGCTCTGCGGGAACCGCGATGGGGCCCAATTCATTTCGAACGTGCAGCTTCAGGGCGTCCACCATGCCGTCTGAAGGATCGTTGCCCGCGCGAAGGGTCACGAAACCTTTGATCGACTCCCCGCGCAGCTCGTCAGGCTTGCCGATGACGGCCGCCTCGGCCACGGCCGGGTGCGACACCAAGGCGCTCTCCACCTCGGCGGACCCGATGCGGTGACCGGCCACGTTCAACACGTCGTCGGCGCGGCCCACCACCATGTAGTAACCGTCGGCGTCCCGCAGCGCCACGTCGCCGGTGAAATACACCCCGGGGATGGTGTTCCAGTCCTGGGAGTAGCGCTCCGGGTCGCCGAACACCGTCCGGAAGAAATGGGGGAAGGGCCGTTTAATCACCAAGAGGCCGCCCTTGTCCGGCTCGGTGATGGGCTGGCCCTCCCGGTCCACGATGTCCATTTCGGCCCCCGGCAACGGCCGGCCGACCCGGCCCGGCTTCACCGGCATGGTGGCGGTGGTGCCCAGACACGGCCCGCCGGTCTCCGTCTGCCACCAGTTGTCCACCACGTGGCCCCACCGGCCGCTGCCGCAGATATGCTCGTAGGTCCAGCGCAGGGCCTCGGGGTTCAGCGGCTCGCCGGCGCAGGTGAGGAACCGCAGGGAACGGAGGTCATACCCTTGGGGGTATGTCTCGCCGTAACGCATCAGCATGCGCAGGGCGGTGGGCGCCGTGAAGATGACGTTTACTCCGTATTTCTCGATGATTTCGTAGAACACGCCGGGGTGAGGGTAGTCGATGGCGCCTTCGCGGAACACGGTGGTGGCCCCCGCGACGAGTGGGGCGTAGACTATGTAGCTGTGGCCCACCACCCAGCCGATGTCCGAAGTGCACCAGAAAACGTCGTCGTCCTTCACGTCCCAGAACGTCTTGAAGTGATAGTAGGTGCCCACCATGTAACCGCCGTGTACGTGTTGCACCCCTTTGGGCTTCCCGGTGGTGCCGCTGGTGTAAAGGATGTAGAGGGGGTCTTCCGAGTCCATTTCCTCGGCCGGGCAGTCCACGCCGCCCCGGGCCACCAACTCATCTAAATCGACTTCCCGGGGGTCCAGCGTACCCCCCTTTAATTTCCCCCCATCATTGGGAATTAGGGGGGGCTTGCGCCGCCAGACCACCACGTGCTCCACTACGTCCAGGTTGGCCACCGCTTGGTCGGTGATGCTCTTCAGGCCCACTTCGTTGCCCCGGCGATAGCCGACGTCGGCGGTAATCACCGCCTTGGCTTGAGCGTCGATTATCCGGTCGCGCAATGCGCCGACGCTGAAGCCGGCGTAGACCACGCTGTGGACCGCGCCGACCCGGGCGCAGGCCAGCATCGCGATAGCCCCTTCCGGTGTCAGCGGCATGTAGATGACCACGCGGTCGCCCTTGCCTACTCCCAAGGAGCGGAGCCCGTTGGCGAACCGGTTCACCAGTTGGGCCAGCCTGCCGTAGGTGTAGACTCGTTCCGAGCCGTCTTCCCCCAGCCAGATGAAGGCCGCTTTGTTCTTGTTGCCGTTGGTCAGGTGACGGTCGAGGCAATTTCGAGTGATGTTGCACCGCGCCCCCAGGAACCATCGGAAACTCGGGTAATCCCACTCGAAGACCTTGTCCCACCGGCGGGACCATTCCAGTTCCGAGGCCACACCCTCCCAGAACCCCTCCGGCGACTCCATGGAGTCGTGGTAAGCGCCGTCGAAGTCTTGAAGGGTCGCTTGCGCCGCCAGCGTTGCCGGCGGTGCAATTTCGCCGGTCTCCTGGAGCAGGTGGTCGATCTGTCCTTGCTGTACCATGTTGGGCCTCCTGTTACTCCCTGCCGATAATAGGGATTGACAATCTGCGGCATATATTGAGGGCTAGAATGTCATCGATCTCGGCGTGTCCTCGGCGTGTCCAGGTATGGATTGAACCTCTCCGGTGACCGGGTTCAGCCAGATTGAGTGGGACCGGCCTTCCCGCTTCAACCGGCAATGATGCCGACGGAGATGATGTAGCAGAGCGTTGCGTCTCATTGGACTACGATGACTTCTCGTATGGCTTCGTTGGGCACGCCGCGCAAGCCGTCATCGCGGCTGTCTTCCAATACCAGCAGTATTGCTTCGGCCAAATTATCCCGTGCCTCCTCCCGGGTTATGCCCTGGCCGCTGGCGGCGGGCATTTCCGGACAAAAAGCGACGTACCGGTCTTCTCCCCATTCGATTATCGCCGTGAACTCATTGCGCAACGACTGTACAACCACGGTTTCGCGGATGGCGTTGGGCGAGATATCGTACAGGACTTCGCGCATGGTTTTTGCGCGGCGCTCTTCCAGCGCCCGCGATACCGCCTCGGTCAAATTCGCCCGCACCTCATCCATCGTATTGCCTTCTGCGTTGACGCCGGGGATTTCCGCGCAATACGCGACATAGCGCGGCTCAACGCGGTCGTCGTCCATTTCGAATATCGCCGTGAACTCGTTTCGCATCACTACCTCTCATTGGCCTTCGGCCCAATCTCGGACCCCGGCTCCATTAGGGAAGCGGCGTTCCAACAAGACGGCCCGCCCCGGTCTTTGGGCGGGGACGGGCCGACAGGCTTTCCCGCATTTTAGCTTTCAGGATTGGGGCACGGCAAGGTAAACGGATGCCGGAGCGCTCTGCCCGCGTTGACCGTGTTCGCGCCGGTGGCCTACAATCCTGAAACGACGGTCATAACGTCTCATGCCGCCGCGATGAGCCCGGCGGCGACTGGCAGGAGGGAATATGGCGACCGAGGACTACACCCACCCGGAATACCTCGTCGAGCCCGAGTGGCTGAACGCCCACAAGGACGATTCGAACGTCGTGGTCGTCGATTGCGATGTCGACGCCGCTTACAACCGCGGTCATATTCCCGGCGCGGTGATAGTCCCCGACAACTTCGAAAAGGACCCGGACACCGGCCGGGTCCACCTGATGTCTTCCGAACAATTCAAACCCATGTGCGAGGGGCTTGGTGTCGGCGACGACACGCTGGTAATCGCCTACGACAACTCCCAGAGCCTCTACGCCGCCCGGCTCTGGTGGGCCCTCAACACCTATGGGCATGCCAACGTCAAAGTGCTCGACGGTGGCTGGAGGGGTTGGATAGCCGCCGGGAGCGGTGTCGGCGTCGATCGCTCCTCCGGCGCCGGTGGAGCTGCTTTCACACCCCGGCGGGATGATTCGTTGCTGGTGAAGGTCGATGAGCTGAAGGAGGCCTGCGGCTTGGCCGACGCCGTGATCTGGGACGTGCGGGGCGACGCCGAATGGGACGGCAGCGATTCCCGGGGTAACCAGCGTGTTGGGCACATTCCTGGGGCGGTTCACCTGGAGTGGTTCAACGTAATGGACCGGGACACTCACCGTTTCAAACCAGCCAACGAAATCAAGCGAGTCCTGTCGGAGGCCGGCATCACGCCCGAAAAGAAAGTCTACACGTATTGACAGGGCGGAATCCGTGCGGCGCACGGTGTGTTCGTTCTCCAACTGGTCGGTTACAACCAGACGAAAAACTACGACGCCTCCATGGGTGAATGGGCCAACCGGGATGACACTGCTCTGGAAGTCTAGTCCCTGAAAGACGGGCTGAATTAGAAACTATCTCAAAAGTCCCTTCCCCCTCAGGGGGAAGGTTAGGATGGGGGTGGACCCCGCCGGGTAATTGACGCCAAAACAGATGATTATGAAAGGCTCCATGGGTTTTGAGATAGTGTCTTAGTCCCGCTCCGAGTCACTAGCCCAACCCGCCAGTTGGTTCTCCGATCACGCCCGCGCTCCCAATGGAGCGCGGGTCTTTTGTTGGCCGGCGTATGAAGGTTGACAATCATGATAATATTTAACCAAATGGTTAACTATACTGGCGAAAGTCTTAATCAGACCTTCGCGGCGTTGGCCGATCCCACCAGGCGGGCCATGTTGGAGCGTCTCTCCATAGAAGCGCTGCCGGTCACCGCCTTGGCGGAACCCTTCGAGGTTTCCCTACCCGCTATCTCCAAGCAACTGCGCGTACTGGAACGGGCAGGGTTGGTCACCCAAGAACGGGATGGAAGGGTCAGACGGTGCCGGTTGCAAACAGCGCCGATGCAGCACGCAGTCCAGTGGATCGAACAGTACCGGCGGTTCTGGGACCAGCAGTTGGAGTCCTTGGCCAGCTACCTTGAAGACGTTATCCCGGAGGAAGCCCCACCGGAGCCAAGTGCAAATCAACCATCGCAAGACCTCTAGTAGAAGGACTCCCAAATGACCCAGCCAACCCCGGACCCGACCTTCAGCGTGGTAATCAACCGCACCATCAACGCCCCCAGGGAGCGGGTGTTTGAAGCATGGACCAATCCGGCGCACTTGCACTGGTGGTGGGCCGTGCAGGAGGATTTTACCGTGCCTATCGCGGAGGTCGACCTGCGGATCGGGGGCAGTTATCGCTTGGGGATGCAGGTCCCAGATCAAGAACAGCCTTTCATTGTAACCGGGGTATATAGAGAGATCAGTCCACCGGAGAAGCTGGTCTTCACCTGGAAATGGGAGGCCGCGCCGCCGCCCTACGCCGTGGACTGGGCGCCGACCGAAACCTTGGTTACTATCGAGTTCTTTGACCGGGACGGGTCGACCGAGGTCAGACTCACTCACGAAATGTTCCCCGACGAAAACATGCGCGAAGAGCACAACCAGGGTTGGGGACGGTGCCTGGACAGCCTCACCCGCTATCTGCCTATCGCTTCGTGTTCGGACGCCTAGGGAAGAATCCTCCAGGAGGCAGACAACGATGGTCCAGGCGATATATTGCATTGACCTTGCGAGCTTGGAACGGCCCACGACGAATACGTAGCGACCGTTCAACGGGATTCCACTCCCCGCCTTCCAGCTCAAGGGGTCCCCAACACCTCGAGGCCGGAAGGCAGGGACCCAGGCCGGCCGTGCCCGGCCCGCCCGCCTGCATACATGGGGGAGTAGGGGGCGGCGCTGCGTACGGCCGGTCTGGATCTTTTGGCAGTCTCTTCTCCCACCCGGACCCTTCGGGATACCAAAGAGGGGGGCCAGGGAAGAGATTAACGGCAATTGCGCCTGGGGCGGCTTGTGTCTTAAAGTGGCGCCATGCTGTCCGAGCATTTTCGCTTCAACGATTGGGACGAGGCCCAGGAGTTTTACTTCCGGGAAGGGCTGACCGACGGCCTGCCGATCGTTCCGCCCACCCCGGAGCGCGTCTCAGCAATGCTGGAACATTGCGGCCTTGCTCCGGACTATGTTCTGGGTGTCGAGGGCATTCGCCGCAAGACGTTTCAGGCTGAGAGCGTGGCGGTCAACGCGGTGATGGCCGGCTGCCTGCCGGAGCATTTTCCGGTGGTCGCGGCGGCAATTTCGGCGGTCTGCGACCGGACTTATAACCTTCATGCCAGCAGCACCTCCACCAACGGCATCGCGAACCTCGTGATGGTGAGCGGCCCCTACGCCTCCCACATCGGCATGAACCCGGGAGTCAACCTCATGGGGCAGGCGAACCGGGCCAACGCGGCCATCGGACGAGCGATCAACCTGGTCAAAGCCAACTACTATGGCTCGGTCGCTCAAGACATGGACAAAAGCACCTTCGGCCATTCCGGCAAATACAGCTTTTGCTTCGCTGAAGACGTGGATACCAGCCCTTGGGAGTCATTGGCGGAGGCCAAGGGTTTCCACGAAGGCTCCAGCACCGTCACCATGGTCGCCGCCAACGCGCCGTTGCAGTTGGAGGCCCACGGCGACCGGGATCCGGAAGGTTTCCTCACCGCCGCGTCCCATGCCATGCTCGGCCTCGGACCGTCTATCTCGGAAGTCGTCTTGGTGATCAGCCAGGAGCTCATGGCCTACATCGCCGCGTTCGGTTGGACCCGGGAACAAGTCGCCGCCTTTGTCTACGAAAAGGCCCGGCTGCCCGCCGGGGAGTGGGAGCGGTGGCGGCGCATCGACCGGCTGGGGCCGGACGTGGACCGGGAGAGGCTCATCGGTGTCGTCTCGGAACCCGGACGTATCACGGTGGCACCGGCCGGAGGGGATGCGGGGGAGTTCATGGCCGCCATAGCTTCTTGGGGCAGCAGCCGTTCGGTTACGAGGGAAATCACGGTCCCCCGGTAAAAATCACCGGGAGCCACCGGAGGGAAATCGGAAATGCCGGAATCACCAAGAGGTATTTATACCCTTGACCCCCGGGACCGCGCCCAGCCAACCCAGGCCGTGCTGGCCGCCCGCCCGGCCAGCCTCGATGGCAGGGTGCTGGGACTGTTGTCCAACAACAAGCCCCATTCCGAGGACCTGTTGCGCATGATGGCCGAGACCATTGGCGAGCGGTATTCGCTGAAGGAAGTGGTGGAATACAACAAGGGCGGCCACCAATGGCCCGCCGACCGCAGCGCGTTGGAAGACTTGGCCCAACGCTGCGACGTGATGATTCACGCCACGGCGGAATGAGGCTCGTGCACCTCGTGCAGTGTGCACGACGCGATGGAAATGGAACTGCTGGGGGTGGCCTCCACGGTGTTGACCACCCGGCCCTTCGTGAGTCAAGCCCGCGCCATGGCCCGGATGCGGGGGGACGCGGACTACGGCTTGACTATCATCGACCACCCTATTGTCACGTTGACCGTCCCTGAGCTTCAGGAACGGGCCGTCACGGCAGCCCCGCAAGTGATGCGGCATTTGCTGGACAGGTAGAGGGTGGATGTTTTACTTGATCAACCCGATGATCGGGATAAGCCTCTGTGAGTAGAGGTCTACGCCAAGCCGCACCCCTTCAAGCGCGTAGGACCCCAACAGGAATGTTGATTGATCCTCGCCGAATATTGACCAAGTGACAGTACTTCGACCATCTACGGTGATCCAGTGTTGACCTAAATCCAACTCGGCGCGCCGACCGTCCCCGTATTCAAACTCGCCACGATCGCCCGGCGAAACCCCTAGGTCGGCCAACAGACTGGCAGGAAACACGCTGTAGCTGGCGCCGGTATCGACCAGCGCTTCCACGTCTATAGACTTTTCGCCGTCGAAGCTGGTTAGCCTGACTGGACAGTTGAATGTCCCCATAGGTTCTCCCACTTCGATAGCATTATAACGGCAACGCCACCGCCCGGCCGGTCTGGGCGCTGCGGGTGACGGCCTCGGTGAACTCCATGTAGTGGACGCCGACGTCGAATGGGGTGCGGGTGATTCTTTCCTGGCCGCGTATGGCGCTGCAGAACTCCTCTTCCACCCGCCTGTAGGCTTGTCCTTCGGCGGGATTGGGGATTTCCACGAGCTGGAGTTCGCCGCGCTTGCCGCCCCAGACGTTCAGGCCCGAGTCCAACCGCAGCGTGCCCTCGCTACCGTAGATCCAGACGTCGTTCCCGGGGCCAAGGCCGGTAACCGCGCTGAAGCGCAGGCTGGCTTGGGCCCCGTTGGCCAGCCCGGCCAGAATGTCGACGTGGTCGGGGATGCTGACCGGCACCCGGTTGCCCTCTTCGTCGGTCCGGTGGGAAGCATTGATGCTGGTCATCGCCATTACGTTGTTGGCGCGCCCCACCCAGCGGATCATGGCCTCGTACCAGATCCCCATGTTGAGGATGTTAAAGCCGCTCAGGTCCCGGTCGTTGCGCCAGTGCATCGGCCCTCCGGCCTCCATGAATGCCGGGGCCAACGACTGGACCGAGACCGCAAGGATGTCACCCACGTAACCCTCAGCGATCTTTTGTTGCAGCAGGTTGTCCACCTTGAAGGTGAGGGGGGAAGGCACGATCTGGGTGACCAGGTCGGGGCGGGCCCGGGAGGCGTCGAGCATGTCGTGGGCTTCCTGGGCGTTGGCCGCCATCCGGGCCTCGCACAGTACGTGCTTGCCCGCCTCGAGGGCCGAGATGGTCAACACCCGGTGCATGTAGGGCCAGGTGCCGACGCAGACGGCGTCGATGGTCGGGTCTTCCAGCAGTTCCTGCCAGTTGTCGTAGACGGCGGGGATGTTGAACTGGTCGGCCGCCTGACGCCCGGATTCCCGGGAGCGGTTGGCCACCGCGACTATCTCCACACCGTTTACCTCGTGGAAACCGGGAATATGGCGGTCCCGGGTGTTCCGGCCGGCCCCGATTAGACCGACTCGTATACCTTCGCTAGCCATGTTTAGGCCTCCTTGTTTGTCTCGACTTGTGCTGTGCGGATAGAGACCTCGGCACGACAGATGTTGCCCTATCGCGAGACGAGGAGGTCCACTAGGCGTTCGTTGTATGGGTCCACTGCGAGAGCGACTCCCTCAAGCGCGTAAGACCCCATCAGCACCGGAGACCCGTCCTCTCCAAACAGGACTGTGGAAAATGTTTCCCGTCCGTTTATCCGAATTCTTACTTCACCGACTTGGTCCTGTACAATGCTGCCGTCGGCCAGTTGGGATTGAACGTTTCTGGTAGGCACAATCCCCAATTCCCGAAGCAGGCCGCCTGGAATCTGGGAATATGTGGCTCCGGTATCCACCATGGCATTCACGGCTTCGTATCGCGAACCGTCCGTGGGGCCAACCTCCATGGTCCAATAGAATGTTCCCATAACCTAGCTCCTAGATTGCGGCCGATTCCGCTCCATCCATTCGTTCAGCAATCGCTGTTCTTCGTATTTCAATTCCCACCAGCGGGGCAGACGTCCCGGAAACACGGGGAAGCCCGGCCTTTCGTCCACCGATGCCTCCATTGCCTCCGATAACGCGTCATCACCGGTGCTGTCGGAGACCCGACAGCTCATTTGAGAGGTTCCAATTGACGCCTCGTTCCCTGCTTAGCATTACAGCGGCAGCGACACCACTTGGCCCGACTGGGCGCTCCGGGTCACCGCCTCGGTGAACTCCATGTATTGCACGCCGATGTCGAAGGGAGTGTGGGTGATAGACTCCGTGCCACGGATGGCGTTGCAGAACTCCTCCTCCACCCGCCACTTGCCCCTCATCTCCGGCGCGGTGGGCAATTCCCGGAGCTCT
Source organism: Dehalococcoidia bacterium (assembly GCA_965220625.1). GTDB lineage: Bacteria > Chloroflexota > Dehalococcoidia > Lucifugimonadales > UBA3495 > VXOI01. Next base: position 313,892 of record CBDCQN010000001.1, read on the forward strand.
TCATCTCCCCGCTTGCCGCCCAGGACCTTGTTGAAGGGCGGACCCTGCAGGCTGATGGTCCCGTCGGAGCCGAAAATCCAGAAATCGGTGCCGGTCTGCAGACCGGTCACGGTGCTCCAGCTGAAGTCGGCCTGGGCTCCGCAGGCCATCTCGCACAGGACGTTGACGTGGTCGGGCACCGACACTGCCTGGACGACCCCGTTCTCGTCGCGGCGCTTGTTGGCGAACACCTTGGTCATGGCGGAAACGCGGGTGGCGGGACCCACGTACCGCATGACAGCTTCATACCAGATGCCCATGCCCAGGATGTTGTAGCCGCTCAGAGTGCGGTCTTGCCGCCAGTGCAACGGCGCTTCGGTGTCGATGAAGGTGTCAGCCCGGTTGCTGCGGCCGTGGTAGTCGCAGACCCGCAGCCGCACCGCCAGGATTTCGCCCAAGTAACCGTTGGCGACATATTCTTTGACGGTGGCGTCGACCTCCAGGGTCTGGGGGGCGGGCACTATCTGGGTGACCAGGTGAGGGAACTGGCGGGAGGCGTCCAGCATGTCGTGGGCCTCTTGGGCGTTCATGGCCATGCGGGCTTCGGTGAGTACGTGCTTGTCGGCTTCCAAGGCGGCCAGCACCAGGTTGCGGTGCATGTAAGGCCAGGTGCCGACGCACACGGCGTCGATGCTGTCGTCTTCCATCAACTCCAGCCAGTTGTCGTAGACCTTGGGTATTTCGTACTCGCTCGCGATGCGTTTACCCGACTCCCGGCTCCGGTTGGCCACGGCGACGATTTCCACTCCGGACTGTTCCCTGAAACCGGGAATGTGGCGGAGACGGGTGTTGGCCCCGGCACCGATCAAGCCTATTCGGATCAAGCCGTTTTCCATCGTTGCCTCCTGCAGTGGTTGGTCGACGTTCCTTCTAGATGCTGCCGGAATTGTAGGTTAGCACCGGTGGTTAGTCTAGGAGCCGCTTGTCGGCGGGACCCCGCCGCTAGTTGCGGCTCAGTCCGGTTCAAACCTAGAATACTGGGACTCCCATGGCTACCAGACGTTCGTTGCGACCCGCTGGCCCGCCCCTCTCCTGGGCCCGGAACTTAGTCAACCTGCTGTTTTCCGCCCGGTTCCGGGTGGAGGGCAACAGCATGAGCCCCACGCTGGAACACGGACAGTCGGTGCTGGTCGTGCGGCCTGTCTTCTCTTGGAACTATCTCCAACGGGGCGACGTGGTGGTGCTGCGGCGACCCGGTCTGCCCGAAGGAATCTACATCAAGCGGATCGTGGCCCTTCCCGACGAAGAAGTGAAGATGGCCGCGGGGAGGGTCTACGCCGACGACGTGCTGCTGCCGGAGGAGTACCTGGTAGCCCCGCCGCTGGGATATCCGGGTGTAAACGCCGGGCCGCAACAGACGTGGTGGAACGGTCCGGAGGAGGTCTTTGTCTTGGGTGACAACCGCCAAAGCAGCGACGACAGCCGCACCTTCGGCCCGGTCCCCTTCGACCAGATCATAGGCCGAGTTTGGCTGCGCTGCTGGCCCGTGGGGGATTGGGGGTTGGTGGGGTGATTCCGGCGAAATATTCTCTATGGGGACCGGCGGTATCTCGGATACAATATACTCCCAAGTTTTAGTTTGGGTGAGGCCTTCCCTCGGACCGCGATCGGAAACAGGTGTCGATGATTCATGGTCTTCACTGCAAAACGAAAACCTTCCCGTTGAATTGCAGCTATTGTGGGGAGAGGATCTTCTTCTTTTCATGCGATTGCGGTTCTCGCGTGTTCTTCGACGAACTCGGCGACAGTTGGCCAATCCACGACTGCCGGACGCAGCCAGCTGCCGGTGGGCAAAGCGGAGCGATGCCCTATACCGGGCCCTCTAGCTGGGGGGCGACTATCGGAATCAACATCCTGGGCGGCCGCCAAGGCGCCTACGACCTCTTGCCGGGCTTGCGTGGCGGCAAGGACTCCATCGCCCCCGCAATAACCAAGCGCGTCCTCGGGAGTGGCAATCTCGGGCGGGAGACGATGAGAATTGACCCGTTGGGATCGTCCCCGGTGGAGATAACTGGGGTAGTACGGGAGTGGTCCCAACCCGACTTGGCGCGACGATTCAGCGTCGGACGTGATTCCATAGGATTCGAGCAGCTGACGAGGGCCATAGGCGACGCTGATCCGGTGCAGATCACCGTTCACGTTGACGAATTGGCGGATGACGAGTCGGCCATAGACTTCTTTAGTTATACTTTTGTTGCGCCACGAATTCTGGCCGGACAGGGCATCATCCAGAACGTCGTGATATACGTTCGCCTCGTTCCCCTGGAGTCGCTAGGGCTGGAACGGCTGTGGCTGGCCGAGGAATTCGAACGTCTGTACTGACAGACAGGAAATGGAATGACGAGTACAAGGATTGAGCCAGGGACGTTCGTCCGACACAGCAGCTTGGGAGTCGGCAAGGTCATCGGCCGGGATGATTCCGGCGGTGTGACGGTCGATTTCAAGACCAGCGAAACCCGCCAGATGAGCGCATCGGTGGCCCGTAACTTGACGGTGCTTCCGGACAATGGGCTTGAGGCGATAATGTGGAACGGCCCAGAGAAGATTTGGCCCTGGGTTGAGAATGCACCTCTTAAACTCCTTGCCGCGACCTTGGCAGATATTGACGGCACGGCCAAGGCCGGCGACATCAAGGGTAAGCTTCAAGCTCTCGGTGTTGGTGAGACCGTGAAGCGGAACTCTTGGTGGGAACGGGTAAGGGCGGCGGCTGGAGGGTCGAAATACTTCAAAACAGTTAAAAACAAGAATAACGCAGTCACGGGAATCGGTCTCAACTTCGGCATCAATATTGATGATGTGCCAGCCGAGCCGCTGCCACCACTACCACCGAAACGGAAACCAGCCACGCTATCCGACTGGAAGAGGTGGCTCCTGAGCCAGACTGCTGAACCTCCACCGGGGCGTTGGCCGACGAAGAACGTATGTAGTACCCTCGACAAGTGGCCTGCCGAGACAATCGGTCTAGCCTTAGACCGGACGATATGGGGGGCCGGAGAATTTCTAACGTCGGGTAGCACTCCTCCACAGGTTGCCGCGGGCTGGCTCGAGTCGGTGAGCCGGGCCTCTATGCGATGGATCGGGTGCACATGGCCGGATTCCGATAGACATTTGGTTGAGCAGACCGTCGAGTTGCTTGGCCGGTTGTCTAAACACACCGAAGAGACGGGATTGTCAAAGTTTCTGGCCGGCGCTTTATCCGGTCAGCTGGGCACGCAGCAAATAAGAGCTTATGAAGTGCGATGGGAACGGGTGGAAAGGGAGCAGGAACGGCAACGCGTTTCATACGAAGAACAACTAGCACAGCAGGGCCAAGAACTGAACCGCCAACGCGTTTCATACGAAGAACAACTGGCACAGCAGGGCCAAGAACTGAACCGCCAACGCGTTTCATTCGAAGAGCAACTAGAACAGGATCGCCAGGAGCGAGAACGGCTGCGCTCTTCATACGATGACGACTTCAAACGGCACCGGCAACTAATAGAAACTTACCGCGCCCAGATGTCGTCCGGGCGTGAGGAATCTCGGCTCGAAGTGCGTTATGACATGTTGTTGGCTGTGGGCGACGTTCTCCAGCGTGCCTGCTGGCACGGGAGGAGCTCGGAAGAGCGGCTGAACGACGTGATAGCGAATCTGCCCAAGGTCTTGCGCGATGGCGGCGCGGAACCGTTGGGGACGGCTGGGGAAACTGTGAAATATGACCCCAGATTGCACCATTCAACGAAAGAGATTACCAAAGGGGATTGGGTCCACCTGTTTGCTCCCGGAGTGATAGTCCGCGGAGGGTCGTTCGGCGAACAGGTAATCGTCAAGGCCAGTGTGCGCCACCAATAGGAGGTTTAACCGATGCAAGTCGTCGGCATAGATTTCGGCACCACCAACGTTCGTATTGCTACTTGGGACTCGGAACAGGATTTTCCTCCGGAGCCGAAACTCATTGGCGCACAAGGCACCACCACCATGCCGGCCGTCATAGCTTTGGAGCGTGGAGCTGAAGGCAAAATCACGATAACCGTGGGCGAAGCCGCTGAAGACCTCCCCAATAACTCCAACACTCTGGTGATCCCCAACATCAAGAGATACGTGCTATCTGGCGATGCCTACGTCGACTGGCACTTGGAAGCCCGCAATGTTCAAGAGGAGAACCCCAAATGGCCGCCCAAGGAGTGGAATCCCAAAACACGTTGCATCCAAGCTTGGGGGCAGGATTTCCCTGTCTGGGACCTGATTGGGCGTATTCTGGCCGAGGCATTACGACGGGCCGACATAACTGGCAAATTCGAATGGCGCGTTGGATGCCCGGTGCACGCAAACTATGAATACCGCGCAGGATTATCGCAAACGCTGACAGAGTTGACCGGTACGGGCAACGTCGCTTGTGTTGTTGAGGAACCAATCCTGTTCTTGACCCTGGCCCGCAGGCTTGGCGACCTCTCCGACGGCTCTTACTTGGTCTACGACGTCGGTGGCGGCTCGTTCGACTCTGCTCTCGTAGAAGTGACCGGAACCGAAATGCTGGTCTACGGAGCCGACGGGCATCCGCTATTGGGGGGCTCCGACATAGATGACGGGCTTATCGAACGCCTGGACTACAACGGGCAACCGGTCCTGATGCGAAGGGCGAAAGAGCGGCTTACGCCGTGGAACACAACCGAGACCCTCCCCGACGGCACGGTGGTTACTTGGGACAACGTTGTGGATACCCTAAAGCAGAAAGGTTTTGTCGTGAAATCCTTCTCGACGATGCGCGATGCCTACATCGGCGCGAAAGTCCTGTGGAAGCGCGGCGAGGGAAGCCCCCCAAGCGGCGAAATTATCGAACGAAGGGAAGAATCCGGCGTGGTCCGGTTTGTCTGGCAGTTGATGTGGGATGATATGGCACAAGATGTGCATCAAATTATCCTGTTCGGAGGCCCTACAAGGTCACCCTACTTTTCCCAGAACTTAGCGAGCCGGTTTGGCGAAGACAAAGTCGCAACCGCTGCGGAACTGCTGCCTGCCTTGACCGGAACGCCTGACTTGGAATTAGTCGGCATTAGCATGGGTGCCTGTTACAGTTACGCGGATTCCTACTTGCCCCTGTATCTCAGCCGGCTACCGGCCGACATATTGCTTGAGGACCGTCAAACAGGCGAGAAAGTTGGGTACGAACCTTATGAACATTTCGGGTACGCCCACGCCGAGCAGGATACAGGCCCGCGTGTCGTGCGCAAGGCGGAGCCTTTTGCGCCATACTTCTCCAATCGCCTTATACAAGAAAAGTCGGATCCTCATGAATACGAACTAACGGTTGCACATCCTAATGGGGTCGTTATGCGGGATCCCGACGATTCTCGATCCGCGGCCCGTTACGTTATAGACGGGTACCTTAAGCCGGATCAAGAGGAACGGAAACAATCACAGGGCTTTATCCCACGCTTGTCGGCTACCAGCCTTCGGTTAGTAATCGACCGGTTCGGACGCGTGGGAGTGGAAAAGCACTCCAACGGGCCGGGATTGGCCTGGACAGAGACCTTTTGGCTGGTTACGAGCCCGCCGTGGCAGACGCCTCTGCAGAAGAAAAGTACAGAGCTTAGCCGAGTGTTGGAAAACATAAAGAAAGCTGATCCTCCCGAAAGCTCAAACTTTCTCCAGGGAGATCCTGAATTGGGAGGATTCCGCCCACTCAGTCGCAGGAGTTAGCCAGCACCTACAGCTTCCAGATGTTGCCTACCTGGCAGACCATGTCTATCTCGTAGATGGACTCGGCGGGCCAGCCTACCATCTTCATCCAGTCTTCGAAGTGGGCCTGCTCGGCGGCCTCGCATTCGGTGACCAGCTTGCCGTTCCGGGTGTCGGCGTACACCTTGAGGATGGTGGTGCGGCGGTCGGGCCGCCATTTGCGGACAGCCCCCAGCTTTTCCCGGAATTCCTCTTCGGTGAGTCCGGAGACTGTGTGGGTAGCAAGAAACCTGGCCATGCCGGTATCTCCTCGGTCTGTTAGTGGTTAGTGATTAGTGGTCAGTGACTGAGCTCCAGCACCAACCACTAGCCGCTGGCCACTTTAGTCTTGCGGCGGCACGAAGGGGTAGGGAATGTCCGGCCCGCCCCGGAGGGGCAGGACGACCGTGGCCGTGCCCGGCATGCTCTCGATGCCGTCCTGGGTCTTCATGCCGATGTCCAAGTCCACGAAGCCCATTCCGCCCTTCTCGTGCTTGCCGGTGACGATTCCCCACATGATCAGGATGTCGCCTGGCACCAGCATCGCACGGTGCTCGAAGCGGGCCTTCCAAGGCCAGCCCTTGGGCAACGTCCAGTCCTTGATGTACTGGGGCACCACGCTCTGCTTCCAGGAGCCGTGGACCAGGATGCTGGGGTTCTTGTCGTGGTTCAGCCCAAAGTCCAGATCGTAGTGGATCCGGTGGAAGTTCTCTATCGCCGCGCTCCACCGGAAAAGGTGGGTCGGGGTGGGGGAGTAGATGTACTTGGGCAACTCCAGCCCCACATCGACGTCGTCGTAGTAAATTTGCTCCTTGTACCGGAGCTGGTCGCCGGACGGTTTCTCGTTATGCTCCAGAATCTCTTCCGGGGCCATCTTTAGCAATTCTTCCAACGGTGCGCTCATAGCTATTACCCTCACCCTAACCCTCTCCCAGAGGGAGAGGGTATAAAGTTAGCGGCGAATGGACGACTGGCGGGTGATGCAGAGCAGTTCTTCTTTCTGGTTGCGGTAGCTGGTTTCCACCATGATGATCAGGAACGGGTTGCCCTCACGGCCCACCCGCTCCCGGATGTCGGAATAGCTATTCTGGAAGTAAATCTTATCGCCGATGCTGGGGTACTGATAGACTTCGATCTCGTTCCCGGCGTTCAACACCCGCACCAGGTGTGTCGGAACGGGGGGCAAGGCTCCGGGCCGCTCCACGCTGCCGATGCCGTCCGACTCCGGGTTCTCCTCGAACGCCTTGGTGATGGGGTCGTCTTGGTCGGGGCGGATACGGCTGGTCATGTAGCTCACCATTATCGGGGGCGCGATTATCCCGCCGTAATGGGTGTTGCTGGCGAACTCCTTGTCCCAATACCTGGGGTCGGGGTCCATGACCGCTTGGGTGAACCGCCGGAGGTACTCTTCATCGACGGTGCCCCATGACTCCACCACGTCACCGGCGACACCGATCATTGCCCGGACTTCCGGGGTCAGCGCCGACTGCGTATCGGGCCGGGCTTCTTGAGTCATCGTCGTTTTCCTCCAACGGATTGACGCCCACAGACTACTCCAGCCCTGTAATTTCGTCAATTCGGCTTGTCGGATTTCGGGCGCTGGGATAACATTCCCCTTGGGTTGCTGCCGGGGGCCGAAACGAACGCAACGATGGCAGCGGAGGGGATAACGTAAGTAACTATCGTGGGGTCGGATTGGGAAGTCGCCCGGGTGTGCCGCGTGCAATTTGGGTGGCATTGGGCCTGTTGGTCATTCTATTGGCGGTGGGTTGCGGAGACGGCGCCGGCGCGACGGTGACGCCAGTCGTGGAGACGGCCACCCCGGCTCCGGACACTCCATCGCCAACCGCCACTGCCAAGCCGGTTCCGACAGACTCGCCGCTCCCGGTCCCCACCACCACCGCAACCGCGCGTCTCGCCACTGCTACCGTGCGTCCCACGACCGCCACCCCGCGCCCCGTCACCCCTGCGGCGTCCCTCGTCACCGCTACAGCGACGCCCAGCCCCGCCCCATCGGCCACACCGTCCGGCCCATCGGTCACCGTCGCGCCCACGGTATCGGTTGGCGGCGCAACCTTCTCGGTGGAGTTGGCTGTCACCAGCGACGAACAACAACAGGGACTCTCGGACCGGCCATCTATGGACCCGGGCGCCGGGATGCTATTCGTCTACGATTCGCCGAAGGGCGTGGTCTTTTGGATGAAGAACATGCATTTCCCCTTGGATATTCTGTGGATCGGCGCTGACTGTACGCTGGTCGATTTTTCAAGGAACGTTCCGCCTCCGGCCCCAGGGACAGAGAACTCGGACTTGGAACGCTATAGGCCGGGCGCCGACATCCAGTATGTGCTGGAAGTCAACGCCGGCGCGGCGGCCGGCATGCAGGTCGGAAACCCCGTCGATTTCGGCGGCGCCATTGCCGGCGAGTACGGCTGCTGACATTTGATATTATTCACTCCCACCCGCCGGCGGCAGCCGGGAGTGAGAAGCGAGGAACGGCGCACATGGAGATTTTGGTTTCTGGTTCCTTGGCCTACGACCGGATCATGGACTTCCCCGGCCGGTTTTCCGAACACATCCTGCCGGAACGGATCCACATGATCAACGTGAGCTTCACGGTCAACAGCCTGAGCGAGAATTTCGGCGGCACCGCCGGGAATATCGCCTATTCGCTGGCGTTGCTGGGGGAGAAACCGAGGGTCGTTGCCTCCATCGGGAAGGACTATCACCGGTACTTCGAGTGGCTGGAAGAAAACGGCGTGGCCAACGGCGATATCCGCGTCGTTGATGAGGAACTCACGGCCGGGGCCTACATCACCACCGACGTCGACGACAACCAGATCACCGGCTTCAACCCCGGCGCCATGAAACACCAGGCAGGGTTCAAATTCGATGTCGCGGACCCCGGAAATGCGATCGCCATCGTCGCGCCTGGCAATATTGCCGACATGGCCGAGTTCGCCGAGCGGCACCGGAAGCTGGGGATCTTTTCCATCTTCGACCCCGGCCAGTCCCTACCCATCTGGGAGCCCGGCGACCTTGCCCGTAGCATCGAGCGGTCGAACGTACTCGTCGCCAACGACTATGAGGTCGAGATGATCTGCAGCCGCACCGGCCTTAGCCACCAGCAACTGGCTGCCACCGTCGAATACATAGTCGTCACCAAGGGCGAGCACGGGGCGGACATTCTCTCCACCGAAGGCGTCGCGACCATTCCCGGCGTTCCAACGGCGGCGGTCGTCGATCCCACGGGGGCGGGCGACGCCTTCCGTGGCGGGTTCATCAAGGGATTGATCGAGGGCCGAGGCACGGAGCGGGCGGTGCAGATGGGCAACGTCTGCGGCCATTTCGCCGTCCAGTCCCAAGGCACCCAAGTCTACAGTTACACCCAGGAACAATTCCGCTCCACCCTGACGGAGTGGTTCGGAGGCTGAAGGACCCTGATATACGTCCGCATGGCTGACTCGGGTTACGTCGTCCGTCTAATTTCGTTTTTGAGTCTGCTCACGTCGAAGGAGGCCCAACTGGCCTCGGCGATTTGGATGCCGAGGGGTGGGAATCTAGCTTGAATGACTTTCTTCGACCGCTGGCCCAGGTACTGAACGCAAGGAACCAAATCAGCATCACTGGTAGCCAGAACGGCAATGTCGTATGCCTCCTCCCATGCCAGGCGGATCATGTCGGTGGCTATGAATGTGTCTACTCCCTTCTCCTGGGTGCCCGCCATCCCGCTTGCGCACTTCGGGCAATTGGCGATTTCCGTTAGGCACACCTGACACACTGGAGCCCTGCGGCGTTGCCTTGGAAGGCAGACGACCTCAACCAAAGCCTGTCTGGCCAGTGAACCCGTTGCCCACCTGTAATGCGGGTCATTGACCCCTTGTCCGTACGAACTGTAAACATTCATTCCGTCAAAGGAGTAACCATCAAGCGGAATCCCAACGAATTCGCAAGCTTTCTGAGCCATCCACTGCCCCAAACCGAACCAATCGACCGGAAAGTCGCGACCCATAGACAATTGAAAGTTCCAGTAGTCCACAAACACCCGAACCCGACTGATCGCCCGAAGCACATCGTTTTCATCGATTTGGGAACCCAATCTTCCCCCGATGAGGTTCTATCGCATAAATATAGGGGCGGGCTAAAGATAGCCACACCCCTAAGTGGTAAGAATCGGCAGGGACTGCTCCCGTTCGCTCCGTCGCGCCATGTTTCAGGCGGTTAGTGTGAAGGCGAGGTAGCCCTCTTTGATTCGAGAACCTGCCGATGGGCCTCAATGCCAATAATTTTAATGGCCGACTACACCACCGTCAAGGGTTGGCAAGCAACCTACAGGAATACTCTTTCGCGCCCTGATACTGGCGGCACGCCCGCAGTTTGCCCCGCTCGCCGGCTTTCGATACAATCGCCGAGTTGCCAGGGTTAAGCGCGACCGGTTGTGAGACAAGATTTGACGGCACCTCCTCCGCTTCCCTCCCCCTCTCTCCACATCGGGCCCCTCGATGGTGTCAAGGTCTTGGACCTAAGCGAAGACATCGCCGGGTCCTTCTGCGCCCGCCTCTTGGCCGACTACGGCGCCGACGTGTTGAAGCTGGAACCGGTGGGAGGGTCGGCCCTCCGTAGGGCGCCTCCCTTCTTCGGTGATGACCCGCATCCCGAAAAAAGCCTGTTCTTCCTGTTGCTGAACCTGAACAAGAAGAGCGCCAACCTGAACTTGGAAAACGCCGCTGGCCGCGACCTCCTGAAGCAACTGGTCCCGCACGTCGACGTGGTCGTAGAGAGCTTCCGGCCTGGCTACCTGGACGGACTCAGGGTGGGTTATGACGGTCTGGCGCCCCTTAATCCTTCATTGATAATGACGTCCATTACCCCCTTCGGGCAGACCGGGCCCTACAGCGGGTACAAAGGGGAAGAGATTGTCAGCTATGCCATGGGGATGATCATGAGCATCAGCGGCTCCCAAGACAGGGAGCCCCTGAAGCACGGCGGATTTCAGGCCCAGTACGAAGGCGGCTTGAACGGCGCGGCGGCCACCGCGATGGCCCTGTTTATGGCTGACAACGCGGGCGAAGGCCAGCATATCGACGTTTCGGTAACCGAGTGTGTGGCTTCGACCATGATGGCCACCCAGACCATGTATCCATTCATGGGCGGCACCCAACCGCGCCGCCGGCCCACCGGCAGCAATTTCGGCCATCCCATGCCCTGCGAGGACGGTTGGATCATCGTTCAGACCGGTGGCGGCGCCACTTGGGAGACTATCGCCGACTTCTTCGGCTCGGCCGAGTTGCACGAACCCAGGTTCTCGGAGACGGCTCAGCGCAATCAGAACGGCGCGGAGCTGGACCGTATAGTGCTGGACTCCATCAAAGACCGCGGCAAGTGGGACCTGTTCACCGAGGCGGCCCAAGCAAGGATGCTTTTCGGCTTGGTGCAGACCCCCTCGGAGTTGGCGGACTGCCCCCAATTGGAGGCCAGGGACTTTTACCGGGAAATCGACCACCCGGTGATTGGCAAGATCAAGGTCCCGGCGGTGTTGTTCAACCTGAGCCTGACCCCTTACCGTTACATCGCTCCCGCCCCTACCTTGGGGCAGCACAACCACGAAATCTACGTGGACGGCTTGGGCTATACCCGGCAGGAGTTGGTGAGGCTCCGCCAGACCGGCGCGATATAGACCGTCTGAATCAGGATTCTCAGAATTAGCGGATTAACAAGATTCGCAGTCCTCAATCCTGGGAATCCCAAAATCTTGATAATCCTGATTCAAACGAAATGGAGGGGTTAAGACAGCAATGGCTGGGCTTCCCTTGGAAGGCATCCGGGTGGTCGACTCCACCTACGTGTTCGCCCTGCCCTATGCCGGCGGCTTGCTGGCCGACATGGGCGCCGAGGTTATCAAGGTCGAGGGGCCGGGCCGCCCCGACATCACGCGCACCGGCGGCTATTCCGGCGCTTTCCCCGAGAACGATTCCGGGGATGACTGGTGGAACCGCCCATCCACCTACAATCTCATCCACCGCGGCAAGCAGTCCCTCACCCTGGACCTGACCGACAAACGGGGGCGGGACCTGTTCCGGCAACTGGTCAGCGTCAGCGACGTGGTCATGGAAAACTTCACCCCCAGGGTCATGCGCAACTGGGGGCTGGACTACCCCAACCTCCGGAAGATAAAGCCCGACATCATCATGGTGTCCAACACCGGCTACGGCCACGGCGGCGGACCGTACTCCGGCTACCCGGCCCAAGCCACGACACAAGAGGGGACCCACGGCCATTGTTGGATCACGGGCTACCCCGGCGGCGGTCCCGCCAAGGCCGGCGCGTCCTTCGTCGACTTCCTGTCGACTTGGACCGCCCTGTTCGCCATCGGTTCCGCGCTGCGCTACCGCAACAAGACCGGGCTGGGACAGTGGGCCGACATCGGCATGTACCAGGCCGGCGTGATGTTCCTCTCCGAATACATCGTGGACGCCGTGGCCAACGGCAGGGAAGGGGCCCGCATCGGCAACCGCCATCCCCACCGGGCGCCGCAAGGGTGTTATCCGGCTTTGGGCGACGACCGGTGGATTGCACTGTCGGTGGCCGACGATGCGGAATGGCTGGCGTTGTGCGATTTAATGGGCCAGCCTGAATTGAAAGCGGACGACCGCTTCCTCGACCTGCCGTCGCGGCGGCGCAATCACGACGCGTTGGACGACATCATCAGTGCATGGACAGCGGAGCGGGACCGCTACGACCTGATGCACGCCCTTCAAGCGGTGGGAATCGCCTCGGGCCCTGTGCTGACCGGCAAAGACGTTCATTTCGACCCCCACTACCGGGACCGGGGATTCCTGGAGCGTGTCGACTATCCCCCGGAGCGGGGCATGGGCTCACGGCCCTTCATTGGACGGCCCTACAAATTCTCCAAAAGCAACCTGCGGATACACGGTCCCAGTCCCACCTTCGGGCAGCACAACGGCCCGATTTTGCAAGAGCTTCTAGGGATGGACGAGGAAGACTACCAGCAACTGATCCAGGAAGCCATCGTGGCGACGGTGCCGCTGACCGGAGAAGCGTCCCCCCGGGCGCCGGAACTCGAAGCATTGGAACGAGGCACACTGGCCGCCTGGGACCCCGACTACCGCCAGCGTTTGGGCCTGTAAGCGGCAAAGCCGAGGATGGCCGGGCCAAAGCCTGCAGCCCGTTACCGGCCGCCGCCAAGCCCCCGCCTTCCGGTGAGACAGTCCCACTTGCCTTGACACCCTGAAAAGACCGGGCGTAGGCTAGACTGACGGGCCCGTAGCTCAGTGGTAGAGCAGCCGGCTCATAACCGGCTGGTGGCAGGTTCGATCCCTGCCGGGCCCACTTCTTTCTACACCTCTCTTGTGATAGGCATAGCAAAATGCAACGCCAAGAGGGGCTTACCACGAACGCCCCACACGTCGAAGCCCTATTTACGTCGTAGAGCACGACAAATCATCGGACTATAGTCTGGCAAAGACCATAGGAATCGCACATACAACCTTTCGTCTCAAACTTGAAGACAGTGAAGCCCGCTTCGAACTCAAGGAACACAATCCGACTTGGTAACGAGCGGTAACAGGCTATTCAACCATTTATACAGCAGTGGGAATTGAGAGCCTCGCTTGAGTTCGGACCCGGTACATTTGCCTTGAAGTTCAAACAGCCTGAAATTATGGACCGCGAACCCACCCGGGTGTGATTTCTGTGTCCCCGCCTCCTATCTCATTTCATCTTACGATTAGCAGCCCAACGGTGACGGTGTCCAGGCAATACCCCCAGATTCCACCTGCCCGTCGGATGAACATAGACAATCCCGACGTGCAGACGATGCTGTATCGATATATGGGCTACCGTCAAGGACGCGAACCGCTGCCCCCCAGGGCCTATTTTGCTACGTGGTTCTGCCTACGGTCAGGCCGGTCATAGTGACGATGGAGACCGCTACGGAGTAGACGAGCAACGCACTGGTTGGCGCGTTATGACGCTAGTCTGGTCTGCGCGGTTATTCAGCTACCTAGGCGAAGCAAACTGTACACCCCTTCGGGAAAGTGCCAGGACGCCGAGGCTTTGGTATAATATCCACGATTGCTCCGTCGGTTTGTAGTTGAGCCAACGCTTGAGTTAGGTGCCTTGGGAGAGCAACTGGATGCCAGGATGCAAATTCATTCAGATTGTCGCGAGGCACTTGCTGTTTGCTGAGAGAAGTCAGAAGTTGAGTCTTCAATTCGTTGACCACGATCTCTTCGGTCATGTTGCGTAGGAAACCAGATTGGGCTTGGTTTCGCAGATCAGAAAATTGGAAAAACCCGTCGGGAGCAACGCGCCAGGCTGCACGCTTGAAGACCTCCATTCCCTTCGGGTTGGTTGTGCCGAAGACCAGGTGGTAGCTTGTCTGGTTATTCTCGTTGAGCATCCTGAACGAAGTGCCGTGCCAACCCGCTTCGGCGAGAGCCTGTTGATACTGTGCTAAAAAGAACTGCTCTCGTTCCCACGGATCAGCTATTCCAATACCAGAGCGCCATCGATCACCACCGTATAGCTGTTTCAGCGCAGGGTGTTTGCTTGGGTCGTTGAGGGCCCACTGATTAATGGACTGCCAAGCGAAATTGATGAGTACCTCACAAGATGGGTACTGCAGAGCTCGAGTGAGCAACTGCAACGGGAACCCAGAGTATCCGAAACCGTCTACGAATAGCAGAGTGGGTTCTAAACGTGCGCCAGCAGCTTCTATACTATCCATTTCAGCCGACCAAACGGATGCGAAATCTCCCTGCTTGACTTCGAACCGGAAAACCGGTTTCTTCGGTAGCGTTGCCAGTTCTTGCTCTAGGTGGCTAGCCCGGTCGAGGCGTTGCTCAATGAACTGCAGCAGAATCCGTCTATTATGATCAAATGCAGGCTCCAGCTGCGAGTTTTCCAAGATGGCCCGAATCGCGAGTTGAGGTGAACCCTCCCTGTGAGTGACCTTATACCGGCCAGGCCCAGCGAATCCATCGACAATTCGGACACGCGGCATCCTGCCCCGAATGAGAATCGGCAGCCAAGCATCGAGATAGTAGCGGTACAACCGGTGCTTTGCCTCAGTGTGTGGAGTGTCGTCGAGGAGCAAGTCGTCGTCGTAAGTTGTCATTTCAGCCCTGTTACACAGCGATCTGCATCGCTGGTTTCTTCCTCATCGGGTACTCGCGAGAGACGATTCCTTCAGGCCAATCGGCTGGCGAGCCCCCCTTGGGGTCGCTGGAGTCCATGGCGCGGGCCCAAAAAGTACCTAGTTGCTTGACGAACAAGGGTACGTTGTTCTCTTCGCATTGTGATTTGAGCGAGTCCAACCATTTCAAATCCATGCTCCGGGCTCGTTGCCCGCTTTCGCCGCCGACAATCACCCATGAAAGAGAACCTGCGGTCAGCCAAGCGGTGATGTCCACTGGCCCCAGTAAGGGCTCAATTGATGCAAATCGGACCGGCGCTGGCACCCGTGCGAGCACCGTAAGACGGGGCGCGTACTTCTGATTTTCGACAGACGTCCCGAGCCAGATGTTCTCAGGCCAGCCATCAGGAAAGTAACTAGCATGTTCCTGCCACCATGAGACAGCACGCCCCGGACGCTTAGTTAGGATTTGGAATACGTGCCCTGCATGGTCAATACTCTGTTTCATGACTTGGAACATCGACAGTAAGTAATGGTCTGGGATGTCCCGATGAAACGCGTCGGACATGCTGTTTACGAAGACCCGACGTGGTTTGTTCCATGATAATGGCAAGTTGAGTCTATCCGACTGACGCTGTACGATATCTGGGCTTGCTTCATAGCCCGGGACTCTCATCGCTTTGAGACGTGGGTACATAGCGAACATGTAGCAATTATCGCAACCTGGTGATAATTTGGAGCATCCAGTTACCGGGTTCCACGTCTCGTCAGTCCATTCTATGGAGGATGGCATCGCGTAACTCCTGCATTTCGAGCGATTCAGTGTACTCTGACGGGTCTAGAAGGCGATAGGGTCTTGTGACACCCGTTCTGAGTATTTGGCTGCGGGGGTCTCGGAGGCGTTATTACGGCCTTGTTAGGGCGAACAGGACCTTCTTCGGGCCCTCCGGACGGTTTCTGGGGAACATGATGGAGACTGCGAGCCGGTGGTGTAGTCCCTTGACGCTGGGCCGACCTTGCCCGTAAGCTACCCGCCTCTCCAAGTCCCGACTAGCGGAGGTCTGCGCCCCAGCGCCCGTTTCGCTCCCCTACGGCGGGGAGCTTGGGAACGGGTCGTTCTCGCTGGCTGAGGCTTGCGATTCCTTCTTCACTATCCCCAGGCCCTCCGCCACCCTGTTCCCCCAGAGGCTCTTCAGGTAGTTGATGACGGCGACTATCTCCTCGTGGGAGAGTTTGTCTCCGAAGGCGGGCATGCCGCTCTTATAGCTGGGGGACTCGTATGCGGCCCCGCCCTGGCTCACATAGGTGTAGAGGGTCCCGTCCCCATGGTGCCAGGTATGTCCGTCCCCGTTGAGAGGCGGAGGTGGCAACGTGCCGTCGGATTTCCGGACGTGCCAGTTGGGCTGTCCCTCTCCGCCTGGCCCGTGGCAGACGGCGCAGTTGGCCCCGAAGACCTTTTGTCCTTGGAGCAGCGCCGGGTCCTGCCCAGGCGCGGGATGGCCCTGCTGGCACGCGGCGAGCAAGAGGATTGCCGTGAGGAACGCGGCGCCCAAGGTGATGGGCATTATCGGCCTACGTCTCATCGAGTCCTTTTGGCTGCAGGGCCTTTTAATTCTCCCTCTCCCTTGAGGGAGAGGGTTGGGGTGAGGGTGAAATGCTGGCAATAACGATGGTCGCTCACGTTAGGGGACGCCCCCACCCTAACCCTCCCCCATTTGGGGGAGGGGACAATTAAATGACCCTGCTCTTGGCCGGATCAGTAATTAAGCGCAGCAGCGTCTACTTTACGGCCAGGATGTCGTAGGCCAGCGCCAGCATGATTCGTGTGCCGCTCATCAGGCTCTGGATGCCCACCGATTCGTCGGTCCCGTGGACATTCGCTATCATTGGGTCGTCGTCGGGATGGGAGCCGACCATGCCGTAGGTGGTGGTCCCCAGGTTGCGGGTGAAGCGGGAGTCGGTAAACCCGGTGCTCAGCGAGGGGACCCACTGGATGTCGTCCCGGTCAAAGGCCTTGGCGGTGCTGATCTGGATTCGCTGGGCAAAGTCGGTCTCAAAGGGAGAGGAGTTGGGAATCGACATGTAGTCGATGTCGATCTCCAGTCCCGGAATCCCGTCGAGTATCTTCTCCAGCTCCTGCCGGACGTAGGCCTCGTCCTGATGGGGCAGCGTCCGAACATCGCAGGTCAGGCGGACCGACTCGGGAACGCTGTTGGACTTGATGCCGCCCTGAATCATGGTGGGAGTAATGGTCATCCGCGATAGCGCTCGCATAATTGAGGCGAACCGGGGGTTCCCATCCTCGGTGTCCGCGATAATCTGGTCGATGTTTGCCGCCGACGGCCTGTCTTCGATGGCGAAAACCGACAGGTGCTGGAACAAGCTGGTGGAAGTGTCCCGCTCCGGCTCGTAGGCTTCGATCCGCTTCACGACTTCCGACAGGCCGAACAGGGCGTTTGAGCCCTGCCACGGCGTCGACGCATGGGCGCTGGAGCCCCGGACCTCAATCTCCAACTGCAAGCGCCCTTTCTCGCCCACTCCCAACAGGTAGGTGAGGTTCCCTGCCGCTTCAATGGGGACTCCGCCGCCCTCGTTCACGGCCAAGGGAGCCGCCAGCTTCTCCGGGTGGTTATCGGCCATCCAGCCAAACCCATAGCGGCCGCCGTGCTCCTCATCGGCGCAGGAGGCCAGAATCAGGCTGTCTTTGAGTTGGACGCCGTTCCGCTTGAGAATTCGCAAGGCGACCAATTGGCAGGTGAGCAGGGCCTTGCAGTCCGACGCGCCGCGACCGAAGACGCGGCCATCGGCCACCGTGGCGCTGAAAGGAGGAAACCGCCACTTCTCCTCTTCTTCCACCGGCACCACGTCCAGGTGGGACATGAACATGAGCCCGGCCTTTCCCGAACTGCCTTCCAGCCGCGCGATCAGGTTGCCACGGTCCGGAGCGGACTCGATAATCTCGCAGGCCACGGCGTCTTCCGCCAGCCATTTCTCGATGTACCGGCATAGCTCGGTCTCGTTGCCAGTGGGCATGAAGCCGGTGTTGACCGTGGGAATGCGGACCATGTCCCGCTCCAGCGCCACAATCTCGTCGCGCATTTCATCAACTTGGTCCAGCAGGTCGTCTAAATCAGGCATCGATTATCCTCCGGAAGATTGTCAGTGTTTGCCCCGGGACTAGAAACCGACGGCGTAGGCCTCGCACCGCGGGTCGGCGCCGCCCTGCAGCACCCTGGTCTCCGGGTTGCGAGTGATGACACAGTATAAGGCTGAACCCTCCCACCAATCCGGGTACTTCTCTATCGTGTGGCCCTTCCTCCGCAATTCCTCGGCCACTTCATCGGAAATACGGCCTTCCAACCGCAGCATCCCAGGCTCATATCTTGACGCCCAGTTGGAACTGGGGAAGTTATAGCTGTAGAAGCGGGGTTCCTCCACGGCTTCCTGCGGGTCACGGCCGAATTCCAGCACGTTCAACAGCAGTTGCAGAGTGCCTTGCGGGATATGGTCGCCGCCGTGAGCGCCCAGGGCCATCACGGCCTCGCCGTCTCGCAACACGAGGGCAGGCGCCGGGGTGAGCCTGGGCCGCTTGCCCCCGGCGATCGATGCCGGATGGCCCTCGGTCACCTTGGACTGGGTGCCGCGCAACGAGAACGCCAGGCCGGTGCCCTGGATTATTGGCCCGCCGTTCTTGGTGCCCTCACTGGGGGTGCAGGAGAAGATGTTTCCATCCCGGTCGATTACGGCGAAGTAGGAAGTCCCGCCGCCGCTGACTCCGGCTGTCCCAACCGGTACCGCCGCCTCCCTGGGGGACTGCGGGGCGCCGTCGAGAGTCGCCCTCCCGTTTCGCGGGTCTCCCGCGGGAGGCGTGCCCGGCCAGGCAATGTCCGGGTCGATCAGGGAGCGGCGCTTGACCAGATATTCCTCCGCCAGCATTTCATTGATTGGCACGTCCACGAAATCCGGGTCTCCCACGTACTGCTCCCGGTCGGCAAAGGCCAGATTCAACGCCTGGTTCATCGTGTGGATGTACTCGGCGGAATTGTGGCCCATGGACGCCAGGTCGTACCCCTCCAGAATCTTGAGTGCCTGGGGGAAGGTCGGCCCCTGGCCCCACGGCCCTGTGCTGTAGACGTCGTAGCCCTTGTAGTTTACCGTAACGGGCGGAGCCACCTGGACATGATAGCGGGCCAGGTCTTCCTCGGTGAGCAGACCCCCCATCTCCCGGTTGTATGCGGCGATCCTGCGGCCAAGTTCGCCGGTGTAGACGTAGTCCCTCGCCGCCTTGAGCGCGGCCTCCCGGCCTGTCCCGGCGTTGGAAGCCTCCACGTCCGCGATTCTGGACAAGGTGGCAGCCAGGTCCTTTTGGTAGAACATCTCGCCCTGCTTGGGGGCACGGCCGCCGGGCAGGTAGATTTCGGCAGTTGACGGGTGGGCGTTGTACTGATCGAAGGCGGTCTTGAACCGGCCGGCCAAGTAGCGGTACATGGGGAAACCGCTTCCGGCCAGGTCGATGGCTGTGGTCGCCACCTGTCCGAAGGTCATCGTGCCGAACTTGGACAGGGACGTTAGCCACGAATCGGCGGCGGCCGGCGTCAGGGACGAGAGCACACCGGACGGAATCTTTCCGCCGTGATTTTTCTGAAAGTACTCGACCGACGCGGCCTTGGGCCAGACCCCGAGCCCGTCAACGGTGGTAACTTCTTTCCGGTCAGCCAGGTATATGACCGTGGGCGCCACGCCCAGGAAGCTGCAATCATCGACATGCACCACGTTCAGCGCCAAGCCAACGGCCACTCCAGCGTCAATCGCGTTGCCGCCGTTCTTCAGGACTTCCAGACCGGCCATGGCGGCACTGGCGTGGCTGGCTACGACCATTCCGTTGACGCCCTGCATCAATGGGCGAAAACTGGTTAGCGTGGTCTCTTTGACTGGCATTTTCAGGCCTCCGGATTAAGGATTTTTTAGATCTTCGGTCTGGCGCCGGTTTGGGTCAGACTTCTCCGGCCGTTTGGTCTATGGAGCTTCTGGCGAAGGCAAGGAATCGGTACACATCGGCTAAATTGGCAGCAAGGTCCAGGTGGTCTTGTCCCATATTCTTTACCAGCTTACTGCGTATTTTGAGGGTCAATCCGCCGTGGGTGCAAACCCTGGGGCACAGGTTTTCCAGTGCACTGTGGGACCTCTCCCCATTGTAATGCCTTGCCAGGACTCCACCTTTTCCTCAGCATCCTCCAGCGATAGGGGCCAGTTTTCGTTCATGAACTTGGGCGAAGGCGGCCCTTGAACGTCTAGATGAAGGTTGTCCGTGGGTTTTCCAGGCCGGTTGAAGTCCAGCTGTTGATGACCGGCGAAAAGGTCCGAGACAATTCGCCAGGGAGAGCGGCGCCTGCAACCTCGTGTTGCACTTCGTTTGTGAATTCAGGCAATGGCGGGTTCGGATCGAGATTTCGCTATTGGGAAGAGATTTGCACGTGCCTTGGACCCCCAAACAAAGCATCCGTAGACCTACAGCAGGCGTGGTAGTATCAGGTATAGTCCAGCGGCCGCCGAAGAGGCAGCGCCCTGTCGAGTATACGGATGCTGAGCGCGTTATGAAACCGGCTCAGAATCTCCCGCATCAACCACGAACTCAAGGGAAGTAGCCGGAGGAAGAGATGATAGTAGTAACCGGAGCGGCGGGAAGGCTGGGACGCAGGGTGGTGCAGTTGCTGGCGGACCAGAACAGAGAGGTCCTGGCGACAGACCAGGTGGCCGCCGATGACCTTCCAGCGGAGTTTGTGCGTTGCAATCTCATGGACCGGAACGCAGTGGAAGGCATGTTCAAGGAAGCGGAAGCCGTTGTTCACATGGGGGCGATCCCCGGGCCGCTGCGGGCGGAGCCAAGGTTCATTTTCGAAAACAACGTGTCCGCCGACTTCAACGTCATGATGTCGGCGGCGGAGTTGGGACTGCGTCGCGTGGTTTTCTCGTCCAGCGCCTTCGGTATGGGGTGGGCCCACGACGGGAACGCTTTCGTGCCGCTGTACCTGCCACTGGACGAGGAACATCCCATGATGCCTTTCGAGCCCTATGGACTGACCAAGCAGGTTGGAGAGGATATCGGCCGAATGATCGCCCGCAATTCAAGCACCACGGTCGTCAGCCTGCGGTTTACCAATGTGGCGCTTCCGGAAGTCCAGGCCGAGTTCCCTTGGCCGGCCCCCACGCCGGAGAATCCCTTGACGCTGGTGATGTGGGCCTACGCCGATGCACGGGACGTGGCCGAGGCCCACGTATTGGCCCTGGATGCGGAGATAGAACAGTATGAAGCGTTCATGATCGCCCAGCCTTCCAGCCGTTTCGAAGAGCCTACGATTGACCTCGTCAAAAACAACTTTGGCGACCGGGTGGAGATACGGGAAGGGCTGAGCGGCACTGCCAGCGTAATCAGAACAGAAAAGGCGCAGCGACTCCTGGGCTGGAGACCCCGCCACGACTGGAGGTAAAAGGCGGCGCTGAAGGGGATCTCGTCGCCATTGCGAAGGAGCAGGAACGACCGCCCGATCCGCTTCGGGCTGTTCTTGACCGGATTCTTAAGCTTTCTTCAACAGAGTTCGACGCACTGGTCGCCGACCTGTGCGTAGCCATTGACATTCGGCTTCGCCCGCGCTCGCGCCCTCAAATCACTGCACGCCCGACCGCCTGCTAGAACACTCCCCGACATTTCCTCCGGGCGATCATCCCGCTCCAGACCACCAGCTGCGCCTCCCAAACAGGAATATACCCCTTGACAAGTCCCCGGCAGATGGTTTATAACGCAAACTACTTTGCAGCACTAAAAGGAGGATAGGCATGCGGGACCGAAACAGCGAAGGGCAGCAGATCACCCCGGAGCAGGGATGGACGTCAATACACGCGACCTTGGACAGGTCCCGCAACGCCATGTACGTGGCGGGTTGGCCCAACATCATGTTGTTGTGGGGAGCCATCGTAGCGGTGGGGTACTTTTCCATGTACGCAATCGAAACATTGGCGCCTGTGTTTGCCACCGACTACCCATGGTATCCCGGCCCCCTGTGGTTCGGCCTGGGAATTCCAGGCATGATTGGGAGCTCGATCATCGGCCACCGCGCCAGCAAGCAGAACGCAAGCGGACCCTCCGCCACAGCGGCAGGTCTCCGGGTCTTCGGCTTCTGGATGTCAGTGGTAGCGGCCTGTTTCATCATTCCCGCGGCGTCCGGCTTGTGGACCGCCGACGTCGATCCCATCGCCATCAGCGGAGTCGCCGTCGGCATAGTTGCGCTGGGATACATTCTGTTTGGCATCATGCACCACTTGGCCATTGCCCTGCTGGGTCTCGGCATCGGCGCTTCCTACTACCTGCCCACGCACTTTGCCGGCGACGCCGCGCCCGTGGTGTCGGCAGTGCTCATACTTGCCGTCTTGGCCGTCGCATGGGTATGGATTCGCAAGAGCCGTTTGGCATGAATGAGGAACCGATAGTCTTCAATGAGACCATCCATCAGTCCACACGGCTGCGCATCATGACGCTGCTGGTGTCCCGGTCGGACTCGGACCGCGTGGCCTATGGCTTTATCCAAAAGACGTTGGGCCTGACCGGCGGCAACCTCACCATCCACCTGCGCAAGCTGCAGGATGCCGGGTACGTCGACACCACCAAAGAATTCCTTGAGACAAAACCCCGCACATGGCTGGAGGCGACGCCTGAGGGCCGCCGAGCTTTCACCGAGTACCTCGGCAACCTCGAACGCGCCCTCAATATGCCCCTTAGATTGTCAACGCCGACCTAATTTTGACCCACCGTCGCCGATGATGATCTGACCCACCAAGGTCTTGGTTTCCCTGTCGCCGATTTAGAGTTGACCCACCTGGTTACTGGCCAGCGATTCTGTCAGTGCTCTAGTGGCCAGCGACCTCGTCAGTCCGGGTAGTTGTCGTGGGCGTTCTCCTGGTCAGCGCCGTTGTCGTACAGGCAGCGCCGGGGCACCCCGCCCAGGTATTCGAAGGCGTCGACATGGCACTGGATGAAGGCCGCGGTATCCGCCCTCCGGACCAGCTCCACGTAGCAGGACCGGGACCAGCCCAAGTTCATCACGAACGCCCAGATGCGGTGCTTGCGCCCGTCCTGACCAATGTAGGCCAGGCTGCCCCAGTCCACCTGGGCCTGCTCCCCTGGCGCTGTCTCGAAGCGCATCTTGGCATCGGGTTGCCGGCGTCGCCGCCGGGGCGACACGTAGGCCTTCAGGATCGAGTAGCCGCCGTCATAGCCCCGGGCCCTCAGCTCCCGGTGCAGCACCACGCAGTTCTCCAACCCCTCGTCCAGGCGACGGTCGACGTACCCGGTGTAGGGGTCCAGCTCGGATGCTCGCTGCGGTCGAGGCTTGGCGCTGATGGCCTCCGGCGATTTCAGATACCGGCGCACCGTGTTCCGGGCGATGCCCAGTTCCCCGGTGATCCCCCGTATGGAACGGCCCGCCCCTTTCATCTCGTAGATCTCTTTCACCTCTCCCACCTTCAGCAATTCGTCTGAAGCACCTCCGCACAGTCTCTGCGGATGATGCCACTATTCTGCGGTGGGTCAATTCAACTTCGGCGATTTCGCTCATTTTTACATCGGCGGTAACACCGTCTCGAACTCCGCTTCAATGCGCCGCTTTGATCCGCCCACGTGGGCCAGGGTCGCCAAATGCGCATCGTAGGCTGACTTGGGTGTGCCTCCCTGGGTTTCGGTTTCCGTCACGCTGGGCTATAATGTAGCGGCACGCTTAATTGGCGCACCAAGGTTTGACACAAGAACGGACCGGCCCCTCTCTCCCTCTCTTCTTGTTCGCCCCCGCTGATTCACCTGTGTTTTCACTCTAATTTAGGGAGTCCGTTCTCGTATGGCTCTTGCATATCCAACCGCCCGCGCCGCGCGCCCGCGTCCGTCCAACCGCGCCCCATACCAGGCCGTCTGCGATGACTGCAATATGTCGGCCACCCTCCCTTTCCGGCCCACCCAGGGCAAGCCGGTGTATTGCCGCTCATGCTTCAAGGCCCGCCGTCAAGGGGCTTCCCCGGCGGCCGACGCCGACTTGGTCCAGTCCATCCGTCCGCGTACTGTAGATGAGCAAGCCGTTGACAGCACACTGACCGGTGATGCCACATTTTCCGCGATGTCCGTGAACCCAGCCACCAAAACAGCGATTTCCCGGATGAATATATCCAGGCTCACCCCCATTCAGGAGAAGGCTATCCCTCAACTCTTGGCGGGACGCGACCTGATCGGCCAGGCGCGTACCGGCTCCGGTAAAACGCTGGCATTCGCAGTGCCTATGGCGGAGATGTGCGACCCGTTGGTCCGGCAAGTCCAGGCCATTGTGCTGGTTCCCACCCGGGAACTGGCCATGCAAGTGGCGGGAGTCATCCAAGCCCTGGTTTCCCCGCAGCAAATCCGCGTGACGCTGCTGTATGGCGGGCGGCCTCTGAAGCCGGAATATGCAGCGTTGAGGAACGGTGCCCAAGTCGTCATCGGCACTCCGGGCCGGACGCTGGACCATCTGCGGCAGAGGACGCTCGACCTGAGCGCCGTGCGATTCCTGGTGCTGGACGAAGCGGATGAAATGCTGGACAGAGGGTTCGCCCCGGATGTGGAAGCGATCATAGCCCACACGCCCAAAGAGCGGCAGACAGCGCTCCTGTCGGCAACGATGCCCGCGTGGGTGTCCCAGACCGCCTCAAAGCACCTGCGCAATCCGGTAACGGTCGAGGTTGACGCGGGCCTCCAGGCGCCGCCCTCCGTGGAGCACCTGGTCTACACCATCCAGAAATCCGACAAGTTGGAAGCGCTTCGGACTCTGCTGGACGGTCGGGAAGATGCCCCGGTTATCGTCTTCGGCAAAACCAAGCGCGGCGTCAAACAGCTGGCCCGGCAACTCGATTCCTTGGGCTACCCGGTAGGGGCGCTCCAAGGCAATCTGAGCCAGAACGCCCGCGAGCTGGTGATGAAGGGTTTTCGTTCCGGCGCCGCGCCGATTCTGGTGGCAACCAACGTGGCCGCCAGAGGCCTGGACTTCGAAGGTATCGGCCAAGTTATCAACTACGACCTGCCGGACTCGGAGCAACTGTTCACCCACCGCATTGGACGGACTGGCCGCATGGGCCGCTCCGGCGAGGCGGTGACGTTTATCACGGCGGACGAAGAACGGAAGTGGCGCGAGATTGAGCGCGGTCTGGGACGCCGGTTCGTCCGCAAGCCGTGGCAGCCGGTCCGTAAGGCCAGGCCGCTTCCATAGCGGCGTCCGCTTCATACCATTCGAGTCTGTCGGGTTGAATCCACCGGAGACTGCTCAGGAATAGACCTTGCCCTCCCGGCCGGGTCTCTCTTTTTGAGGAGGGATGTTCGGCCTGCTTTGACTGCCCTGAGGTGTGCTGTTAGAATCGCGGCCATAGTGGATGCGCTCCACTTTTAGCGTGAAACACCTGAATCGTAACCGCCGTTGGTTAGGAGGTCGCCGTGGCTATCGAGCAAGCTTCTCCGGGAATGGACCGCATCGTTTCCCAAGGCCGGGATATCGAAGAACTGGGCAGAGGGTACAGTATTGCCGAGGGGCCCTTATGGGACAGCAACGAAGGCTGCCTTCTCTTTAGCGACATTCGCAATAACCGGACCATGAGATGGACGGCTCAAGATGGCATCAGCGTCAGCCGGGAAGCGACGAACGAGGCCAACGGGCTGACCTGGGACCCACAGGGCAGGCTGGTAATCTGCGAGGGCGGCGCCCGGCGGATGACACGCCTCGAGTCCGACGGGACAATCACCGTAGTGGCTGACAACTTCGAGGGCACTAAGTTCAATCACCCCAACGACGTGGTGGTAAAGTCGGACGGGACCATCTACTTTACGGATCCCGGCGCCCCTGACCCGGAGTTGGACATGGACTTCTGCGGGGTCTACCGCGTTTCACCCGACCTGAGCTCCATTACTCTGTTGGTCCGGGATTTTGTGCTGCCCAACGGCCTTTGTTTCTCCCCGGACGAAAGCATCCTCTACGTCAACGACTCCACCGGGGTCTCCAGGCGGGAGGACAATATGTTCCTCAGTGTGGGGCATATCCGGGCGTTCGACGTAAGTCCCGATGGCGGCCTGGCCAATGACCGGGTGTTCCGTGAATTGAGGGCGGACCGGTCCGGCATTCCCGATGGCATGAAAGTCGACGTCGAAGGCAATGTGTATTGCACCGGCCCCGGAGGCGTGTGGGTCATGGACTCCTCGGGCAGTCATCTGGGGACGATACTGACCGGGTCCGAGCAAACAACCAACTGCGCGTGGGGCGGCGATGACTGGAAGACCCTCTTTATCACCACCTTCGACGGGCTTCATAGCATCCAGCTGAATATTGCCGGGGTGCCTGTTCCGACTTCTTAAGTAGGACGCGGCGGCCCAGCTTCTAACCCTAGAGCAGCGCTCTTGATGCGCTGCTCGCTTTGTTAAGGGAGTGCAACCTATGGCTCCGAGCAAGTACGTTGGGTGTGGATGGGTGCAAACGTGGTTGGTTCAGTGTGGGGTTTGATAGCGAGGGCATGTACGAGTTCAAGGTGGCCAAGACTTTTGACAAGCTACTGAAACACTACAAGGATGCCGATCTGATTCTGATTGATATCCCGATTGGGTTACCGGAGGGAAAGTGCGGGCGAAGATGCGATGGTGAGGCGTGGGTGAGAATGGGGTCTCGTGGGTTGAGCGTATTTCCGACACCTACCCGCAAAACGGTGTACCAAGCGGAGAAGTCACCGAAAGACTATTCTGCCGCCGCCAAGGTAGAGAGGGACACTTCCGGGAAGTGGTTGAGTAGACAGTCTTTCTCAATAGCAGCCAAGATTGCCGAAGTCGACAAAACACTGCTGGACGTTGACCTCTGTCTAACCAGGAAGGTCCGTGAGGTTCATCCCGAGATTTGTTTCAGGGCAATGAACAAAGGGTGCCCTATGGAGTTTGGGAAAACAGGCAAGAAGAAAGAGGAAGCAAAGGGTGAACGCCTGCGAGTTCTAAAGGACATCGAACTTCGATACAAAAAGATATTTGATGAGGCTTGCTCCGCGTTTTCCGCGAAGACCGGCATCAGGGACGACGTAAGGGTAGAAGTTCGGGAAGACGACATCTTGGATGCGCTGGCGGCAGCAGTTACCGCCTACTACGGATACGATCAACTCGACAAACTGCCTGTCAATGACAACCAGAAAGACAGCAAGGGCTTGCCGATGGAGATGGTGTTCTCGAAGCTTGGTTGAGTCAAGAGGATTCTATCGCGGCAGAGGTCCAACAGATTGACGCCGCCGAGGTGTATCGGAGCATTGGGCGGTTGGAAAGGGAAGTATCCCATTTGGTTGGGAGGCTGGATCGGATCGAGCCACGGCTGGACCGTCTAATTTTCGCGTTGTTTGCGGTTGGAGGGACCATGGGAGCGGCTGTGGCCGCGATTATGGCCAAGCTATTCTTGGGAAGTTGACTGGCATAACGAGCGCTTCCGGCATGTTGAGAGGATAATCGGAAAGAAGATCATGCCCGACAATATTGCACTCCTGAAACGCATAACAGCCCGCCCCGACGTATTCGGTGGGAAACCGATCATCCGGGACATGCGGATATCCGTGGAATTGGTCCTGAGCCTGATGAGTCAGGGCGCCACTCAGGAGGAACTCCTGGATGACTTCCCGGAGCTTGAGCCAGAGGACATCCGTGCCTGTATCGCCTATGCCCACATGGTCATATCCGGGGACACGTTGGCCCCGGTCTCAGTTTTAGGACCTTGAGATTCATCGTAGACCGGTGCGCAGGGCGCCGGTTGGCGGAGTGGCTTCGTAATCACGGGCACGACGTTGTAGATATCCGGACACTGGGGCCGGATCCAGGAGACAGGGCCCTGCTGGAACGAGCCGAATCGGAAAATAGAGTACTGGTCACGATAGACAAGGATTTCGGAGAACTCATCTACCTGCACAGGGTTCCCCATAGTGGTCTGATACGCCTGCCGGACGTGCGCATGGCCCAGCGAATCGCCCTGGTCGAGGAGGTAATCAACCACCACGGCCAAGCCTTGGAAGAAAGGGCCATCATAACGGTACAGGGCAACCGAGCCCGGATCTCACGGCCACCCACAATCTAAACTAAAGCCACAGTGGTACGGCTAAGCTTCATAGACCGTTTTGCCGCCTACTATGGTGCGCTCTACCTGAATGTCTTTAATGGTCATCGGGTCCACCTGAGTGGGGTCTGCCCCCAACACCACCAGGTCGGCCAACTTCCCCACCTCGATGGAGCCTTTGAGGTCCTCCTCAAAGGAGGCGTAGGCACTGTGCCGGGTATAAATGCGCAGCGCTTCCTCCACCGTGACCTTCTGGTTGAGACCCCAGACGTTGCCCCGGCTGTCGGTGCGGGTTACGCAGCTTTGGATGCCCAGCAACGGCTCGAATGGGCCAGGAGGGTAGTCGGTGGCCCCGGTACCCACCACACCGTAGTCCAGGAATGAGCGCTGGGCGAACATCCACTGCAAGCGCTCTTCCCCGTAGAAAGGCATCTTTTCACCGTGGTGGTAGACGTAGGTGCAGAAGGGGGTTGCAATCGTGCCCAAGCGGCGCATCTTGCCCAGTATCTCGGGGTTCACGAGGGTGCAGTGCTCCACCCGGTGCCGCGGATTGGGGCGAGGATCGGTGGCTTGGGCTTTCTCATAGGCGTTCAACACCATGTCGATGGCCAGGTCGCCGTTGGCGTGGATGCACACTTGGAACCCGGCCCGGTGCATCTCCATGACGTTCTCTTCGATTTCTTCGGCGCTCATCGCCAGGATACCGTGGTCGCAGTCGCTGCCGACGTAGGGCTCCGATAAGTAGGCAGTGCGCGCGGCAATCGCCCCGTCGGCTACCATCTTGATGCCCCCCAATCGCAACATGTCATCGCCGAAACCGGTCTTCAGCCCCGCCTCCCGCAGCGACGGGAAGTGGGGATGGTACATCAGCGCGTACACCCGGAGGGACAGGTCGCCGGCGTCCCTCCCCTCTTGGTAGGTGACGAACTCGTCCCGGACAACCCTGGCGTCGTGGACGCTGGTGAGTCCGGCCTGGGTCAGCATCCGGCAGATGGTGCGCAGCCCTTCCCGGCGAATCTCCGGCGTGTCGGATGGGATGAGGCCGAAACGCACCGGCTCGATGGCCCGCTCGTAGACCACCCCGTTCAGTTCCCCGGTATCCGGGTCTCGGCCGAAGCGGCCCCCGAAGGGGTCCGGGGTGTCCCGGGTAAACCCGGCAGCCTCTAAGGCCATGCTGTTGAGGTAGTAGATGTGTCCCGCCCGGTGGGACACCATGATGGGGTGGAACGTGCTCACCGCGTCCAGGTCTTCACGGAACAGGAAGCGGTTCTCCGCTGTCTTGGTGTCGTCGAACTTGAAGCCCTGCACCCACTGGCCCGGTGCGGTGGTCTCCACCCGTTCCCGCAGGGCCGTCAGGATGGAGGTAATGGAGGGCAGGTCGCAATCGGCGGCCATCACGTGGCGGATTCCGCTGTTCAACACGTGAATGTGAGCGTCGATGAACCCGGGGAGCACGGTCTTACCCCCAAGGTCCATCACCTTCACGCTTGGGCCAACGAACGTCTCAACGTCCTCATTGCTGCCCAAGCCGATGAAGCGGCCGTTGCTCACGGCCAAGGCCTGTACCCGGGGCCGGTTTGGGTCCATGGTGATTATATTGGCGTTCCTGATGACTGTATCGGCTTTGGTTGTTGGAGTAGACAAAATGTCACCCGTTGCAAGTATTTGACGGCGTCCGGTCTAAATATTCAGCTCCAGAATGTATAACCCGCCCTGCAGCCGGTCCACCACGTACACGATGCCGTTTTCGTCCACATGCACGTCGTTGATGCCGTTGGCGTCTGCGCCCGCGGGTATCTGGGGAACGAAGTAGGCTACTTCCTGCGGCTGGAAGGGGTTGGTAGTGTCGAACACCCGGATTCCTCCGTTGAAGAAGGTGGCGTACACCAAGGTGTCGGTCTGCAGGGACAGGGGGCCGGGGCGGTTCTCGTGGATGTTGTGCGCCCCGTAGCGGCCGGGGCGGTTGAAGAAGTCATCGGTGTCCTGCATGGGCAGCGTGCTGATGATGACCGGGTTGCTTTCCAACCGGTTGTCCATCATCCACACCAGCTTGGGGTAGTCCGCTCCTCCCAGCATGGTGGCCTCTTGGGTGACCACCAGCAGGTCGCGGCTGAACAGGGGCAACACCGTATGGGTGAACCCCGGAAACGGAGGCGCGTAGTTCAACTGCGCGACCATCGACGGCCGGGAAACGTCCGAAATATCCAGCGTGACTATCCCGGAATCCTTCCAGCCGCAGTAGGCCCGGTCCGGGCGATTGGGGTAGACGTTGGTGTTATGGACGCTGTGCCCCACATCGAGCTGCGGATGCCGCGCCGGCGGCGGGGCGTCGTCTCCTTCCTGGGTGCCGGGCAGCCACCAGCGGCCCGCTTCCCTCGGATTGGCTGGGTCTTTCATGTCCATTATCACGTAGAACTGGTCGTCCTTCAGATCGGTGGGGCTCGAGTCGGGCGTTCCCGTGGCCAAGTGGGCGTAGTCGCCGTCAACCCACCAGAGGCAGTGGCAGCCGCGGGACCCGGGCCCTTGTGCGTCATAGAACGCGATACGGCTGGGGGCTTCGGGATTGCTTATGTCGAAAACTCCCATGCCGGCGCCGGGCTGGTTGTGCTCCCGCGATTGGTATGCCACGAGCATCGTGTCGCCGACGATGGACAAGGAGTTGGAGCGCAGGTGGTTGTAGTCCAGGTCGGTTTGGGCCACCACCTTGGGGTTGGCCAGGTCGGTAACGTCCACGCTGGTAAAGTCCTTGGGCGGGCCCTCGTGGGCCATGTAAAAGATACGCCGCCCGCTGGCCGTCTGGTGCAGGTCCACCCCCTCGCCCAGATTGTTGTGTCCGTTCAGGTCGACGTGGGAAATGAGCCGCATGTTCTTGATTTCTTGGGTCCGGGTCGCCATGTCGTGTACCTCTCTCTCCTCGTGTGGCTAAGCGGCAGATTCCAGCGAAGACCACAGCGTCCGCTCGATCGGGGTCCAACCTGCCAAAGGGCAGCGATCGCTAAGCGCTTTCGAAAGGATTCCGGAACTCGACCCCAAGTTGGCCGAAGTCTCGCACGTTCCGAGTGACCACCGTCAGTCTGTGAACGATGGCTGTCGCCGCTATCATGGCATCCTCGGTCACGGCGTCTGATCTCCTGTGCATTAGCCGTGCCCACTCCCGGTAGGCGGGCGCATCCATCGGTAATACACTATAGGAAGCCAAGACCTTGTCCAACCAGGCTTCCAGTTCCCCCGCCTTAGCCTCATCCTGCTCACGGGTGATCTCGATCCCTGCCTGTATCTCTCCAACCGTAACGGCAGACACGAAGAGCTGTTCCGCCGGCACATCCGCGATCCAATCCAAGACAGCGCCGGGTGGACGGGAGCGACGCAGCTCTGAGACCACGTTGGTATCTAGGAGGTACACAGACCTACTTGACGACCAATGGTATTCGGTGGCGATGCTGTCCCCGCGGCGGCGTAAGGTCCTCAGTCCGCGCCTCTGAGGTAAGGAGCAACTCCTTCAGGTCCGGCCTGGTCATCCGTTCCAGCTTCCGCCACTGCTCTATGGGAAGGAGTACGGCGGTTTCCACTCCGCGTTTTGTCACGATCTGCGGCCCTTCGGCTAGAGCGGTATCGAGTAATTCGCTGAACCTCGATTTGGCGTCTTGGACCGGCCATGTCCTGCTCATGGTACATCCCGCTTGATTTCTGACTAGCTACCAGACTAGGTTGCGTTGATATTACTGTCAAGATCGATGGGCCAAAGTAGAACTCTGTCGTCAGACGTTGGCAGAACCGGAAGGCGAGTTGGTGTCTCGGGGTGATGGGGGTGGCAGGAATGCGTATGGTGAATGGCGTCGGAGGCGCTTGAGCTCGGGGCCGCTCATCGGTCCGATCACGCCCTCGCCGTCAACCGGTCCGGACCCGGATCAACCTCAATGCGATGTAGCGCGGGTGGGTCTTGGCAAACTCCCTCATGCGACTACGGGAATGGCCGCGGGTTGAGGTGTTCGTTAAGGTGTTGGTTTGGGATAAGAGGCAAGGGAACAGGCCGGGTGTTAGTGGAGTGGGTCCAGACACCCGAATGACGCCTTACCCCTTGCCTTTATCACCCCGCGCGGCCACTACAAGGGGTCGTTGCCCCAGGTGAAAAGGGGCTCCGGTCCTCCCTCTTTGACCACAAACACTTCCTCGATCCAGCAGCGTTCATTCTGGTCGCCCGGACACAGAAGGTGGGCGGCTATCACCATACCCTCCTCCAGCCTCCAGTTGGGATCGGCATCGTCCTCCGCCAACGCCAGCACATCGGTATGACTCAATCCCAGGCCATGGAAGTAGGTAAGCACGGATTCGTGTTGAGGCACTTCCAACTGTTGATACGTTCGCTGGCTCTTTTCCTGCAGTTCGGCGATCCTGACTCCGGGGCGCATGGATTCGTGAATCTCGTTCATCGCTTCGGCGGTAGCCCGCGCGATGCGACCGGACATAGCCGAACTATGTTCCTCCACCACCCAGGTCTTGCCGCCATCCCAGCAATACTGGTTCTTGGTCCCATGGCAGTCAAACATGATGTTGGTGCCCGGCTGGACCACGAAGTCTTCGGAGTTGATACGCAGGCGTACGGCGGGGTCGCCGTCTTGCGGGTTGGCAAAGAATACTCCACCTGGATCGGCAACCCATCCACCCAGCGCGGTGATTTCCGCATGATAAGTATCCACCAGCTCCTTCCAGGTCTTACCTCGACTCCATGACTGCACCGTCCGTTCGATGGCCACCTGGTTCACTCGAGTGGACTCCCGAAGCCATTCGATTTCCTGGGCGCTCTTCACCTCCCGGACGAACATCATCATGGTGTACGCGTCGATTACGTCGGCCAAGGAGCCTGCCAGTTTAGCCCCTAGTCTCAGGTCGTCGTAGCCGACACGTGCATTGGCGAGGCCCAGGTCCTGCATCGCGCCGCGAATAGCCTCGGTAAAGCCGCCGGCAAACCTGTCGCCGGCGCTCTTTACCCAGCCGGAGTCCTGCCGGGAAGCCGGCATAAACCGGAAAAACTCGGACCGCTCGGTGAGCGCAGCCACCGAAATGAGGACGCTACGGTGGGGACGCAGGTCTTCGATCCATATGGGCGCATCCAGGAAAGGAGAGAGAAATATGTCTGGTCCAATCAGGATGGGATGTTGCAGGTCATGCCTCGAAATAACCACGGCGACTCCCGGAGGCTCGTCGGCTTTGGGCGCCGTGGGGTTGTATCCCGACAGGTAGGTCACGTTCAGGGGCGTGGTAATCACCACCCCGTCCATGCCACGGGCTTCCATCGCCCCGGCCAACCGCTCCAGATCGAATGTGGGACCCGGGACCGTTGCCGGTCCTTCGTTGGTTTCAATAGCCATGATCGACTCCTCCTAGTGTTTAATGCCGCGTTTAATGCCAACCAGGTGCAATCTGTGGCTGGAACATTTGCGGCAGGACAGATTCTTA
Source organism: Dehalococcoidia bacterium (assembly GCA_965220625.1). GTDB lineage: Bacteria > Chloroflexota > Dehalococcoidia > Lucifugimonadales > UBA3495 > VXOI01. The sequence continues at coordinate 347,369 of CBDCQN010000001.1, forward strand.
AGACGTTTGAATCTCGAACGCGGGGATTATACGTAAGGTGATTATCGGTAGTCAAGGAATCGAACGTAATTACGCAAATCCATGCCTTAATTCTCTGGTATCTGTTATTAACGGTCATTACAGTTACGATAGTCGTATCAATATGACGAAAATAGCCAGATGGAATGCTGGACATCGACGGCAACGGCCCGCTGGAAAAGCACACTCAGGCCAGGTCCTGCTGGACCCGCAGAGCTTTCCACGTCCATTGGCGGGGGCGGGCCGGTAACTTGTATGATGTAACTTGAATGAATCGGAAGGAGTATTTGGATGGATGTCGGAATGATGATGATCTTCTCCAGCTACGGCTGGGAAGACGGCTTGGACGGCCAGATGTGGGAGGAGGAGCTGCGCCTTGCTGAAATCGCTGCCGACGAGGGGTTCGATTGCCTCTGGTCCGCAGAGCACCATTTCAATGATTATTCCTTCGTGCCGGACAATCTCCAGCTGATGACCCACGTCGCGGCCAAGCATCCCGACATCGACGTGGGGACAGCCGCCGTGATACTCCCTTGGCATAACCCGTTGCGGGTGGCGGAAAACGCCGCCGTTCTCGATCTGTTGAGCAACGGCCGGCTCAGGCTGGGGTTCGGGCGAGGCCTGGCGCGGCGGGAATTCGAGACCTTCGGCGTCAGCATGGACGAATCGCGGGCCCGATTCGACGAGGCGGCGCCGATGATTGTCGAGGCCCTCAGGACAGGCTTCATCGAGGGCAACGGGACTTTCTACCAGCAGCCCCGGACGGAGATCCGGCCCCGGCCGCAGCATTCCTTCGACGGGCGCATCTACGCCGTTGCCGCCAGCGACGAGTCCGTTCTCTCGGCCGCCCAGCTTGGCGCGCACATCATCATGTTCGCTGACCGTCCTTGGGAAATGCGGATGCCGGGGATCGAGCGCGGGCGCGCCTTGCACCGTGAGTTTCACGGCACGGAGCCGCCAGCTTTGATGCTCAGCGAATTTGTCGTATGCGGCACTGATATGGCGCAGTGTGAAGAGCAGGCGCGTCAATACCAAGGTAAGTTCGTCGAGAGCAATTTTTATCACTACGAATTTCTGGGCGATCACTTCAGGTCGGTAAAGGGGTACGACGCTTATCAACAGAAGGCTGAAATCGCGCGTTCGGCCGGTCTCGAAGGGGCGGTCGAAGGTTTTATGAAGGCGGCCAGCTGGGGCACGCCGGACAAGATTCTAAGGGGGCTTGAGGACCGCAGGGCCCTGCTCGGCGATTTCGAGTTGAACGTCGCCTTCCGCTTCGGCGGCACGCCGCTCCATCTTGCGGAGGCAGGCCTGAAGCTCTTTGCCGAAGAAGTGCTGCCGGTCTTGAAGTCCTGGTAGTACCCGAGGGTTGCTGGTAGGGGTCCAGGGGCGTGAGTCGCCTTGCCAGTGACGCCGGCGTCCCATTCAGGCCCGTCAGAACCAAGGACCTTGATATATTGAGATTCGTTTTGGAACTGTCGGGGCAGGCTCGCCAGCAACGTACGGAGTAACCGGAAGGTTCCTGTTGTCGTGGCGGATGACGTCATCCCTCCCGTCTTTCCGGCGAAAGCCGGAATCCACGTCGCCTCCCGGGTGCCTTTACGTGGTCCGCTTCAATCGGCCGCGGCTTGGAGCGTATCCTCCAGATCGAACTCTTGCTCCCTTACGGTCATCCGTCGCTGTGGGGTAGGATGTTGCAACAACAACCGGCTGCGGACGACAGAGGTGAAGAAATTGGTTGATAAAGAACAGGATTGGGAGTTCGGCGTGCGGACAGAAGGCCACAGAGCCGACGGTGAGAGCGGCGGCTCGGTGGTGCTAGGCGAAAATGGTTTCAATTACCGAGTTTCGGGCGAAAACTGGGGCAGCCTTCCCGAGGGTTGTGTATATCAAGAGGGAACGGCGGTAGACGTGGACTCAAACGACCAGGTCTATGTTTTCAACCGTGGGACCATCCCGATGATCGTGTTCGATTCTGCCGGGAACGTGTTGCGGACTTGGGGTGAGGGAGTGTTTGCCAACCCTCACGGGGTGACCGTCGCGCCCGACGGGACCGTTTTCTGTGTGGACAACGGGGACAGTACGGTCCGGCAATTTACACCCGAAGGCCGACTGCTTATGACCTTGGGAACTCCCCACAAGCCGAGCCCCAAAATGAGCGGTGAGCCGTTCAGCGTCCCCGCACACGTGGCTTTCGACAAAGGGTCCGGGGATTTCTACGTAGCGGACGGCTACTCCAACGCAAGGGTGCACAAATACTCGCCGGACGGGAAGCTCCTTTTCTCTTGGGGGGAATCAGGCACAGGGGACGGTCAATTCAACATTGTTCATAACATCGCGGTTGACAAGGACGGCTGGGTCTACATTGCCGATCGTGAAAATCACCGGGTGCAGGTTTTCAGCTCCGACGGCAGGTACGAGAACCAGTGGGGCAACCTTTCCCGGGCCGCCGCGATCTGTATCGACGCCCGTTCCGGCGAGGAACTGCTCTATGTCGGGGAGTATTTTTGCGGGATCGCCACCAACGACATCGGCACAGACCTTGGTCCGCGTGTAACCGTGATGAACACCAAGGGAAAAGTATTGGCCAGGGTGGGACGCGAGAGCTACGGAGACCAATCGGGGCGATTCTATTCCCCCCATGGGATAGCTGTGGATTCGAAAGGAGACGTCTACGTAGCCGAAGTCGCTTGGACTGACTACGGCCGCCATATGGACCCGCCGCGCGAACTGCGTTCGATGCAGAAGCTGGTCAGGGTTTCGAACTAGGGGTTGGTCTCTGCGAACTGCTGACCGAAGAGGCCCGCCAGCAGCGCGCTGGCGATCGTCACGCCGAGGCACAGATAGCCTATTCCCCAGTAGTCCGTGTACGCCAGCAGCGCGCCCGCGATCGCGGGCCCCAGCGCGCCTCCCGCCTGGTTGCTGAAGCCCATAAGGCCAACCCCCGTTGCCTTGGACTCTCCTGAATACTGGGTGCTGGCGGCGACCAGGGCGGGGAATGTCACGCTCAGCAGGCCCGTTCCAACCATTGCCACCGCCACCGCCACCCAGAGTCCGAGATCGACAGTGAAGAACAGGAACCCGCAGACGCCCCCTGCGGCGGAAGTAGCGCCGATGAGTAAAGCGCGGCACCTTCTTGTCGCCACGAATGCCGCGGAATAGCTTCCGATCATCAGCCCTATTGCGGCTATCGCCAGCGGCAGGGCCACAAATCCCACGCTCACATCGTAAGTGTGTATCAAGAGGCGGCGAAGAAGCTGAACATCCCCCAGAAAGCCGTGCGTTGCAGCAGACTAACCGCCAAGGCCACGCGGAAAAAACGTAAGGACAGCAGCGACCTATATCTGGAGAAGAAAACCCAGTCGCGAACCCGCTCCCTGCTGTCCTGCGGAAACCAGAACCAGCTCGCCAGAAACACTGTCGTCAGCAGCAGGCCCGCAACGAAGAAGGCCAACCGCCAACCACCCAAGCCCGCCAACACGGCGACCATTGGGACGCTGATAGCCAAAGCCAGCCCTTGAATGGACAGCAGGGCGCTGACCGCCTGAGCCCTTCTGGCTGGGGAAATGACATCGGACACTGCCCCCACCACGTTGGGCGGGATCGTTCCCCCTCCCAAACCGGCCAACACCCTGAGCGCCAGCAGAACTTCGAAATTGGGCGCGAAAGCCGACGCAAGGACGGATATGGAAAGCACCAGCAGCCCGGCAAGAGCCACCGGGCGGCGGCCGAAGGAATCGGACAAGGGGCCCGCCGAGACCACCGAAATCCCCCAGGCCGCGAAGGTGGCGGTAGCCAACTGACCTGCGACCGCCACAGATATGTCCAGGTCCGATGCAATTGGGTCCAAGAGCGGCGGAACAATCAGGATCGCGCTTATAGTGGCAAAGACGGTAAGCGAAAGCACGGTAAGAAACCAGACCTTGTTTATCTCTCTATCGCCTGCTTGTGCCGTCTGCTTCCCGATGTTTGTTTATTCCTCTTCCAGGATGACGCCCGTTGTCGCTTCCAATTGGCCGCGGTTGATTGAGCCGGTCCGGACCTTCGGTACACGGTTCTCGAAACTGGGGAAGACAGTGTGGGCATCGCGCGAATCCGGCAATTGGACAAACCCTGGGCGTCGCCATTATAGTCCTCACGACAATTGACGCTGAGCGCGTCCCGCCACTTTCCGCAGGGCCTCTTCCGTCGTCCCGGTCGCAACCGGGACCCAGGATCCGACGCCGGTTTTGGTTCCCCAGGACGCCTCTAACCCAAGGTTGGGGTCTGGATTCCGGCTGCGGCCGGAAAGACGGGGAGATTGTTCCGACAATTAAATGGCCCTGAACTTTCCGGTTTCCTTATAGGGCCCCGGCCGTTGACCGTGCCAACATTGGTTCCTAAAATGCGTCACTTGGAGCCGCGTCAAACCGGGCCGCACCGCTTGGAATTGCGAGACCGCAAAGCCGCTGCGGTGAACGCGAGGAGGTTGAAGTGTCCGATTTCACGATGAATGTGGGTGGCGTTGAAATAATCGCCCTCTCCGACATGAGTTTGCCATTCCCCATGCCCCTCACCCAGCTTTTCCCCGGACCGTCGCTGGAGGCTTGGGCGCCCTACAAGGAACGCTATCCCGACGCTTTTGAACAAGACCGAATGCTCATCGAGATCGGGTGCTACCTGGTCCGTTCCCAAGGAGAGACGATTCTCATCGACACCGGCTACGGTCCGGGCCCCATCGAATCCATCGGGGGGCGGGAAGGCGAGCTCATGGCCGACTTGGCCGCCAAGAATATCGACCCCCAAGAGATAAACACCGTATTCCTCTCCCACCTTCATTTGGACCATGTGGGATGGAACGTGGTGGAGCATGGCGACACGCTGGTCCCCGCCTTTCCCAACGCCCGGTACGTGGTCCACCAAGCGGACCTCGACCACTTTCGAAGGCCGGACATCCAAGCAGACTCAACCTTTCCTTTCATGGTACGGTGCGTTGAGTCCGTGGCCAGTCTGGGCCTCTTGGATACTCTGACCGAGGACACCGACCTCACTTCGGAAATCCGGGCGTTGCACACCCCCGGCCACACCCCGGGCCACATGAGCATCCTGGTCTCATCCGGCGGCGAGCAAGCCTTGATTCAGGGCGACGTGCTGGTGCATCCGGCCCAAGTGACCGAGGACGATTTGAACTGTCATTTCGATTACGATTGGCCGGTGGCTACCGAGACTCGGAGAAAAATGCTTGCCCAGGTGGAGACCGACGGAACGCCCGTTATCTCATGCCACTTCCCCGCGCCCGGATTCGGAAAAGTTACCCGGCGCGAGGGACGACGCTACTGGCAGGCGGGACTCTAGCTCTGAGGTGAGTCGTGAGTACAGATACAGCCCAAAGGCTAATGGACATCGTCGACCGGGAGGAGATGTTGCGCTTGGCTGAGGATCTGGTCCGAATCCCCAGCTTCAAGACCGAGGAGACTGACGTGGCCCGCTTCCTGGGTGATTTCCTGGCCCAGCGCGGCTATGAAGTGGAGCTGCAGGAGGTGGAGCCGGGGCGGTTTCAGACGATTGCCACTCTGAAGGGCAATGGGGGCGGCAAGTCGCTCATGCTCAACGGTCACATCGACATAGACCCCTTGGCCATGGGATGGAAGCGCGACCCGTGGACACCCAGCATTGAAGGAGACCTCGTCTTCGGCGCCGGGATCCGCAACATGAAGAGCGGCGTGTCCGCCATGATCGAGGCGGCCGAGATGGTGCGAAGGTCGGGAGTCCCGCTGCGGGGCGACCTGGTGCTGGCCTGCGTGGTAGGGGAGCTGCAGGGGGGCGTGGGGACTTCCCACCTCTGCCGGCACGGCCCCCTTACCGACATGGCGGTGGTGCCGGAACCCTTCGGGGCCAACAACATCGTTACGGTCCACGCTGGCGTCTTGGAGATGGCGATTCACGTCTTGGGCAACTCCCGGCACATCAGCCGAAAGGAAGAGGCCGTCGACGCCATAGCCAAGATGTGCAAAGCCGTTCCCGCCATCGACGGCGTGAAATTCACCTACACCCCTCGCGAGGACCTGCCCGGCCTCCCGCGCATCAACGTTGGCGCGATTATCGGCGGCCGGGGCAGGGACTACGACATGCGGGGCCCCAACTTCGTCTCCGACTTCTGCACGGTGATCGTTGACGTGCGCTTCCTGCCGGGTATGACTTCAGCGTCGGTGAAAGCCGACATCGAGAGAGCCTTGGACGAGGTCAAGCGGGACGACCCGGACTTCCAATACGAGATCGAAATGCCCCCCGACCCGAAATACCGGGTGTTCACGGTGGTCATGGAGCCCTTCGACCTGCCAAAAAATGAGTACATCCTGGAAACCGTGCTCCGCCAGTACCGCACCGTCACCGGGAAAGAGCCGGACGGTGTTGGCACGGTGTTGCCCGGCTCCTACACCGGCGACGACACCTGCCACCTGTGGGTGGCGGGCGTTCCCTGTCTCTTATACGGCCCGGGCGGCGGTTCCGAATCGGCCACCATACCCGACGAGTTCAGCCGTATCAGCGACATGGAGCAAGTCGCCAAGATCCTGGCCCTGACCGCCCTGGACGTTTGCAACCTGCCCGATTAACGGACTCTATTTAGGCAGGGTAGGCCGCCGGGGAGTTACCCCGCGTTAGCCGCGCGCTTTTCCGTCGGCCCCCCTCCGAACCGGACGTGCGGCTTTCGCTGCATCCGTCTCTTTACAAAGCGGTAGTGTCTGGGCGGTGTGGCTTTCCAGGAATCAGCGGACTTCTGGGTATGCGCTCCAGAAGCGGAAGGGTTGGGTGCCTGCCGGGAGGTCGATGGCCACACCTTGACCGGGAGCTAGGTCGACCGCGGTGGTGGGGCCTAACTTAATCCCGTTGGAGAGGTGGACTTCTACCCTGACCCTGCGTAGCGTGGCCATTGTGGTGTTTTCCACCGTACCGGTAAAGGCGCCGGTTGTCCAGTCGTACGACAGAACCAGCTGTGCCCCGTCTAGGTGAGAGTGGAGAGTATCGAACCGAGTCAAGTCGGGACTAGGTTTAGGGCCCTCGCCGAGCGCCGCATAGCCCACCCATCCTGACCCGTCATCGTCATCAAGGTAGTCCTCGATGTATTCTGATTCCCCGCTACAGCCGATGAGGCCGAGGACGAGGCTGAGGGTCCCTAGGAGGACGCCGACCGTGACCAGTTTCGGGCTAGGTTGTCGCACCTTGACCTCATAACCCGTTGTAGGCCGGAGCGCCATAATTTTACCACCCTTACGACACTACCTTGCTCTTGCCTGCGCGGTTTCCAACTGCCGCCATGGGCGCTCAAGTGATCGGGTATCCTATTCCGCGTTACGCGGCGCACCCAAGTAATTGGGGTATGGCCTAAGCGAGTCCGACGACGGACCGAGATCGAGGCGGCGCTGGCACGCCTGAAGAGCATGCTGTAGATGTCAGAAGACTGCGATCAGCCCCCCGGCGACGGCTGTTAGCATTACAACGAGCCAGGGCGGGGCCTTCCAGAAGGCCAGCAGGACAAAGGCGCCAGCCGTTAGTGCGAAGTCCTCGGGGGCGGCAATGGCGCTGGTCCATACCGGGTCGTAGAGTGCGGCAAGGAGCAGCCCCACCACTGCGGCGTTCGCGCCCCTCAGTGCCTGCCTGACCCGCTTGAAGCCCCGCAGCCGCTCCCAGAATGGCAGCACCCCCGCCACCAGCAGGAAGGACGGCAGGAATATGGCGCCCAACGCCAGAATGCCGCCGAGCCATCGCGGCGACAGGACGTTCATCACCGTTCCCAAGTAGGCCGAGAACGTGAACAGGGGGCCCGGTACCGCTTGGGCCGCGCCGTACCCCGCAACGAACTCGCCCTGGCCGACCCATCCGGGCGGGACCACCTCGGCCTCCAGCAACGGCAGGACGACGTGCCCTCCGCCGAACACCAGCGATCCTGACCGGTAGAAGCTGTCCGTCACCGCGAGGAGACCGTTGTCGGTGAGCCGGACCGCTACCGGCAGAGCGGCCAGCAAAAGCAGGAATACGGCCAGCGCCGCAGCGCCGGCCAGTGGACGGGCCGGCCCGCTGGTCCCTTCCGCCTGTTCCAGGTTTTCGGGGCGGAGGAATGCCAGGCCCAGCGCCGCCCCTCCGGCGATGACCGCCAACCCGACGGCGATACCGCTGGTGAACAGCAGAGCCGCCGCTGCGAGCACCGCGATGGTGATCCTTGTCCGGTCGGGCGCCAGAGTTCGGGCCATGCCCCACAGCGCCAAGGCGACGACTGCGGCGGCGGCAATCTTCAAGCCATGTAGCCAGTCGTCCGTATGGCCGCTGAATTCTTGTACGCCGTAGGCAAACAGGATGAGCGCGATGGCCGACGGGAAGGTGAAGCCCAGCCAGGCGGCCAGGCCGCCGAGATAGCCGGCCCGGCCGATGCCGACGGCGATGCCCAGCTGGCTGCTGGCCGGGCCGGGTAGGAACTGGCAGAGGGCCACAAGCTCGGCGAATCTCTCCTCGGCGAGCCACTGGCGCCGGACAACGTACTCTTGGCGGAAATAGCCGATGTGAGCGATGGGGCCGCCGAATGAAGTCAGGCCCAGCCGCGTCGCGACAAGCAGCACCTCCCAAGCCAAAACCATACCCAGCGGTCAGCGTCCCGGGCCCGGTGTGTCAGCGCCCGGCATCTCTCGGGCCAACAACAGCTGGCGAAACGCGGCTACTTCGTCTCGGACGCGACGGCACGTGTCCAACCGGAGTAACACTGACATCCCTCCCTTCCCAACTCCGGTTACATGTCCCTACCATAATAACCCTCAGACCCAAACCTCCCGCCCCTCAACCCAGGGTCTTTCAATTCTCCCTCTCCCTTGAGGGAGAGGGCTGGGGTGAGGGTGGAAATGTGGAAGGGCACAATGTTCGCTCATTAGCGGGGACGCCCCCACCCTAGCCCTCCCCCGGAGGGGGAGGGAACAACCAAAAGGCCCTGCCCTCAACCAGGTTGACGGGCCGGAATGGGAGGAAATGAGCGAAAATGAGAGGGAAATCGAAAAATCCAACCCGTCACTCCCGCGAAAGCGGGAGTGACGGTAGGCGAGGCGGAGGTGACCGGATGGAGCTGGAAAGACCCTGGCAAAAATTGGGCTATGCGGCGTTGCCATATTGGACCGCCGTAGTGTGACGCTCCGGGATTCACGGGTTCCGCGTGTATACGGTTAAGCCCGACCGCGGTGAAACACACCGGGGAATGACACTTGTATTGTGTTTGACCGACGCCTTCCCATTATAATGACCGTTAGCTTCCGGCGCTGAGAAAGCATTCTCAAGCGGCGTTGGGGAACCGGAGGAACTATGGTCAAATTGCATCGGTCCGGTGTTACAGCCGTGTTGATGGCAGCCGTTTTTATGCTGACCCTGCTTGCTTGCGGGGGCGGTGAATCCGTAGTCCAGGAAGTTGAAGTTACGAAGGAAGTCGAGGTCGAAGTAACCCGCGAGGTCGACAGGGACGTAGAGGTAACCCGCGAAGTCGACAGGGACGTGGAAGTAACCCGCGAAGTCGACAGGGACGTGGAAGTAACCCGCGAAGTCGACAGGGAAGTAGAAGTAACCCGCGAGGTCGACAGGGAAGTAGAGGCAACCCGGATAGTCGAGGTTGAGGCAACCCGGATAGTCGAGGTCCCAGTTCCGGCCGAGGCTCTTGACACACTGATAATTGGCAACCTCAACACTTTCACCGGCTCGCTTTCCGAATTCGGGCCACCGCTCCGCAACGCCATAGAGCTTGCCGCCAGCCACGTCAACCGCGCCGGCGGGGTGCATGGCGCTTCGGTCGATGTGATCAGCCGCGATACTGCGGTGAACCCGGTCCAGGGCGTGGACGCCGCGCGTGCGCTGGTTGACGTGGAAAACGCGGTCGCCATCGTCGGCGCGCTTTCCAGCGGCGTCACCGTTGCCGTGGCCAACGCGGTTACGGTGCCTAAGGGAATTCTCATGATTTCCGGCGCGTCTACCGCGCCCAGCATCACCGTGCTGGAAGACAACGATTTTCTTTTCCGGACCACGCCGTCCGACGCCTCGCAAGGGGTGGTCCTGGCCCGCCTGGCGCAAGAGCAGGGGCACGAGAAAGTCGGCATAATGTACCTCAACAACGCCTATGGCGAGGGCCTGGCCAACCAGTTCGAGGAGAGCTTCACCGCGCTGGGCGGCATGGTGACGGCCAAGGTCCCCCACGAGGACGTGCAGCCCACCTACGTCTCCGAGCTACAGAAGGCCACTGAGGATGATCCCGACGTGCTGGCCGTTCTAAGCTACACGGGCCAGGCCGTCGTCTATGTCCGGGAGGCGATGGAGGGCGGCTACGCCGACGAGTTCCTGTTCGCCGATGGCACAAAGGGCTCTGAGTGGATTGCGGACATTGATGCGTGGGACGCCCTGGACGGCTCCTTGGGAACAGCGCAGGGCAGCCCGGGTTCTCCGGCGAAGGATGCTTTCGAGACCTCTTACGAAGAAACGTTCGGCGTCCCGCCGTCCCATCCGTTTATGGCCGAGCACTATGACGCCACCGTGCTGATTGCGTTGGCTGCGGCCCAAGCCGGCAACACCACCGATTCCGCCGCCATTCGCGACGCCCTGCGGGACGTGGCCAATGCCCCCGGCGAGGTCGTTGGCCCCGGCCGGGATGAAATAGCCCGAGGCCTGGCGCTTATCGCCGATGGCAGGGACATCAACTACAACGGCGCCGGCGGGGACATCGAGTTCGATGAACACGGCGACGTGTTTGGCACCATCGAAATCTGGACCATAATGGACGGCGAAATCCAGTCCACAGGCCGGTTCGAGTTGCCGTAGGTTTCCGCGCACGGCGCCAAGCAACAACTGGGGCAGCCCTGCGGGGCTGCCCTTTGGCGCTCAGGGATCAGTCATCAATCTGCGGCTGCGGCAACGGGCCTTGCGACACCCGTCGCCGCTCCCCCAGGATTCCGCCGGGGCGCAGCAGTATCACCGCTACTATCAGGACGCCAATCATAAAGAACCGGAAGTCCGGGTCGGCCAGCGGCCCCGGCAGAAACTGCGTGCCCGTCCAGATTCCCCAGACAATGAACGCGCCCAGCACCGCGCCCAGGTTGTTGCCGGAACCCCCCACCATCAGCATGGCCCAGATGACGAAGGTGGCCAGGAGCGGGTCGAAGGTGATGGGCGCCAGGAACCGGACGTGGTGGGCGAACAGCGCCCCGCCGATGCCCATGATCACCGCGCCCAGAATGAACGACTGCAACTTGAACCGGAACACGTCTTTGCCGCTGGCCGCCGCGGCCGTTTCGTCTTCCCGGATGGCCCGCAGGACCCTCCCCCAAGGGGAACTGACCACACGCTCCACCGCGAGAAACACGAACGCCAGAAAGATGAGGACTACGGGCAGATAAAGATAATCGTAGTTTTCCGGCTGCACCAGGCCGCCCAAGAACTCCGGTATCCGGTACAGTCCCTTGGAGCCGTTGGCCACCCACTTTTCGTTCAAGAAGACAAGGCGGACGGTTTCGGCGATGCCCAGCGTCGCTATGGCCAGATAATCGTCGCGCAGCCGCAGGGTGACGTATCCGATGACCAGGGCGATTGCCCCGCACGCCATCGCCGCCGCGGCGATGGCCAGAAAAAACCACAGGTCAAACCCCAGGTTCAGGAATCCCGTTCCGGCCCAGTTGCCGCCGAACTTGAAATCTTCTACCAGCGCCAGTTCCGGTGGCGGGGTGGTCAGCAGCGCTGAGGTGTATGCGCCTAGGGCGAAAAAGCCGGCGATGCCGATATTGAACAGCCCGGTGAACCCCCAATGGACATTCAGGCCCAAGGCGAACACCCCGTAAATGCCCGCCATGATGGCGAAGCCGACCAGGTAGTCGAGAATCCCGATTAAGTCCATGCCGCTACGCTCGTATCAGGCAGGGCGCACGGCCGCGCGCCCCGGCCCTGACGCCAGGCCGCGCCGCCGGATTCAATTGCGGCCTCCGCCGAATATGCCGCGCGGCCTCACCAGCAGCACGGCTATCATAATCGCGAAGGCCACCGCCGGCTTGTAGCTGGGGTTGATCCACTGGGTTGAGACCTCCGAGGTGACGCCAATCACGAACGCGCCCACCAGAGCTCCGTAGGGGTTTCCGATGCCCCCCAATATGACTGCGGCGAACAGCGGAATGAGGAACTTCCATCCCATGATGGGCAGTAGATGCGCCTGGAACACCGCCAGCAGGATGCCGGCGGTGGCGGCCAGCACCGCGCCCATGGCCCAGGTCCACCAGATGACGCGGCGGGTGTCGATGCCGCTGACCACCGCCAGGTCCGGGTTGTCGGCCGTGGCCCGCATGGCTTTGCCCATCCTGGTGCGGGTCAGCACCAGGTAGACGCCTACCACCAGTACGATGGCGACTATGGTGATGAAGATGGCGTCGGGAGGAATCCGCACGTCCATGGGCAGGTGATAGACTTGCCGGGTCTCCCTGGGGTAGTGTTGCGAGTCTCCGGTCCAGATTATCTGTACCAGCCCCCGCAGGGCGACGGCCACGCCCAAGGACGCCATCGATACCACCACGGCATTCGCGCCCCGGTCCCGCAGCCGGCGGTAGACCGTCACCTCCAGGACGATAGCCCCGATGGCCACGGCGGCCACCGCCAAGGGCAGGGCGATGAGTAGCGGGTAGCCAAAGGTGAATGGGCCCAATCCGCTGCCCTCGATTCCTAACGAAGGCAACATGGCGCCGACGATGAAGAGCGCGATATACGCTCCCATCGTCATGTAGTCGCCGTGGGCGACGTTGGCGAAATTCAGGATGCCGTAGACCAGGCTCAGGCCGACGGCCCCCAGCGCGATGATAGCCCCCACAAAAACGCCGTGGACGACCAGCCCCATCTTGACGAAGGGAAGAAACCCAATGGCCACGGCCAACACGATGATGAGAATGGCCGTATAGGCCGGCGTCCAATGCGGGGCAATCCGTCGTGGCCAGTTAAGTATGGAGAGCACAGAGACCTGCGGACCGCTCATCCACCCAGGTAGAGGCGGGCAACTTCGGGGTTTCCCAACAGGTCCTTGCCAGTATCCTCCAAGCGTTTCTCCCCCGCGACCAGGACGTAGCCGCGGTCCGACATTCCCAATGCCTGGCGGGCGTTCTGCTCCACCAAGAGCAGCGCGACTCCGGCCTGGTTGATGCCGCGTATGCGCTCGAACACGGTGCTCATCATCGCCGGGGAGAGCCCGGCCGAGGGTTCGTCCAAGAGTAACAGCGCGGGGTCCAGCATCAGGGCGCGGGCTATGGCCAGCATCTGGCGCTGTCCGCCCGACAGGCTGCCCGCCTTACGGCCCGGTTGCCGCGTCAGGTCCGGGAACAGCTCGAACATCTCATCGATTCGCCCGCGAAAATCGTCGTCACGGACGAACGCCCCCATTTCCAGGTTCTCCCGGATGCTGAGGGACGGGAACACGTTGTTGGACTGGGGCACGTAGCACAGGCCTTTGCGTACGATTTGCTCCGGCGGCCGGCCGGATATATCCTCGCCCCTGAAGGCGACGCTCCCTGTTCGGACCGGCACCAGCCCCACGATAGCCTTCATCAACGTGGACTTGCCGCAGCCGTTGGGTCCGATGATCGTCACGATTTCGCCTTGGTCTACGGTGATGGATATTCCATGCAGGATCTCCGTCTGCCCGTAGCCGGCCACTACCTTCGACGCCTCAAGCAGAGGCATGGACGGAGCCTCCCATGTAGGCTTCCAGCACCTCAGGGTTTTCTTGGATCTGGGTCGGAGTGCCTTGGGCCAAGGCAGCGCCTTCGGCCATTACGATGATGGGGTCGCAGAGGGTCATGACCAGTTGCATGTCGTGCTCGATGATCATGAACGTGACGTTGCGCTCCACGCTGGCCCTCAGGATGTTGGCCGAAAGCCCCCGGAGCAGGGTCCGGTTGACGCCCGCGCCGGGCTCGTCCAGCAGGACCATCTTCGGCTCGGCCATCAGGGTGCGGCCCAGTTCCAGTAGTTTCTTCTGTCCTCCGGACAGGTTGCCAGCGTACTCATTAGCCAGATGGGAAAGGCTGACCAGATCCAGCACTTCGAGCGCCTGGGCTTCGATGCGGCGCTCCTCCCGTGCCACTCGCCAAGGCATCAGCCAAGACGCCCAGATCCGTTCGCCCAGTTGGGGCGCAGGCACCAGCATCAGGTTTTCCAGCACCGTCATGCGCTTCATCTCTCTAGGGATCTGAAAGGTGCGCACGAGTCCCAGCCCGAAGGTCTGGTGCAGGCTCAGTCCCTCGATGCGCCGGCCGTCGAAGATGATCTGACCGCTGGTTGGAGCCGACGCGCCGGAGACCAGGTTGAAGAGAGTGGTCTTTCCGGCCCCATTGGGCCCGATAAGCCCGGTGATGGCGCCGGGGTAGACTTTGAACGAACAGTGGTTCACGGCCCGCACCCCGCCGAAGTCCTTGACCACGTCACGGACCTCGAGAATGGGCTCAGTATCCATCAATCCGCCTCCCACAGCTTCACAATTTCCCAACCAGGGAGGCCAAGAGACGTTCCGTCCTGTCCAACGACGCGTTTTGGTCCCCGCCCACCGGGAACGGGGAAGCCAGGAAGTCTGTGGTCCCGGCGCTGGCGAATGCGCGGAGGCGGCCCTCGACCTCCTCTTCGTTGCCGATGACGGCCACGTCCGCCGGACCGTCCACCGACTCGATGTCCAGCACCCTGCGGTAGATGACCATACCGTCGTAGGCCCCGAACAGAGTGGCCGCCTGCTGTAAGGCAGCGGCCTTGTCGTCGGTCACGGCCACTGGAAGGCCGACGCACACCCGCGGGCCGGGGCGCCCGGCCCGCTCGGCCGCCCTGTTGATGCGGGGCGCCACGTGGGTCTGGATGGTATGGAGACCGCACATCCAGGTTATGGTCCCGTCCGAAAGCTCCCCGGCAACGCGCAGCATCATTGGCGCCAGGGCCGAGACCAACACCGGCAGGGGACCGGCGCTTTCCATCTCCAATCCGGCTTCCACCCGGTACATTTCGCCCGAGTAGCTGGCGTTACCCTCCGTAACCAACTGGTTCAGCACCGACAGGTACTCACGGACATGGCGGGCGGGCCGGCTGAAAGACAGTCCCCAGGAATCTTCGACCATCGGCTGGTGTGACGGCCCGATACCCAGCGCCAGGCGGCCGTTGGACGCGGCCTGCGCGGTCAGGGCCTGTTGCGCCAGAGCAGTGGGGTGCCGGGGATAGGTTGGCACAACAGCGGTACCGAGCTCGATGCGGCTTGTCTGCCGTCCGGCCAATGCCAACGTGGTGAGGGCGTCGAACCCGCTGCTGGAGTTATGGGGCGTCCAAAACGAGTCGAATCCATCGTCTTCCGCCTTGACAACCTGTCCAATCACGTCATCCAGCGGCTTCAGTTGGCCGGGTACGCTGGCGGGGAAAAGTCCTACGCGCATGGGATGCCTCCGAAGGTTCCGGTTGCTTCAACTCTAACATCCGGGCAGGGTCCCGCGAAGTTGGGTCCGCTCCCGGTGGGCCGCGGCGTCTAGTCGCCTTCCATCATAATCTGGTCCAGGATGTCGCGGCTGGTCACGGCGCCCAGGAAATTGCCGGAGGTGCGGTCCTTGACCGGTATGACGGTCAGAGAGTGGTCGGTCATCCGCTCCAACACGTCGTCGATGAGCTCATCGGGCCGCGCTTCCGGGGTGTGCAGCCGCAACACGTTCCCCAGAGGAGTGCTGTCCCAGGCGCTTTCGGGTAAGAACCGGAGTCTGGTCAGTGATACGATGCCGGAAACGGCGCCTTCGTCAACGACGACGTAATGTTGTTGGGTGGGGTTGGCCCATTCCTCGTTGAAGATTCGCACGGATACGTCCGACTGCGGGTAGGACCGGCCACGGTCGAGCATGTCTCTTACCGTCACGTTCTCCAAGGCATAGCGGGCCAACGAGGGCGGTGTGGATGCGGGCAACCTCGGTCGATCAGGCGCCCCGGCAGTCGCCCCGGCGCGGTCAACAGCGAACTTGATGGCGAGGGGCGATCCCCGTAAGGGTGTAGGCGAATATGGAACTCAGTCCGAAGCGTCGGAGCACGCCCTCCGCCAGCTTGGCGGCGACAACGAGCAGACCGATGGACAGAAGCGCCTCTTCAAACATGGCGATTGTCGTCTAATCCCGATGCGGCCATAAAATTCGAATAGGGGTATTGAACACGTTTTTCAGTCGCTTTTCCGTAAGTTTGAGCAATCGGGCCATAAAGGCCAAGGCTCGACGGGCGAACGCGGAGGACGCCGGATATGACTGGGAAGCGATACGAGAGACGACTGCTCCCTTGTGGATTTCGATAACGATGAATGCTAGTATCTGATCGGAAGCCGTTGCTTCGCTCCACCGGTCGGCCTTCCGGCTGGGGGTGGATTGTATGGGTCCGGCACCTCTTGGTTGCATCGACTATCGCCGTATCCATGATTTCTACTCCGTCGTTACCGTCAATGCCATAGTCCCCTACGGTTGAATGGGTCATCCGTGGGCGGCGTGTGGGGACAGGAGGACCGGACTGGATGAAACTTGTATCCGCAACGATTCAGCGGCACCGGATCGATCCGGTGCACGAGGCGATGCTGGGCGTTGGGATCGCCAGTCTCATTACCAGCGACGTTCGGGTCCTCGGCGGCGACGGCGCATTAGTTGACATGGTTAAAGTTGAAGCGGTAGTGCCCGACCAACTGGTTGAGGAGGTCGTCGCCGCCGTTCAGGAAGCGGGGATGGACCACCAGGCGCAAAGCAGCTACGTCTGGACGTTGCCGGTACTGCCTGCGGTCGGCGATCCAGAGGACCAAATGCAACTTCAAGAGGAGGGGCCGATGCAGGCGAGTTTTCAGAAGTCTGGGGGAACGGTTATCGTAACGGCAAACGGTCGGGTCGACGGAGCGAACGCTCGAGAGTTTCAGGACGCTTTGGGAGCGGCCATCGACCCGGAAGTCAGTGGGATGATTCTCAACCTCAGCCAGCTCACTTACATCAGCAGCGCCGGTCTCCGGGCTATCCTGCTCACTGCCAACGTGCTAAGGGAACGGGAAGCCAAATTTGCGGCCTGCGCCCTTCCGGATCGAATCCGGGAAGTGTTTCAAATCAGCGGTTTCGACCAAATCGTCCCGATCCACGACACCGAGGCGGAAGCAATAGCGGCTTTCGGTTAAATCAATGGCCTCTCGGGCGAATCATGGTACGTGCCGGCTGTTGCCGGAAAAGCAAGACCGCAGCCCTCGACCTTGAAGATTTCCAAACTTGTCGTGGCCGCGCCGGAGGCTGACATTGGTAGAACGCCCGTACAAGATACTGGTGGTGGATGATGAACCGGACGTGGAGCCGCTGATTCTGCAACGATTGCGGCGCGATATTCGCGCTGGCCGTTACAGTTTCGTCTTTGCTCCCAACGGCGTTGCGGCCCTGCAGGCGCTGAGGGAGAGTCCGGATATCGACATGGTCTTGTCGGACATCAACATGCCGGAGATGGACGGACTGACCCTATTGCAGCAGATACCCCAAGTCGACCCCGACATCCGTGCCGTCATCGTTTCGGCCTACGGCGACATGAAGAACATACGTACCGCGATGAACCGGGGCGCCTTTGACTTCGTTACCAAGCCCTTGGACTTCGAAGACCTGCAGTTGACCATCAACCGGACGCTTCAGCACATGTTCGAGTGGCGCGAGGCGCGGTCGTCCCACGATAAGTTGATAGTGTTGCAAAACGAGCTCGACGTCGCCAGTGAAATGCAACAGTCCATCCTGCCGACCCGATTTCCCAATGTTGACGGGTACGAGGCTTTCGCCAAGATGGAGCCCGCCCGAGAGGTGGGAGGTGATTTCTATGATTTACTGGACCTCGGCAACGGCCGGGTCGGGCTGGTTATTGCCGACGTTTCGGACAAAGGCGTTCCGGCGGGCCTGTTCATGATGGTAAGCCGGACCCTGTTGAAAAGCACCGCCACGGTCAGCGGAGACCCTGCCGTAGTGGTCGGAGCGGTGAATGGCCTGCTGCAGGAAAACAATGAAGCCTCTATGTTCGTAACCCTCGTCTATGCGATCTACGACCCGGCGAACGCGACTCTCACCTATTCCAACGGCGGCCACGACAGCCCCCTCGTTATCCGCTCCGACGGCACGTCCACCTTGGTCCCATCCACTGGGGGCATAGCCTT
This sequence comes from Dehalococcoidia bacterium, assembly GCA_965220625.1. Classification (GTDB taxonomy): domain Bacteria; phylum Chloroflexota; class Dehalococcoidia; order Lucifugimonadales; family UBA3495; genus VXOI01. The sequence continues at coordinate 365,562 of CBDCQN010000001.1, forward strand.
GGGGCTGGTGCCCAGCTATGAGTTTCGACAGGAGACCGTTTCGGTTTCGCCGGGCGATACGGTCCTCTTCTATACCGACGGCGTTACCGAGGCGATGAACGGCGACGGTGAAGAGTTCGGTCTGGACCGTTTGCAATCGATATTCGCGAACGCCCCTCCCGTGGACTCCCAAGAAGCTACCCAAAGGGTGTTCGAGGCCGTCCACGATTTTGCCGGCGGCACCCCTCAGTCGGATGATGTCACCTGCTTGGCCCTCTTTCACCGGAACACCAGCGCCTGACGTTCATAGCCTGACGTTCGTAAATGGAATTGAACCTGACAATCGTAAACCGGATTGAGGAGTTGAGGCGTCTCGCGGCGTTGGTGGAGGGGTTTGGGGCCGGGGAAAACTGGCCGCCGGACCTCGTTTTCCAAGTGAATCTGGTCCTCGAGGAAGTGGCGATCAACGTCATAAATTACGGGCATGACGGCGGCCTCCACGAGATAGAGATTGCTCTTACTTCCGAACTCGATGCTCTGACGATAGAGGTCATCGACGACGGTCGGGCTTTCGACCCGACCGAAGATGCTAAGGTGCCCGACGTGACCCTTCCCATGGAGGAACGCCCGGTGGGCGGTCTCGGTGTCTATCTGGTGCGCACGATGATGGATGAAATGCGCTACCGACGGGAGGAGGGCAGAAATCATCTGACCTTGGTCAAATACAGAGCGGAATGAAACCGGGTCTTCTGTTGTCGACGGGGACTCGCCGGGTTGCCGGAATGGTGGGGGCCGTTGCTTTTATCGTGACCGCGGCATTGGCGGGTTGCTCCGGCCCGGAACAGCGACCGGCGGCGACCCCTCCCACCCCGGAAGCGCCCCGGCAAGGCGCCGTACAAGGTGGTGGAGTGCCCGGAGTCTCCTCCCAGCGAGTCCTCTTCGGCCAGTCTGCGGCGTTCAGTGGTCCGGCCAGTGAGCTGGGCGCGAATATGAAACAGGGTATATTGGCCGCCTTTGACGAGGCCAACCGGCAGGGAGGCGTCCACGGGCGCCTTTTGGAGTTGGTCTCACTTGACGACGCCTACGAGCCGGAAGCAGCCATCGCCAATACCATCCGCCTCATCGACGAAGAAGAGGTTTTCGCGTTGATCGGCGCGGTCGGTACGCCCACGTCACGCTCGGCTACACCCATCACCGCGGAGGCGGGCATCCCGTACGTGGCCCCATTCACCGGAGCGGCCTTTCTGCGCGATCCCAATCTACCCAACGTCATAAACCTGCGGGCCTCCTACAATCAGGAGACCGAGGAGATGGTTGCCCGGTTGACCGGCGAGCTCGGCCTGGAACGCATCGCGGTGATGTACCAGGACGATTCCTTCGGCCGGGCCGGCTACCGGGGCGCCGTGGAAGCATTGGAGAGGCGGGGAATGCAACCGGTGGCGGTGGGCCTCTACCCCCGCAACACCATAGCCGTAAAGACGGCGCTGTTAGACCTCAGGCAGGGCAGGCCGGAAGCGGTCGTATTGGTTGGCGCTTATGAGCCTGTTGCCGCGTTGATAGCCTGGGCTCGCCACACCGGCCTGGACCCCGTGTTCATGACCGTCTCTTTCGTGGGAAGCAACGCCTTGGCGAAGAAATTGGGGCCCGCCGGCGCCGGGGTTTACGTCACCCAGGTGGTGCCATACCCGTGGGGCGACTCCCTCCCGGTGGTTGGGCAATACCGGCGGGCTCTGTCGGCCCTCGACCCCGCCGCCGTCCCGGGTTTCGTGTCCTTCGAGGGTTATCTGGCGGGCCGTTTGGCCTTGGCCAGCCTGGACGGCTGTGGGCCGAACGTGGACCATGCCTGCTTTGTCGATGGGTTGGACCGGGTGGGCGAAATCGATTTGGGAGGATTCAAGCTTCGTTACGGCGAGGGCGACAACCAGGGTTCGGACTCCGTCTTTCTCACTGTCATTGGCCACGATGGGCTTTACCATCCCATTATGTCGCTGAATGAGGCTGTGCCGTGATCGCCCGGCTCAGGCCTCTGGTGGAACCGCGTTTCCGCATCTCCACGCTGCTGTACGCCGGGATCGGGGGAGCGGTGGTATTGACAATATTGGCCAGCCTGGTGGGCTGGTTTTCCTTCGAGCGGGTTGGCGACGCCCAGACCAGAGTGAATGAAGGGAGCGTACCCGAACTGGCGGCTTCCTTCGGAGTGGCCCAGTCGGGCACCGCACTGGTCGCTGCGGCGCCTCGCCTCACTGCGGCTCCGACGCAGGAAGAATTCACCGTCGTCTCCAACGAGATTGACGCCTCCTACCACGCTTTCGAAGACCAGTTGAACATCTTGGAAGAGAACTCCGACCAACCGTTCGAGGACATCCGGGGCAGCGCCGATATGCTGCTTTTTAATATCGATGCCATCGAGGACGGAATGTCGGAGTTTTACGAGCTGTCCCGGCAGCGAAGATACTTGGGAGCGGAGCTTGCCGTGATACGGAGCCGGTTGGACGGCACCCTGGCCCGGGCCATTGACGACCAACTCTTCTACGTTATGACCGGTTACCGGAACATAGGGGTTTCACCAGCGCCCCGCTCCGAATATCTGTCGGAAAACGAGTTCCGGCGTTACCGCAACTTGGCCGAGTTACAGGCGGCCGGCAACGCCGCCACCGAGCTGCTGGCCAACGCGTTCACCGTCTCCGACCCTGCGGCCATTGAGCCTTTTCGAGAGCGATTCGAAGCCGCCATCGGGAAGGTGGAACGCAAGCTCGCGGCCTTGGAAGAAACCGAGTTGCCCGGCGACGCGGCTCTCATCTTCGCCCGGCTGTTCGAGTTGGGGGCCGGGGAGCAGAGCGGTTTCGATTTGCTGGAACGGCAGCTGCGATTGGCGCAAACCCAACAGGAACTGCTGGCCCAAAACCGGGATATTTCCATCGAGTTGCTTACCGGTGTCGACGTGGTGGTGAGCCGTTCGCAATCGAGCGCTGCCGAGGCCACCCTTGCTTCCTCCCAAGCGATCCTGACGGGCCAAACTCTGCTTCTGGTGATCAGCGGCGTCAGCATCGTTGGCGCGGGCCTCATCTCTTGGCTCTTCGTCGGCAGGCTGCTGTTACGGCGCCTGGAACGGCTCTCCGACTGGATGCGCCGCATGGCCGGGGGCGACTTGGAGGCCCAGGTGGAAATCGGCGGGCGGGACGAGGTAGCCGATATGGCTGCGGCGCTGGAGGTCTTCCGGCGCCACGCCCTGGAGGTGCAACGGCTCAACCTGGTGGAAAAGCTGGCGGAAGACCTGCAGGACAAGAACGATGAGTTGGAAAGCGTGCTGATCCAACTGCGCCGGGCCCAAGACCAGGTCATCATGCGAGAAAAGCTGGCGGCCTTGGGCGAGCTCACCGCAGGCGTCGCCCATGAGATCAGGAACCCCCTGAATTTCGTCAATAACTTCTCTGAGGTCTCCGTGGAAATGGTGACGGAACTGCTGGAAGTTATCGATGAGGACGGGACGACTCTCAGCGACGACCAACGGTCCCTGATCCAGGATATCTCCGACGATCTGTCCGGCAACCTGCAGCGTATACGCCAGCACGGCGAACGCGCCAACCGCATCGTCCATGACATGCTCATGTTGGGCCGGGGGGCCGGGGATCGCCAGTTGACCAACATCAACAATCTTTTGAGCGAACACGCGAACCTGGCCTACCACAGCGCCCGCGCAACAGACCCGGATTTCCAGTTGCAAATAAGGGAAGAGTTCGACCCGGACATGGGGGAGGTGGAAGTCATACCCCAAGAGATCGCCCGCGTTTTTCTCAACATGGTGGCCAACGCCTGCCAAGCCACCGACGAAAAGCGCCGGAACGCCGTCGGCTCCGACGAAAACGCCGAGCCTTATGTCCCGTCTTTGTTGCTCTCCACCCGGCGCGGGGAGGACTCGGCCGAAATGTCCATCCGTGACAACGGCGACGGCATCCCTCCCGATATCGCCGACAGAATATTCAACCCGTTCTTCACCACCAAACCGCCCGACCAAGGCACGGGCTTGGGGCTCTCCATCTGCAACGACATCGTGCGCGGCCACGGCGGCAACATTCGAGTGCAATCCGAGCCCGGCCAATATACAGAGATGTCCATTGAACTTCCTCTGACGCCGCCCGTCCCGGTGGCTGCGGGACCGCCGGCGTTGCCCGCGTGATCCTGGCGTGAACCTTGCGCCGTGGCTGGCGCCGCGGGCCCCGCTTTTCTATGGGTGGGTGGTGCTGTTCTCGGCGGGGACTACGCAGGTGGTCCGGAATACCGCCGCCAGCCTGACGCTCGCGGTCTTCATCTACCCGTTGTCTGAGGACCTGGGATGGAGCCGTACCCTCATCGCCAGCGCGGCCAGCTTCGGCGGGCTGGCGGCCTCGGGCGTGTCGCCACTGGTCGGCTGGTTGATCGACCGTTACGGTACGCGCCTGGTATTGGGGCTCAGCGTCTTTGGCCTCGGGCTTGCCACTATCTCCTTGTCTTGGGCGACCATTCCCATCACCTTTTACCTCGCCTACGGTGTGGGCCGGGTGATTTTCGCCAGTCCGGTCCAAATCGGGTCCTCGGTGGTGGTTTCCCGGTGGTTCATTCGGATGCGGGGCCGGGCTATCGGGACCCTGTTCATGTCCCGTTCCATCGGCATGATTGCTTTCCCGCTCATTGCCTCGGCGGTGATTGCCGGCAGGGGGTGGCAGGACGCCTGGATGCTGCTGGGGCTGCTGGGTCTGGGCCATTGCCCTGCTTCCCGTGGTCCTGCTGATGGCCGAGAGGCCCGAGGACGTGGGCTTGCGCCCCGACGGCGACCCGGAAAGACCGGCCGTAAATACGGGCGGAGCCCCGGCTATGGAAGAGCCCGCTTGGGCGCTCAAGGAGGCGATGCGGACGCCGTCGCTCTGGATTCTGGCGACGGCCACCGGCTCGCTGTTTCTGGTCCAGGCGGGCGTCAACACCCATCTGGCCGCGCACCTGCGCGACCAGGGCCTGAATGCGGTCTTAGCCGGGGCGGGACTCAGCCTGAACGCAGTGTTCCTGGGGCTCGGAAGCATCTTCTGGGAATGGATCGTGGAACGGTTTCGGGCTGGGCACGTGATGGCCGCAGTGGCGGTCTGCATCTCCGGGACGGCGGCGCTGTTCATAGTCGCCGGGTCCACGGCCGAAGCCTTGGTTTACTCCGGTCTCTTCGGCTTCGCTGTGGGAGGCATCCTGGTGGTCCCTCCGGTAGCCTACGCCAATTTCTTCGGACGGCGGTCTTTGGGCGCAATCCGTGGGGTAACCGAGCCCTTCACCACCCTGGGCCAAGCCATCGGAGCGTTAGCCTCGGGGGCGGCCTACGATCTGACCGGCAGCTACCGTACCGCCTTCATCGCGTTCGCCTTGTTGGGGGCGTTCACGGTGGTCTTGGTGCTCTTCGCCAAGCCGCCGCGACGAGCGGGACCTGCCGCTAGCGGTACATCGGCTTGAAGAAGCTGTGGAGGAAGTTGCGGCCGTGGGCCCAGGAGTGGGAGCGGCGCAGGACGGAGTTGGGGATGGGCTCCCCGCCTTTGTGGGTGATCCGCATCGTCTCGTAGTCCCGCAACTCAGGCGGCGCGTCGACGGTGAAGATCAACTCACATTCGTTGGCTTCCAGGTATAGCTTGAGGGAATCGAAGCCCTTGGCCCGCCTGTTGGGGGTCTGGTAGATGAACAGCTCGGTTGCGCCGACCAGTTCGTCGACGTGATCGTTGCCGTTGCCGCGCCCTCCGCCCTGGCGCAACTGGTCCCTTCCGAAACCGAAATTCCTCAAGCTCATTTCCGGTCCTATGTGACCCTTGGCTGCCCTGGCCGTCCTGAACCTGCCGGCTAGGGGAACAGGGCCCAACCCTCCATGTCGGTCTGGGCTTTGAAGAAGTGGCCCTCTGCCGAGGTCACGAACAGGGTCGAGCGGTCCGGGCCGCCGAAGGAGCAGTTGGTGGGCCGTATACATGGGACCGGATGGGTCTCCAACACCCGGCCGTTGGGCGCGAAGACATAGATCAGAGGGCCGGGCCCGGAGCTGGGCCAACCGGCGGTGGCGACGATATTGCCTTCCCGGTCCAGGCACATGCCGTCGATGCCCCGTTGGGCGTTTTTCCCGTCGGAGCCGAAGGCATGGAGCACGGCGTAAGGGCCCAAGGAACCGTCGTCGTTGATCGGATACGCCCGCAACTCCCGGTCGATGGACGGGTCGTCGCTGTTGCTTTCGGCCACGTACAACGTTTTTCCGTCGATGGATACCAGAACGCCGTTGGGCATGGTGCTGTCCGACTCCACACGGGCCACGGTGTAGGAGCCGTCCGGCTGAGGATCGGCGCGCAGCACTGAGCGATGGTCCAGCTCTTCGACTTCGGTGGCATCGATGTTCCCGGCGTTCCAGGGATTGGTGAACCAGATTCGCCCCAAGGCGTCTATGGCGAGGTCGTTGGGAGTGTTGAGTTGCTGTCCCTCGAGACGGTCGGCAACGGTGGCCGTGCTGCCGTCCGGGTCGAACCGTACTATGGAACGTCCGCCGGAGCAGCACCCGAACAGGCGGCCGGCAACGTCGTGGGCCAGTCCATTGGTCCGGTTGGTCCCGCTGCGCCAGACCGAAACCTCGCCGGACTTGAGGTCGTAGCGCATGATACGGCTCGCCGGGATGTGGGTGAACAGGAGCGACTCCCCGTCCCAAATGGGTCCTTCAGTCACCCCACCCATGGGCTTGGTAATCAACTCGAATCGCCAACTCATGGACCAACCTCCAAGGCAAACGGTATACGGAAGAGTTGCCCGATTTTAGCAGACGCGCAAGGCGCCGGACAAACGGGGCCTAATCGACGCGTCGGGGCGAGGAGGGTTTGAAAGGATGCCCCCTGTTAAAATAAACGACGGCCATGATGTTACGCGTAGTTAGAGAAATCACCGAAGCCGTTTTATTGGCCTTGGCCGTATTTGTCCTGTTGCAGGCCACCGTGCAGAACTTCAAGGTCCACGGCTCCAGCATGGTCCCAACGCTGGAGGGCGGCCAATACCTGCTGGTCAACCGGTTGGTCTATCTCAGGGTCGACATGGAGCGGCTTTCCAGGGTGGTGCCCTTCTGGAAGGTCACCAACGAAGATTCGCATTTCTCCATTTACAGCCCCCGCCGCGGCGACGTGATCGTGTTCAAGGCGCCCCGGGAACCCGATAACGATTTTGTGAAGCGCGTCTTGGGGCTGCCCGGGGAGACTGTCGCGGTGAAGAACGGACGAGTCTTCATCGACGGCGTTCGCATTGACGAGCCGTACCTGCGTGACCGGGACACTCGCAGCGTCGTCCCCGTGAAGCTGCGTGCCGACGAATATTACGTCCTGGGTGACAACCGGAGGCAAAGCAACGATTCCCGGGCTTGGGGGCCTGTCCCCGGGGGGTACATCAAGGGAAAGGTGTGGGTGGTGTACTGGCCGTTTTCCGGGGCACAGATAATGAACGTGGCTCGGCTGTCTCCCTGAAGTTGTCCCCGGCTACGCAGTGGCGCTTCGGCAAAGACGAGCCGGCTCCGGCAGCCGGAGCGGAGCATGGCCGGCGGCAAATATACTATGACCCGCGGCTACTCCTGGGGCGGAGCTATCAGGATGTCGTCGCCGTCCACCTGGACCTGGTAAAGCTTGATGGGGTCGTCTGCCGGCGGGGTAAGGGCTTCTCCGGTAATCAGGCTGAAAATCCCACCGTGGAGGGGGCACTCCACTTCTTCGCCGTTCAGGTCCCCCTCGGATAGGGACGCGTAGGCATGGGAACAGATGTCCTCGCAGGCGTGGATGTTGCCATTGACGTTGGCAATGAGGACCTGTTCGCTGCCAACATTCACCATCATCATTTCGCCGGGTCTGATCTCGCTAACCTGGGCTACTTTCACGAAGCCTGAGTCGGCCATTGGTCGAGTCACTCCTGTGTGCAGTGTAGGAGTCCGCCACGGGGCCGGAGGACGGGCTCCCCGCTTGGGGCCGAGCCCAATTATAGGGCCTAAAGATTGAGTAGGAAACCGGTCTGTTGGACAGGCGCCGCTTCCCGGCGCCTTCCATTGTCCCAGACAGCTAACTATAATAGGCCTACGTCGTCCTGGAGGCTGGACCGGTGAAGGATCAGCCTTCGGGCGGGATTTCCCGCCCCCTGTTGGAGAGGTGCCGGAGTGGACGAACGGGCGCGACTGGAAATCGCGTAGAGGCGCAAGTTTCTCGCGGGTTCGAATCCCGCCCTCTCCGCCGTAATATCATTACAACACCTTTACTGTCAGGGTTTTTGAGACAAAGCGTTTATCATGTGTACCCTCTTGTGTACCAGTACTGTCTTGGATTATCATTTCGACTAACAATGGAAGCTGACTTATCGCCAACCCTATAATCAGTTGCGTGACTACATCGCATAAAGGGGGTTGCAGCAGAGCACTTTTAAGAACAACCAACGAATAGATGAGTCCCAGAGCCGCCGATGGGTTTGCCATTCACCTCATTATAGGCAGGGAAACCCAAGCCCCGATTTACGGGGGATGTACACTAGGCGGGGGAACCCAGCAGGCCCCGATTCACGGGGATGGACACTGCGGAACCTTAAACCCTGTTCTCCAGGGAAGTGAGAGCGCCGGTTCCGTATGCCTATTCGTGAATGGGGGTTTTCTTATTTTCGCTATAGAGCTGGATCCGATCCTTAGGATCCATGAAGTGGTCGCACTCGTCGGACTTTCTAAAGCGACAATTTATACGATGATCGCCAAGGGGACCTTTCCGAAACCGGTGCGCTTAAACGAACGAGCGGTGGGGTGGAGGACCAGCGACATAAGGGACTGGCTCAAAACCCGCCCAACAGCTACGGATAGAAACTGGCGGTGACGGTACTTCCTTGGTCCGAGGTGACATTTTAACTTGGCGTTAAAGTCCGAGGACCGTTCTAGCCCCTCTGGTGTAGGAGAATCGGGACTGTGGTCGGGTCGTAATATTCTCGGGACACCGTCTTCAGTTATCCCGACAGCTAGGCGGAGTGTCCTCCCCATAAGAGTTCAGCAACGATATCAGAGAGGGTCTAACCCTGGACTCCAGGTCCGGTGCCAGAATATTCGCCGGAGTTGGCTACGGCGGCCCGTGCCTCCCCAAGGATGTCGGCACCCTCGAGCACATTGCCCGGCAAGCGGGCGACGGTTCCGAACTGCTTCGCGCCGTCATCAGCGTCAACGAGCGACAGTGGCAGTTGCCGCTCCGGGTTCTGCGCAGCAAGTTCGGCGAAAATCTCCGGGGAGTGAGGGTCGGAATTTTGGGCTTGACCTTCAAGCCCGGAACTGACGACCTGGCCGAAGCCCCAGCGGCGATATTGGCGCACGCCCTTGCAGCGGAGGGAGCACAACTGACGGCTTATTATCCGGGCGTCAGGAACGGCGAGAATGGGGTCCTCTCTGTTTCCGTGCGGACCGCTCCGGATGTTCTGGCCGCAACTACCGGGATACAGGCGATTGTGGTCATGACCGAATGGAACGAGATTGCCGAAGCCGATTGGTTGGCCGTCAGCCACGGCATGGTGGCACAGAGCTTCATCTTCGACGGCAGGAACTGCCTGGACCCAATGGCCATGATGGCAAAGGGATTGGATTACGTTGGTGCCGGGGGCGGCACGAAACCGCAGGATGCCCTCTGCGGCCGAGGGAACGACAAGCGTCCAGAAAACCCGGAATGCCTGATGTAGAATTTCCGGCAATCGTTCCACGTAGGTGGATCCAGGAATTTCCCCTGTAAAATGGCAGATTCTGAAGACTGCACCCGGCGAGGGTACAGTTTCGTTGCCGGTTCCCTGTTCCCTGTTCTACGGCGGGCAGTTATTCTGAAACCACCCCACCTTAGGAGATCATCGTTCAGGTCTACTACCCTGAAACCTCGGACGTCTATTGTGCCATCTATTGCCGCCGTAGTTGCCACCCACAACAGGCCGGGACTCCTTGCTGAAAGGGCCCTTGCGTCCATCGCAAGGCAAACTCGACTCCCGGACTATCTGGTCGTAGTCGACGACTCGGACGCCGACACCGGGCACGCCAACGCCGAAGTCGTGGCGGGCCTTACGATACCCGGGACACGGACGGTTTACTTGGAGAACTGCCGGACACCCGGTGCCTCAGGAGCTTGGAACACCGCTCTTTCCCACCTGCACGGGGTTGACCCGCTGGCGTACGTGGCCATCCTGGACGACGATGATTCGTGGGCCGGGACATACTTGGAACGTTGCGAAGAGGGGGTTTTGGAAAGGGGCCTGGACATGGTGGCCTCCGGCCTGGCCTTTCACCGCTCCAATGGCACCGAAGCCGAGTTGCTGGACCCGCCCGCCAGGCTGGACGCCGGGGTCCTGCTGGTTCGCAACCCTCACATCCAAGGCTCGAACCTATTCGTCAGGCTCCGCAGACTGCTGGAGGCTGGCGGCTTCGATGAGGCAATGACCAGCACAACAGACAGGGACATGTGCATCCGGCTCGCCGACCTGGGCACGGTCGAATATGCTCCCATGAACGAGCATCTTGTCCATCATTTTGCCGACAACGAACGTCCTAGGTTGTCCACTCCCGGTGGCGACGCGAAGCGCGCTGGGCTGAAGTATTTCTTTCGCAAATATCGGGGCCGGATGTCCGATGAACAGCAGGCGGCGTTCATCGAGAGGAGCCGGAGACTGTTCGACTGCGATCCAACTGGAGAGATCGTGGTGCCGGTCGCAGGCATGCCCGCATCAGAAACCTACGTCTCTGAGAACCCTTTGACCTTGGTGGCGGGATCCATAACGTCTCCCGACACCGGTCTCGTGGATCGCCTCCTGAACTCTCTGGCTGAGAAGATCGGCGGAGGCGAGGGCGCTACTCTGAGGGTCGTCCTGCTGGAATACGGTGGCCACGACCAGGCTTCCAGGCAAGCCCTTCGGGACACGGTGCACAGGGCTACAGACCATGGTCTTGACGTTGTTGTGAAAACCCTGGAACAGCAGGCCGACGATATCGAGGCCGGGGTCTTTGCCGTCACCAGGGAGCAGCCGTCCAGTCGAAAGAGCATTGCACTGGGCCGCACCATGCTCCAGCACTACCTGTTCATGGAGGCCAAGCCCCTGCCGGGGGCGGTGGTGTGGATTCTCGACGACGACGTGGTGTTGGAAGGCTTGGGATATGGCCCCAGCGATTCACTGCGCTCCCACAACCTCGATTACGTGTCCGAAATCAAGAGGCTGAAGAATAGCGGGGCCAGCATAGCACTGTGCGAGGTGACGGGAGACCCGCCCCTGCCGGCCCTGAGCTGCGTCAGGACCCAACTGGAACTGCCATTCTGGTACGAGACGACTGGACAGAACCAGACAGGAGCGGCGGTTTTCAGGGAGTTGGTGGCGCGCCTGCCCGGGATTCTGAGCGGTGTCCAGGTATTCCGCCCCTTGGTCACCAACGGGCGCAGCGAGGTCGGTTCCGCCCTCTCCTCTTCTATCAACAGAGGTCCATCCACCCTTGTGTTTGACCTGCAGGCGTTGCGGGAGTTTCCCAATACTGTGCCGGCCGTAAACGGCACGGACATTCGGCGTCGCGACATGGTATGGAGCCTGCTCAACCGTTACGCCGGAGGGCGCGACGTTCTTCAGGCCCCTCTGCCCGTCCGGCAGGTCAGGAGCGCTGAGCCCAACGATGGAACGGTGCAAGGCCATTTCTCCACGACGGAGCAGGACCTGCTGGGCTACGCCTTCTACTCAACCCTGAGGGACCTGCTGGAACATAAGGCTGAACAGGGTCAAGGCGGAGCTGTGCTCCCCCGTGGAAGTCGTTTATTGGAATTCACTGACGGCGATATCAAAATGGTCGCCGGTCTCTACCGATAGCACCTTGCCGAACGGGTTTCCGCTTTCGAAATGAGCTACATCAGGGTTACGGGATGGTTATCTGCGTTGAAGCATCGGGCTCTTCAGCTCAACTATGCCACATCGCCGCGGACTTGTTCAGAGTATCCCTAACCTCTCCAGGGCTGTTGGAGAAAGGACTACCTCATCGAGTTTCTGTTCATTCAAGACGCGATTGCCCTCCCTGAGTGGCAATTTGACCACTAGTATTACAACGACGCATTGCCGGAAAGGGGAGTTCTTGGGTCGGGTTTCGGCGCTGAAGTTAATTCTGCCAAAGCTGGAACGAACAGTTACTTGACCCTTTGAGAGGAGATGATTCGCCTTTCTCCTCATACTGTCGTTGTAATACTAGCAGGCTGCTGAAAAACCCGGCGTGGCCCGACAGCGGAGAGAGAAGAGGTTAAAATAGGACAACCCTGGACGCAACCCTTGGGCGGAGGTTGAGCCGATGCGCGGGAGACAAGATCCACAGGTGACCCTGCTGGCCTTCATTGACTTGGAAACGCGGGTGCCATCGGACCATCCCCTGCGTGTTGTCAAGAGGCTGGCGGACCAAGCCCTGAAGGCGCTGTCCCCGGACCTGGACCGGATGTACGCCAATGTGGGCCGTCCGTCGATCCCGCCCGAGCGGTTGCTGAAGTCCTCATTGCTGATTGCCCTGTACTCGGTGCGCAGTGAACGGGCATTCTGTGAGCAGTTGGACTACAACCTCCTCTTCCGGTGGTTTCTGGATATGAACCTGATTGAGCCCAGCTTCGATGCCACCACCTTCACCAAGAACCGGGAGCGGCTGCTCCGGCATGGAGTGGGCCAGGCTTTGTTCGGAGAAGTGGTGCTGGAAGCGGACCGCCATGGCCTGCTGTCGAACGAGCACTTCACGGTGGATGGAACCCTGATTGAGGCGGCAGCCAGCCTGAAGAGCTTCAAACCCAAGGAGGGCGACCCGCCCCGGACAACCGACGCCGACCCGGGCAACCCCTCGGTTGACTTCCATGGGGAACGGCGCGGCAATGCCACCCATCAGAGCACAACGGACCCGGAGGCCCGGTTGCTGCGCAAGGGTAAAGGCAAGGAAGCCAGGCTGGTCTTCATGGCCCACGCCTTGATGGAAAACCGGCATGGAATGCTGGTGGACTTTCAGACCACCCAAGCGACGGGCACGGCGGAGCGGGATATTGTGCCGGAGTTGTTGGGCCAAGCCCGGGAACGGGGCTTTCATCCCAAAACGCTGGGCGGGGACAAGGGCTACGACACCCGGAACTGCGTGGCAGACCTGCGCCGGCGCCGTGTGACGCCTCACGTCGCGCAGAACACCAAGGGGCGGTCCAGCGCCATTGACGGCCGGACCACCCGGCATCCGGGGTACGCGCTCAGCCAGCGGATTCGGAAACGGGTTGAGGAGATCTTTGGGTGGATGAAGACGGTGGGCGGGTTCCGGCGGACCCGTTACCGGGGACTGGACCGGACTGGTCTGGCAGGGCACTTGGTGGCCACGGCCTACAACCTGGTTCGGATGTCCAAGCTGCTGGGTCAGGCAACGACAGCTCCGAAAGCCCGAATGGCATGACCTGACAATGGGCCAGCTTTGCCCGGCGCCCCAAAAGGGCCGGTCCGCAAAAGCCGAAGGGGCTGAAAGTCCCGTGTGAACGGCACAATTCCCTCCAACAGGACCCAGGCTCCAACGACTTGAACCGTATATTCCCGACCTGAACACATTTGTTCAGCAGCCTGCTAGTATTACAACGACGCTTGATGAGAAAAGGACATTGAGCACCTCTCCAAAGCGTCCTGCTCAGGCACTGGACAGCTTTATGGCTTTGCATTTCCCAAACCTATTTCAGGCCAAGAACCGACCAAATTGAGCAAGCGTCGTTGTAATACTAGAAGTCGCTCTCGGTCTGAAGCTCTTGGTCCCGGCTGGTGGAGGGTTGCCACACCTGCCAGTCGAAACCGGAACCCTGTGGGGTGAGTTGCTCGTCAGTGGCCAGCACCCGTCCGCTCCCGGGCGTGTCCACCCAGTACCTTATCCCGTCCTGCCACACGGGTTCCAATAGAGTCGCCTCCCCCACGTCATTCCGATCGCGCTGGTAGAGGCGAACCTGGAAGCCAGGACGGATGATCCGCCACCAGCTGTCGGGGCCCGGATCATCGGGCGAGGGTTCGGATTCGTCGTTCTCCTCATTCAACCACCCGACCAGCTGGCGAGCATTCTCAGGGAGGATGGAGATCCTGGCCCATCTCCTGCGTTCTGTGGCAGCCCCCCGGAGCAACTGCTCCGCATACTCCTCCAGGTTCCACTACAGGGCTTCGGTAAGACCCAGCCCGCCATAGACGTTGTCGTAGACCAGCACCGAGTTGGCCGACAAGAGGTACCCTTTGGGAGTCTGCACGAATACGTTGTCCACCGCGGTGCTTATGTCGGCCAGGGCCACCGACCTCCGGTAGGCCAGGTGAGCTTTTAGAGCGTCGGCCACCTGGTGTCTGGCCTGCCAGGGCTCCCCGGAGTCTCCGTCGAACCACGGCTCCCTGATCCGGATGTGGACCCCGGAGGAAGGAAAGTCCCACTGCTTTCTGGAGCGGTTGGGGTCCGACTCCTGCAGCCGGTAGTACTTCTGGCTCTGTCCCTGATGGTCCAGATATCCCTCCACAGACTCGGTTACCACCAGTTTCGTCTGGGCTATCTCTCCCCGCCGCCTCACATTCCTTCGCCTGTCCACCACATGCTCCCGGCCGGTGCCGGTCGTGACCACGCGTCGGCTGATGGGCTTGGTGCGGGCACTGCCCAGGTCCTTGGCCGGAACCACGTTGATATGCGCTGTCCTGGTCTCCCGGTCCCGCCCCCACTGCCTGACCGTGTAGGTCTGCCCCTGGTGGTGGTAGACCGCACCCGGGTACGCCTCCCGCATAGCCACGCTGACGTCGATCTCCTCGATCCTCTTCCCCCTGGTCCGGGAATTCGGAGCCGCTTCGTAGATGCCCAGCTTCTCCTCACCCGAGTTTCTCAGCCCGTAGGCCAAGTGAGGTTCCACTCGGGCAGGGATCCTCCATCCATTCTACCTGCCGCCACCTCATTCCTCTCGGCGCACCTGTCAGAAATCCTGGTAGCCTTTCGCTCTTGGCAGTTCCCAATCCGTTGATGTTCCGACTGATCAACTTCAACATTTGCTCTCGGGTGCGCTCTGAGGGATCGGGGTGCTATTTCTCCTCCGACGGGCCGTAGATATCTTCTAGGGCGCCCAGTATCTTGGCCCGTATGCCGGTCTGACCTTCGCCGTACAGGGCCTCCGGTCCTCCAATCTCGTTGTTCACTCCAAAGAATGACTGCGACAACTCCGCAAAGAACTCCCTCCCTTCGTCCACTGCCATGGCGAATGTGCCCGGCCAGAGACCGGCTGCGCGGGCGCGGTCAAAGAGGTCCCGCCACTTGGTGCGGGCATCGTCATCGAATCCCAGGTTCTCGATGGCATGAGCCCACTCGTGGACGGTGATGTCCTCTGCCCAGAATCTGGTCCGGTCCTCAACGAGACCCAAGAGGTTTTCCTCCGACGTGACCGTGGTGGGTTGCTGGGGTATGCCACCGGCTCCTCGCACGGTGAACGAGTCGTAGTGGTTGCCGTTCAGGTCCGACCTTCCCTTCAGGTAACCCAGTTCCGGAATCTCGGTGATGTACCTGTCCTTCGGGACGATGGCCAGGGCGGCGCCCGCTTCCGCCATCCTCCGGGCCATGTCAGGCCGGTGGGCCAGCATCACGCGGACGGTATCCGCTCCGGCCTCCAGGGCCTTTGGGTCGACTGTCTGGGACGCCTTGATGGAAATGCCGTCCACGTCGACCGACTGCGTGTAGTATGGTCTTGGCTCAGCCGTGGGTACCGGCCTTAGGGGTGGGCTCCCGCGTTGGGTGCTGGTCGGCGGCATCAGTGTTGGTGTTTCCCTTTGCTTCGTGGAAGCCGACGTGGGAGCTGGTTTCGGAGCTGTTGGAACCAGCGTCGGGACGCTCTTCGTCGGTGCCGGGGTCGGTGTCGGTATTGGGGTCGCCGCCTTGGGGGTAGACGTTGGTGCCAGTGTCGGGGTCTCCGGTGCCTGGGAAGGCTCGGATGTGACCTCCGGGGCCATTGTGTTGGCTGGTGATGCTGGCGTTGCTGTCGGAACCGCCTGCTGGGTCTCCGCCGGCTTGGGCGCTGATGTTGCGGCTTCCGTGGTAGCTGGTATCGTCGCCTCCGCCCCTTCTGGGGTCGGGGTCTGGCTCCCACAGGCCAGCAGGGCAGCGAGAATCACCAGAATTGCTGCCAGTGTCTTGCTACCTCTTATCAGAACTTTAACCATTTGATTGCCTTCGCCCGGTCGAAAAAATCCCTGTAGTCGTCAGGTGATAGAGCGCGGCTCTAGGTGATCCAACACCAGCCTTTTTCGTGCTTCAACTACCTCCTCATGACCCCTGATCCGAAACAGGGTGATGTTTCCTTATTATGCGACGAATCTTCATTTCGTGGGCAACGAACTGGAATGCCGGGTCAGCGGCGTTTTCCTCCGCCGAAGTTTCCCAGCCCTGAAAAAATTCTCTGAGGCTCCTGACTGCCACTCTGCGGTACAGCCTTCTGTCGATAAACTTCCATACGGTCTGAATAAGAATCAGCGCCGGACACACCGTTGTCCAATATCTCGCAAGGCAGGACGCATTCGCCAACCTATGGCCGGACGATCAGGCCCTGCTGGATAAGTTCCTCGCCGAGCCGATGTACTGGTCGCTGACCGCCGGGCGTCTGAATATCATTCTCCAAGGGATCGAAGGCGAATTGCGGACAGCCCTGACCGAATCGCAGGACGTCCCTCGAAGCCTGAACATTGAGCATGTGATGCCCCAGAGCTGGCCGCACCACTGGCCCCTGCCGACTCCGGCGGAAAACGAGGACACGGCAATCGCCAGACGCAATCGCCTGGTCCACTCGATCGGCAACCTCACCCTGGTTAACGGAAGGCTCAACTCCACGCTTTCCAACGCACCTTGGGAAGAAAAGCGGGTTACCCTGGAGCATCACACCGTCCTTTTCCTGAACAAGGACCTTCTCGAAAATGCTCCCCGCACATGGGATGAAGATGCCATCGCCGCCCGGGGCAGACGCCTGCATCAGGCGGCGGCAAGAGTGTGGCCTCACGCGAACGGCTTCCAGTAGCCCCCGACACATTGGAGAAGGGTGAACACCCTCTGCGAGGAGGCAAGGTAACCCGCCTCATGGCCTTTGGAGACCCACGGAGGCGCCCCTGGACGAGGTAACTCCGGACTGGGCGGTTCCCTGGCCGGTCCGCTCCTCATCAACCAAGAGCCTCCGTATTCGGACTGCCCCGGCCGGCGGAATCGAATTGCGGCCCGGAGACATTTCTGGGATCGCACGAACCGTGAGGTAACCGTCCGGGAACGCGGGACAAACTGTCAACGTGGTATCCCTGGACACCATCATCAAGGCCGGCTCCACCCTCTCCAACCTGGGCAACTTCCGGCTCACCTGCTGAACGCGGACTGGGGCGGGCATCGCGGCACGGCGGCAGTATAGCGCCTGGGAAGGTGGCGTGAATGTCGAACCCTTTCCGTCGTCGAGTCGCCAACAGTCACTTTGGCGACTGCGGCCGCGATGAACGCCGTCCCCTCCCCGAAAAACAGCGTAAAGACCGCTTGGGCGAGGCGGCGTGTGGGTTCCTGCTGGCCGGGACCGGCGCTGACCGGGACGATGATGACCACGACGGCGGTTGCGGCAATGGCCACATACAGGGTTGCCCCCAGGGCGGCGAGCCCGGCGGGCAGCAGTCCGAAGAAGGTGGGAAAGCGGCTGCGGCCCGGCGGCGTGAGGTCCGGAAGGCCTGCCACCAAGACCGCTATGACGATCCAGCCGGTGGCCATGGCTGCCGTCCACCAGGTCACGCCAACCCAGTGCCTGTCCCATGACGTCGCAATCCCGGTCATGTCGGTGGAATCCGGACCAAGTCTCGCCCGGTGTCAAGGGCGGCGACATTGTGTACCACCGCGGCGGAGAGAAAGTGTGTCGAAGTCCAGCTAAAAAGTCCGAGCTAACTGGCTAGCATAAATGTCACATTCACCCCATGGAGAATGTGGGTTTGACTCAAAAAGAACAGGCAAGGCTTCAGGTCCTGAACAGCCTCCTCACCGAGCACATTGCCCTGGATCAGGCGGCTGAACTGATGGGAGTCAGCCCGCGCCACACCAGGCGCATCCTGACAGCCTATCAGGAGAGAGGCGCGGCTGCCCTCGCCCATGGTCACCGCGGCCGTGACCGGCCAACGCCACACCCGGTGCCGTGGTGGCCGATGTGGTCCACCTGGCTCGTACGAAGTACGAAGGCGCCAACCACTCGCATTTCAGCGAGTTGCTTGCCGAGCGCGAGGGCATCGTCATCGGCAGGACCACCCTTCGGCGCATCCTGGTCAACGCCGGACTGAACAGTCCGCGGCGAAGGCGCCCACCCAAGCACCGGGTCCGCCGGCAGCGGATGCCTCGGGAGGGCATGCTGATCCAGATGGATGGCAGTTACCACCGGTGGCTGGGCGAGGACGGACCTCAGTTCACGATACTGTTCGCGGTGGACGATGCTACCGGCCGCGTGGTCAACGCCCTGTTCTGCGATCATGAGGACACCAGCAGTTACTTCCTGCTGATGCAGGGTCTGCTCCGGCGCTTCGGCATGCCCCTCGCCCTGTACACCGACCGCCACCCGGTCTTCAAGCACAAGTCGGAATATCAGCCCGCCGGGACGCCCACCCAGTTTGGACGCGCAATGGCAGAGCTGGGGGTTCAAGTGATATTCGCCCTGTCGCCTCAGGCAAAGGGGCGGGTGGAGCGGACGGCCGGAACCTTCCAGGACCGGCTGATCACTGAACAGGCCAGGGCCGTGTTGAAGCAGTTCCTGCCCAGGTTCAACCGGCGCTTTGGAGTTCCGGCCCAGTGTCCTGAGCCCTCATTCCGGCCATTGCAGGTGGATCTGCCCTTGGAGCAGGTCCTGTGCTTGAAGCACCGCAGGAGAGTGGCCAGGGACAACACCGTGAAGTACCAGAGGCACACCCTGCAACTGCTTCCCGATTCAAAGCGCCGCAGCTATGCCGGAACGGTTGTGGAGGTCCTGGAGGGACTGGACGGTCGGCTGTCGCTACACCATGAGGGACGCATGATCGCTTCCCAGGAAGCACCGCCCAGTCCGGCATCTCTCCGAAGCCACAACGGGACTTCCTCAGCTGCCAGCATCCCGACCCCCAATCCCGAACTCCCGTCAAAACCTTCGGTTAAAGCTATCGAACTGCCGAGCGCAAAGCCAAATCAAGAGGAAGATGCTCATGCTGCGGCAATTGACGATCCGGACGTAGCCGGGTTGCAGGTAGTCGCATCACAGCGGAAGCCGAATTTCCTGCAGCAGGAGAGATGGAAGGCGGTGCAGCAGGCGAAGCTTAAGGGGATGTCCATTCGACGGATGGCGATGGAATTGGGAATCCATAGAGACACGGTAAGGAGATACATTGACGCTGAGAGTCCACCGACGCGTCGGTCCCCGGTCGCATCCACGGTGTCGCCGTCTGATACCATCGCAGACCAAACAGGTGACATTTCTGCTGAACACTTAGCCCCAATCCACCGAAGAGATGAGGGTCGCGGCGTGGTGAATGGGTAAGAAAGTGCTCCTTTGCATCTGGGATAATGGTTTTCGAGAGAGGAAACCGACTAGAAAGAAGGAGCACCCAACAGATGCTACCACTTGAGCACCCCGACCGCATCCAAATCGCCTTCGACGACCACCGCCTGGTCAACAATGCCGGGCTGCTTCTTCCGGCCACCCTGGCCCAGCGCGTGGGCCTGCGTGAACTCGTCGACCGCCACCTCGACCTCGGCGGCGCGCCGGGGCGGGCGAACGCGGGAGACAAGATGCTGACGCTGGTGGCCTCTGCGCTGGCGGGCGGCGACTGCATTGACGACGCCGATGCGCTGCGTGCGGGGCGGACCTCCTCGGTGCTGGGGTGCATGGTCAAAGCGCCCTCCACCCTTGGGACGTTCCTGCGCAGCTTCCGGTGGGGCCATGTCCGCCAGCTGGACCGGGTGAGCCGGGAGCTGCCGGCCCGGGCCTGGCAGGCCCGGGCCGGACCCGGCGACGGGCCGTTCACCATCGACCTGGACTCCACCATCTGCGAGACCTCCCCACTAACCAACGTCGTCACGCGGCAATTGGCGCGTCAGGGGGTGCGTAGGTTGTGTGTTCCGGAGCATCGGGCATGGGCACCAGCTGATAGCCCAGTTGCGCCGCCCGACGCTTTGCCGCGCGCAACGCCCGCTGCTGATATCGACGTTCGTAGTATTCGGCCCCGGCGTCCACGTACTCTTGACCGTAGCGCAGCATGGAATAGATCATGCGAGCCAGCTTGTGGGCCGTGGCGGTGATGGCCTTGGGCCTGCCTATCTGTGCCTTCTTCCGGCGCAGGAAGGCGCCCAGGGCGCTGTCGGAGCGGTGCAGAGCGTTGGCCGCCAGGCGTAAGGCCGCCGCCGCACGGTTGGCGCTGGGCTTGGTCTTGGAGCTCATGACCTTGCCGCCGGTGATGCGGTTGTTTGGGCTCAGCCCCAACCAGGACGCAAAGTGCTTTGCACTCGGCCATTTCGTCATGTCGGCGCCAATCTCACTCACCACCTTGAGCGCGGTGTAGGCATCCACACCGTCGATCTGGGTCAGGTCAACCCCCGTCATACGGTACAGGTGCGTCCAAACGTCGAAGCGTGGCGCGTTTCCTTTGCTGCGTCTCCGGCCGGACTTCGCCGCTGGAGGATCACCATTGCTGCGGTCCTCAAACCGCTCCAGCTGGGCTTCAATCTCCCGGTCGCACTCGGCAATCTTATCCTGATAGAACCGGTACAGCTCCAGGGCCTGGGTCAGCTCGAAGATGTGCTCTTCCCGCCAGTGGCCCTGCAGAGACTTGGCAATGGTTGCCTCGTCGGCTTTGATCCTGGGATCGCGCAATTGCGCCAGTTGTCGCGGGTCCCGTTGGCCGTCCACGATGGCCTCGATGATGTCCAGGCCGGTCTTGCCGGTGATATCGCTGATGACGTGGTGGAGCTTCACGTTCATCTGGGTCAGCGCCTTCTGCATATGCTGGATATGGTGGGAGGCGTACTGCACCAGCATGACCCGCTGCCGCAGGTAGCTGCGTAAGCGCCGGATCTCCCTGTCGGGTCGGAAAGCCCCCGACAGCAGGCCGTAGGTGTGCAGCTGCTGCAGCCACTGGCAGTCCAGCACGTCGGTCTTGCGGCCGGGCACGTTCTTGATGCGCCGGGGGTCCACCAGCATCACCTGGAAGCCCCGTTCTTCCAGCACCCCGAACAGCGATATCCAGTACACGCCGGTGGACTCCATGACCACCGTCTCCACACCGCACTGGGCCAGCCAGTCCGCCAGACGGTACAGGTCCGCCGTGAAGGCCCGAACTCTCGCACCGGCTGCTCCGCCCGGTCGGCGGGCACCGCCACGAAATGGCTGGTAGCGCCCACGTCAATGCCCGCCGCGTTCAGGTTCAGCTGGGACAGCCCTTCCGGTTTTGCGCTGCTCTGGCGTCTGCTCATCATCGCCTCTACCATTGCCGTGTAGAGGTGTCGCCGGAGGGAGCCGCGGACTGTGCCACTCTCCCCAACGGGATCGCCCCGATCGGGGCGTCACCAATGATGCCGTCGTAAGGCTCCCTGACCATGCTACGGGTCGGGCGATAAGCACCAGTGTCAACTCGGTCTTGGTCCGGACGACACGCCTTACCATGAGCATACATCGTTGGGCGGACTCACCAGTTAGTCGCCTCTGCACGGCCCGGGCACGGGCATAACTCTGCTATCGAGTAACTGAGGTTTTCACACGCCGGTCGCGGCTGTTGCCAAGGGCAGATCAAGGGTTTGAGATCGGTTATCGGATACGGGGACCAGTTCGTAGCCCAGCTGCGCCGCCCTCCGCTTCGCCGCACGGAGCGCCCTTTGATGGTACTGGGCCTCGTAGTAGTCAGCGCCGGCATCCACGTACTGTTGCCCGTAGCGCAGCATGGCGTAGATAATTCTGGCCAGCTTGTGCGCCGTGGCCGTAATGGCCTTGGGCGGTCCCAATTGCGCCTTCTTGCGGCGCAGGAAAGCTCCCAACGCACTGTTGGAGCGGTACAGGGCGTTGGCCGCCAGCCGCAGCGCCTTGGCTGCCCGGTTGGCGCTGGGCTTGGTTCGGGAGCTGATGACCCTGCCTCCGGTGACCCGGTTATTGGGACTCAATCCCAGCCATGAGGCGAAATGCTTGGCCGTTGGCCATCTTGTCATATCGGTGCCCACCTCGCCGATCACCTTCAACGCCGTGTAGACGTCCACGCCGTTGATCCGGGTCAGGTCCACCCCGGTCATCCGGTACAGGTGGCCGCGGACGTCAAAGCGCGGCGCGTTCCCCTGGATGCGGTTCTTCCTGGGTTGTTCCCCTGGTGTAGCGCCACCGCTGCGGTCGGCAAACCGCCCCATGTGAGCTTCAATCTCCCGGTCGCACTCGGCAATCTTGGCCTGATACACCCGGTGCAACTCCAGGGCCTGGGTCAGCTCGAAGATGTGCTCCTCCTGCCAGTGCCCCTCCAGCGATAGGGCTATTGGTCTCCTCGTCTGCCTTGGTCCTGGGATCCCGAAATTGCGCCAGCTTTCGCGGGTCTCGCTCACCCCTCACGATGGCTTCGAGGATGGTCATCCCGGTCTTGCCGGTGATGTCGCTGATCACCTGGTGCAGCTTCACGTTCATCTGGGTCAGCGCCTTCTGCATGTGCTGAACATGCTGGGCCGCATATTCCACCAGCATCGCCCGCTGCCGCAGATAGCTTCTCAGCCGCCGGATGTCGGCCTCGGGCCGGAAGGCCGCCGACAGCAGTCCGTAGGTGTGGAGTTGTTGCAGCCACTGGCAGTCCAGCACGTCGCTCTTGCGTCCGGGCACGTTCTTGATGCGCCGTGGGTCCACCAGCATCACCTGGAACCCCCGCTCTTCCAGTACTCCGAAGAGTGGTATCCAGTAAACTCCGGTGGACTCCATGGCCACGGTCTCCACCCCGCACTCCTCCAGCCAGTTGGCCAGGCGATACAGATCCGCCGTGAAGGAGGCATACTCGTGCACCGGTTGCTCGCAGCGGCCTTCGGGCACCGCCACGAAGTGGCTGCCGGCGCCCACGTCCACTCCTTGTCGTTAATCAGGGACATCAGGCCAGGAAATTGGAAGTTATTCAAGATCATTAGGCCAGTTATTCAGGGTCATTAGGCCACTTTGAGCACCTGATAAGAGACCATTGCGGCACTTCGTGGTGAGGTGTGGTGATGGCCTACAAGGAGGTGCAAAGAGTGGACATTTCGGAAGTGGTCCGCCGCTGGCAGGCGGGCGGCAGCCGGCGGCGGATAGCCGCAGGGACGGGGCTGTCCCGGGAAACCGTCGGGAAGTACATTGGGTTGGCCGAGGGGATGGGAGTATCCCGCGAGGGACCTGGGCCCACCGAGGAGCAGCTCGGCCGTCTGGCGGCAATCAGCCGCCCCGGGCCGCAGCATGGGGCCGTGCCCACCGAGGACAGACTGGCTCCCTGGGCCGACCAGATCTACCAGTGGCTCACCGGCGGCCGCCTGCAACTCACTCGAGTTCAGGAGTTGCTGGCGCAGCGGGGTTGCCCAGTATCGTATGCCTCGCTGCACCGGTTCGTCGCCCGCCGCAACTGGCGGGGCCGGAGCCGCAGCACGGTCCGGATGGAGGACACCGCGCCGGGAGAGGTGGTGGAGCTGGACTTCGGCCGCCTTGGTCTGGTCCAAGACCCGGAGACGGGCCGCCGCCGGACGGCGTGGGCCCTGATCGTGGTGCTGGCCTACTCCAGGCACAGCTTCGTCTGGCCCACCTTCAGCCAGAAGCTGGAGGACGTCATCCAGGGACTGGAGGCGGCCTGGGCCTTCTTCGGCGGCATCCCCAAGTACCTGGTCGTCGACAACTTCCCCGCCGCGGTGGCGGGGGCCGACGCGCTGCACCCCAGGCTCACCCGGGGCTTCCTGGAATACTCCCAGCACCGGGGCTTCATAGCCGACCCCGCCCGGGTGAGACGCCCCAAGGACAAGCCCAAGGTGGAGCGGGGCGTCCAGTACGTCCGGGAACGGTTCTTCAAGGGCGGGGAGTTCAGGGACCTGGCCCACCTCAGGGAAGAAGCGGCACGCTGGTGCCGTGATGTCGCCGGACAGCGGGTGCACGGCACCACCCGGCGTCAGCCCCTGATGGTCTTCCAGGATGAGGAGCGCGACGCTCTGGCCTCCTGGGACGGGGAGCCCTATGAGATCACCCACTGGCGCACCGTCAAGGTCCATCCCGACCACCACGTGGCCTGCCAGTACGCCCTCTACTCGGTGCCCGCAGATCTCTGTGCTCCCGGGCAGCAGGTGGAGATCGGGCTGGGCAGCAAGCTGGTGCGCATCTACCACCGGGGAAGGCTGCTCAAGCTCCATCCCCGCCAGCCCAGGGGCGGCCGCTCCACCGATCCCGCCGACTATCCGGCGGAGCTGACCCCCTACACCCTGCGGGCCCCGGACAGGATCAAGCGCAGTGCTGCGGAGTACGGCCCGGCGGTGGCCGACTTCGCCCAGCGGTTGTTCGACGGTCCATTGCCATGGGCCAAGGTCAGGCAGGGCCACAAGCTGGTCCGCATGGGCCAGCGCTACACACCGGAGCGTCTGGACGCCGCCTGCCGCAGGGCCTTGGACGTGGACCTCATCGACGTGCGCCGGGTCGAACGCATCCTGGTGCAAGCCCTGGAAGAGGAAGCCGCGCCCCAACTGCCCTTGCCCATACCAGCCGGCCGCTTCGCCCGGCCCGGCTCGGTCTTCGCCCATGCCAAAGGAGGTCAGAGATGACCCGTGTCACCGAACTCACGCCGCTCCTCAAACGGCTCCAGTTGGGGCCCATGATGGCAACCCTGCCCGAGCGCATTGCCTTGGCCCGCAGGGAGCATCTGGACTACGCCTCCTTCCTGGAGATCATTCTCTCAGACGAGGTCAATCGCCGGGCTCACCGGCGCACCGAACTGCGGCTGCAGGGCGCCGGCTTCGAGGAGACCTGCCGCCTGGAGGACTTCGACTGGTCGGCGTCCATCACCCTGGATCGCCGGCTCCTGGACGCCGTCTTCTCCCTGGAGTTCTTGGACAAGCACGAGCACGTCCTGCTGGTGGGACCCGCCGGAGTGGGCAAGAGCTTCCTGGCCCAGGCCCTGGGATACGCCGCCGTCAGGTCCGGGCATACGGTCCGCTTCATTCACGCCGACAACTTCTTCCGGGCCATGGCCCAGGCCAGGGCGGACAACTCGGTGGACCGGGCCTTCAGGTCCTTCCTGGCTCCTGATCTGTTGATCGTGGACGACCTGGGCCTGCACCGGCTCACCGCCCAGCAGTCCGCCGACCTCTACGAGCTCATCCTCAACCGCCACCGGGTCTCCAGCTTCGTCTTCACCAGCAACCGGGCCGTGGAAGAGTGGCTGAGCATCTTTGACGATCCCATTCTGGGCAATAGCGCTCTCGACCGGCTGGCCAACGCCAGCTACCAGATCGTCATCGAGGGCTCCAGCTACCGGGAAAGGCTGTCCCCTCACCGGGCCCTGCTGAAGGCAAAGGGGGTGATTGACCAGCCCACCGCAAACTGATACAAGTGCAAATCACGGGTGCTCAGGGTGGCCGGATGTTTGTGAATAACACTGGCCTGAAGAACCTGAATAGCGACACTCCTGCCGCGTTCAGATTCACCCGGGACAGTTCCGCAGGGAGACTCTCCCGCCTGCTGGAGACCTTGACCGCCGACTCGGCCCTGCTCTTGTACGTGCTCATCGTCGTGTCCGCCACTGCCGTGTAGACGTGTCGCCAGGGGGTGCCACCGGCGCGTCACAATCTATCGAAAGGGAGCGCCCCCGAAAGGGCAGTCACCAATGATGCAGCCGTAGGACACCCGGACCATGCTGAATAACGGGCAATATGCGCCACTGTCAATTCGGTCTTATCCTGGCCGGCACGCCTCGTACCGATCTTACCTGACCGGTGTCCCAGCCAGTTACTCCCCTCTGCACGGCCCGGTTTCGGGCATAACAATGCTGAGTACTAGGGGCAGCGGTCCGTGTTCTGGTACGGCCGCCAGGACGAAGAGCATTTGGCGGCATGCCGCCGGAGGAGGTCGCCCGCTGGTCGCCAGCATCCGTGAGGACGGGCTGAACCGTTGTGGTTCTCGGCGTTGCCGTAGCCATCCCTCCTGTCTGGGAGCGTGCGCTTAACGACAAAGTGGTTTTCCGGGCGCCTAGGATATATTGACACTAAGACCCGATTGGAAGCCGTTTCAGCGTAAAAGGAGGTAGAGATGCCGGTATTAGATCCTGCGGGGTGGCTCGGAGACGTCCGGGTGAAAGAACTCCTGTTGTCCAATTCGGCGGTGCAGCTGCTTCCCGTTGTCGCTGCCATGCCGTTGGCCAGCGTCGTTGACTATTCGGCGGTTGTCGGCAAGACGCCGTCCTATTTCTACCCGCGTCTCTGGGAGATGGAGGATGCTGGTCTGCTCAGGCGGGTCAGCCTGGGGGTGGGGGCTACGAAGCCGAAGGCGGCCCGGTGGTGGCTGACTCAGGAGGGGATTAACAGGCTGTCGATGTTCTCTCCGTACTGGCACGAGGAGTGGGCGCTGGCCCGGCTCCTTGAGCGGCTCCCGATGGTCGAATGGTTTTACCAGGCAGCGGCGGGGTTGCCGGGGCTGGCCGAGCTGGAAAATTTCAGTTGGTTTAATGGCGTCGCCTGGGACGCCGCCGCGCGGTACCGGGGAGGCTGGGCGGCCTTCTTCTGGAGCGGCGTGCTCCAGTCGGAGTCACGGGTGCGGGAGACGTTCTCGAAGCTCGGGAAGGACCTCGTGCACCATTCGGTGCGGTGGGAGGACCCCTATCCGGGGTATCTCTGCTTCGTGGTGGGGGACCCGTGGCAGCGGGAGGTCGTATTCCGGGTGGCGCGGCAGTTCGGGTGCGCCGAGGTGCTGCGGGTCTGGTGTGTTTCTGACGGGACAGTTGCCGGGGCCAGGGAGCCGGGACGGAGCACGGGCTGGGTGCACCAGCTGCCTGTGGTCAAGGACATGGGCGGGTGGGGATGGGAAAAACGCGTCTCGGACTGCTATTGGTCGGGGCCGGCTGCGTTTGGGGGGACGCGGTTGCTGGACGCCGTAGCCGAGTGGCCCGGGATGATCTCCAAGTTCGGGAAGGCGCTGTTCCAGGAGTCGGGGAGTTCCCGGTGGGTACAGCGGCTTTTCACAGGGTTGCATAAGGCAGGGCTGGTGGCCAGGGAGGAATTGGCCCATGGAAGTTACCGATACTCGGTCTGCCAGAAAGGTTTTAATGTGCTGGCGCTCAGGGACCGGGTGAGTAACACCCGACTGCCGGCCGGGGTCCGGCCGTTGCCGGTGGGGCACCGGCGTCAGGCCCATGAGGATGGGGTGATGGGGCTCATGGGCGAGTTTGGGGCCGCCGGGGTGGCGGG
This sequence comes from Dehalococcoidia bacterium, assembly GCA_965220625.1. Lineage (GTDB taxonomy): Bacteria > Chloroflexota > Dehalococcoidia > Lucifugimonadales > UBA3495 > VXOI01. The sequence continues at coordinate 392,968 of CBDCQN010000001.1, forward strand.
CGCGGCTGGGTGGCGGTGTTGGGAGCATATGGGAGGGGCTGGGGGTATAGCGCCGGACGGCCTGGTCTATCTGGACCACAGCCCCTACGGTCCGGGATGGCACTACCTCGAGTATGAGCGGTCGGCCCGAGGGAGGAACCGGGTGGAAAGGAAAATGCAGGGGTACGCTGCGGCGGAGAGGATCAACGATTGGCCGGTCCTGATGGTGGTGTGGAACAAGGAGGCGGAGGCTGTGTTCCAACAGGTGGGTCGGGACGCCGGGATTTCGCTGCTGACTACCACGGTGGACCGGCTGGCGAGGTGCGGTGCGGTGGGGGGTCCGAACTGCTGGTTGATGTACGGCACCGGCGTCGAGGTGGGTTGAAACGGCCTTGGGTCGTTGGGCGTTTACCTTGTTTCGCAAGATCGGGTCAGGTCTGACAATTGCGCGCTTGGTTGCCGCCCGACGGCTCCTGAGTGTAATTAATCAGGATCTTAAGGACAGAAAAGCGCGGGATATGTTGTTGTCCAGCGATTCCGTCACCCTAATTGAAAAGCGAATATGTCCCCTTGGTTAGTCTGCGGCGGTTGATGATGCGGCCAGAGCCTCGGCCTTGGCGTGCTCCTTGGCGCTGAGTTTCTTGGTGGGTGGACTTTCTGCTTTGAGGTATTTCCCCACGGTGTCGCGGGCCATGCCCAGGTTCGTGGCGATGGCCCGGAGGGACAGCCCTTGCTCCTTGGCCTGCTGTACAGCCTCCCAACGGGCCTGCTGGGTTGACGTTGGCGTCCGGTGCAACTGGTGGCGCACTGGCTTCCCCTTGTCGCCTCTGCGCTCCGCCTCCTCCTGAGCAGCCGATTCCAAGATGTAGGGGCGTTCCCGTTGAGCCACGTTCAGGTGGCTGTGGACCACGCCGTCGGTGGCCTCCTGAAGCTCTGGATCGGGGGAGCAGCCGCTGTCTGCGCCCCACAGCGCCGAGGAGGGCGACGGCCCCTCCTGAAATTCCACGGCCTCTCCCTGGTATCTGTTCGACAGCTCACCGTCGGCCCGTTCCATGACGTCCACGCGAAGACCGGCATAGCTGGGCCGTTCCTCTCCAGGCAGCAGTTGCAGGACTCTCCACTGGTACTTCACCGTATTGTCCCGGGCCACCTTGCGGGTGTCCTTCAGGCAGATCGTCTCGGTCAGAGACAGCCCGTCAGGCACTGGCGGGTAGGCCGTCTCCGGCTGCTCCGCCGGGACCGAGAATTGAGCGTTAAACCGTGGCAGAAACTCCTGGAGTACCTCGTTGGCTTGGTCCATGGTGCTGGTGGTGGCCAGGCGTAGCTCGGTTACCAGCCGATCCTGGAAGGTCTCCAGCATCCGCTCCACCCTTCCCTTGGCCTGTGGGGAGAGGGCGAATATCTGCTGGATGCCCAGGTCCCGCATCACCCGGGCGAACGGGGTGTTTCGACCGGCACCGGCTTCTGACGGGCGTTGTACTTGAAAGCGGCGTGGCGGTCGCTGTAGAGGGCCAGGGGGATACCCCACTGGCAGATCAGTCTCTCCAGGAGCACCAGGTAGCCGCGGGTGTCTTCGGTGGTGCGGAAGACGGCCTGGGCCACGGTGCCGGTGGCGTCGTCCACGGCGATGAGCAGCGTCAGCTTCGTTCCCCGGTCCTCCAGCCAGGGGTGCTGGCTGCCGTCGATCTGCACCAGCATCCCCTCCTGGGGCATGCGCCTGCGCCGGAAACGGTGCTGCTGGGAGCGGCGGCTGCGAGGACTGCCGATGCCGGCCCTGACCAGAATCCGGCGCACCGTGGGGCGGCTCAGGTCGATGCCCTCCCGCTCCCGCAGCAACTCGGTGAAGTGGCTGTGGTTTGCCCCGGCATAGCCGTTGCTGGCCAGCTTCACCACGGCAGCGGCGGCCGTCTCAGGGACGGCGTTGTGGGGCTTACGGCCCCTGTTCCCGTGAGCCAGTACGGCGGCACCGTGCTTGCGATAAGCCGCGAGGAGACGCTTGGGGTGGCGTTCACTAACTCCCATGATCTCGGCTGCCTGGGCGATGGGAAATCGGTATTCCAGAACGCTGGTGAGCACTTGAATCCTTGCTTGTTCCTGCTGGTGTTCAACTTTACAACCCTCATGGGGATGACATAGTCGCTGACCAGTTAGCAGGTGACCGAATCGTAGACCATCAACATTTGTCGTTAAGCGGCGGAGGCAATTATCGGGCCAGCTCGCAAGTTTCCGGGCGTCGCGGCGGGCGGCCTCCGGATGGCGGGACCGAACTTCAACTAGACTCAAACGACAACTCCGACGACAACTCCGGCGACTACACCGGCGGCACCCCTGCTGAAACCGAGGTCAGCGTCGAGTGGCAGGATTTGACTGCCGGGCAGTCCTACACGGCCTTCGCGTCGCTGAACGGCAGTCTGCCATCCCACAGCACCCGAGGCACGGCCTGGACGACCGGAGCGGTGGCCGCAGCTACCCGCGATCCTGTGGTGGCCAGCAGGCTTCACGCCCCGGCCGGCAGCTTCGTCACCATCGCCGCCTGCCTTAGCCCGAATCCACCGAAGGGATGCGACCGAGAGGGTTAGACCGGCGGTAAGAGGGGAGGGAGCGAGATTACTGGGCTCTATACTGATAGAAATGGCCTGTTGCCGGGTGTGGCAATCACGGGAAGGGGATTTCTGACGGACCGCAGCGCCAGCGGGGGCGAGATCGGCGGTCAGTTGGCAGTAGGAGACATACGGAGCTTGACCTGCGCGGGCCGGCGAGGCGGTTGAGTAGCCTTGGGGACGGGTCAGACGGCAACGCCGCCGTCAGGAGGGGAGTGGCAGGGTTCGCAACCGGGCCAGGGCACCGTTGAACTGGTTTTCCCAGGGCCAGCCCTGGGGGATATGCAGGGTGAGGCGGCGCGCGGAGCGGGTGAGCCGTCCGGCCAGGGAGAAGAAGCGCCTGCGGAGGGTCTTGGTGGTTGCCACCGGCTCACCCAGACCGATGCGTCCGGTCCAGCGGGCCAGGTTATGGGCCATCACCTGGACGGCCAGCCAGGCGGCGTTAGCTGGGAAGCGTCCCGAGGGGAGATGGTTGAGCCCCACGCCGTACTTCAGGTCCCGGATGGCATTCTCGATCTCGGCGTGGCGGCGGTGGTCGGCCTCCAGTTCCAGGACATCCCCCTCCCGGTCGGTGATGAAGGCGTGATAGCTGTAGTTGGCGAACAGGGCCAGTTGGGAGCCGGGCGTGGGCTTGACCCTACGGACGATGAGCCGCACCGGCACGGCGCCTGGCTTGCTCTCAAAAGGAGTGTATTCAGCCTCGGCCACGTCGGCGGCGCCCTCCATCCAGTAGGGTATGGGCCTCCAGTCGGTCTCGGGTATGGCCTCGATGAGCCTGCGCAACTGGGCGTGCTGGCGGACGGTGATGGAGAAGCGGACCTTCATCCTGCGGCAGACGGCGACCACGGCGTGGGTGTAGAAACCACTGTCGGCCCGCACCGTGAGTGGTCCGGTGGCCCCGGCGTAGCGCACCCGTCCCACCGTCTCCCGCAGGAAGTGGGCGGCGCCCCGGGCAGTGTTGGACCGGCCCTCACGCAGCCGGGCCATCAGCACGTCGCCGGTGCCGGCGGCAACGGCGAGGAGCGGGTGATAGCCCCGCTGGCCGGTGTACCCATGGTGGCGGGCCCCCTCCTTGGCGAGGCCGTAGGTCTCGCAGATGGTGGAATCCAGGTCGATGGTCAACGGCCAGTCCCTGGGTCCGGCCCGGGCGGCCCAGGCCCGGGCCAGCAGTTCCCGGCTCACCCGGTCCAACTGGCGGACATGGCCCCACCGGAAGCTGCGCAGGAAGGTCCCCAACGTGGACGGCGCCTTGACCACGCAGCCCAGCACCCGGGCGGTCCCTCCGGAACGCAGCGCATCGGCGTCGTCGATGCAGTCGCCCCCAGCCAGCGCGGAGGCCACCAAGGTCAGCAGCTTGTCCCCGGGGTTGGCCCGGCCAAGGGCATCTCCCAGGTGGACGTGTTGGTCCACCAGTTCACCCAGACCCAGGCGCAGAGCGAGGCTGGAGGGCAACAGTAGCCCGGCATTGGCCACCAGGCGGTGATCGTCAAAGGCAACGTGAATGCGGTCGGAGTGCTCGCGTGGTAGCATCTAACAGGTGCTCCTTTTCCGGGGTCGGTTTTCCGATCAAAAACCATTATCCCAGATTCAGAGGAGCACCCTTTCACGCTCTCAGCACACGTTTAATCTCCACTCCTTCGGTGGATTCAGGCTTAGCTTAGGGGTACCTCGGCGGACCTGCTGCTGGGCCCAGGCCGTGGCCAACGCTGGCGGTTTTTTGGGCTGCGTGGCCTTCAGGTCGACCGGGGCAGAAAAGTCCGCTCCTGCAACCCAGCCCGGCCCCAGGGCAAAAGAAGCCATCATGGGATGCTTGACAATTAAGCAAATTCCCTGCTAACGTCGCACGTGAATTACCCCCCGTCCGCTGGATCGGGCTCAAGCCCAATCCCCGGGGCGGGTGTTTTTTTGCCTATGCGCGCCCTCGTTTCGTTTGATGGCCAAAACCTCTACCGCTTGGCGATGCGGGCCTACGGGCCGGGTCCGCCTTAGAGCTGGCCCAGCTACGATGTAGTTAAGCTGGCCGAAGCCCTCGTATCCAGGGTTCCAGGACGGACTCTGGCCGAGGTGCGGTTCTATACCGGCGTCCCCGGCCAGACCCAAGATGCCTTCTGGCACAAGTCCTGGAACAACAAGCTTAGGGCCTTACAGCGGCAAGGGGTCTATGTATACAGGGGCCGGCTGAATTCTAGCGGCCTGGAGAAGGGAGTGGACGTCAGTCTGGCCATTGACTTGGTAGAGGCGACCCATCAGCAGCGCTATGACGTTGCGATCGTTGTGAGTCAGGATTCTGACCTAGCTCCAGCTGTCGCGTTGGCCAAACAAGTAGGTCAAAACCAAAACAGGACAGTCGCCTTCGAGTCGGCCATCCCGCTGGTTCCCGGTCGGCGTTTATTTGGGATCGCCGGCACCACTTTGATCCCAATCGACAAGACGACCTATGATAAGTGCCTCGATCCAACGGACTAACGGTAGCTCAATTCAGGCCAACATAGCTGCATGGCAAACTCGCCAAGCACCCCGCTACTCCCTCGGCATAGCGGGGCGTGTCCTGCCCCTGGTGAGGAATAGCAGGACGTGGAGCAGCCAGGCCGGCAGTGCGGCCACGTCGGGCAGCGCCGGAGCCGGCGCTGCCTTCTCCATGATGGCGTCGCGGCAGTAGGCCGTGATGGTCTGGCCCTCTTCCTCGGCCCGCTATACGGACCGCTTCGTATTGGGCCGGGGTGAGTCCGATGTTCAGCTGCTTTCTTGGCATAGCAGGCCGACCTCTGCATATCAATCTTGCATCCCAACATTAGCAGCGGCCCGCTACGCGCCGCATAGCTGAAAGAAGGCGGATCACGGGGATTCCGGCCCTGACCATGCTGCGCAGGGCGCGTTTTTAGGCCCCTATCCCCCATGGGGTGGTAATATCGGGTCACCCCGCCCTGGAATCCGCCAGCGTTGGGCGCCGTGGGCCCCGGACGGTGCTGCTAACGGTTGGGGCTACCCCAGCTCCAGGCGGCCCGGCCGCAGGAATAGCACGAATTGGGCCACTTGGGGGGCCGCGACGTCAGGATGGACTGGGGGATGCTTCCCACCAGGAGCGCCCCCGATGCGCCCCAGGACGTCCGGGACGGGCGCGGAGGCCTGCTCCTGCGGCCCAGTCGAGGATCGTCAGGGCCTGGGCGACCTGTTCCAGGCAGTCTTCGCCTGTGTGAATAACCAGGAACTTTAGGACAGAAATCCGCGAAATAACCACAATCATTAGGACAGAAAACCAGGGTCATTAGGACACTCTGAGCGCCTGATGGGAGACCATTGCTGCACTCGAAAGCGAGGTGCGGGGATGGGTTATAAGGAGGTACTCAGAGTGGAAATATCTGAAGTGATCCGGCGCTGGCAAGCTGGGGAGAGTCGGCGCCACATAGCCTCGGGCACGGGGCTGTCGAAAGATACGGTGGGCAGGTACATCTCGGCAGCGGAGACGCTGGGGATAGCCCGAGAGGGCCCTGGGCCAGATGAAGAGCAAGTCAGCAGCCTGGCGGCCATCGGCCGCTCCGGTCCGCGGCAGGTGGAGGCGCCCACGGTGGAGAAGCTGGCCCCGTGGGCCGACCAGATCTACCAGTGGATTACCGTTGACCGGCTGCAACTGACCCGCATCCAGGAGTTGCTGGCGGAGCGGGGCTGCCGGGTACCGTATACCTCGCTGCATCGCTTTGTGGCTCGCCGCAACTGGCGGCGACGCCGAGCCAACACGGTGCGCATGGGGGAGAGGGCCCCTGGGGAAGTAGCCGAGCTGGACTTCGGCCGCCTGGGCTTCATCAAGGACCAGGAATCTGGCAAAAGGCAGGCGGTGTGGGCGCTGCTGGTGGTGCTGGGCTACTCCCGGCATTGCTTCGTGTGGCCCGCCTACGGCCAGAAGCTGGAAGATGTGATCGCCGGCCTGGAGGCGGCCTGGGCCTTCTTCGGCGGCATTCCCAAATACCTGGTCATCGACAACTTCCCCGCCGCAGTGGCGGGAGCCGACGCCCTGCATCCCCGCCTGACCCGCGGCTTCCTGGAATACTCCCAGCACCGGGGCTTCATCACCGATCCGGCCCGGGTGCGTCACCCCAAGGACAAGCCCATAGTGGAGCGCAGCGTCCAGTACGCCAGGGAACGCTTCTTCAAGGGCGGCGATTTCCGGGACCTGGCCCATCTCCGTTCTGAAGCGGCACGCTGGTGCCGCGACGTCGCCGGAATGCGCATCCACGGAACCACCCGCCGTCAGCCCCTGCAGGTCTTCCTGGACGAGGAGCGCCAGGCCCTGTCCCCCTGGGACGGCGAGCCCTACGAGGTCACCCACTGGCGCACCGCGAAGGTCCACCCCGACCACCACGTGTCCTGCCAGTACGCTCTCTATTCGGTTCCGTCCACCCTGTGCCCACCCGGGCAGCAGGTGGAAGTCGGCCTGGGCGTGAAGCTGGTGCGCATTTACCACCGGGGCCAGCTGATCAAGGTCCATCGCCGCCAGCCCAAGGGCGGCCGGTCCACCGATACTGCCGACTATCCCGCTGAACTGTCGGCCTACACCCTGAGGGCGCCCGACGGCATCAAGCGCAGCGCCGCCGAGCAGGGTCTCGCGGTGGGCGAGTTCGCCGAGCGACTCTTCGACGGTCCTTTGCCTTGGGCCAAGGTCAGGCAGGGCCACAAGCTCATCCGCCTGGGCCAGCGCTACACTCCCGAACGCCTGGATGCCGCCTGCCGTAGAGCCTTGGAGGTGGACCTCATCCACGTGGGTCGCGTGGAGCGCATCCTGCTCCAGGCCCTGGAGCAACAGGAGACTCCCGAGCACCCCCCGCCCCTGCCCCTCGGGCGCTTCGCTCGCCTGGGCAGCGTCTTCGCCCATGCCAAAGGCCAGCGCCATCAGCCAATCGAGCCAACCGAACTGAAAACGGGAGGTCAGTCATGACCCGAGTCACCGAACTCACGCCTTTGCTCAAGCGGCTCCAGCTGGGACCCATGGCCGCCACCCTGCCCGAACGCATCGCCCTGGCCCGCAGGGACCAGCTGGACTACGCTTCCTTCCTGGAGATCATCCTCGCCGACGAGGTCAACCGCCGCGCCGACCGCCGTTTGGAATTGCGGCTGCGCGCTGCCGGCTTCGAGGAGACCTGCCGGTTGGAAGACTTCGACTGGTCTGCCACCATCACATTGGACCGCCGACTCCTGGACGCCGTCTTCTCCCTGGAATTCCTGGCCAGGCACGAGCATGTCCTGCTGGTGGGCCCCGCCGGTGTGGGAAAGACCTTCCTGGCCCAGGCCCTGGGCTACGCCGCCGTCCGGGGCGGCCACACCGTCCGCTTCTGCCTTGCCGACCACTTCTTCAGGAGCATGACCCAGGCCCGGGTGGACAACTCCGTCGACCGCACCTTCAGGTCCTTCCTGGCCCCGGACCTGCTGATCCTGGACGACCTGGGTCTCCATCGGTTCACCGCCCAGCAGTCCGCCGACCTCTACGAGCTGATCATCGGCAGACACCGCGTCTCCAGCTTCGTCATCACCAGCAACCGCGCCGTGGAGGAATGGCTCAGCCTCTTCGACGACCCAATCCTCGGGAACAGCGCTTTGGATCGGCTGGCCAACGCCAGCTTCCAGATAGTCATCGAGGGGGCCAGCTACCGTGAAAAACTGTCGCCCCACCGGGCCCTGCTGGAGGCAAAGGGGGTGATTGACCGGGCAACTTTAACCTGATACAAGTCTAAATCACCCGCGCTCAGGGTGTCCTAATGATCGTGGATACCACTGTCCTAATGACCCTGGATAACGACACCTTCGCAGCCGACCACCTGGCCAGGGTCACCGCTCTAGCCCGCCGCCCTATGGGGACCGGTTCATAGCGGCCCTGCACCAGCCGGTCTCCAGCAGGCCCGGTTCAGCCGGCGGCAGCCGTCCTTGGACGTGTGGGCCTGGTGCTGGACGGCGGTTTGCTGAATGCTTCCGGCACTTCAACGGGTGCGAGGGTGCGATTGAGGTGTGTCGTCGGCCATTTGTCATTGGTGGATTAATTTTGGTGGATTAATTTTGAAATCGACTCAGAGGTTGTCGTCCGGAGTTCAGGTCATGAACCATGCGGTCGGCGGCTTGGACAGGAAATCCCCCAGGGGTATGCCGCCGGTGCCCACCAGCAGGGGCACTGCCGAGGAGTGCGACTTCACGAACTTTTCAATGCCGCGGAGGGCGCGTAGCCGCCCGCTCTTCACCTCGATTGCGAAAAGCCGGCCCTCGTGGGGCACCACGAAGTCCACCTCCTGGTTCCGGTCGGTCCAGTAGAACACGTCGTGGCGTCCGGAGCTGAACGCCCAGTTGCAGAGGTGGGCGCCGACGGCGCATTCCACCAACCGGCCCCACCGGTCTGGCTCCTGCTTCCATGACCCCAGCGCGACGGAGCTGGAGGCGGTCACCAGGCCGGTGTCCATTGGTTGGAGCTTGGGGCTGGAGCTGCGGCGGCGCACCTCGCCGCCGTACTTCTGGAGGCCTCGGACCATGCCGGCGTCTCCGAGCAGTCCCAGGTAGTGGACCAGGGTGGTCACGTTGTTTGCGTCCTGCATCTGGCCCAGCATCTTGTTGTACGACAGGATCTCGGCGCAGTGTGAGCAGGCGAGCTCGAAGAGGCGCCGAAGCAGTGCCGGGCGTCGCACATCGGTGAGCGAGAGGATGTCCCGGGAGACGGTTGGTTCCACGATGGCGTCCCTGATGTAGTTGGCCAGCCTTTCGGGGTCTTCGATCAGTGGCGCTGTGCCGGGATAGCCGCCGTGCAGGATATGCTGTTGGAGGTTCCAGCCGAAGGCGTCCCGCATTTCCCCGAAGCTCCAGTGCGGCACCCTCAGCATCTCGAAGCGGCCCGCCAGGCTCTCGGAGAGTCCCTTGTGGACCAGCAGGGGGGATGAGCCCATCAGGATTCACGTGCAGTCCCGAGCCGTTCCGGGTGTCCTCGTCCCACAGGAGTTTCACCGCCTCGGGCCAGCCCTCGACCTTCTGGATCTCGTCCAGGACGAGGACGGCGCCGTCGTTCTCCCGGGAGAGAGCCCTGGCCTGGTTCCACTGTTGGGAGATCCAGACGGAGGTCTGCAGCACCGGGGAGTCGGCGGTGGCGTAATGGTGGGGCTTTCCGCAGTGCTCCAGGACCTGGAGCACCATGGTGGTCTTTCCCACCTGGCGTGGTCCGGATATGACCTGCATGAACCGTCTGGGCTGACCGGCGCGTTCGAGCAGGATGTCTGAGTAGGGGCGGCGCCAGAAGGGCGCCTGCGGATTGTTCATCATAATGGGCAAATGTACACGGTGTAATGGACAAAGTGCAATATAGGCTGAGTGGGGCCGCCGCGGGACGTGGTTGGGGGGTTCCGGGTGCTGTGCTCCTCTCGTTCAGCTTGCGGCAGAAGGCTGTCCAGTGGGGCCGGGCGTCCGTCGGGGGAGTCGCAGCGTAGCAGACCCGCACGATGTCATCGGGGCCCGCCCGTTTGCGGCTGGCCGTCGCCCTCGACAGGTGGATCTCGTTCTTGCGGCAGAAGGCGAACTCCCCCGGTTCGGGCTCCTGGAGCTTCCAGACGTGGTGGTGGCTCCCTCGGGCCCTCCTGCGGTTGGTGGCGCAACTGTATCTGCAGCGGCCGCATGGCGCCAGTGTCTCCCCCGTCGACCCCGTAGCACCTGGCCACCGCGCTGCGGCTGGCCCGCTGGCCCCTGGAGTACGGGGCGGGCATCGAAGGGGACTGCCACCGGCCGGGGTTCTGGAGGTCGGTGAGCTCCGTCGCGGCCGCCGAGGCGCGGATCCTCCGGCAGGAGATCGCCGGCGGCGCCCACGTCGGCATGACGGGGCTCTGCTGGTTCTGTTGGCTCAAGGCCCCGGAGGGCCTGGCCCTCGTTGAGGCTTGAGCGGACTTGCGCACTCGGTAACCGCCGATTTTCGAGGATTCCCGGCCCTGACCGTTGCGTAGGACGCGTTTTTAGCCCCTGTCCCCCCTGGGGTGGTTTAGAGCCACCCAGACCCGAAAAACGCCAGCGTTGGCTGCCGGGGCCACCGGGTGGCGGTGATTAGCGGCCGGGCTAGCCCACCCCGCTCCTCTTCGGCCTGGGCCTCTTCTTCGGCCTCGAGCCGGGCCTGCTCTTCGTCGTCAAGGCGTTCGTCCATCTCCTGTTGGAGCAGGGCTTCGATGTCGGGGGAGGGGGCGCCGCAGCGGCGGCCCTTGGGCCGGATGAGCGGCTGGGGGGTGGGGGCTGGAGTGTCGGACCGGGCTGTTCGTGCTTCTGGTCGGTGGCCGGGTTCGCCATGTCTGTCCCTCTCAATCCGGTGGCTGTTGCCGGGGGACTTAATGGCATGGCCTATGGGCATGATGCGCTATAATTTGGGGCTTGCGATATTTAGCACTACATCGGTATGCAAGGTGCGATATATAGCAAAAAGGGCGGTTTGGAGGGGTTCTGGGCTTTACCGGCGGTCTGTTTTGTCCGGGTGTTCCGCCCGGTCGGTGGGGTTGCGGGGGCCGGCGGTTGGGGTGGTGGACGCTCTGTATGGCGTTTTTCGGACGGATGCAGGCCCCGGCGGGCGCCGCCTGAGGCCCTCTGCCCGGCGGTGCCGGGGGCCTGCAGGCGGCCTTTGATCAGGACCGGGGATGGGTCCGTTCCGGGAGGTCCCGGGCGGCGGTAACGGTTTGTTGCCGGGGGTCCCGGAGCGGGGCGCCGGGGGAGCGCCGGGCACCGGGGGTCGGAGTCGCCTGAGTCGCGGGCGTCGGGGTCGTTCGCCGGGCATCCCGATTAAATCCGGTTTTTGACGGATTTCGGAACCGATTACTTTTGGATTTGGGGGTATTACTTCCGGAAATCGGGGTATTACTTCTGGAATTTGCCCTATTACTTCTGGAATTCGGGGTATTACTTCTGGATTTAATCGGCCCAAAACCAAAAAAGGCCTTTATAAGCGCGGGGCCCTTTTTCCACTCGGGGGGCCCTCCAGATACGAAACCAGGCGTGTTGGTGGAGAAGGTGAGTCGCCTGAGTCAGCACCAATATAAGGGTGCCGACTCGTAAAACAGGCGTTTCCAGATACGAAATGGATTGATGAGTCAGATGAGTCAATGAGTTGGCAGATTAATTCGTCTTTTTTTCAGACCATCAAATTTCGTTCTATATATATAGCGGCTCAATTACTCGCAGTGGAGTACCCGGCAGGCCCGGGACGGGCTGTTGGGCGGTCTCGGGCCCGGGCCTGGGGCTGGTTTTTGGCTGGCCTCCGGCATCCTCCGGTCAGGCCTGGGCGGCCTGGGTGGGCGGCACGTCGATGATGTCGTCCATGGTGTCGGGGGGTCCCTCGTAGGCCTCGGGGGGTTGGCCTGCTGGTTGAGATCATGAAGCAGGACATGGGCGTTGTTACCGAGGCTGGGGCAAGAACTCTGGAAAGGTTGGCCATCGAGTCGGGGCCGTCGACGAATGCCGCGGGCCGGGGTCCGGCGGTGGCGGAAGCGCGGTGAACAACGACAATTAACTTTGCCGGTCAATGGAGGTGATCATCCGGTACTGGATGGGAGGTGCCGGAGTGGTTACAGACCAGCAAGTTGTTTTACTGAGGCAGAGACGAATGGAAAGAAAGACACAGCAGACATCGGCGGCCGTCGCTGGGATGAGCGTGCGGTCAGCGCGTAAGTGGCAGTATGGACCCTTGCCGTCGGAGACCGGGCAAGAGCGCTGGTGGCGGACCCGGACCGATCCCTTCGACGGAGTGTGGGAGGAGGAGATCCTGCCCCTGCTCCAGGGCGAGGCCGCCGGCAGGCTCAGGGCAACGACAATTATCGAATGGCTGGAAGAGAAATTCCCCGGCCGCTTCAGCGCCTCCCAACTCCGCACCCTGCAACGACGATTACAGGACTGGCGGGCTCTCAACGGGCCGGATCAGGAGGTCTACTTCCCCCAGGAGCATCCACCGGGCCGCGAGGCCCAGATCGACTTCACCCACTGCAACTCTCTGGGAGTCACCATCGTGGGCCGGCCCTATCGGCACCTGCTGTTCCAGCTGGTGCTGAGTCATTCGGGGTGGCGGTACGCCGAGGTGGTTGCCGGCGAGACCTTCCTGGCCCTGAAGCAGGGACTTCAGAAGGCCCTGTGGGCCTTGGGCGGCGCGCCTCTGGTGATCCGCTCCGACAACACATCGGCCCTCACCCACGAGATGAAGCGCAGCCGCGGCCGGGCCCTCAATGATGCCTACGTCGAACTTCTGGACCACTACGGCCTGCGCTCCACACTGATCAATGCCGGGGAATCCCACGAAAACGGCGTGGCCGAGCAGGCCCACTACCGGCTGAAGCGCAGCCGCGGCCGGGCCCTCATGCTGCGGGGAAGCCGGGACTTCGATTCCGTCGATGACTACCGGGGCTTCGTCAGAAAGGTGATTGACCGGCGCAACCGGCTCGTATGGGGGAAGCTGGAGCAGGAACGCCTTCATCTGCAACTCCTGCCGCCAGCCCCGGTGCCGGAACCCACCATGGCCTTCCGGCTCTCCTACGACGCCCTCAAGAGGTGGCGGGGCGAACGGGCCGACGTGGAGTACGTGCGCATCCTGCACCTTTCGGCGACAACCATGGAGTCCACGGTGGACAGCGCCCTGGCCCTGCTGCTGGAGGCCGGTGAGCCCTTTGACTACGGCGCGGTCAAGGAACTGGCGAACCCGGCTCCGCCGCGGGCGCCGGTGTTGAGCCTGCCCGGAATGCCGGACCTCAGGGTCTACGACTCCCTGCTGGCGGGGGTGGCCTGATGATGGACGCCAACGCCATTCAGGTCCGGATCGGGGAACTGTGCCACCAATTCCGTCTGCCCACCCTGGGGGCGCAGTCGGTGGCCCGCTTCACCGCCGCCGGACAGGGCATCGCCCTGTCCACCTTCCTGGAGGTGCTGGAGCAGGAGGCCGAGGATAGACGGCAGCGTCGCATCGGCCGGCTGCGCATGGCGTCCAGGCTGCCCTCGGGCAAGACCTGGGAGACCTTCGAGCACGACCGGGTGCCGCTGAGCCTCCGGCAGCAACTGGGGGAACTGGCCGGCGGCAACTTCGTCGACCGGGGGGTGAACGTGCTGGCCTTCGGACTGCCCGGCACCGGGAAAACACACGCACTTTGCGCCGCGGGCCACCGGCTGGTGGAAGCGGGACGCTCGGTGCTCTTCGCCCCGGCCTACCGGCTGGTGCAGGACCTGCTGGCCGCCAAGCGCGACCTGGCCCTGCCGCGACAATTACGCAAGCTCGACAACTACGACTTCCTGCTGCTGGACGACCTGGGCTACCTCCCCCAGGGTGCTGAGGAATCGGAGGTGCTCTTCACCCTCATCGCCGAACGCTACGAAAGGCGCTCCCTCGGCATCACCTCCAACCTGGTCTTCTCCCAGTGGGAGCACATCTTCGCCAACCCAATGGCGACGGCGGCGGCCATCGACCGGGTGGTCCACCACTCGGTCATCCTGGAATTCGACGTCCCCAGCTATCGAACCGGAGTGGCTCGGCAGCGTGGTCAGAAACAGGAGTTGGACCGGCAAGAATAATTGACGGGACCGGCAGAAGTAGTTGACGCTGAACACGGGGGGAGCGGTCCGGCGGGGTCCGGGGCGAAGCAGGTGATCGGGGTGGACCTTGACCAGGATGGAAAGCCGGACGTCGCTGTCTACGGGATCGACCTCTCCTCCCGGCCGGGCATGGCCTGGGTGGAACAGCAGGACCGGAGGCGGACGTCTCTCAGGAACGCCCATGTCATGGCCACGATGACCCAGTTCCGGATCGGGATGACCCGGATGGAGACGGTGACGGCGCTGGGTCTGGTGACCCAGATCGAGCTGGCGCTCATCACGTACTTCAGGGAGTCCCTGCCGGAGCCGGGGCAGAATTGGGACTCGCAAAAACGGGCCCGGGAGATCGAGCGCCGGCTGGCGCGGCTGCGTTGGGTGGAGCAGCAGCAGAACGATGAGGACTCGGGTTTGAAGGGGGTCTGGAACCGGGTCCGGGGCCGGCGCAAGCCGAGCGGCAAGGACCTGTACCGGAAGATGATCGAGAACGCCGATGCGATGGTCCTGGGGATGGAGGAGCCGGACCGGGACGATGATGTGATGGCCGAGGCCCTGCTGTTCACCGGGGCCGGTCCGGAGGACCCGGGGTTCCGGAATGTGGCCCGCAGGCCGGCCCGGGAATGAGCGTTCCGGACGGGGTTTTGGGGGTGTTCGCCGGGCCTGGAATGGACCTGTTTTCCGGCTTGGCCGGGGACTGGCCGAAACCGGTCTCAAAAAGGGGTCCGGACGGGAGGCCGTGGTTTTGGCCGTCTGATTGTAGTGAGATTAACTGGAATGGGGGGTACCCCCCCTCCCATGGGGGGTGCTTCCCCGTAGCTGGCGAGCGACATCTCATTAACCGACATTTGTTCTAACCGAATTGCAGGTTTCACAGCTAAGGCCGTATCTGGCTGGCGAACACAGATTAACTGGAGAATGGGGCCGTTTTTCGAGTGCGAAAACGAGGGGTACGCAGGGCTGAAACCGGGTTTTTCGGGACCTCCGGCGGCCCGTGCCAGATACGGGCCTGTATCAAAAAGGGGGCCGGTTCCGGCGGGTGTTCCGGTGGTGGGGCCGGAGGCGGGCACCCCCCCTCCTAGGGGGGGGTCTTCCTCGTAGCTGGAGCGCGATATCTCATTAACTGACATTTGTTCTAACCGAATTGCAGGTTTCACAGCGAGGGTCGTATCTGGACCGCGACCACAGATTAACAAATATTGGCCGGACCCCCCTCTACCCCCCTGGTTAATAGTAAAAACAGGCGTGAAACATGCCTATCGGGTTGTACCCAAATTAACTGGCCGTTTGGGCCGGATGGGTCCCCAAACTCCGGTCATCCGTTCTAAACCGGAGCCCCTCTCCACAGGGCCCAAACGGCCCTATTTACGGCGCCTTGACGGGGTCGGTGCCGCCGTCTCCGCAGGTCACTCCGAGCGTTCCAATTCTGTCGTCCGACCTGGGTCTAATGCTGCCCATTGGCGTGGTACCCACCGGACGTTATGGCCCTGTTCTGGGGTCTGGCCGGGCGATTGACCGGGGTGAATGACGGGGGTTATTGACGGCGCTGGACGGCGCTTGACGGGGGTTATTGACGGGACCTGACGGCGCTTGACGGGGAGTGAGGCGGGGTATTCTTCCCCTGCCGGAAGGCCCCGTGCAAGACCTCTCCGGCGGTCCGGAGCCGGGGGTTTGAGGTGGGGATTCGAGGTGGGTGCGGGGTCATTCATCGGCCTTTATTCTCCGGGTGTTGTCCCACTGGATGATGGGCTGGACCCGGAGGGTGAAGTCGACCACATGTCACTAACCAGGGTCATTAGGCCAGGGATTTTCACGGACATTAGTCCACCCCGGGCGCGGGTGATTTGGACTTGCATCAAGTTGTAGTCGGCGAGTCAATCACCTCCTCCAGGCCTCGCAATGTCCGGTGCGGGGAGAGTCTTTCCCGGTAGCTGGAGCCCTCGATGACGATCTGGTAACTGGCGTTGGCCAGCCGGTCCAGGGCGCTGTTCCCCGGGATGGGGTCGTCAGAGATGCTCAGCCATTCCTCCACGGCCCGGTTGCTGGTGAAGATAAAGCTGGAGACCCGGTGCCTGCTGATAATCAACTGGTAGAGGTCGGCGGACTGCTGCGCCGTAAGGCGGTGCAGGCCCAGGTCGTCCAGGACGAGCGGGTCCGGGGAAAGGAAGGGCTTCCAACCAGGAGCACTGGCAGTCCCGATTTCCCGGCGGCGCGTGGCTGGTGTTCTCGGTTTCGATCCGGCAGACAGCGGCCTATGGGGCCTCGTCCCAGGCGTTCTGGACGAGCTCCTTGACGAGCTCCCAGGGGGCGCGGCCGGCGTGCTGCTCCCGCATCCCCTCGTGGGATACGGTGAATCGTTCCTTGGTGGAAGGCATGGCTTCTCCAGGTGGGTGTGTTGAGGATGGTGCCGAGGCAGAGGGGTGGGGTGCTTTTGGGGCCGCCAGAGGCGGCCCTTGGGTTGGATCCTTTTGTGTTTCGGTAGTATCGGGCTACTGATCCCGCTGGCGGCGGAGTTCCTCTTCCAGTTCTTGGGTGCGGGCTTCGGCTTCTAGCCGTGCCTGCCGCTCGCTCTGGGCTTGGGCTTGGGCTTGTAGCCGTTCCTGTCGCTCGCTTTCGGCTCGGGCTTCAGCGTTGTCGGCTCGGACTTCGGCGGTAATTCGGCCGTGTTTTTCTTCTTGGTGTGTGCGTAGGTATCGCTTCTCTTCGGGGTCCCACCAGCGCAGTTCGCCGTTTTCCCAGCAGAGGTCGAGGTTCAGGACTTCGCTGTGCCCACAGTGGTGGGTTGCGTCCGTATGGACGATGGTGATGGGCTGGTACACCCCGTCCACCAGGCGGTCTCCGGCCAAGCCTGTCTCATAGTATTGGCCGCCGGTGGGATCAAACCTCCAGTACTCGGGTATGCCGAAGGCCGCGTAGTCGTTCCGCCTCTCCGCATAGTCGTTCGGCACGTGCCGGGCCTGTATGTCCGGGCCGCTTCCGCAGGTCCGGCAGTTCCGGCATCTCTGACAGCTCCGGCCAGATCGGGCTGATTGCTGAAGCTGTTTCCAGGACGAAGTCCGGGGGCTTGCCCCGGTCCTCAATGGAGTAACCCCACTGTTCGATGATGGCGGCGCGGTCCACGTTGAAGGCGATGATCAGGTCGGGAACGTGCATGCCCTGAAGCTGGAGGGGGTTCCATGCGATGGGGACTGCGGACAGCACGAAGTTGCTATTCTGGTTGCCGAAATGCCGGCTCAGGGTTCCCAGGTATCCTGGATCGAAGAGATAGAGCGTGTTCTGCAAGTCGCCCCTGGGCGGGAAGTCCGGGAACGTGCCGTCGGTCAGGGGGTCCGGCGGTTGCTGGCTGGGCATGGCGGTCCTCCTTTGGCGGGTGGAAGGGATGAACCGTGTTGGGCTCGAGCGCTTTTCGGTTGATGCGTTTTTACGCCCGGGTGCATGAGCGTCTATGCGCATGGGTCGGTCTTGGAGACGGGTCAGCCCCGTTTCGGTCCTTCTGGTATCGGTCTGGGCTCCCTGAGCGTGGCGGCCGGACGCGGGTTCTGGGCCAGGTGGGCCTCCTTGATTTCATCGGGGGTCGGGGGCACCAGGGCGAACCAGTCGTGGTTGAAGACCCGTTCCCGGTTCTTGTCCAGCCGGAAGATGCCGACGTTGCCCCGGCTGGGCTCCCCCGTCTTCCGGTCGACGCAGACCACGGCGAGGGGCGGGAGCCCGTGCTCGTTGCAGTAGTCGTCGATGGGGTCGAGGTCGGAGCGGAGGGTCAGGGGGTGGCTCAGGAGCAGCGCGCCCAGGGCGTCGTAGGTGGTGGTGCGGCGTTGGGTGGCCTGGGCGACGAGGGCCAGCCAGGCCTGTGCCGACCGGGCGTATTTGTTCCTGCGTTCTTCGTCGAAGCGGCGGGGCATGGCCGGTACGGGTTTCCTGCCTGAATGCGGATGGGGATCACGCCGTGCCCGGGCATTCTACCGGGCTCCGGGCCGGGGGAGCCACCGGGACCTGTCAGTGACGCCGGGCGGCTCCCCCTCTCCGTCCGGTTAGGAGATGCGGACCGAGTAGCCCGCCCCGTAGCGCAGGGGGTGCTTGCTGTCCTTGATCCGGACCACGGCCATGGCGGCGTCATCCGGGTCGGTCCCGGCCGGGGTGGCGGTGACCCACCAGTAGTCGTCCAGCAGGTGCTCGGCCTCGACGTCCACCCTCCCGGCGCCGGACCCGAAGGTCTGCCGCAGGCGGCGCCCGTACGCCATCCCCTGCAATTGGTCCGCCATCCACCCGGTGACCCGGTCCTTGAGGGCGGGCCAGTCCTGGCCGCGGAGGGGGAGAAGGTCGTGCTCGTCCCCGGGCAGGAGCAGGTCCAGCACGTTGTTGAGCTGCGCCCGCAGGCCCTCGTAGTCCTTCAGGACCTCGGCCATCCGGGTCATCGTCCGGAGGGCTTCGGTCATGTCCTTTTCCATGTCAACCATGAGTCATATCTCCTTGTGTGGTATCGAAAAGTCAGGCCGGGTTGCTCGCCCGGCCTGCTGGTCCGTGGGTCATGTGGCCCGGAGCCGCCGGGCTGTGCTATTCCGGATCGCGTTGCTTCATGGGCATCTCCCGTTGGTCTGGCATTGGTGGAGGGGTTGCCCGCAGCCGGTTGGGCCACCTGGGTTCCAGATCGGTCAATGCGTGCTCCGTCCGTGGAACGCGGGGGCGGGGGAAACGGCTGGGCCGACGGCCTGACGGGCGGCGCGGTGCGCGCCGGCCCTGAACCACCCAAGAAAACCTCTGGAGAAATTTGTTTGTCTTGAGCAGTGCCGACCGGACGCTGAGGGCCCCGGGCCTTTCAGCAGCGGCGTTGGCCAACGTTGTCGTGGGGGGCCGCAGTCCAATGGCGAACATGCTCTCCACCAGCAGGGGCTGCCCCCGGGGGTGGATTGCGGTGGGGGCCGAGGTTATCGGCGGTGCTGGGCCGACCTCATGGCGGGTCTGGCGAACGCCAGGACGATGGTTCTCACCAGCCGGCGCGGACATGGGGGGAGGTGCGGCGGTGGGTGGTGTCAGGTCCGGACGTCGGCGCCGGTCACCCTGGGGGTTGGCTGGGTCCTTCTTAGGGCTGGATATCGCGTCCGTCCCGCAGCGGTTGCGGGGGTGGGAAGCGTGGCAGGGGGGCGGACGGTATCCCGGACCTCGCCCTAAATGCCGCTCCGGCGGCCCGGAGAGCCACGGAGAGCCGCCACAACGGCTTTCCTGCCCTTTTCTATGGGCGGGGATAATCATGGCCTGAAAACGCCTCTCCGGGCCGGGCCGCCCTATATACCCTCTCCCGGCGGCCCTGAGAGCCACGGAGAGGCGTCGCAACGGCTTTTCCCGCAAAACCCTATCGGCCGGGGATAATAATGGGCCTGAAAACGCCTCTCCAGGCCGGAGAGCGCCAGCCCCGTGCGGCTTGGGCTCCCGGGCCATTTCGGGGTTGCCGGGCTCATCCTCCCGGGAGGGGGTGGTTTTGAGCCATTCGGAGAGGACCTGGTCTTCAGGGCCGGCCTGGCCCAGGTGCGGCTGGCCCGGTTGCGGCTCGCAGAGCCGGACAATGTCTTTGGGGACCGTCCAGAGGAGCCGGTGTTTTGGGCTTGGGCAATCCTGACACCCATTCGGCCGGCCGGGCTCTCCCGGCTCGCGTTGCTTCATAGGCATCTCCGTGGGTCTGGCATTGGTGGAGGGCTTGGTGGCAGCCGCTGGGGCCAGATTGGTTCCAGATTGCTTAATGCGTGCTCCGTCCGTGGAACGTGGCGGCGGGAAAACGGCTGGGCCGACGGGTTGACGGGCGGCGCGGTGCGCGCCGGTCTTGGACAACCCACCAAAAACATCCGCAGAGCGAGCCGGGCTTGGCCGCTTCCATTCACACGCCGGAACTGAAGAGGGCGGCCATTGAGGCGAACCCCACAAACTCTCGGCGTGGTCGGCCCCCGGACGGCCTCGAAAGGAGAATGGTGCAAATTTGCACAATTCTTTTACTTGGGGGGAAGCGGCCGCGCTGCTGCGGGTGAGCGGGAGAACAGTGATTCACGCCGCCAGGGTGCTGTCTGAAGACAGTCCCGCCGCTCCGGCGGGGCGGCTGGCGGTGGAGCAGGGACGGATCACGGTCAGCGATGCGTCGAGGGTCATGGACGAGCCGGCAGAGGTCCAGCCCCGGGCTCTGGAACGGGTGATCAAGGGTGGGTCCAGGAACCTCACCGGCACGGCAAGGCGGGTCAATGACGACCTCCCTCGGGCCCGGGCCGTCCGACTGGCTAGCGTTGCCAAAAGGGGACGCTTTCCAGCATAGCCAAAACTCCGCCCGCCGTAACATCACGCCACCATGCCAGAAACCGGGTGCCCGCGAAAGATGAGCGGAACCCTGCGGTCCTGTCGTTTTACCAACGTTTGTATGCGGAAGCTGCTAACCATGCTTAACAGCATTGTAAACACCGGACGGCCTTGGAATCCGACCCTCGCTAATCTTTGACATCAATCAGAGTTGCTGCTTTCTTCGTGAGAACTGCCGCTCTACTCCGGTGACCCTCATCCGGAAGTCCAGCATCTGCTTACTCACTCCGAATTCATCGCACGCCACTTCCGGCGGAGAGTTCCTTGCACTCAGCCTCACTAGGGCATCTCTGGGCAACAACAAGGCACCCGCCAACCAATTGGCCTCCTCCTCAGCATCCTTGTTGAACCCCCTTAGGGCTAAGTTCTCCTGCCCGGCAAAAAACATAGTGCTTGGTTCATGGCCTAGCAACAGGTGAGCCAATTCGTGCATCACATCACTGGAATAGCGCCCCTGCCGGTGATTCGGATTCAAGATAATGGCAT
Organism: Dehalococcoidia bacterium; assembly: GCA_965220625.1. Classification (GTDB taxonomy): domain Bacteria; phylum Chloroflexota; class Dehalococcoidia; order Lucifugimonadales; family UBA3495; genus VXOI01. Next base: position 413,919 of record CBDCQN010000001.1, read on the forward strand.
CCGTGCCGGCCGCAGATACCGTTATGGCGGACCAAGACTCGGGATCGTTGTGCACCAGTTGCGTGACGTCTTCCGGAGCTAGCCCAAGGTCTTCGACGGACCAGAGATATACTCCCAGGTAGGACGCTAGATGTTCAGCCGCTAGGCGTGTAACTGGGTCCAGGCCCAGCTCCGTTCGCAGCGACCGAGACATCTCTTCGCAGCGTGTCTTAAAGCCCCTCTCCATCCACTTTTCCCACCTTTTCAGGAGCATCATGCAGCATCAACTGCGCCCGCAATATGGCATTGGCCAAGGCACCCGCGGTATTCGGGTCGATCTCTCGGTGTGCCTTTAGGTGCGCGGCAACAACGTGGGTAGGGGCCGTTTCTGCTGGCTGGGGTTTAATGTCTAAGAGCGTGGCCGGGTCTAACCCCAGCCAGCGGCATAGTTTCCCGAAGGTTTGGAGGTCGGGCATTTTGCCTGACTCGATGCGCGAGAGCGTCGGCGCGCTGGTCCCAATTTCACTCGCCACCGTCCGAAGTCCTCGAGAACCCCGCTTTTCACGGACGATGGTTCCCAGGTTTTGTAACGTGACTTTAACCAAATGCGCCTCCTGTGCCACAAGTAAAATATTGTCTTGACAATGTTACTAACGGTGGGGTACTGTGGACGTAACTCAAGTAAGACGCCGTTTCACTCGTGAGTAATGAATCATAGTCAAGAACTGCATCGTAGTCAATGGAGCTCTTTAGCGACCTAATTGGAGCTGGATGAGCACGCCAATCAACAAAAAGAAAGGCTTCAGCATTTTAGCGGTGGACGGAGGCGGGACAAGAGGCATTTATGCGGCCCAAGTCCTTTTCAGAGTCGAAGAGGCTCTTGGGCGAAGTGTCAAAGATTGTTTTGACCTGCTTGCCGGGACGAGCACGGGTTCGATCATCACCGGAGCTGCAGCAGCAGGAATACCGATGGGGGAAGTGGTGGGGCTATTCGAGAGGGAGTCGCCGCGTATTTTTAGGAAAGCGCGATTCCCTTCGCGCATCTCCGTGCTCTTGCGTAGCCGGTACTCCAGGGCGACCCTCGAAAAGGTGCTGCAAGAATACCTGCCCCAAAACGTCCTCCGGGATATATCGACTCCGTTGATGATCACGAGCGCGGATATATCTACGGGCGGAGTCCATGTCTTCAAGTCCCGCTATTTGGGAGATCTCGGAGAACCCTATGAAAGGGATGGGGATGTGCTGCTCAGGGAAGCCATTCTTGCTTCCTGCGCGGCACCGACTTATTTCGACTCCAAAGCAGTCGGGCCATATCTTCTGACGGATGGTGGCCTTTGGGCTAACAATCCGTCAATCATCGCGTTGACCGAGGCCATATCAAAATTCAAGAAGGGGGTAGAGGAGGTACGAATCTTTTCTATAGGCACTGGACACACGACAAGCATGTACACAAAACGGGGTTCTTGGGGCCTCTTGACTGGGTGGGGAGGCAACAAGCTGGTCTCATACACTTTGAGACTTCAATCCCAGGCTTCGACGAACATGGCAAAGCTGATCTTGGGTGACCGATACCTGCGTCTTGACCCGGAGATTGACAGCTGGGAATTGGACGACACCAGGCATCTCGCCAACCTAAAAGCCCTCGCCGAGAGGGACTTCACGTATCAATCCAGACCGATCTTGGACCACATAAGGAGAGACAAAGAATGAAACGGGTAGAAGACTTCAACGAGTTCCTGTCCGACCATGTGAACATCAACCAATCCCGTTTGGATAAGTTGAACGACCATGTGGCGGCCGTGACAACGCATTTGAGCCGACACTTGGAGTCGTATGAGAAAGTTGAGCGCCAAGGCTCCTACGCCTTGCGGGCCATTATAAAGCCAAAGGAAAACCGAGAATACGACGCCGACGGGCTGCTCTTTATGAAGTACCAGCCAGGCAAGAAACCGGCCGACTACATCAACGACACTTACAACTGCCTCAGGGAACACGGGACATACAGGGACATGGTACACAGGAAGACCCGGTGCGTGATGGTCGATTACGCCGGGGATTTCCACTTGGACATCGTCCCTTGTGTCGAGATCAACGGCCAACGCCACATCTGCAACAACAAGACCAACCAGTTCGAAATCACGGACGGAACCGGCTATCGGGACTGGTTCAACGGGAAGACCCAGATCACCAACGGCAACCTCAAGCGAGTCACCAGGTTGCTGAAGTACATGAGGGACCACAAGGGTAACTTCACTGCCCCTTCAATTCTCCTCACCACTCTCATCGGAATGAGCGTGCAGGACAACGAGGGCGATGCCAACTTCAAGACTGTCCCGGATACGCTGAAGACCGTCTGCAACCGCATTAACGCTTTCTTGCAGGCCAACCCCTTGAAGCCGGAGATACGTAACCCGGTATTACCCCAAGAGACTTTCACCAGGCATTGGGACCAGAATAAGTACCGCAACTTCCGGGAGAAGTTCGAGATCTATACCGGCCAGGTAAACGACGCCTTCAATGAGACCGATCCACAGAGGAGCGTGCAGATGTGGCAGAAACTGTTCGGGGAGGACTTCGGCAAGTCGAAGTCCAAGAGCAACGGGGCATCCGCCACTGCAGCAATGGCCGCCACGACCGTAATGCCGAAGAAGCCATACGCGAGATGAACCCGCGAGACACTGACTTCGAATGGATGGCGTCGAACTTCCCTGAATTGAAGTATCTCCCCAAAGACCGGATGATTGTCGGCGAGCTTCGCTTCTGTGCGGCGTTCGACCGGGACTCTGGCCAACTGAAACTGGGTGATACCGACGAACACCGGACGATTGGCACATTCCTTTGCGATTCGTTCAAGGTCAAGTTAGGTTTGGAATGCGTTGGAAGCAATGGATGGCCCAAGGTTTATGAGGTGGGGGGGAGGTGTTTCGATATTGCAGAGCAAAACCAATGCGCTATGGTTGACCTGCATCTCTTTGAGGACGGGGCTTGTTGCCTGGGCCTTAAATTCGCATCGGAGAGAAATCTGACCCTGGAACGATTCATACCTGACTTAGTAATTCCCTTCTTTTACCGTCTGTCTTACACGGACCAGTATGGATTAAGTGCCGCAAAAGCGGATTTGTGGGGAGAATATTCCCACGGGGCGGCTGGTGAATGCGAATACCAAGCCGAGATTCTCCGGCTCGTCGGCAACAATCCCAGCAGAAACGGGCCCTGCCCCTGCGGGGGCGGGTCGAAGTACAAGCGATGCCACCTTGACGAGGTGGAGGCGGTCAAGCGCCATATGTCGGCGTAGCGATGCCCGTTCAAAAAGGGAAATCATGACATCGTCCGCCGCTATTGGAGCGTCCTCGCGTATCGAGGCCATCTTCAGCGGTTGCCGGAAATGGACCTAGCAGGCCGGTGGTACACGGTTACTTCGCCGCAGTGGCATGTTTTGGCGACGCCCTTGACACCGTGACCGAGATCCGTGCCTCTTTGGTCCCTGTGTCTGCCTTCTTCAGTGCTGATGCTCCTTGCTGCCCTGCGTCATGTCGGGGTTATGCGGATCTCCGGGATGACCACCTCCCAGTTACCCTTTGCGAGTCCGCTCCGATACTCGGGGTCTGACTTGTCGCTGCCCCACTTGGTGATGGCCAGCACCCTGGCGTCCGCCTGGATACCGCCCAGGTCTGTGGGCACCTGCTTTTGCCCCTTTGCGGAGAGCCGTCCGACGGGGGTGCCTTGGGACGTAATGATCTCCCAGTGCTTGCCCTTGGTGTTGAGGCGGAGTGGGTCTCCGGGCTGCAGGGCCTCCAGCGCCTCGTGGGTGCGCCGGTCCCGGCTCCGCCCAGCGTACGACAGAAACATGTCGCTCAGGCTCAGCCTGACGGTCCTGCTGCGGGCCGCGGGAGGCGGCTCCGGCCGCCATCTGGGCTCCTCTCGCTCCACCGCTGCCTCGCAGCCCTGAAGGGCCGACAGGAACGGGTTGGTGTTGCCGCTGCGGCAGAGCGTCAGGGTCAGCCGGGCCCTGGTCATGGCGACGTAGTAAAGGCGTCTCAGCTCGTCAATGTCTACGGCCCTGTGGGTGGATGGTTGCCACTCGTGGTCCAGTATGACGACGTGATCGAACTCCAGCCCCTTGGCGCGGTGCGCGCTGGTCAGCAGCAGCCCGTGCTGCTGGCGCCGGTTGTCCCGGGCCCACTCGGCCAGCCATTCGGTGAACTCCCGCCGGGGCATCCGGCCCTCGGGCAACTCCGATCCGGCCAGCTCCACCGCCTCCTGCAGCAGCGTGTTCCAAGTGTTGGGGGTCTGGCCGCGCAGCCAGTCCAGGGCCTCTCGGGGGTCGATCCCGCTCTCCTGCCTGGTCGTCCACTCGAGGAGGTCCTGCGTCTCTCTCAGCTGCCAGGTGGCGGTGAAGTCCTCGCGGGCGCTCTGCGAGCGGATACCCTGGCTGTCGCAGACTGCCCTGACCGGCTCCAACAGGTCCCACTGGCGTGCGATGACGGCGCACCGGCTCCAGTCCCACTGGGCATGGCACTCCGCCAGTCTCTTCAGCTCCTCCACGGCGGCCACCGCCTGGGTTATCCTGTCGTCGCCGGCCGGCAGTATTTGTACCCGTCCCCTTGCGATCGGGTCCATCGTCTCCCAGGCGCCGCCGGCGCGCTCGAGGGTTCGGACCGTGTCGACCGTTATGGGGTGCTCGCGCTTCAGCCTGTCCGCTGCTTTGCCGATGACCGCGTTGGCGGCCTCTATGATGTTGCGGGTGGAGCGGTAGTTCTCCGTCATGTAGGACGCGTGGGCCTTGTGGTCCTCTTGGAAGAGCCGGATGTACTCGGTGGAGGAGCCGCTGAACGCGTATATGTTCTGGTCGTCGTCTCCCACGGCGAAGATATTTAGCTGGTCCTCCTCCCCGCGGTCCTGCCCCGTCAGGGCCGAAATCAGCTCGTATTCGGCCTTCTTGATGTCCTGGTACTCATCCACCAGCACCCAGCGGAACCCGCCCAGCAGCCGGTCCCTGAGCTCGTCGCGCTCCTCTGCCTCACCGGGGCCCCGGCCGGCCAGCCGCCTGGTGGCCTCCTGCAGGATCTGGTCGAAGATCTTGCTGGCCTCCTCGTCGGTGCGGGCCTGGTTGCTCTCGAAGGTGCGGCCCACCAGCCGCATGGCCAGCGAGTGGCAGGTCAGCACCGCCACTCCACTGCTCTCGTCGCCGATCAGTTCCCGCAGCCTCTGGCGGATCTGCGCTGCGGCATGGCGGTTGTAGGCCAGCGCCAGTATGGAGCGGGGATTCTCGCGCCTGACCCTCACCAGGTAGGCGATGCGGTGCACCAGCACCCTGGTCTTGCCGGAGCCCGGCCCGGCCAGCAGCAGCGTGTTGCGGCCGTCGCGCTCCTGCGTGACTATCTCCTGCTGGGCGCGGTTGTTGAGTGACGTAACGATGCGCTGATATGACTCCGGGGTGGTCCTGCGCCGCAGGTCCTGGCTGCGGCCCGCCATCCAGCGGGCGGTGAACTGCTCCCTCGGCATGGTGAAGTAGTCCAGCGCCAGCGCCAGCGCGTCGGCGGCCGACTCGAGGCCCGTCTGGGCGTACTGGGCCATTATGTGGACCTGGACCGTCTGCTCGGTGTAGTGCAGGTCCAGAGGCTCGTAGTCGGCGTTGGTGAACTGCCGCCGGCGGTCCCTGATCTCAATGGACATTGCCGGCCGCATGATGGTCATGCCTTGGTTGAGTCGTATGACCTCCTGGTCGTGCAGCCACAGCAGCGCCTGCTGCAGCAGCCTGCTCACGTCCACCGCTGCGGTGATCTGGCCATCGAGCCTCAGTGCTTCGGTGAGCTCTCCGGTGGTGGTGCTGGCCAGCAGGTCGGCGCCGCGCGCGTCCGTTCCCAGGCTGTCCCTGAGGGTTCGCAGCACTGTCCGGGCGGCCTTTCTTCTGCGGGCGGCACTGTCGGCGAGCTGCGTCCAGGTGGTGTTGAGGGTGACGTGCATCCTTTCCTGCGCGACCAGCCTGAGTCTCAGGTTGGGGTTGCCGGGTTGGAGCTCGGTGCCGGTCTGGGCCAGCGACCTGAGCAGCCGCGTCACCCTGACCGGCAGGGCCGAGTCGTGTCCCTGGGCCAGAAGCCACTGGTTGACCTCGCGGATATAGAGGGGTTCCTCGCCTCCGCCCGTCTGGTCGGGCGCCTGTTGGCGCATGTGGTCGACCAGCGCCTCCTCCATGGCGGCGGCGCGTTCATAGCGGTCCGCGGAGCTGGAGCCCCGCCCGGTGGCGACGTGCACGTAGGCGGTCAGACGGCTATCGTCGTCCAGTATTCCCAGGTTGGCCAGGTCGCTCAGCGCTTTCCTCAGCTGGCTGGCCTCGAGGCCCGTCACCGAGGTCAGCTCGTCGGTGCTGATGCCGGTGTCGGCGGCGGCGTTCATCACCCTCCGGACGATCTGGATCAGCTGGTCGGCGTACCGGCGGTCTCTCTGCAACGCCCGGCCCACTATGTCGCGGGCCTCGCTAATGCCCCTGATCTTGAGGGATGACGGGAATATCGTCACCTGGTTGTCGCCGCGGGCGACCAGCGTCGCCTCCTCCAGCCAGGCGATGGCGGTGCGGCCCTTGGTGTCCCGGTTCGCCAGCTCCGACTCGAACTCCTCTTCCTCGTCGTGGGCCAGTATCTCGCCGGTGGTGGCGATGACCGGCCTGCGCTCTCCCTCCTGGGCGTGGCGGTTGTTCTGGCCGTCCAGGCGTTTCAACGACTTCAGCATGGCGTCGATGTCCCGCTTGCTCAGGCGGTTCGATGCCTGAAGCCCGTGCTGCCACTCGGTGTCGTCGGAATCGTAGAGCAGGACGCAGTGGGCGCTGCCGGAGTCCCGTCCGGCCCTGCCGGCCTCCTGCAGGTAGTTCTCCAGCGAGCCCGGTATGTCGGCGTGGATGACCAGCCGGATGTCGGGCTTGTCGATTCCCATGCCGAAAGCGTTGGTGGCGCAGATCACCCGGATGCTGCCGTCGAGGAACTGCCGCTGGGTCTCCAGCTTTCGCTCGGGGCTCATTCTCGAGTGGAAGTGGCCAGCCGCAACTCCGTTCATGTTCAGGTGCTCTGCGGTCACCTCGGCCCGCCGCCTGCTGGCCCGGTAGATTATGGCGCCGCCGCCGCCGTCGCCGCTAAGGTGCTGCTCCAGCAGCTCCGTAACCTGGGCCATCTTCAGCTGCGGCTTGGTGGGCAGCACATCGAACACCAGGTTCTCGCGGCTGGCGCCGCCGTCCAGCAACTCCACCTCCATGTCCAGCTCGCTGCGGAAGTACTTCTGTATCTCGTCCTTGACGTCCGGCTTGGCGGTGGCGGTCAGGCACAGGACCGGCGGCCTCTGGCCGCCCAGGTTCTCCTTGATGAACCGGGCGATGTAGCGGTAGTCGGGGCGGAAGTCGTGTCCCCACTTGGATAGGCAGTGCGCCTCGTCCAGCACCCAGCGGGCGATGAGCCGCTGCTGCAGGGCCTGTTTTACCGATGGGGACCGCAGCTGTTCCGGCGAGATGATCACCAGCGATGCCTGGCCGCGCATGATGCGGTCGAGGGCGTCCCTGCGCTCCGGCATGGAGAGCAGGCTGTTGATGCTGACCGCGCTGGTTATGCCGTGCCTCTCCAGCCCGGTCAGCTGGTCGGCCATCAGGGCCACCAGCGGGGAGATCACGACCGTGAGGGCGCTGGTCTTGTCGTAGGCCGACAGGGCGGGGACTTGGTAGCAGAGCGACTTCCCGGTGCCGGTCGGCAGCACCCCGAGGGCACTCCGGCCCCGCAGGGCCGCCTCGGTGATCCTCTCCTGCAGCGACCGTCCCTCCTGGTCGGCCGGCGTGGGCCGGTAGGAGTCGAAGCCGAACCACCGGGTCAGCTCCTTCACCACGTCGTTCATCTCGGGGCACCAGGTGCAGGCGGGGTCGGTGCAGATTTCCTCCCTGAGCCTTCTCGCCAGAGCCGCTGTATCGGGGTGATGCTGCAGCACCCAGGGCGGTATGGCCGAGTTGGTGCCGGCCGTCGACATCCAGGCGGTCACGTAGGCCGTCGGCCAGGCCGAGTCTTCAGCGGTGGCCGTCAGCTCCCGGGCCGCGGTGCGGCAGCCCTTCCCGGCCAGGAAGCGCCGCAGCGCCTCTCTGCCCTGCTCGGGCGTCGGCACGGGACGCTGTCTCACCTCGGTGAAGAAGGCGTCGAAGGCGGGGCCCGCCTCGTGGGCGGTCAGCCAGTGCCAGGCCGAAAGCAGCTCGGGCGATGTGTTCTCCCGCAGCTCCGTCAGCTGGGCCTCCAGGACCTGCAGGGTCAGCTGGCTGTCCAGCAGCGGGTCGTTGTGGGTGGTGCGGATCAGGCCCCCGTCCCGGTAGTGCTTCACGAGCCGGTGGTACGGGTGTGCCGGGAACGCCAGGGGGTTCAGGTGCAGAGTGTCGAGGACCGGCATCTCCAGCAGCCCCAGTCCTGCGTGCAGCGCTCTAAGCCGCGGGAGGTCGAACGCGAGTATGTTGTGGCCCACGAGGTGGTCCGCCTCGGCCGCAATCCGGTCGAGCTCGATCAGTTGCTGCTTCGTGAGTGGTCCCTTTGCGCGCCAGGTCCGGCCGGTTTGCGGGTTGCACGCGGCGGCCGCAACTATCTGCCCGCTTTGTCTCGATACCTCGATGTCGAGCGAGAGGCAGTTGCGCAGCGAGTCCGGCAGTGATTGCCCGGCGGTCTGTCCGCTCTGGCTTGGCGTCATGTGGGTTCCGTGGGCGCGGTTGCCCTTGTCGCGTTCCGGGGACGCGGCGGGTGATCGTCTTACAGTTTAGGGGAATCGCAAACTGGGCGCTCCCGAATCACGTCGTTCTTATCACGACAATCGCACTTTGTGCGTTTTCCATGCGGGAGCAACGGAAATCCATGCCGCTGTTCGGTGTGGAGGTCAACGCTGGTCCCACTCCTTGAGAGCATGGTCGTAAAACCGCTAGGCAGCGCCCTCTGAGGGTCTCACTTCCGGTTGCTGGGAGCAGAAGGCGATGATGTTGCGGCCTGCGTCATGGTCGGAGGTTAAGGTCTATCCCCGCGCTTGCGGGGATCCTACTGGGCTGATATGACTACTTGAATGGTTGCTGGCGGTGCGTCGCCCAGCGCGTCCTTATCGATGTAGACGCTCTGGATGACGCTGCCGTCTCCGGTGCCGTACACCACCTTGTTCTTGGTCTCCTTGGTCTTGTGCAGGGTCAGGGTCAATATTTCCATCGCTCTCAGCTCCTCCTGGGGGTTCATGCTAGAAGTCGTCGGTAACTCCCTCTTGGGCAGGGACCTCCTCCAGCCGGTCCGGGCAGTCCGCCTTGGTGATCTCGCAGAACCGGCACTCCATGGGGCTGGGGACGCGCCTGGCCGACGTCTCCGCCGCCAGCCGGCGGATCAAGGTCCCCAGGTTCCTGATGAAACCCTTGTCCACCGCCTCGGCGGGGATGTCAACCACATGGTCGGGGTAGGCGACCTGCCCGCTGAGGGCCAGCCCCCTGTAACGCTCCAGGGCTCTCGGCAGGGCGTACATGTAGACCATCACCTGGATGGCGTGGTGGGGGCTGGGCCGGCCGCTCTTCGCGTCAATGACGGTAACCCCGTCCCTGCGCTGGGCGACCAGGTCGGGCTTCCCGGCCAGGCTGGCGCTGCTCCCACGGAGGGTGAAGCTGTTCTGGGCCTCGGTCAGGACGGAGCAGCCCTGTTTCTCCCAGACCTCCCGCTGTTCGTTCAGCAGGGCGGTGTGGTCCATGAGCCAGCCGGCCTGGTCGAAGTCCGAGGGCGTCCTGGCCCAGGACGAGCCCTCGTGCTGTGCCTTGAACCAGGCGGCCCACTCGCAGGAACTTTCCCCGGACAGGAGCCGGGGCAGCCAGGTGACCCAGATGTAGGGTCCGGTGGCGCGGACCTGGGCCATCGTCAGACTCCTATTACGAAGTGTGGCGGGCGTGGGCTCGTCGAAGGGCGCAAGTATAGAATTCTGATACTCCGTTTATTGTGGGGGCAGCTTCCACTTCTTTAGTCTGTAAGGCTCTGTGGTTCCTGGATCCTTGAACATATATCCCCCTCTGGTAGTTAGGCGTTCGCCCATTCCTCCGACAGTAGTTCTGCCTGCTCCAGCACCGTCCGGATCGCCTTATCCTGCTTGTCCGGCGGGTACCCGTGCTTCCTCAGCACCCGCCGCACCGCGTTCCTCATCCCCGCCCGGACGCTCTCCCTCACCGTCCAGTCGATGGTGGCGTTTCTCCTGACAGTCTCAACCAACTCCTGCGCGATGGTCCGGAGAGTCTCGTCTCCCAGCACCTTAACCGCGCTGTCGTTGGTCTCCAGGGCGTCGTAGAAGGCCAGTTCGTCTTCGTTCAGACCCAGTTCCTCGCCCCGGGCGAAGTCCTCCCTCATCTCCTTGGCAAGCTCTATCAGTTCCTCGATGACCTGGGCGGCTTCGATGGTCCTGTTCTGATACCTGCGGATGGCGTCTTCCAGCATCCCGGCGAACGAACGGGTTTGGACCACGTTCTGACGTCTCCGTGTCGAGAGTTCACCCCTGATGAGCTTTTGCAGGAGCTCTACCGCGAGGTTCCGGTGGGGCATCCCCCTGACTTCGGACAGGAAGTCGTCGGAGAGCACAGATATGTCAGGGTTCCGGAGCCCGGCCTCGGCGAAGATGTTCACCACTCCTTCCGACGCCACGGCCTTGGATACAATTTGCTTGATGGCGGAATCCAGGTCTTCCTCCGTTCTCTGTTCACTGGGCGCCTTCTTCAGGATCGCCGCCCGGACCGTCTGAAAGAAGTTCACGTCGTCCCGTATCCGGATGGCCTCTTCGTCCGGCACTGACAGTGTGAAAGCCCTGGTCAGTTCCATCACTGCCTGGAGGTAGCGCTCCTTTCCGTCTTCCTGGGCCAGGATGTGTTCCTGAGCTGGCGGGAGTATGGTCAACTTTCCTTGGGCGCCCCCGTTGGCCCAAGGGGACCAGTCGAACCCGTGGAACATCCCGCAGCAGACCTCGTACTTCTCCAGCATCACGGCTATCGCGTCGGCCTTGTTGAAGGCGGCCTGTCCCTTGCCTCCGCTCCTGGTGTAGTTCTCGACCGCCTTTCTCAGGTCGTTCGCCAGCCCCAGGTAGTCCGCCACCAGCCCGCCGGGCTTGTCCTTGAACACCCGGTTCACCCTGGTGATGGCCTGAAACAGCCCGTGGCCCTGCATGGGCTTGTCCACGTACATGGTGTGGAGGCTGGGTGCATCGAACCCGGTGAGCCACATGTCCCTGACCAGCACGACCCTGAACGGGTCGTCCGGGTTCCGGAACCGGTTGGCCAGGGCCTCCCGGGCGTTCTTGCTCCGGATGTGCTTCTGCCAGTCGACGGGGTCGGATGCCGAGCCGGTCATCACCACCTTGATTTCGCCCTTGGTGTCGTCCTCATCCTCCCATTCAGGGCGGAGTCTCACCAGCTCCCCGTGAAGCTCGACACAGATCCTCCGGCTCATACAGACGACCATCGCCTTTCCGTCCAGTTGCTCCAGCCGAGCTTCGAAGTGTTCGACAATGTCCTCCGCAATCTGCCGGATGCGGTTGTCTGCCCCGACCACGGCCTCAAGCTGGGCCCACTTGGTCTTGAGCTCCTCCTTCCGTTCCAGTTCCTCCCCTTCGGTCAACTCCTCGAACTCGGGATCGATGTTGGGTTTTTCCTTTTCGTCCAGGGCCAGTTGGGCGAGCCGGCTCTCGTAGTAGATGGGGACAGTTGCCCCGTCCTTTTCGGAGCGGGTGATGTCATAGACGCTGATGTAGTCTCCAAAGACGGCACGGGTGTTGGCGTCGTCCAGTTCGATGGGCGTCCCGGTGAACCCCAGGAAGGATGCTTTGGGCAGGGCGTCGCGCATGTGCCGGGCGTACCCGTCGATGAAGTCGTACTGGCTCCGGTGGGCCTCATCGGCAATGACCACGATGTTCCGCCGGTCGGAGAGGACCGGATGGGAGTCTCCTTTCTCGGGAAAGAACTTCTGGATGGTGGTGAAGACCACTCCCCCGACGTTCACGGAGAGTTTCTGCCGGAGGTCGGCCCTGCTCTCCGCCTGGGCCGGGTCCTGCCTGAGGAGGTCCCTGCACCGGGAGAATGTGCCGAAGAGTTGGTCGTCCAGGTCGTTCCGGTCGGTGAGGACCACTATGGTCGGGTTGTTCATTGCCGGCTCCCGGATGACGGCGCCGGCGTAGAACGCCATGGTCAGGCTCTTCCCTGACCCCTGGTTGTGCCAGACGACTCCGATCCGCCGGTCCCCTGGGGCTCCTCCGTGCCGGGTTGCTATCCGGGAAGCTTTCTCCTGGAGTTCAGTAGCCCGGAGGGTCTCTTCCACGGCGGCGTGGACAGCGTGGAACTGGTGATATCCCGCCATCTTCTTGACGAGTTTCCCGCTCCCGTCGTCGTCGAATACGATGAAGTCTCTCAGGAGGGCCAGGAAGTTGCTCTGCTCGCAGACGCCTTCCAGCATCACCTGGAGTTCTGGGAGATCCACAGCGCCGGGTTCTTGGTCCTCCATGGTCTTCCAGGGCTTGAACCACTCCTTACCGGCAGTCAGGGTACCGACCCGGGCGTTGAGGCCGTCGGAGACGATGAGAAACTCGTTCAGGGAGAACAGGGTCGGGAGTTCAGCTCTGTAGGTCTGGAGTTGATTCCAGGCGTCCCAGACGCCGGTGTTCTCGTCGGCCGGGTTTTTGAGCTCGATGATGCCCAGGGGGAGGCCGTTCAGGAAGAGGACTATGTCCGCGCGGCGGGTGGACTGGTTCTCCTTCACGGTGAACTGGTTGACCGCCAGCCAGTCGTTGTTTGCTGGGTTTTCGAAGTCGACGACGGCCGCGGGTTCCCCGCTCACCGTCCCGTCCGGTCTTCTGACGGGGACTGTCACTCCCCGGGTGAGGGCATGGTGGAAGGACCGGTTCCGGGCTTCCAGGGTTGGCCCCTCAGGATTGATGAGGCTCCGGAGACCGGTCTCCAGTGCTGACGGCGGAAGGCCTGGGTTGAGATTCAGGAGGGCATCTCGGAGCCGTTCTTCCAGGACTACCTGGGTGAAGTCGGCGCGCTCGGCTTTTGGGGTTTCGGGGACCATGTTCGGCCCGTATTCGGTCCGCCACCCCAGGCTGGAGAGCCAGGATAGGGCGGTGGTTTCTACGTCGGCTTCACTGACCATATTCGGGCCGTCGCTCCTTACTCTCTGTCCTGATGAGTCCGAAAGATGTGAGGTGCGTCTGAGGGAACCTCCGTCATAAGGAGGTTGTTCTTTTCAAAGAACTGGTGCAGATCTTGAAGAAACTCCTGGTTAGGTTCGGCTTCTACTACCCTTTGAAGTTCTCGTCCTGCTTGGGTTAGTGACACCCCTGACAGTCGGAATTCGTTGCCCTCTCTGAACCCTTGCATCGGTACCAGTACCCAGAATCGTTTTTGGAAAGTAAAGGGAATGCGGATCGTATCTTGGCCTGGAACTCCGGCAGTGATTCCAATGGACATCCTGTACCCGGAATACGAGTTATAGTCCGAAATAATTAGGCCGTACTCGTTGAGGATGTTGAGGGAATTGAAGGGTAGTCCGTACTTCTGCAAGCTGTTCTGCGCTGGTTCGCCTCCCATAGAAGGTACTCTGGCGTCTAGCACTACGTTGCCATCGGGGCGTAGGGATACACAGACGGAGCATAGTGTATTGAACAGGCGCGCCGAGTTCCTATCTAGGTTCTTCAGAATAGTAAGAGTTCGTGCTGAGGTACTTCCGGGTTTCTCGACTTCTCCGGCGAGTATCTTGGCCCAGATCGCCCTCATCTCGTCGCTGGATACATCTTGAACCTCGTTGAAAAAACGAGCGGTCCAGTCATGATCGGGTTCGTGGTCCGGCACTTCCTTATCACCAAGCTCTGTTGCGGCCGCTACGACTGCGGCTGCAATGTTGCTGTGCCTTTTTTCCTCTTGGAACCGTATCCTTTGGGTGATTGTTTCGCCGATTTCAAGTTGACCGTGGAACTCGGAATGTTGATCCATCACGGTGGACCGTGCCTCTGCCTGGGCCCCCGAGATGATCTGGAGTGCCGCGGCCTGTCCTTCTGCCAGGACTCTCAAAGAATCGGCTTCCCCTTGAGCGGCGAGTCGCCTTGCTGCTGCTTCCCTACGTGCTTTCCAGGGAGCCAGCATTGAGCCGGCGATACTGCCTATGCCGCTGGCCGTATAGTCCAGTAATTTCAGAAATGCTGGGACTAAAGGACCCATGTTCTCCATTCCATCATTCAGTCTCTTGAATCCGGGTCAGCAGCTTACCTGAAATAAGAGGGGGGAGGAGAGTGTCTCGTAGTCCGGTTAGGCGAAGGGATTCAAAGAGGTTTCCCAGAATTCGCCCCATGAGAGGGTATACGACTGTTTCGAAGGCCTCTGCTACTTCTGTTGGTACCAGAACCGATTCGGCGATCTTGAATGTATCCCTCGTGATTGTGTCGAAGACAGTTCCGTGGGTTCTCTCCTGGAGGTCCTGAACCGTGTTCCTCACGTTCCAATACGTGAAGTAGTCAGGGTACCCGGAGGCGCCCCGGATTCCATAGCATGTCTGGTTCATCGCCATGGGTAGTCCAAGACATGCCAACCTTCCAACAGTACCCCTTGCGGAGATTACTGTAGTTCCGGCTGGAAGCACTTGAGTAGAACTATTTGCGACACCGGCGAGGGTTATTGAGCGTTCGGTGGTTAACACAAAAATGTCGCTTAAATCTGGAGCGTCCTTTGGCGTGTACCATAGTACGTTTCCGCCCCAGTATTCTGGAACTGAGGTGCGGGGAGTCCCTCCGCTCAAGATTTCCACAGAGTTGCTAAGCACACCACTTTCCCACCCCTCCGGAATCTCCCCCAGTTCCGAGTCCACCAGTTCGTCTGGAAACAGGTTCCACAGTTCCGGTGGGAGGTAGGGTTCCCGTCCTTCCATCTTGGCCCGGGTGGGCCCGAAGTCCACGATCCAGTCCTGGAAGATGGCGCGGGCCATCTCCTCCAAGGTCTGGTTCATCCGCCGGTTCAGCTCGATCTTCTCGTCCAACATGCCGAGGATGTGGGCGATGGTGCGCTGCTCGGGTAGGGGAGGTAGGGGGATTTCGAGTGATTCCAACATTGCCTTTGTCAACGCGTTCCGGGTACCGCCCGAACCAGCCCAAGACAGGAGCATGGACTGCATTTGAGGAGATCCCAAATAGTATCGTAGATAACCGTGATCCAGAGTGTCCGAGTCGGGCCTTATGATTGCGACGTGCTGATTGACACGAGCCGGCAACACATCTGGAGCAACCTGACATACCCTAGCAACAGAGTCACCGGTAATGTTGAGAAGGACATCCTCCGCAAAGACCTCCACGTTGTGCAACTCGTCCGCGTGATAGTCCCCGATAAACACCAATCCTTCGTGGTGGAAGCTGTCGTTATGTATATTCTGGCTACGGATCAGGGTGTAAGGACCGTTTTCCAGATAGACATCCTTGCCGCCTCGTGGCGTAGCACCACTTCCAATCTTCGTACAAACGTCACCCAACACAACTTCGGGCCACCTTACCACGGTCGTTTGCGCGGTCCGACTCTCCTGCACCACCACATAGCCTCGCTCTATCTCCCTATGGAAGCTCTCCGGTAGCCTTGCCCAGTCGTGGGCTTGGACCAAGATGGGGATGCTCGACTGCTCCAGTGCGTATAGCAGGTCAAGGTACCCGGTGCCCAAGGGTTCCAGGGCAGGACCGCGCAGCGCCAGGTCCAGATCGCGCCCGTCGTGGCTCTCGCCGTTTACGCGGCTGCCGTAGGCCCACACCTCAACGCCGGGAACGTGCTCACGGAGCAGGGCTTCAAGCTGATCACGGTAGCGACGCGGCAACGCCAGCCGGTCAGTCATCCTCCCCTCCGCTATGACGCTACTTCCACCACGTCGGCGGTGGCTTGGGGCTCCGGAACGGGTTCGCCGTCTTCACGCATACCCTCGATGTGGAACTCAATCGCCCCCCGGATTTCCTCCAGCAGGTCTTCGCGGGTGCCCGCCGTAGCCACGCAGCCGGGCAGGTCGGGCACGTAGGCTGCGTAGTTGTTGGGGGTCTTTTCAATAACGACGGTGTATTTCATGGCTCCGTTTCCTCCTTCAGCCCGGACTGTTTCAATATGCTGTTCCAGGTGCCAGGGGGTAGGTCATCGCTTGGCTTGCCGGGAATGGTCACTCGACCAGTTTTGACCGGGTGTCTGTACTGGCGGTGGCTTCCCCTGGTTCGGACCAACCGCCACCCGTCCCGCTCAATCAATTGCATGGCTTCTCTAACCTTGGGCATGACCAGACTGCCGCGTCCCAAAACCCAGCCGGCCTAGGTTCTCCTCAATTGCCGCATCCAGCCGCTGCGCCTCGGCCTGCTGCTCCCGCCATTGAGCGGAGAGCCGGGCCATCTTCTCCTGGAAGGGTTCACCATCATCGACCTGCGGCTCCGCGCCGACGTAGCGGCCGGGGGTGAGAACGTGGCCGTGCTTGCGAATCTCTTCGAGCGTTGCGCTTTTGCAGAAGCCGGGGATATCCTCGTAGCTCTCACCCTCCCGCCAGGCGTGGTATGTGCCGGCGATTCTCTCTACATCCTCTTCGGATAGGTCCTTGAAGGTGCGGTTAAGCATGTGCCCCGCCTTCCGGGCGTCGATGAACAGGGTTTCCCCCTGCCTGTCCCAGTTCTCCCTCCGGCTCCGGCCCTTGGACAGGAACCACAGGCAGGCCGGTATCTGGGTTGACCGGAACAACTGCCCTGGCAGGGCGATGATACAGTCCGTCAGGTCTGCCTCGACGATGTTTTTCCTGATCTCACCTTCGCCAGACGTGTTGGAGGACATCGACCCGTTTGCCAGCACGAACCCTGCGATGCCCCGGGGTGCCAAGTGGTGGAGGAAATGCTGCACCCAGGCGAAGTTGGCGTTCCCCACCGGCGGTATCCCGTGGACCCACCTCTTGTCGTCCCTGAGTTGGTCCCCGTTCCACTCGGAGATGTTGAACGGAGGATTCGCCAGGATGTAGTCGGCTCTCAGGTCGGGATGCCGATCGTTCCGGAAGCTGTCCCCGAACTCTATCTGGGCGTCTATGCCCCGGATAGCCAGGTTCATCTTGGCGAGACGGAGTGTCGTCTGGTTTGACTCCTGCCCGTAGATCGACAGGTTGCTGAGCGCCTTGCCACCGTTGCCGTTTCCCGTGGCGTGGGACTCAATGAACTTTACGGACTGGACGAACATGCCGGCGGACCCGCAGCAGGGGTCGAAGACCCGTCCCTCATATGGCTCGATCATTTCCACCAGCAGCCTGACCACTGAGCGCGGGGTGTAGAACTCCCCGCCCTTGCGGCCTTCGGCTATGGCGAACTGTTCCAGGAAATACTCGTAGACCTGCCCCAGCACGTCGGTGGCCAGGGCCTGGCTGCCGCCGACCTTGATGTTGCTGACCAGGTCCACCACGTCGCCCAGCACCTGCTTGTCCAGGTCGTCTCTGCCGTAGTTCTTGGGAAGGACGCTCTTCAGGGGTTCGTTTTCCCTTTCTATGACGTCCATGGCCCGGTCGACGGTTGCTCCGATGTCTTCCTGACGGGCCCGGGACTGGATGTTGGACCAGCGGGCCTCCATGGGGACCCAGAATACGTTCCTTTCGGAGTACTCGTCGGGCTGCTCGGGGTCATACCCTTCATCGGCCTTCGACTCCAGTTCCTTGTGAAGTTCTTCGAAGGCGTCGGAGATGTACTTCAGGAATATGAGGGGCAGGACGATGTGCTTGTACTCGGCAGCATCAATGTTGCCCCGGAGAGCGTTGGCCATCCCCCAGAGTTGGGGGCCATAGTCATGGATTTGCGTTGCGCTTCCGTTCGAGCCGTTGGTGTCCCGAGGCGCTGATGCCATAGGGTGGGACCTCGCTAGGTGGGATAATCTAGCCCGATGAGATTATACCCGCCTCGACGCGGTCGATGGTGAGGCCGTATCCTTGGCGGATGCCGGGACCTGCTTAGCGGCCCGTTGGGTGTACAATGTTCAGGTCTGGGGTATTTCTTGGGCGCCGGGCCGGACCCCCAGCCCATCAGGGGCTGCCCTCCGGGGTGGATTTTGGTGGACAGGGGGCTAAGTCAGCCACTTCAGCGCCTCGCCTGCGGCCTCGCCTCTGGTGTACCTGGCCACCATATCGCCGTGCTTCCAGCGGCCCTGGTGCTGGACCGTCGCGGTCGGCGCCCCTGCGGCCACCATCCGCCGCGCCATGCCGATACGGCTGCTGTGTCCGGAGAAGTCTTCGCCCAGGCCGGCAGCGTTTTTAACGCTTCTTCCAGAACTGCCACCATCCTCTCGTTGATCGCAGGGTCCGCCACCATCTATTGCGCCGGCTGGTCTGGCGTGCCCGCTGTGTCTGTTGTGGCCGACTCTAGGGCGGGCCTAACCCCAGGGTCGACAGTAACGCCCTGGGTACCGAATAGCTCCCAAGGTCTGAAGGACTCCACGAAATCCTTGGCTTCTTCGATAGATGGGAACCCCTTCCGGGAGCGGCTCGGGTCGTAGCTAAAAGTCTTCGCCGACGCGTCGATGCCCCGTTTGGTGTCTCGGAACCCTCCAAGCTCCTCTTCATGGCCGTCGTTTTCGTCACTGAGAATCAGGTTCTCTCCCCTTTTTACCTTTCGCCAATACACTCTCATGCACAGCACTCCTCGACTCCGGTTTCCAGCTTGACGGTTTTGGGACCTTGAATAGTCTCTACTTCTAAAATTTGCTCGCTTGGTCTCGGAGAGGTGTGTTCTCTCTCCAGGTATGAACTGGGTCGGGCTGCCAACTGGCGATCTCCGTTCAGAGGCTGCAATTTCCTCCCAACCCTCCACCCAACCGCTACCCATCCACCTGCTGGATGGTCCAACGGCTGACCTCCAGTTGCTTGGCCAGTTCCCGCTGGCTCACTCCCTTCGACCGCTCCACCTGGATGTGCTCCCGTTGCTGCTCGCTCAGGCTCGGCCTCCGGCCGGGGAAACGCCCCTCGGCCCGCGCCTTTCAGAGTGCAATGACCGGCCGGTCTGGCCGGTCCTGTAGACGCCGGCGGGAGGGTTTCCTTTGGCTATAATGCTGTAGCCTCCGGAACAGGAGCCTTCTATTATGGCCACTCCCTCCGAATCCGTTGAAATCTACTGCCTGAAGTGCCGGGCCAAGACCGGCTCGAGGGATGTTGAACAGGTAACAATGAAGAATGGACGTCCCGCCCTTCGTGCTGTCTGCACCGTGTGTGGCACGGGCAAGTACCGCATCGGCTCCGCCGGCTGAACCTGGGTCGCCCGGCGGCCCTCCGGCTGCACCCGTCTAGTGTGGTGCGTCAGGGAGCGCGATTTCTGCTGTGGGAAATATCTGCGGTGGCATCTCCGGCCCAGGCCCTCAGCGGCCTACAGGAGGCCGGGCCGTTCGAAGCCTCCCGCAGGAAAGGCCGTCACGCTCCCTGTCTCCGTCCCAGAAAGCCTTTTGCCGAGCATCGAGTTGCGCTCCCCGGGACGATCGTTGCGCACTGCCATGGCCAACGCCTTCCGGCTCCCCACAACCACGACCAGCCTCCTCCCCCTGGTGATGGCGGTGTACAGCAGGTTGCGCTGCAGCATCGGGTAGTGTTGCGTCAGTACGGGAACCACCACCGCAGGAAACTCGCTTCCCTGGGCCCGGTGTACGGTCATCGCGAAGGAGGGCTGCAGTTCGTCGAGTTCCGAGAAATCGTAGTCCACGCCGGTTTCCTCGAAGCTCACCGCGATGCGGCCGGAGGCGTGGTCCACCGCGGTCACCCAGCCCAGGTCGCCGTTGAACACATCCTTGTCGTAGTTGTTGACCGTCTGGAGCACGCGGTCGCCCACCCGGAAGGTCCGTCCGAAGCGTGTCACCTCGGTCCCCGCCGGGTTGAGCACCTCCCGGAGCCTGTCGTTGAGTTGATGGACGCCGACGGCCCCCCGGTTCATGGGACACAGCACCTGAACGTCCTGCATGGGGCGCAGTCCGAACCGCGCCGGGATCCGCTCCGCGCAGATACGGACGACGGCATTGGCCGCGCCCTCCGGGTCATCGGCCTCAACGAAGTAGAAGTCCCCCTGGGAGCCGCTGGAGCCGAGAAAAGGCAGGCGGCCCTGGTTGATCCGGTGGGCCGCCTCGACGATGCCGCTCCGGTCCCCCTGACGGAAGATCTGCTCCAGGCGGATGAAGGGCACAACTCCGGACTCGAGTACGTCCCCAAGGAACTTGCCGGGCCCGACGGAGGGCAGCTGGTTAGCATCTCCAACGAACAGCACCGAGGCGTGCCGGGGCACGGCCCGCAGCAGGTGGTGGCACAGTACGATGTCCAGCATTGAGGTCTCGTCGACCACCACGGCATCGACGTCCAGGGGCCGGTGGGCGTCACGACCGTACCGGCCCTCCCCGGGCTTGAACTCCAGCAGGCGGTGCAGTGTCTGTGCTTCCCGGCCAGCGGCCTCTCCGAGACGCTTGGCGGCTCTCCCGGTGGGGGCCGCCAGGGCTACCCGCTGGCCGAGAGCATCGAGGACCGATACCACGGCGCGCATTATGGTTGTCTTGCCGGTCCCAGGCCCGCCCGTCAGAACGAAGACCTTCTCCGTCACAGCCTCGTGGACCGCCTGCCTCTGCTCGCCGGTCAGCTCCACTCCCATCTGGTGGCTGGCCCACTCCACGGCGGCCGGAGCGTCGAACTCGCGGCGCTGTCCAGGAGTGGCCACCAGGTCCCTGATGGAATCGGCCACGGCCCACTCAGCGAGGTAGAGACCCCGGAGGAAGACAGCCTCTCCATCCATCACGATCCGTCTCGCCTTTTGCAGACTTTCCACCGCCGCAACAAGGAGTCCCTCGGAGATGTCAAAACGGCTTTGGCACATCTGGACCAGCTCAGCATTGGGGGTGAAGACGTGGCCCTCGCCTGCCTGCTCCAGCAGCAGGTGCTCCAGGGCGGCTTGGGCCCGGTGTGGCGAATGTTCATCTATCCCCATCTGACGCGCAATCTTGTCGGCGGTGATGAAACCGATCCCACGCACGTCCTGGGCCAGTCGGTAGGGGTTCTCCCGGACGACCTTTACCGAGTCCTGGCCGTAGGTCTTGTAGATGCGGGTGGAGTAGGCGGCGCTGACCCCGTGGCCCTGCAGGAACAGCATCACGCCCCGTATCTCCTGCTGTTCAACCCAGGCCCGCTTGATGCTCTCCACCCGGCGGGGCCCTACCCCCTGCGCCTCGGTGAGACGCTCGGGCTGCTCATCGATCACTCGCAGGGTATCGTCGCCGAAGCAGTCCACCAGCCTTCCGGCCAGGACTGGGCCGATGCCCTTGACTAGGCTTGAAGCCAGGTAGCGGCGCACGGCATTGGCGCTGGCGGGTAACTGGGAGCTGTAGCTGTCAGCCCGAAACTGATAGCCGTGGACGGGATGGTTTGTCCACCTGCCTTGCAGTTGCAGCCGTTCTCCCGGCTGAATTCCCGGCATGGTCCCGGCGACGGTCACCAGGTCGCGCCTGCCCGGGACAACGAGGCGGCAGATCGTGAATCCGGACTCCTCCGAGCTGTAGACCAGCCTTTCGACCTCGCCGCGTAGCTGTTCTAGGTCGCTCGTCATGGGGTTCATGATACACGCGTGCCAACTTCCACTCGGCGACGGTCCGGACAGCACCGGTTCCGGCGCAGGCGCTCGCGCCAAAAGGGGATGCTGGTGCAGACCGCGGGCAGGCATCACCCACGGCTGGAGGACCAGGGACTGATGATGAGGCCCCTCTCGTCGGCGACTCGGCCATCCTACGCGTCGGCGAGGACACCGGGGGCTGCCTGGTGCTCCGGGAACGCAATCCGACAATGGGGCATCACTCTGGCTGTCTGCAGCGACGGTCGGAAGCCAATAACGGTCGACTCCATTCGGTTCGTTCGGATGATGAGGAAGCTGGGCATCCAGCAGATATACGCTCTGTCTCCGCTGGCCAAGCGACGGGTGGACCGGATGCTGGAGACCTTGCAGCAGCGCCTGGAAACCGAGTTGCATCTGGCCGCTGCCAGCACCATTGACGAGGCCCGCTTGGTCTTAAAGGAGTTTCTGTTGAGAGCGCCGAGGGGGCACCGACGTCTCCCGGGGGCCGTTCTGGACCCGGGCCGCTTCAGTTCCGGTGGTTATGGTCCGGCAGCGCCAGTGAATCGTTGGTCATTAGGGTCATCGCCTTCCGCAGGCAGGTCCGCTTGACCCGGCAGGGCTGGCAGCCGCAACTGGCGGCGTGGGTGTCGTCCTGCAGGGCCATCTCCATTTCGAAGAAGGCCTTGTCCTTGCCCGCGGCGTAACCCTCAGCGTAGCAACCACACGGTTCGGGGCAATCGCAGAGGGAAAATTCCTTTCCGGTCATGGCAGCCTCCGTGAGAATCTGGGCCTTCCGATTCGCCAAAGACCCCTTGTGTTACAGGCGGCATTTTCGACATATCTGCCCTTGCCTGTCTTATTCGTGCGGATGCGGGGTGGTAAACCACTCGAGTGCCGGCTCCAAGGCCGAACAGTAGTCAGGGGACAGTGTGACAACGAGCTTGAATGTCGCAGGTTTTGCCAAATTGGCTGCATGGACAGTGCAAGTGATCTCACCCTGGGTCGGGCTATCAAATTTTTCAGGAACTAATCGGACCGTAAATTCCTGGGGTTCCAGCGAATGACGCCAAAGGCCGCATGTAAGAACAACCGACGGCTCAATCTCTATTTTTACATCTGACGCATATTCGAAATCCTCTTGGTCCTGAAGATGCCGTGCGATATCGAAAGCGGGTGGCGCCATGCTATTGAGGCCAGCCAGATTGTTTAACAGGAATGACCGACTCTTCCATGGAGTTCCGGGTGACAGTGGCGGTTTGGGGCGTTCCATGACGAGGGTCAATCCGCACTCTCTCAGTTCTTTCATAGGGGCCGTGAGCCCAATGTTTTTGGAAGCCCGTATCTCAATGCGTGTATTCCTGGCCGGTCTTGAGCCTATGTTTTGGATGCTCACTGTCAGTTCTGGGCAGTGCTCCAGTTGGACGACGCTATGGACGACGTCCATCCACTCCTGGCACTCAGAAATCCATGCAGGATAGTCGCGTTCCATGTAATTAGAAATGGCCTTGGCCTTGACCCGGTCTGGATTAAGCACGGTCGGCGGGCATCGATTTCGTAGGCTCCCCAACAATTGGTCCCGCTCTCTCGACGTTAGAGGCTGAAAAGCTCTGTAAGCAATTTCAACCTTGCCAGACTGATCGGCGGACATTTGGTCGCAAGAGAAGCTGAACTCGGGTTCCTGTGCCTGAAACTCCTGCAGTTGCCGCTTGAGTTGCCGTATCTCACGGTCCCGGTCATCTGGTTCCGGTGGCAAGAGCCAGTCGTCGGGAATCCTTATGTAGGGGATACCCAGAGTCCTGGCTTTTAAAATTGGTCCGGAATCACGCGCCAACAGGTGTGCGTCGGCCGAAGGGTTGTCCTCTATGAACTGAGCCAAATGGCCGATGATGCGATCGTCATTCTGACTGTAGTCCAGCCAGTCAGCTAAGCCTTGCTTGGGCAGCGACGTTACATCCAGATCGAGCATGACACGCGGGGAAGCTGCTCGCTGTTGCTGAGGGCCATGTTCGGCAATCTTCATAAGCATGCTCGCGGTCTTTCGTGCCCTTTCAGAACGACGCCCTTGGCGACCATCCTTGAGGTCGTCGATCTCTCGCTGGACCGGCGGGCAGACGACAATTTCTATGGCGTCGAAGTCTCCCACTTTGGACCAGTCGATCTGGTCAAGGGTTTTGTAGTGGAGAAACAGGTTCGTGTCAGCGAATAGACAAAGGGTAGGCATAGCTACCTATTCCTTGTGGCCCGAAAACGGGCGTTGTGTATTCAGCAAGGCCTATCATATGACTACGTTGGGTCGGTTATTTGGCCCTCCGGCCCACCCAGGAATACCCATAGTCGCGATACCGCATCTTGGTCATCTCTGTGCTTCAAGTCGCTCAGGAAGTCCTCTGCGATTACCCATGGAGGACCTTCGCCGGCGTCCTGACGAGCCATAACCGCATACTCAAGTGCGGTTCGGACCCTCGCAAGCCTCACGGCATAGGTGCGTGTGCGCGGTGTTTCAGGGTGGCTTTCACCCCGTTCCCACCAAATGGAAGGTACACCGTACGTTGTGCGGTCGTCGCGAACTGGATTCGAGCACACTTGGCAAAACGCCCCACCAGCATCGGCGAATGTTTTGGGAGCAGCATGGTGGTGGCAATCAACTGCCAAGGGTAGCCTGATTGGATGGCCAGGGTGGTACCAGTGTGTCCACCAGTCTGTCGGCCTCCAGGCGACCTCGGCCAGTCGCTTGCCCCCCAACACATTGAAGGTTAACCCTTTTCCTTCCTTGACCCGTCTGTCGTCTGCATTATCTTGGGCGTCGCCTTCGTAGAGGTGACCTGGCTGAACGCAAAAGGGGCGATGGCAGAGATGGTTGATGTTGTGTGGGGTATCCCCAAGCCGGTTCGCTTCCAAATAGGCTTGCCGATGACGCTGTCCCTGAGCATACCCCCCGCCGGTTAGCGATCCTCGCCACAAGAGGCAGTCTCCGGCCGCGGGAAGGTGGTTGTTTACAGGCGGCGGCACGGCCAGCAAGTGCATGTCTTCGAAGCGAGTTCCCCCAGTGGGTACAGGCCAAGCCGTAGCAATCTCCCCGTAGTGCCGGCGAATAAGACAATCCCTTAGGCAAGCGTGTTCGTTAAAAGGCTTTGTCATACGGGGTTTTGCCTCTATTGGACCCTCCGACGGTCTCGGCCGTTGTGCGAACCGATCTATCGATGCTAGGAGTCCTGTCTAGCACACCAAGTATAGGCTGGGTCCATTCGTCATTGTCTCGTTCGCTGACTCTGCGCTACCATTTCCAATCATTTTTTGGAAACCCTTTGGATGCTGCTCCTTCCCACACAGCCTTAGCCCAGAATAAGACATCTTCAGCAGCGACCCTTTCCGGATCGAATTTTATTTCTGCCACGATGCCTGAATCTTCATCCACTGAGAAACGGATGTCCGCAACATCCGGCACAAGTTCTCCATCCACAGTTTCTCCGGTGGATATTTGGCCGCCAGCTTCGTGAGGAGAGGACGACGCCTGAACTCCGTATAAGCTATGGAAATGTGTTTGTGTTACGGCATCGGCCAAATATCCATGTATGCGTTCTACCCCGTCTGCCATTGTCGCTCTCCTCACAGTGCATAAAAATCGAGCGTTTCCCCACCAATCGGAAGACCCTCTTGTCCTAGCCGCTTCGATCGGCCAGCGGCCTGGGGCAACCGCGCGTCGCTACCCCTTTCTGGGTGGCCTCATTCGTCTGTCGTCACGTCTTCCATGTTCATCGTGATTTCGTGCCTTTCGCCATCAATGAGGAGGAACACCTGCTTATACAGTTCGAAATCTCCATTCCTGAGTCTCAGGAGCTTGAGAGTCGAAGTGTCCTCTATCTCGATGTTGTCAACCAACCTCACTCTCAAGCCAGCCTGAGACGTAAATGCTCCGAAAGTAGCACTCGCGGTCAGCTCAATTCGCTGGGGTTCTGAGGATTCCTGTTCGCTCATATTCCTAGACTGCTCCTTACCATAGTCAACAAATGGCCGCTTTTGAGAGGGCCGTAAATGGCCAGCTTTCAGCTTTGTCCCGACGCTCAACAAATACCCTAATCTACGCTCACAATCGACTAACCCATTCGTGGTGCGCCCCGGCCAGTTCCACGTAGCGCTGCGTGTCGACCATCGAGGCGTGGCCCAGCCATTTCTGCAGTACCGGGATCGGAACGCCTCGGAGCACGCAGTTGCGGCCGTAGGTGTGCCTGAAGGCGTGGGGGTGGGCCCTAGCCGGGTCGATTCCGGCCCGAACGGCCGCCTCCTTCATTACCTGGCCGATCCGCTGGCGCGAAATGTCCATCATCGGCCGGTAATGGTCCTTGGAATGAAATGAGGCCAAGTCGCGGAGGTTCTCCACCAGATCGGCCGGCACCGGCACCTCTCGCCCCTTCCTAGCCTTGTTGCCCGGGGAGTCGGCCCGGACAACGATGATCGGCGGGTCCTGGTCAAGGCGCAGGTCAAGACGCCGCAGCGCCAGGGTCTCCGACACCCTCAGCCCGGTCCTGAGCATGAACCGGAAGGCCATGCGCGTCGGGTAGCTGGGCGCGCCCTCCACCAGGGCCGCCGCCTCTTCCGGCGTGAAATAGTCGGGGATCTGCTGTACCTTTCTCGGCACCCAATCGCCTCTCGGGGTATTTTCGCAACCCGTGGGCTGAGTATGCCAGCGGCGGACGCCTTTCCGCAAGGCTGAGCCAGGGCGTTTCAACTGCGGGGATTTGCGTTAATCACGGATAAGCGCAAGCGGCGGGAGGGACAATAAAGGAGGTACATTAACGGAAATGTCTTCCGTGCCCCGGCTCAGGGCCAACCGGGTGCTGGCAACGGGCAGCGAGGAAGCCGACGCACTGGTCGACGCCGCTCCCTCCTATCCGACCCGCGTGGCCTTCCGGATCATGCTCAGGATCGGGTTGAAGGTGTCCGAGGCCCTGGCGCTGCGGCGTCTTGACCTGCGCTTGGACCAGGACCTGCCGATCATCGTGGTGCGAGCCGATTCGCCGGGCAACAAGGCCCGCAAGGGCCGGGAAGTCCCTGTGCCGGCCGACCTGTTTGAGAGCCTGCGCGACCTGGCGTCGTTCCACAGCAAGGACCATCACCGGCCGATGATGGACATTTCGCGCCAGCGGATCGGCCAGGTGATGAAGGAGGCAGCTGTCCAAGCAGGGATAGACCCGGCCAGGGCCCACCCCCACGCCTTCCGGCACACCTACGGCCGCGACTGCGTCCTGCGGGGCGTTCCGATCCCCGTGCTGCAGAAATGGCTGGGCCACGCCTCGATGGTCGACACGCAGCGCTATGCCGAGCTGGCCGGGGCGCACCACGAATGGGTCAGCAGGCTGTAGGTGAAGTTGGGGAATTATATCGAATTTTACCCATGTGGCCGTTGACACTTTAGGGCAAAGCTGTGCCCAAAGGATAGGAGACCACGTAGACCAAGATTCCTAGCACGATGAAAGCGATCATTAAGATTATGGCCAACAAGACCTTGAGCCCGGTATGATTCGGGTCCATCGCTCTTTCTTTTCCGCCGCCTTTCGTGGCTTTCTTTCAGTAAGTCCTGGTTTCGCAATAGCCTTCACTTCTAATTTATGGCGGTACCTTACCCGCCCGCCTGCTGAATCTCAAGCGACGGGTAAAATTCGATATAATTCCCTAAAGTTGGGCGGATTTATTGAGCAGCTGGGCAAAACTGAAGGGCCTGACCCGCGGACCTTGCGCAAAAAACACCCGTTTGTTGGGCAGCCAGAACGAATCTTGGTGAAATCATCCCCGATACATAGCCTAGGAATATTTACACCGTGCCTAATGCCTGACTCTCGAAAAGAGCAGACGATACAATTACTCGGAAGAGGGAGTTAACTACGGAACTGGGTCGGCCTGCGAGTTGACCCTGCCCTCCCCGGATACTCCTTGGCCTAGGCGAAATGATTTTCCAAGAGGTGGACCTTGAGGGACAAAGACCAGGAGCAGGGCACCCTACTAAGTGCAGAGCCGAGTCTATCTTCTACATGGTCCGCACCTCCATCGTGGTTGCGTCTACCTCCCACTGCGGAAAACCTGCCAGTACCAATACAGACCAATGACCAGTTACTCCCGATTGAACTTCTCCCGTGGGAGGATTTTGAACGTCTGTGTCTTAGACTTCTTGAGATCGAGGCAGACGTTCTACATGTGTCGGAGGTTGAGCAGGATGAAACAGAAACAATGCCGTCCATAGGTCTATATGGGCGGCGTGGGCAGGCCCAATTTGGCATCGACGTGTACGCACGAGACAGGGTCGTACTTAGCAAGCCACTGCCACGAAGAAGGTACGTATGCCTTCAATCACGCCGGACTAAATTGATCAGCAAGGCCAAGTTGAAAGGTAGTGTTGACGATTTTCTAAATGGCCGGTGGGCAGATGTATCACGGAAATTCATTTATGCTACCAGCGCTTCCACGATATCTACAGAGATTGTGGACGAGATTGAGAACCTCTTCGCTCAACTAGTGCCACAGTCCATCGAATTCCAAGTCTGGGGTCGTGAGTCGATATCCGACCGGCTTAAGGGTTATCCAAAGCTCGTCGATGACTTTTTTGGCCGGGAGTGGGTGAAGGCGTTTTGTGGGGACACAGATGCCGAGACACTTGGGACACGACTTGATGCCCAACAGGTTGCCACCCTTCGTCGTGAACTTGCCCGAATTTATACCGCTTCTTTTCGCGTTGCTGATTCCGGGCTTGTCGCTTTCCGGTTTAGTCAGGCACGGCCAGTCGAGCTGCTGGATCGTTTTGTTACGCCCGACCTGATTTCCACAACACCACAGAGCGCATCGTTGCCACAACCTGTGGGCAACCTGGAAGAACTTAGTCTGGAGGATCAGGATCTCAGAACGGTTGTGGAAGAGGCTGCTGAACGGAACTGGTCGCGGCTCGATGAAAGTGCTTGGTTCCTCCGCAGTGTAGCGCGAAGACACCGTCGGGTAGAGGACCCCCAAGTTACCGACCGTCGTCCGGCAGATCAGTGGATAGGTACTGAACCATTACAGGTGATCGTTGGAGACCCAGGAACAGGAAAAAGCACGCTCCTGAGGTACTTAGTTCTGGATCTGCTGAGCGAAGAGCCAAAGTGGCGCGCTGTTGCAGAACGATGGGGTCAATGTCTCCCAGTATGGTTGCCTTTCCACTTTTTCACACAGCGGATCGTCGGTCAGACGGGTGCGTCTGCATCGGTCGGAGAGGCGCTCAAGGCATGGTTAGATCAAAATAATGCGGGCCAAATCTGGCCGCTTGTCCAGACGGCACTGGAAGATCAGCGCTTGCTACTAGTGGTTGATGGCCTCGACGAATGGGTGAACGACCAAGCAGGACAGTACGCAGTCGCGGCTCTAGAGACCTTCGCCGCTGTGTGCTCCATACCACTGGTCGTGTCGGCACGCCCGTACGGCTTAGCACGTCTTCCGCTGAGTGCGGGATGGGCATATAAACGGATTGCTCCACTAACTAGTCACCAGCAACGCCATCTCGCGCAGCATTATTTCCGTGCTGTCCTTGACTCCGACGATCGCCTTCCTTCATCTGAGGTTATTGAGCGATCGGTTGACGATTTCCTTTCTAAGGTTCGTGATGCCCCGGGCCTACGCGCTATTAGCGGGACTCCCCTGTTTCTGGTGTTATTAGTAGGATTGCATTTATCGAATGTCGCGACACTGCCGGTCGAACGCTTCGATGTATATGACCAAGCGGTCAAGCTCCTCGTTGCTGATCACCCGGCAAAGCGGCGCGTAGCAGCTTCAGTGACAGCGACACGGCAGCAGTTATCTGACAGCCAGTTAAGAGTAATCCTCGCAAGAGTCGCTTTCGTGAGCCAGGACAGAGGGGACATTTCGACTTTCCAAGAAGGGGTGTTAAGGGAAGACTTTCTCCAGGCCCTCAGAGACCCCACTTACCTCTCGATGGAACCCTCTGCTGCTGCTGACACCGCTGACCAACTATTGGATATTGCAGAAGGTGATCTTGGGCTTTTGGTACGAAAGGGGCCTCGTGAACTCGGTTTTCTTCATAGAATCCTACAAGAGCAACTAGCCGCCGAATACATCTGCGACCGACTCAATCCAAGCGACATGAACGCATTATTCTTGGATCACGTTGGAGATCCGAGATGGCGCGAAGTGCTCCTAGCAACGATGTGGCGGCTCTCCCGCCCTTCTGAATTAAGCGATCTGGTGGATGTGGTACGGAAGCGAATCGATGAGACTCCCAAGGGTTTACGTGCACGTGAGATTCTCGCGGAAGTTACTTTTGGGCCATACGACCTTCCTGCCACAGATATCCACCGAAGCATTCCAGAAATTATCGATGTAATTGAAACTCACCCATATGGGCCGCATCGAGTTCGTCTACTAGATAGTGTTCTCGAGGGGTTGGAGGGAGCGGCGACTGGAGGTACGGTACAGAACTGCCTAGAACGTTGGACCCTGCTTCTCCGGCCAGTGTCGGAAGGCCTAGTCCGAGAGATCGCCCATTTACCACCGGCCGAAGAGCTTTCCCCAACCATTTGCAGGTTACTCCTGTTAGGCATCCGCAATCCGAGTAGCTGGATTGCTTATGCGAGCGCGAGCGCGGTAGGTAGCAGGTGCGCGAGCGACGGGCCAGGTACCGAAAAGGAATGCAGCAATTTGCGCTCTGGGCTACTAAGCATCATCTCAGATCCCCCTTCTGGGGTGGCTCAGGCCGCGGCTCTCGTTGCTCTAGCGCTTGGATGGCGAGATGATCCGCTCGTTCTTGAAATTCTAAACGATGCAAGAGGACATCCAGAGGCATGTGTACGAATTGTTTCTCTCGGCGACTCACTCGGCGTTCTGAATGGGGCGTTCTCCGCTACGTCACCAGACTCCGAAGGAGACACTAAAGCCATAAGCGATACCGAATCTGAATGGCTCCTGGAGCAAATTAAGATACCATTCCGCCTAGATTTTCACGACGGCCTCCTTATTGCAGCGGTCTCGGAAGCTGCACGCGGACGAGAATGGATTCGAGAGCAACTGTTGGATAGCCTGAAATCTGAGTCGGATCCATACAGCCGCTCTGAATTTATCTGGGAAGTCGTACTTAATGTAATGGCGGACGATGACAGGGTCGTGGACTTTGTGTGCGAACAACTCCGCACAAAGGAACACTCGCGACTCTTCTTGCGCATTTCTATGAGTGGCGTGCAGTTGTTAGCGAATGCCTATCCTCCGGAATCGCCTGGAGTACACCTTGTAAGCGCGGCCATCGAAGACCGGTTACGGAGGTTCAAGTCCGGGACAGGTGGTCGCGAATTGCGCTTTCTCGCGTCCGTGGACCAAGGACCAGAGATGAAAGAGGCCCTGTTGGAGGACTTGGTGACCTCGCCCTGGCCCCACTGGGCTGCTGAGGCTCTGATTGCGCATTTCAGAGACCACCCCGATGTTCACAGAGCAGTTCGTGAAATGCTGATGGGTGAGCCGGTGCGGGCATCCATGATCGCAAACGTTGGAACCAAAGTTCTGGCGACAACCGAGACAATTCCTCGATTGCTGGGAATACTACGAGACCTTAGCAAAGCCATAGGATCCGCCCAAGGCCGCTACGACATCGTTGCGTCAAGCTTGGTTCAAGCCTGCAAGGAACAAGAGATTGAATCAGGGCCGGAAATAGATTCGATCGCCGACGAAGCGCTGCGTCTCATGCCGACTACTCCACACCCGCTACATGGAGATGCAAGACATCTCCTAGCCGTGGGCATGTTTCCTGCCGCGGCCTCTAAGATGGCGGTGACCGAATTGGGCCAAGGGGAAGACATTCCCTTAGAACTGTACCTTGGTGCATTTCGACACGATACTCTCCTAGTCAAACCGTACCTTGAAGGGGCGTCTAAGGTCTTACGTTCCCTGCCACCATTTTTGAGATCGCGTGTGTGTCAATCGCTTGCGGATAGAGCGGTGTCACCCGACTTGGTTTTGCACCTTACTCGCCGATGGGCAGACGAAGAGTCCAGACCGAACAAAAGCGTAGCTTCCATCGCTTTTCATCGAGCACTCCTAAAGTCTAAGGAAGAGGGGGATCTTGACGATGAGCGATGGGCACAGGCTCTTGATCACTTACGCGATCAGGCAGTGCGCAACGGATGGGACGACGAGGCTCGGAGAAGTGGCGCATGGGTCGGCATGTGCATATGTGGGGAATTGGCAATTCTTAGGGGTTGTGAGGAGACCAACGGTGAGCCCTTCCCCGCAGGTGTAGCCTTGGACGATGTCATATATGGACCGGACAGGGCGCTATTGCAGCAGATTGCCTTCAACTGGGAAGATCTCCGTAGAGAATTGGGCGAAACACTCCTCGTTCGACTCTGCGGAATACGCGAACGTAATTCGAGGAGCGATGTCTGGAACTCTCTTGCTTTGGTCGCAGATCAGAATATACAGCTTCACCAAGAACTCGAGGTGGCCGTCTCGGATGATCCTACTTTGTTGAAACGGAATGGGGTCCTGGTCTGGTTTGTTACTCGGGGGAGCGGCAGTGCCGAAGCAGTGGCAGATGTCTTGGTTTCGCGCCTCGAGGAGGTCGACAACCCTAGCGAAAACCTTGTGCGTACCTTCGTCGCAGAATTCGAACGAATCGGTTTGGACCGGGAAGAACTTCTGGACCGCTTCGAGAATGCCCTGCGAGGAGACACTTTGGACATTAGAAACCCTGCTTTAAAGTCGCTCGCGGTCCTATCTCCCGAACATACTTTGGTGCGCCAAGCTTGGAGCGAAATCCTAGAGTCGGTCGCCACCGGTCCGGATGGCGGAGGTCCGGGTGTCAGCGCGCAAACGTATTTTGCTGTTGCCTATGCGGCCACTGAGAGTTCGGAAGTCTTAAGTCAGATCGATAGCGATCTCAAACGCCTAGCTACGGCCGGCCACACCTATTTCGCCGATTTGTTTACCCAGCACATCACACAGCGACTGCGACGAGATTCTGTTGCCGCCAACATGGTTCGGGAATGCGTTTTGGATCCCGAAACCTCTGACTCCAGGGCGGCCCAACTAGTTTCGCTCCTTGCTGAATCAGTCGCCCTAGACGAAGATCTTCTCCACGATGTCGAACGACGCATTTGTGCCCAGAATGACGTCAGATTGGCACCCGTAGTTCGAGACCACGCTACTTCAGCCACCCTTTCGGTCCGAACCATCTTCATTCGAGTTGCGGATGCGAGTCTGGATGTACGGTCGACTTAACAGTCCATCGCGCACCGGAAAATAAAGTGAAAGTCTGAGTCATGCACTGGGACAAACATTGCAATGAGGTCATTCCAGAAGGACCAGCAGACTGAGGGCAACTGCA
The DNA here is from genome assembly GCA_965220625.1 of Dehalococcoidia bacterium. Taxonomy (GTDB): domain Bacteria; phylum Chloroflexota; class Dehalococcoidia; order Lucifugimonadales; family UBA3495; genus VXOI01. Next base: position 446,842 of record CBDCQN010000001.1, read on the forward strand.
TCCCAACTAACCATAAAGGATTATGCGAACCAGGGAATCAACCTGCAGAATGATCTTCAGCTGAAAGGGGGCGATGTGGGGCTCTTGCGTACCCAAATTCCCAGTGCTTCGCACAAGGTAGCACTGGATGCGGCGTCGCTGCCGGTGGCTGTGTTCAATGCCAGCTAAGTGAGGGGGCTTATCCAATCTCTCATGACAACCTTCAGAACCAATCGGTTAGAAATCAGCACTGGCCCATGTCGTTCCTTCGCACAACGGGAAGCGTCGGTTCGAGAGTTGTTCGCCGTTAACTGTCTATGTCCAGAAGGTCGGACCTGCCTCTTCTAAGCAAGCTGTCTTGAGCTAGTTCGGCGTTCTGTCGTACATCGTCTTGGGTGCTTTCCAACCCGACTTTTAGGATTCGCTTGGTGGGATCAGTAGGGATGCTATAGGTGTCATCATCAATCCTGTCCGTTAATTTGGCGAAGCACTCCATGACCCGAGAGGGATGTTCAGAAAGAAGCGCATCCAACCTCTCGACTTCCCCATATACGTGGGTTTTATCGGGTCTGCTCAGTTCCAATGTTCTAGAAAATGCAATTAGGCGCCATTCCGCATCCAGGCACTCGGATTCCAACCACATCCAAAATTCCTTCAACTCCTCAGCATTTCTTTGCGCCAGACGCCACTCAAAGAAATCGGTAATCTTGTCCATTTGGCTTTGATCCAATTTTTCCGTGCGTCTTAGGACGAAACCTACGTGGCGGAACAACGTTCCCCAATGGTCGGTTCGACCAGACGTTTTCTGATAGAACCGTTCGAGAAGGCTCTCCTCTCCTCTCAGAGGGTACAGTGCCCAAAGGTAGTAAATGAACAGGTGCTCACCGAGACCATCAATCAGAATCGACCGGGTGTCGTTGCTTTCTGAACGCCTGGGCATGTTTTCTATTGCGAACCAGAACTGCGACTTGAGGGTTTCAAAGGCATCTCTGTAGCTGCGTGTCATGCGGAGAAAGGAACCAAACGCAGCGCGCCATGAGTTCGAGTCAAGTTGGGGAAAGAAATCTGATCTACGCTCGGCGGCCCAATCTGGCTGCAGGATGAGCAAGCGAACATAGTTTTCCCCGAGGATGCCGTACTCTGGCAAGCTCAAAGGGAATTCGGCATCTGGAGAGAAACGTTTTTCAAGAGTGTTCGTCGCAAAAGATATGTCTGCCTCTGGATCCTCTTTCCTTAGCCAAAAGCCGAATTGGATGAGGCTCCCTAACGCCCTGCTCCGAGTATTGTTTATGGCCTCATCATGGGCGTCAAAACGATCTAGGCGAACCGGCACATTTCTATCCAGGTGGTGATCGAATTGTGTGCAGAGCAATTCTAGGAGCTCGGCCAATGTTTTCTCAAATAGTATTGGGATTTCGGTCTTCTCTTCTAGGCAGGTCTCTACGAAATCCCCTACGGCTCGGCGGGCATTGCGCCAATGGGAAGCATCACCGGCCTGTTCACCATTTAGCAGTCCATCTGACGTGTCATCGTCCGCGTGAGAAAGCACCCACTTGCATACTTTTATAGATTCCTCGATTCTGTCCAATCCCCCTTGTTTCAGATACTCGTCAAACGCGGTGACCATGGCCCGCACATAAATGGTGCGATCTATTTCATCCAGGTGATTGACCCAATATCCTAACCGGCCGTCGTCGATCATGATGTGCTCTCGAAAGAAGTCCCTGAAAGCATTGGCCAAACCTTCTACGCTGACTTCTACAATCACTCCCCGCCTGCTTTCCCCTACTGCATACCAGTATTCTTCATCCCACTGATTGATGTAATCCAGCAGCTCACGGTCAGTGAGCACGTTGAAGCCGTCAAGCGTAAGAGGGCTTTGGGGAAGAACCGTCCCGCCTACAGAGTCGCCGATTGGCATATAGTTGTCATCCGATATAGCCTGTTCGCCTTCGCTCTCCAATTCCTGAAAGTAGTCGGCATAAGTGCCAAACAACACGGCGGAGAATGGCCTTAGTTGCATTCGGTGGAAAAGCCGTTTGCGCCGGTCGAACCGTTCCTCGGTGAATTCCTCACCCCATCGTTGCAAGTAACGTTCTCTTGGAGGTCCGTCCAGAATCGCGTCGAAAATATTGGTCATTTCAGCTTCGGTGAGTAATTCACCGCCGAAATGTTCACAAGCACCACGTACCATCTGCTGGAATTCAAAACGGTGGGACGAGCTTGAGTAGTCCTGCCCTTCCAGCAGGAACTCGCGTATCCACTCCTTGGTCTGGTCGTTTGGATAGCGGGCATAGAGGTGCTGACGCAATCGGTTGAAAATCCTCCAAGGGCGACCTCTCAAGATTTCGTCCAATTCAGCGGAGGAGTCAGGGAATGCCTCAAGTACTCTTTCGCAAGCTATGGTCAGACACTTCACGAGGACATTGCTAGGCTCCTCGTAGTTGTCATCTATGCGATTCAACCTTCGGCACCAGACTTCGGAAAAGTCCTCTTCACCCGTTCCGTCGTGGGATTTTGCCTGGGTTCGCAACTGGTTCATCTTGTCGACCGTACTGGCTAGCATACGCGCCATGGCGAGAGGCTCCCTTTCCGCTAACGGGCCAACCGCTTGTTCGAACATCTGTCGATATTCCCAGTCACTAACTCTGGGAACGGGGGAAACCGGAGGCTCTCCGTCCAGTCCATTCTCTTTGTACCACTCCCGTTTCTGATCAAGTTGCGGATCGGGCTCGAAACCTACTAGCACTTCAGCGAGTTCCTGAGCAGCTTGGTTCTCGTCTTGCTTCACCCAGTGCACAAACAATTCTCTGTACCAATTGCCCAGGAAGGGAAGGTCTCCTTCCCCTATTTCAAGGACCTTCGGCTTGAGCCTGACAGATTGGACGCCGGAGAGCTTTCGTGCTGTGTCCACGACTTGCGACTTAATCCTTGGGTTGTCGACATCGGGAAGTTCGAGGATGACTTCCACCACTGCGTCAGGATCTTGAAGAGCCACCCGGGACAAGTAATTGAGAGGCCACCAATAACGTGCGTTCCACTGGTTATCAGCTACTCTTTCCAGATTCGGAGGGTTAGAAAAATACCCTTTTTCTCTGAGCAAGTGAATCCAAGATGGGTCACAAGCCTGTTCAAAAAAGAACCGATAGTTAGCCCCTCGCCTCTCAAGCAACGTGAGTAAACGCCCCTCATGGGACGCAGTTCGATCGGGGCGCGTCAAAATGGATCGAATTTCCTGTTGATCTTGGGCAGTAATTGGAGCCAGCAAGTCGAGGATAGTTCTCTCCAAGACTTCCTGCCAATGCGCGAACTCTTTCTCGTCCGCGATTCCGCGATGATGAGCAATTTTTTGGAACACCTGGCTTGCATCGAGAATTCGATCACGCTTTGAATCCAGAACCCCCGTATCTAGCTGGTCGGCTAGCGGGTCAATGTTCACGACCGACATTAGAATTTGCTCTCTACGGCTTGGCTGCTCGCTCTTCTCGAAGTACGTGGACGCCTTCTCGAGTGTCTCAGCTAATCCTTCATCAATCGATCTCCCGTTCCACCCACCTTGGTAACGCTGCCTGTCCCTGGCAATCCGTGTGGTCAACTGCCGCCGATTTTCCCTCAAGTCGTAAGAATCGATCTGAAGATCACCTTCCAGCAGTACCTCCGGCAGTTTCTCTACGAGCTCACGGAAGGACTGGGCCGCTTGCGAGAATCTGTCGGGATTGTGAGGGTTAACTAGCACGTAGAGTGCGCCAAGATACCATTGACTCAACGGATACATCCGGCTCTCTCTACTCTGCAATGCCCTGATTACATCCTGCTGCTGCTGGGTCAATTGAATGGGAATTGGTTGCCCTACATTTGCGTCGCCGCCAGTCATGTTTAATCTCAACTCCTGGTTGTCTCTCGCAGCAGACTTTCCTTCACCAATACAGCAGAGGAGAGGCACTGTCAAATAGGTTGATTTGATGCTGAACAAGAACAGGGCAACCCTCTAGAGACTTAGCGACACCCAATCGACCTGCATCCGGCAGATTAGGTAGAAGACGCTGGTGGCAGGGTCGATCATCACATCCTTTAGTCGGATGGCCAGCAGGGACGGCACGACAAAGAGGCCCAAGTATAGAGTGGTACCCTCCACCATCTGATGTCAGCTTTCAGAGTCGTGGACCGGGCCAGGCGGAGCCGCCCCGAGCTATCGGCGTGGAACTCCACGTCGCCCCAGCGGAGCGCCGCTGCCTCCGCACGGCGAGGTAAGCCGTCCCGCATGACTTGGTTCTCGTCCAAGTCCACCAGGGTGCGGCGCTCGATCGTCTCTGCTCACTCTCGCCAGTGCCTCTCGTTGTCGTGTTCCCTGAGAACCCGGGCAGCGGCCCGCACTGCGGCCAAGGCCTCGGCGGTGAGCGGGGCGGGGCAGCCTGCCGCCTGGGACGCCCAGATTCCGGCCAAGGCGTTTCATGGTGGACCAGATCAGCGGCTGCTGGGCGGGGTCAGGCTGGCCGTCCAGCCGGTAGTTGGGGGCGATGGCGGCCAAGTACGTACTGGCGGTGGCCAGTGTCCGCCCCAGTAGCTCCACCAGATCCTCGATGACCCTCGCCACGGAGCTGGGAACTGCCGGTAGGGTTGGGACATCCTGCTCCTCGCACCGGCAGGAGAATTACCGCCAAGGAGCCCCGTAGCTCTTCCGGGTGCTGGGCGATCAGGCGCGGACTTAGGCCGTAGCGTCAGACAAGACGTTCTTGGCGACCTGCAGATTGTCTGCTGGCATCTCCCGCCCTGTCGGCGCCGACAAGGAGTCCCCTTCAGGCACGTTCTCATCGAGGACTAAGATGGGCAAGGACGCTTGGAATGGGTGCAGGCGGTACACTATTAGGTCGCCGATACTCAGCAGTCTTCCGCCCGCACGGCCCACATTAGCGCCGCCGTTTACACGTTGTTCTGGAGGAAGTTCCTTGCGCCGGCCGCGGAGGTGGGAGTTGAGGGCGCTGGCCATGATGCCCGCGGCGCACGATCTGCAGTAAGCTTCGGCGCTGCGGTCGCAGTTCCTGAGTTGTCGGCCAGGGACCGCAACCTGATGCCGCGGCGCTGCAAGTCATAGATCGCCCACATAGTCTCGAGGTAGCGCCGTCCCAGGCGGTCGATGGCGGCCACCACCAGCACGTCGCCCTGGGTGAGATGCCGGTCCAGGACGTGCCACTGGTCGCGGCTGTTGTAGTCCTTGGCCCCTGACGTCGCGACGTCGGCGTAGATCTGCGCGGAGTCCACGCCGGCCTCGACGAGCTGGCGGCGCTGGACATGGGGATCACTGCCGGGGTGGCCGGGCTCCTGGTCCCGGCTGGTGCGGATGTAGCCGTAGGTGGGCATATCCCCATCCTACCCTTTTTCGCCAGGGGGGCACAAGAAGCAACTGTCAGCATTTTCGCCAGTGGCGAAAACCGGGCGTTTCCCGCCACTGATCGTTGTGGACATTCAGGCAAAAAAGATCGCCCGGGAGAGAGGGCCTAAGCCACAGTCCAGCGGACGGGGGTAATTGCCCTTCGAAAGCAATGTTGTTGCCTCCGGTCGTCAACAATTGGCGGACGGGGTCCGTTCTGCCCCCGGGTTGCGTCCGGCGGTCAGAAGACCGGTTGTCCGAACCGCGGTCTCCACGTCTGGACCACCGGCGAAATCACTTGGTCCGCGGCCTTGGGCGAGTGAGCGCTGAAGCCGTCGCCCAGGCCTGCCATCTTCGTCGCCACCTTGATCCTCCGGGATATCTGGCCGACCGGCAGCCCGAACACGCTGGCGCCCGGGTCGATTACCGCCTCATGGGGCCGGATTGCCAGCAGGGCCTCCACGGCCGCCGGGCCCAGGTAGAGCGCTGCTTCCTCGGACGCCTCGTTCTTGGATCTCACGACGTGCAGCCGGCCTGAACCGGCCTCGTGGACCTCGACGTCGCCCCACCAGAGCGCCGGAGCAACCCGTCCTGCATCACCTGCTGGGGGCCCCAGGTTCACCAAGACACGCACCGCGGCCTGGGCCTCGGTCTGCTTGGCGCGCTGGCGCTTGCCCTAGTGGACACGCTGGATCCGCGCCGTGGTCTTCACAAGGGGACGCGACGGCTGGTCCGGGTTTCCGCCCAGGCGGTGGGCCGCGGCGATGACCGCCAGGCGCATGCGCGCGGTGGCCAACGTCTGCCGCCGGTGTCTTGGGCGCTTCCTCCAGAGGCACCAGGATGAGCTTCGGCATTTCCCTGGAAACGGTCTCCGTTTCAGTGCCAGTTGTCTTGGTCCTCCAGGGCCCAGGCCTCCACCAGCTCGAAGGGCCCGGCCGGCATCATAGCCCTCGGCGTAGCAACCACAGGGCTCGGGGCAGTCGCAGAGGGGGCACCCGGTGGCGGTCATCTCAACCTTCTCGGGTCGGCTTGTTCGGGGGTCCGGAAATCCATTCTACGATGCACGATAAGTGCAATTATCGTGCACTATAAGATGCCCTCCAGAGTACTCGATTTCGGGCCTGGTCAGTGGCATTGGCTGCTTAGTCACAGGCCCTGCGCTCCTGGTGCGGCGTGGCCAGAGCCTCAGGGGAAGAATTGAGGATTCTGCCTTCGCACCTGTTGGATGTTTACCGTTATCGGTCCTTGATCGTCGCCACAAGTTCCTGCTTCGCCATCTTGGCCATCTTGGCCATGCCTCCGTATGCCCGGTGGTGGATGACCTTGCGTTCTCGCTCCGGCCAGAGATAATGACGCTAATTCGGACAACGCTGGAAGGCTTGAATGGCTATCTACAAAATGTCGGGGGACAAGAAGGAGTTGGTCGAGGTTGCTCCGACATCCTTCGGTGAACAAGGGGTCTTGGAACGGGCGGACTTGCAGCGGTTGCTGCGGGACAAGTCGGATGTTCTGGAAGAAGGGTTGTTAATAATCTCTGAAGAATTCGGAAACTGGGAGGATTCCAACCGCAGGATAGACCTTTTGGGCCTGGACGCCCAAGGTCACCTGGTAGTTGTTGAGTTGAAACGAGGAGACACGGGACAGCACATGGACTTGCAGGCGGTCCGATACGCTGCAATGGTCGCCAACATGACCCTCCAGCAGACCGTAGATACTTTTCAGGTCTACCTGGAAAAGCGCGCCAATGAACCGGGAGGCGATCCTGTTGAAGAGGACGCAGCCGAAACTCGTCTCCGGGAACATTTGGATATGGCGGAACTGGACAACCAGGCGATCCACACCGAAATGCCCCGAATAATCCTGGTCTCTGAAAACTTTGGCAAAGAATTGACGACTTGCGTTTTGTGGCTGAACGATTCGTGGCTGCAGGGTACAGGGCCCGAAATCAAGTGCATCCGCCTTCAACCTCACCGGAATGTTGATGAAGTCCTGATTGAAACAAGCGTAATAGTCCCGTTGCCAGAAGCTTCCGACTATCGAACGAAGCTGGGGGACAAGGAACGGGAAACAAGGTCAGCGAATCCGGCCAGAGCTCAACACATATCGGGTGGAGAACCGTTCAATGAGCGTATCAGACTAGCCCAGGAACAGTTTCAACCGGGCTTGAGGCAACTTTATGATTCCGCGCTCAAGCTGCGGGACAGTGGGCTTGTCCAACTTTCAACTTTCATCAATGGCAAAGGAGACTACACCAGGCTGGATTTGCTGATGCTAGAGAAGAATCTATTTCTGGTTTCGTTCAGCAGTCACCTCTACCGCGGTGGCACGGGAGAAATCAGCTTTTGGCCGGAGTGGGAAGACTCTGCTCCCGTTTCGTTCAAGAGAATAGGAGAACTAATCGGTCCGGCTAAGTCGAGCGGCGTTCGTCACCGGAAATTGTCCAGGTTAAATCCTTCCGACTTAGACGCTATCCTGGGTGTAATCGATGATGCGTACAAGGAAGCCAATGGCCTCTCAACCGCTGAACGCTCTGCCAGCTTTCCGATATCCGAAAATTAGTCAGCTTCCCCCTACATCCTCCTAAACCAAGGTCAAGGTGAGGTGTGCATTTGCTGGGAGTTGGGGCGAGTGTCCCAAAGAAGTGCCTCCGCCCTTGACTCCTGAACCGCCCAGCAGCGCCGTTTCACATCGTCTTTCCGGTCAGGGAGACCGGCGATGAAGTTTCTGACTCCTTCCTGCACCGCCGCCCTGTTTCCCAAGCACTGATTCGCCGTAGCATCTTCTCTCGCCCGGCCCCAGATGAATTCATCTGCGTTGAAATCCGGATAGAGCCAGCGGGGGGCTTCGAGATCTGTTTCTCGGCCAGGCGCTTAGTACTACAGTCGCAGATTAGAAAGTCGTCGTTGGTAATGGCAACGCCGGGCTCTGGCTTGGTGGCGTCGTCTCCACCACGACCAATACAGGATGAAATCAGGCAGTTGGTTCTCCGTCCATACGAGGCGGGTGAGCAGTCGGCGCACTTCCGGCACTGTCATGGGAATCAGCTCTTCATCCGGGCCGTAGTAGCCCCCCTTTCTCCCTGTTCCATGGCCTGATGCTTGATCACGGACAGATACGCGTGGGCCAACATCGCCAACGTGATGTGCCGGTACCAGCCGTCCCACCTCCGCACTTCATACTGGTCCAGCCCCACCTGTCCCTTGGCCTCCTCGAAGCACTCCTCTATGGCCCACCGGGTCCCGGCCACCCTCGCCCCTTCCTCCAGGGTCGTTCCCGCCGGGCCGTAACAGACGTAGTAGGCCAGCTCCCCCGGGTTGGCCAGACTGCGCCGGGCCAGCAGCCAATAGCCCTTGCCAGGCTCCCTCAGGGGACGTATTTCCACAGTGGCCCAGTCGTAGATCCGTGGTCCCTTGGCTCCGTCCCCGGCGCTGCACCTCACCCAAGCGCATTCCTCAACCCCTGAGGCCAGACGGTCGGCCCTCACCTGTCGCGGCCCCCTGTCCGTCAAAGCCCATAGCTTCTCGCTGCGTTTGATGGCCAGCACGTGGGGAACGCCCTCTCGCTCCAGCCACAGCCGCAGGTTGCGGTCGTTGCCGTAGACCTCGTCCCCGGCCACCCAGCCGAAGGGCACTCCCGACTCAACCGCCCGCTCCAGCATCAGCTGCGCCAGTTGCGGCTTGGTCCGAAAGCCGACACTCTCCGGCACACCGGCCTCCCGCCGGCGCTCCAAGTCCTCCGCCCACACCTGGGGCAGGTACAACTCCCGGTCCAGCAGCGTCCTCCCCCTGGCACTGGCATAGGCCAAGAATACGCCAATCTGACTGTTCTCGATCCGCCCTGCCGTACCGCTGTACTGACGCTGCACCCCAACCGACTTGTCTCCTTTCTTGAGGAATCCGGTCTCGTCCACCGCCAGAACTGCCGCAGCGTCGGCCAGATGCTCGATCACGTAGCTCCTCAAGTCATCGCGAACCAGGTCCGCGTCCCACTGGTAGTTGTACAACAGGCGCTGCACCCCATCGGGAGTGGCGTCGCCTGCCCGCTCCGCCAATTGCCAGCCGTTCTTGCGCTCCACCGGGCTGAGCAACCCCTTCAGATAGTCCAGCGCCCGCCGCCGCGGCTCCGGACGCCGGAACCGTCCACCGATGCACTCGTGTACCCGCTCGATGCCCTCGGCCCACCGAGCCACTTCCGCAACCTCATCCCTCACAACAACCACAGCCTCACCTCACCACCCGCTGATTGCCCCAATTCTATCCGTTTCTAATCTGCGACTGTAGTATTAGTAACTATCTCAAATTAGCGAGGCTCCATTGACGGCGGTACCAGATAAGGGCACAAGCCAGTTGGAGCAGACCCAGGTAATTGGATGGCTTCTTGTCGTAGCGCACCAGTATCGCCCGGCACTTGGACAGCCAGCCCAGGGTGCGTTCCACCACCCACCGCCGGGCCGGGTGGGTCTTCTCGCCCCATTGGTCCAATTTCTCCTCGCCAATTCGCCGAATATGCGGCTGGTATCCGGCGTCGGCGACGGTCCCGTGGCCGGTGGGATTGTCATACCCCTTGTCCAGGCACAGGTTTTGGGTACTTTCCGTCCGTTCCACCACGATGCTCTCCAGCGTCGGCCTGAGGAGTTTCGTATCGTGGACATTGGCTCCAGCCACCACCACGCTCAGTGGTCCGCCGTCCCCGTCGACCAGGATGCTTTTCTTGCTCCCAGCCTTGCCCCGATCCGTGGGGTTGCGTCCAATAGCGCCCCCCCAAAACGCGCTTTTCCCATCGAGCAATCAGCGGACTGCCATTCCCAATCTACGCTGTCCAACTCCCGGCATTCTTCGATCAGGACGGCCCAGATACGCTCCAGCACCCCACCCTCTACCCAACGTTGGAAGGTCCGGTGGATGGTGCTGTCATCCCCCAGCTCCCTGGGCAAATGGTTCCATTGGCAGGAGCTACGCATACGGAAGATGACCCCTTCCAGCATCTTCCGCTGGTTCACTCGTTTGCGCCCCTTCGCCTTGGGCGGGTCCAACTCCAAAATCACCGGTTCAATTCGTTCCCACAGATCATCGGGTATTTCCCATATCGTGGGCAGACTCTCGCCCTTTCCCATCCACCACCACCCAAGTTTCCCCCAGCTTAACCCAACCGCCTATGTGTTCTCCCTTTCAGACCAATCCTGATTTGAGATAGTTACTTAGCCCGAATCCACCGAAGGAGTGGGGATTAAAGGTGTCCTGAAAACGTGAAAAGGTGCTCCCGCGTATCTGGGATAATGGTTTTTGCTCAGAAAACCAACCCCGGAAAAGGAGCACCCTTTAGATGCTACCACTTGAGTCCCCCGACCGCATCCACGTCACCTTCGACGACCACCGCCTGGTGGCCAATGCCGGGCTGTTGTTGCCCGCTACCCTGGCCCTCCGCCTGGGTCTGTCCCGGTTGGTTGACCGGTACCTCGACCTGGGTAACGCCCCGGGCCGGGCCAACACCGGCGACAAGCTGCTGACCCTGGTGGCCTCCGCCCTGGCCGGTGGCGACTGCATCGACGATGCCGACGCGCTGCGTTCCGGCAGCACCGGGCGGGTGCTGGGCTGCAAGGTCAAGGCCCCGTCCACCCTGGGAACCTTTCTGCGCAGCTTCCGCTGGGGCCACGTGAGGCAACTGGACCGGGTCAGCCGCGAGTTGCTGGCTAGGTCCTGGGCCGCCGGGACCGGACCCGGCGATGGGCCGTTGACCATCGACCTGGACTCCACCATCTGCGAGACCTATGGTCTGGCCAAGGAGGGTGCCCGCCATCACGGCTACACCGGTCAGCGGGGCTATCACCCTTTGCTGGCTGTGGCCGCCGGCACCGGAGAGGTGCTGATGGCCCGTCTCCGGGAGGGACGGGCCAACACCGCCCGGGGAGCGGCCCATTTTCTGCGTGAAACTCTGGGACGGGTAAGCTACGCCGGGGCCAAGGGCCAGCTCACAGTGCGGGCCGACAGCGGTTTCTATACCCACGCCGTAGTCCAGGTCTGCCGCAAGACGGATGTCCGCTTCTCCATCACCGTACGCCAGCACCAGAGCCTGCGAAATTTGATAGAGGCCATACCGGAGCCGGACTGGAAGCCCATCCCTTACTGGATGGAGGGCGCCGCCGATGTGGCCGAGGCTGAATACACACCTTTCCAGAGCGAGCCCGATGCCGCGCCGGTGCGTCTCATCGTCCGGAGGGTGAAACCCACCCCCGGCTCTCAACTCGCGTTGTTCGCCAACTACAGCTATCACGCCATGATCACCGACCGGGAGGGGGATGCCCTGGAACTGGAGGCCGACCACCGCCGCCACGCCGAGGTCGAGAACGCCATCCGGGACCTGAAGTACGGCGTCGGCCTCAACCATCTCCCCTCGGGGCGATTTCCTGCCAACGGAGCCTGGCTGGCAGTGCAGGTCATGGCCTACAACCTGGCCCGCTGGACGGCCCGGATCGGTCTGGACCAGCCGGCCGTGACCACCAAGACCCTCCGGCGACGCTTCTTCTCCCTGGTGGGACGCATCACCCGCTCAACGCGCCGCCTCATCCTGCACCTGCCCCGGCGCTGGCCCTGGGAAACCAGGTTTGTCTCTGCTCTGGTACGGCTGCGCGCCCTGCCACTGCCCGCTTGACTCCATTCCAACCAAGGAAACCGCCTCTCCCACCAAACAATCGAAGGTCTCCCCCCAACTCGCGCCAACCAAGTCGGCGAGGATCCTCTGCTGACCGTCGTCCCACAACATGGATTCCCCAAGGCCACTTAGGGGCACCATTGGCCCTGTCCCTCGGCCAATGACTGGAATCATTGATCCTCCCATCCCGGTAATCTCTGCATACCACAGCCCCAATGCCAGACTTTCGGTGGATTCGGGCTTAGGGGTCTGGTAAGCCGCCGTGCGGCCGCAGGCCGGATTCCGCCGAGGCTCACGGTGAGCGTGTAGGTCCCGGTGGTGGCGCAGTCCGCGGCGGTGACCGTCACTGCCACCACCGCGCCGTCGTCTGCTAGGTCGACCTGGTGGCCCGCCGTGGCGGGGTTCGCGTCCGCGGGGGAGATCTCCACACCGCACGCGTTGCTGTCGGCGGCCTCAGGGCCATTCTCGATGGCCCTGAGGCCTACTTCGTCCGCGCCTACGACCTGATGGAAGATCTCAGGAAGGCACGGAACGAGCACAACCTGGACCGGCGCATGAAGGTGTATCTCGCCCCCAATGTCCTTATCGTGGACGAGTTCGGCATCTGGCCCTACGACCGGGAGTCGGCCACCGCCTTCTTCACGCTGGTATCGGCCAGGTACGAGCGGGGCAACATCATCCTGACGGCCAACAAAGGCTTTGGCGAGTGGGACGAGCTTTTGGGCGACACCGTCATTGCCTCAGCGGTGCTGGACCGGCTGCTCCACCACAGCCATGTGCTGAACATCCGGGGGGAGAGCTTCAGGCTCAGAGAGAAACGGCAGGCGGGGCTGTTCCCTTCGCATCAACTGCTGGGAGCAACACCTGCGAAGGGCAACGACAACTATCCCGACTGACGAAGTCGCTGGACATTACCTGGGTGGGTCAGTTTTAGCTTGGCGACCCTGAGAACCAACAAGCAGGAGGTGGGTCAATTCCAGATCGGCGGTAAGGAGAACCGGAACCTGGTGGGTCAGATCACCATCGGCGATACCGGGTCATTTCTCCGTCGGCGTTGACACAGGTAAGGTGGATCAAGGAGCGCGACTCTGCTGCTCTCGGCTACGCAAGAATGCCACCCAGATCGCGTAAAACGAACTGGACCGCATGCTGGGACGATTATCGCGAGGCAGGCGGCATCCTGCCTGTTTATCTGTTGCCGTTATCTGTGGTCAGGAACCGCGCCCAGCGTTCCATCACTGGCTTCCGTTTCTCATAGAGCTGAGTACGAATGTAGGCCATTTCAGTATCGTCATCATCCGCATCATGAGCCAACGCTGTCTTTCGCACTTCTCTCAGTTCGTCTTCAGTTTCCAGAAACCATGTAACGAAGCTGGACCTGAATCCGTGCACAACACACGGAATCTCCAACCTCTGCAACAGCCTCAACAGGGTCATGTCGGACAGCGGCTTGCCTTTTCGAGACGAGGGGAAAATCAGTTCGTTCTCACCACATGTTTCTTTAGCAGTTTGAAGGATATCTACGGCTCTTAGAGACAGGGGAACCTTGTGCTCCCGGTCGGCCTTCATCCGTGAAGGAGGAATTGTCCAGGAAAGTTCCTTCCAGTCAATCTCTTCCCATCGGGCTTGGCGGGCTTCACCTGATCTGGCGGCTGTAAGGACCAAGAATTCAAAACAGAGCTTGGTTGATAGATCTGCGCTGCACTCGCGTACTTTACTTACCGCGGCTGGGACTTCGGCATGAGCAAGGGCTTTGTGGTGCTTCCTTCGCCGCTTGACCTTCGGCAATGCCTCAGTGATTGACCTCTCAGCGGGATTGTCCTGTCGCCAACCCTTGGCCTTCACCCAGGCAAAGATTGTATCCATGCGTTGCCTGACCCTGGTAGCGGTTTCATGCTTATCGTTCCAAATTGGAGAGAGAATTCTCAGGATGTGGTCGGTCTTCACCTCATCCACAAGCATTTTGCCTATAATGGGGTATGCGTAGGTTTCCAGAGTACTGCTCCACTGGGCTCGGTGCTTGACGTTCCTCCAAGTATTTCGTCTTTCGTCAATGACCATTCTGGCTGCTTCAGAGAATGTGGGCTTTTCCTGCTTGCGTGCCTCTTCGCGAGCTTGGCGCCTTTCAGAAATTGGATTTCGGCCTTCACGGATCGCTTGAGCATTAATAAAGGCCCATTCCCGAGCTTTGGCCAAGGGGACTACTGGATACCCCCCCAGACCCATATTGTGGCGTCTGCCGGCGATGGTAACTCGTTGGACCCAACGTTTCCCCGACTTGTCTACCCGGAGCGTCAAACCATTGCCGTCGGAGTAGGCGCCGCGGGCGCCAACGGTACGGACGAATGCGGGTGACAGTGAGTTTGATTTTTTCATCGGCATTCGAACCTCCTGTGTACCAATGCGTGTACCTATAAGTACTGGACTAACCCTTACGACTCTGGACTAAACGAGAAGGTCATTGAGACTATCTATATCTACAATCGCCATTTTAGAGGCTAATGATGATACTGTCAAAGCCTAATGTTGGCGGACGCCCTCTCCGCCACCACAATGTTCCAATACGTCCCATACAGTATCATTTGTCGGCCGCTCGTATCTAAACTACTGATACACTGGTCTTGAGTATTCCCGTAAACCGCCGTAATATCCCACTACGTCCCGCCAATAGTGTGGGAAATTATGTGGGAAAAGTGGAATATGGCGAAGCTCACCGCTCTTTCAGTCAGGGCCCTCGGCGAACCCGGCAGACACGGCGACGGAGACGGTCTCTACCTTCACGTCGCTCCCTCAGGCACCAAGTCCTGGGTCCAGCGAATCGTAATCAACGCTAGGCGCCGGGACATCGGCCTGGGGTCATATCCCGCCGTGAGCCTGGCCCAAGCCCGTTCTATGGCTGCCGCCAACCGCTCCGCTGTCTCCGAAGGCCGGGACCCTCTGGCCGAGAAGAGGCGTGCCAAGGATGTCGTTCGCACCCCCACGCCTTCCGTCCCCACATTCGCCGAAGCAGCCGCCCGAGTGATCGAGTTGCGCCGCCCCGCTTGGAGCAACCCGAAGCACGCCGCCCAGTGGGACTCAACCCTCAGGACCTATGCCTTCCCATTCATGGGGGAGAAGGCTGTCGACGAGATCACCCCGTCCGATGCGCTGGCGGCGCTCGAACCCATCTGGGTCGCCAAGCCCGAGACCGCCAGCAGGGTGCGCCAGCGTATGGAAACCGTGATGGATTGGTCGGTCAGCCATGGCTTCCGGCTGGACAACCCGGCAGGCAGAGCCCTGCTGAGGGTTCTACCTGCGTTCAAGCGGGAAGAAAATCACCATCCGGCCCTGCCGTATGACCAAGTGGGCTGGGCGATTGTACAGGTGCGGGAATCCACCGCCAACCTGCTGACCAAGCTGGCGTTTGAGTTCCTGGTGCTGACCGCGGCGCGCTCGGGGGAGGTGCGCAACGCCAATTGGGGTGAGATTCGCCGGGACAGGCGCACATGGGAGATTTCCGCCCTCAAGATGAAGGCGCGGCGCCCCCACCGGGTCCCGTTGTCCGACAGGGCGATGGAGATCCTGAACGAAGCCTGGGCGATATCCGGACCGGACGGTCTGGTTTTCCCCTCCAGGCCTGGAGGCGGCGCAGTTTCCGACATGACCTATAACGTCCTGCTGCGCCGGCTCGGCATCCCCGCCGTCCCGCACGGGTTCCGGAGCTCTTTCACAGACTGGGCTGAGGAACGGATGAGCCTGTTCTCCTCGGCCGCCGACGCTGCCCTGGCCCACCGGGAGAGGAGCAAGACCCGGCGGGCCTACAAGAGGACAGATTTCTTCGACGCCCGGATAGGACTGATGCAGAAATGGGCGGACTATGTTGCGAGTGTGGACAGGCGTCCTGATCCCGAAGACTGGCCCGGCATCGGAGTAAGTGTCCCAGACGAGGGGGAAATCGCAGGAAAATGATGATCATACTTGAGCGGCGATTACCATAGCCTTTGGCAGCGTGGTCGTGGCGGCTCAACGACCCCTCTGTATTTGGGGCGGCGCTTCCGACGAAATTGATCGGACTGTCGAGGTTTGTGAGACTGCTAGACCGGGCAAGCGAAAGAACCGGATCGTGACGCCTGGGGTTCTGGTAGGATCGAGGTCGTTGGTTCGAGTCCATCCAGGCCCACCACCGTGCACTGAAACAAGTACCATCTTCGAGCTTTGGCTTGGAGGCCTGGGACGGCCCGAATGATAGTTTCGAGCCCTTTCAAGCGGCCGTCGCGGGGCTCCGTAAAGAAGTGCCTTGGGATGCTCCCATTGTAGCCAAGCTTGCGGCGCAGCCTCCTCACCATGGCCCGCACCGGACCCGAGCTGCCCGATCCATCTTGGCGTCCCGAGCCCCTCGAATCAGCCCGTCGCGGGTCATTGCGCCTCCGGTTCCGGCGGGGGGCCATTGCCCACCACCACATCGTCCACGAGGCCGTTGCGCACGGCCCAGATCACGAGCTCCTGTTTCCTCCCCGATGCCCAGCTTCTCCTGTATGCGGTAGAGGGTGTTGCGGACGGTCACGGCGCTGTTCCCCCTCGCCTCGGCGATCTCGGTGTACGACCTGCCGCCGGCGAACAGCGTCAGGGTCGCCGCGGACTAAGGCGAAGACCTCCCGCACCACCTTGCCGGGTATGCGCAGCCGACCTCTTGCCACGTCCAGAACGGCCTCCACCAGTTCCTCCGGCCGCGAGTACTTCTGAAGGTAGCCCGTCGCGCCGGCGGCGACCGCCTCGATCACCGCATCCTCCACGGTCGAGGCCGTCAGCATCAGCACCCGCGTCTCGGGCAGAAGCTCCATGATGTCCCGGCAGGCGTCGATGCCGTCCTTGTTCGGCATCATCACGTCCATGACGATGACCTGCGGGTCGATCTCTTCGACGGTCTTCACCGCCTCCTCTCCATCCTCGGCCTGTCCCACCACCTCGAAGCGGCCCGACGCTTCCAGCGTATCCCGCAAGCCGTTCCGCATAATCGGATGATCGTCCACCCCCATGACCTGGCCCGCTCCCGGCACAGCCCCCGCCGGAGCACTTCCCGGACCCGCCCCCGCCGGAGCCCCTACCGGCGGGTTCTCCGACCGCTCCGACTCAACGGCGATCCTCTCCAGGGTCCTCGCCCCGGCCTCGGTGACAACCCCCATGTCCTGCTTCATGACCTCAGCCAGCTCCCGGTCCGGCAACGAGGTGTCCTCACGCAGCCCGGAAACCCCGCCGAACTCCCCGGCGCTCCACTCCCCCTCATCATCCGCCGACTCGTCCCCAACGTGCTCCTCGACAATCCAGGCCGGCCCGGCGTCCACGACCCCGTCCAGGGCGCCCTTTTCATCCGAGTCCACATCGTCCTCGTCCGCCAGCTTGTACAACCCCTCTTCGCCGGGCGACCCCCGGGCCTCGGCAGGCACGCACTCCAACGCGTTTATCAGCAGGCCCAGATTGGTGACCCCCTCTTCCGACATGTCATAATAGCCGGACAGTGTCGAGTCCAAGCCTTCCTCCGACAACCCCAGCCTCGCGGCCAGGTTCCCCCGCCCAAACCGCTCGGCCAAGGCCCGGAGACGCCTGTGACCGTCCTCTCCCAGACGCTTCGAAACCATCCCCGCGACCTCCCCTTGAATCAACTCCCCTAACGATACAACGGCTCCGCAACCTCCGCTTAACGTAAAACTGCACCCGACCACCCGGAAAAGCATCTAATTTACTACAACCCGCCAGATACGCCGTACCCTGTTTTCTCCGGAATTCGTAGCCCCCTTAACGCCAAAAAGCCCCCAGAGGGGCTGGACGCGGTGAGAAAATAGACGACGGAATCCTAATCACCCGGCCAAGGAGGACAACCGAAATGGCCCGAAACAGCGATACAAACCACCGGGAACGTTCCCAGACAGCCTACTACAACAACCAGCAGGCCGAGCACCAGACCGAGGGCGACGTCGAAGGCCAAGCCCAGACCGACTGGGCCAAGAAGGGCAACGAGAGTTGGCGCACCACCCGCCAGGAAGAGTTCCTGAACAACCTCGAGGCCCGGGACGAAAAGGCCGCCAGCGCCTTCTCCTCAGAGCGGAACCTCACGGACTTCCAGAAGTACGAGCGCAAGCAGGTCCTCGAACACACCGTCGAAGCCTTCAACCAGATGGACTTCGTGACCCCGGAGGACCGCCACGAGGCGGCCCAGCTGGTGGCCCAGACCCTCTTCAACCCCATGTACAAGGAGATCGACCTGACCGAGGCCAAGACCGACGCCAGGTTCGATTCCAAGCTCATCCAGACCCTTGAGACCGAGGGTATCAGCGACTACAGGATACTCGAAAAGGCGGACGGCTCCGCAGAGCTCCACTTCCAGGTCAACAGCCTGGAGCAATACGGCCGCATCCAGGAACAGAGCGGCTACGCCGTCCGGCTGATCGAAATCGCCGACTACGCCAACACCAACGTCAGATCCGGCGACGGAGGGACCGGCACGGGCCACGGGGGCGACAAGGAGGTGTGGGAACCGTCGGGCTACCGGGCCATCGTCGCAGAGGCCGAACTCGATACCGACGTCGACCCGCTGGAGATGCAGAAGCTCGTGGACGCCGAGAAGGACAAGTTCGTCCGGGCGCTCACCGGCAGCCTCCACGCCCCTGGATTCACCGTCGAGAACATGGACCGGGCCCTGGAATACGCCAACTCCTACGCCGTGGGCGACCAGACCACCCTCGAGCTCGACGCCGATTTGAAGCACCTCCTCGACCAGGACCCCGAACGGGCAGCACAGCTGGCCGAGGTCCGGATGGAGACCAACTTCTCCGTCTTGGACAACGCCATCAGGTCCATGGGGCACGATGACCCGAAAACCGCGGACGGGCTCGAATACCTCTCCGAAGCGGTCCGGGACGTCCACCTCGAGAACATCTTCCAAGCCCTGGAGAACAAGGACCAGACGATGTTCCACATCGCCCGCGACAACGCCAAGGACAACGCCGACCTCATGGCCCACGCGGTCAGCCACGGCGTCGGCCTCGTCCACATGGACGGCTACCAGCCCCCGGACTTTCCGCCCGAGCGATTCACGTCCCGGGACGACATCAACGGCTACGTCACCACGTACCTGCCCGGACTGGACCCCGTCGACGACGCAATGGTCGTTCCCCCACTGTTGCTTCTTTACGATCACACCAATCTGCCCGCCAAGTCCGGAGGACACGGAGCGCCCCTCTCCATGAGGGTATGGATCGAGTCCATAATGTCCATATCCCTCTCCCAACGTGACTACGCCGGCCGCATGGTGATCAACACCCGGGAGATCATCGACTGGCTGTGGCCAAATGGGACCTTCAGGCCCGTCCGTCATATGGAGCACCTGAACCGGGCCCTCACCGCAGTCAACAACTCCCTGATTCCATGGAGGGGCGGCTACTGGGCCGCCGTCCTCGTGAGAAACTACCCAGGCACCCCGGACGACGAGATTGTAATGGAGATCGAACTTCCTCCGGGCAGCGGCCGGGGGCCGCTGGTACACCGGGTGGTGCTCCGGCGCTACGGAGTCCAGTCGGCCGCCCTGTACCGGGCATACCTCGCCGCAGCATACATGTGGGACGAGTTCGGCACGCACGCCGGCAAGGTCATCCAAGCCACCCGCCCCTCTGTCCTCAGGGACGCCGAGGGAAGTCTCCTCGATTCCAAGGGACGGAAGATCGCCGACCGGGACGGCCAGCCGGTCCGCAGGTGGTCCCACCCAAAGGCCGTGCCGCTCGGGGAGAGAGAACCCAACCCGGCGGCAAGCAGATATCCGGTCCTGAGCGAGTACGACCTGATGAGGATGGTGAACGCCACCGGAACGGACCATTCCAGGGCCGCAAAGATAGCCGCCAGGAAGGCGTTCGAAAAAATGGCGGAAGACGAAGTCATCACTCTGGAATCCGGACTCAAAGCTGCCAACGGCAGGCCGGGAGTGCGGATCATGCCACCCGAAAACTGGGGACCTGACTGGTCTCCCCCAAACTGGGGTCCAACGTGACCTGCCGTCAACCCCCAAGCCAAGGCAGCAAACGCCGTACTACTAAGCTACGCTCTCCAAAACGGGAGACACCGCAACCTCAACGTTGGGCTTTTCGACACGCCATCCCGGGGAGCCCGCAGGCGTGAAATCCAAGTCCACCGGCCCAACCACAGCCGGTGAAACGGAGAAAACCCGAGCAAAGCTCGGATGTGTCACTATCCTACGCCCAGTTTCAACCGGATGTGTCACTATCCTACGCCAGACCCGCGCCGAGCCAGCAGAAGGCCTGACCCAACGCACCAACCGTCCTCCAAGAACTCGAATCGCAGGTGCTACCATCCTACGGGGCTCAAATCGAACGAGCTACCAGCCTACGCAAGAGCAGATTTGAGCCTGCCGGAAGCTGAAATCGCAGGTGCTACTATCCTACGACAGGCTCAAACCACATGTGCCACTAACCTACACAAGCCCAGACCAGGAGCGTTACCCGCCTACGCCGGGTCCACTCAGAGCCGGCAGACAGCCGGCGACCGGACCGCCAGTCCCGGAGGAAACTCAAATTCCGGCGTGCTACTAACCTACACAGGCTTGAATCGAAGGTGCTACTAACCTACTCAGGCTCCAGGACACCTGGGGACAGCCAAATCCGGCATGGCTTCCACCTGCCACAATTCGACGTGTCACTAGCCTACGCAAGCTCCAATCCCACGTGCTACTGCCCTCCGGGGCCCCGAATTCCCGTGTGTCACTAGCCTACGCTCACCGTGTTCAGCGTCAACTACTTCTGCCGGCGTGTTGCCTCACTGAGAAATGTTACCGAAACTTTAGCACCTGGGGGTCCGCTCCAACCAGCGCTAATTCCGGTATTTCATGGATCTCCGGCCTGGGTTCACCGGCCGCAGCGTAGACCAGCTTTTTAGCCATGATGCCGCGCCATTGCTGCACTCTACGCTGCAGTGTGCGTAGTTGGGCGTCGGTGAAGCGGTCGGGGTAGTTGGACTGGAGGCGTTCCAGCAACGCCTTGGCGGTAGCGTCCGGGTCGTCCTGCAACCAGAGCAGCACGTCGCACCATACTCCCTCGAAGGGATCCTCTCGAGTTCGCCAATGGCGTGGAGCGCGTACCCTCGCCGTATGAGTAGGGCGCGCCTCGCCCTAACGCCACAGACTGGGTAGCCCAGCGAGGAACCGGTCCAGGCTCTCCCCGTGGGGAGTCTCACTGAAGTCCGGAGAGGTGACAGCCACCAGCGCCGATTGAGCTTCCCTGATGGTGTGCAGCAATGCTACTGGGTCCAGTCCGGCCCGAAATTCGCTCAGCTTTGCCATCAACTTGGCACTGACCGTGTCGTGCTGCATCAGCCGGTCGCAGGGCGTGGCCGGCGGGCTGTAGCGCTTGACCACGCTGGCGCCGTCCCGGGTCTTTTCCACCAGCTTGAACGAGGGCTGGAAGTAGTTCACATACAGGCGCACCGCACCATACAGATGGGCCATAGTTTGGCCAGCCACCGGGCCGGAGTAGCGGTCATAGCCGACGAAGCGGCGCACGACAGCTCCGTTCTTCTGCTCAATCCAGGCCTGGTCGTTCTTACGGTACGCTCGGGAGCGAGTGAACTCGATCCCCCGTTTGTTGCACCAAACGTATCAGCGTCTCGTTGATGAAGGCGCTGTCGTTGTCCGAGTCAATGCCTCTTATGGGGAAAGGTAGTAGCCGCCCGATGGCTTCCAGCCCTTCCACTACCAGGGACTGCTAGCGGGCCAGCAGCGGTACGGCTTCGGTCCAACCGGTGCAGACGTCCGGCTGCCACCAGGCTGTGGATGAAGGACCCCGATAGCGGCCCGCCACAGTGCATCACGAAGTCAATCTCCAGGAACCCCGGCGGTGGCTTGTTCCAGTCTGCGAAGGTACGCACCGGTACCTGGCCTCCCGTCGACGGCCGCTTCCGGCGTTTCCGGCGGCTGCCCGCAGTGGCTCTGATGGGTTTGAGCAGACGGTCCAGGGTGGACGCGCTGGCCGCCAGCAGTCGCCGGCGCACCTGGTGATCCAGATCCAGATGCCCATGTCGCTCCATCGACTCCACCAAGTTGGGCAGCGCCGCCTTCAGCCGTTTGCCGCAGATCCGGTCGGCAGCCTCCCAAATCACGATCACCGTCTCGCGGACGGCCTCGTCACAGATCCGTCGGCCCGTCACTACCGGTGATTTCCCTGGGTCGTAGCCGGTTTGCGCCAGCAACCTGATGCCATGCTTGCGGTGGTGGCCGGTCACTACCATGAACTCGTCGAGAATCCAGCTTTTCTCCTTCTTTGAAGACTGTTGGTATCGATCCCTGATCGTCGCCACAATTTCCTGCTTCGCCATCCTGCTGACGCCTCCGCCCATGTGGCCGCCTCCCGAGTTTTCGGTAACATTTTATTTGAGGCAACCACTCTCGTAGAGTAACGGTTTGGGTGAGGCAATGCGCCGGCAAAGTTAATTGTCGTTAAATACCGGGAGACACGGCCCACCAACTGTGGCAACCGGCGCTCTCGCCCGAACAGAAACAAATCACCCTGGAACTCAACGAGACCAAACTCATCGAGCCCATGGGCCGCATGAACAACGGGACCGTCCAGCCTCTGACCGAAGAGGAACAAGACTGCATCTTCTTCGAGGACGCCGGAGACCCCACCGTAGCCTCAGTTGACACCTTGAGCGGAGCCGTAACCGGTCTCCGGCTAGGTTACGCCGCCGTCACCGTGGACTCCTGCGGGTCCGGTCCGCCCCTCACCGTACACATCTACGTCGATTCCAACATTGACGAAGAGCCCGAGCGCGAGACCGGCCCCGTACTCCACGAACTGCGCATCGAGACCCAGGAGGACCCAGTCCTGCTCAGACCGGGAGATTCCGAGCCGGTCAGCATATGGGCTGTTGACCAAAACGGGCAGGAGGTACTCCTGCAACCAGAAGAAGACGAAGTTGAGTTCACAACCGGACGTATACAGGTCCGCCAGGACGAGGCTGCCTGGAGCCTCACGTATCCCGACCGTCAGGCAACAGAAGACGCATTCAACGAACGGATAAACGTCGTTCACCAAGGCGCCGCCGCCCAGAGAACGGTCCTCCTGAGACCCCGGACCGACCCAACCCCCAAAGTGGACGAGCAATGCCGGTACCCCGCCGTCGGAACGACCACGCTGGTCACCGCCGACACCGTGGCAGTCCACATGGACCGACGGACCCGGACCGAGCGGGAAGCAGAACGGACAGCAGAGGCCCTGCAGGCCAGGGTCATCGGCAGGTCCACCCACCAGGACTGGAAGGAAAGAAGCCAATACCTGCTGAAATTCGTGTGCGAGACGGACGCCGACCTGCAGGCGTTCCACCAGAGAGCAAGGGCCCATGAAAGAGTGCTCAACCTGAGGCACCACCCCGAGAGCCCGGGGGGCTCCAGCATCTGGGAACTCGACGCCGGCCCGGACGTCACAATCGAACAGGGAGCATCCCACAAGCTCGAGGTCCGCGCCCACCTCTTCGACGGCACCATCCGGCCCGTACCCGAAGACGAAAAGTCCAAGGTGAAGGCCGCATCCCTGGACGACAAAATAATCACCGCCGGAGAGGGCCACGAGATCCAGGCCCTCCGGACCGGCCGAACCGCAATCGAAGTCCAGTACGAGGACCTCTCCGACTGGGCCACCGTAACGGTGCTCCCGGCGCAGATAGACGACCAATGCGTAGCCCGGACCGTCCTGGTCGGACACAGGACCATAATCCAAGCCCAGGACCTGACGGAAATCAGTTTCACGCTCCAAAAGGACCACGGCCGGCCAACGGCTTCGGAACTGGCGACCGCGCTGGGACGAACAATCTCGGAAGAGACCAGCGGGCTTGAGGCCGCGCCGGCCTGGCTGGCCCACAGAGAGATGTACTGCCGGAACGGGGCCGCTCCGGAGGGGCCGGGCACCCGAGAGCTGAGAACCCAGCTCTCGGACCTCCGGGCCGATCCCCGGGTGTGGGACGCGAGTTTCACCACGTCCCACACCACACTGGACCTGACGCAGGGAACGGCGCTGGCGACGCCCGTGGACTTCGGATGGGACCCCGAACCGCCGGCAGGCGGGGAACTGGAGGGCCTGGTCGTCCCGACCATCGCCGCAGAGCGGATATACCGGCTCAGATTTCTCGTCGCAGGCGATTACGGGAATGACGTCGTAGCCCCACTCTCGCCGGAGACGGCCGACAGCCTCACAGTCACGTCGCTAACCGGAACGACCCTCCTGGTCGGCGCCGGGGACGTGATAACGGCGCTCCGGCCGGGAAACGGCCGGCTCCGGTTCGAGGTGACCGGCCACCGGAAGACCGTCGGAATCACGGTCCGGGAGGACCTTATAAAAGGGCCCGACCTCGCGACAGGCTGCATGACCGACGTTGGAGGGACCATGGTGGCCCACGACCAAGCGGCGATTACGGGCGATTACGATGGAGGAAGGGTTCAGTACGGAGGAGGCAAAGGCGGTCGCAACGGACTCGGGCGGGGTTGTAAAATGGAGCAACCCGGACGGGAGCGTCCACCTTCTGGAGCGGGCCTGCCTTTCGTTCGACGAAGGGATGGCGTGGGCGGAGTTGCTGGCCAGCCGGTACGACGCGGTGGCCGACGCCCGCCTGCACGTCCCGGAGTAGAAGAAATGGGCCGGTTGACTCACGAAGTGACCACACAGACAATAACGCCACCAAATCATCCCAAGGGGAAACCCGATGACACCTTCCCAACTAGACGCGGACAAGACCGCGAGAATCGAAGACACGATACGTGCCATCCTGAAAAACGAATTGCCAGACACCTTCGTCTTCGACCCCATCGTGGTCGAACCCAAGACCGACCACGACGGCGACCGATATTTCCATGCTTACATAGTCTTCGAAGGAGACAACAGCCAACTGGACCCAGCCTGGACCATGACCCTCCCCGGAAGGCTATGGGGAATCTCAGCCGATATGGGTTACCACGGCATTCCCATCAATTCATTTATCCCAAAGCCCGAATGGAAAAACCTGCAAAAGGCGATGAGGTAATGCAAATTGGACCCTGACCCGCTCCTACGACTGGCTCCAACTCCGTAGAATCTTGGCCGTTTGGAGACGATGAGGAGCAGCAATACCTCGACGAAGGCTACGCTCAGGAACTGCGCACAGTAGCAGCCGAAAATGGACTTGAGATTTTCGAGCGCGACGGCCGAATGATTGCGCATCCGGCCGTTGTCCGAGTCTTGCCATCGGCCCGTGCGGTCAGGATAGACCGGAAGCAGGTTTCCACGATACGCCCCACACGTCTGACGGACATCCTGCTGGAGAATCAGAGGAAACCTCCCCGCTTCCGCGCTGACAGGTTCCTTGAATCCCTGTACTAAAAATATCCTCCTTCATACCGGAAGGAGGCGCCTCGGTTAAGTTCGCTGTGACGTCAGATCAACTGAGAGTCGGCCTGCATGAGGCTGTGAAGGAACGGTGCGGCAAGCTGGGAATGGCGTTTGTGTCCATCGACGCAACTTCCCGGCGAGCCCACATGCCACAGGACCTGTTCCACGGTCTGGCTTCGTCCGTGAATTGGCGTGAGGCGGCCAGACGTATGATCCTGAAGCTGGCCCGCGAGAGGGTCTATGTCGTCGACGGAATCGACCCGCAGGCCGATACAAACGTGTTCGAGGCGATCGCCGAAATCAACAGCCTGGAACACCAGTTTGTAATGAACAACCTAAGGCCGCAGATCCAGGAACGGGTGTACAGTGAACCCCTGATGGCCAGAGACTTCAGAGTCGCCATGACTCACCTCTGCCTCGCAGAAGACGCCAGGAAAGGCGACCCGTACGGCGGACAGCCCATCATAGACTGGCTGACCGGGAGCAACACCAGGATCAGCAGTGTGAGGCCGTTCTCGATCTTTACCCCCATCAACCGCACCACGGCCCGCCACTTCTTCGAATCTGCCCTGTTCTGGCTGCATCACGTGGGTTCTTCGGGCACCGTCATCCTGCTGGACAACTCCCGGGTTACGCTGGCCCGGAACCCGAAGGACGGGTTACGGTACTACACCAGGGCGATGGTCCTGGAGCACTACGAATTGCTGCGGGAGTTCGTGGACACAACCGACCGCCTCACCGCGACCATGCTGGTGGTTGTTACGTCCAATGATTTTCTCGAAGAGGAAGCCGGGTCCAGGAGCAGGGGGTTCGGAATCTACCAGGCCCTGATGACGAGAGTCATTGACGACGTCCGGGACCGTAACCTTGTCAACCCGGTCGCGTCCCTGGTCCGGATATCCCCAGGTGAGGCACTGCACAATGACTGAAAATGACGATTGCATTTCTAATCTGGCCTACCGCCGGGCAATGGAAGCCCTCCGAAACGGAGTTCCAAACCGAGAGGCGGTCAGGCTGCTCGGCTGCAACCAACCGCAGCCAGAGACGCAGTTCGCAGATTTGCTCCGGCGGGCGGCGGACGCCGATACACCCCCAGGAAGCGCCCTGGGAATGCTGGTCTCAGGAGATTTTGGCACTGGCAAGTCTCACCTGCTTTCTCACTTTGAGTACCGGGCGCTCTCCCAGGGTTTTGTGTGCAGCAAGGTGGCAATCAGCAAGGAAACGCCGCTCTATGACCTGGGCAAGGTGTTCAAGTCGGCGGTGGACAACGGGAGAATACTCGATCGCACCGGCCCACTGATTGAGGCGATCGGCCTCCAGCTCAACTACGACTGCGAAGAGTATTCCAACCTCTTCAGCTGGGCCAACTCGCCTTCCAGCGGCGTTCACCCCATCTTCCCGGCGAGCCTTCTGGTGCACGAAAGATCGAACGAGTTGGAACTGAACCGCACTATCGAGTCCGTCTGGGCCGGGGAGAGGGTAAAGGTAAGCGATGTGAAGAACGGCCTTCGGCAGATTGGCCAGTTGCAGAACTATTCCTTCGGGACGCCCAGAGCTTCTGACCTGCCTCCGCAGCGACTCCGGTTTGCAACAGAGCTGATCAAGGGTGCAGGCTACCGAGGATGGGTCGTCCTGCTCGACGAAATCGAACTGGTGGGCCAATACAGCCTGCTGCAGCGCGCACGCTCCTACGCGGAACTGGCCCGCTGGCTTGGGCAGGGCCAAGGGGAATCGTACCCGGGGCTGGTGGTCGTCGGAACGGTCACCGCCGACTATGCCTTGGCGAATATATCGCCGGAGGCGAGCAGCAAAAAGGACCGCGACTATGCGGGGCAGAGACTGCGCTCCCGCGGGGACGACAATGGGGCAGCCCGGGCGGACACGGCGATGCGGCTGCTGGAGCGAGACTGCACCCCACTGAGCCCCCCTGCGGAGGCCGACGTGAACGACACCCTGAATAGACTGCGTCACATATACCGCGAGGCCTACGGATGGGATGCTCCAGCCCTCGAGGCGAGAACCGGAGCAGCCAGCTTTCAGCAGCGCATGCGGTACAGGATCCGGTCGGCGATCAACGAATGGGACCTGCTGAGGCTCTATCCCGACTCCAGGCCTGAGACGGAGGAGAGGGAGTTCAGACACCAGTACGGCGAGAACTCAGACCTGGAGGCAGGGACAGAGGGCGACGATGTAGGGGTCGAATAGGCCTTACGATCGTTGGCTGTTGCGAGTCAGGATGCCAATTCCTTTCGACAAGGCGAAGAATGTGGGCACGCCGGGCGTCATTGGATTCCTGCGCCTCTTGGACGAGGAACGTGGGTCAGGAATTCGGGCCGCGCTGTTTGCCGCATCGGCTCTGGACGTACCTCTTGAGTTCTGCTTCACCCGAGTGGACATCGCCGGTTCCGCGCTGTGGAGGAAAGGAGAAGCCCGCAAGGTCGCCGCAGTGTCCTTGATCCGGACGCTTTTCCATTCGACGAACCGCACTCCCGATATCATCCTCGGACTGGCTGACGAGATCCCGCCACTGATATTCTGTGATGACATCAGGGTCGATGTCCCGGCCTGCCGGATCTCAACGGATCCGGCCCCAAGGAGGGGCGTGTCGGAGGAGATCGAACAGCTCGGCTCATCCCTGTACCTGGTCTGGAGTGCCCCTCCACCCCCCGAGGGTTCGGTTGCCCGGCGGCTGCTGAACGCCTAAATCCTTTGGAGCCGTTTGACAGGGTGGCCACAGGCATCGCCGAAGCTTACGAGGGACGGTGAAGGAGCGGCGGTTTGCTGAGTGGCTCTGACCCCGCGTCTGGTGGCAAGTATCACATCGAACCGGTGAAGTTTTTGCCGGTGCCCATGCCCGCCCACCCTGAACAGGCGACACAAGTTGATCTGGAGTGGATGGACCGGGTTGAGGTGTCTGACTCGCCCCGGCATGCCGGTCAGTCAGCAGACGCACCTCGTCCCCATGGAGACCTTGACCTCGCCCGCAGATTGCGCAGGGTCCTGTCTCCTCTTGGCGCAGAGTCGCCATCGATCGACAGCCTGGAGTGGCCCGGCGCGCTGATGCCTTTTCAGGAGGATGGGGTGCGGGCCCTGATAGCAAGCGACCGCCTCCTGCTCGCCGACGACATGGGGCTCGGCAAAACGCTCCAAGTCATTGCGGCCCTTCGAATTCTGAAACACCGTGGAGACTTCAGTTCAGCATTGGTCACGGCTCCGGCGAGCCTTCTGGACCAGTGGCGAGGGGAACTCCGCAGGTGGGCCCCTGATCTCTCGGCAATCATCATTCGTGGCTCGGCATCGGACCGTGCCTGGCAGTGGCAGGCCAAAACGGATGTGACTCTGGTCAGTTATGAGACATTACGGTCGGACTTCGAAGGCAACACCCAGGCACCCGTAAGGAGAAAAATCTGGGATGTGGTCGTGGCCGACGAAGCCCAACGGATCAAGAACCGGAACGACACCAGCAGGTCACTCAAGGGACTGAAACGTGCCCGCTCTTGGGCGCTGACCGGAACGCCCATAGAGAACCACGAGGAAGAACTGGCTTCCATTCTGGAGTTCGTCGATCACGTCGGGGAGGAACGGCCAAAGCGGTATCAGTCCGGTCCCGAACTGCTCAACCGACACCGCCAGCTCCAGTTGCGACGCAAGAAGGGCGACGTGCTGGATGATCTCCCGGAGAAGCAGGTTACCCTGTTGCCCATCGAGCTTCATTCCGGGCAACGGGCGAGCTATGACAAAGCCGAACAGGAGGGGGTTGTCTACCTGCGCTCGCTGGGGGTAACAGTTCAGAGTTGATGAGGCGAATTACCCGGAAGTTGTTGAAAAAGCATGGTGCAGCGGTTTTTCGGTTATGTTAAATCTGAAACATGGACACCGGCCTTGACCTCACCGCCGCTCCACGGGAAGCCTTGTTGGCGATCATTGCCCGCCAACAGGCGGTGATTGACCAGTTGCAGCGGCGCATTGAAACCCTGGAGGGAGAGGCCAAGCCCGGCGGCCCCAAAGGGATGCCCGGCATCAAGCCCAAGTCCGGCCGCCAGCAGACTCCCAGGGAGAAAGGCCCCAGGAAGCCCCGGCCTCACGGCTTTGCCCGCCTGCGCATGACGCCCACCCACCGGGTGGAGCACGCCCTGGAATCCTGTCCAGAGTGTGGTACCGGCCTGGCTGGGGGCTGGGGGCAGCGCACCCGGGAAATCATCGACCTTCCCCTGGTTCCCGTCCAGGTCACCGAACACGTCTTTATCGCCCGGATTTGCCCCGTATGTGAGAAACGTCGGGTGCCCAAGTCGGACTTGGGCGGGGCGGCGCTGGGGAAACAGCGGTTGGGAGTCAATCTGCTCAGCCTGATCGCCGCCCTGCGGGAAAAGGGACGGCTGCCCTGGCGCAGCATCCAGTGGTATCTGAAGACGGTGCATCAGTTGGAGCTCAGCTTGGGGGCAATCGTGGGAGCGGTCCACCAAGTGGCCCAAAAAGCCCAACCGGCGGTGACGGAGATACGCGACCGAATCCGAGCCAGCCCGGTGGTCCACGCCGACGAGACCGGCTGGCGGGAGGACGGGGTCAACGGCTACGTCTGGACTTTCAGCACCCCCACCGAGCGGTACTTCCTGCGTCGGGGCCGGAACAAGGAGGTGGTGGACGAGGCCCTGGGCGATTCCTTCAGCGGGGTCTTGGTCAGTGACTTCTATGCCGCCTACCACCATTACCCAGGGCTGAAGCAGCGGTGCTGGGTCCACCTGCTGCGGGACATCCACGACCTGAAGGCCCTCTACCCCCAAGACCAGGAACTGGCCCGGTGGGCGGCGGCAGTCCACCACATCTACCTTGCCGCCGAGACCTTCGACCATCCCCAGGCCCGGGACCGCCGCCGGGTCCAACAAGGGCTGGAACGGAAGCTACTGGACCTTTGCCGCCCCTACCTCAAGAACCCGGCGGCGGTCCAGGGCAAGCTGTGCCGGCGCATGGAGAAGCACATCAAGGAGCTGTTTGTCTTCGTGGCGGAGCCTGATGTGCCCCCGGACAACAACGCTGCGGAACGGAGCCTGCGGCCTCTGGTGGTCAGCCGCAAAATCAGCGGCGGCACCCGCTCGGAACCGGGCACCGACAGCAAGATGGCCCTGGCCTCCCTCTTCGGCACCTGGGCCGCCAGGGGACTGGACCCTCTATCGGCCTGCCGCCAGTTGCTCGTTTCCCCTCAACTCTGAACTGTTACCGCTGGGGAAGGACATCACCATCCAACACGTGCTGGAACTGATCACACGGCTGAAGCAGATCTGCAATGCCGACCCCAGGAACGGCGAGTCCAGCAAGCTGGACGACATCCGGGAAAGGTTGGAGCTGTTGGTAGCCCAGGGGCATAAGGCGCTGGTCTTCTCCCAGTACACCAGCGACACCGCAGGAGTGGCGGCGGCGGCAAACCATTTCCGGGAATTTAATCCGTTGGTCATTACCGGAGACATACCCCTACAAGACAGACCGTCGATAATTGAGCGCTTTAAAGGGGATGCCCAGCATCAAGCGCTAATAATTTCACTCCGTGCGGGCGGGTTGGGTTTGAACCTGCAAGAAGCCTCGTACGTCTTCCATCTGGACCGCTGGTGGAACCCTGCGGTGGAACGCCAGGCTGAAGACCGAAGCCACCGGATGGGTCAGACGGCCAAGGTCAATGTGATCAAATATTCATGCATGAGCACTATCGAAGAGCGGATAGACGGAATCCTTGCCAGGAAGCAGGATCTCTTCGACCGGCTTGTTGACGACGTTTCGCTTGACCTGTCGGCCCGGTTGAACCGCGAAGAACTGTTCGGCCTCTTTGGACTGGAGCGATATGTCTGACCATTCACGCCTGCTAGAGTCCGGAGGTTGACGCCAAAAATGACCAGCAGTACTCCCGAACAGCGGGCTAGGGCCAACATAGACCGGTTGCTGGAGCAGGCGGGGTGTTTGAGCGCTTTGACTGGACCGGGCCACTCACCCGAAGAGATCTTCGCAGCGAGAGCGAGGAGCGATGGATCTCGGTGGGGCTCGTTGATGAACGAATGCATGTCGTCGTATGGACACCGCGCGGTCCGTACACCAGAATCATCAGCATGAGAGGGGCGAACGACAGGGAGATCGCCAGATATGCGCAGGCAAAAAGTTGACGTGCTGATCGCCGACGCCGGCGACCGGATCATCATGCCCACGGCTGAAGAGAGCAAGGCCATTGACGAACAGATAGCCAGCGACCCCGACGGCTTCGAGCTGGACGAAGCCTGGTTCGAGGGTGCCCAAGACCACCAATGAGCTCTCCTCAGAGGCCCACGAGCGGGCGGTGCGACAGAAAGAGGCCCTGAAGGCCGGCCTCATCCACTGGTCGCACAGACCCCCCGGGACCATGGCCGGGCCCACGCCGACCAAGAGGTCCCTCCGTCACCTCCCGGGGTTGAACCCTCCGGGGACAACGCCTCGGGAAACGCCCGTGGGGCGCGTGGACGGCCCAGAACGGACCTGCACCGGCCTGAAGGTAGAATTCCCATCCTCAGCCTAAATCCACGCGGAAATGCCCGCCATTTCGCCGGTGTGCCGAAAGCATGGGGCTCCAGCCGACGCTGGTGGCTACTGCCGGCATTGCGCCGACGAGATGCTGGTGCGGTCGGTCCGGCCCTTTACCGGAGGGCGCCGCAAGAAGGGGAACAGACAGCAGATATGACGCTCAGGTGCAGGAAGTGTGGTGGACCGGCTACCGCCGGAAAGGTCCCTTGGGAGGAAGGCCGAGGGCACTGCCTCGGTTGCGGCTCCATTGCAAGTCTGGAGATACCGGCCAGCCAGGAACGTAGAGCTCCGGTGCCCGATGACATAGTCCAGGGACCGGCATGGCCGATGACCCGGGAGGCAGGGGCTGGCGGGCAGTTATGGCTGCACCAGGCCGAGTCCCTGGGTGCGCTGGACCGGGGTGAGAATGTCGTGGTCGCCACCGCCACCGCCTCGGGTAAATCGATGGTGTTCCAGGCATGGACCCTCCACGGAATCAAGGTCAGCTCTGAATCGTGAAGGATCACCTGCGGCACCTCTTTCTAGGTTCAACACACCACTACAGTATCCGATGTTGGGCATCATGGATATACAACACCAAATCTATACAGACAACGATATAAACTTCCAAGCATTGGGACACCTAAAACCAAAGCCAAGGTGAAAAGCGCAGAAAGATGGGGTAAATTTGGGGAGTCGCTGGGTTAGCTTTCGGTGTCGTCAGGGAGGGGTTGGTGATGGGCGTAAGGGAGAAAGAGCGGTTTCTGGAACAATGGCGGATGGATGCCACGGATTTACGTCGGCGGATGATTCTGGCTCCCACACCCCGGGAGCGGGAGCGGTGGTACGCCATCCTGCTGCTGGCTCAAGGCTTGACGGCAGCGGCGACGGCGGAGGCGCTGGAGCGGGACCCCCACACTATCGGACGTTGGGCGTCGGCCTTCGGTGAGGGAGGGCCTGCGGCGCTGATATTCGAGCAGACCGGTGGTTCCCCCCCGCCCTTGACCAGGCGCAGCAGGAGGAGTTGAAAGGGGCGGTGGAGCAACGGCCCGCTGCGGCGGGCATCCAACTGGCCAACTGGTATTGGAAGGTGGTGCGGCAGTTTGTCTCAGAACGGTTTGGCATCAGCCTGTGCCGCAGCAGTTGCCTGAACTGGCTTCACCGGCTGGGGTTTGCCTTCAAGCGCCCCAAGAAGCGTCTGGTCAAGGGGAATGAGTCCAAGCGGGAGGCCTTCGTGGCGGAGTACGCCGCCCTGTGGGAGGAGGCCCAACGGACTGAAGCCAGAATATTCTTTGCTGACGAGGCCCACTTCCGGGCGGACGCGGAATTGCGGGGCAAGTGGGTGCTGAAGGGTAAGCCGGCGTTGGTGGACTCCAATAGCCCGCGGTATGGGGAGAAGGCCAGCTACTATTCAGCGGTGTGCCTGGAGACGGGCGAGGTGGAATGGATGGAACTGGAGGGCAACAGCAACAGCGGGACCTCGGTTGCCTTCCTGACGCAACTGAAGGAAAAGCATCCAGGGCCGCTGCGGGTCATCTGGGACAATGCGCCAGCCCACCGAGGGGAGGCGATGCGGGAGTACCTCAGGACGCCTGAGCTGGAGCTGAGGCTGGTGAACCTGCCGGGCTACAGCCCGGACTTCAACGCCGATGAGGCTATCTGGGGCTGGGCGAGAGAGGAGGCCACTGGCAATCTGTGCCTGGGGAGCAGGGCGGCGGTGCGGGAGAGGGTCGGCAAATTCCTGGCCGGGCTGTCCAGCCGGAAAGACGAGGTGAGACGGCGCTGCCGGACGGTCCTGCAATCAAGGGCCGAAACACTCCCGCGAGACTCCCGCCCCGATTCCCAGCACCCGGCAAATGCACATCCCACCTTGGCTTTGGTTTAGTACTCAGCATTCCTATGCCCGTGTTCCGGCCTGTGCAGAGGTAAGTAACTGCTTGTTACTTGGTAGCAGATTTATGCCCGTATCCGGGCCGTGCAGAGGCGACTAACTGTTGAAGTTGGGACCTACGTGTAAGCTCTTGACGAGGCGTGTCGTCCGGACCAAGACCGAGAGGACACTGGTGCGTATTGCCCGTTTGGTAGCGTGGTCCGGGAGTCTTACGACTGCATCATTGGTGACGCCCCGACCCGGGCGATCCCGTTCGGGAGACTGTGCGCTTTCAGTGGCCCCTTCCGGCGGCGCGCCTACGCAGCAATGAGGGGCGGTATGATGAACGCGAGCAAGGGGAGTGAAAAGCCGGA
This sequence comes from Dehalococcoidia bacterium, assembly GCA_965220625.1. Lineage (GTDB taxonomy): Bacteria > Chloroflexota > Dehalococcoidia > Lucifugimonadales > UBA3495 > VXOI01. The sequence goes on from CBDCQN010000001.1 coordinate 480,991, forward strand.
GGCGAAGAAAGGCGGGGGAGCTGCTCAGCGCCTGCCGGCGGAGTTGTTCCGGGTAAACCTGAACGCCGCTGGCATCGACGTGGGCGCCAGCAGCCATTTCGCCGCGGTGCCCCAAGACCGCTGGGAACAACCGGTGCGCGAGTTTGAAGCCTTCACGGCTGATCTTTACCGCCTGGCCAACTGGCTGGCGGAGTGCGGGGTGGAGACCGTGGCCATGGAGTCCACCGGGGTGTACTGGATACCCCTGTTCGGGGTCCTTGAGGAGCGGGGGTTTGAGGTGTGGCTTGTGAACCCCAGCCGCATCAAGAACGTGCCCGGCCGCAAGACGGACGTGCTGGACTGCCAGTGGCTCCAGCGGTTGCACACCTACGGGCTGCTGTCGGGATCCTTTCGGCCAGAGGGTGAGATACGCCGCCTGCGCAGTTACCTGCGACAGCGGGCCATGCTGGTGGAGTACGCCTCCCATCATATCCAGCATATGCAGAAGGCGCTGACCCAGATGAACGTGAAGCTGCAGCATGTCATCAGCGACATCACGGGCAAGACCGGCATGAAGATCATCGAAGCCATAGTGGGGGGCGAGAGGAATCCCCGCAAGCTGGCACAGTTGCGCGACCCGAGAACCAGGGCAACCGCGGAGACCATCGCCAAGTCCCTGCAGGGACACTGGCGGGAGGAGCACATCTTCGAACTGACCCAGGCGCTGGAGCTTTACCGGACCTATCAGGACAAGATCGCCCAGTGCGACCGCGAGATTGAAAGGCAGTTGGAGCGGTTTGAGGACCGCAGTGATGGCGCCCCTCCCGCCGGGGATGGCGGCAAGCGCGGCCAGGGGAACGCGCCCCGCTTCGACCTTTGGAGCCACCTGTACCGGATGACGGGAGTGGATCTTACCCGCATCGACGGAGTGGACGGATTCACCGCACTGAAAGTGATCAGCGAAATCGGCACGGACATGACCCGCTGGCCGACGGCCAAGCACTTTGCTTCCTGGCTGGGGTTGAGTCCCAACAACCGCATCACCGGCGGCAAGGTCATCAGCTCCCGGACCAAGGCCAGCGCCAACCGGGCGGCAGCGGCACTGCGGCTGGCCGCCAATGCACTACACCGCTCCAACAGCGCCCTGGGCGCCTTCCTCCGCCGTAAGAATGCCCAGTTGGGAGCGCCCAAGGCCATCACGGCGACGGCGCACAAACTGGCCCGGATCATCTACTCCATGCTGCGCTATGGTCAGGGATACGTGGATGCTGGAGCTCAATACTATGAGAGTCAGTACCGGGAGAGGGCGCTGCGGGCCGCGAAGCGGAGAGCGGCACAACTGGGCCACCGGCTGGTGCCGATGGTAGACGCTCAAAACCTTACACCCGCACTGGCCACGCCCACGCCGGCTCCCGGTGCGTGACAACATTTGTTAGTCGATAGCCGATGAAGGCCTTACCGACCAGCAGGTGGCGGAAGCCCTGATGGTGGGCCCCTCCACGGTCGGCCGGGTGCGGCAGGGTTTGGTGGAAGGCGGGTTGGACCACGCACTCAATGACCTGCCGCGGCCGGGACAACGACGCAAACTTGACGGAAAGCAACAAGCCCACCTGGTGGCCGTGGCCTGTAGCGCGCCCCCGGAAGGGCACTACCGCTGGACGTTGCAATTGCTTGCCGACCAGGCGGTGCAGCTGGAGTTGACCGGCTCCATCTCCCGGGAGACGGTCAGGCAGGTGCTGAAAAAAACGAACTCAAGCCGTGGCGGAAGAAGGAGTGGTGCATTCCCAAGGTGAGCGCCGAGTTCGTAGCCTGCATGGAGGACGTGCTTGATCTCTACGCCGAACCCTATGACCCCAAGCGGCCCGTAGTCTGTTTCGACGAGACCTCCAAGCAGTTGGTGGCCGAGAAGCGGGCTCCCATCCCGGCCAAGGCGGGACGGGAGGAGCGGTTTGATTATGAGTACCAGCGCAACGGGACCCGGAACTTGTTCATGACTTGTGAGCCGTTGGCGGGCTGGAGGCACGTGGCAGTGACTGGGCGTCGTACCATGGAAGACTTCGCCCATCAGATGCGCTGGTTGTCGGATGCCGCCTACCCAGAAGTAGAGAAGGTCCGGGTGGTGCTCGATAACCTGAACACTCATAGACCCGCTTCCCTGTACGAGGCCTTCGAGCCGAAGGAGGCCAGCGGGTGATCCAACGGCTGGAGTTTCACTATACTCCCAAGCATGGAAGCTGGCTCAACATGGCTGAGATTGAGTTCAGCGTCTTCAGCAACCAATGTTTGAATCGCCGCATTGAAGATGAAGGGTCGCTCAAACGCGAGATCGCCGCGCTGGAGACCGAACGAAATCAGGCTGCGGCAACCATCGACTGGAGATTCTCCACCGCTGATGCCCGGCACAAACTCCGGCGTATCTATCCTTCGGTTTCACACTGACGCAGTACTAGACGGGTTCAGTTGTTTATAGATAGTGCCTGTGTTAAGCGGCGGAATGGCTATTGAGCGGCGAGCATCAATTCACCAAGGGTACGCAGCTCCCGCCGGACTGGACGCACGGCGTCGTGCAACCGGAATCCTCCACCTGCAGACGCCGCGGGCCGGACTTTTAATTCTGCAATCGTTTCTTTAGCCCGTATTCCCCATTTGGCTCAAACAAGTGATGCGGTAAATAGGCAACTTTCTTGCTTTTCTAGTCGTTACATGAATCTCTTAGCCGTATTTCAGATATAATACATTCAAAAAGTTGGCTATTTCAGATAACTTGCGTACCGGCATTGGAGGCACCCGATGGGTGACCGCGAAAAGGCCTCTCTCCGGCTCCAATTCAATCCCCAAATCCGGCTGGAGTTACATGGTGCCACCATCACCTCCGACGCCGGACTGCTGGCATTCCGAGAACTGGATGACGCCCTGGCCCTTACCCCCATAGCCTCCGACTATCTCCAGGAAAGCCGTACCGGCCGCAACATCCGCCACCACCTGGTCCCTCTGCTCCGCCAGTCCATCTACAGCCGCTTGGCCGGCTACGATGATACCAACGATGCAGAACATCTTGCCCAAGACCCAGCCATGAGAGTTGTCGTGGGCTGGCAAGGCTCAGACCGCAACGCCGCCAGAACCAACACCATGAGCCGTTTTGAGACGGAGACTCTGACTCAAGGGGACAACCTAAAGGGGCTGGCCCTGATGAATCCCCAGTGGGTGGAGCTGGCCATGGCTCACACTCCACACCGGCGAGTGATTCTGGACATGGACAGTTCGGAGAGTCCAGTGCATGGTCAGCAGGAAGGAGCCGCCTACAACGGCCACTTCGAGTGTGTCTGCTATCATCCCCTCTTTCTGTTCAACCAGTTTGGGGATTGCGAAGGAGCGACGCTACGACCCGGAAACGTGCATAGTGCCGATGGCTGGCAGGAACTCCTTGACCCGGTGGTGAAAGGATACCAGAAGAAAGGACTGCGGTTGCTGTTCCGGGGTGACGCTGCTTTTGCCAAGCCGGAGCTATACGAGTATCTGGAACAAGGAAAGATCGGGTACGCCATCCGGCTTCCCGCCAATCAGGTAATTCAGGAGCAGATCCAACCCTTGCTGGAGTGTCCTACCGAATGGCCATCCCGGGAGCCTATCGTCTCCTACCATGACTTTGCCTATCAGGCCCAGAGTTGGCACTTGCCCAGGCGAGTGGTGGCTAAAGTAGAGTGGCATCAGGGGGAGCTATTTCCCAGGGTTGGTTTCATCGTGACCAACCTGAGCTATCCACCCAAAGGGATAGTCCGCTTTTACAATGGCCGTGGCACGGCGGAGCAGTGGATCAAGGAGGGCAAGTACGCCCTGAACTGGACCCGGCTTTCCTGCCACAAGTTCGTGGCCAACCAGGTGAGACTATGGCTGTTCGTCCTGACTTACAACCTGGGCAACTTTATGAGAAGGCTGGTGTTGCCGGAGGCTATGAAGCACTGGACTCTGACCAGTCTTCAGACCAGGCTGATCAAGACGGGTGGGCGACTGGTACGCCACGCAAGGAGGCTAGTGTTTCAGCTTGCCGAGGTGCTGGTAACCAAGGAAATGCTGACCGGGATACTAGAACGGATCAGCCGGCTTCGGCTGGCACCTGGCTAGCCTGCTTTGAGAGCACAGGTATTTCGGACAGTTATGGGGTCGTCCGGGGTAAATAGACCACCCCGAGGGAGACGCTTGGGCAGGGGCAGCCAATTCTAGACTTTTACGCTCGTCAGGGGGGTGGGAGTGGGTCAGTTGAGTGAATCGGATGCAGTTGACGCCCTCAGGCTGCCCTTTTATAGTTCGAGCTATCCCACAGGGTCACATGGTTGGAGGAATCAGTTTGATCTGGGCAATCCCGATTTGGATGGTTCCCTTGTTACGGCGGACAGAGGATAATTGAGGCAAGGAATCCGCCTCTAGAGTAAGTTGGACCCCGCACGAAGTCCATATTTGGCGACTAATGACCCAGCGCGGAAAATCCTTGAGGCAAACGACCCAGCTGATTAATGCTCCTGCGCTTGGTGCCAACAGTCGCGGCCATGCAGTCCCGTGCTTTTTTTGGGTCTAAAAACGGGCATTCGTGGTCTAGGGATTCTTGGTGGTGGTTAGACGATCTTATCGTTCTCAATAGACGAACGAGCTAATAATGAGAACTGGGAGAACAAGTTGAATTAGGGAGGTGTTCGGATGATTTATGAGTTTCGCACTTATGAAGCCACGGCTGGTAACCTGCCAGCACTCAATAAGCATCTCGAAGTCGCTGCAGGTTTGTTCAAGAAGCACGGCCTTGGGGTGATGGGGTTCTGGACTGAGGAGGTAGGCACCGGCGGCCAGGTCAACTATATGTGGGTTTATGAGGACCTAGAGGAGAGGCAGAAGAAGCTGGCGAGCTTCGGGTCGGACCCAGACTGGAGGAAACAGGTGGCCGAGGAGACGGAACAGCATGGTGTCGTCGTGGCCAGGACCCACAACATCATGTTGCAGCCCACTCCCTACTGCCCCGAGGCCAAGATCGCTGGCAACGTTCAAGAGCTGCGCATTTACGAGGCGATGCCCGGTAGACTGCCTGACCTCCACAACCGGTTCGCCAACCACACCTTGGGCTTCTTTAAGAAGTACGGCATGGAAAATGTAGGCTACTGGACCGAGGCCTTCGGCACCAGCAATCGCCTTGTGTACATGCTGGGCTACCCCTCCCTGGGAGATAGAGAGAAGAGCTGGTCCGCTTTCTCGGCTGACCCCGACTGGCAGAGAATGGTGGCAGAGTCGCACAAGAACGGCACCCTGACGGCAAAGACTTACAACAAAATCCTGCGGCCCACTGCCTACTCGCCCAGGTAGATGGCCAAACAGTATCTCACGACCATCCTGCTAGCGATTCTCACCGACTCGGAGGCGGTAGGCCGATGCCCCTTACGCTCACACAGGAAACGATGCTGAATGAGCTAGCTCACCATCTCTACAGATTCTTGCCAGGCAAAGCTCATCCTTATGCGGATCAGAACATATCTTTTGAGGGAGTAGCAGCCACACTGCGTCTAAATCGATTCTGGCCTAGTGGGAGTAAACAACCAGCAAAATCCGAATTGCTCTCACGTACATTAGAACAGCGCTCCGGGCAGTTCTGTCCACTGATCGTAGAAGTGGTCCGTAATGGAATCAGCTACTGTTCAAACACGGGTGAACCGATTACACGGGAGGAAATCCAGCGACTTAACGACTTGGTTGAAAAGGTTGGTTTCAAGATTCCGGAGTTATGGGACCCCCAGTTCCTTGATGGATTGCCTAGAGTGCAGACGGTAGAGGAAAAAGTAGAGACCGCAACCCTAACCGAGAATGCCTCAGCGGGGTTAATTTCAGAATTATTGGGATTAAATATACTTTCCCCTGTGGAGCGAGGGTTTAGGTTCGAAAAGTTCCTCCCAAAAGTCTTTGAGGCTTTCGGACTAAAGCCCCGAAGTTCTTTTCGCATTGTTGGAGAGCAGATAGATGGCAGCCTACAATTCCAGGACGAGACCTATTGGGTTGAAGCTACATGGCGCAATGAGAAGATTGGAGAAGAAAAGCTACTCACGTTTTCAGGTAAGGTAGCAGGCAAAGCCCAGTGGGCACGGGGTTTGCTGATCAGCTATTCCGGCTTCAGCGAGGACGGCTTAGAGGCGTTCGCAAGAGGCAAGCCAACTAGGGTGGTATGTATGGATGGTTTAGATTTTCACACTATCCTTAAGCGCAAATTAAGTCTTCCCAATGTGCTAGAGCAATAAGTGCGGACGGCGGCTGAGACGAATCAAGCATTCGTTCCGGTCAGAAACCTTGTGTGACCCACAACCCCCGTCGGCACCAGCAATTATTACGCCTCGATTTTAAAAGTCGGGGCGTTTCTGTTTGCTGGGCACAACGCGGCGCAACGGTCCAAAAAGAAGTCCTTTCGATGCTACCAAATTTTACACCGTTGTCGTTGTCCAAGGAAAATGTCAGTTTAGTGGAGCAATAATGCCAAAGACAATCAGTATCACCTTCCCAGCGCCCGACACGGACAACCCGGAATTCATTGCGCGCCATATCTTGTCTCGAATTCAAGAGCTACTACAGCGGGTGGAATGGATAGGTCGCCTCAACAATACAACGGCCAAACTCCAATATTTCGACGAGCCGATTTGGTCCTCCGCCCAGCGAAAACAAGCGAATAAATTGAGAACAAGGTACGCTCACGATCTCGAGCGCATTGACCGAAACGGAACGGCCCACTTTTATAACAAGAGCAGAAAGAACGGGCCAAAAGAAACCCTAAGGACGCTATCCCAGATCAGAGAGGACTGGATAGCCATGCACACATTGGTGCATGAGACGTTAGTCGCATATATGGAAACCACATTGGAATGTCAGACCTGCGGAGCTACTACCCACGGGAACCAGATACCGGATTGCGGCCATTGCGCTCCTCCGCCGAATTACAACCCGGAGCATTCGGCAGTCGTCAAGCCAGCAGGTGCAAACTTACGACTACGCACTACTTTCGGAAGGTCAGACGACATTGATGAATTCGTAAACGACCGCCGCAAGTTAATAATGACAGACGCTGCTTGGCAAACAATGTTGGAAACCAACAGAGCGCCCTTCATAGACACAACTCACATTGAAATGGGCGACAACATCATTCCAGACGATGTAAAGATAGACTTTCTGAGGAACGCAAGCCCAACTGAGCCAGAGAATACCGAATGAAGGGCTGACATTAGCCCAGAGTCTCTCGGTTCTCCAGGGCGTGTAGACATTCAGATTCTTTCTGCGAAGGGACCCCCATGGCTGACACGTACTGTGGGAGATGGATACAACGCTCCGCCTGTCGCTTGGCAGAATGCCTAGTACCGTGTCCGTCAAATTTTGATAAATATAAGAAAGTGTATAATTAAGGCATTCTTTGATTGCGGGGAGAGTGGGGGAATGCCTGCCAAGTTATATCGAGTGAACTTGACCCAGGATGAGCGGGAACATCTGTTGGGTGTCGCCCGGCGCGGCAAGTCCTCGGGACGTAAAGTGAAGCTGAATACTGGCAGGGTCGGCGGCCGCGTCTGGTTGACCCACGGTAACCGGCCTCCCATGTTCTTGAATCCAAACTTGCCATCGGCCTCTCTCTTATTCAATGACAGCACTTAATATTGAATATAGGTTAGAGATAATCAACTTACGAGGAAATCGTATTGCTCGCGGCCACATAGGACATCAGTGGTCGAGGTCTGAAGAGAGGCGAGGGGCTGGCAAGTGTCGACGATGGGATCGTGGAAGTGTCGAGGTGAGCCGTGGGTATTGAGCGGCTCCGTCAGTGTATTGCAGGACGGTCCCACAGCCGCGGCGGCGGGTATTGGACTATCTTAAGGGGCTGCTCAGCCCGGTGGCGCCCCAGAAGGACTGGCAACTGGCAGAGCGACGCTGCTCCCTTCGCGCTGCTCCCGGCGTCGACGCAATGGCCCGGCTCACCCAAATCAGTCATCACAGTCGGATTCCAGATACCCGGATGACATTTGTCCCTCCGGGTCTAAACTTTCTGACAAGAGTGAAATTTCGGGCTCATAATGGAACGAGCCTTCTGGGGAACGAGTCCTCGTTGACCGGGATGCGCAACGCTCCTAAACTCCCGGCTAGCGACAGTATCCTGACGTTAATTGGAACTTAGTGGAGTGGATATGGCCCAGCATAGAATCGGCATGGTGGTAACGGCCGCCGACAGCAACGCCGCCCTGGGAGCGGTGGAGGACATGGAGAATCGCGGCATCGGCGCGGCCTGGATGACCAGCGGCAGCACCGGCGGGGGAGACAGCCTCAGCGTTTTCGCAGCCGCCGGACCCCGCACCCGGAGCATCATGTTCGGCACAGCCATAACCCAGACCTTTCCCCGCCATCCCATCGCCGTTGCCCAGCAGGTCTTGACCCTGGCCCAACTGGCTCCCAACCGGTTCCGGCTGGGGTTGGGCACCAGCGGTCAGGGAGGCGTGGAGCAGACCCTTGGCATCAACTTCCAAGCGCCCTTGGCCCACCTCAGGGAGTATGTACGCATCCTGAAGGCATTACTGCAAGAGGGTTCAGTGGACTACTCCGGGCGCTATTACCAAGCCCACACCAGTATTCCCGCCTCAGTTGACGTGCCGGTGATGGCCGCAGCACTGGGGGAGGGCGCGTTCGAGATGTGCGGGGCCGAAGCCGACGGTGCGATCAGCTGGGTGTGTCCAGGGGTCTACCTGCGGGATGTTGCCCTGCCGGCCATGCAGCGTGGGGCTGGGCAGGCCGGTCGCCCCACGCCTCCTCTGGTGGCCCATGTGCCGGTGTGCGTCCACGACGACCCCGAAGAGGCTCGAGAGGCCATCGCGGAACAATTCAGGGGTTTTGCCAGGGCTCCCTTCTACCGGAACATGTTCAACAACGCCGGGTTTCCTGAAGTAACCAAGGGCGTGTGGAGCCCCGGAATGGTGGACGCTGTGGCGGTGTCCGGGAACGAGGAGCAAGTAACGGAGGGGCTGCGAGGACTGTTGGAAATGGGCGCGGCCGAACTCATGGCCTCTCCGGTGCCCGCTGGACCGGACCGGGAGGGGTCGTTGGACCGCACCACGGGACTTCTGGGACGGATTTCTCAGTCAGTCGCCGAGTAGGCGGGGAGAGCAGGGAAATCCCAAGGAACTCCAACCGTACGGAAGTGGAGGGCGACGGAACATGGATGAAGCAGTGCGACAAGCCCTGGAACGGGACCGCACCATCGATATCACCACCACTGGACGGAATACCGGGCAACCCCGACTCAAGGAGATCTGGTTCCACAATATCGAAGGCCGGCTCTACATTACCGGCACGCCCGGCAGTCGCGATTGGTACGCCAACCTGGTGGCAAACCCCCGGTTCACTTTTCACCTCAAGCAGAGCGCCCAGGCCGACTTGACCGCCCTGGCGACGTCAATCAGGGACCGGGAGCAGCGGCGGGACATCATTTCCCGAATCCACCAGAAAATTGGCGGCAACCGTGACCTGGAAGCTTGGGTTGAGGGTAGCCCCTTGGTGGAGGTGGAGTTGCTGCCGGATTAACATGGCAGGTGGTGCAGACTCTGGTGCAGGTCAACCTCATCTACCCCAACAGCCCCTACTCACCCCATCACCAGTTGACTGTCTAGATTCTGGCCGGCCTAAATCTGCGGCTGTAGTACTGGGGAGGGTAGAGGTGTCGCTATTCAGGGTCATTAGGACGGGGTTATGTTGTTGTCCAGCGATTCCGCCACCCTAATTGAAAAGCGAATATGTCCCCTGGGTTAGTCTGCGGCGGTTGATGATGCGGTCAGGGCCTCGGCCTTGGCGAGCTCCTTGGCGCTGAGTTTCTTGGTGGGCGGACTTTCTGCTTTTAGGTATTTCCCCACGGTGTCGCGAGCCATGCCCAGGTTCCTGGAGATGGCCCGGAGGGAGAATCCCTGCTCTCTGGCCTGCTGTACCGCCTCCCAGCGGGCCTGCTGCGTTGGGGTCGGCGTCCGGCGCAACTGGTGCCGAACTGGCTTCGCCTTGCCGCCCCGGCGCTTGACGGCTTTGCCCTCCACCCCAGTCCCCTCGTCGTGGGCCGGTTCCAGGGCGGCCAGACGTCCACGTTGGGCCTCGCTCATATGGCTGTAGACCACCCCGTCGGCGGCCTCCTGCGGCTCCGTAACAGCGGTACAGCCGCCGGCTGCGCCCCACAGCGCCGAGGAGGGCGGCGGTCCCTCCTGAAAGTCCACCGCCTCTCCTTGGTAGCGAATCAGAAGCTTTCCGTCGGCCCGTTCCAGCATGTCCACCCGGAGGCCGGCATAGCTGGGCCTTTCCACCCCAGGCAGCAGTTGCAGCACCCTCCACTGGTACTTCACCGTGTTGTCCCGGGCCACCTTGCGGGTGTCTTTCAAGCAGATGGTCTCAGTCAGGGACAGCTCGGCCGGCACCGGGCGGTAGGCCGTCTCGGGGTGCTCCGCCGCGACGGCGAACCGGGCGTTGAACTTGGGCAGAAACTCCTGGAGGACCTCCTTGGCCTCGCCGATGGTGGCGGCTCCCGCCAAGCGCAGCTCGGTTACCAGCCGGTCCTGGAAGGTTTCCGGCCTTCGCCAGGATGCGGCGCAGCGTGGGACGGCTCACATCGATGCCCTCCCGCTCCCGCAGGAGTTCGGTGAGGTGAGTGTGGTTGGCGCCAGCGTAGCCGTTGCTGGCCAGCTTCACAACGGCAGCCGCTGTGAACTCAGGGATAGCATTGTGGGGCCGGCGGCCCCTGTTCCCGTGGGCCAGTGCGGCAGGACCGTCCTTGCGATAAGCCGCTAGCAGGCGCTTGGTATGGCGTTCGCTAACTCCCATGATCTTGGCAGCCTGGGCGATGGGAAGCTGGTATTCCAGAACACTGTTGAGCACTTGGATCCTGGCCTGTTCTTGTTGATTCAACGTCGCATCCCTCATGGGATGACATTTTCGCTGACCAGTTAGCTGGTGACGGAATCGTAGATCAACAACATGAATGGGGATTGTCCGTAGACCACCTGTCAACTCGCGGTGACTTTATTGAGCCAGGATCGCCCTGCTAAACATGGCGCTCGACTGTAGAATTTTCGACATGCCGATCATCCTCCATCTCCTGGATGGTCAGGGGTTCAGGTGTTTGCTAAATGAAGATAGGCGATGTGGCCATTAGCGCCCCTGACCAGAAGCTATGTAGCACGGTCTTAGTTGCCTCGGTGAGGCTGGTCGCGATAAGACAGGCATCTCCGATCTGCCCAAATTGATCTTGGGCCAGAACATCAAATCTCTGTTGGCCAACGTCAGGCCACTTAATTTTGGAGGCCAAGCATGGCTACCGAATTCGATGTTGAGTGGACACCTTTTGACCTAGATACGTTCCAGCAGATACTGGAGGCGATGGACGGGTATTTTGTGCTGCCGAAAACACGGTCGACAGAAAATTCACGACAACCTGTAGATCCGTGGGAATTGCCAAATATGCCGACCGTCAGTTTGGCCGCGTGGAAATATCACTTTGGTTTTGCCGTTGACCGAGGCTTCGTCGCTTGTTGGACACCACAACAGACGTCGGAGCATATTGACATGATCGGAAATCAGTCTGTGAGCGTAACCATCTATGACCGGGATCCGAATGTATCGTCCGAACTCCAGCCGGCTAGACTGACTTATGCCGGTAAAGAGTTCATTGACAACCTGAGGAACCCCTCGGTCAAGGATAGGGCTATAACAGCCCTGAGGAGTTGGGGGCTGCCGATGGCAATGGAGGTCGTTACGGAAGCGGCCAAGAATGGGCTTATGGGCTGAAGCAAGTCGCGACTCCTGAAACCTCTGTGGGCCCGGGAGCTCTTTTCCAGGAGTTTCAGATTGCGCGGGACGATTCTGCTAAGCACTATGACCCGGAACCAGTCACAAACTCCGAGTCCACGGTGGGCCTGCCCGTACCGAATTGCGAGCTTTTCGACGGGAAGTCCAAATACAAGGAGTCTGGCTTCGTGGACAATTTCGAGACCGAGCCGACAGACTATGGCAGCGGCATTGTAGCCAGCTAGTACTCGGTCAAGTCAGGAATTGATGGGATACAGGCGATGGAGTTTGCCAAGGGGGAGACCAGCAACACCGATGCTCATGGCGAGGCGTGTCGTCCGGACGAAGGCCGAATTGACATTGGCGCGGGTTGCCCGGTACTCAGCATGGTCCGGGAGTCTTACGTCTGCATCATTGGTGACGCCCCCACAGGGGGTCAGCAGGTGGCAGTGCCGGAGGCGCGGCAAAGGCTGCTCAAGGACCCCGTATTAGAAGGACCGCTTCACCTATGACGAGTCCACTGACACCTATACGTTCCCCCAGGGTCAGACGCTTCGTTTTAACGGCACTCAGCAGGATGCCAATGAAAGTCGTAGGCTAGTGTACCGGGCTACTTGCGCCGTCTGCCGGAGGTGTCCAGCTTTCGGAATATGTACCAAGTCTTGTCGCGATGGCCGGAGCATATTCATTGGCCCCACGATGATGTGCTACGCCGTCATCGGGCTGGGATGTCCACCAGCACCGCAACAGAGGCGTACAGGCTGAGAAAGCAACTGGTCTAACCGGTCTTCGGAATCATCAAGAATGCGAAACAGTCCGGAGCCTTATCTCTCCTCCTGAACTGCGGCGATGTGACAGCCGCAACCTATCCCCTTGGCCCCGGGCCCGCTTTTTGGCCTTCAATCCAGGGAGTGGCTCGGTGAATTCCCTGGTCTTTCGCTAATTCCTCCTTCCTTCTCTCAAGTCTCTCTTTTGGGGACAGGCTCTATACCATGCTACGCAATAGTGCTGACGATATTTGACTGGCGAAATATAATACCTCCATAGGATTCGCAAGTAGGAAGGGAAGCATGGCCAGAACGCCCGCAGTCACTAGGGAATCAGTGCCTGAACGAGAACGTGAAGCCTTCGATGCCTTCGTGGCGGCCAGGGGGGAAGTGCCCGCCACCGGACCCGGGTCAGTCATGCTCAACGCCCCTGAGGTCGCCCAACGCTCCCTCGGTCTGGCTGCCTATCTACGCACAGAGACGTCGCTTTCGACCCGCATCCGTGGACTGGCGATGCTGCTGGCGGCTCGGGAGAACGACTGCCAGTTCATCTGGAACGCCCACGCTCCGCCGGCCAGGCGCGAAGGTCTGCGCGACGAGTTGGTCGACGCCCTTCGGGACAAGAAGGAACTACCCAGTCCCGCAGAGGACGAGATGGCGGTAATAAACTACGGACGGGAGTTCTTCCGGACCCGTCGCGTCAGCCAGGAATCGTTCGACGCAGTGGTGGCACATTTCGGGGTCAACGGCGCGACCGAACTGACAACTCTGATGGGTTGCTACGCCATGCTGGCTTTCAACGTCAACGCCTTTGGCGTAGAGTTGCCAGAGGACCGCATCGAGGAGGCGCTGCCCATTTAGCGACAACACCGGAAGGAACACCAGTCCAGCAAGAAAATGGACGGATGGGGATCGGAAAGTTGATGTCCAAGCTGTTGTCCGGCTATCCTGGAGGCTACAAACACCTGCGTCGGAGGACTCAGGCCGTCGACGGTCCTCCTCCCTTTGAGGTGCCGGCCGACCCCCTGCACCGTCGCAGCCGCATACCGCCCACCGACTACCAGGAATATTGGTCCGGCCCGTCGAACGCGCCCGTGACGTGCACGACTGGTACATCGCCGAAATGGGCCGGATGTCTTCCTCCATCGGGCGGAGCCTCCAGGCATACCTCGATACGCTGGACTTCAGCCCCTACCTGAAGGAGGTCGAAACTCCGACGCCGCTTCTGGTGGGAGACGAATCGCCCATCTCGACCCTGGATCAGCACAGCGGTTCATGGCCGAGCAGTTGCCGGATTGTCGGCTGGCGGTCTGTCCCGGCCTGGGCCACGGCATCAGACGCCATCCACCGGAGTGGTGCACCCGACCGACACGGGAGTTTCTCGCTTCGCTGACCATTTAAGGAGGGAATTATGCCCTACTACATGTACGTTGCCGTGAACGAGGACAACAAGATTTCGGTCTTTACCGCGGACCCCGAAAGCGGCGGTCTCACGCACCAGCGCGACGTGGCTGTCCCCGGCGGGCCGTTCACCCTGGCGGTCAGTCCCGACCGCAATCACCTGTATTGCGGAACCCGGGAAACCCCTCAGCTGACCAGCTTCAGGATCGATCAATCCGACGGAGGCCTCACGCAGACGGGGACGGTGCCGCTGGACTCGTGGCCGGTCTACGTCAACATGGACCGGAGGGGCAGGTTCGTGCTGTCATCTTATTACCAGGGAGCACGCGTGGCTGTGCACCCCATCGGGGACGACGGGTCGGTGGGAGGGGTCCCAGTCGTATTGCTGGAAACGGCGACCGGGGCTCACGCGATGCAGACCGACCCGACCAACAGCTACGCTTTCGTTCCTCACATCGCGGGAAACGGCCCCAACCAGATCTGGCAATTCAAGTTCGACCAGGACACGGGCCATATCACTCCCAACTCTCCGGCGATGGTGGAACTGGAGGAATTCCTGGGGCCTCGTCACTTCTGCTTTCATCCTTCTCTGGACGTCCTCTACTTCTCCAACGAGCAGGGGTGCAGCGTGAGCGGCTACCGCCTTGACACCGCGGCGGGAACGCTATCGATCTTCCAGACCATTACCACTCTTCCTCCAGAAGGTTTTGACGAGAGGAACACCTGCTCCCAGATTGAGATCACCGGGGCAGGCGGGTTTCTTTACGCGCCCAACCGGGGCCATGACAGCATCGCCTGTTACACGGTGGACACTAGCACCGGCGAATTGGCCTCCAACGGCATCGTTTCTTCAGAGGCAAGACCCAACGCGCTGTGCCTTGGCCCCGGGGACCGGTACATCTACTCGGCCGGCCAGGATTCGGGCCAGATGGCCATATTTAGCGTCAATCCCGATTCCGGCTCGCTAACCTTGTCGGAGACAGTCCCATTGGGTAACGGGCCGTGCTGGATATCTATCGTGGAGTTGCCGGGATAGCGCCTGTCGTTAACCAGGGTCATTAGGCCAGGGATTTTCACAGACATTAGTCCACCCCGGGCGCGGGTGATTTGGACTTGTATCAGGTTGCAATTGGCGAGTCAATCACCTCCTCCAGGCCTCGCAACTTCCGGTGTGGCGACAGCCTTTCCCGGTAGCTGGAGCCCTCGATGACAATCTGGTAGCTGGCGTTGGCCAGCCGGTCGAGGGCGCTGTTGCCCAGTATGGGGTCCTCGAAGAGGCTCAGCCATTCGTCCACGGCCCGGTTGCTGGTGATGATGAAGCTGGAGGCCCGGTGGCGGTTGATGATCAGTTCGTAGAGGTCTGCCGACTGCTGGGCGGTTAGCCGATGGAGCCCCAGGTCATCAACGATGAGCAGGTCCGGGGCCAGGAAGGCCCGGAAGGCCCGGTCCACCGAGTTGTCCGCCCTGGCCTGGGCCATGGCCCGCAAGAAATCGTCAGAGTGGACGAAGCGGACGGTGTATCCGGCGCGTATGGCGGTGAAGCCCAAGGCCTGGGCCAGGAAGCTCTTGCCCACCCCTGCGGGTCCCACCAGCAGCACGTGCTCGTACTTGGCCAGGAACTCCAGGGAGAAGACGGCGTCCAGCAGGCGTCGATCCAGGGTGATGGACGCCGACCAGTCGAAGTCCTCCAGCCGGCAGGTCTCCTCGAAGCCGGCGCCCTGCAGTCGCAGTTCAATGCGCCGGTCGGCGCGGCGATTGACCTCGTCGCTGAGGATGATCTCCAGGAAGGAGGCGTAGTCCAGCTGCTCCCTGCGGGCCAGGGCGATGCGCTCGGGCAGGGTGGCGGCCATGGGCCCTAATTGGAGCCGTTTGAGCAGGGGCGTAAGATCGGTTGTGCGGGTCATGACTGACCTCCTTTAGCGTGGGCGAAGACGGATCCGGGCCGGGCGAAGCGGCCCGCCGGCAATGGCAGGGGATGCTCGGTTGCCTCGCTCCGCTCCAGGGCCTGGACCAGGATGCGTTCCACCCGGCGCACGTCGATGAGGTCTACGTCCAAGGCCCTGCGGCAGGCGTCGTCCAGACGCTCCGGCGTGTACCGCTGTCCCAGGCGGACCAGCTTGTGCCCCTGCCTGACCTTGGCCCATGGAAGGGGGCCGTCAAAGAGCCGGTCGGCGAATTCGGCCACCGCCGGTCCCTGCTCGGCCGCGCTGCGCTTGATGCCCTCGGGGGCTCTCAGGGTGTAGGCGGTCAGCTCGGTTGGGTAGTCGGCGGCATCGGTGGAGCGGCCGCCGCGAGGCTGACGGGGGTGGAGCTTGAGCAGCCTTCCCCGGTGGTAGATGCGCACCAGCTTGCTGCCCAGCCCGATCTCCACCCGCTGCCCCGGCGGACAGAGGGACGACGGCACCGAGTAGAGGGCGTACTGGCAGGCCACGTGGTGGTCGGGATGGACCTTGGCGGTGCGCCAGCCGGTGACCTCGTAGGGCTCGCCGTCCCACTCGGCCAGGCTCTGGCGTTCTTCATCCTGGAAGACCCGCAGCGGCTGGCGCCTGGTGGTGCCGTGGACCCGCTGTCCGGCGACATCACGACACCAGCGTGCCGCTTCTTCCCTGAGGTGGGTCAGGTTCCTGAACTCCCCGCCCTTGAAGAAGCGCTCCCTCACGTACTGGACGCCGCGCTCCACATGGGGCTTGTCCTTGGGGTGTCTCACCCGGGCGGGGTCGGTGATGAAGCCCCGGTGCTGGGAGTATTCCAGGAAGCCCCTGGTGAGCCTGGGGTGCAGCGCGTCGGCGCCCGCCACCGCGGCGGGGAAGTTGTCGATGACCAGGTACCTGGGGATGCCGCCGAAGAAGGCCCAGGCCGCTTCCAGTCCGGCGATGACGTCCTCCAGCTTCTGGCTGAAGGTGGGCCAGACGAAGCTGTGCCTGGAGTAACCCAGCACCACGATCAGGGCCCACGCCGTGCGGCGACGGCCCGTCTCCGGATCCGGGACCAGGCCAAGGCGGCCGAAGTCGAGCTCCGCCACCTCTCCCGGCGCGGTGTCCACCATCCGGACCGTGTTGCGGCTCCGGCCCCGCCAGTTGCGGCGGGCGACGAACCGGTGCAGGGACGAGTAGGCCACCTGACACCCTCGGGCTGCCAGCAACTCCCGAATGCGGGTGAGCTGCAGGCGCTCGACGTTGAGCCACCGGTAGACCTGGTCTGCCCAAGGGCCCAGCAGTTCCTCGCTGGGCGCCTCAGACTGCCGCAGGCCGGAACGGCTGATGCCGGCCAACCGGCTGAGCTGGTCCTCGGTGGGGGCCGGACCCTCCTGGACCACACCGGCCTCCTTGGCCGCCCCCAGGTATTTCCGGACCGTGTCCCGGGACAGGCCGGTCCCCGATGCTATGTTGCGCTGGCTGTTCCCAGCCTGCCAGCGCCGTACGACTTCTGCGATTTCCATTCTGAGCACCTCCCTGTACGCCATCACCACTCCTCACTCCGAAGTGTGGCAATGGTCGCCGATAAGGCGCCCAAGGTGGACTAATGCCCCTGGTTAACTGGACTGATGACCCTGGTTAACCTTCGATTCCCTGGTATGAAGTTCCTGGTTATTTACAGTACCGACAATCCTGACGCGGTAGCCGGATGGGGAGAGGACATCTTCGCCGACGAGATGACCGGCAGTTCCATGGCACGCCCCACCTGGAACGAGTTGATGACCAGGGCGCGGCCCGACGGCACCGTCGTCACCCAAAAGCACTGGAGCAAAGCAATGCAACGTAAGGAGATAATTGTTCGGGGCGAGAGGTTCATCCTCGAACCTCTCTCACCATCGGTGGTACGGGTGGAACACCGGGACCACGTGGGATATTTCGGGATCTACAAGGACTGGGACGTCAAGTACCCCTTCGCGTTCCAGACCTGGGAACCGCAGTCCTATGACGATGGCGTGGGCAACAGCATGACAAGGGCAGCCACCCCGGAATCCGCTCTGGATCAATTGATCCACTACATGACAGAAATGCAACGGCAGACAGATTCCCAGCGGATCAATCCGGAGGCTCGCAAGGGAATGGCCCAGTGGACACTTCACGAGTTCCTGGAGGCACTGCCCGACTCACTCAATCAATGACCTCCTTTGGAACAGAGCAATGAGTTACGTCGATTCGCCCTAGATGTCTCGCTTGTCACCGCTGGGCACACCTTCAAGTTGCCCGGAACCAGCGGCATCAACGGCCGCAGAGGAAACTGACGGAGAAGGAACTGCGTCGCAACATTGCTTGGTAGCGGCCCCTTTCACCAGCCAGGCTGCCCACAGTGGGGGCACGGCCGACGGACTGTCCTACGCCACTGGACGCCGCCCTTGGCAGTGAACACCTCCCGTCAGTGCAGGCACCGGCCCTGGTAGTCGTTGTCGTCAGCCGGGTCCTCGGGTACCAGCTCCAAGTAGTCCTCGCACCCCGCCACTGACTCCGGCTCGTCGCTGCAGTGCGCTCCCACGGGTTCCTCTCCGCGAGGGCGGGACTTCTGGGATTGATGCTACCAGGTCACGGAACGCCTGGTCTCTCTGCCATCTCCAGGGCATTAACCGGTAGGAGTCTCTTGGAGTGCGGGTCCACTGCCAGCATGGCGTCTTCCAGGGCCATGGCACCCAGGAGGCTCAGTTCCCCGTCCTCTCCAAAGGTTACCGGCGTGGGGAACTCCCTCCCTTGCAGCCGGATTATCGTCCTGCCGCGGGTACGTTCCACAAGGCTTCCGTCGGCGAGCTCGGCGGTGTAGGTGCTCTCCAGCGCTACGCCGAGCCGTTCCAGCAGTTCTCTGGGGGCCTTGGTGAATGTGGCCCCGGTATCCACCAGCATCTCTACTGGTTCAAACTGCTGCCCGCTTGGGTCACCTATCTCAACTGTTATCCGGAAAGTTCCCATTCCGGTCCCTTGGGAAAATTCGTGGCCGTCCGCCTTGATTCTACTTGTTGGAGCAAGCTCTTAGCCACCTGAATGTGGGGGGCAACTGTCTCTCACGTTTCCATTCCAGGCGCTCTTACCCCATATTCCGTTCTCTACCCTTGGCCAGGTCAATTATAGCCAGTGCTCCCATGAACAGGCCGCCGGCCGCCGTGATGATGCTGCCGATTATCAGGCCCACCCCTCCGGACTCGCCCGGGTAAAAACGGCACTCGCGGCTGAAGATCTCCGATTTTGCCGGTTTTCGCGCCGATAGGCGCGAAAACGTTCGCGCGGGATGCGATTTAAGACCTCTGTTTTGTCGGCCGGGTTCCGTTTGCTTGTAGCGTATGCCTGCTATCGTCCGCGCCTTCGAGTACGCTACAGGCGAACGGAACCAGTGATACCTTTTCCGCCACCCTCTCGCAAGGCTGATCTGTCGGCATTTCCGCCCCTGGCGGAAAAGGGACGTTTCCCGCCGCTCAGGCGCTTTCTGACAACAGCGGGTTCTGCCTGGGCGGCGGCTTCTTAGAGAGCTTTTCGAAATACCCGGGCCCCACTGCAGGACGGCACCCTAGCCTTCTGGGACCTGCAGCGGGGGCAACTGCCCCAGATACGTGGCCGAGCGACTGGTCGGACAACTCTTCCAAACAGCTTTGGCCCGCCTGCGAGCGGCAGTGACCAACCCGCATCCGGTGGCGGTGGCGGTCTACACCTCACGGCCTCGCACCAGCGAGGTTGCCGCCGCGGTGCGTCTCATGCTCTGCGACCAGGGTGACATTGACTGCAACCGCTCTGCAGCGCCCGCCGCTCAGAACTCGCGCCCGGTGAGGCGGGTCTTCGTGATGATCGGCGGCGAGCGCGGGCTCGCCGCCCGCCGGGCCTCGGGGAAGCTGACGACGCTGAAGCGGGACACCCTGGCGCTGTTCGCCGGCGGCAGGTCTTACACCGGAATCGCCGCGGAGAGGGGCAACAGCACCGTGACCGTCCGGAACACCATCAACCGCATACAGGACAGGCTGGGAATCAGGACGAAGCAGGAACTCGTGATCTGGGCCGTCCGGAACGGCCTGATGGACGATGTGGCAGTGGGCGGTGACGCCCAGCCAGCGGCGGAGGGGCAGTGACCCGCGACCAGCCGCTTACAGGCCGGGCTGCTGATTGAGCCGGTGTTACTCGGGGGGCGCTGAATCGGGCAAATGGTTGACGCCGTATTGGCCATACTGGCGACGGCCCGGTTGCCCAGGGAGCGGGATTGCCGGGGCGGGGCCCTGGTGCTGGCGCTGCGGGACTGCGGTCTGTGTCGCTCGGAAGCCGCCGCTCTCTTTTGGTCCGACATCGAACGGTGGGACGGCGACGCCTTGGACGAGCTCCGCAAGGACTATGGCATTGCGAGTCCGTCCGTCTTGTTACCGCCGATGTAAAAATGAGCGAAATCGCCGAAGTTGAATTGACCCACCACAGAATAGAGCCTGTCTCAGAGAGATTGAACATCGAAGTGTTTCCGCCGGGATTCGTCCAACGATCCTGGCGGAATCGGTCAGGGACTACCGGATTGGTCTGGGTGAGAGGATTGTTCTCGCTCCTAAGTGATCCAAGTTTCCAGATGTAGTGGTCGAATGCCAAGTAGAGGACCGAATAGAACGCCCCAATACAAGGCAAGTTCATCCAGCATCGAGGTTGGTACTCGAATATACTGAGCCCCAAGTCGAGCAACCACACAAGTGCGACACTGATCCCGGCGAGGGCGGCAGTGGATGGCGGTCGCCCTTCCAATTCGTATGAATGCATCAGCGCCAGCGCGACTCCGGGTATTTCGTGGCCGATAGGTGATCGACCGAACCCGGGGCATTGTACCTGAGGCATCTGCAGAGTAACGACCACGTATTTCGGGTGACGGCGCCAAGGTTCGCATTTACAACGCCTACCGCGTTCAATAGAATTAGCGTTCTAGACGATCCGTCTGTAGGACCTGCTGAACAAGGCCGGTGCGAACGTAGCCAACCTTAGCGACAACCCGGGCGGCCGGATCCAACTCACCGAAGACCGTGGGGTTCGCCTCGCGTTGACACTGGCTTCGGTCGCTCCCGTCCGGAAGGCGAGCAGGGTGTCCCTGCTACGTGCCAGCATATCTGAGATGTCTAGCGAAGAAGTCTACTACTGGTACGCTCGGATGGCGCCCGAGTTCAGGCACTCTGGCGGGAACAATGCACTGAAGGCGTTGCGTATTCTACTGGCCGATGAGTAAATAATAGCTTCAGCTTCCCGTAGAGAACCCGACTGAATGCCTCCCAATTCCGTGAACGTTAGCATTGTTCCAGAGGTCCTGGTGTGGGCCAGGGAGTCGGTCGGCCTCTCTCAGGCCGAGCTATCCCGGAAGATGAAGGTCAACCCGGAAGTGGTAAGGGAGTGGGAAAACACCGGTACCCCAGCAGAGGTGACGGTGCGCCAGATGGAAGACCTGGCGCGTCATATTAGGCGCCCCACGGCTGCATTGCTGCTAAAGCAGCCGCCTCCATCGCCTCCTATGCCTAGGGACTTCCGCCGCCCTGGAAACCAAACGGCGGGGTTTTCCTCCGAACTTCGCTTGGCGACTCGCCGCGCCCGACGTTTCCAATCGCTAGCGCGCAACTTACCGTCGTTGGGCGGAGGGGACGCGCTTGACATCCCGCGGTTCTTCCGGCAAACGACCGGCCCCGACGACGCTGCCGTTCAGACTCGAAATTTGCTGGAGATCCCGGCTGACAGCCACACTCGATGGAAGGACCCTCGCGCCGCGTTCCGAGGATGGCGATCGCTCATCGAGGCTCAGAACGTACTAGTCTTCAGCTCGGACTTCCCCAGGGATGAAGCCCAAGGTTTCAGTATCTCGGACCGCACTCCTTGGGTGATTGCCGTGAGTGCCAAGGACTCCCATCCCGCCCGTTGTTTCACCCTGTGGCATGAGTTCGGTCACCTGTTGCTCCGGGACGGAGGACTGTGCAGCACCGACGCTTCAGAAGAGAACCCGGATCGCGCTCACCACCTGGCCCCGGAAGACTGGTGCAACAGGTTCGCGGAAGCCCTGCTCGTGGGTGACGATGAGCTCCGGGAGCGCCCGCAGACCGTCGTGGTGAGCGGCGGGCGTCCTGGGAACGAGGCGGCGCTGCGCCAGCTTGCCACGCACTTCAGAGTCAGCCAACAGGTCATCTTGTTCCGAATGCTGCACTTGAAAGTCCTGCCGCTGACCCGGTTTAGGAGGGAATTCAGTCGGCTCGCCCAGGACCAAGCCCGAGCGCAGTCCGCCCGCACGAATACCGGCGGCGCGCGCAATGTAGCCCGCGAAGTGGTCCAGGAGCGCGGACAGAGATTCGCCCAGGCCGTGCTACAGGCTTACGACCGGGGGACTCTGAGCCGGTCCGAAGTGGCGGATTACCTTGGGGCCAGGTCAAAGCACCTGGAAAACATCCGCCGGGAAGCGCACAGGTAAGCCAATATGGTGGCCCAGCAAGAACTAGCAATCTACTGCCTGGATACCAGTGCCTTGTTGTTCATGGCGGACCGGTACCCGGCCGACACGTTCGCGAATGTCTGGGAGGCTCTATCCGAAATGGCCGGTTCCGGGATCGTGGTTGCAGCCAGGGAAGTCCGACGAGAACTGGAAGTCAAGGACAGCAACGGGGCCTACGCTTGGGCCAAGGCCAACAGGAGTCTGTTCCAAGCGTTGAACGGAGCCCAAATCACCTTGGTTGAAGAGATTGTGAATGCCCCGGAGTTCGGCGACCTCATCGATGTGGACTCGGAGTTGCCGGACGCTACTCCGTTCTCGGCAGCCCTCGCTATTTCGTTGCGTGCCCGGGGCAACCTCTTCCAGGCGCTGCCGGCCCTCGTTGCAGTTGATTCGCCATCTCGAGGCGCTACGCTGGCCCAAGTCTGCCAGACCTATTCCGATAGAATTAGATATTTAACGCCCTATCAGATGCTCCGGGAGGCCGATCTCGACGTACCCGAACCCGGCGGCAGAGGCTTGGCCGACCTATACGGGATTTGGAAGGATCTCGACATTACGGAAGCGGATATACAGGCGGCGAGAATCGGGCTGGGGGCGGACCGGTTTTGATTTACGTGCTGGACGCCAATGCCCTGATTGGGTTCCTCGGCGGGCAGCCCGGATTGAACGCAGCGATCAGAGCGATTATTTCCGACCCCGGACCTGGCAACCAACTCGCTATTCCTACCATCGCTTTGGTGGAGGCATGGGATCTTGCACGCAAAAAGCGGAGAGGGTTCGACGACTTCAGCCTGGTGGCTAGAGCATTGAGGTCTCGCGGGATACTCGTCCAAGACCTGAATTTGCCGGTTATCAGACACCTCCAAGACCTATGGCAGGACTCGCGCGACATGATTATCCTTGCTACGGCTTTGGACTTGGAGGCGCGGCATGGGCAAGGAACGGTCACCCTGATCACCAAAGATCGTAAACTCAGGAACGACCAAACATTAATCCCTTGCCTCTGGTAAGTTGACTTAAAGGACACACCCGCATGAACCCGAAGCGCCTCATTGAGGAATGGCTGCCCATCAAAGAGATCGGCGTGGAGTCGCGCCGGGAAAGCTCGACCGGGCAGCATCCCCCTCCCAACCGCCTCCACGTATGGTGCCGTTCAGCGAGGCCAAGACGGTCTGGGCCGACCTTCCCGGCAACTGGATGATCCTCTTCAAGTGGTACGGCCGGGAATTCCACGATCTATTCCCGCCGGGGGAGCAGGGCGCCGGCACGACACTCTACCTGGGCATCGCGGAGACGCCGCTGGCCGACTGGACGCCCAAAGGTCACGGGACCTCCCCTCTATCTGCACGTCGAGAACTGGAACCGCTACGAACTGAATACGAGATGGACGCGGCCCCAGATGAGGAATGACGACGACCACAACCTGTATGTGGACAGTTACAAGGTTCAGTGGAAGAAGGGTTCCGGAAGCTGGGAAACGCCGGCTGACGTCACCGAGGCCGGCTACGCACCGTCGGGTCCCAGTTTCTTCGAAAGCTACGTCATCTAACGGGCTGACGCCCGGCGTGGAGTACGACGTTCGCGTCATCGCGACCAACGCCGTGGGAGACAGCGACCCCTAGAACGTGGACTCCGGCATGGTCGAGCCGGATTCGTCGGGTCAACAGTCGAACAGTCCGGCACGAGGAGGTCCCGGCATCCAGGGCGCCCCGCGGACCGGCGAGACGCTCACCGCCAACACGTCCGGGATCCGGGACGACGACGGCCTGGACAACGCGGTCTTCGCCTACTAGTGGGTCCGGTCGGAGCTGGGTATGCTCTCTACGATCAAAGACCTGTATCGAACCGTCAGGCTCTACGATGACACTGCCATGCAGCAAGCGATTCCGAAAGGAATGCAACTCGGCCAGATCATCAGTGAGGGTTACTTGCTCGGCAAACCACGCTCCCATGTCCTCTAATGGATTTCTATCTCCGCTGGTGATCTGCTGATTGGTCTCATACAGCATCTCGCCGTATCCCGTGTTGGCAGCGATGATGCCCAAGTGTATATATGTTTGAGCCTTGGTAGGCGTCAATGTAACGTTCTGGTTCTCGGTCATCGCCGGCCCTATCAAAGTAAATTTCGACGAGGTTCCGGAGGGGTACGCACCGAAGCAGCCTTGTAACCGCCGGGGCTGGAACCGGTTACCGTCCCCTTGCTGTGGCGTGCACGATGCCTAGAGGGACGAGGATCCAGATGCCAATCGTGACCACAGCTGGGACTGGTTGGGGAAATTCAAGACCTGCCAGACCGCCTAGCAAAAGGCCTCCAAACACGGTCGCCACGGAACTCCACCACCAGTCGACGTTCATCAGTCTTTCCTTGACGACGGCATCTGACTGCCTGTAAAAAGCAGGCGGCTGGAGGGGCGTCGCTGCAACGACGCCTGCACCAACCCAGCCCAGAAGGCGGTCGTGGCACCTGCCGGGTCGGCCATAACGGCCATGGGCCGCTGTGGCTTACTCATATTAGTGTGACCGCCTTCGGCAAGCAAACTGCCGGAGATGAAATGGTCTGCACTATCCCCGACTACGAAGTAAGCACTCGTAACCCGGTTCCATCTGGTCCTCCTGGTGGTGGCATTACGGTGGCCGTCTATCGGCTGTTGGCCACCATCATCTTGGTTTCGGTCCTTACCGTTGTTGCCCGCGGCGACTCGACGAGCCAACCCCCCGAGGTAGCGGAGGGCGAAATTTATATCATCGCAAAGGATAAGGCCACAGGTAGCGTTGTCGATGAGACCAAATACAGCGACGTGCGCCAGTCGGGGATCTGTGAAGATCTGGCCATAGAATCCGCTGCACTGAACCCCAACCTGGAGTTCCACTGGTCAGCAGGGCGGCGTTGGCGATAGTGCTGATGCGGAAAACAGCCGTGCCGCCACCGAACAGAGCTACGTGGTTCAATACAATCTGGAGAATGGCCAATACAGTATAGAACTAGTCTCCGGAGACATGGAGCGATGCGAGCAGATGGCGGTTCGATTGCGACAGGAGACTCCGGAGACCACTGTCCTATGCCAGGATGAGGTTCAGTCCAATAAGTACGACCGCTATGGGGCCGTTCTGCTCAGAGTCGGTGAGCAGTACTTTGTTGGTGGAATACATGACAATGAGACGCGGGGCAAAACGGCCATCGAGCACGCCAAGTGCATGTGGGAGACACCGGAACTGATTTCCCAACTCTATTGGACGAACGACCAGGACGAGGATGACACGGTCCGGAGGCACCTGAACCGTGTGCCATTCGAAGCCAACCTGATCCGGAACATGCGGCTCACGATTAAGAAGTTCTGCTGAGGCTCGCGCCGCTGCCTGAAGCTACCGGAAGATACACAGGATGCAAAGGAGCATTGTATGAGACTACCGTGGAAGAGGAAAAAGCAGATTTCCGAGTCTGCAGAGGAAGCAATAACTCCAACGGCATCTTCACCAGTGCCTTTTGGCGGCGACCTTGAGGATTTCACCATCCTTAGGTACCACGCTGTCCGTGCCCTCTGCGGTATGTTGATGGACCGGCATACTGCCTGCCAGTCTCCCCATCCCTTCTGCAATCCTGGCCACCGGCAGAACGGAGACACGCCGCAAATGTTCGTTGCAGAGGTCGTTCCCCAGGGAACCAAAGACACAGGCTACGCCGACCTGATTGGCATCTACCTGTGTCCGGCTGTAGCCCCCAAAGGAAGCGAAAACGAAGAAGACATCATGCAGTTCATCGCCGGTATGGCTTCCTCTGAGGCTGGGCCGACTCGTAAATTGGTGGTGTCCTCCCCTAAAGACGGCATTTACCCTGCTGTATACGGACCAATCATCAACCCCGTAGCGGGCGACTATTCCACCGGCAGCATCGACTCCGATAACAGCCGACCGGTCAACAACTGCAACTCCGAACCCCGTCACTGTCGCTGGCAGTACTGGGAAAGTGACCTAAATGAAGGAGACTGGCAGGTGCCCAGGTACCACTGTCTACAGGTGTTTGGTCAGTGGTGGCTTGTTGAGATGGACAGGGGTCGCGGAAGGCTCCAGCAGGTGGCCGGGCTGCAGTTGGCTGATAGCCCTGAACACAACTTTGGGATACATAGCGGCAAATTTAAGAAAGGAGACGTAATCGCACACAGGAGCGAAGGTGAGCTAGCAACGGTTTTGCGAGAGAACTGGGGATAACCTCATCAGTGTCGAGTTCGACCTGTAGGCGGACGTCAGTGACCTTCTTGAGCAGCACGGCCCTGGTGTCTACACGGTGCAGGTGTAGGCCGCTCTTGACGGAGAGCCAGCGGTCATTTCGGCCGTCTCGGTGTTCCACGAGGTTGAGGTGCCGGAGGGGTACGAACTGCGCTGAGGCAATCGCAGCTGATCGTCTACCCGTCCTCCGACCTCCGTCCAGGGCGAATGATAAAGTCGAGTTTAATATCAAGCATTCCTCATAGAGGAAACGCTCGTGATTCTCAATGCTATGCGACTACTTAGGAGCCTCTCGGCGTACCATTACACCGTAATCATATTCACCATCTTGGTGCCTTCTGGACTTTCCCTAGCACTCCCATATTTTGTCCTTGGCCTCATCCCTAGAATCATAAGCAGTGCGGTGGGGTTTCTGGTCTGGGCGGTGGTCGTGTGTATTGTGATGGCACTGATGCTTAACCGCGACAAGACGAAGGCGGAACGGCATGTTGACCGACAAGTGGAACGCCTCGAACGCGGTGTCGACAACACGGCAGAAGAACTCAAAGGCCTTCGAGATCACCTCCGCGATGAGATAAACAACCTAGTACCGCGTCCGGCTATTTTTGATAAATAACTGAACAAACTCAGGCTGTGGCAACTATCGACTGGAGATTCTCTACCACCCGTGCCCGGTCATGCTTCGGCACATATGTACATCGGTTCCAGCCGGACGCGGTACTAGAGGAGACCGTCAGATTGACCCTCAAGAACCAACTGAGCGTAGACCTTCCACCTCGAATAGTGTCGGGGCGTGCCCGTGCAGTTTAGCTTCCAATTCACGTATGAAGTTCTTGGTTATTTACACAGGTCCTCCATCAGGTCGTAGGCCCGGACGAAGTAGGCCCCGTAGCCACGCTCGATAGCCTTCTTGGCCAAGGCCACCGCCAAGTGCGTCTTCCCCACGCCGGGCGGCCCCAGCACCAGGACGTTGGCGGCTTCGGCGACGAAGGCCAGGCTGGCCAGTTCCTTCACCTGCCGCTCGTCGATGGAGGGCTGGAAGGCGAAGTCGAATTGCTCCAGCGTCCTCTGGAAGGGGAAGTGGGCCATCTTGGTCCTGGTGGAGAGATAGCGCTCCCTACGGGCCGCCACCTCGCCGCCCAGCAGCTGTTCCAGCATCTCCGGGGTAGGTCAGCTGCTTGTTGGCGGCAACGTCCAGGGTGTTGTCCAGGATCTCCACGGCTTGCTTAAGACCCAGCGTCTCCAGGTGCTGGCGGGCCTGTTCCAGGGCGATCACCTGGCGCCTCCCGCGGTGGCCAGTTCGTACACGTCCAGAGAGCGGAGCTCCACCTCGCCCACTGGGACCTGCACCGCCACCGCTTCCCGGCGTGGCCGGCCATCCCCCTTGGGCAGTCCTGCCCACTGGCCGGGCAGGGTGAAGCGGGATCCCGGCTTCTGGGCCCGGGGATGGACCGCGATGCGCTCATCGCCAGCCCAGATCTCCACCGTGCCCAACCGCTGTCCCACCTGGACGACGCGGCCCGCCCACTTCCAGTGGACCCCGTATCACGATCCCTCCCAGCTGATGAAGCCGTCCCGGGCCACCTTCCGGTCCTCCCGGAGATAGGGCGCCAGTGCATTCCGGCCGGGCATCTTCCCCAGGTGTGGCCGCTCGTCAGCCAGCATCTCGCCAGGGACCCGGTGGGTCGTCCCGTGAATCCGCCGGTTGGCCACCGTGTCGCACCACTCCAGTCCTTGGCGGTTGAGGTCGGCGTCGTCGGTGAAGCGTATGCTCGGCCACATGTTGCGCCGGACGCACTTCACCCCGCTCTCGACCTTTCCCTTGGTCTGGGCCCGGTAGGGCTGGCACAGACGAAGCTCGAAGCCCACCCTGAGGGAAAAGTCCAGCATCCGTTCGTTCCACACCGGCCGTTTCTCCTCGTCCCGGCCCAGGGTGATCACCTTGGCGTTGTCATAGAGGCAGCGCCGCGGCACTCCGCCCAGGTACTCGAAGGCGTTGACGTGGCACTGGATGAAAGCGGCGGTATCCGCCCTCCGGACCAGCTCCACGTAGCAGGATCGGGACCAGCCCAGCGTCATCACGAACACCCAGATGCGGTGCTTGCGCCCGTCCTGACCAATGTAGGCCAGGCTGCCCCAGTCCACCTGGGCCTGCTCTCCTGGCGCCGTTTCGAAACGCATCGTGGCATCCGGCTGCCGGCGTCGCCGCCGGGGCGACACGTAGGACTTCAGGATCGAGTAGCCGCCGTCATAGCCCCGGGCCCTCAGCTCCCGGTGCAGCACCACGCAGTTCTCCAACCCCTCGTCGAGACGATGGTCGACGTACCCGGTGTAGGGGTCCAGCTTGGATGCTCGCCGCGGTCGACGCTTGGCCCTGATGGCCTCCGGCGATTTCAGATACCGGCGCACCGTGTTCCGGGCGATGCCCAGTTCCCCGGCGATCCCCCGGACGGAACGACCTGCCCCTTTCATCTCGTAGATCTCTTTCACTTCTCCCACCTTCAGCAATTTGTCTGAAGCACCTCCGCACAGTCTCTGCGGATGATGCCACTATCCTGTGGTGGGTCAATTCAACTTCGGCGATTTCGCTCATTTTTACATCGGCGGTAACACGGCGAAGGTTGGGGCCGGCTTGGCGTACCAGGCCGCGGCGCGGTGGATAATGGGATGTTGTTGCTGCAACAGGTGGGCCGCCAAGATTATCCAGGAGAATAGTCCCGTCAGGATTGGCGTGGCGCGCGCGATGGCCCGGTCGGACCACTGGCGCTGGGTCTCCACCCCCAAATGAGCCCGGGTTTCGTGGAAAGTAACTTCCAGTTGCCAGCGCAACACAATCCATTCCAGAATCTGCGCCGGAGCTACTGCTAAGCTAGTGCGCAGCAGGGCCTGGGGAACGAATTCGCCTTGCGGGTCTCGAATCAACACCCAGCGAATGGGTACCGGCGGCTTGCCGGTGTGATACCAGACGGCGGTTTGAGAGCCGATTTCCACCGTGCGCGTGACGCCTTCGTACCAAGCTGCTGCCACCTGTTCCCAGGGCACAGCGGAATGATCAATGAGTTCCCTCAGCGTGGGCCGGCGCCGGCCCTTGACCCGGGGACGGCCTTTCTGGCCGGGCCGACGTGTCGGCGCCGGTTCATAGAGGCCCGCGTCCAGTCGCAGCCGGGTTATGAAGGTAACCGGTTGCGGCAGCGATTGGCAGAAGTGCAGCAGGTCCAGGACGGCGTAGCCACTGTCGCCCACCAGCACCAAGGGACGGCGGGGCAGCCAGCGCCGGAGTTGCAGAACCATCTGACGGGCCCGGCCGGTGAGCTTTTGGGGAGTGCGTCCCCTCTGCCGGAAATACCGTTCCGAGGGAGCCAGCACCGTCAGGAAAGGCAAGGCCCAATAGCGTCCGGCCCAAGGAATATGGCCCAGCCACATCAGACAGACCCAGCGCAGGCCGCTGACCTTGACCAGATAGCTCCGGCTGGAGGGCACGGCATCACGGTAAATCCCGCGGGCGCTGATCTTGGGGCCGCCGCGCCACTCCACGGTTTCGTCGATGCCGAACACCAGCGGGCCGTCGCCTTGGCCGAGGTGCTGGATCAGGAGATTCAGCAGTATGTGAGCCGCCTGAAGTGGCGACCATGCCGCCCGGTTGAGGACGCGATGATAGCGGGCGTAGTTGCGGTCGCCGCTCAGACCCATGACGCGGAGCGCCGAGGCCACAGTGCGCTGGCCGGGAGCGAGGAATCGCGCCGACCAGCAGGACCCGGGCTTTCCACCAGGTCGGGGTCCGAAACAGTGTTGCGAAGGGATTGAGAACGGGTAGAATTGATTCGGACAGGGTAAGCATCGCTTGGCCTTTCGTGGGAGTTTGGCCGGGTTAGCTTACCTTGTTTCATGTCTACCGGCTTTTGTACAAAGCCCAGCTGAAGGGGTAGCGGTTTTATTTCCCTGTGGCCGAATGGAAGGTGTACTCTACCACCCGCCCCTCAAACGGCGGCGACCATCACCACATTTCGATGGCCTTGATTAGCAGGAATACCCCCAATCCCCCCGACGCCCATGCGACAGTCCACAAGGACAATTCGGCCAAGTGTTCCTCGCTCAGAGCAGCATCAACCGATTCCACAGCCTTTTTGTATATTCGGGTATCGCCTGCTCTCTGGGATGCTATGTTGGCCGCCTTAGTTGCCACTGCCGCTGTTGGCGGCAATGCTATTAGCCCCACCAAGGTCTCTAATCCGAGTTTTGCCTCGGCAACCCCTACCAATACCGCGGCTATCGCTGTCGCCCCCATTAAGATAAACGCTATGATCGTTGTGGCAACGAACCTTCGTCTTGTCACCCCGGAGTATATTAGCGTTGCAAGGCAGACGCCAGCGAAGGCAGCGAGTGCCAGCTGTATCTCCGTTTGGTACTTGTACAATGGAGACCATGGATCATAGTGGATGCGGTTTGTCCACAGGAGAAAGCCTACCGTGAGCAGCGCGCTGGCTATGGCTATGGTCAATAGGGCCTTTAGCCATGGCCATGCCGTTCTGCTGAAGTTTGATGCTCGTTCCGGTATTCGCATGATTCGCCCGCTATCGCCTGGTCATCCGACACTAATAAGGGTAACTGTTCAGAGTTGGTGAGGCGAATTGGCCGGAAGTGGTAGGAAAAGCAGAGTGCGTCGGTTTTCCGGTTATGTTAAATCTGAAGCATGGATACGGGTCTTGACCTGACTACCGCCAGCCGGGAGGCCTTGCTGGCCCTCATCGCCCAGCAGCAGGCCGTCATCACCGAGTTGCAGCGAAGGCTTGACCTGCTGGAAGGAAAGGCCAAACCTGGCGGGTCGCCCCGAATGCCCGGCATTAAACCGAAGTCCGGCCAGGGTCCAGCCAAGGATAAAAGGCTCAGGAAGCCGCCGTGGACGAATGGCTCAGTCTTTTCGACGACCCCATCCTGGGCAACAGCGCCCTGGACCGGTTGGCCAATGCCAGCTACCAGATAGTCATCGAGGGCTCCAGCTACCGGGAAAGGTTGTCGCCGCACCGGGTCCTGCTGGAGTCAAAGGGTGTGATTGACCAGCCACCTGCAACCTGATACAAGTCTAAATCAAGGGTGCTCAGGGTGTCCGAATGATTGTGAATAACCCTGTCCTAATGACCCTGAATAGCGACAGGTGAAGCCTCCCAGTTCGAATACAAGGTCAAGAACCTGGAGCGGTTGGGTGTTTCGGCCGTGATAATCGAAGACAAGGTGTTTCCCAAGAGAGACAGCCTCGACGGGTCCTCCAGCCAGGACCTGGAGGACCCGTTGGCCTTTGCCCAGAAGATTAGGGGGGTAGAGAGATGGTTATCAGCGATGACTTCATGGTCATCGCCCGGCTGGAGAGCCTCATCGCCGGCGCAGGTTTAGAGGACGCCCTGGAAAGGGCAGAGCAGTACATTCAGGCGGGGGCCGATGGCCTCATGGTACACTCCAGCGACCGGCGGCCCGACGACATTCTGGCCTTCGCGGAGGCCTACGAGGCACTGTGCCGCCGCATGGGCTGCCGGCCGGTGCTAGTAAGCGTGCCAACCACATACAATACCGTCAGCGACGCGGAGCTGGTCGCGTGTGGTTTCAACGTCATCATCCACGCGAACCATCTGCTCCGGGCCGCCTATAAATCCAAGAACCAGGCGGCCCGGACCATCTTGGAGAGCGGGCGCAGCTTGGAGGTGGACCCGTTGTACACGCCGGTAGGCGAGATATTTGCCACGGTGGGCTTAGACCGCATCAACCGCAAAGACCGGGAGCGGGCCGAGGACATGCGTCTGGTGGAGAACCGAAGAAACGGAGCAGCCCTGGCGCCGGAATACCGGCGGTAGAGGCCGTACCGGGCTAATAGGTCGGCTATTAGATCATGGAAGCAGGGGCTTTCTGGGACGTGCTGAAGGCGCGAGGCTTGACTTTCTTCTCCGGTGTGCCCGACTCTACGTTTCAACAATCCTACAACTATATGGTGGAAGACCCGGAGGTGCGCTACGTGCCAGCGGTGCGGGAGGACGTGGCCTTGGGCGTGGCCAGCGCCGCCTATTTCGCCGGGAAACTGGGCGGCGTCATGATGCAGAACTCGGGAATCGGCAACATCGTAAATCCCCTGACCTCGTTTAGCCTGATGTACAAGATTCCGGTGCTGCTGGTAGTCGGCTGGCGAGGTTATGGCGGTCCACCCAACGACGCTCCCGAGCATTGGATCATGGGTGTGAAGTCGCCGGAGATTTTTGACCTTCTGGAAGTCCCCTACGAAGTACCGGAGCCGGACCAACTGGAGCACGCCTTGGACCGGCTGTTGGCGGAAATCCACCGGCGATCGGTACCGGGAGCGCTGCTGATCAGGCCTGGAGTGGTGGATTGATCGACCGCTACAGGGCCATCGAGAAAATCCTGGCGCATGTCCGGCCCGCCGACCTGGTGTTGAGCACCACGGGGATGATATCGCGTGAGGTATTCTTCACCGAAGACAGGCCCGGGAATTTCTACATGCTCGGCTCCATGGGGCTCCTGTCTTCCTTCGGTCTGGGTCTGGCCCTGATGGCGCCGGAGCAGCGGGTTTTTGTGCTGGAGGGAGATGGCAGCGCATTGATGAGCCTGGGCGCTTTGCCCCTCATCGCCGGCGAAAATCCCAGCAACCTCGTCCATTTTATCCTGGACAACGAATCCTACGAGTCCACCGGAGGGCAGCCAACGATTAGCTCCAAAGTGGACTTGGCCGAGGTAGCCAAGAGCTGCGGCTACCGGCAGGTGGCGCGAGTGGATGATATGGAAGACTTGGAAGACGCTCTTTTGGGGGTGGCCGGTGTACCGGGTCCCCACCTGATTCTGGTCAAGGCCGGTATTGCCCCGGTGGAGGGTATTCCCCGAGTGTCCCACCCGCCAACCGAGATCAGGGACCGGTTCCGGAACAACGTCCACCGGAAGGACTGAACGGGATGATAATATTTTCGCCCGGCCCGGCTAACATCTCCGAGCGCGTCCGCGCGGCTCTCACCCTGCCCGACATTGGCCACCGTGAGTCCGAGTTCTCCGAGCTTCTGCTGGAAACCCGCTCTCTGCTACTTCAGGTATGTGCGGCGTGCCCAAAGGATACGCCTGCGCCGTGCTAAGCGGCTCCGGCACCACAGGCATCGAGGCCGCTATCACCTCCCTGGCCGGCGTTACCAGCGGTGTCTTGGTCCTGTCCAATGGGGTCTACGGTGAGCGGGCCGCCCAGATCGCCCAGGTCTTCGGGATTCCCTTCACCTTGGAGAAATTCGACTGGACACTTCCCCTGCCCCTGGAACGAGTGGAGAAGTTGGTTGGCGCCACCTCCCACGATGTGGTGTATCTGATCCACCACGAGACCACTACGGGTGTCCTCAATGACCTGGCCCAGGTTGCCGAGATAGCCAAGGGCCGTCAAAAGTGGGTGCTGGTGGATACCGTTAGCAGCGTGGCCGGCGAGGAGTTGGACCTGCCCAGTTGAGGTTTCGACCTGATTATCGGGTCGGCCAACAAGTGCCCTCGCGGCATTCCCGGGGCCTCCTTCGTGGTGGTCTCCAATGAGCTGCTGGAAGGGGTGGCCCAACGGCGCCAGGTGACTTTTTCCACTGACTTGGTCGGCGCCTTGATCCCGGAAGAGGAAGGAGAGACCCCCTTCACGCCGCCCATCCAGACCATTTATGCTCTCCGGGAGGCTGCCAGGGAATTGCTGGAGGAGGGCGTGGACCGCCGCATAGCCCACTACCCGCGACATCGCCCATTCGCTGCGCGACGGACTGGCAGCCCTGGAGTTGAGTTTCCTGCTGTCCCGAGAGAACCTGTCCAACACCATGACCTCGGTAATGCTGCCCGACGGGTTCTCCTACAATGACCTGCATCGGCCTACCATCATTGCCGAGCGCACGGGGTTTGGGGTGTCGCTGCTGATGGAGATGAGGTGCTCCCCCCGCCGACAATTTAAAGGCTTGACCACGCCATGCCCGTACATGGAACCCGTAGGGTACGGGCTCACAGTGCCCGCAGCTCACCGAGAACGTTGGAGAGACGGTCCGCTAGCAGGTCTGTGTGCCGCACCGCCGCATCACAATCAACCGACCAGGCGGCAACTCCTTTGCTCGAAACATCTGTGGCAAATGAATCGTCGTGGAAGCTGTCCACCCACTGCTGAAGGACGGCACGCAGTTCTTCCTCTGGTCCAGGTTCGTAGTCCAGGATGGCTGCACCAAAAGAAAAGTCTCTAGTCCGCATCCAACCCATCCCAGCCTTCGACGGTGGGTAGAGCCATGCAACAGTGATCGGCTGCTTCCAGAGAGAGCAACGCCCGCGGATGCTGACACCGCTCGGTCCCCATTCGAAGGTGCATCCAGATTCCCGGGCCATGTCTAGGAGCCGCCCTGCGGCATGTCGCGCATCGTGGCTCCCAAACTCGTCCAAGAACGACTCTCGTGTAAGTTTCTGGCCGCGACCGCCCAGTCTGGGAGCGGGTGCATTGGCAGTCCTCCCAAGGACTCTGGGAACGAGCGTCTGGGTCGACTTGCCGCGGAATTGTTTGATTTCCACTGCGAGCACTTCAATGCCCGGCATCTGTGCGTTCAAGAACTCCACAACCCGCTCAAGTGGGTCTGGTATCTCGTCCGCGATGAACAGCAGGCGTAAGCGTCTCGCAGCAAGGTTCGTGGCGACATTCTCCCAGAAGCCGTCGACATCTGGTTCTTCGTCTGCCTGTATCAGTCTTCCAAGCACCTCGCCGGGGCTCAGACCCTTGGCGATGGTTGACGCCTCGAAAGTCCGACGAAGCTCGTCTGCCGTCCAGGTCTGCGCCGCGTGGGCCGCATACTCCAGCAGCTGGCCCACAATGGTGCGCCGGATCTCCGGATTCGAGCCCCGTTTCACCTCTGCTAGTGTAGGCACCGCGTCTTGGTCAACTATCAGGTGGTCGATCGACCATCTAGCACCTGATTCGGGAGTTTCGGCAATGCCCTTCTCGCGGGTGATTAGAATCCAACGCCGCGGGTCGCCCGGGCGCATCTGCTGTCCGTCGAGCAGCTCTGGATGCTCGGCAATCAGCGCCTGCAACTCGTCCTCAGTCGCAAAGGGTTCTTCCTCAAGAGACTCAAGCCCCCCCTCTTCACCTCTGGTGTATATACGCTCCGCCATGTTGCAACTCCAATTTGGACATACTGAGGTCCAGACCCACAATGCCACGCGGCCGCTTCCCCCTGGGTGAAAGAACTGTGCAAATTTACGCCGTTTTCCTTTCGAGGCCGTCCGGGGGCCGACGACGCCGAGAGCTTGTGGGCGACGACGGCCCGCCTGCTTTCGTCCAGATGGCGCCGCAGGTCGTTCCTGGCGAGGATATACCGCAGGGGGTCGGCGCCATCATCCAAGTATTCAAACCTCCGCTCAACGCCGGCCTCGGCGCAGGCCGCGTAACGGCGCCGGCCATCGATCACCCGGCCCTGCCAGACGGTGATGGGGTCCATCAGCCCGTCCTTGCGGATGCTGGCCACCAGCCGGGCGAAGTCCTCCGGCGTCATCTCGGGAAATATCCTTGCAAGGTCGCTGATGGGGTACTCCATCGTTACTAGCGGCGTATTACGGCCGCCTCTCCCAAATTAGCTGCAAGGAGAGATTCTCATGTCCCCGCAGCGTCAGCGTGTTTTACATCTACCCGTGTGCCCCAATGCTTGACTGCCAAGGGCCGCCGGCAGGCCAGTGCATTGCAAAAGGCTCGTTGGACAGGATGGCGTCGCGAACCGGGCCCAGAAAGGACTGCATACGAACGCCAATGTCCTCAAACGCGATGGGCGGAGGGTTCAATAGCCCGCCCTGGCGTCCATAGGCGGTCCAACGGGACTGCAGGTCCATATCCGAATAGAACACTGGCGTAAGAGCATCAGGAGTCTCGGCGGTCCAAGAGGTGCTCCGTCGCTCAAAACAGCGCTCAACGGCCTGCCGCAACTCGGGACCGTCGAAGGCGAAGGTCTCGGACAGGGCCCATATATCGTAGAAATCCTTCATCCGGCTGTTTCGAATCTCCAACTGCACCATGGATTCAAACTTTTCAGCGATGGCTGACACCTTCGGGTACGTGCGCAGAAAGGGCTCTGGGAGGCCCTGAATAAGTGTGGGCAACCTCGCCTCTTCGGGCCCGGGGGTAACTGCGTCGCCAAAGCCGAAGTCCACCTGGACGGTGATGCGGGCTGTGCCCAGAAGGGCGCGCATTCTGGCCCGCTGACCGCCGTACCTCTGATCGTCCCGAATCGCCGAGACATCCAGGCTGTCAATGTCGAATATCAGTCCGTCCTCGGGGCACGGTACGTTGCAGATAGTGGACATCACGCCCCTGACGGTCTCCTCGTCGTTCGCCCCAAAGGCCAGGATGTCGATGTCCCGCGTGGCCCGGTAAGGCTCCTCCATCCATACGGCCAAGAGACTCGCACCCTTCAGGATGCACTGGTCTCGCGCGCCGGACGCCCCCAGTCGGTAGAGAAATCGCTCGCAGGCGTAGCGAACAAGGTAAAGCTGGAACTCCGTCCCTTCACTCTTCGCCCTGCTGAGCAGTCGTGCTCTGATTGAGGCCGTGGTATTGTTGTTCATAGCACCCCGGACTCCAGGATGGCCCTGAGGCGGCGGGATGGCAGAACTTCAAGCATACGCATCAGGGCGGAAGCGGTCACTTTTCTGTCCCGAAGAGCCTCGTGCAGGGCCTCCAGAGCGGCTTCCCGGCCAATGAGGCGCTGGAACCGGAAGCAATCGACTATGGTGCGCACCGGGGAGGTGATGCGAGCCGGCACCTCCTCAAACTTCGTGTCCTGGAGCCCGCAGCTCAAGGCTGCGCCGCTGAATCGGACCAAGTGAATCCCGATGTTTCCGCGGGAAGGGGGTCTCGCCTTGTGCGGTATGGCAATCCAGACCTGGCGTGGGAGTTGGGTGCCAATCTCGTGCACTTGGAGAGCTGAGAGGAGGCAGACTACCGCGTTGGGAACCCGGGCGCAGACGGAAGCTATCGAGTAGCGCTCAGTTAGCTCGGCGTCAGCAAGGCGGTACAGACCCCAGCCGACGCGCTCGACTGTCTCTGCAGCCTCAAGTTGCCGAAGCCTGTGGTAGGGTATGCCCAGCGGCTCGAGTTGGCTTGGACGAAAGAAATTGCCGATGCCGGCTTCGTGAAGGGTGTCCTGATTGAGCTCGACCGTCATGTTGCATTAAATTATGTCGGCATTTACGCGATAGTGCCGACATTTTATAAAACTGCGAGGGAAAGGTCAACTTAATCAGGCAGGTTGCATATCACTGTCGGCATATATTAGTGGGCGGACCGAGCGCGAATCACCGGAAAGACGCATAGGCTGGGGCCTCAGTCGACACCTTTGGGTGACTTGGGAGAAATTGCGCAATAGTGCACAATTTTCCCGTGCGCCGGAGGACGGCCCGGAGTCGAGCCGGGGAACAGTTCGGCGGCGGCAAGGGCCTTCTGGCTCGGGGTCAGGTCCCGTCTAGCGCCGTTCTTGGCCCAGACGTAATCCCGGGGGTCAATATCCTCACGGAGGCGCCGGTACCTGGGCTGGACTCCGGCTCTGAGACAGGCCATTTCTTGCTGCTTTCCGTCGACAACCTGTGGAGGGTTGCCCCATACGGTGATCTCCTCCAGCAATCCGTTGGCCTCTATGTTCGCGGCGAGGGCACCGAGGACTTCCTGGGTCTGGCAAGGGAAGATCAGGGCCAAGGGACTCAGTTCAAAGGGCCCTTCTAGGCCTGTACTCTCGTAAAGCGACTCCGTCTCGCCGCTCTCTGCCTGCTCTCCGATGCCCACAGCCACCCGGTCCGGCGCACTTGAACCTTTGCTCGGAGTCTACCGGGGTTTCAGTGCTGTTCTGCTTCTGTTCTTCTCCAATGCGGGCATGGTCTTCAATCCGGACTTGTCCCGGGACATCTCTACCGCACCGCCGTCGGTCTGCTCCTGGAGCATCTCCGGAGGCCGGGGACCTGCTGCCTGCCAAGAGGGATCTGGCGCTGCCGCGTCAACTACGCCGGCTCGACATGCTGCTGGACGACCTGGGCAACCTCCCCCAGGGTGCCGAGGAGTCCGAGGTGCTCTTCACCCTCATCGCCGAACGCTACGAACGCCGGTCCCTGGGCAGCACCTCCAATCTGGTCTTCTCCCAGTGGGAGCATATCTTCGCCAACCCCATGGCCGCCACGGCGGCC
This sequence comes from Dehalococcoidia bacterium, assembly GCA_965220625.1. Taxonomy (GTDB): domain Bacteria; phylum Chloroflexota; class Dehalococcoidia; order Lucifugimonadales; family UBA3495; genus VXOI01. The sequence continues at coordinate 519,792 of CBDCQN010000001.1, forward strand.
ATCGACCGCGTCGTGCATCACTCGGTCATCCTGGAATTCTACGTACCCAGCTACCGAACCGGTGTGGCTCGGCGAAGGGGTCAGGAGCAGGAGGTGAACCAGCATGAATAATCGACGAAACCGGCCAAGGTAGTTGACGTCAAACAGCCGGCGCTTTCGCCGTTCTCCTAGTGCTCTTGGTTTCGATGATCTAGGAGGCCAGATTAACCATGGCGCAGTAGCTGTCCGCCAGCTTGTTGTACCTGGTGGGGACGGCTCGAAACTGCTTGATGTCGCATGTTTATGCTCTACGATAACGTCCGCCTAAATTGCTCAGGGAAAATGTCCGCCTATGAAGGACGTGACATTGAAACAACGAGAACAGGCAACACTCCAGATACTCGACAGCGTGATGGAATATCAAGTGCCCAGGGCACCGGCGGCCGAACTTCTGGGAATCAGCGAACCCCAGCTCCGCCGGGCTAGTCCACGTCAACCGGGGCCGCAAGCCCCGCAACTCAGTCCCTGAGGATGTCGCTGCCGCCGCGGTGCCCCTGGCCTACCAGGCAAGGCACGCTCGATAAGCCGCCCCTGCTTATCGGTAAGGGTTAGTCTTACCTCCAATCCGGTTCAACACGTCCTTGAAGTACTGCAAATTGTATTCAGCGTTTCGGGCTTTGCCAGCTAAATTCAAATCACTGTTGCGGACCCTGCTCTCCCCTGCGAGTCAGACAAAAGTGGCGGTGAGCGGCTTCGACGATTCTTGGCCGGCATTGACGGAGGCTGGTTGGCCAGGTGTCGAACGCCAGATACACCCACAGATGGAATATCCGATCCGAAGGAACATCAGAACGGAGTCGTTGTGTCCATCTTGGGCAGTGGGGACCGATGCAATCAGCCAATCAAATGCCCACAGGCCCTAGCCGATTTGCTTGAAAGGTGGTGCAAACAAAGGGATCAAGTTACCTCTTCCTCGTCCAATAGACCACTGCGGACAGTCCAGACCCCCAACTCCTGCTTTGTTTTTACCTTCAACTTCCGCTGTATTTCGTAAACGGAGTTTCTCACAGTCATAGGCTTGTTCCCTCGAACGCTTGCGATGTCAGCATATGACATGCCCTGTGCATACATTCTGAGTATCTCGCGCTCCCTAACAGTCAGCAATTCGAGGTCAGACCTAGGTGGAGATACGGCTTCTCCAGCCATTTCATCAAAAAGCCGCCTTGCGGCCTCTCCTTGCACCCGAAAATCTCCTTGTGCAACCTCGCGAACCGTGGACAACAGCTTGTCTCGACCTGAATACTTCTGGAGATATCCCGTTGCTCCAGCAGCTACCGACCGCACTATCACACTCTGATTGTTGGACGCTGTAAGAATAAGAACTTTAGTCTCCGGTAACAGTTCAACTATCTCGCGGCAGGAATCGACTCCGTCCATCACGGGCATCAGGGCGTCCATAATAATGACATCCGGCTTGCTCTCCACGGCCCGGGCGACGGCCTCCTTTCCGTCGGATGCAAAAGCGACAACCTCAAATTCGCCAGAACGCTCCAAGACTTCCTGAAGTCCGTCACACATGATCGCGTGATCGTCTGCAATCATCACCCTTACTCTGACATCCTCTTCCATCTATCTGCCTCCAATTGCCTGTTCATAAGGAACGATGCAGGAAATTGACGTTCCGCTTCCGTCCGAAATGACGTCGAGCCTCCCACCCGCGCGCTCGGCGTCGGCAATCATGTTCTTGATGCCGTGGCCCTGCTCCATGTAATTTTCAGGGAGCCCTATCCCATCATCAGTAACCGACATACGAAAATGGTCCTCCTCGTAGTCCAGTCGAATGGTGACCCAACACGCGTGGGCATGTCTGTACACGTTGGTAAGGGCGTTGTGAGCAATAGAAAACACCAGACTTCGTGTAAGGGTGGGAAGCTGAGGTTCAGTCCCCTCCTGGACCAAATCGGCGGGAATCGAAGTTATGGAGGAGAATGTATCTGCGTGACCTCGCAGGGTCTGCGTCAGGCCCAACCCGTTGAATATCTCGCCGCCGTCAATCGGATGTCTCAATTCCCACATTAAAGACCTCGAGAGATCTCCCATCCCTTTAAGCTTGGTGGACAACTCTCGGTTGGACTTGCCAGCAAGTTCCAGAGCTGTTTCGACGCCCAATCCCAATAGGTAGGCTGACTGGGCTGTCGTATCGTGGATGTCTTGGGACAGCTCGATACGTTGCCGGTTCAACTCCTGCTCTCGAGCCCGGGCGCCCCTCGTGCGAGCCTGCTCGAATTTCATAATATAGGTCGCCGACCCGCAAAGAGTGGTGAGAACAAGGATTCTAAAGAACAGCATCCTCTCCTCCTGGGCCTGGAAGTTCAGACCCGGTTCCACTCCCAAGCAAAGGAAGAAGTACAAAATCCCCACTCCAGATGTCCAGACAAGGCAGAGGTAGCGGGACAGAAACAACCATGAGAAGGCTACTGCGGGATAATATAGAAGAAAATAGTAACTATCGAACCCGCCCGACAACGAAACCCCTACAGAGATCGCGGCGATGTCCATTGCGCTGAACAACAATAGCCATGAACGCCTTACAGTCCCGCGAGAGCGAATTTGACAGTACAAGAACCAGTTGGCCACCATCGCGGAGAGACAGAACAGCGTGCTCAGCAGGTGACTGAGGGACCCGTATTCCACCCGATAGTTGACCGCTAGTAGGCACCCGCCCAACACGGCCCAGCGAACCCACACTGATATGGTGGCGGCATACCAGTGGTCATTGGGATCTACACCGCTGAAATCTTGAGCCCAGCTAGGGATCAATCGAGAAACGGAGTCGCTCAAGAGCATCATATCACCAATCGTGCAACATCACACACAGGAAAGGTGTAATACCGTCTGCCATCTACAGAATACACCCTACAAAGCAACGGTGACGATCCTACCATTTCCTATGTTGGCATCGCCTCCGCTGGATATTGCCGCATCCCTACCGTCCATAGGCGATATCGCGGTAAAGCATACGACGCCCCAACTACAGGAAATTCTCGTTGTGGCCGGTTTCCTCCGCCAAGGCCCAACGGCCAGCCTCAACTCCTCCTTGATTTGAAAAAAACAATGCAGCTAAGACGCCTCTGTCAGATACCGCATCGAAAGCTGGTTGTCCCAGGTGAGTTTGTCGCCAGCCTTTTCCACTGGCTGTTCGAGGTTTCGAACTGTCCCACACGCCATATCTGAATCACCCTGACGCCCCCATACTCAGAACGCCTGCAATAGATCCCCGGTCTCAGGACACACCTGCGACGGCCACCATGGTCAAGCGTGGTTCCGATACGATTGCGCCCTCCCGAGCTGAGGAGTTCGTTGATCATTGAGGCGGCCGAGTGCTTATTCCCCAAGTGAATTTGCAGAATTCAGTGGGGCTTAACGCGGATTTCGGGCCAAACCCCTGACAATGGACCATCAGTGCTATATCAAGAGGGTGATTTATGGTATAAGCAATGTGTATTATGCACCGGTGCTGTTTACACTCTCTATCAACATAAGCGTGTGTGACCTGGCCCCTGGACATTGATCCAAGAAGGCAACTGATACAACGGCGACGGTTCCGGAAATTACGATTGGATGCTGCATCGCTGAAAATCCCCGTCAATTATCGGCTGGGATACGAAAAAGCCCGCCAGATTGATCCCGTCTTGGCGGAGACCTACATTGCCCATACTCATATCGGAGACCCGCCGGCGGACACAGTGGTGGAGGCACTCACCCCTTTGGGAGGGGCTGAGTTTCACCGGCTGATCACGGGGGCCATGAACCAGGACACTGCCGTATTTGACGAGGCGCCCCGGGAACTGCGTGACTTCTTCGACTTGCTGGAAAGTGAGACCAGCCTTCTGAACCATTCAGACTTTGGGCCCGGCATCCGCAGGTTTCATCTCAACTCGGAACTCATCCTGCAGGGACTCGTTGGCGGGAGCCTGGTGGAGGGGTCTTCCACCAATATCGCGCGTTCCTTCGTCATTACCGGGAGGCTCGGGGAACAGGGTGTCCGCCGCCTGAGGCAGAACAATCGCCATGTCCTCGAAATATTCATGCCCGGCGGGCTCGAGAGGCACGGGGACGGCTGGAAGCTGTCTGTCTGGTTAAGCCGGAATCCACCTCAGCTTGGAGAGCGCAGTCCTCATGGAAGCAACGATGAATATACCGCTCGACTATAGGATGGGCTATGAGAAAGCCCGAGCAGCCGCGCCTGAGATCGCGGCCAAATACATCGAGCACACACTTATCGGAGACCCTCTGGCCGAAGAGTTGGCGGACGACCTCTCCCTGCTGTCCCCGGAGGAGCAGGGACGACTCATCGAGGCGGGCATGAATAGGGACGAGGAGGCCCTTAAAGGCGCTCCGGCTTCCCTGCGAAGATTCTTCGAGGATGCGGAAACTCCACCGGACTGGCTTGACTTTTCGACGTTCGAACCGGGCGTCCGCATGTTTCATAGGAATTCGAAACTGGTCTTGGTGGGGTTTGTCGCCGGCGTTCTCATCGAAGGCTTTACCACGAATATCGCCAAATCCTTCTTTATCACCGGGCGGGTGCGGGACCAGGGCGTCAGACGATTGAAGCAGAACAACCGCCACATGATGGATATTTTCCTCCCCGGCGGCCTGGAACGAGACGGAGACGGGTGGAAACTGTCGGTGCGCATTCGCATAATCCACGGGCGCGTCAGGTGCCTCCTGGCGCACTCGGATGAATGGAATCAAGAAGCGTGGGGCGCGCCGCTAAGCGCGGCGCACCTGGGTTATGCTATTTCCGCTTTTTCGGCAAGGTTGCTCAAACACATGAAGACCTTGGGAGCCGATTACACTGACGAAGAGCACGACAGTTTCATGGCGGTCTGGCGCTACTCCGGCCACTTGATGGGCATCCCCGACACTATCCTGTTCCGGGATGCCGAAGAAGCTTTGAAACTCTATGACGTCGGATTTATCTGTGAGCCTTCCGTCGAGCTCGAATCGCTGGTGATGGCGCACTCCTTGGTCAACTCCGCCCCGATGGTTGCCGGAGTGAGCACTCCGGTCGAACGGCGCGAACTAGCGAAATACGTGTACCGGCTGTCCCGGGGGCTAATTGGAAACGAGCTTGCAGACCAGCTTCAATTCCCTTCGGCAGGCGCGAGCTTTGTATCCGTGAAGTGGTTCCGGGCGCTCGAACTCTGGAAACGCTACTTGAACAACTTGTTGCCCGGGCGCACGCGTTCCGACAATTTCAGCAGATTCACGTCTTTGCTTGAGACTTCGTTGTTCGACGAAGCCGGAATACGTTACACACTACCCGACCACGTATACGCGGAAGAGTCCACCAAGTGGTGACGGCGGTCGCTGTCGTCGAGACATCGCGTATCGGGACCAGGCCCGGCGTCGTGAAAAGAGCAGCCTGTTGACCGAGTTCCTGGCCCGGTTCAGCGCCCGGCGTCCGCTGTTGGTCCTCACGCTGTGGGCAGTTTTGACGCTGGTTGCGGGCGCGATAAGCATAAAACTACTTGACAGCGCTACGACTACCGAGCTCAAGCTGACCGGGGGCGCCGAGTCCGAGATAGCCGGCAGGCTATTGGAAGAAAGGCTTCGCGGCCCCGAACCCCTGATCGAACTGGTCGTCGTTCAATCGGACGCCATGACAGTCGACGATCCCGAGTTTGAGGCAAAGGTCCAATCGGTCTTCGAGTCCATCCTTTCCCTTGGCGGCGGCGCAGTCACCGCAGGCCGGAGCTACTACCAGGATGACGACGAGTCCCTGGTATCGGCAGACCGCAGCGCGACGATCATCCGGGTAGTCTTAGCCGGCACGCTTGACGAAGCCGAGGAAAACGTCCGGCACATCATCGAGATCGTCGAGGAAGCGGACACCGGGGAAGGCTTCCGCGTGCTGGTCGGAGGCACCGCCAGTATTGCCTTCGAAAACGCCGAACTGGCGCAGGAAGACCTGGAGCAGGGAGAACGGGTCGGCATACCGGTGGCGCTGATCATTCTCCTGGTCCTCTTCGGCGCGGTTGGGGCCGCCCTGGTGCCTTTGGCCCTGGCGATAGGCGCCATCATCGTGGCGTTAGGGATAGCGTCTCTCATCGGGCAGGTCTTCGAACTGAATTTGTTCATCACGTTGATGATCACCATGATCGGCCTCGCGGTGGGCATTGACTACTCCCTCCTCATCGTCTCCCGTTTCAGGGAAGAATTGGACCGCGGGCTGAGCAAGGAAGACGCGGCCGTGCGCGCCGGCGCGACGGCCGGACGCACCGTGCTGTTCAGCGGCCTCACTGTGGTGATCGCCCTCTGCGGAATGCTGCTGGTGCCCGCGTCATTCTTCCAGTCTCTTGGCGTGGGGGCGATCATTGTCGTTCTCGTGTCACTGGCGGCGACCCTGACCAACCTGCCGGCCGCGCTCGCGCTGCTGGGCGCCAAGGTGGACTTCCTGTCTCTTCCTTTTCTCGGCAGGGGCAGGGCGGCATCCGGCGAGGCATCCGGCGAGGCCTCCGGCCGCGGTTTCTGGGAGGTCATCACCCGGGTCGTCACGAAGTTCCCGGCGATCAGCATCCTCGTGGTGGCCGCTCCGATGATTGCGGCCACCTACTTTTACTTCGAGATCGAAACCGGCCTGAGCGGGGTCGACTCGTTCCCGGAGGGCGCCCAGACCAGGGAGGCTTTCTTCGTTCTCGAAGAGAAGTTCTCCTTCGGGCTGGTCAATCCCATGGAAATAGTCATAGACGGAGACGTCGAGGACCCCCAGGTGCAGGAGGCGATCGGCAACCTGGAGGCTTCTCTCAACGACGACCCGCGGTTCCCGTTCCCTCCCGCTCTGGCCGTCAACCCCGCTGGCGACCTGGCCCTGCTGACCCTCGCCGTACACGGAGAACCCCGCAGCCAGGAGGCAGTGGAGGTCCTTGGGGACATCCGCGAGCGGTACATCGCGTCCGCGTTCGACGGGGTCCCCGCGACGGTCTACGTGGGCGGCGCGACCGCCGAGGCGGCAGACGTCTTCGACATCTTCGGCAAGTATACGCCCATAGTTTTCGTCTTCGTGCTTGGTTGCAGCTTCATCATTCTGATGCTGGTCTTCCGGTCGATAGTCATACCGATCAAGGCCGTGGTAATGAACCTTTTGTCGGTTGGCACGGCGTACGGGCTGCTGGTCCTGGTATTCCAGAAGGGATACGGAGCCGAGTTACTGGGCTTTCAGCAGGTGGAGGTTATCGACACCTGGATACCGCTGTTCCTGTTCTCCATTCTCTTCGGGCTATCGATGGACTACCACGTTTTTCTGTTGAGCCGCATACGTGAACGCTACGACCAGACCGGCGACAATAACGGGTCGGTGGCCTACGGCCTGCGGGCAACCGCCGGCATGATCACCGGCGCGGCCCTTATCATGGTCGCCGTGTTCGGCGGGTTTGCGATGGGCGAGACCGTCATCAACCAGCAGGTCGGCTTCGGGCTTGCCGTGGCGGTCCTGCTGGACGCTACGCTGGTGCGGTCGGTATTGGTCCCGGCCACCATGGACCTGCTCGGCCGGGCCAACTGGTATCTGCCAGGCGTGCTTCGGTGGCTTCCCGACCTGCGGGTGGAACCCACGGACGAACGCCCGGCCTGAGCCAGCCCTTTCCCCTCGTCGCCCGGCCGCGGCCGGGGCCCAGCCCTTTCCTCCTCGTCGCCCCGGCCGCGGCCGGGGCCCAGGCTCGGGGCAGGACTGCCCAAGGGGGATGGCCGGCCACGCCGGGAAGCGGTGGCGGTGCAGGTCCCAGTGAGTGAGGTGGAGCTCCGCTCCTTGGACGTGTACGAACTGGCCACTGTGGGAGGCGCGAGGTGATCGCCCTGGAACAGGCCCGCCAGCACCTGGAGACGCTGGGTCTCAAGCAAGCCGTGGAGATCTACCTGGCGCCCAAGGTGCTGGTGGTGGACGAGTTCGGCATCTGGCCCTATGACCGGGACGCCGCCACCGCTTTCTTCACCCTGGTGTCGGCCCGCTACGAACGGGGCAGCATCATCCTGACATCGAACAAGGGCTTCGGTGAGTGGGGCGAGCTTCTGGGCGACACCGTCATTGCCTCGGCGGTGCTGGACCGGCTGCTGCACCACGGCCATGTGCTCAACATCCGTGGCGAGAGCTACCGGCTCAGGGAGAAACGGCAGTCCGGAATCTTCAGTTCGCATCACCTGCTGGGAGCAACACCGGCGAAGGGCAACGACAACTATCCCGACTGACAAAGTCGCTGGCCAATTGGCTACTGACGAAGTCGCTGGACATTACCTGGGTGGGTCAATTTTAGCTCGACGATCCTGTGAACCAACAAGCAGGAGGTGGGTCAATTACAGATCGGCGGTAAGGAGAACCGGAACCTGGTGGGTCAGATCGCCATCGGCGATACCGGGTCATTTCTCCGTCGGCGTTGACAGGATCACGTGTTGAACAACTTGGTCTATCAGTTACCCAGCATCTTCCCCACACCAGCCACTGCCAATCCCGTGATCATTGTGGAGCGTGGACTTCGCGCACCGGGAAGAGCTCCAGCCGTCCTCGCAGTCAACAATGTTACTGACGGCGCGGCCGGAGCGGGGCCGTCCGGCCGGGCATGTCAAGTTCTACCACGGTACATCTTCGTTGGGCCTACGGATACTCCGCAAGGGGAAATGCTGCCGGTCGAACCACACCGGCAGGACAACATCTCAGACGGCGCCTTGGACGCCTATCGCAACCGATACAGTCAGTGGGTGACGAAGGACCAGATCTTCGCCTACGTCTATGGCATACTGCACTCGCCGGACTATCGCGAGCGCTACGCGGACGATCTCGCCAAGCTATTGCCCCGCATCCCCGAGGTCGCAACGGCCGATGCTTTCCGCGCATTCTCGGAGGCCGGACAGCGGCTCCTCGACTTGCACATCGGATATGAGACTGCCGAACCCTACACACTAAAGGAACGGCTTACACCAGGCGCTCCCAATAGGCCGGAACACTACCGAGTGCTGAAGATGCGCTGGGGAACGTCAGGCAACAACACCGACCACTCAGTGATCGTCTACAACGACTGGATCACACTCGCGGGCATACCCGACGAGGCCCACGAATACGTCGTGGGACCGCGCTCAGCACTCTCCTGGCTGCTCGACCGCTACCAAGTGAAAATCGACAAGGAGAGCGGTATCGTCAATGACCCAAACGACTGGGGAGCCGAGATAGGCAATCCCCGCTACATCATCGAGTTAGTGAAACGAGTAACGACGGTAAGCGTGGAAACAATGGCGATCGTGAGGACTCTGCCGCCACTGGAGGAAGCCGTATAGAGTACCGGCATCCTGAGCGAAGATGCACTCGGACAGGCAGAACGCAAAGATTGAACACGACGCTGCCCTGAAGCGGCAGATAACTGCCATGCTCCGGGACAACACGGAGCTCTACAGAAAGTACACCGAGGACCAGGCCTTCCCAGACGACCTGAACGGGATGATATTCAGGCTGATATACCAAACCATAAGTCCAGCCACCTAGCAAACAGGGACCGGAGGGCGCAAAACAATGAGCCTGCTCGACCAAATACAAGAGGACCTTACATCTCCGTCCTCGAACCTGTCAGACATTCTCAGGAGGGCAAAAGTCCTAGCGAGCAAGTTGAAGTCGTCTGAATTGCGAAACTGGGTGAAACTCGAATCTGAGGGGTACGAAAACAGGGAATACCTTCCAGACTATCGCCAGATGTATCTAGGCGTACTGGGGACATATAAAGGCCCCTATGGAAGCGGAATAAACAATGCACCCATCCCCTTGATGAATATACCAGAGGATGTGAAAGAATGGGCCACCAAATACGAAGTCTACGACAACGCAGCAACCCTGGAAGAAATGCTGAGGAAGGATAAAGGTGACTTCCATTTCTATCACCCACCAGAACTGACAGCACTGATTGGTCATCACATAGGAGAGCGACCTCCGATGGTCTTGGTACAAACCTTTCAGATTCTTTCTCGATACACCTTGACAGGGATAGTCGACAACATCAAAAACAGGTTATTGGACTTCGTGCTGGAATTGCAGGAACAAGGCATAAACCCTGATGAACCAAACACGAGTACGACTGATCAGGATCTGGTAAGAGGCGCCGTTGTGAACCACATCTACGGCAACAACAACACCGTGGCCATTGGAGACCAAATCAGCCAGCAGGTCAACGTAGTCCAAAAGGGAGATATTGAATCCCTCTTTGATCAACTCCGAGAATACGAGGTTCCGGAAGAAGATTTGGAGGATCTGAAGGATGCCATCTCGGCTGAACCAGAGTCGACATCAGGCAATCTGGGACCTAGAGTGAGCGGGTGGATAGGGAAAATGGCCACGAAGGCCGCATCAGGTGCGTGGAAAACAGCGGAAAAGAACCCTGGGTTGGTAATAGAGGCTATGAAGCAATTTTCCAGCGGACAAAGCCCAGCAGCGTAAGAACCCAACAAAATGCCCTCTCCAACCTCCTGAAATCAGCCGCCGGCCCCTGCCCCTTATGCAACCAGAAGGCCGGGATCCTAAGCCAAGAACATCCTATGTGTCACCGGACGTTCGACGGCGCCCGCCATGAAGTGGTCAGCCTGGCCGCCGACGCTGCTAGAATCCACACCTTCGACGAGAAGAGTCCTCATCTCACCCTCGCCCAGATAGTACGTCGCTCTTACGGGGACGGTGCCACCGTCAACCATCACCCTCAACAACTTTGGAATGAAGCAGTGAGCCAAAAGCAAGCAAAGAAACGCCACAGGAAGGAACGAGCGCGGGCCCAGCGAAGAGCGCCCAGGCAGAACGGCAAGGCCCACGAGGAGGTCCGGGACCTGGAGGAACTGCTCAGGGAAGGCAACATCGACGACTACGCCCAAACCTGCTGGACCCTGGCCAACAGGATGGAGGGTCCTCCCGGGGTCGGGAACGTGATAATCCTCGGCGGCCCCTGCGAAGAACACGGGTCCCATGAGTACCCGTTCCGGCTCACCCTCCGGTCGATGATGACCATCACCCAGTGTGCCGGCATGCAGACCTGCGGCGAGGCCATCAGGCTCGTGGCCAGCAAACTCCCGCCAGAACAACTGCTGTGCTACGAACACGGACACATTTACTGCGGCGAAATCCCTAACTCAATGGGAGCAGCCAAGAGCATAGGCTGGCCAAGCGAAATACCGGTCAAGGGAATCGACGGGCAGGAATACACGGCCTGCCCCAACTGCGGCAGCGACATGCTGGAACTCCAGGGCAAGGAACTGGACCTGTGGGGATGGAAGTTCGTCTGCATGGACTGCAACTGGGAGATGAAACAGGCCGAACTCCTGGACGTCAAAGAATACTGCGACCTAATGGAACGGACGATGGCGGACCTGACCGGCACCGTTGAAATCATGGAAAGCGTCTCCATCGGCGTAGAAACAAGGATCAAGGCGGCGGCAGTCCAGACCAGGAAAATCCTGGAAGACATTGCCTACGCCGCCCTTGTGTCCAACAAGGACGCTTCGAGCAAGCCCCTGGAGGAACTGAAGGACCTGAGGAGCCCCAGGGAAATCTTCAGGGATATTGAGAAAATCCACCCCAACTTCTTCCCCACTCCGGTGGAAATCAGGGACCCCTCCAAGGGCAAGCCGTTCGTAATTAAGACAAAGGGAGTCATAACCAGGGAAAAACTCCTCCAGATTTACAGGGAACTAAACCCTCTGGCCCACAGCACGAATCCCATGGCCGAACCGGTAGACCTCCAATACTTCGAGGAAAAGATACCGGTTTGGCTGGAGGAGATAGTCAACACCCTGGACACCCACCAGGTGATGCTGCTCCACCACCCCGACCATTTCTACATCGTGAAGATGGAGGGGGACAGGGACAGGTCGGTGCAATGCACCCCGTTCACCAAAGACGCGACAGGCATGTCCACATGCGCCTGGCCCGACTGTGTTTCCGGTGCCAGCAGGCAATACTGCGAGTTCTGGGGCAGGCCCTGGCAGGAATGCACCCTGCCTGAAAAGGAAGTGGCCCAAACGCAGGAGAAGATGTTTGGGGCGACGGCGGACCAAGAAATGACGTACGAGCATGCCCAGGAGCTTATAAAGAGAGCCGGAGAACTGGGAACAGACTTGGGGTGAGTTACCACCGGATTGTGGACTTCGAACCGTACACGGACGGCTTCGGCATCATGCGAGACGCCCAGACTGCGAATCCGCAGGCGTTCAAAACAGGAGACGGCTGGTTCGCATACAATCTGGCAGTGAGACTGGCACAGATGTAAGAAGACCCACACTGTCCAGTTCGCGGATCAAGGAATCCCGCATATCGCCTATCTACGAAACAAGCTGGGCTATTGGGGTAAAGCATGTCAGACACATCAGTTCCGCAACCCAACAAACGACAAGTCGCCAAAAAATGGGGCTTTGGAATGTCCCCGATTTCCAGTCGGATGAGGGAAAGGTACAACGGTGCTGTCCAGACCGTCAGCGACTTCATCGCAGGAAAACTCAACCTAGAGGAAGTACCTCCTGAGAGTTTCAGTGAACTGAAAGGAATGTTCAACAGGTGCGTGCGGCAAGATCAGTGGGATTGGTTTACCGTCTACTCAGAATTCGGTAGGCCTCCCATTCCTAGAATGAGGGATATCGCTGAAGAATTGTTCTCTTTGAGGCGAGCATGCCTAGAGAAAGATAGAGAGTTAGTTGCGAACTCAGTCCAAAGGTTGTGCAGGCTGGGACTGCGTGAATTACTGGAAACATACCAGCGCAAACCGCCAGAACTGCCCAGCACCGGCCCGTCGGGCTGGCTTTATATCCTTTCTACAAGGGAGCAACGTGACATACTTAAAATAGGGATGACGCAACGCCCTGTCGAAGAGAGAGTCAGAGAGATAAATTCCGCCACCGGCGTTCCGATTCCGTTTTCAGTGAGGAGTATATTTCGGGTCAAAGATTCCCGAAACGCTGAACGGCGAGTATTCGAACGACTCGACTCCTTCAGAATCAGATCGGATCGTGAATTCTTCAGAATGCCTCACGAAGAGGCAGCAAAATCTATCAGGGAATGCCTGAGTGAACTGGAACTCCGAGAACGTCCTCAGGGAACGATAGTATGGTTGGATCAAGAAAGGGGATATGGCTTTTTGGACTACGATGGCGAACAGTCGGTTTTCCTTCATTTCTCCGAAGTCTAAGAGGGAGACGTGAGACGGGTAAACACAGGGGCAAAGTGTGAATTCGACCTTGGATTCGGGGAAAAATGGCTGTTTGCTTTAAAGGCGAAATTTTTAGCTGATCATTGATCAGCAACTTTCCTACATCCCCGGAACCGACAGACCGGAGTCAGGGAATGGGCGGACCTGTAATGGTTCAGTGCGGATACCCTCATGAAAAACACCCTCTTGAAGTTGGGAATTCAGAAACAATGGAACGAGAAGCAGCTCTTATTCCAGTTGCAGCGATTCCCCGGCCAGCTACCCAGCAGCCAGCCACGATGGCAGGCTCCGGAACCTGCCCCTTCTGCCACCAGAAGGCCGGCATCCTGTCCCGTGAACACCCCGGGTGCCGCCGGGCCCACTAGGCCGGCTGGCACGAGATGGTACAGCTCGCCGCCCAAGCCGCCGGGTCCCCGGACTTCTACGAAAGCCACCTGCGGCTCACCTTGTCCGCCGTGGCGAAAATCTCCTACGGGAACGAGGACACCGTCAACCAAGCACTGGAGGAAGGCTGGAAGCTCGGCGTGGACCACTCAATGGCCGACCAGGCTTCGCACGAAAAATCGACTTTTGAACATTTTCGACCAAGCCTGAACGAAAAACCGGCACCCCAAGGGGGCCTTTCGTGCAATGTAACCAGTGCAAATTGACGCAGCAGGAGCCGCAGCCGACAATAAGGCCAGCGGCGCAACCAACGCCGAAACACTGAACGGAAGGCGAGGAAATCATGGGGAATAAAGTACATGAACCCATCGTCACCCAAGACCCCACCGGGGTGATAGGAATCATGACCCGGGAAATGCTCGAGGGGCATTTCCAGGACCTGTTCGTGTTCAACCCCATTGTCGTCGAGGTCAAGACTGACCACGAGGGCGACGACTACCTCCACACATACATAGTCTTCGACGGCGATTTCGACAAGCTCGACCCCGGTTGGACCATGCAACTCGGGGGCAAGCTGTGGCCCCACACGAAAGCGCTGGGATACCCGGCCATACCCATCCAGTCCTTCGTAGCAAAGTCCGAGTGGAAGACGCTCCAGAGGATGCTGAGGTAGACGGAAGTTGGAACCCGAAGAGATGCTGAGGATCGCCCGGGAACTGGCATCGGGAGGAAGCAACCCGAGGGGGAGACCCAGACAGAGCGACCTGAAGACCGCAGTGAACAGGACATACTACGCCCTATTCCACACGCTGGCGGTCATAGCGGCCGACGCCGCAACCGGGAAGAGGGCCAGAACCCGGAAAGATCCAGCCTGGACCCACACCGCCCGGGCGCTGGACCACCGGACAGCAAGGCAAGAGTGCCAGAGGATAGTCGGCCAAGCACTCCTCTCCACAGCAGTGAGGCAGTTTGCGCAGACCTTCGTCCAAATGCAGACACTGAGGAACGAAGCCGACTACGAGGACTATTCCAGATATACCAGAACCCAGGTGAGAATCTGGATCGAAGAGGCCGAAAGAGCCATAGGAACGGTGGAAAGAGAATCTCAGGACATGCAGAGGGCACTCGCCACAATGGCCATGCACCGGCGCAGGGGAAACTGAGAAGAATTCCCAGCGGTCATTCCAGCAAGCACGGCCCCTCAGGCCGACCCTGAGGAACTCCATATTCTGAACAATTTTGAACGAAAAATCAGCAGGCAAACGATTCTTCGTGCAAAGCCGGCCGACGGCATAATCACCCAGAACTAGGAAGCCCGCCTCAGGGAGTTCCGGGACCACCTGGCCCTTGGCACCGACACCGCCGACCCAGGCGCAATGGGACAGCTCGACAGGGCATCCCAGGAACGGCTGATGCTGGACGCCAGGCTCGCCGCCATCGCCGTATTCGACGACGGCGCCCACCTCGAGAGCCTGACCGAGACCCTCCAGCAGTCAACCCTGTACAAAGACGAGCAAGCCATGCTCCTGGTCCAAGCCTGGGAGGCCGCCGTCGAGGGAGCGCTCGAGGACAGGCTATTCACGCTGGACGAGGAGAACGCCCTAACCCGGTACATCTACCACTTCAACCTGAGCCAATCCCAGCTAGACGCCCACGGCGTCCACACCAGCCTCATCAAGGCCGCGGTCCTGCGGGAGATCGCCGAGGGCGTGGTCCCGGACCGCCAACAGCTCAGGGGGAATGTATCGTTCAACCTGATGAAATCGGAAAAGCTGGTCTGGGTCATGGACGATGTCGATTACATCGAGACCGTCGTGCGCCGGGAACGGCGCGGCTCCTCCCACGGACTAAGCATCAGGATCGCCGCCAAGGGCCTCTACTACCGGGCCAGCACGTTCAGGAGCAGGGCCATCGAATGGGATGAGACAATCAAAGCGGACACCGGGATGCTCGGATTCACCACAAAGCATCTGTACTTCTCGGTGATGAAGAAGAAGCTCCGGGTGAGGTACGAAGAAATCGTGGACTTCGACCCCTACGACGACGGCTTCGGCATTATGAAGGACACGCAGACCGCGAAGCCGCAGGTGTTCAGGACCGGCGACGGCTGGTTCGCTTACAACTTGGCGACCAACCTAGCCCAGATGTGATGTGAGCGAGCATCCCGGAGCCACTGGTGAAAACCCCGGACGTTGTTTTTTAACGACAGCGATGACCGACTAAGCCCACAGGCGTCCTGAGCCGCTGGACTTTCACCGCCACCACCCTTTAGGCTATGGCCCACCAAATGGAGGCCAACATATTCACCCGGGAGAACCGTGACTCAGCCCAACGGAGAGTCCACCCATGACCACCCGAGGCTCCCTCAAGAAACCGGACACCGGCGGCCACTCCCACCTGGAGCCGCTGCCCGACCCGCCGCGCGAGCCTGACATGCAGCAGCGCAGGAGAATCGCCGCATTTGACGCCATCCTGATGGCCCACTTCGCCCACCGTAACGATGTTCTGATATCCGGCGACGGATACCTCCGTCACGACCCGGCCAATGAGGACGAACAGTTCGCGCCCGACTGCGTGGTGGCCTTCGGCGTCAACCCCGACGCCATAGTATCCCGCAACGGCTACGTGATCAGCGAGGTGGGCAAACCTCCCGACTTCGTGCTGGAGGTCGCCTCCCGGAGCACGGGACGCCGGGACCACACGGTAAAACAAACAGGCTATGCCGGATACGGCGTCCAGGAATACTGGAGGTTCGACCACACCGACGGACGCTATCACGACACGGCCCTGGCGGGACACGTACTGACAGACGGAGAATACACGCCGGCTCTGATCACCTGCGAGCCCGACGGCCTGGTATGGGGGCACAGCTCCGTGTTGGACTTGAACCTGTGCGGGGACCACGGGGAACTGCGACTCCGAAACCCGGGAACGGGTCAGTTTCTGCCGACACCAGACGAGCTGCAAGCAGGCAAGGAAGCTGCCGAGGCCCAAGTGGCAGAGCTGGAATCCGAGCTACGTCGGCTACGAGGCGAATGACCCCGAACTAGACCGGTCAATCCGCCAGCCCTCCCCCGGATTTTCCCCAGAAACTTAATCGCCGGTGAATAACACCGGCGTTTCTTTTGACCGCCGAGGTAGCGCGGCCCCGAACGCCGGCTGGCGACAAAACCTCAATCCCGCCCACCTTGCCAGCCTGAGTCAAGGCCTTCCCAGATCAGCTCCCAAACCAACAAGAAGCCCCCAGGGCCGCCAAGGACCGGAAGCTTCGCACGTCCCGCACTCCTGATTCCGACCCATCCCTCGGCAAGTGGCTGAAACGCACAGGACCACACGCAATCACCGCTCCTGCCCGTTCCCGTCCCCGGCCGGGCAAAAGGCGGTCGCCGCGCAAGCCCGCAGAGAGCCGCATCTCCACGCCGGGCGGAGAGGCCACCGCCCGGGTTCAGCCGACAACGGCTTCGGACACGCCGGGGGCCAAGTCGCGCCGAAGCCCGTCCCCACGATCCCGGCGGTATCAACTGGCGCTTCCCACCACCCAACAACGGCCAACCTATCACGCCTTGCAACAACAAGGAGGTTTCCATGCGACGAGACGGACCGGAAGGACCGGAACTCCCCTGCGGGCGGCACCAGCCGGAGAAAGAGGAGCCGGTGCCCCCTGGCCAACTACGCCCGGCGAGCTGGCCCTCTGCATCCTGCTGTTCATCCTTTTCTTCGCTTCAGCTGGGGCCTGGTCCTCTGGGACGAGGTCTTCATCAACACCTCGGACACCGCGGCAGACACGGTCCACGCCGTCCTCACCGGCGTGGGCCGGATGGCGGTCTCCTCCGCGTTCCTGGCGGTGACGGCGCTCTGTATCGGGAAAGCCATCGTCATCGCGGCGAAATTCTTCGCCAGACGCCGGTCCCGGCCCTGAGGCAAACGCTCCGGAAGCACGGGGACGCTCTCGACTCCCTGGAAATTCCCGTCGCCTGCCACGGCGGCGAGAACAACCGCCTGGACGATCAACTCGACGGGCCCGGCTTCCCCGACGTCGACGATCACGGGATGGGTCCACCGGTCCGAGTGGGAAGAGGCGGCTGGCGTGGGCCGGAGCACCCCGGCGGCCCTGTGGGCAATCGAAAGCGCCCACGCTGCCCGCCTGTACTGAGTAGCCCGCTTGGGTTCGTTCTGGTGTGGTGTATGGCCCCTAGCGACCTCTCCCGCGCTTACGCGTCGACCGTCCGGCGGCACTCCCTCCTCAATGCCGGTCGCCGCGAGGGCAGGCGCCGGGTACAAACGCGGAGAATATCATCGGCCCACTGTACACGAACCGCTTGGACTTCTCATTGTAAATTTCGTAGTGCCTCAGGAAGTTTGACCGGCCAACGACATCCTCCTTGTCCGGCGTTCGTGGCGGTAGCGAATGCGGCCAGAGCCTGATGATCTCCATGCCCTCGAGCTGGACCGAAAGCCTTAGGAAATGTATGTTGCTGATCGGCACATGGAACCGCGAACGCACGTTCCTGCATCCACGGAGCAACCACTTGGGTGCCCCTCCTGTCAGCCATGGCCCATCGCTCTCAACAGGATCTTTCCACTCAACGTACACATTTCAACGTACACATTGACAGACTGACCCCTGACGTTATCCCTCACCTCCGTGACCTCCCAAGCCTGTCCGCCGTTGATCCGCTCCACGATTCCCGATGCCGACACGAAGTCTACGGAAGATTGCTTCTCCGCCTCGGTAAGGGGCGGCAACGAACCGGGACGCCCCGCCTCTACGGGATAGAATTCATCCCATAGGCGCGCAGCCATCAACTCCGCAGCCACCAGGCCCAAGACCACCAATAGCAACAACCGCCATTTCCTGCGGAGGAAACCCCTGCAGGAATCTATCGTCCGTTCGTCTTGCTCAGACATCGTCTTAGTTGAGCATACACGACAAGCAAACGGAACCGCCCGCTTCGTATCCGATAGCTTCAACTCCCAGGCACCTCGGCTGGTGGCGGGAGATGCTCGATCCCAGGGCCGCCCCGGGAACGCATGCTCTTTCCCCTCTCTCCCGTGCCGGTCCCTCACTGTCGCCATCCGGGAACGACTTCACCCACTGGAACTCCCTGGGCGTCACCATCGGCGGCCGGGCCTACCGGCACCTGCTGAGCCACTCGGGGTGGCGGTACGCCGAGGTGGTTGCCGGCGAGACCTTCCTGGCCTGAAGCAGGGTCTCCAGAACGCTCTCTGGGAACTGGGCGGCGTGCCGCAGGTGATCCTTTCCGACAACACATCGGCCCTCACCCACGAGATGAAGCGCAGCCGCGGCCATCGACCGGGTGGTCCACCACTCGGCCATCCTGGAATTCGACGTCCCCAGCTATTGAACCGGAGTGGCTCAAAAACGGAACCAGGGACAGGGGGTGAACCGGCAAGAATAATTGACGGAACCGGCAGAAGTAGTTGACGCTGAACAAGGGAGTTGCCTCCCAAACTCGAGACCTGCCTCACGAAGAGTAGGTTGCATCAAGACCTTCCTGCCTGTCCTCTGCTGCCCCATCCGTAAGCAGGGCATTTCCCTCAACAATTGGCGCGGACATTTTTGCTGGCCTTACACACCAGGTGGTACAGTTTTACCCCGCCCCAGTGGCCCAACATGCCTTCGCCATTGACACATCCTGACGTCCAACAAAGGCTTCGGCGAGTGGGGCGAGCTCTTGGGGGACACCGTCATCGCCTCGGCTGTCCTGGACCGGCTGCTGCACCACAGCCATGTGCTGAACATCCGGGGGGAGAGCTTCAGGCTCCGGGAGAAACGCCAGGCGGGGCTGTTCCCGTCACAGCAACATCTGGCTGCTTCGCCGGAAGGGGCCGGCGACAACTACGCCGACTGACAGAATCGCTGGACGTCAACGATGTGGCTCAGTTCCAACACGTTACAAATGGCTCATTTCTAACCCGTCATTGACGCCACCACCATCGAAGAGCTTCGCAACATGCCAACCACAGCCCCCACCCTCGCCGCAATATACGTCAAAGAAGCAGCCGACTACCCCGACGGCAAGAACTCCAAGGTACTCCAGACATCAGAGTGCGAGCAATTCTGCCTTGCACAAGAATTCAAGATCACCACCCGCTACTACGACCCGCCGGGAAGCAGGCTTCAGTTCGACTGGATGATGGGTGCAAGCGGCCGAGCTGGGGTCAAACCCGGGTGGCGTAGCACCTAATTGGCCTTCGTTACAGGAATTTGCTGACAGCCGGACCATGCGGAGGGTGCAAGAAGCGATATAGAATGAAGGAACTACGTTACATGCTATGCGCAGCAGCCTATCTATTGAGGCAATGAAATGGACAGAGTGAATTCCGAAGTCTAGCGGAATTGCATGGGAACCCTGGCTCTAGCCATCGTGGCGGGAGGTCTAACTCAGTATCTCCACGCCCCCGACCCACTGCCGACCGTAGTCGCCGGGATCGTTTACTTTGGGACTCCGGCGGCTAGTCCCACTGGGTACGGTTAAGGGCTGGTTCTGAGCGAGAAGCCTCTGGGGAGGGAGACTATTCGTCGAAATCCCCCGGATCATCGGCGCCCCACACTCTTCGGGCGATGAACAATCCTATGATGTGAGCCGAGGGGAATCGCGAGCTCAAAACCTTTTGCATCGCCTTGAAGTGGCTTCCTGCTGTCAGCACGTCGTCGACAATTGCTATGCAGTTAGGGATTGGAGAGGTTAGCGACTCGTCCAAGGAGTACAAATTAATCAGCTCGTCGGGATTCGGTCTGTCTTCCCTAAGATGGGACTTCTCGGTGCTGATACTTTGGACAACGATCTCGCGGATGTCCAAGCCCATGCCAGGGTCTATCAAGCGCAGTATTTGGGTGAGCCGATCGTCGTACAATGGGTCGCTTTTGCACTTCGACGGAGGGATGGGAACAAACGTCAGTGCCTTTAGAGCCCCCTCCCCAACGGCCTCCCTGAATGCAGCGGCTGCCTGCCTCATGGCGTATTCTTTGTACCACCACTCAGGCTTCCCCTTCCGGTCAACGTCTTTCTTCAGGTTGGAGATAAGGCTGTTGGTGTCGCTGTATTCAAATCCCTTCCTAGCAGTGTACTCGCCGATGTAGTAGCAAACATCGTCCTCTGATATGTGCCAGTGGTCATCCAGCGCCAGCCGATCAACCCTTGTCAGGCGTTTAGGAAAGGGCGTCCCGGATGTCATCGTAGTCCTTTACCCGAATCGCGCCCTGGGCCTCAAATCTAGACGGCCAAGAAATGTCTGGATTCTGGAAACAGCTATCCAGGATGAATAAACTGCGACCCTGACGAAGTGCGGCTCTGGCCTGGATCAGTGTGCCTGAAGTTTCCCCCGCCTCTACGATGATCGTCGCCTCGGTCAGGGCGGACATGGTCCTGTTCCGTTCAGGGAAGAACGACCGGTTGAAGCGGTAGTCCTGGCTTTCGTAGCGCTTTAACGGAACTTGGCTCACCACCAGGAACTCCTCCGCAATCCGGTGCTGCAGCTCAGCATTCTCATGAGGGTAAGTGTGTGATAGGGGCGTTCCGATAACTGCTATGGTCCGCCCGTCCTCTTCCATGGCCGTTCTATGGGCCATCGTATCGATTCCAGCGGCCAGCCCAGAGACCACAGTGAAGTCATCCTCAACCAGCAGCTTCACCAGCTTCCTGGTTCGGGATAGACCCTCGGGCGAAGGATTACGTGTCCCGACTACTGCCACCGACCGGGAGGCCGCGAGATCCCACCAGCCCTGATAGTAAAGGACCTCCACGGGATTGGCGGCGTCACGCAGTTTGGCAGGGTATTCCCAGGCCCCGTGGACCCGAACACCAAACTTGATTTCGGCCTCTTCGAATTTGTTGAAAACGAATGCCGCGTACTCCTGCGCGTCCTCGGGGGAAACAAAGTTGGACGGGAGGCTCCCCGGGTGCTCGGCAAACTGTTTGGCGAGCCTGTTGAAGGTGGTCCCTTTTTGGCACCACAAGGCTTCGTAGGCACCCATCTCTTGAAAAGGAGATATTGCCCTCGCTTCGAAGCTAGTGTGCTCAAGATCCATTTGTAGTGTCATATCACTCTCCGGTTACGACCTCGTTACCGCCTCGACATGCTGGCCCGTCGTTGGGTGCCAGCAGATCATCCGGCCCATTAGCGGCATGAGCGAGAGCGCTCCGTGAGTTACCCAAAGGACATCATTCCCTCCACTACGGATCGGCTGCTCCTATCGGACTTGGACACAGTAATTGCGGACCAGCAACCTGTCAATTCGGACTTTCGTTCAGTATTGCACAATTGTTCGTCTACTGGCCGCGGCGGTCTGTCAGTAGAACCGGCGGAACCCACGGTTGGAGGCAGTAACGAACGGGCCAGACGCTCCCATGCCAAGCGCCGCGCCGCCATGCGGGCATCACCCCACATCCCTCCCTGAACTGACGTTGTAATACTAGAAGTCTGGCCGGAAAGTGGCGGCAGCCGGGCCAGCGGCTATACTTGGGATCAACAAGGATAGCGAGGGCTGAGAATGCTGGGAGAGCGACCGGACCAGAGGGGACTTTGGGAAGCGGACCGGCTGTACCTGGACCACGTGGGGCGGGAAAGCTTCTACGGTCTCCTGGCATCGCTGCGGGGCCGGCTGTTCCGAGACGCCGATTTCGCTGAATTCTACTGCCCCGACAACGGCCGGGACAGCGTGCCGCCCAGCCTGCTGGCTGTGGCCCTGCTGCTCCAGTCCCACGACCGGGTGAGCGACGCCGAGGCCAAGGCCCGGGCCGACTTTGACCTCCGCTGGAAAGTAGCCCTGGGAATTGAGGCGGAAGACCGGCCCTTCGCCAAGAGCACGCTGCAGGTGTTTCGCGCCCAGCTGATCCTGCACGACAAGGTGCGGGAGGTATTCGAGTCCAGCCTGCGTTTGGCCCGGGAGTCGGGGTATCTGAAAGGGCGCGGGATGCGGGTGGCGCTGGACACGACCAACATCCTGGGGCGGGGCGCGGTGAAGGACACCTACAATCTATTGGCGGACGGGATCGTCAAATTGTTGCGGGCGCTGGCGGCGGTGGAGCAAGCTCCGGTCAGGGAATGGGCCCAGGCCCGGGGATATGAGAGATATCTGGGCTCCAGCGTGAAGGGCGAGGCGGCCATCGACTGGTCCGACCGGCAGGCGCGGACGGCGCTGCTGGCCAAGATTGTGGCCGACGCGGACCGGCTGTTGGAGTTGTCGCGGCAGGCGCAGGGGGAATTGAGGGAGGAAAGCGCTGAGCGCCAGCGGATTGTGGCGGCGGCGGAACTGCTGGGGCAGTTGTTGCTCCAGGACGTGGAACGGGCTGAGGGCGGAATGAGCCTCAAGGATGGGGTAAGCCGGGATCGGATGATGTCGGTGCATGACCCGGAGATGCGCCATGGGCACAAGAGCAGCCGCCGGCGCTTCGACGGGCACAAGGCGGCGATTGTGGTGGACACCGACTCCCAGCTGATCACCGCCGTGGAGGTATTGCCCGGCAACGCTCCCGACAACCTGGGGGTGCTGGACCTGGTGGAGGCGAGCGGTCTGCGGGGGTATGGCCCCTGCGGTCCCAGTGCGTGGCGGCAAAACCGGGTACGGGACGAACGGTGCAACTGCACCCGCAGGAAGCGCTGTTGCAGCAGGACCGCGCCCTGCAGCGGAGCGAGGCTTTTGCCGAGTACCGCCAGCGCCGGGTGGTGGTGGAACACCGGCTGGCGCGGCTGGTCCAGCTCGGAATCCGTCAGTCCCGCTACTTCGGCCGTGCCAAAACCCGGTTCCAGCTGTACCTGGCCGCCACCGTGGCCAACCTGACCCTGGTGGCCGCCAAAGCCGGTATGACGGGAGAAACCGGCTCCGGTCCCAGCGCCGTCAGCGTCCAGGTCGCTGGTATGGTCAACCCCGCCGCCGCGTGGCACGGGCAGATTTCGACACTCACTTTGCTCGCGGCGGCCTTACTGACCAAATCCCTCTTCCCATAAGGGGTTTCCGTCCGGGTTTCTAGGGAACAGCGCCCTGGACCGGCTGGCTAACGCCAGCTACCAGATCGTGATGGAGGGCTCCAGCTACCGGGAAAGGCTGTCGCCGCACCGGGCCCTGTTGGAGGCAAGGGGGTGATTGACCAGCCAACTGCAACCTGATACAAGTCTAAATCAAGGGTGTTCAGGGGGTCCGAATGATTGTGAATAACCTGTCCTAATGATCTTGAATAACTTTGTTGATGTTCTACGATTCGGTCACCTGCTAACTGGTCAGCGAAAATGTCATCCCTATGAGGGATGAAAAGTTGAATCAGCAAGAACAGGCCAGGATTCAAGTGCTCAACAGCGTTCTGGAATACCAGCTCCCCATCGCCCAGGCAGCCAAGATCATGGGAGTCAGTGAGCGCCACACCAAGCGTCTCCTCACGGCTTACCGCAAGGACGGTGCCGCCGCCCTTGCCCACGGAAACCGGGGCCGTCGGCCCCGCAACGCCGTCCCCGAAGCCGCTGTGGCTGCCGTGGTGAAGCTGGCCAGCAACGGCTATGCGCGGGCCAACCACACTCATCTCACTGAGCTGCTGCGGGAGCGCGAAGGCATCGACCTGAGCCGTCCCACGGTGCGCCGCATCCTGACAAAGGCTGGCATCGGCAGTCCTCGCAGTCACCGCTCCCAGCAACACCGGTTCCGGCGCCGTCGCATGTCCCAGGAGGGCATGCTGGTGCAGATCGACGGCAGCAACCATCCCTGGCTGGAGGACCGGGGACCGAAACTGACGCTGCTCATCGCCGTGGACGACGCCACCGGCACCGTGGCCCAGGCGGTATTCCGCACTACCGAGGACACCCGTGGTTACTTGTTGCTCCTGGAGGGCCTGATCCGTCAGTGGGGTATCCCCCTGGCCCTCTACAGCGACCGCCACGCGGCCCTCAAGTACAACGCCCGTCAGAAGGCGGTGCCTGTTGAAACCACCCACCAGTTCGCCAGGGTGATGCGGGAGCTGGGCATACAGCAGATATTCGCCCTCTCTCCGCAAGCCAAGGGACGGGTAGTGCTGGAAACCTTCCAGGACCGGCTGGTCACCGAGCTGCGACTGGCCGGCGCCAGAACCGTCGACCAGGCCAAGGAGGTCCTCCAGGAGTTTCTGCCCAAAATCAACGCCCGGTTCGCCGTGGCTGCCGAGCAGCCCGAGACGGCCTACCGGCCGGTGCCGACCGAACTGTCTCTGACCGAGACCATCTGCATCAAGGACACTCGGAAGGTGGTCCGGGACAACACGGTGAAGTACCAGTGGCGGGTCCTACAACTGCTGCTAGGAGCGGAACGGCCCAGCTACGCCGGACTCAGGGTGGACGTCCTGGAACGGGCCGACGGGGAGCTAATTATCAGGTACCGGGGAGAGGCCGTCGATTATCAGGAGGGGCCGCCGCCCTCCTCAGCGTTGTGGGGCGCAGCCAGCGCCTGCTCCCCCGGCCCAGAACAGCAGGAGGGCGCCGATGGGGTGGTCAACAGCCATCTGAACGAGCCTCAGCGGGAACGCCTGGCCGCTCTTGATTCGGATCTCCACTTTGGCCCGCAGGTGGGTGACCAGTATGCAGGCGACTTTCATGCCGCCTCGCTCGCCGGAGTGTCCGGCGGGTCTGGCAAAGGCAACCGACCCCGCGCGGTCAGCACGATGTTACGGGCGGTTCTGGGCTTCCGTGTCAGGTAATTCCCATGCTCCAAGAGCCGGAGGTTGTAGTCCGTCACCGAAGTGCTGCTGATGCGGCAGGCCCCGGTGATTTCCCGTATGCTGGGCGGGCAGGAGTGTTGGGCGGTGAATTCCCGGATGAAGGCGAGCATCTTCTTCTGGCGTTGAGTGAGCAGCTTTTCTCTGGTGCCTGCGGGCATGGCCGGCCTTGGCAGCAGGTGGCTCCCGTGATCAGGAGCCGTCTCCGCATCGCCCGCCCGTCCGGCAGGAGCTATCAGACACTCCCGGGCCGCCCGGCCTCCTCTTCCAGCTCCCTGATTCGCGCCTCCGCTCTGATGCGGCCTTGGTGTTCCTTGTCCCGGTCGGCCTCCGCCCATCGGGCGCGCTCCAGCATGACCTGGAAGTCTTCGTAACCCGGGGGATCGGGAAACACGATACGCCGGGTCCCATCGTCTTTCATTCTCTCAGGGCAGTCGGCCGCCCCGATGTCGCAGGTCCAGCATTCATCGAGACTGGGAACGCGGGCCAGTGGCTCCCCGGACGCCAGGCGTTCCGCCTGCCTGTGCATGTTCTCAACGAACTCCCGATCCAGTGAACCGTCCGGGACGTCCACATGTTCTTCCCAGTAGACCAGCTCCCCTCTGGGAGACATGCCCCGGAGCCGCTCCACGGCCCTCGGCAGGGCGTACATGTGCGTCATCACCTGAAATGCGTGGGAGCGGTTTGCCTCGCCCTTGGGGAAGTCGATTACCACGCAGTCATCACCCTTCACGGCTATCACGTCGGGTCTGCCCGACAGCACGGCGTCGCCAAGGCTGAGGCTGTAGGCGTTCGGCGCTCCGTTGGACACGGTGTAGCCCTGTTCCTCGTAGCGTCCGATGCAGCCGTTAAGCTGAACGGTGTACTGGACTCGCCAGTCAAGGCCGGGAAGGTCGGGCGTTTCCACCGTATGCCATTCCTCGTGGTGAGTCCTGAACCAGGAAGCCCACTGGCACTGGGCCTCTCCCGACAGCAAGCAGGCAAGCCAGAGCGGGGAAATGCGGGGTCCGGTTACGCGGGCCTGGGCCATGATGGGTTCCTCCTTGGTGCGGTAATTCCCGTCAGCTCCTGAGAACCGAGCTGGTGCGTCCAGGAGTGAGATTGTCGCATGATTAGAAAGCACCTATGTTCGTATGTCAATGATGTTCACCCTGGGGTTCAGGGCAATCGCGTTTAAGTGGAGAGATGAAAAGTGGTGTTTGAGTAGTGATATCCAGGGAGCGGGTGGTCGGGTGATGAGATGTGTGGAGGTAGTGGCGGCGGGGGCGAAGATTGAGGTCTTGGACATTTGCCATCGGAACCAGCAGGTAGTCCAGTTGCGCCGTTCTCTGCTTGGCGGCCCGCAATGCCCTTTCCCTGTACTAAGTAACTATCTCAAATAGCGGTTTCAAATTGTAGTTAATGTGTGAAGGTATTCGCTAGGATTATTCCAAACCCGAATCCACCGAAAGGATGTAGCAGAGCCGGCGGTACAGGGGAAGAGAGGCGGGAGGAAGGAGCGGTGAGGCATTGATGCCGATGGATCTGGCTGGGCCCAGGGTGTGGCGGCCAGGGCAAGGGGTTTTTGACGGGCCAGCGCAGCAGCGGCGGGCGAGATTATCAGGCAGATGGCAGCAGGAGACAATCAGGGACCGGCCAGGCGCCGATCTGGCAGGCGGTTGGGTAGTCCGAGGACGGGTCAGACGGCCACGGGCCGTCAGGCTGAGGATGGAATAGCTCGAAGCCGGTTCAGGGCGCGGCTGAACTGGTATTCCCAGGGCCAGCCCCTGGGAAGGTGAAGGGTGAGGCGTCGGGCCGAGCGGGTGAGCCGTCCGGCGAGGGAGTAGAAGCGCTGCCGGAGGGTCTTGGTGGTTACCAGTTGCTCTCCCAGACCGATGCGGGCGGTCCAGCGGGCCAGGTTATGGGCCATCACTTGTATGGCCAGCCAGGCTCCATTGGCGGCGAAGCGACCGGAGGGGAGATGGTTGAGCCCGACGCCGTACTTGAGGTCCCGGATAGCATTCTCCACCTCGGCGTGGCGGCGATGGTCGGCTTCCAGTTCCAATGTGCCCCCCTCCCGGTCGGTGATGAAGGCGTGATAGCTGTAGCTGGCGAAGAGGGCCAGTTGGGAACCGGGGGTGGGTTTCACCCGCCGGACGATGAGCCGCACCGGCGCGGCGTCGGGCTCACTCTGGAAAGGTGTATAGGTGGTCTCGGCCACATCGGCGGCGCCCTCCATCCAGTAGGGGATGGGCGTCCAGTCCGACTCGGGTATGGCCTCGATGAGATTGCGCAGGCTCTGGCTCTGACGGACGGTGATGGAGAAGCGGACCTTCATCTTGCGGCAGAGGGCGACGATGGAATGGGTGTAGAAGCCGCTGTCGGGCCGCACCGTGATTTGGCCCTTGGCCCCAGCAGAACGCACCCGGCCCAGCGTCTCCCGCAGGAAGTGGGCGGCGCCCCGGGCGGTGTTGGCCCGGCCCTCTCTGAGCCGGGCCATCAGCACGTCGCCGCTGCTGGCGGCGGTTGCCAGCAACGGATGATAGCCCCGCTGGCTGGTGTAGCCGTGGTGGCGCGCCCCCTCCTTGGCCAACCCATAGGTCTCGCAGATGGTGGAGTCCAGGTCCACGGTGAATGGCGCATCGCCGGGTCCGGCCCCAGCCGCCCAGGCCCGGGCCAGCAACTCGCGGCTCACCCGGTCCAACTGGCGGACATGGCCCCACCGGAAGCTGCGCAGGAAGGTGCCCAGAGTGGAGGGTGCCTTGACCACGCAGCCCAGCACCAGCGCGGTCCTGCCGGTACGCAACACGTTGGCGTCGTCGATGCAGTCGCCGCCAGCCAGCGCCGAGGCCACCAGGGTCACCAGCTTGTCCCCAGGGTTCGCCCGGCCAGGGGCACCGCCCAGATCAACGTGTTTGTTCACCAGTTCACCCAGCCCCAGGCGCATGGCGAGGCTGGCGGGCAGCAGCAGCCCGGCATTGGCCACCAGGCGGTGATCGTCGAAGGCGACGTGGATGCGGTCGGGGTGCTCCTTGTTTCTGCCTGGTTTTCCGTGCAAAAACCATTATCCCAGATTCAAAGGAGCACCCTTACACCCTTTCAGCAGACCTTTAATTCCCACTCCTTCGGTGGATTCGGGCCAAAAGGTGGGTGGAGGTGAATCGTGCTGGAGGGGAAACCGTTACCTACTATTTGGGATGTTCCGGACGGCCTTTGGGAGTGAATCGAACCGGTGATACTGGAGTTGGACCCGCCCAAATCCAAGGGGCGCAAACGGGTGGACCAGCGGAAGATGCTGGAAGGCATTATCTTTCGGATGCGAAGCGGTTGCCAGTGGAACCACTTGCCCCAGGAGTTGGGAGACGATAGCACCATCCATCGGACCTTCCAGCGCTGGGTGGGGTGTGGAGCGCTGGCGGGCATCTGGGCTGTCCTGATAGAAGAATGCGGGGAGTTGGGAGGCGTGAACTGGGAATGGCAGTCGGCGGATTGCTCTATGGGCAAAGCGCGTTTTGGGGGGGCGCTATTGGACGCAACCCCACCGACCGGGGCAAAGCCGGGAGCAAGAAGAGCATCCTGGTCGACGCGGCAGGCGGATCCCTGAGCGTAGCGTTGGCTGGAGCCAACGTCCATGATACGAAACTCTTGAGACCGACCTTGGAGAGTATAGTGGTGGCGCGTCCGGAAGGCGCTCAAAACCTGTGCCTGGACAAAGGGTATGACAACCCCACAGGCCACGGGACCGTTGCCGCTTTCCAGTACTGTCCGCATATCCGGCGCATTGGGGAGGAGAAGCTGGATCAATGGGGCGGGAAAACCTTCCCCGCGCGGCGATGGGTGGTGGAACGCACCTTGGGCTGGCTGTCCAAGTGCCGGGCGATACTGGTGCGCTACGACAAGAAGCCCGCCAATTACCTGGGCCTGCTTCAATTGGCTTGTGCCCTCATCTGGTACCGCCGTCAACGCCGCCTCGCTATTTGAGATAGTTACTAATTAACTATCTCAAATTAGCGAGACTTGATCTTGTTGCCTCATTAGAGGATGTTACTGTCAATGGCGCCGAGAAAGTGGGCCACTGGCGTGAAGACTGATGGCAGTAAAACAGGGAGAGTGGCGACGTTACAGGAGTGGGAAAAGACGGCGTTGACGGTGCGGCCTATTGTTCGTCGGGGTCGTCCGGAGTTTGAGAGGCGGCGTTCTCCCGGCTGCGCTTGAGCCTGTAGCTCTCGCCGTTCATCTCCAGGATGTGGACGTGGTGGGTGAGGCGGTCCAGCAGGGCCCCGGTGAGACGCTCCGACCCGAAGACCCCGGTCCACTCATCGAAGGGAAGATTGGTGGTGACCATGATGGAGCCCCGCTCGTAGCGCCGGCTGAAGACTTCGAACAGCAGTTCCGCCCCAGTGGTGGACAGGGGCACGAAGCCGAGTTCGTCGATGATCAGCAGGCTGAGGCGGGATATCTGCCGCTGCAGGTTGAGTAGCCGTCTTTCGTCCCGGGCCTCCATCATCTCGTGCACCAGGGCTGCGGGGGTGGTGAAGCCCACCGACATCCCGCGCTGACAGGCGGCCAGGCCCGGCCCCAGCGCCATATGGGTCTTGCCGGTGCCGCTGTTGCCGACGGAGATGACGTTCTCACGGCCCAACCGCTTCAGCGTGGCCTCCACCAGCGATCGTGATGTCGGGTCTGGGTGTCCGCCCAGCCGGAGGGCCTCGGTGATCGCCGCCAAGCGCGTGTGCGCGGTGGCCATTGTCCTGCCCTCTCTCTCCACCAGGTGATATAGGTAACGGCCGACATCGGCCGGAGCTGCCGGAGCTGCCGGGAGGCCGACGCACCTGTTCTCGAAGCTCCCGCTGGTGAAGTCCCTCCAGCCGGTGACGTAGGAGCGCCGGGTGTTGGGCGACCAGCTCCCCACCTCCGGCCCTGGCGTCGGCCGAGGCTTCGATGCCCGGCATCGATGTGGTGGTCAGCAACCCGGTTGCAGTGGCCCCGACCGGAGGGGTCGGTATGATCTCGTGCGATGCTTCAGTTGTCACCCGGGTCCTCCAGCGCCCAGACTTCCACCAGTTCGAAGAGCCCGGGGGAACTCCTGGCCAGCAGTGTCATCACCTTCTGCAGGCAGGCCTGCTTCACTTGGCAGGGCTGGCGCATCCCTCGGCGTGGGGCGGGCGGTCGAGGCTGGCGATCGAGGCTGGCGATCACCTCGAAGTACGCCCTGTCCTTGCCGGCGGCGTAGCCCTCGGCGTAGCAGGCGCAGGGCTCGGGACAATCGCAGAGTGGGCGTTGTCCGTCTGTCATGGCGGCCTCCTAGGCCGACTGTTCGGGGTGTCAATGACGGGTTAGAAATGAGCCATTTGTAACGTGTTGGAACTAAGCCACATCGTTGATATCCAGCGGTTCTGTCAGTCGGCGTAGTTGTCGCCGGCCCCTTCCGGCGAAGCAGCCAGATGTTGCTGTGACGGGAACAGCCCCGCCTGGCGTTTCTCCCGCAGCCTGAAGCTCTCCCCTCGGATGTTCAGCACATGGCTGTGGTGCAGCAGCCGGTCCAGCGCCGCCGAGGCGATGACGGTGTCCCCCAGGAGCTCGCCCCACTCGCCGAAGCCTTTGTTGGACGTCAGGATGATGCTGCCCCGCTCGTACCTGGCCGACACCAAGGTGAAGAAGGCGGTGGCCGACTCCCGGTCGTAGGGCCAGATGCCGAACTCGTCCACGACAAGGACCTTGGGAGCGAGGTACACCTTCATGCGCCGGTCCAGGTTGTGCTCGTTCCGTGCCTTCCTGAGATCTTCCATCAGGTCGTCGGCCCGGACGAAGTAGGCACCGTAGCCGTTGTCGATGGCCCTGAGGGCCAAGGCTATGGCCAGGTGGGTCTTGCCCACACGGGGCGGTCCTAGGAGCAGGACGTTGGTGGCTTCGGCGGCGAAGGCCAGGTTGGCCAGTTCCTTGACCAAGCGCTCATCTACGGAGGGCTGGAAGGCGAAGTCGAATTGGTCCAGGGTGCGTTGGAAGGGCAGGTGGGCCAGGCGGGTTCGCGTGGTCAGATACCGTTCCCGGCGGGCGGCCACCTCGGCGCCCAGCAGTTCGGCCAGCATGTCGGGATAGGGCAATTGCTTGCTGGCGACTGAGTCCAGGGTGTGGTCCAAGACCTCGACCGCCTGCTTGAGGCCCAGGGTCTCCAGGTGTTGGCGGGCCCGTTCCAATGCGATCGCCGTGCACCTTCCGCGGCCAGTTCGTAGACATCCAGGGAGCGTCGCTCCACCTCGCCCACCGGGATCTGCACCGCCACCGCCTCCCGGCGGGGCCGGTTGTCCCCCCGTGGCAGTCCCTGCCACTGGCCGGGCAGGATGAAGCGCTGACCAGGACGCTGGGCCCGGGGATGCACCGCGATGCGCTCATCGCTCGCCCAGGTCTCCACCGTGCCCCGACGCTGGCCCACCTGGACGATGCGGCCCACCCATTTCCAGTGGACGCCGTAGCGGGAGCCCTCCCAGCTGACGAAACCGTCCCGGGCTACCTTGCGGTCCTCCCTGAGGTACGGAGCCAGGGTGGCGCGGTCCGGCAGCTTCCCCAGGCAGGCCCGCTCCTCGTCCAGCATCTCCCACGGTATCCGGTAAGTCGTGCCATGCACCCTGGCGTTCGCCACCACGTCGCACCACTCCAGGGCCTGCCGGTTCAGGTCGGCGTCGTCGGTGAAGCACATGCTGGGCCACATGCTGCGCCGGATGTACTTCACTCCACTCTCGACCTTGCCCTTGGTCTGGGCCCGGTAGGGCTGACACAGCCTGATCTCAAAGCCCACCCGCAGGGCGAAGTCCAACATCCGCAGGTTCCACACCGGCTGCTGGTCATCGTCGCGTCCCAGGGTCACCACCTTGGCATTGTCGTAGAGGCAGCGCCGGGGAACGCCGCCCAGGTATTCGAAAGCATTGGCGTGGCACTGGATGAAGGCGGCGGCGGTGTCCGCCCTCCGGACCAGTTCCACGTAGCTGGCCCTCGACCAGCCCATGGTCATCACGAACACCGAGACGCGGCGTCGCTTCCCGTCCTCGCCGACGTACGGCAAGCTGCCCCAGTCCACCTGGGCTTGTTCTCCCGGTGCTGTCTCAAACCGCATCGTCGCTTCGGGCTGACGTCCCCGCCGGCGGGGACGCGCGTACTCCACGAGGATCGTGTAGCTCCCCTGGTATCCAAGGGCCCGGAGTTCCCGCAGCAGCACGACGCAGTTCTCCAACCCCTCCGCCAGACGCCGGTCGATGTACTCGGTGTAGGGGTCCAGCTTCGATCCCCGTGGCGGCCGCGGCTTGGGAACCATCGCCTCCGGCGAGTTCAGATACCTGAGCACCGTGTTGCGGGCAAGGCCCAAGTCCCGGGCAATCGCCCGGGCCGAACGGCCCCGACCATGCATCTCGTAAATCTCTTTCACGTCCCCACCTCTTAGCAAT
The DNA here is from genome assembly GCA_965220625.1 of Dehalococcoidia bacterium. GTDB lineage: Bacteria > Chloroflexota > Dehalococcoidia > Lucifugimonadales > UBA3495 > VXOI01. Next base: position 552,498 of record CBDCQN010000001.1, read on the forward strand.
CCTTGCAGGCACCTCCGCCAAGTGTACGGCGATGATGCCCCAGCTATCGAGGTGGCTCAATTCCAGTCCGTTATTTTTGGCTCAGTTTAAGCCCGTTATTAACAATGGAAACGAGGTGATCTCCCAAGACGACGTCATAGCGAACTGGCCTTCAATGGGGCCACCGCCTTTCAGCGATGGAAACGACGTCAAGAGGCCGAAAGCGCGGCGCGTAGGGCTCCCTTCAATGGGGCCACCGCCTTTCAGCGATGGAAACTGCGAAACATGCACAAGAATCCGAGGCTGGTCCAAGACCTTCAATGGGGCCACCGCCTTTCAGCGATGGAAACGGTGTTCCCCCTCATCGCCGGCGCGTACAACTCCATCCTTCAATGGGGCCACCGCCTTTCAGCGATGGAAACTGTTACTAAACCAAAGCCAAGGTGAAATGTGCAGTAGACAGGGTAAATTGGCGGAGGGGCAAAGATAGCTTTTCCAGGTGTCTTTTCCAGGTGTCTTTTCCAGGTGTCAGGGAGGGGTTGGTGATGGGTGTGAGGGAGATAGACCGGTTTCTCGAACAATGGGAGATGAATGCCAAGGATCTGCACCGGCGGATGATTCTGGCGCCCACGCCCCGGGAACGGGAACGCTGGCACGCCATCTGGCTGCTGGCCCAGGGCTGGACGGCATCGGCCACGGCGGAGGCGCTGGATCGGGACCCCCACACCATAGGGCGATGGGCGTCAGCCTTCGGCGAGGGAGGGCCGGCGTCCTTGATATTCGAGCAGACCGGGGGTTCCCCCCGTCCTCGGCGAGGCGGAGCAAGCGGCGCTGAAAGGGGCGGTGCAGCAGCCGCCTGCGGCGTCGGGCATCAGCTTGGCCAACTGGAACTGGAAGGTGGTGCGCGAGTTTGTCTCAGAGAGGGTCGGCATTGAGTTGAGCCGCAGCAGTTGCTTGAACTGGCTGCACCGTTTGGGATTTGCCTTCAAGCGTCCCAAGAAGCGTCTGGTCAAGGCTGATGAGACCAAACGGGAGGCCTTCGTGGCGGAGTATGCCGCCCTGCGGGACGAGGTGGAACGCACTGGGGGAAAGATATTCTTCGCCGACGAGGCCCACTTCCGGGCTGACGCCGAATTGCGGGGCAAGTGGGTGCCAAGAGGAGAACCTGCTCTGGTGGACTCGACCAGCCCGCGTTACGGCGAGAAGGCCAGTTACTATTCGGCGGTGTGCTTGGAGACGGGCGAGGTGGAATGGATGGAACTGGAGGGTAACAGCAACGCAGGCACCTCGACGGCATTCCTGGCCCATTTGCGGGAGAGGCACCCTGGGCCGCTCAGGGTAATCTGGGACAATGCCCCGGCCCATCGCGGAGAGGCGGTGCGAGAGTACCTCGGGACGCCTGGACTGGGGTTGAGGTTGGTGAACCTGCCGGGTTACAGCCCGGACTTCAACGCCGATGAGGCTATCTGGGGCTGGGCGAGAGAGGAGGCCACTGGCAATCTGTGCCTGGGAACCAAGGCGGCTGTGCAGGAGAGGGCCGGCAACTTCCTAGCCGGATTGTCCAGCCGGAAAGACGAGGTGAAACGGCGCTGCCGGACGATCCTGCAATCAAGGGCCGAAGCACTCCCCCGCGACTTCCAGCCGGATTCCCCGCCTCAGGCAAATGCACATCCCACCTTGGCTTTGGTTTAGTTACGCTCCCAGGACCCTGTTGGCTACGGCTTCCAGAGCCATCGCGAGCCCAATCCGGTTAAGTACATCAGCCGATTTTGAAAAGAGCCAGCGTCTTGCGCAAACCTGACGGGTGGCCCCATCGGCGAAGTGCCCCAAAACGCCCGGTTGATGGGTAGGAGGAGCGGATGCGGACCTCCAGTGTCGCCCCCTCTGGGTGGGTCAGCTTCTGGAAGGCGTCGTCCAGTGCCGCGGCGGGCAGGTTCGGGTTCAGATGGGCAAGGGCGTCGCGCAACCACCGCTCCAAGACCACCTGACAATAGTCGGCCCGTTGCGCACCGGGTACGCCGGGGGCGATGTCCGGTCCGTGGGCCACCCGCCAACCGAGGCTGGTCAGCCATGACAGAGCGGCGGATTCAACGGTGGATTCGTTGAATAGGGTCATGGATAATCTACGCAGCCGAGAACACCGACCGTCCCACCAGCACGCAGCGCATCGGTGTCGTCGATGCAGTCGCCACCCGCCAGCGCGGAGGCGACCAGCTTCAGCAGCTTGTCCCCCGTGTTGGCCCGCCCCGGCGCGCCGCCGAGGTTGAAGTGATGGTTGACGAGTTCCCGCAGGCCCAGGTGCTGGGCGAGGGTCACCGGAAGGAGCAGGCCGGCATTGGCCACCAGGCGGTGGTCATCAAAGACGATGCGGATCCGGTCGGGGTGGTTGCGTGGCAGCATCTATTGGGTGCTCCTTGTTTCCAGACGGTTTTCTGTTCCAAAACCATTATCCCAGATTCAGAGGAGCACCCTCTGGCTTCCTCAAAGGCTGTCCCCAGGCCCTCCCTCGGTGGATTCGGGCTTAGTGAGCCGAGAGCAACGCCTTCGTCGCTACTTGTTACACTTCCAGCAGAAGACGGCCAAATCAAAGGAACCAGCCCAGCAGAGCTCCATGCCCCGGTGTCACCAATCGTTGATTGACACCTCTAACCCGTCAGAACATACTCCCCGACAAGTCCTGAGCCGAAGTCAGCATAAGGGACAACCGTGGCCACAATCACCGACCAACCAGATATCGCCGCCGAGATACCCATTTCTCCCATACCCATAGTCAATGTAGCCCAAGTGCCACAGCGCAGCCCCTTGCGCTACCCCGGTGGGAAGACTTGGCTGGTACCCCACATCAGGGCGTGGCTTACCACTATGGATTCTCCCCAACTCCTAATAGAACCCTTTGCCGGTGGCGCAATCACCTCTCTAACAGCCGTCATGGAGAACCTGGTACCTCGCTGCCTTATGGTCGAACTGGACCATGACGTCGCTGCCTTTTGGACTGCCGCCCTTCACCTCAGCGACCAGATGATCGCTAGAATCGACGATTTCACTCCAACCCGGGACAATGTTGACATCCTCGAGCACCATCACCCCAAAACAGTCGTAGACAAGGGATTCCGAACTCTCGTCCTTAACAGAACCAGGCGAGGCGGTATACTGGCCAAGGGGGCGGCGCTGACACGGACAGGGGAGAACGGAAAAGGCCTTACCTCTCGCTGGTATCCCGAAACAATTAAACAGCGCCTGATGGCCATCGCCGCCCATGCAGACCGGATCGACTTCCGCGCTGCCGACGGCATGAGTATCCTTAACCAAAGGTTGAACGACCGATTAAGACATGGAACGGCGGTGTTTGTAGACCCACCTTATACAGCTGCAGGCAAACAGGCCGGACGGCGACTCTATACACACAACGCCATTGACCACCCTCGCCTTTTCACCATACTCGCACAGATTGCCCAGCAGGGAGGCGAGTTCCTGGCTACCTATGATGCGTCTCCGGAAATCCTAGCTATGGTCGATCAGCACGGTTTCCATGCTGTCCGCGTCATTATGAAGAACACCCATCACAACCATCTACCCGAACTGGTCATCACCAACCGCAGGGTGTTCGTGGAATGAGCCGGTACGGCATTTGTGAATGGTATGGCTCTTCCTTGCTGGGGCTTACGCCAGCCCAGCGCCAGGAACGAGCCGCAGTTGCCTTAGGGGATGCCCCTCAACTGCCTTGCCCATTTCAGGCCAACCATCCGCCCTGCAGGAAGGCTGGTGGGGTCTGCTCCCTCCAGAGCTATAGCGAAGGACCTCTAGGTAGGATTGGACCGGCGGATTCTCCGCCGGTGACCGTCTGCCCCGCACGTTTCGAGCAGGATCACCTGGTTATCAGATGGCTGGCCGATGTCGTAGGCTTTCCGGCGGATGAGACATTGGTCGCTAGGGAGATCCCTTTCATGCACAGCGTGGCCACCGACAGGCCGGCCGGCAAGATTGATTTGGTCATTGGTAGACATCCGCAGGGTGGCGAGCTGCGTTGGTATGGCCTAGAGATCCAAGCCGTCTATTTCTCCGGAGCCGGAATGTCCTCCCAGTTCGAGGCTCTACAGGGAGACGGATCTGAATTACCTCCTTACCCCGATAGGATTCGGCGTCCTGACTGGAGGTCCTCCAGCGCCAAACGTCTCATGCCTCAGCTGCAGGTCAAAGTCCCAACAGTGCGGCGCTGGCAGGCCAAGATGGCGGTAGCAGTCGACCAACAGTTCTTCGAATCCATAGGCGGACCCAGTGCTAACTACACCCAAGACCTGAACGACGGCGATATCATCTGGCTTATCCCAGAGTTGGTACTGGATGATGCTACTAATGACTACCGGCTGCAACGTGGGCATTGGGAAGTCCTCACCCTGGAGGCCTCCACCGAGAAACTCTTGGCGGCGGATACGATCTCACGAGGGGACTTCGAGGCGGCCTTGACGAATAAACTCATACAACTGGAGCCTATAGATTAGGTATATCTAGCCGCTCCAATTGGCTCACTTTGGCCTGTTGATTAACCGCTCCGGGTCGCTGGTTCGCAGTAGGACTGACGGACGATGGCTATCCTAAGCAACGGCCGCCAAAAGTTTCTGTTACTGAATTAGGACAGGTTCCTGTTCCTGTTGCGACAGAAGGCCTTCAGCAGCCTCCTTGGCTTTAAGCATTGCTTTCTCCTCTTTTTCCGTGACAGGAAGGCCGAGTCCGGATTTCACATTTGCGACAGCCAGTACGATGTTGTTCTTACCCGCGGAAATATTGCCCTGCGGTCCAACGAGGTAATTGGCCCAGAGGCCTGAACCTCGAGACCAGTCGACTTCCGCAAGGTTTCGGACGTACTGCTTCTGCTCATCCGATAAGCCGCCGTCTATAGGAATATCGCTGTCCAGAATCGCGTGCCCCACCCCGCAGAAGACCAGCATTCCAGCACCTGTGAAGTGCAGGTAGTTGCTCCGAAGCTCGGGAATGTTCGTTATAACCCCGGACTCCAGGGGACGATTGGCAACCTCATTCCACTGAAGATTGGCGGTGGTGAATTCTTCAAAAAAGGCGAGGATCCGCCTGCGCCACAGGTCTTTGGCTGGGGTGATGGCCTCTGCCGCCTGCTTCTGCATAGCGTCCCCATATAATGACCAGTCGCCGACGACGAGTTGCAGTACTCCTTGTTTGACCTGGTTGTTCGTGAACAGCATAAGGGAGTTTTTGCCCACGCTCCCGATACGCTCAATGCGACCTTCGAAAATAGCCGAGTCGGCAATAACCTCCTTCGCCAGCCAGTTGGTCGGCTCCCGCCCGTCATACTCAACGAGCAATGCTTGCGCAAGCGGCTTTGCTTGCGCAGCATCGAAGAAATCCTGATGAATCTTATCCATGCTGTCCTCTTCGATGATGGTGACACCGACAGCGTCGTCCAATACTTCCGGACGAGACTCACTGGCTTGGCGGAGAGCTTCCAGCCTGTGCTGTCCATCGGTTACGTATAGGTTCTCACCATGAGGCAGAACAACTACGCAAACCTGAGTTTCTACGCCCGCATTGAATGCGAAGATTTGAAGAGGGCGGGACGAATTCAAGATAATCGGTGGCACCAAGTATCTTTCTTCGTTCGACAAGTACTGAGCGATCTCTCTCACATGCCCTTGGTCAAGCGGCCGATTCCGCATTTTTGCGGGATCGCTGTTCCTGCCTGCGCTCTCCGTGCGCCCGATTGACAAGAGGACTTTTACCGGGAGGCCAGTTGATACAAAGCGGCGTCCCCCCTGCTGGTAAACCACCCCTGGAACAGACACTCCATAACTAGTCGCAGCCGCAGCCGCAGCCGCTGCGAACATGTCTTGAAAGGTCGAATACTCTCGCGTAGCGTTTTGGTTCATCACGTTGCCTCTCCCCTTATTTTCGACTTTGGAAGTGCGACCAACATCTGAATCGACTTGGCCGGCGACGCCGTCAGCACAGGCGGAGCACGCACTTACAGTCCCTGGGAATGCCGGAATATATAGACTGTCTATTGTCCCTATGGACTGTGTTATGAACACTATAGCCTGTATGTCGGGCATTAGCAATAGTTATTCTGTCTATATTAACCAGATTACGGGCATTAGTCACTTGTATAATGGTCGTTCTACTAGTTATACTGGCGATAACTTGATGGTAGGCTCTCAGGAGAATTCGGCATGAAGGTCGAAACCCTCGCGGAACAACTCCTTTTCGCCACGCTCAGGATCGAGGCGACTCAGAGCGTAGGTACGGGATTCATCGTTCAACACGAATGGGGGAAGGGTAGGAAAGGGCCCTTTCTTGTAACGAATAAACACGTGGTGCATGGCGCTGAGCGAGGCAACCTAAGATTTACGATCGCGGACCAAACCGCTGAAGTTAATCGACCGTCTATAGGAAGGTCGACCAATATCACTCTATCCGAGCGTGCTTGGCAATGGGTAGGGCACCCTTCGGAGGACATTGATGTAGCAGTACTCCCTTTGGCGGGACTATTAAACCATCTTGATGAGAAGGGAGAGAGACCATACTACAGATCAATCCCGACGAGTGTGATACCAGGGCAGGAAACAGTCGAAGACTTTGATGCGGTAGAGGAAGTCTTATTCGTTGGTTATCCCAGCGGGATTTATGACAAGGTCAATAACTTGCCGATAGCAAGAAGAGGTACAACCGCTACGCACCCTAGTATTGACTACAATGGAATGGACTTGTTCCTGATCGATGCTTCAGTGTTTCAAGGAAGCAGCGGAAGCCCGGTATTGATTTACGACAATGGGGCGTGGAAGCGGAGGGATGGCCGCTTAATGTCGGGGCAACGCATTTATTTGCTCGGAATTCTTGGGCAAGCTTATTTCCGCGAGGAAGACGGGGCCATTACGTTCCAAGAGATACCTACAGCCGTCAGTCCGGTGGTCAAGACCAACCAAATGATCGACCTTGGCGTCGTCTACAAAGCAAGAACAATAGTAGAGACTATTGAACACCTATTAGGTCTAAGTGGCGAGTTGCCCATGGATGTGCCTGAACCGACAGAGAATCCATGACCACCCCATCACAACTCAACGAATACAGCCAAGCCGAAGAGCCGGCTCGTGTTCTGCTGGAGCGGCTGGGGTGGACTTACGTGCCCTGCGAGGTGCTGGCGGCGGGAGCGGAGCGGGGAGCGCGAGGTCCTGCTGATGGGGCGGCTGCGGGCCGCCCTGCTGCGTCTCAACGAATGGCTGACCGAGGAACAGACGGAGCGAGTCATCTTCGAACTGGAGCACGTCAACGAGGTCGGCATCGCCCGCAACCAGAAGCTCCACGAGTACCTGCCTTTCGGCCTGACCCTGACCATTAACACCGCCCACGGACAGGACTCCCGCAACGTCCGCTTCTTCGACTTCGAACGCCCCGACGGCGGACTCAACGAGTTCGTCGTCACCACCCAGTTCCGATCCAGGCCGGCGCCGGAGGAACGCCGCGCCCGCCGCCGCCGGGAACGTCCCGGCCGAGCCGAGCCCCTCGACCTGCAGACGGTCCTCAAGCAGGGAGGAGGCCGCACGGTGATGACCACCATCCAGAAGTTCGAGGAGTCGCTGACCACGACCGACGGCAAGCTGGACGTGCTCAGCGACTCCGGCAACGTCTTCATCATGGTCGACGAGGCGCACCGCACCCAGTACGGCGTGCTGGGCAGCCTGATGTCCCGGGCCCTGCCCAACGCGGTGATGATCGGCTTCACCGGCACCCCCATGGACAAGGGCTTCGGCCGCAGCACCATGAAGCGCTTCGGCCCGCTCATCGACTCCTACACCATCCCGCAGTCGGTGGAGGACGGCGCCACAGTCCCCATCTGGTACGAGGCCCGCCTGCCGGAGCTGGCCATCGAGGGGCCGGCGACGCTGGACAACCTCTTCGCCGCCATGTTCGAGGAACAGTCCGACGGCGTTCGGGAGGAAATACGCCGCAGGTACGCCAACCGGGAGACGGTGGCCGAGGCGGAGCGTCGCATCCAGATGATCGCCCTGGACATCGCCCAGCACTTCAAGGGCCAAGGTGCGACCCAACGGATTCAAGGCCCAGGTCGTCGCTCCCAGCCGGGCCGCCGCCCTGCGATACACCGAGCAGCTGAAGAGCTTCAGCCTCAGCGCCTACCCCATCATCACCACCGGCCACAACGACGGCCCCGAGTTCCAGGTCGCCAGGGAACTGGACCACGAGTTGATAACCAGCAACTTCGTCGACCCGGATGGGGAGCCGGAAGTGCTAGTCGTCGTCGACATGCTGATCACCGGGTTCGACGCACCGGTGGAGCAGGTGCTCTACCTGGACCGACCGCTGCGGGAGCACGGTCTGCTACAGGCCATCGCCCGCGTTAACCGCCGATTCTCCCACCAGAAGGACGGCGCGGAGACTGAGAAGACCCACGGCCTCGTCGTGGACTACTGCGGTATCTCCAACGACCTGGAGCAGGCGCTGTCCAGCTTCGACTGGCCCGACGTGCAGGACACCATGCAGGTGATGGAGGAGGACCCGGCGACGGTCATCGAGGCCGCGGCCCTCCGGGCCGAATCGCACTTCAAGGGCAAGAACCTGAACGAAACTTGGGACTGCGTCCTGGTCTTTGCTCCAGACGCCAATACGGAGGCAACTATAAGGCCGACCTGTTCGAACGGTTCAACTCCGACTACCGCCAGTTCTCCCGGTTGATGGACCGGTTGCTGCCCGACACGCGCGCCCTACCATACGTCGACCGGCTGGCCCAGCTCACATTGATCCGCTCCTACGTCCGCGCCCACTTCCTGCGCGAGGACGCCGACGTGAACTGGACAGACATCGGAGCCAAGGTGAAGCAGCTCATCGACCAGCGCATCAGCGCCGAGGTCCGCCAGATGATGCAGCCCGTCTCCATTCTCGACGAGGACTTCGAAGAGAAGGTAGCCCACCTACCCCACGCCGAGGCGCGGGCCTCGGTGATGGAACACGCCATCCGCGCCCGGATCCACGAGCGCCTGGAGCAGAACCCGGTCTTCTACGAACGCCTCTCCCAGCGCCTGGCCCGCATCATCGAGCAGATGCGCACCCAAGTCATCGACGCCGCCGAAGCCTACCGGCAAATGGCGGGACTGCAGAAGGACGTCCACGGCGAGGCCAACGTCGCGGCCCGGCACGGCCTCTCGCCGATGTCCCTGGCGATATACGAAATCCTGCGAGGGCCGTCTGGCGAGGACGAAGAGGAAAGGCACGCCGGGCAGGATGCCGGCTCCTATGTGGTCGACGTGGACGCCGATATGCGGGATGTCGCGTTGAGAGTGGAGGGAGTGCTCACCGGACACGCTGTCATCGAGTGGCGCTCCAACGATGATGTCCAGAGGCAAATGCGCCGCGACGTGAAGGGCAGCCTCCGCGCCACAGGGCGATACGACGAGGGACAGCTGGACGAACTCGCCAACCGGATTGTACAAGTGGCCAAGAGCAGGGTGTAGTGTGGCTGAGCTTGGCCGGGTCCAGTTCGGCGACGCGACCATCGAATACGATATCCAGCGGAGCGCCCCAAGAAGACCGTGCAGATAACGATGGACGGCGGGCGTGTCCTCGTAGCCGCACCCTCGGACACTCCTGCCTCCAATCTGGAGGCCATCGTCCGCAAGAGAGCTCCCTGGATCCTCCGGCAGGCACCGGACCCAGTCCTTCAAGCGTCACGGAAACGCTTCGCCAGCGGAGAAACACTGCCCTACTTGGGTCGCAACGTACGTCTGATCGTCGATCCCTCGGACGTACCCGCGTCCGAGGTCCGATTCGACCACTGGAGCTTTCGAATCGCCGTGCCCATTGGGTTGGACGAATCCAAGTGTTACGACGAGATCAGAAAAGTGGTTGTTCATTGGTACCGGCTCCGGGCCTCACAGCGTTTGCCCCGGACGGTCGAACTCTGGCGGAAACGCATGGGCTGGACGGAAACGCCGGGGGTGCTGATCCGCGACCAGCGACAGCGCTGGGGCAGCTGCGCCCCCGACGGCACCCTCCGCTTCAACTGGCGCGTCGCAATGCTGCAACCGGAACTGGCTGAGTATGTGGTGGTCCACGAACTAGCCCACCTGAAAGTCAGCAGTCATTCCGCGGAATACTGGGCGCTGGTCTCCAGTCTCCTTCCTGACGCGCAAGAACGCCGCCGCAGGCTCCGGGAGGCCGGGAAAATGCTGCCACTGTAATTTCTTAGATCCCAATACCAGGTCGTGTCGTCGAAGTTGTCGTTGAAACGGATGGACCCGAGTTTGGCGGGCCGTCGGTCGAGAAGGACCGGGTCACACACCACCTGCCCCGGGCGGGCCTGAGCTGACCGGCGGGACCGCCGTACCGGTAGTCGGACTCCGCCACTCACTCCAGGCCTGACGGTCCAGACCGGCCACCGACGAGTGGTGGAGGGTTATCGTTTCGGCCATGGGCCTGGGGCCCGGTTGGACTCGAGCTCCGCCGCGTCCTCCTGCCGGGAGGTCTCGCCTGGACCCACCTTGCCGCGCCGGTGAGGTTCCTGGACCCACCCCTGATCACCCGTTCCAGAGCCCGGGACTGGACCTCTGCCGGCTACCCTCGGCATCGCTGACCGTGATCCGTCCCTACTCCACCGCCAGCCGCCCCGCCGGAACGGCTGGACTGTCTTCAGACAGCACCCTGGCGGCGTGAATCGCCGTTCTCCCGTTCACTCGCAGCAGCGCGGCCGCTTCCCCCCAAGTAAAAGAATTGTGCAAATTTGCACAATTCTCCTTTCGAGGCCGTCCGGAGGCCGACCACGCCGAGAGCTTGTGGGGTTCGCCTCAATGGCCGCCCTCTTCAGTTCCAACACCCGGCAATGGAAGCGGTCAAGCCCGGCTACCCGGTCCCGAAGGAATTCAACCATCATCCCGCTCCTCACGACTGCCCTTGCCATAGGGCTGATTCTTTTCTCAATCACAGGATGCTCCGGGGACGGTGAGCAGACCCCGGCCGCGACTGACCGCAGACAGACCGACCTCACCGAAAGGCTGGACCCTATCGAAGAAACCCTGGCCAACATTCAGGCCGAAATGGAAAGCTAGAAGGGCGATTCCGGCTCGGTCTCACAGGGCGAATCCCACAGCCAGGCGTCAGGACGGATCTCTGTACCACAGGAGAGAGCATAATAGACCGCCCCATAAACCCTGCCTAATTCGTTGATCGAGGATCTACGGCGTAAAGGCAAGATCTCCCCACAAGGCCACTACGGGTTCAATGCAGCCTGGGTCTCTAACATCTGCCGGACTTCTTCGACAGAATATGGTGGTTGCTTCCGGTGAACCATGGCATGACAATTGGGACAAATCGGGCGAAGGTCGCTTATCGGGTCAACTTGGTACTCCTCTCCAACTGCGGAGAGAGGGACCAAGTGATGAACATGAATGTATTCCCTTCCGATTGATCCGTACGCTTGCTCAAAGCTGAAGCCGCAAATGACACAGGCAGCTCCGTAATGGTCGATACAAGCTCGGCGAGCATTTGGATTTCGTTCGTAAACATTCACCGACACCTGATGCGAGGTGCCTTCGTTGTACCCCTCCGTGTTGACTTCGTCTGGCCCCTGGAAGAAATCTTCACCGTGGGCGCTATCGGTGAACGACCACAGGATTTCTACCGGCGTCTTGTCCACTACCTCAACGACCGTGGCTAGGCCAGCATACTCAAAGGGTGCGGAGTTGGACTCTTGCCAGAATAGGTGAACTCTCCGTCGCTCCTCCAACAATTTGGCGACGCTTGACCATTGAAGTTTGGAACCGCCCTTGTGGGACCACCGGAACCGCTCGTCTTCCCACTGGTACTAGGGTTCTATCCTTGGCGCGGTCGGCGGTTCCACCCGCCACTACAGCGTATTCTTTGCTCCGGCGGTCATTTCGTATTTTATCGGCTTCTTTCCAGGGTTTTCGATCTTGACGCCTCGTTCCTCAAGAATGGGCCAGATGTTGTTCTTGAATTGGCTTCCGAACTCTGCTCCCCCGGCCTTGGCCAAGGTATGATCCGGCCAGTGATTCTTGATGATGGGCAAGCACTCCGTGCTCTTGAAGGCCCCCACGGGAATGTCGCTGATAACTGCATCCGCCATTTCAATCCAACTTCCCTTGATCGAAGATGATCGAGCCTCGCTCGTTCTTTCAGGGGAGGCTTTTGATGCCTGGCGATTCTTTGGCTGCTTCGAGCCGGCCTCCACCACGTGCAGAAGTTCCCGCGGGAAAAACTGCCTGACCGTAGCCGACAGTGATCCCTCCCGGTCCGTGACAACCCAAAGGAAAGGTGCCTTACCATCGTCAGGCGAGATTCCTAAAACCAAAGCCAAGGTGAAATGCGCAGAAAGATGGGGTAAATTTGGGGAGTCGCTGGGTTAGCTTTCGGTGTCGTCAGGGAGGGGTTGGTGATGGGCGTAAGGGAGAAAGAGCGGTTTCTGGAACAATGGCGGATGGATGCCACGGATTTGCGTCGGCGGATGATTCTGGCTCCCACACCCCGGGAGCGGGAGCGGTGGTACGCCATCCTGCTGCTGGCTCAGGGCTTGACGGCAGCGGCGACGGCGGAGGCGCTGGAGCGGGACCCCCACACTATCGGACGTTGGGCGTCGGCCTTCGGTGAGGGAGGGCCTGCGGCGCTGATATTCGAGCAGACCGGTGGTTCCCCCCCGCCCTTGACCAAGCGCAGCAGGAGGAGTTGAAAGGGGCGGTGGAGCAACGGCCCGCCGCGGCGGGCATCCAACTGGCCAACTGGTATTGGAAGGTGGTGCGGCAGTTTGTCTCAGAACGGTTTGGCATCAGCCTGTGCCGCAGCAGTTGCCTGAACTGGCTTCACCGGCTGGGGTTTGCCTTCAAGCGCCCCAAGAAGCGTCTGGTCAAGGGGAATGAGTCCAAGCGGGAGGCCTTCGTGGCGGAGTACGCCGCCCTGTGGGAGGAGGCCCAACGGACTGAAGCCAGAATATTCTTTGCTGACGAGGCCCACTTCCGGGCGGACGCGGAATTGCGGGGCAAGTGGGTGCTGAAGGGTAAGCCGGCGTTGGTGGACTCCAATAGCCCGCGATATGGGGAGAAGGCCAGCTACTATTCAGCGGTGTGCCTGGAGACGGGCGAGGTGGAATGGATGGAACTGGAGGGCAACAGCAACAGCGGGACCTCGGTTGCCTTCCTGACGCAACTGAAGGAAAAGCATCCAGGGCCGCTGCGGGTCATCTGGGACAATGCGCCAGCCCACCGAGGGGAGGCGATGCGGGAGTACCTCAGGACGCCTGAGCTGGAGCTGAGGCTGGTGAACCTGCCGGGCTACAGCCCGGACTTCAACGCCGATGAGGCTATCTGGGGCTGGGCGAGAGAGGAGGCCACTGGCAATCTGTGCCTGGGGAGCAGGGCGGCGGTGCGGGAGAGGGTCGGCAAATTCCTGGCCGGGCTGTCCAGCCGGAAAGACGAGGTGAGACGGCGCTGCCGGACGGTCCTGCAATCAAGGGCCGAAACACTCCCGCGAGACTCCCGCCCCGATTCCCAGCACCCGGCAAATGCACATCCCACCTTGGCTTTGGTTTTAGTTCGTTTCTGATGGCAACGTACAGCGAAATGAAGTCGCTGTCGTCGCTCAAGACAACAACATGACTCACTCTTTTGAGGAGCAGGTCAGCCATCGCGCTGGTCGCTATGGCAATATCGGCGGAATTCTTTGTTGCGGACATGCTGAAGTGCTGAGTGCCGTGAACAACAAGTTCCATGTTGGCGAACTGGCTCGTGGCCCAAAGCCGCCACAGTTCGGTCTGGTCAGCCCGTACGTAAAGCGTCAGTCGCGTCGCAGCAGGGACTTTATCCGGCCAGTTTTCGATCAGGCTTTGCACCATGGACTGGCCTTCGACCTGAAGGTTTTCCATGTCAACGTAGAGACCGGAACGTCCAATCCCTTCTTGTCTATTGCCATTCACAAAGCCATCTCCGCTACCTGATAGGCATTCTCTAGCCTCCGTATCAGGCGAGAGTATTATAACCAGCCGAGGCCCCAGGACGATTGCAAAGCCAAAGAGCTCGTCCGCAGGGCCAGGCAATGGTGTCCAGTGGGCGTAAGGCGGAGTTTTTGCCTCGCAGGGGCATGGTGTGGATGTCTTCATCCAAGCTACGATCCTTCACATGATGGAGGCTGTTCTCAATGCGCACCTGGCCCATCTTCGCGGCGATGGAACGCAGCCTGGCCCGTGAAAGGACGTTGGCGGGGTTGGAGAGGGTCAAGGCTACCGGCGACGGATGGATTTGCCGGGAGGGAACTCGGGGGCCACCTGGAAATGACCGACGTCGTCCTATCCGGCAGGACCCCTCAGGGAGGGCCCCGCTACGTGATAATCGAGGCTTCAATCACCGTCCAAGGAAGCGACGTGTTGACGGCCAAGAAAAGGGCGGCGGTCCTCCAGAAGGTCAGCGGCGTAATCACAATTCCCGCCGTGGTCGGCGTCCTCATCACCGAAGAGGCCAGGGCCGCAGCGCCGGAGAGGGGCGTGCTGTTCATCCAGTACAACCCCAGAGAGGAGTTCAGCCCCGCAGACGTGGGAGCAGACGGCCCTCCGGTCTGAACCTGTCGTGCATGCCCGGGCGCCATCGCCGGGCTGGCCAAGCGTGATCTCCGAACCCAAGGCCAGGGCCAGAGCTGCTTGGCGGCGGGTGGTCCGGGAACCCTGCCCGTACTGCGGCCGCGCGGTCTGGCGAGCATGACAACCCCAACGGCCAACTGGCCGGAGCTCCTGAAAGCTGTCGTCCTGGAGGTCCTGGGGCAACCCGCAGACCTCGGAGTATGATATGCAGGAACCGGAAGGTGGGCCCGGAGAGGACCGCCAGTCCATCTGGAGCATCTCAAAGAGCGAGCAGGCAACCTCTTCAGCGTCTTCCTCCTTAGCGGATCTTTTTCGCAGGACTGGCGTTTCTCGCCTACCACGAGACCCTGGTGCTGAAAACGGAGCAAAGCGCAACGGTCATCATCGCCCACACGGGCGTTACCGGCGCCGCCGCCGCGGTATGGTCGCCGGCGACCGCAGAGGGAGGGAGACTGGCCATGGTGGCAGCAAGATACATAGAGGAAAGGTACCTGAACCCCCTCAGGGCAAAGCGGATAAAGCGCGAAGAAGAGGCCAAGAAAAAGATCCGCGAAGAGGCCGGGGCCGAGGGACTGGCCCGCGCCCAAGCCCGCGCCCAAACCCTCGCCTTCGGTCACGCCCGCGCCGACGCCGAATGGGGAGCGTGGAACGAACGGCGGCTCGCCGCTGAGGCGAATGGAGAGCCCTTCGACGAACCCACGCCCGCCACACTTCGTAATAGGAGTCTGACAATGGCCCAGCTCCGCGCCACCGGCCCCTACATCTGGGTCACCTGGCTGCCCCGGCTCCTGTCCGGGGAAAGTTCCTGCGAGTGGGCCGCCTGGTTCAAGGCC
The DNA here is from genome assembly GCA_965220625.1 of Dehalococcoidia bacterium. Lineage (GTDB taxonomy): Bacteria > Chloroflexota > Dehalococcoidia > Lucifugimonadales > UBA3495 > VXOI01. Next base: position 567,924 of record CBDCQN010000001.1, read on the forward strand.
CAGCACGAGGGCTCGTCCTGGGCCAAGGCGCCCTCGGACTTCGACCAGGCCGGCTGGCTCATGGACCACACCGCCCTGCTGAACGAACAGCGGGAGGTCTGGGAGAAACAGGGCTGCTCCGTCCTGACCGAGGCCCAGAACAGCTTCACCCTCCGTGGGAGCAGCGCCAGCCTGGCCGGGAAGCCCGACCTGGTCGCCCAGCGCAGGGACGGGGTTACCGTCATTGACGCGAAGAGCGGCCGGCCCAGCCCCCACCACGTCATCCAGGTGATGATCTACATGTACGCCCTGCCGAGAGCCCTGGAGCGGTACAGGGGGCTGGCCCTCAGCGGGCAGGTCGCCTACCCCGACCATGTGGTTGACGTCCCCGCCGCGGCGGTGGACGAGGGTTTCATCAGGAACCTGGGGGGATTGATCCGCCGGCTGGCGGCAGAGACGCCGGCCAGGCGCGTCCCCAACCCCATGGAGTGCCGGTTCTGCGAGATCACCAAGGCGGACTGCCCGGACCGGCTGGAGGAGGTCCCTGCCCAAGAGGGAGTTACCGACGACTTCTAGCATGAACCCCTGGGAGGAGCTGAGATCGATGGAAATATTGACCCTGACCCTGCACAAGACCAAGGAGACCAAGAACAAGGTGGTGTACGGCACCGGAGACGGCAGCGTCATCCAGAGCGTCTACATCGATAAGGACGCGCTGGGCGACGCACCGCCAGCAACCATTCAAGTAGTCATATCAGCCCAGTAGGATCCCCGCAAGCGCGGGTATAGACCTTAACCTCCGACCATGACGCAGGCCGCAACATCATCGCCTTCTGCTCCCAGCAACCGGAAGTGAGACCCTCAGAGGGCGCTGCCTAGCGGGTTTACGACCATGCTCTCAAGGAGTGGGACCAGCGTTGCCCTCCACACCGAACAGCGGCATGGATTTCCGTTGCTCCCGCATGGAAAACGCACAAAGTGCGATTGTCGTGATAAGAACGACGTGATTCGCGAGCGCCCAGTTTGCGATTCCCCTAAACTGTAAGACGATCACCCGCCGCGTCCCAGGAACGCGACAAGGGCAACCGCGCCCACGGAACCCACATGACGCCACGCCAGAGCCGACAGACCGCCGGACAATCACTGCCGGACTCGCTGCGCAACTGCCTCGCTCGACATCGAGGTATCGAGACAAAGCGGGCAGATAGTTGCGGCCGCCGCGTGCAACCCGCAAACCGGCCGGACCTGGCGCGCCAAGGGACCACTCACGAAGCAGCAACTGATCGAGCTGGACCCCGTGCCACGCTTCCCACCCCCGCAACCGCGGCGGGACGGGAGCGATATCCAACCCTGAGAGCCAACCCCCCAGGGTGACCGGCGCCGGTGTCCGGACCTGACACCACCACCACCGCCGCACCTCCCCCATGTCCGCGCCGGCTGGTGAGACCCCTCGTCCTGGCGTTCGCCAGACCCGCCATGAGGTCGGCCCAGCACCGCCGATAACCTCCGCCCCCACCGCAATCCACCCCCGGGGGGCAGCCCCTGATGGTGGAGAGCATGTTTGCCATTGGACTGCGGCCCACCACGGCAACGTTGGCCAACGCCGCTGCAGAAAGGCCCGGAGCTCTCTGCGTCCGGTCGGCACTGCTCAAGACAACAAGACAACAAATTTCTCCAGAGGTTTTCTTGGGTGGTTCGGGGGCGGCGCGCACCGCGCCGCCCGTGAAGCCGTCGGCCCAGCCGTTTTCCCCGCGCCCGCGCTCCACCGACGGAGCACACATTACCCCATCTGGCCCAGCGGCTGCCGGCAAGCCGTCCACCAATACCAGACCCACGGAGATGCCCATGAAGCAACGCGAGCCGGGAAAGCACGGCCCGGCGGCGGAAGAGCCTGGACCGGGAGCGCCCCCGCCCCGGTTTCGGAGCTCCGGGCACCGGGCTTCCACCCGACGGCCCGAACAACGGACACCCAAACCCAACCACTCGAAGGAGACGACTCATGAACGGACCCCATATCCAGTTCTTCGGCACCCTCACCCGCGACCCCGAGCAATGCTACAGCAAGGACGACGGCATCCCCTACGCCCGCCTCCGGGTCGCGGTCCGGACCCGCTACGACGATGACCAGCCGCCGGACACCAACGACTTCGAGGTCTACCTGTGGAGCTACCACATGGACGCGGCGGTGGCCCACTGCCGGAAAGGCCAGCAGGTGTACGTCTTCGGGCGGTTCTCCGGCCGGGAGCGCCACCGGCCGGAGAACTTGAATAGCGGGCTGGCCCACTTCGTGAACGCCAAGGAGTTCCACTTCTTCCCGGCGGGGGAGGGAGACCAGCCGGAGCCGGACCGGGGCATCAACACGGAGCGTCCCGACCAAGGGTACTGGGCCGACGGGCGGCTGGCCCGGGAGCCCGATTAGCCACGGCCCGGCGGCTCCGGGTCACATGATCCACGGACCAGCAGGCCGGGCCAGTAACCCGGCCTGACTTTTTGTTACCACACAAGGAGATATGACTCATGGCTGACATGGAAAAAGACATGGCCGAAGCGCTCCGGACGATGACCCGGATGCTCGAGGTCCTCAAGCACTACGAGGTGCTGCGGGCGCAGTTCAACGACGTGCTGGACCTGCTCCTGCCCGGGGACGAGAACGACCTTCTCCCCCTCCGCGGCCAGGACTGGCCCGCCCTCAAAGACCAGGTCACCGGGTGGATGGCTGCGGGATTGCAGGGGATGGCGTACGGGCGCCGCCTGCGGCAGACCTTCGGGTCCGGCGCCGGGAGGGTGGACGTCGAGGCCGAGCACCTGCTGGACGACTACTGGTGGGTCACGGCCACCCCGGCCGGCACCGACCCCAATGACGCCGCCAGGGCCGTGGTCCGGATCACGGACAGCAAGCACCCCCTGCGCTACGGGGCGGGCTACTCGGCCCGCATCTCCTGACCGGACGGAGAGGGGGAGCCGCCGGCATCACTGACAGGTCCCGGTGGCTCCTCCGGTCCGGAGTCCGGTAGAATGCCCGGGCACGGCGTAATCCCAATCCGCACTCAAGCAGGAAACCCGTACCGGCCATGCCCCGCCGCTTCGACGAAGACCGCAGGAACAAATACGCCCGGTCGGCACAGGCCTGGCTGGCCCTCGTCGCCCAGGCCACCCAACGCCGCACCACCACCTACGACGCCCTGGGCGCGCTGCTCCTCAGCCACCCCCTGACGCTCCGCTCCGACCTCGACCCCATCGACGACTACTGCAACGAGCACGGGCTCCCGCCCCTGGCCGTGGTCTGCGTCGACCGGAAGACGGGGGAGCCCAGCCGGGGAAACGTCGGCGTCTTCCGGCTGGACCAGAACCGGGAGCGGGTCTTCAACCACGACTGGTTCGCCCTGGTGCCCCCGACCCCAGATGAAATCAGGGAGGCCCACCTGGCCCGGAACCCGCGTCCGGCCGCCACGCTCAGGGAGCCCAGACCTATACCAGAAGGACCGAAACGGAGCTGACCCGTCTCCGAGACCGACCCATGCGCATAGACGCATAAACGCATGCACCCGGGCGTACAAACACGTCAACCGAAAAGCGCTCGAGCCCAACACGGTTCATCCCTCACCCGCCAAAGGAGGACCGCCATGCCCGAGATGCCCAGCCACCAACCGCCGGACCCCATGACCGACGGCACGTTCCCGGACTTCCCGCCCAGGGGCGACTTGCAGAACACGATCTATCTCTTCGTTCCTGGATACCTGGGAACCCTGATCATGCATTTCGGCAACCAGGATAGCAACTTCGTGCTGTCCAAAGTCCCCATCGCATGGAACCTCGTCCAGCTTCAGGGCATGCACATTCCCGACCTGATCATCGCCTTCAACGTGGACCGGGCCGCCATCATCGAACAGTGGGGTTACTCCATTGAGGACCGGGGCAAGCCCCCGGACTTCGTGCTGGAAACAGCTTCAGTAATCAGCCCCATCTGGCCGGAGTTGCCAGAGATGCCGGAACTGCCGGAGCTGCCGGACCTGCGGAAGCAGCCGGAAATACAGGCCCGGTACCCGCCGAACGACTATGCGGAGAGGCGGAACGACTATGCGGCCTTCGGCATACCCGAGTACTGGAGGTTTGATCCCACCGGCGGCCAATACTATGAGACAGGCTTGGCCGGAGACCGCCTGGTGGACGGGGTGTACCAGCCGGTCACCATCGTCCATACGGACGAGACCCATCATTGGGGGCACAGCGAAGTCCTGAACCTCGACGTATGCTGGGAAGACGGACAGCTCCGCTTTTGGGACCCGGTGGCAAAGCGATACTTGCGCACATCCGATGAAATGTACGAGGACCGAATCGCCGCCGAAGCCCGAGCAGACACCGCCATAGCCCGAGCCCAGAGCGAACGGCAGGCACGGCTGGAAGCCGAAGCCCGCACCCAAGAACTGGAAGAGGAACTCCGGCGCCAGCGGGACCAGTAGCCCGACACTACCGAAACACAAAAGGCTCTAACCCCAGGGCCGCCTCTGGCGGCCCTCAAAGCACCCCACTCCCCGGCCTCAGCACCATCCTCACCACTCTCACCTGGAGCAGCCATGCCTTCCAAGGAACGATTCACCGTGTCCTACGAGGGGATGCGGGAGCAGCACGCCGGCCGGGCCGCATGGTAGTTGGTCCAGAACGCTTGGGACGAGACACACAACACCACCAAGGTGAACCGGTCTGCCGAGCAGGCGCTCCGAATCCGGCGACCGCGAGGTGATCCGGTTCCACTCGCCTTCCCGGCCATCGTGCCTCAGGAGGAATGATGAGGAATGATAAGGAGGTTCAGCGGCTGCGGGCCCGCAGCCGGTAACGGCCAAGACGGTCTCTCTCTCGGCGGACCGTCTCCCAGCGGGGACCGCCAGGCCCCCGGTGTCCGGGGAGCGGGTTACGTTCGAACGGCACGTCGGAGCAGAGTCCCGGCCCGCCTCAAGGCCCGGCGAACCCCTCGGTCCACGGCAGACAGAAGCCCCAGCCGGGAGGGGCGAGCGCCTTCGGGCCGGTTCACAGGGGCCCTGATCATTACTTCGGGGTGGATGGCGGGTCGGCCGTTGTCGGGGCAGTAGCGGTCCTCCAGGGGAGTGTAACTGGTCAGAGTGGGGATAATCGGTGCTGAGGCCACGAATGGAAGACGATACTAGTACTCAGCATCCCTATGCCCGCGTTCCGGGCCGTGCAGAGGTAAGTAACTGCTTGTTACTTGGTAGGCAACTTTGGAATCAAAAGGGTAAAGGCGGTGAAGTTTGGTTCGGGCGTCCTGGGTGTTGAACCTCCATTGGATGGTGGCTTGGGCGGCGTTGCGTTCCTTGACCAGAGCCTGGACTTCCCGGTGGAGCGCCTCCTCGTCGGGGAGTCGCTGCTTCAAGCAGGAGCGGGATAGTACGCTGAACTCGATTTCCGCCATGTTCAACCAGCTTCCGTGCTTGGGGGTGTAGTGGAACTCCAGCCGCTTCGCAATCCGCCGGGCCTCTGGCACCGGGAACGTCTCGTACAGGGACGCCGGACGGTGCGTGTTCAGGTTGTCCATGACCACCCGCACCACGGGAGTCTCCGGGTAAGCTTCGTCCACCAGCCAACGCATCCGATGGGCGAAGTCCTCCATCGTGCGCCGCCGGGTCGCCGGCACGTGACGCCAGCCCGCCAGCGGCCACAGGTCAGGAACAGGTTGCGGACGCCCTCCCTCCGGTATTCGTAGTCCTGCCGCAAACGGAATTCCGGGCCGGGGCGGCAGAGATGGCCGCGTCTCGCCAACAACTGGGTCGAGGTCTCGTCAAAGCAGACCACCGGCCGTCGGGGGTCATAGGGTTCGGCGTAGAGGTCCAGCAGGTCCTCCATGTTGGCCACGAACTCCGCGCTCACCTTGGGAATGCACCATTCCTTCTTCTGCCAGGGCTTGAGAGCGTTTTTTTGAGACGCTTGCGCACCCCTTCGTGGGACATGGACGAGGCCAACTTCAACTCCACCACCTTCCCAGCCAGCAGGCGCAGGGTCCAGTGGTCATGCCCTGCCGGCGGCGGACTGCAGGCCAGGGCGATCAGGTGGGCCTCGCCCCGATCGTCCAGCTTCCGGTGCCGGTTGGCTTGGGGACGGTCCTTCAGAACCCCCGCCAACCCTTCTTGGGTAAAGCGCTGCTTGACCCGGTACACTGTGCCCAAGGCCACATCCAAAGCTTCAGCCACTTGGGGAGCCGGCCAACCGTCGTCGCTCTTGAGGAGAACCCGGGCCCTGGCGGTGACTCGGGCCGAGTGTTTCCCAACCCGAATCAGACGCTGGAGTTCTTCCCGTTGTTCCGGTACCAACCGCACTGCGTACTTGTCCCTGACCATCACTGCCACCCCCGCCAACAACACTTCCCACAAAGCAGGATAGCCTAATTGTCCGTTTTCTTAAATAAATGCTAAAACGAAGTTGACTATGGACTAACCGAAATTGTCACGCGGCCGCGGCCTCTGGTCCGTGGGGCAGGTCCGAAGGTTGGGCATCGTACATGGGCACCAGTTGGTAGCCCAGTTGCGCCGCCCGGCGCTTTGCCGCACGCAACGCCCGCTGCTGATACTGTCTCTCGTAGTATTCCGCGCCGGCATCCACGTACTGGTGGCCGTACCGCAGCATGGAATAGATGAGCCTGGCCAGCTTGTGGGCGGTGGCGGTGATGGCCTTGGGCGCTCCCAGGTGGGCTTTCTTCCGGCGCAGGAAGGCGCCCAGGGCGCTGCCGGAGCGGTGCAGCGCGTTGGCGGCCAGACGCAAGGCCGCCGCGGCCCGGTTGGCGCTGGGTTTGGTCTTTGAGCTCATGACCCGGCCGCCGGTGATGCGGTTGTTGGGGCTCAGCCCCAGCCAGGAGGCGAAGTGCTTGGCGCTGGGCCATTTGGTCATATCGGCGCCAATCTCGCTGATCACCTTCAGGGCTGTGTACGCGTCCACGCCGTCGATCCGGGTCAGGTCCACTCCCGTCATCCGGTACAGTTGGCCCTGGACATCGAAACGGGGCGCGTTCTTCTGATTGCGCTTTTTGCCATTGGGAGCCGGAGGTTCGCCGTCGCTGCTGTCTTCGAAACGCTCCAGCTGGGCTTCAATCTCCCGGTCGCACTCGGCAATCTTATCCTGATAGAACCGGTACAGTTCCAGGGCCTGGGTCAACTCGAAGATGTGTTCCTCCCGCCAGTGCCCCCGCAGCGACCTGGCGATGGTCGCCTCGTCGGCCTTGATCCTGGGATCGCGCAGTCGCGCCAGCTTCCGCGGGTCCCTTTCCCCGCCCGCGATGGCCTCCATGATGTCCATGCCTGTCTTGCCCGTGATGTCTCTGATCACGTGTTGCAACTTTACGTTCATCTGGGTCAGCGCTTTCTGCATATGCTGGACGTGGTGGGAGGCGTACTCCACCAGCATGGCCCGCTGCCGCAGGTAGCTGCGCAAGCGCCGTATGTCCCCGTCGGGACGGAAGGCTCCCGACAGCAGGCCGTAGCTGTGCAACTGCTGCAGCCACTGGCAGTCCACCACGTCGGTCTTGCGACCCGGCACGTTCTTGATGCGTCTGGGGTCCACCAGCATTACCTGGAAGTCTCGCTCTTCCAGCACCCCAAACAGCGGTATCCAGTACACGCCGGTGGACTCCATGACCACGGTCTCCACACCGCACTCGGCCAGCCAGTCTGCCAGGCGGTACAGGTCCGCCGTGAAAGCCTCATACTCACGCACCGGCTGCTCCGCCCGGTCGGCGGGAACTGCCACATAGTGGCTGGTGGCCCCCACGTCAATGCCCGCCGCGTTCAGGTTCAGCTGGGACAGCCCTTCCGGTTTTGCCCTGCTCTTGCCTCTGCTGCTCATCATTCCCTCCACGCCTGCAAGGTAGACGTGTCGCCGGAGGGAGTCACTAACATTCACCAATCTATGGAACGGGATCGCTCCGCTTGGGGCGTCACCAATGATGCAGTCGTAAGACTCCCGGACCATGCTCCCCAACGGGCAATCTGCACCAACGTCTACCCGGTCTTCGTCCAGACAACACGTCTCGCCATGAGCATACGCACCCTGACGCGGCCACACCAGTTAGTCGCCTCTGCACGGGCCGGGCACGGGCATAACTTTGCTCCCCACTAACAAACGTCGTCACACGGCGGTTGGCGCGCCGGGAGGTGCATACGTGGTGCGGTCCCCGGCGTCGGACATTGGCACCAGTTGGTAGCCCAGTTGTGCCGCCCGACGCTTGGCCGCGCGCAACGCCCGTTGCTGGTACTGTCGTTCGTAGTATTTCGCGCCGGCATCCACGTACTCCTGGCCATTGCGCAGCATGGTGTAGATGAGCCTGGCCAGCTTGTGGGCCGTGGCGGTGATGGCTTTGGGCGCGCCCAGTTGGGCGGCGCAGGAAGGCGCCCAGGGCACTGTCGGAGCGATGCAGCGCGTTGGCCGCCAGACGCAATGCCGCCGCAGCCCGGTTGGCGCTGGGCTTGGTCTTGGAGCTGATCACCCTACCACCGGTGATGCGGTTGTTGGGACTCAGCCCCAGCCAGGACGCGAAGTGCTTGGCGCTGGGCCATTTGGTCATGTCGGTGCCAATCTCGCTGATCACCTTCAGGGCTGTGTACGCGTCCACGCCGTCGATCCGGGTCAGGTCCACCCCCGTCATCCGATTCAAGTGCGTCCAAACATCGAAGCGGGGCGCGTTTCCTTTGATACGCTTGCGGCCGGACTTCGCCGCTGGAGGTCCGCCGGTACTGCGGTCCTCAAACCGCTCCAAGTGGGTTTCGATTTCCCGGTCGCACTCGGCAATCTTGGCGTGATAGAACCGGTACAGTTCCAGGGCCTGGGTCAGCTCGAAGATGTGTTCCTCCCGCCAGTGGCCCCGCAACGACTTTGCGATGGTCGCCTCGTCGGCCTTGATTCTGGGGTCGCGCAGTTGCGCCAGCTTCACTGGATCCCGTTGGCCACCCACAATGGCCTCGATGATTTCCATGCCGGTCTTGCCCGTGATGTCGCTGATGACGTGCTGCAGCTTCACGTTCATCTGGGTCAGGGCCTTCTGCATGTGCTGGACGTGGTGGGAGGCGTATTCCACCAGCATGGCCCGCTGCCGCAGGTAGCTGCGCAAGCGTCGGATCTCCCCTTCGGGCCGGAAGGCTCCCGACAGCAGGCCGTAGGTGTGCAACTGCTGCAGCCACTGGCAGTCCAGCACGTCGGTCTTGCGGCCGGGCACGTTCTTGATGCGTCTGGGGTCCACCAGCATCACCTGGAAGTCCCGCTCTTCCAGCACCCCGAACAGCGGTATCCAGTACACGCCGGTGGACTCCATGACCACGGTCTCCACACCGCACTGGGCCAGCCAGTCCGCCAGACGGTACAGGTCCGCCGTGAAGGCCTCAAACTCACGCACCGGCTGCTCCGCGCGGTCGGCGGGCACCGCGACGAAATGGCTGGTGGCCCCCACGTCAATGCCCGCCGCGTTCAGGTTCAGCTGGGACAGCCCTTCCGGTTTAGCCCCGCTCTTGCCTCTGCTCATCACCGCCTCTACCATTGCCGTGTAGGCGTGTCGCCGGAGGGCGCCGCAGACTGTAGCCACTCTCCCCAACGGGATCGCCCCGATCGGGGCGTCACCAATGATGCCGTCGTAAGGCTCCTGGACCATGCTACCAAACGGGCAATACGCACCAGTGTCTGCTCGGTCTTCGTCCGGACGGCACGCCTCGCCATGAGCATACATCCTTGGGCCGACGCACCAGTTAGTCACCTCTGCACAGGCCGAACACGGGCATAATGTTGCTACCAAGTAACAAGCAGTTACTTACCTCTGCACAGCCCGGAACACGGGCATAGGAATGCTGAGTACTAGGTGCTATCTCCGGGCCCATACTTCTTCTATCTTTTTATTGATGAGCCTCCATTTCCAACGAATCCGGTCACTCACATATGATAGGCCGTTATAAGGTCGCCTTCGCGGTATTACCTGAAAGGGCTTTGCACAATGAATCTTTTTTAATTCCGATTCATTGTGCAGAATCTGTTTTAATTCAGTTCTCTTCCCTTCTGCTAGGTTTTCCGTGGTCGGCCGGCAGGCTGACGGCGTGGACTCAGCGGCATCCGCCTTTGACCTGCATTGCTGTCGGTTTTCCATTGGCAGGTTGTACTCAGGTGCCAGCTTGCAGGGTCCTGAGGAGTTCCTGCGCACCTTCCCGGGTATGCCGTCTGTGAGTTCGCAGTTCTTGGGCTGGCAGGTCTCCGTGATAAAAGTGGCGATGTAGTCTCTCGGCTGAACCGAAGCGGGAACGCCAGTCGTTGCTGCCTTGGGCGGCGTCCATGTGCTGGGCAATTATCCGGAATGTCCCGTGGCTGTCGTGAGGCAACCCGTTGTTCTGCGCGACGGTGATCAGGCAATGAGCGAACGCTCCCCACATGAATTCGGCGGCAATCCTGTCATTGCCGCCGTCTGTTGACTCTTCGTCGGCCCGTTTGAGAAGGTCCTGGGCCTCCTGCATATGCTCTTGGCGATTCATGGTCTTCCGGGCACCTTCTCCGCAAGCCGGTTGGCAAGTTCGATGACCGTTTCGGCGAAGGACAGGCCGTTCTCTTCCACGTGTTCTGGATTATCCGCGTATGTCCCGAATTTGATGCTGTCCGGCAGTCCTGTGCTGGCGCCCAGTGCGGAGGCCAGGCGTTGGCCTTCCTTGGAGCAGTTGTCCAGTGCTTGGTCGAACTCCTCCTGGGTTTCGGGCCACCTGCTCCCGCTACCCAAGGCTGCGACGATGCTGTAGAGGTCACCGTGGGCGCCGTGGGGCCAGTTGCGGACCGAGGCGATGTGGCCGAGGGTCGCTCTCACTGCGTCGGCTAGGGTCTCCGCTCCCTTGAGATACTCTCCCTTCTCGAAACTGTGCCGGGCGTCCCTGAAGTATCCGTCGACTGTTTCCTGCACCGCTGGCTGCCAGGCTTGGTATATGGTGTTCTTCCAACTTTCCGCATTCAGGCCGGTGCGACTGATGGCCGCTTGTGTAGCGGCGCTCATAGCGTCGTTCATGGGACTGCTGCTTTCAGGGGCTGGCCATCCTGCTTGGAAGGCCTTTGCAAGTATTTCTGGTTGGAGCGGCGGGTTGGCCGAGGGGCCGGTGTCCCGAAGTACAGCGAGGGCCACGTCTTCAGCTATTTTCTCCATTCTGGTGGTCATGTTCTTGCTCCAGTCTTCCTGCTTGGCCTGATGGTATTGTGCCTGGCGTGCTTGGTCAACCGAGACGCCGTTTATGGCATCCTGAGCCCGCCTCCTTGTGATGTCTGGGCTTCGGGCTGTGTGAGAGCTTGGACTTGGGGCGATTCGTTGTGCAGAAAATGGTTTTTTCGTGTTAATTCCCATTCATCGTGCAAAGCCACCTGAAAGACCGGTTTCTTTAGCTGTCGGACAATGTCAATCTCGGTCTTTACCCCGAGTGAACTGTGTGTGTCCTGACCGACCAAAACTATGACTAGATCGCACTCGTGGATAGCGGACCTCGCCCTCTCCTTCCATTCATCGGTTGGATAAGCTTCGTTCAGCGAGGAGTTCTTTACCCGGTGGGGTGAATTGTCTTTCGCCTGTTCGAAGAAGTTGTTCTTGAGGTCCCCGTCCTTGTCAAACTCGAAGCTTACGAATATTTTCAAGTTGGGTATTGTGCTCCCTCCCATTGGTTGTGATTCCGGGGATGTCGACCGCACATGGGATCATCTCTCATCCGGCAGTTTAACCTCGTGGAAGACCGAGTACCTCTAGATGACCTCCATATCTCCGTCGAACCTGGCCCATACCTCCACCGTGTATACCCTTGGTTCGTGCTCCCGGAGCACCTCGCCCACGTAGGCGACCAGGTCGAACTGGTCTTCGCCGACATCCCATTTGGTAGGCGTCACAAACCAGCCACTCACCCCAGCCACTCACCGTCTCCGCGCGTATCGCCTCCCGGGCCGCCCGCCAGAGGGCACGAGACTCCACGGCGACCTGCGCGAGCTGGTGGCCAACCTGATGGTCTATCAGCTGCGGATCTCCGGGAAGCTTGACACCGTTCTCTAGGAAACGGTTAGGTTGCGGGAGTCTGAGGTGATAGCCCGTGCTGCAGCGTCGAGCTGTCCTGGACGCCGATTGCGTTTATCGCTACACGCTCGAGCGGATCTGGAATCCCGACGTCGACCCGGTCCTGTTCATCATGCTGAACCCCAGCACCGCCGATGCCGGCGCCGCCACGATCCGGCGCTGCACGGCCTTTGCCGCCGGGTAGGGCAAAGGCGGGATCAGAGAATGTAGAATCCGCAATATGGACTTCCGGAGATATCGCAGACAAATAACAGCAGTAATTCCATGGACTACGATTCTGATCTTAGCCACGGTCGTCGCGATTGAGGCACTAGCTAACGGAACAGGCGACAGGGAAGATTTCTGCAACATCTTGGCCCTCTCTTCGGACCGTTGGTACACAACTTTCACCTACTGGACCATACACGCAGACCCCGAACACGCTTGGAAGAACATAGGGCAATGGGCACTTACAGCCACTTTCATGGAATGGAAATTGCGCACGAAATGGCTTACCGCGACTTGTGCCGTAACAACCTTGGCAGTGGGTCTAATAGTACAGGTCGCCATCGGCGCTGAATTGACGAACGGGGACACCGGGAAGGGGCTGAGCATTATCGGCTGGATGGTGCTCGTTCCGGTCGCAGCCATTCTGATCAACTGTTTCACAGGAAGCGCATGGAAGCTCAGTGTCGGTGTGGTCCTGACATTCCTTGTTTTGGGACTTGGGGCTGCATTAATCGCAGAAGAGCCATGGACGCTCCCTGTAGGAATGCTAGGACACATTGGCGGAGCAGTAGCCGGATTCCTTGTCGTCGTGGTCGCATTGAGAACTGGAAAGTATGAATTCACAGTCAAATCATGGGAAAAGGAATTCGGAGTGATCGTCGCGTTGGTGATGCTCGCCGTTTTCGCACTGATGGAAGTGACTGCATTAAGCAGTTTGGATATCTGATCCACGGAAATCGCCATAGCCAGCGCTTTCGTTGAGTTCACCTCCATGGCGATCAACGAAACCTACTCGTAACCCTCCGGCAGCTCCACCTCGTGGAAGAGCGAATACCGCGAAATGACCTCCATATCCCCGCCACTTATACCACCACCGGCAGCTCCCGTAGTTCGGTCTACCCCTGTTTAATAAGGCAGTCCACGGCAGCTCCACTCAAAAAACCCTTGACGTCATTGTTGAGTGTCGATTATTGTTGAGGGGAGGTTTTGAGGGTCACGGCAAAGCTGACGGACGTGGTCCTTGGGACCACTCTCAAAAACGGCCGTTTGTTGAGCGGAGAAGAACGCCATGCACGTCTACCTGGCAGCCGCCTGCCCCCAGTGCCGAAGCACGACGATGGCGGTCACCAACCAGGACGACGCTTGGGGAAAGGACCGCGCCATCAACTGCGGTGTCTACGGCCGCCGGGTGATCGCGGCAGGACTCACCGGGAGGGGACTGCAGTGGCACGGCTCGATAGACCGGGAAGTTTGGGGTAACAGGCTGTGGGACTTCGCCTCGGATGGGGATGATTCCTTCACCATGGCAGAGGGTGACGGCAGGCGCGGGGAGAGCAGAATTGTCGCCGCCGCCACTGTGGTCCACTACGCCCCCGGAGACTCCCCGCTGTGTGGCCTCGAGAAGAGTCCCGGACCGATGACCCCCGACCCGGAGCTGGTGCGGGGATGCGGAGACTGTCTTGAGCTGGTGGCCGAGGACCTGTCCGACCGGAACACATACATGGGCCGCTGCCTCCACTGCAATAAGGAAATCCATGCCAAGGGCGGAGTCGCCTGGCGTCGGGCGGTCCGGAATCCCTGCCCGCACTGCGGCAAACCGGGGTGGTGAAGCGATGATGATCCCCCTCACCTACGGCTACGCGCGGGTCAGTAAGAGCGACCGGGACGACCGGAACCTCGAGACCCAGCTCCGCGAGCTGGCCAACCACGGCGTCCGCGAGGAGATCATCTTTTCCGACGTGATGACCGGCCGTCTGATGTCGCGGCCCGGATGGAACGATCTCTTGGCCCGGATCCAGCCGAACGACACCATCGTGGTGGTATGGCTGGACCGCTTCAGCCGGAACTTCGACGAGGGCGTGAGGATCCAGGCGTACCTCACCAGCCGGAACATCGGCATAGTGGCCATCAAGGAAGGGATCGACACCACTGACGACAGCGCCGCGGCCAAGTACTTCCGCCGGATGATGATGGCCAACGGCGCCTACCAGGCCGATTCCACCAGCGAGCGCATAAAGGTGGGCCAGGAGCGTGCCAAGGCCGAGGGAAGGCCGCCCGGGCGGCCTCCTGCGCTTTCACCCGACCAGGTGAACGAGTGCAAGCGGATGTTCGCAGAGAACCCGTCGGTGAGTCGTGTGGCCAGGATCATGAAGATCTCGTGGAGCACGGCCAACAAGGCGATCTTCGATGAAAGTTCAGCACCAAAAGGAATGTAATGACTGGTCGGAACCGGCCGGACTGCGACTGTCCCGGACCCTGGGCCTGCTACGCCGAGGGCAAGGACAGGGTCTTACAAACTGCCGTTGCTCCCAATGAGACAGACCACGATGATCAATTTGACCGACGAGATGGTATCGCGGTTGGACAGCGCTTTAGCCGACGGATATTCCTGCCTGGTAGGGACGGCCTCCAAGGACGGCGAACCCCAGATAAGCCCCAAGGGAAGCGTGATGGCCTTCAATAGAGCTACGCTGGCCTATTGGGAGCGGGCCAAGCGGTCGGCCTTGGACAACGTTGCCGAGAATCCGCGGGTGGTCGTCTACTACGCCCACACCGCCGACCGGGTGAGATGGCGGTTCCACGGTAGGCAACCGTCCACGAACACGGTCCCATTCGCCAGGAAGTCATGGACCGCTGCGTCCAGGCCGAACTGGACCGGGATCCTGAACGCCTGGGTGTCGCCGTCCTCATCAAGATAGAGAAGATCACGGAATTATGAAGAACCGGTACTTGCCCTGCCCTATACCCCGGCGCATTCGCTGCCAGAACATGGGCTCAACCTCCAGCGCGTCGCCAACCACCAGGAGCTTGCAGGCCAGATCAACCTGCACAACCATTGGCAACTGTGACCGCGGCAAGGAGAAGGCACCTTGTTCAGGAGTGACCGTGAAGCGTCTTCAAATCCAACTGTCGGACAGGAGAACAGGCTGTCAGTAAAATGGAAGGGAACACGAGTGAAGAAAGGACATGCCCGTGCTGAGACCATCCGCCCTGGCAGCCACCGTCTTTCTGGCAATCCTTGCCACCCTGCTGGCATGTCAGGGCTCGACGCCCACGCCCAGCCCGACGAAGACGACGGTCCGCGGCACTGTCGCCGCGACACCGTCGTTGACGCCGAACACCCCGGGTCCGAAAGCCATGACGCCGCTGCTCCCACGGAGATACCGACGGAGACTCCCACTGCCACGTTCACGGCGACGCCGGCCAGTTCCCCGACCACCGAGCCAACAGAAGATCCGCCGCAAGAAGGGACACTTGCTCCCATCCAGCTCCAGGACTCCCAGGCTTTGCAGTCCGCACTCTCCGAAGGCGAGCTAGCCTGTATCGGCGACGTACCCGAAACCCTGGACCGGGTGGCACTTGCATGGCCAGCCCAGGAATCCAAGGATGAACTGTTCAGACTCATCGGTTGCCTCAGTGACGAAACCCTAGTGTGGTGTAACTGAAGTTAGTAGTAATAGTGTTCGCAATGAGGTATCCTTTCGATCACCGACTCAGGAGAGGGATGATCATGGTGATGGGAAGGCCAATGCCGCCGCTGATATTGGACGACGCCGAAAGGGAAACGCTGGAGCGGTGGGTTCGTCGCCCCAAGACGGCCCAAGGCCTGGTGCTGCGGGCCAGAATGATTCTGGCCTGCGCCGAAGGTCGCAACAACACCAGGGTGGCTGCCGACTTGGAGGTGTCCGACGAAACGGTGGGGAAGTGGCGTTCCCGGTTCTTGGAACGGCGATTGGACGGCTTGTCGGACGAGCCCCGCAGCGGCCGACCGCGAGCGGTTACCGATGACGACGTGGAACGGGTGATTACGCTGACGCTGGAGTCCACACCCAAGGACGCCACGCACTGGAGCACTCGGTCCATGGCCCAGCGTTCCGGTCTGAGCCACACCACGGTCAGCCGCATCTGGCGCGCCTTCGCACTGCAACCTCACCGCACCGAAACCTTCAAGCTGTCGGCGGACCCCTTCTTCATCGAAAAGGTACGGGACATTGTGGGACTCTACCTCAACCCGCCGGACCGGGCGTTGGTCTTGTGCGTGGACGAGAAATCCCAGATTCAAGCCCTGGACCGCACCAGGCCGCTGTTGCCCCTACGCCCGGGCCAGGTGGAGCGGCGCACCCATGATTACGTACGCCACGGCACCACGTCCCTCTTCGCCGCTTTGGACGCCAGGACCGGCCAGGTGATTGGCCAGTGCCACCGCCGCCATCGGGCCCTGGAGTTCCGCAAGTTCCTCGATGCCATCAGTCCGAGGTGCCCGCCGGGTTGGACGTGCACCTGATTGCGGACAACTACGCCACCCACAAGACGGCGCTGATCCGGAACTGGTTCGCCAAGCGGCCCCGCTTCCACATTCACTTCACGCCCACCAGCGCCTCCTGGCTTAACCTGGTGGAGCGCTGGTTTGGGCTGCTCACAGAAAAGCAGTTGCGCCGGGGCGTGCATCAGAGCAGCGCCGAACTAGAGGCAGCCATCTACCGCTACCTGGACGCCACCAACGAAGACCCCAAGCCTTTTGTCTGGACCAAAACCGCTGAGCAAATCCTAGCCAGCGTGGCCCGCTTTTGCCGACGCACTTTGAATACAGGACACTAGCTCGCCTTTCCTGGCGGGTATCGTCACCGGCCCTGACCCAATCAGCCCGGAGACTTCCGACTGCGTCCGAGCGGTGTTCGCAGTCATCGACCCCCAGGAAGTGATGACCGCGGGCATGGAGCACAACCCAGTAAGGGCCGGTAGGGCCATGGCCGCAAGCACAGCTGCAGCCACCGCGGTGACGGCGTGCCTGACCGACGAGGAGTGGGAAAGGGCAACTCAGGGGATAGAGAGAGGACCACAGGAGCGGGCTGAGAAGCGGTGCATGATGGAAGTCCTGGGCGGGCCGGGGGAAATGGCAGAAACCATGAGAGCCGCCAGGGAGGGAGACTCCACCAGACTGACGGAGGCTGCGGCGGCGTGTGGAGTTGACAGGGATCCAGCAACTGACCAAGGGCCTGCCGACCCTCCGACGACTTCCACGGTGACCGTGGAGACACTCACGAGGGCACTGTCAACACCGGCTCCTGCACCGGTGATCACCACGATCATACTGGTGGCCCCTGTACCACCGGATATTCCTGATTACGACCACTCCCAGTGTAGGCACTGGGGCGACGCCGGCGGGGGCTGCTCTAGCGCTGAAGCATAGCAAACCCCACGGAAATTCAGAAAACGCAATCCGCAATCTTATCCCGTTGGCGCGGAACGTGAATCGTCACCAGGTCGGACATTTCCCAAGGCCAGTCTGGGTTTCAGCACGGCCCCACATTTGGAGGAGTAGACTTGATATTCACGGCGCAGACTGAGGACGGAATTGAATATACAGTCAGACCCGCGAGGCGTGGGGAAGGCTGAATGCTACAAGCAAGGGTTGGCACACTATCACGAGATACCTCTCCATGCTAAGAATGTTGAGCGTGAAGATGACGCACAGCCGGGCGGCAGCGTGGAGATTGACCGCCCGGAGTTGGAGTAGGCGTGGACGGTAGACTTGGTAACGAATTCAACTGACCATTACACGAAGTACGGGATGGGTGTGGGATTTGGACTTGGAAGGGTTGAACCTCGGAGGAGATAGGGCATGAAATCACTGGACAGGATTACCTTCAACCCCGCCGTGATGGGGGGCAAGGCCTGCGTCCGCGGCATGCGGGTAACGGCCGGGACGGTGGTGGGGCTGTTGGCGGCCGGCCGCTCTCGTGCGGAGATACTACAAGCATACCCATATCTTGAGGAGGAAGACATCGACCAGTGCCTAGCCTACGCGGCCTGGAGGCTGGAGGAACGCGAAGTTCCTCTCCACACGCCATGATGCTGAACCTCCTTGTTGACATGAACTTGTCGCCCCAATGGGTGCCTGTCTTACAGAAACATGGGTGGCAGGCATTGCATTGGTCCACCATTGGAGATCCAGGGGCCAGCGACACAGACATCATGGATTGGGCGAGGAATAACCAATACGTCGTGTTCACTCACGATCTGGACTTCGGCACCATGCTGGCGCTCACGCACGAAGCGGGGCCGAGTGTGCTACAGGTTCGCGCGGAGGACACTTTGCCGGACTATCTGGAACAGCCGATCATAGCCGCTCTCAATCAGCACGAAGCCGACTTGTCCACTGGTGCCCTGGTCGTGGTTGACGAGAGCCGAAGCCGGGTTCGAGTATTGCCGATATGACGCCACGTGCCGCGCGTTGCCAACCGAGGGGACCAGCGATTGCAGTGGTGGAGGGAATCCAATGAGAATCAGCGGCGCGGATTTCCCGGAGCCGATGCTGAACGCCCTGCGAGACGGGCGGCTGGTGGTTTTCGTCGGCGCCGGTGTCTCCATGGGGCCACCCGCCAACCTGCCGGGTTTCCGCGAGCTGGCGTGCCAGATAGCCGAGGGAACAGGCCTCACCATCGACGAGTACGAACCGGAAGACCGGTTCTTGGGACGGCTCAAGGAAGCAGGTCCAGACGTCCATACAATCGCAGCTCAACGATTACTGCGAAATGACCCGCAGCCGACGGAGTTGAACCGAAACCTGCTTAGCCTGTATCCCAGGGCCGCGGACATACGCATCGTCACTACCAATTTTGACCTGCTCTTCGAGGAAGTCGTCAGCGACCTATTCGATACGGCGCCAAGGATATTTTATGCTCCTGTGCTGCCCTTGGGCGAACGACTTGAAGGCATCGTCCACATTCACGGGTCGGTGAGCGAACCAGAAGGAATGATACTCACTCACCGAGACTTCGGAAGAGCATATCTGACTCAAGCCGATGGCTGGGCTCGCCGTTTCCTAGTTGACCTTTTCGCCAATCACACCGTGCTGTTCGTGGGCTACAGCCACAACGACACCATAATGAATTACCTGACGCCATCGTTGCCACCGAATAGCAACGATATGCGCTACGCTCTCATGGGAAACCGGAGCGACACCCCTGCCCGCTGGCTCTCGATGGGCATCCAGCCCATCACGTTTCCGCAGCGCGCCGCCGCCCTTTGACGAGGAATCCGCGGGAGTGATTGATCACGCCCTCAGCACCCCGGACCTGGCACAGTTTTTCACTACAGCAGCTGAGTCGCCAGACTGGATTGAGTGGCTTGACCGCCGCCACCACCTGGACGCCCTGTTCGCAGACGACAAGCTAAGCGTGCAGGAAGGAATGCTGGCAAGCTGGCTGTCCAGATGCTTCGCCCTGGCTCACGATGGTGCGCTGTTTCGTACCATAGCAGACCACCGCTCTCGCCTCAATCCAGAGTTCTGGAAGCTCCTCAGCTGGCAGATGCAGGACGGCGTCCGGAAGTCGCCGAATGCTGCGGCTATGACCCGCTGGGTTCACTTCTTGGCCAGAGTGGCACCTAGCAACGGCGATGACATCGCACTGTCGTGGATAGCAGAAGCCGCCGCCAGTGTCGGAGCAACGACTCCCCTGTTGCGAACCTACGAGGAGTTGACCGCCCTTATCAATCGCGAACCGCTTCGTATCGGACTAATTAGTTCGGACAGGTATCACTACGAACTGGAAACGATGCTGACCGAACATCTCAAACCGTACTTGCCTCAGATAGCCGAATCGCTATTGGAAATTACGGCGATACGTCTGAGTGAAAGGCATTCGGCGCATACAGCTTGGGGACATTCTGAATCGACCTGGGATTCAGAAAGCAGTTCCCGGTCAGCAATTGAACCTCATTCCCAAGACCAGTTTCAAGACGACGTTGACGCGCTGATAGACGTTGCCCGGGAGTGCCTGGACTGGCTGGCCGCAAACCGAACAGAGTATGCCCGGCTGTGGTCCGAACGCCACTCCAATTCCCAGGTGCCGCTGTTGCGCCGGTTAGCGATTCATACCCTGACGGAACTAACCGGCCTGTCGGCGGACGAAAAAATCGCTTGGCTGCTGGAACGCTGTGACGTGAACGAAACCGCCACTCACCATGAGATCTTCAGGGCAGCCAGAATCGCATACCCTCATGCCAGTCAGGAACTGCGGGAGGCCTTTGTCCAGACCGTGCTGGAGTTCCGCGTGCCGGAAAGCGAGGATTATGACTCCGCGTTCATGTCGGCAGGCCATCACTTCGAGTGGCTGCACTGGCTCCACGAATCGGCCCCTGATTGTGAGCTAGCCAAGGAAGCGCTGGACGGCGTTCTGGCGCGATACCCTGAATTTCTACCGTCAGAACACCCGGACTTATTGTTTTGGTCAAGCGCATGGACGGGCGCCAAAAGCCTCTGGACAGTGGAAGCACTCTCGGCAAGTCGGGCGGCAGAAATACTGCCCTCGTTGCTGGAATATCGGCCAACGGACAGGGAAAGGTTCGATGGCTACCACCGCTCGGCAGTGTTGGATACGGTCAAGGAGGTAGCCAAGCAGAAGCCAGATTGGGGTCTCGAATTGGCAGACAGCCTGGCCGCTTCGGCGGAATGGAGCGCGGACCTATGGTCCAGCATATTTCGCGCTTGGGCCGAAACGGAGCCTTACGGGGACCACCTCCGCAAAGCACTTTCACATCTGTCGGCTGACGAGCTGCACGAACAGCACGTTCACGACATGTCTACCGCGCTTTGGGAATTATCACAAAAGACTAGTAGCGCGGAGGACGACAACTTCCTGCCGAAAGCCAATGCAATTGCCGTTGCCCTTCAACTACCCGCTGCCAGAACCGAAATTCCGAGCATTACCAGCTACGTCGACAATGTTCTGCAAGAAGTGGATTGGCTGAGCACGGCTATAAACCACCCATCGGGCAAGCTGGCCCAGTTCTGGCTGCAGAGCATAGAGCTATGGCGCGACAGCCAAGAAACGCCGCCTCAATCGCTTAGCAGCGAATATCTGAGCGTTCTGAACAGGATCATTGGGGATAGTGGCGACACAGGCAAACTCGGCCAGGCAATACTCACCAGCCGCCTCCACTTCATGCTGCATATAGATGAAGGTTGGTCGGTGGACAACCTGGTGCCGCTTTTTGACCCTGAACACGAGGACTTTCGGCCTGCTTGGGACGGTTTCTTGACTTGGGGGCGAATTACGCCCCAAGTAGAGGACAGTATGCGCGAGGTATTCCTGAAGGGCGTGCAGCGTGCCAAGCGCGAACCGGCGTGGAGGATGCAGCACCGCTTCCTGGCATTTTACACAGACATGCTTGTCTGGTCAGTTAGCGGCCCCATGGACGAATGGATCACCACGCTCTTCGGCGACAGCACCGACGAAGTCAGACGTCTATTCGCAGAGAGAATCGGATTCATTTTACGTTCTCTGAGCGAAGATCAACAAAAGGAATGGTGGAACACCTGGCTCAAGGGTTACTGGGAAAACCGGCTACAGGGCGTACCCTGTCCATTGGATGACGAGGAAATCACTCAGATGCTGGAATGGGTTTTGCACTTGCCGGGCGTGTTCCACGAGGCTGTCGGCCTGGCAGCACGAATGCGTAAGGTACCACTCGAAAGGTCTATGATACTCCACCGCATCAGTGAAAGCGGTCTGATAGATGAGTACCCCGACGCCCTCGCCAAATTCTTGATCCAATTGGGACAACACGACACTCAGCCATGGTTCTGGCATAGAACCAGAGAAACCGTTGACAAACTCCTGGCGGTGGAACTGCCTTCGGAAATCGAAACAGGGCTACACGAGCTGATCGCCAGGAAGGGCCAATGGATGGGCGACTAGTCAGCGGGAAGGCACCCACCCTGCGAAACGCCCAGAAGCTGTTACTGAAGGACAATTACCCTAGTGCCGGCCCGGTTGACTGTCGTACTCTCTGCAGGAAGTATCCGGCTAGGGCCATTTGCACCGTCCCCGGTGACCAGTCCAGTAACCGGGTTCAGATGCTCATCCAATCCGGGAGTTGCCCGCCAGCATCGCTGAACTAGATAACCCTGTCTCCCCACCTCGCCGTGGATTGGCTGTCCGGCTCACCCGCCGCCCCCGGCAGCGGGGTCAGCATCACGCGCCAACGGGGAGTGTCCTTGGACGCCTCGACCAGAAGTTCTCCCAGCGGGACATCGATGTCGATATCGTCGAATTCGAAGTTGAAAGCGGCCTTCACATG
Source organism: Dehalococcoidia bacterium (assembly GCA_965220625.1). Classification (GTDB taxonomy): domain Bacteria; phylum Chloroflexota; class Dehalococcoidia; order Lucifugimonadales; family UBA3495; genus VXOI01. The sequence goes on from CBDCQN010000001.1 coordinate 590,260, forward strand.
GGCGGGGCATACGAGGCCCGCCGTGGCGTTGTTCTCCCGTCCCACCCGCCTCAGTTCCTCGCGTTCAGCGAGGGTCATCTTTACCCGGCGGTGGCAGCCGGGAATGGCGCATTTGACCGGGATTTTTCTGGGCATTTCCCCAATATTACAACGGCAGATCAAGGAGGGGTTCCGGGCGTGCGCGCAGGGTGGTCAACGTCAACTCTTGTCTTGGTTGCGGCGTGGGAAAATCCCTGCACCCAGGTAGTCCTGGACATAGACTTGCACACTGGAGAGGGCCGTTGAACGCTGAAAATGCGGTTCGCACAACCGGTCTTCTGACCGCCGGACGTAACCCGGGGGACTGAACGGGCCCCGCCTGCCAACCGTTGACGACTGAAGGCAACAACGTCCCTATCGAAGGGCAATTACTCCCCTCCGCTGGACTGTCTCCCCCGGGGGGCGTTTTTGTCATCGGCGCTCCCACGGGGCACAGCCAGCCGCCGGCACGGCTGCTGACCACGAATTCAGGGAAAGGAACAGGATGAGGCCGCACTCGGTCATGCCGATGATGCCGGCGTGGATCTCGTGGACGTGGCTAGGACTAGCAGCAGCCCTCGCTGTCGACCCCCTTGAACAGGTCGACGCTCCTGCCGGCGTCGCCGATCTCCCACTCAGTAGCCTCGCCCCCTCCTGCGTGCACTTGAGCGAGTTGGACTGTGCGTTTGTCTTCCTCCGGCAGATCTTGATACACCGCAGATTTGGCCAGTCTATCTACAGCCTCCACCAATCCCTCTCCGAATGACTCGACTAGGGATTGCCAGGGGAGCCGTTTCTGGCGGACTCCCCCGCTGCGATATGCGTACCCCGCTGCCGATCGCAAGAGGGCTAATACGAAACGATCTCCTGTCAAATGCTCAGAGAATCGCTGCTCTAGTCGAGAATTCCCCTCGTCTTCAAACCACCGTAACGGACGCAAACAGAGGCCAATAAGGTCCCACTCGCTCTGGAGTTCATCCGCTGTTGCAGCCGTCAAAGACTTGAGGAGTTCAACTTCAAGCTCTTTCGCCGCATTAGCGCTAACCAGTCGTTGACCAGCGTACTCCTGATACCCTACCGCTTCGACCAAGCACAGCTTTCCGGACAAGGAATTTAACTCATTGAGCATATGGCGCACCTGATCCCCTCTTGCGTCGTGGCCCTGGATTCTTCGCAGGAGTCCATAAACCACCAGTTTAACCCTTGACCGGGGGGTAGGACTGAGGCTTCCAGTAAATTCGTCGCTTAGGGTGCCCATCTTATTAACCAAGATGGGAGCGACAACGGAAGCGGCTTGTTCAGGGAATTCTCCCTCAAAATCTTCAAGTCTCTCCAGTGTATGTTCCAACTCCTGTGCGTCCAAGCCATCTAAGAGCGAAGCTACCCGTGTCCGGTCTGTCATCACCGACACCAGCTCACGAATATCGTCAGCTGGAATAGTGGCATCGCCGAGCCCACCACTGAGGTAGATGCGAAGGACTTCCTCGCATGCGACCCTTCTGTCTCTCCGCCAATTCGCTTCTTGACGAGTTCCATAAGTACCGACCCCGATGTGTTCTTGTGTCACGGGGAACAGTAGCTCAAAAACGGATCCCAAAATGCTTCGGTCATCACCTGCACGCTTGAGCATGCCCTCCAATTCAGTCTCTATTTCCTTTTTTCGGTCACCAAATCCTGCTGCTAATCGCCAGTCGGATTTGTAGCGGACCAAGCAGTCAGGATGCGCTTTCAATTCCTCAAACAATGCGGGCTTTAGAACTCTGATCGCCTCCAGTCCGAGAAGGTCCGCCAACGCAACCTCTTTCCCCACCATGTCCAAGGTCACTGGAAGAGAGTAAAGAAAACGCTTAACGTTCCTCAAATTGCTCAGCAATGGTCTGACAAGCTCGGAGAAAACCCTTTCCCAGACCTGTCTGTCCGGTCCATCAAGGTCCCGTTCCAATACCAATTCATCGAGCCTCGCAAAGTACATGGTAGGTAAAACAGGTTCCCTTACGACGGGAAGGTTGTAACTAACCTGGATGATCTTTCCCAGATATTGTTGGCCATCCGCCTCGGTTTCACCGAGGCTGCTCGCAACGTGCCGTCGGTCGAAAGCTAGTAGAAAAACCACGTGAGGTAAGTCGGACGTCAGGCGGATTAAACGGATAAGTTCACGAGTTTCATTCCGCTCCAGCCGGTCAATGTCATCGATAATAACGACAATTCTCGACTTTAATGTCTGGAGTGTCCTCCGAAGATGGTCCCGTTGAGACAATAGGCTCGGCGTTTCCGTCCATTTGTCGACGACGATACCAGCTACCGCTGCAGTCGGACTTGCACCGGGGATTGAACTATGTTGCGCAAGCGCCTTGCCCATATCAGTGAGCACTTTTGCTACCACTTTCAGCGGAGCTAGGTTTCTTTGGCCTAGCTGGGCACTTAGCTCGTTGAAAAACCGGGAGACTAGCTCTGTGGAGCCTCCGAATAGCCAAGGGTTAAAGCTCAGAACGGCCACTGCCCCACCACTTTCTTCAAGAGTCTCAGCAACCATGTTGAGAACTGAAGTCTTCCCCGAGCCCCATTCACCGGTAACCGCGACTGTAAAGCCATGTTCGATGGAGACATCGAGAATATGTTGGGCTATTGACTCGGCAAATGCGCGCCTGCCCAAGCGGTCCGAGTCTCTATCTTCTATAGGAAGGTCAGCATCAACAAAAAAATCCTTATGTTCAGTCATGAAGCCTCGTCGTCACCAGCTAAGTCCTCATCCAGCCCTGGTACATCAAATAATCCATCCGAATAGTAATACTGCCCCAGTTGTGAGGCGAGAGCTTTTAGGCGTTGTTTGGCATTTAACGCGCAATCTTTTATGCCCTCCGGAGGCTGCCCACGAGGATGTGAAGTCCTTCCTGAAGGACGTCGAGAGGGAAGCGCCGCCACGGCGGCAGCGCGAACGTCATCCCGGTTGGGGGCGAGTAAAACCCATGAGTAAAGCTCGTGATAATATGGTCTTATCGCGCACCCCACACCTCCCGGATTCCGCTGAGAGGCAATCGTGGCCACATCCACCCACACCCCTCAGAACAACGCCCTCCCACGTCCCGGCTGCACGGTGCCACCATGCCACCGGTGAGGCGCCACCGCATCGGCGACCAGTTGCCCGCGGTCAGCCCCACCCCGGACCCGACCCAAACGCCATCGCCCTCTGCCGGGACCTCGTAGCCGAGGCCCCCGTGGATTGCGCCATCCTCTTCGGCTCCCGCGCCCTGGGTGGTTGGGACGACCAGTCCGACCTAGACATCATCGTCATCCACCAGGCGGCCGGTGATGACGCACAGGAGCCGAGCCTCGTTGGACTCGCCATCAACCAGCTCAGACAGCTCCACTACCCAGGCTATCTCGCCTACGAAAGCCCGCACCACAAGGTGACGAACGGACTAATGCTGGAGACACCGGACAATTACCGCGCCCACCGCCACACCCAGAACCACGTTATGGCCCGGGCCGCCCGGGAGGGCCTAGTCTTCTGCAAGGAACCGGGCAACGAGCACCGCTACCGCCACGACGGCGACGCCTCCAACGAATGGGAGCTGGTCACCACCAAGCGTCTGCGTCAGGCGGCCAGCGAAAACCGCATGTTGGCCGACATCCCCCGGTTCTGGCCCCCGCGTCCAGTCAACAGGACCAACGTGAACACAGTTCACGGACGAAACGCCCACGGGTTGCTGTGGAACTCGGGAGCGGCGCTCCTGTCCATCCTGGGCACCGTCTACCCCAGGGACTCGGTGGCAGAGATGGCCCAGTCCATCGCCCAGCACGACGCCGGCTGGAGCCACATCTTCCAGAGCGACCTTGACCGCATCGACCAGTATTCCGCCTGCGGGTGCGAGGTGGTCGTCACCGACCCCATCGAGGACGTGCCGGCCATGTGGCAGGACCTGGAGGTCGACCGGAACGCACTGTGGGAACGGATCCGCGACCTCAACGGCTATGACCTAGCCCTTGACCCTGCAGGAGCTCCGCTTACGTCATAGTTCCCGACCGCCGCCTGACCACCTCTGCTCCCCAACGCCCACCCGTTGTAAATACTCCTCTGTAAAATACTCCTCGAGGAACCACCGATGACCACCCCCATCAACACCTTCGAGGAAATACTCGAGGCCCTTGAGCGCGACCCCGCGCTCAAGGAGGCCCTGCGCCGCCACATCCTCACCGACGAGCTCCTCCAGATGCCCGTCCGGCTCGAGAGAATCGAGACAGACGTCAGCACCCTCAAGGAGAATCTCACCACCCTCACAAACACTGTGAACAGAATAGGAGGCGACGTCAGCATGCTGAAAGGCTCGGACTACGAGTCCCACGTCGCCAGGCTCGCCAACCGGTTCCTGCGCCGTCAGCTGGGCGTCGCCGCCACCATATTCTCCTCCCAACGCAACCGGGCCGCCCTCGCAACCCTACTGGACGCCGCCGAGACGCAGGGCAACATCAACGCCGACGAGACCGACGAGCTCGACAAGACCGACCTCATCCTCACGGCCGACGGCCCCACCGATTACATCCTCGCCGAGATCTCCATAACCATTCAGTAGCACGACGTCGACCGCGCCGCCCAGCGGGCCGCGCTGCTCGCCAAGGCTACCGGCCAGACCGTCACCCCCTTCGCCATCGGCGCCCAGGAGGAACCCGGCATCAACCACCGCGACGTCCAGGTCATCCTCATACCCGAACCCACCGACGACTGAACCCAGGCAGACCCCGCTGACAGACAACGCGCTGCCGCCGTGGCTCGTCCCAATCCTCCCGTTCCTCACCAAGGACACGACCGGCCGGGCCGGATGGAGAGAATCGAAATGACAAGGCCCAGACTTTCCCTGGGAATCTTTGCCCTAACACTACTTCTACCCTTACTACTGCTGGCCTGCGGCAGCTCGGATGAGCCGACGGATAGCACGTCCCAAGGAGGCGTCGCGACGTCGCTCCAGGAGCAGCGCGACAGGGCAAATTCCGACGACGCTGAATCAATTGACGAGGTGCAATTTCATGCCATGGCTCGAGCAGCCGTGATTCTGAATGTGGAGCAGAACAAGCTCGGCGTTGGTGGCCGGGAGTTCCGTGTCAAACGGAATCCCACCGCGCCCGGAGGCGCGTTCGTCTACGACCCTCGTGACAGTTTTCAAGGAGTAGAACGAAACCTGGTTTGGTGGGTACCTTCGGGAGATATAGGAGCACTCATAGCATATCCGCTAAACAGCCCCAGCCAACTCGTCACACCGGGCTCGCAGTTTCCTGGGAGAGCTGGGTTGGCCGAATTTCCCAACACGCCCGATGTCGTCGCCTACGTCTTCCGCGGCGAGCCCATGCCCTAGTATCACAGCAACCGGTCGCAGCTCCCCTGCCCTCCGAAGGTGGCGGGTGGCTGGAAACAGCCCTGTTTGCAGCCATGGCTGTAAATCCCCACTCCCCGTAGCTGAGGGGGTGGCTGGCAAACCCGGTTGCAGAGCCCTTGGCAGAATCCTATACTTCAGGTATTCCAGCCAGGGGTAGAGCAGGATGACGGTGTACGGCTATGCCAGGGTCTCGGTCAGAGAGCCGGAGGACAAGAATCTGGACCTGCAGGTGGAGCGGCTGGTCCGCGCCGGCTGCTCCATGGGCAATGTTCGAGCCGAGGAGGCCAGCGGGGCCAAGGACGACCGCGGCGGCCTCCTGGAACTGCTGGACCTGGTGGTCGAGGGAGACACACTGGTGGTCACCCACATCGACCGGCTCTCCAGGGGACTGACCTACGGGCTGCAGGTGATCGAGGGCCTGCACCTGGCAGGGGTGGAGTTCCGGTCCCTGTCGGAAGACTTCGACACCTCGACGGCCACCGGCAAGCTCCAGCTCCAGATGGTGCTCGCCTTCAGCGAGTGGTGGCGTAACTCGATCAGGGACCGCTCGGTCGCCGGCCAGGCGAAGGCGCGGGCCGAGGGGCGTTTCCCCGGCCGGAGGCCCAGCCTGAGCGAGCAGCAACGGGAGTACATCCAGGTGGAGCGGTCGAAGGGAGTGAGCCAGCGGGAACTGGCCAAGCTCCTGGAGGTCAGCCGTTGGACCATCCAGCAGGTGGACGGGTAGCGGGTAGGTGGAAATTACAGCTTCTGCACAAAGAATGGCCACCGCGGCCGCCATAGGTCGGGTGATCCACCACTCGGTCATCCTGGAATTCGACGTCCCCAGCTATCGAACCGGAGTGGCTCAAAAACGGAACCAGGAACAGGAGGTGAACCGGCAAGAATAATTGACGGAACCGGCAGAAGTAGTTGACGCTGAACACCATAGGAAAACGGCAGCGAAAGCTACGTCGCCTTCAGCGTCTGAACAGACTCTAGAAGGCGGAGCGCATATGCGTTAGCCACATCCTCGACCGACGACGGTTTTACCCAAAACAGCCAAAAGACGGCAAAGACCGTATTTGCAACTGCGACCATAATCCGGATGACCGCGACGCTGTCCGGGTTGGCGAGAACGTTCCACCACGGATCTGGCCAAGGCCGCCCCCATATGGTTAGCGCCAACAACGTCCAAGAGAATAAAGCGAGCACGACAGCGACGGCTGTCCCGATTGGGCGTAGACCCCAAAGGTTGCGCCTGAAACCGTAGTTGGCGTTCTCGGCAAAGACTAGTGGGAATCTAGACGTATCTCGAGTAGCCTCGCGCAGGGACGTGACTGCCTCCTCGTACTTCGTGTCTGCCCATTCGGGACAGGCTTCCTCCTCTTCCTGAGTAGGAAGCGGGGAGCCGATCCACTCCTCGACCTGCTGGCGTAACCCAGGCGAAAGCGTGGAGTCACCGGGAAGACAGCGATGTCGTAGCAAACGAGTTGTGGGTGATCCACCCCAACTTTTCCAGAGATTCGGCTCCTTTCTGCGACCTAGTTCCCGCCCTACCTGCGCCACAACAGCGGTCCCGCCAGCAGCACCCAGCAGCCCAAAGAACGCAGTTACGAAGAGTGGCTGCCCCGGGAGTAGAGCAAACATTACGAATCCTAGTGGCAAAACAACGACTAACGCGGGCTGAATCCGCGCCCGGAAGGTATATGGGTCAAAGAACTGCATGGGATACCGCCCGCGTCGATGGCTACTAGTGGGTGTTCTAGCTACAACTGTCCCCGGATTGGGGGGCAATCCAGAGGCAAGCGGTAGTAGTGGTTTCGGCCCCCCGGCATGGTCGGTATCCCGGTAGCCGCAAATGTCTGATTATCTGCATTAAAGATAAACACCCAGATGTTTCCCTTCCCCTATGATGCACATCAACCCGGTCTCACCAGCCTCCTCCATGCCGGCCCGTATCCAATTCAGTAACTTCTGATCATTAATACTAGGTTCCACGCTGTGCTCATCAGGGTGTGAATGCCATTCGCCTATGTAGTCCAGATTCGAGCCTGTGATACGCACAATCCGCTCAACTTCTTCTGACAGTCCTTTGGTTCCGCGGATGTAACTTGTCTTGAGTTCTTCACTGTCTGGCGGCGACGGCAAGGCATCAACCACGTATAGGATCTTACGAGACCGGTCGCGAGATCCGACGAGAACCCCGCCGGTCTCATTGGGTAAACGGCGTTCGCGCATCCGTGCTAGGGTATCCAATAACTCAGTATCCCAGACTACCGTCCACTCCTTTTTGGTGCGTTTAAACGGCACTGCAGGCTCTAAATCCATCACGAGCCCATAATTGTCATGTTCATCAGAGAGCCATGTCCGGATTCGGGCCCTATCACACTCAGATAGCTGCCGCACTGACCGGCTTCCCATCCCCCCATGCATCGCGACATCGTATTGGGAAATTTCCGCTGACAGGTCTCGGCAGGTCTGTCCTATCCTGTTTTGGTCGGGATTATCCAGCAACAACCACAAGTCAGGGTCTCTGGCAATGGCTCGGTAAAATTGCATCTCCAACGAATCCAGCGGTATCTCGCGGCTAGTATCCTCAGCGAGCAAGGTCAATGCTTTGCCTGACGGGTTCAGGAACAACGACACCCTGCGAGATCCGCTTTTGATGTCATAGACCAGATGCCTGGATACCGGTATAGAAGCAGCCATATCCAGGATCAGGTCAGCATCTTGGTACACAGCTTCCAGTGCACCTGCGTTGTCTCCGGGATAGAGAACGTTCGCGACGATTGATCGGACCGGAGGCTCTTCTGACATTATTGGGGAAAGCTCGGCGACAAGAGCCTCTGCTTTATACCAACCAACGTACGACGCACCGAGAGTATGGCGGGCCAGATTATGGGGATGCAATACATCCTCATCTACGATCGTCAGCCTCCCATATCCTGAACGGGTCAGATTGGCCAAGACCGGCGATCCAAGCGCTCCTGCTCCGATTGCCGTCACCCGCGGGTCGGAACCTATATGGCTCAGCCCGTTGGACCGGCGTGCCCGCTCCCTGGTGAAAACTTCTCTAACATTCAGTAATGTCAGTCTCGTTTCAGATCTGATCTGCTGTCGCGCTGCCACTGACTTGAGGTCATCGATCTTACTACCGTGCCACTCGATTCCAAGACGGGTGCCTATTATCCAAACGGCGTCCCGCGCCTGGAACGCCCTAAGCTCGACGGATTCAACGGCACTTCTATCCCGCCGTCTTTTGGGAAGCCGGATCACAATTACCAACTGGGCAGAGAGGACATCTACCAGTTCCTCTGCGTTAGAGCGTCTGTTCCAGCCTTGGAAAATTCCTTTCAGTTGGCGGTTAACATTGACCCCACCTCCAAGCAGGAGGTTATGCAATTCTCCCAGCGTACGGGGCCTAGACTGGATAAGGCCATGCGTCATCGGCCGGGTCAGCATGACCACTACGGCGTATTGATCTGCAGCACCAGCCTTAGGTACACCCGTCAGTTCATCGAGCACCAGAGTGTAGTCGCCATCCGTCCGGTTGATACGCATGCCCTGAGCCCAACGGTGCACGCTCCGAGGCATGCCGAGAAGCTCACTTGGGATTACCAAGTCTGAATACGAATCAAACAACAGAGGTTCCAAAGGCTGGTCCGGTTGGTGCAACGAACCGTGCGCCGTCTCTTCAAGCCACCAGGAAATACGCCTCAGATAGTGTGCCGGAGTCCAATCGAATTTGACTTCGTGCCACGGTTGGGCGTAAAGGCAAAGACTTCGCGGCTCCCCTGCGGTTTGCAGATTCGTATGCGGAGCGTACGGGAAATCTGGTCTTGGAGAGAAGACGCCAGGTGGGCTTTGCTCATTCGACGAAAACCCGATCGCGATGTTTTCTTTAGACTTGATATCGTGAACCGGACGCTGTGGCACCGAGACGGACACCTCGATCTCCAACCATTCGACGCTCCCGCCCGACAATTGCCTGCAGTTGACCAGCCGCACCCCTTCGCCGTGGCCAGCACGCAGATAATTGGCCAATTCCTTGGCCTTAGGAATGGAAAGAGCATTGGCATCAACGTTTGCCAATGCTCTACCAGCATCGTTTGGCGCCATCAGTCGACCCCTGTCTTTATCCCGCCCTTCCTGCCCTCGGAGGGCTGGCATGGGTCATGCGGCGACTTCCGCTAGAGCTTGTAGAGCTTCCGGCAAGCACGGTGGCACCAAGCCCCAATCCTCGCACGTCTACTTTCATGGGTTTCGGATCATCCTGGGTCGGATGTTCCATAGTAACTTTAAATTGCCCCTTTTTCGCTTCAGCTACCTTGCGGTAGTACTCGGCAGCCTCGACGTGAGGTGGCTGCGTTTCCTCTGATTCAGGAATCACGTTGCTCGGCGAAACCAGCACTGCTCCCTCGCGGCCGTAGTGCTCGTAGAGACGGGCCACCTTCTCCGCAGGCTCAGTCACCTCGTCCCCTTTGTCAGGACCCAGCGACTTATAGCTGCAATGATGAGGGACCTTCATCATGTCCCATTCCAACCTTTCGGCGTTGCCCGCTTTCTCGGTTGCCGAGACTATGTCTTCCAGCACCGCATAGGGTGCGTCGGCAGTCAGGAAAACCTTTACGTTCTTCGCCCCGTCCTTGAGTGTCAGGTGGAACACTGAGGACTCGGAGTTGCGGTCGACTTCGTTGTTTCCGTCATGCTGGTACGAAAACGGAGAGTGGACGAAGATCTCAGTGCCGGCACTTGCCAAGGTAAATCCAGGCATACAATTCCCGGCGGTCACGATCAGTTCGCGCCGCTCGTCCGGGTTTACTCCTGCATCCGACAGCCACTTGTCGAGGGCTTTGGGCTCAGATATCACGCGGATGCCCTTCCCTTCCTTCAAACGGTGGCGCGCTTCAGCCTGAACAATGCGACCTTCTTCCGATTGCTCCCACCGGCTTTCCAGTATTGCCGCCGCAGGGACCCACATTTCCTTTATCTGGAATCGTCCCTTACCTTGGTATTTCTTGGCGTGCTCCAAGTAGAAGAACTCGGACGCGCCGGCGAAATGATCCGTGTCCAAGTGGCTGAAGGAAACCACGTCGAAATGATCCCGCCCAGACTCGGCCAGTCTGTTTCTAAGTTCTTGCGCCAGATCTATCCGTTTGTCACCGTCGCCCTGGTTTTTAGGTGAGGCGAAGTCAAATAGCAGCTGGCTTCCATCGTCTGCAGTCAGTAGGCAGGTGTCGGCATTCCCAACCGGGAAAAATGTTATATCGCTCATGCTTGTATCTCCTTAATGGTGCAACCTGGTCCGCATAATGCATGGCGGCCAGCCTCACCGTAGTATTTAATAAAGTATATCATATGTTGGTCAGACGCGCTATTAATGTCGGTCAGCATGCATTTACAATGTCGTAGACAACGCTATACTTGACGACAACACCGAGGAGGTTAGATGGCCATGCCTGTTGAGGTCGCTGGATTTGCTCAAACCCTCGCTCGTTGTCTGGATTTCGATACCGTCGAACCGCCGGAATTGGAAGGTGTGCTTACAGAAGCTACCGAGGCACTCGACATGCAGTTCGCCGAACCATCCGCGGATTCGACGTTAATCCGATCCGGGTCGCTGTTTACTCACCTACTTTTCGTTCAGCACGGTACCATCGTTCCACTGCAGTATCCCTACTCAGAGCTGGAGGCTCCCTTCCTAATTGGCGAGCACGAATTCCTGATGGACGCTGAGCGATGGGTCGCCAGCTATTCAGCTGTGACCGAGGCCATCGTCGTGTGGATTCCGGTGGCGTTGATGCAGCTCGTGGTTTACCGGATCCCACGTGTACGGGACAGAATGCATCAGTTGGTAATGCGTCGCCTTTCACGCTTCTATTGGACGTCTCTAGCTACTAGCGGCACTACTTCCTCCCGCGTAGCCGCGGCGCTTGTTTCTAGACTTGCCCTCTCGAGCAACGACTACGGCCAGGATCGAGAAATCCCGATTAGTCAGAAGGATCTTACTCGCCTGACTACGATGTCCCGCTCCGCTGTCGCAGACGGGCTAGCTGCATTGGCGAATGCACAGGTGATCCGCCTAGGCGGCGCCCGCAAATCAAGATTTGCGGGCGTTGTAATGGTTCCAGATGTAGACCTCTTAAAAGATCAGGCGTTTGCAGAGATCCAAGACAGGGAAATCCGATCTTTGCTCTCTCGGCTTGATGATGAATGAACACTATGCATCCAACTTAGGCTGTAGCCTACGGATCAACGACCCTCGTCTGAGCACGACCCAGCAGTTGTTCAGCATCGACTACTTCTGCCAGTCGCATTGCCTCGACCAAATCGTTACCCTGCTAAAGTGGCTGTTCAGCGTCAACTACTTTTGCCGGCGTGTTGCCTGAATAGGGAGCCCCATGCCTTTCTGAAGCTCAATGCCACCGTATCCAGGCATCACCGGCAGGGTCAACGGCCAGCTCCCAGCAGTCCTCATAATTGCTGAAAGTTGTCCGTTGATGAGCTGCGGAACACCCCGATAGACTGGAGACAGGCCCCACTGAAAACAAGCGCGACAGGAGTCGGATTATGGCCCAGCTCCGCGCCAACGGCCCCAACTCTGCGCCCTGGGAGTTGACCCGTTCATCGCGCCGGAGAGGACCCGCCACGGCACACGTTTGGAGCCAGCGCCCCGGGGCCGGATACCCAAGGGACTGTCCCCCAGGGACCGGATGCGGCGCAAGCTGCGGACCAAGCGAGGCCGGGAACGCTATGCTCTACGGATGGAGACGGTGGAACCGGTATTCGGCCAGATCAAGCAGGGTCGCGGTTTCCGGCAGTTCCTGCTGCGGGGCCTGGAGAAGGTCAACCGGGAATGGCATCTGATCTGCACCGGCCACAACCTGCTGAAGCTGTTCCGGTATGGTGCCGGCAAGTTCCTCTTGAATCCCTCAGCATTCACAAACCCACCCTGTCCCCGGATGGCTTTCTCCGGCTAATTCCGGCTGTCCAACTAACCTGCTCCGGTAATCCTCGGACAGGCTGCTAGTATTACAACGACGGTTGGGATGATAGTATGACGGGGTAGTTGGGGAAGGCTTGGGAAAGTGAGCGGGGAAGTGGATGCTGCGGCTTTCGAGCAGGTGTACGGGGCCTTTCAGGATTTTCACGCTTATTTCGCTCCGCTGTTTGGCCGCAGGGAGACGCGGGACCACAGCCGCCATTATCTCCAGGCCCTCCTGGTGCAGTCCGGGGAGCGGCGCAACGCCGAGAATCTGTCTGAGACGGTTCCTGCATCAGCCAGGGTGATGCAGCGGTTTCTCGCCGAATCCCCCTGGGACGACGACACAGTCATCGGCCGCCTTCAAGAGTACTTGGGACCCCGGCTTGGACACCCTGAGGGGGCGTGGGTGCTGGACGGCAGCGACTTCCCCAAGCAGGGCAGGAAGTCCGTGGGAGTGGCCCGTCAGTACTGCGGGAGACTGGGCAAGGTGGCCAACTGCCAGGCCGGAATGTTCCTGGCCTATGTCAGCCCGTTGGGGCGCGCCCTGGTGGACAAAGGGTTTTATCTGCCGGAGAGCTGGACCTCGGACCAAGACCGGTGTGAGGCGGCAGGGGTTCCGGAGGAGAGGCAGGGATACCGGTCGAAGACCCAATTGGCGCTGGAGATGCTGCAGCGGGCCTTGGAGCGGGGCCATCTGAAGGCTGGCTGGGTTGCCGGGGACGACGTCTTCGGGATGTCGCCGTCCTTCCGCGACGGCCTGGCGGCCTTGGGGATGTGGTACGTGCTGGACGTTCCGTCCGGCTTTACGGTGTGGCCGCCGGAGCCTGCCTGGACCAGTGTGGAGTATCAGGGATTCGGGCGTCCCCGCAAGCCGAGGCTCCGCAGCGGGCAGCGGCGGACAATGCAGGAGCGCAGCGACGAGTTGCCGGAGGCGGCCTGGCATGAGCTCACGGTAGCAGAGGGAAGCCAGGGCCCCCGCAGCTACCTGTTCAGTGCCCAGAGGGTGCGTCCAACCAGCAGGCGTAAGCCCGGCGAAATCCACTGGGCCATTTACCGCCGGAATCTGGACGGCAGCCAACCCCGCTACTATCTGTCCAATGCACCGGAGGATACCCCGTTGGAGACCCTGGCATACGTGGGAGGATCCCGTTGGCGTATAGAAACGGAGTTCGAGACGGAAAAGAGCGACGTGGGGCTAGACGAGTACGAGACCCGCACTTGGTCGGGCTGGCATCACCACGTGGCCCTGTGCCTGCTGGGCGGAGCTTTTCTGCTGAGCCTGCAACAGGCTTGGGGGGAAAAAGATGCCCCGGATCACGAGGCCGCAGGTCTACCGGGTGGTGCGGGAGATGCTGCCCCGGGCACTGTTCGGACCTGAAGAGTTGCTGCGGTGGCTGGAGGATACGCAGGACAGCAACGAACGGGCCAGACGCTCCCATGCCAAGCGCCGCGCCGCCATGCGGGCATCACCCGCACATCCCTCCTTGAACCGTCGTTGTAATACTAGTGTGGTGTAACCGTAGTTCATTGGTAAATAAATGGGCAATCGACGCTGATACGTTACTCTGGTTCGAGCAAGAATCCGGTTCCCTGTCCTTTCAGAAAGCCTCCAAATAATGCGGCGAACTACGGATACACCACACTAGACTGCAGAGCCAGACCAGGACCGGATATCCAGAGGAGCGAAACGAAAAGGTATGACACTGAGATTCATTACATGGGATGTGGACCATGGCAGTGCTGCATATGTCAAAACACCTAATGACAAGCACATCGTCGTGGATCTGGGAGCGCGAAGAGCAACAGATGCAGGGTTCAGCCCTCTAGCACACCTGTACTGGAACTGGGGAGTGAAACAGCTGGACGCGGTCGTTATCACCCATCCTCACCTAGATCACATCGAAGACATCCTAAACTTCGATAACCTATCCCCCAAAGTGCTAATTCGACCGGGCCATCTGACCGACGCTGAGATATGGGGAGGCAACCAGAAAGCTTCTCCGGAAACGAGACAGATCATTCAGAAGTACATCGACATTCATAGGCACTACAGCCAGCCGGTACCCCAAGATAAAGACTTTTCTATTCCTTCGAACTACGGAGGCGTGTCATTTCAGTTTTTCACACCTTTTCAGTCGCCCAGAAACAATATCAACAACTACAGCGTTGTCACTGTAATGACGTATGCTGGAGTCAAATTCCTGATGCCGGGAGACAACGAACCCTCCTCGTGGAACGAATTACTTGGGAAACAAGACTTCGCGGCAGCAATCCAGGGAACCCACGTACTCATCGCTCCGCACCACGGAAGGGAATCCGGATTCCACGCACCCCTATTCAGCAGAATTACTCCACTGCTGACCATCATCTCGGACGGAAGATTCGTGGACACAAGCGCCACCAGCAGATACTCTGCCGAGACCAAGGGTTGGACAGTGACGAGGAGGAACGGACCTAGGACCGACCGGAAATGCGTGACCACCCGGAACGACGGAGTGATCGACGTAATTGTAACACCGCCCGTATATACGGGCGGTGTTACAACTCTGGAAGTAACCATCAACTAGGACCAAGACAAATGGGGAAGAACTCAACAGAAAGCAGCAACATACCGTCCCCAAGGACAGGACTAGCCCTTTCTGGAGGAGGCTTCCGAGCAACACTCTTTCACTTGGGAACACTCTGGCGACTAAACGAAATGGCGATGCTGAGCAAAATGACGGCCATATCGTCTGTGTCCGGAGGTTCCCTCATTGCCGGGTTACTAGCGATCCGGTGGGAGAAACTTAGGTTCAAAAGCGGACAAGCTCAGAACTTCGAGGAGGAGATCGCAAATCCGATTCTGAGACTCTGTGAGACAAACATCGATGTGAAGAGCATCCTGCTCGGATTTTTTACAGGAAGCAAAACCATAGAAAGGTCATACGAGAAACTGCTGGTAGGGAAAGCGACCCTCCAACACATCCCAGACCACCCCAAGTTCATATTCAACGCCTGCCATCTGGAAACCGGAAGGAACTGGATATTCACCAAGGAAAAGATCCACACCTGGCAAGTGGGAGACCTCGAACATCCAGACACACCTTTGTCAAAGGTACTAGCAGCATCCTCGGCATTCCCGCCCTTCTTGCCGTCAGTTTCTCTAAAAATCGATCCGAACTTAATCAAGGTGTCGGAGTACGAAAATCGAGCCAAGGAACTGAAACTAAAAGAAGGGGCAACGCTCGGGGACGGAGGGATATACGACAACCTAGGTATACACGCCATCCGAGACCTAGAGAATCTTCTGGTATCAGACGGGGGAGGCCTCCTCCAAGTCAAACTGATACCAAAATGGAATCTGTGGAGCAGCAGGATCATGCGCCCGATGCTTTCGACCCTAGAGCAAACAAGGGCGCTGAGAAGACACTACCTGATGGAACAACTGCTCAGTGGGAAGAAACAGGGAACCCTATGGACCATCAGGACAGACCCGAAGAGATACACAGCGGAGAACACCTTCGAGATTGCGAGCGGATGGCACGAGAAAATGGCGCACATCAGAACGAGGCTCAACAGGTTCACTAAGGAAGAACAGTGCCGCCTTGTGAACTGGGGATACATTCAGAGCGACCTAGCGATAAGGAGCTACTTCAGAAAAGAACTAAAGAAACCAGAAACCCTACCGTTTCCGCAGTTTGATTTCTCGACACAACCGGCAATCTAATGTACGGGGAATGGAACCACCCTAAACCAAGATCGGCATCAGACCCTGAGATGAATACATGAGCCAGAAGCAAGCCAAGAGACGCCGCAGGGAACAGAGAGCAAGGGCCCAACAGGGAGGACCCAAGCAAATCAGCAGAGCCGAAGAGGAGGTCAGAGACCTCGAGGTTCTCCTGAAGTCCGGCGACAGCGACGGATACGCCCAGGCCTGCTGGAGTTTGGCAAACAGCATGGAGAAACCGCCCCAGGCCGGAGACGTGGTAACCAACTCTGGGCCATGCGAGGAGCACGGCTCCCACGAGTACAAGTTCCGCCTCACCCTGAAGTCAATGATGACCATCGGCCAGTGCGCCGGCCTGGAAACGTGCGGAGAGGCGATAAGGCTGGTTGCAAAGAAGATTCCGCCGGAGGCGCTCCCGTGCTACTGGAACGGTCATGGAGAGCAAATCCAAGACTACCTGATGTTTGGAACAGATCCCCACGAGTGCCTGTACTGCGGAGAAACCCCGGAATTCACTCACCCATCGAAGAGCATCAACTGGCCCGGTGAGGCCCCTGTCAAGGGGGTCAACGGGCAGGAATACACGACATGCCCCAAATGCAACAGCGATATGCTAGAAGTCCAAGGAAAGAAACTGGGAGAGTGGGGATGGAGCATATCCTGCCCTGAGTGTGGCTGGGAAATCAAACAGGCCGAATTGCTCGACATCAGGCAATACTGCGACCTCATGGAACAGACGAAGAAGGATCTGAACGGCGCCATAGACCTGATGGAAACCACATCGGTAGACGTCGAGACGAGAGTGAAGGCGGTCGCAGCCCAGACCAGAAGGATACTGGAAAACGTCGCCTTCGCCGCGCTGGTGTCAAACAAGGACGCTTGGGACAAATCCCCTGAAGAAATGAAGGCGATGTGGAACCCCAAGGAAATCTTCAAGGACATAGAAAAAGTCCATCCCGACTTCTTTCCGAAGCCGGTGAGGGTCAGGGCACCGAACAAAGGCAAAGTCCAGCCTCTCACGATCAAGACCGAAGGAGTCCTAACCAGAGAGAAGCTCCTCCAGATATACAGGGAACTCAACCCACTGGCCCACAGCAGGAACCCCATGGGCGTACCAATCGACTACGGCTACTTCATGGAGAAGATACCCGACTGGCTGGAAGAGACAATCAACACCCTGGCAACCCACCAAGTGATGCTGTTTCACCACCCCGACCACTTCTACATCGTGAAGATGGAAGGCGACCGGGAAAGATCCGTCCAGTGCACCCCGTTCACGAGGGACCCGACGGGAACCGCGAGGTGCGCCTGGCCGGACTGTGTTTCCGCCAGGAGCAGGCTCCATTGTGAGTTCTGGGGAAGGCCATGGTCGGAGTGCAGCCTCCCCGAAAAAGAGCCAGCCCAGACGCAGGGAAAAATAGTGGGATCCCTGATAGACGAAGAAGTAGCAGAGGAGCAAAACCCATGAGTAAAGCTCGTGATAATAGTCTTATCACGAGTTTATGGGAGTCCCCGATGTCCTCAGACAGGGAAGAGGACCACCGGTCCGTTCTCGCCACCATTGGCCAGCTCCGCGAAAGTTTGGTGCTCTCAGCCCGCGACGAGGAGGCGGCCCAGGCCGTCGCCGCAGGCCTGCGGGATGCGAAGGCTGTCAACACCAGAAGGGGCTACGCCTCCGCATGGCACGAGTTCAACGTATGGGACCTCGTAAATGGCCGTCAATCATTGCCCGCAAGAACCCCAGACAGTCGCCCTCCACCTCGGCCGCCTGGCAACTGACGGCAGGGCCATGGCCACCATCGAGCAGGCCCGCGCCGCCATCTCCCACGCCCATGCCGCCGAGGGGACCGCGAAAGGCGATAACCCCGCCCGCCATCCGGTGGTGGCCGAAACGGTCAAGGGCTGGCGGAATCAGGCGCCAGCGCCCAGCAGGCCAGCGCGCTTATCGCCGAGGCCCTGGCACGCATCCGGGAGACCGCCCAACTTGTAAAGGGCACGCCACTTAAGGAACTTGACCATCGCCGAGGAGTTGCCATACCTGGAGAGAGAACACACCTCTCCGAGACCAAGCGAACAAATTTTAGAAGTAGAGACTATCAAGGTCCCAAAACCGTCAAGCTGGAAACCGGAGTCGAGGAGTGCTTTGCATGAGAGTGTATTGGCGAAAGGTAAGAAGGGGAGAGAACCTGATTCTCAGTGACGAAAACGACGGCCATGAAGAGGAGCTTGGAGGGTTCCGAGACACCAAACGGGGCATCGACGCATCGGCGAAGACTTTTAGCTACGACCCGAGCCGCTCCCGGAAGGGGTTCCCATCTATCGAAGAAGCCAAGGAGTTCGTGGAGTCCTTCAGACCTTGGGAGCTATTCGGTGCCCAGGGCGTTACTGTCGACCCTGAGGTTAGGCCCGCCCTAGATTCGGCCACAACCGTTTGATTGGCAGGAGGAGCGGAGGCCAATACGCAAAGAGATACAGCAGCGATACCCGAAGGACTGGGCGCTACGCTCGAGGTTCGTAAGGTTCTACAGGGCTGGGAACCGTTGCGAGTGGTGCGGGGTCCACAACTATAGCCTCCGCGAAGACACCGGGGCGGTCGTGGTTCTGACCGCCGCCCACGTGTACGACAAGCGGCCGGAGGCTTGCGGGCTGCTCAACCTGGCGGCACTCTGCCAGCGGTGTCACCTCCGCCACGACGCTAAGGACCGCGCCCAGGGCAGGCGGGAAAGGGCCCGCGGCCCGCAGCTGGCGCTGGCGATCTGAAACGCCCGTTTGGTGAGCAGCCCCCGCCTGGGGACCATTGCTCTGGTTCAGGAGAGGGTCAACAGCTCCCTCGGCGGGCTGGCCAGCCGGAGAGACGAAGTCAAACAGCGCTGCCGGACCGTCCTCCAGTCAAAGGCCGGCGGACTCCTGCGGAATTCCCAGCCCAATTCCCCACGACCCGTCGTACGGGACACCAGACACCGGGCAGCGTAGAATTGTCACCGGAGAGTTGACTATGGCCACCCCCATCGAATCGTTCGAGGACATACTGGAGGCCCTGGAGCGCAACCCAGCGCTCAGGGACGCGCTGCGCCGGCAGATACTCACGGAAGAACTCCTGCAGATGCCCGCACAGGTGAATGCACTGACCGAGGCGGTCCAGGTGCTGGTGGAAAGCCAGAGAAGGTTCGAGCAGGGGCAGGAAGAACTCAAAAGCACCGTCGGCAGCCTCGATGGGGGTCAGGAAGACATCAAGGAAACCCTGGCCAGCCTCGGCGGCAACGTCAGCCAGCTCATGGGCACAAACTACGAGGATCACGCCGCCAAGGTCGCAAGAAGATACCTCTTCACCCAGCTGGGCATCACCGGAGCGCAGGTATTCTCCTCCACGAGAAACGCCGAGCCTCTGAACGCCCTGGCCGACCAGGCCCTGGAAGAGGAAGTCATAACCCTGCAAGAACGAAACCGCCTCGACAGGACGGACGCGGTGTTCCTCGGCACCGACCCGGCACAGGGCGCGCAACCCGTCTACGTCGCTGCGGAGGTCTCCATCACCGTCCAACAGGACGACGTGAGCCGGGCCATCGACAGGGCAGCGCTGCTCGGTCGCATAACAGGAACGCCGGCCGTCCCCCTGGTCATCGGCACCCGGACAGCGGAAGGGGTGGACCTGCGCACCGCCAGACTGGTGACCGTGCCGACCGAGGAGGAGCTGCAGGCAGCTGGCCAAGAAGGGGCACAGGCCTGAGTGCGCCGGCAGAGGCCGTGATCGACGACCACGACGGGGCCGTCGCCAGGGTGATGGACCCGAGGTCGCATTGATCGACGACCCTTCTGACAGTTAGCACAGCCGGGGAGGTGCCGCCGGGTCGTCGGAGAAAGGCACGAACCAGCGGGTTAGCACTCTCCATCCTTCACGCAGCGTCTAATCGCACATTTTTCAATTTCCGCATCTTCGTTTTTGGACCATAAAGTATGAAATTGGAAGACCTTACGATAAACGCATCCGTGAAGGGGGTACTCGCTGACAACCTGGTCACGGTGGTCAGCGTCAAGTGGTTCGGCGACTCGGCCGTGGAGCTCACCTACAAAACGCCGTCGGGCCAAGTCGCCAACGAGCTCCTGTACCGGGACGACGAGTCCCGTATCGAGACCGTCGAACGGGGTCGCCCCTGGGGCTTCGACGGGGACGGATCCCTGTTCCGTCTGGTTTCCGAGGCCCAGCGGATTCGTTTGGCCCATTTGTTTGACCCGGTGCTGGCGGTGCACACATCGGATGTCGAGCCGCTGCCGCATCAGATCACCGCCGTCTATGAGTCAATGCTGCCGCGGCTGCCGCTCAGGTTCCTGCTGGCAGACGATCCCGGCGCTGGTAAAACCATCATGGCGGGACTGCTGATCAAGGAGCTGATCGCCCGGGGCGACGTTCAAAGGTGTCTGGTGGTCTGTCCCGGCGCCCTGGCGGAGCAATGGCAGGACGAGTTGTCCCGCCGGTTCCAGCTTCCCTTCGAAATTCTGACCAACGACAAGCTCGAATCCGCCCACACCGGGAATTGGTTCTTGGAGACCAATCTCGCGATCGCCAGGCTGGACAAGTTGTCCCGCGACGAGGACGTGCAGCAGAAGCTCCAAGCCCCCGATTGCGAATGGGACCTGGTGATATGCGACG
The DNA here is from genome assembly GCA_965220625.1 of Dehalococcoidia bacterium. Taxonomy (GTDB): domain Bacteria; phylum Chloroflexota; class Dehalococcoidia; order Lucifugimonadales; family UBA3495; genus VXOI01. The sequence goes on from CBDCQN010000001.1 coordinate 610,965, forward strand.
AAGCCCACAAGATGTCCGCCAGCTTTTTCGGCGGCGAGGTCAGATACACCAAGCGTTATCACTTGGGACAGCTCCTGTCCGGACTCACCCGGCATTTTCTGCTGATGACGGCCACCCCTCACAACGGCAAGGAGGAGGATTTCCAGCTGTTCATGGCGCTCATCGACAACGACCGGTTCGAGGGGCGGTTCCGCGACGGGGTTCACGCCGCCGACACCTCCGACCTGATGCGCCGAATGGTGAAGGAGAACCTGCTCAAATTCGACAGCACCCCCCTGTTCCCGGAGCGGATGGCCTACACGGTCCCCTACACCCTGTCAGAGGAAGAAGCGCGTCTCTATAAGGCGGTCACCAGTTACGTGAAGGAGGAATTCGACCGGGCCGAGGCTCTCGCCAACGACAAACGAGCGGGAACCGTCGGCTTCGCCCTGACCATCCTGCAGCGGCGGCTCGCCTCCTCGCCGGAGGCCATCCATCAGTCCTTGCGCCGCCGCCGGGAGCGGCTGGAAGGCCGTCTGAGGGAAGTCCAGGCACTGCAGGCAGGTGGCCTGGCCGCTGTCGGAGTGGACCTGGACCAAGAGGACATCGAGGACCTGGAGGACTCCCCGGAGAGCGAACTCGAAGAGCAGGAAGAGAGGGTTCTCGATCAGGCTACGGCCGCTCAGACCATCGGTGAATTGAGGAGCGAGATCGGCACCATAAAAGGGTTGGAATCGGCGGCCAACGACGTCCTCCAGAGCGGAGGGGACACCAAGTGGCGGGAGCTGGCGAACCTGCTCGGCGAGATATTCACGCCGCAGGAAGCTGCAGCAGGGATTGCGGAGGACTCCGCCCCTTACGGATCAGGGGACATCCCCCGGCCTGTACCCTCACCTCAGCAGAAGCTGGTCATCTTCACCGAACACCGGGACACCCTGAACTATCTGCAACGCCGGATCACCGGCCTGGTGGGCCGGGAGGAGGCTGTCGCCGTGATCCACGGCTTAACCGTCAGTACAGGTGAGCCAAACGAGCGATTTTTGCTGCACTATGAACCGGTTCTGTGGCCCCTTGACCCCGCTCCCAAGGATAGTGAGTTGTTCTCGATGAGCGAGCTGAGCGGCATAGAGGGGGTCGGAAGGTGGCTGGACTCGCTGCGCGGCCTAACGATCCTAAAGAACGGGCTCTTGGCTGACAGGTACAGGCGTCCTGCATTCATTAACGACAAAACCCTGCACCTGCTAATAGCGTGCGAGGCATATCAGCGGCACGCGGGGAACAGGGTTGGAGACGAGATGCGGTTGCCCGAGGTACTTCCCGCGCTGGACCCAGTTGTGCCAGGGTTTTTGGACTGGATTGGGGACTGGAAAGTTTGGCACACCAGTATAGCCAAAATTCGCAGTAACCAGGTCGCCCATCTCCAGGGTTACGGGAGAGCTATGGAGGACTCTGCGCTCATTGCCACGGTAAACGGGCAGCTTTACGCATCCCTCGTTATCCGCATACTGGTTCAGTGTGGCCTCTCCGAGGAGCTAATAGAGCGGGTTGTCAGCCGACTGCGTTCGGAGGCGGTAATGCGCGTCTGGTATGGCCAAACTGCTTCCTGAAGTTGCCCGCACCGTAACACCGCGTCCCGTATGGTTCCTGGACCCAGGCTGGTGTCCGGAGAGAAAGCCGATGGACCATCAGCATGTGCGCAACCATTCGCCGGGACTTTATGTTCAGGCTGGTGACTTTGAGTTCAGGGGCGACTTAAAGTGCAAAGCCGCAATACAGGCTGTCGGAGCGGAAGTGGGGGTCTACCGAGGCTGTTTCGCCGCAGTTTGGGCAGTTCATAACAGCTTATTCCCCGGAATTAGTGCGTGTCGCAGCCGCTACTTCGCGGTGATGCCGCCGTCAATGATAAGCTCGCTTCCCGTGTTCCAGGTAGCCTCGTGGGATGCCAGGTACAGCGCGCAGTAGGCGATGTCCCGGGAAACGCCCAAGCGACCCAGCGGCACCTCGTCGGTGCGCTGCCTGAGCACCTCGGGGTTGTCGGAGATGTTGGCCAGCATGGGAGTGTCCACCGGGCCCGGATGAATGGAGTTGCAGCGAATGTTCTCGGTGGCGTGCTGGATGGCCGTGGTCTTGGTGAACGTGCGCACGGCTCCCTTGGACGCGCTGTAGGCCACTCTGGTCAAGGGGCGCCCCAGGATCCCCGCGTTGGTCAGCCAGTGTCCGGGATAGAAGTCTCCATCACCGCCAATGACGACGACGTGAACCGGGCCGCCGACAGGGTGGAAATACTCAGGAAGGTGACTGGAGGACCGGTGATGGCCGCGGTAATCGCCGCCAGGGTGGACGAGCCACAAAGGGCGAACCTTAGCAGCCCTGATGGCTCCATGAACGCGAGTTCGCTGACTTCTACAAGGTGGCCTTCCCCCTTACCATTGTAGTGTAAGCAGCCCGCGTGGTCATTCATCCAGCAGACCGTTCCGCACGGCCCAGACCACGATCTCCTGCTTCGTGCCAAGACCCAGCTTGCTCTGGATGCTGTAGAGGCCGTTACGGATGGTCACCGGCTTGACCCCCCTGGCCTCCGCAATCGCGCTGTATGACATGCCCCGGCAGAACGACACGAGCATCTCCTTCTCCCTCTCCGTCAGCTCGTCCTCCTCCGCCTTCGCCCCCCTTAGTATCCTGGCGAACACCCGCCTCACCACGTCGGGCGGCACCGGCATCTCACCCACAGCCACGAGCTTCAGCGTGCTCACGAGCCGGTCCATCCCGGACAACTTCTGAAGGTAGCCGGTGGCTCCCGCGGCCACCGCCTCTATCACGGCGTCCTCCTCCGTCGACGCGGTCAGCATGACCACCCGCACGCCGGGCGCAGACTCCATGATCTCCCGGCACGCCTCGACGCCGTCCTTCTCTGGCATCATGACGTCCATGACGATAACGTCGGGCGACAGTTCGGAGGCCGCCCTCACCGCCTCCACGCCGTCCCTGGCCGAGCCCACCACCTCGAACTCCTCGGAGTCTTTCAGCATCGACTCAAGCCCTTCCCGCACGATCGAATGGTCGTCGGCGAGCAGCACCCTTATGCGACGAGACTCTGTTGACAATCTATCCCTCCTGTCCTCCGCGGCCCAACGGCATCACGCAGGCGATGCTCGCGCCCCCGTCCGGTCCCCTGGGCTCGACGATAAGGCGTCCGCCCAGACGCTCGGCGTCCGCCCGCATGTTCGCGAAGCCGTGGCCGCGTTCCTCGTAGTCGTCGGGAAGCCCCGCCCCGTCGTCCGACACCGACATCCTGAGCTCATCCTCCCCGAAGTCGAGCCCGACCAGCACCCTGCTGGCCCCGGCGTGGCGGAAGGCGTTGGCGAGCGCGTTGTGCGCTATGGTGAACAGCACGCTCTTGGCCTCTATCGAAAGCGGAGGCTCCATCCCGTTCTGCATCAGGTCCGCCGCCACCGACGTGACGGAGGCGAACGCCGCAACGTGCGAGCCCAAGGTCCTGCCCAGCTCCCTGCCCTCGAATATGCTGCCCATGTCTATCGGGTGTCTCAGCTGCCAGATGGCGGTCTTGGACAGCCGTGAGGTCGCTTCGAGCCGGGCGGCAAGCGCCTCGTTGGAGTCTCCGGCCAGCTTCCTGGCGGCGTCGATGCCCAGGCCGATCATGTACGCCGACTGTGCCGTCGTGTCGTGAATGGCCTGGGAGAGCTCGATGCGTTCCCGCTCCAACCGGCGCTCCCCTTCCACCGCGGCCTGCCTCCTGTTGCGTTCGAAGCGGACGATGAGACTGACGCACAGCACAAGGGCGTACATGGCCGCAATCCTGACCACCAACTCCTTCCCGTCGTCGGCTATGAGGTTGAGCGGGGGACTGACCGTCAGGACTGCGACGGCATAGACGACGGCGGTCATCGTCGTCCAGGCCAACCCGAGCCACAGCGACGGGAAGACCACGACGAACAGCGCGAGGGCCGGGTAGTAGGCCACGAACACGAAGCCCTCCTCGAACCCGCCCTGGAATACGACGCCGGTCGTGGCCAGGGCGATGTCCATGGCGCTGAGGAGGAGCAGCCAGCGCCACGTCACGGGCCTGCCCGTCACGAGCCGGTAGTGCACCAGGCCATTGAGAGCAACCAGCAGCACCAGTAGGAGCGGGAATTCGAGGTTGTTGGGAAACCAGAATCGAAACCGGTAGGCGAACTGGAACAGGGTGACAACCGAGATGAACCAGCGACCCCACACCGAAACTCCCGCGGCGTACCGGACCGTGTCCGCGTCGAGCCCTTCGAGCGTTGGGCCACCCGCCCGGAGCATGCCGGATTGGATGAAGGCCCCGGTCTGGTGAGGCGCCTGAGACATCTCCTCCCCTGTATGCGCGTGAGAACATGGAGCGCTTGGTGGTCACGGCGGTGTGTAGGTGACTACCAATTTAGCCACCATTGCTTGTGTCCGCAAGAGCGCTTTGTATCTGCCGAAAGTAGCATATATACACTCAGCGCCAACAAGTTGCTATTTACAGATGGCAAACCGGCGCTTTCAGGGCTAACAAAGTGTCGTTGGAAGAATAGCGTTTCGGCCTTACCAAGAAGCTGGAGAGTCCTTACTGTTTCTATGGGTGACGCTGAGTTCTGGTCTGTCTTGCCCAGCGCCGCCTGCTTTCATGAAGGCAGAACGGGTGTCAATGCAACGAAACGAAGGGCTTTCGGGCGTCACGTGCTCCGTGTTGAAGACAGGTTGGTAGGAGGCATCGTCATGATTGAAACACTCCAACTGCCTAACGGGCGTTTAGCTCTGCGAGTTGCCATCGGACTGCTGGCCCTGATCTGTATCGCCGTCTTGATCCAAGGCCCTCTATCCGCATCCGCCCAAGCGGATGGCCCGCAGGCGGTCCCCGATGTTCCAGACAAACCCGCCGCAACAGCGATCTACGAGGGGATGGTGGACCTGGAGTGGGACGAGGCGCCGGGGGCAGAATCATATGACGTGCAGGCTCTCTATAGTGACTGGTTTGATCTGCCAGGCAACGGCATTAGCATCGCGTTCTACGGGCCAGGAGCGATCATCGAGGGTCTGACCCCCGAAAGCCGTTACTACTTCCGGGTTCGCGCCACCAACTCTCTGGGATCGTCACAGTGGTCGGAACATTCGTCCATGGTGAGACCCACCGGAGCGGAATTCCATAACTGGAATGACGTGCCCGAGCCGACCAACAGCCGTGCGACCGGCGCTCCCACCATCAGCGGTACGGTCCGGGTGGGCGATGCCCTGACGGCGGACGAATCGGGGATAGAGGACGAAAACGGCCTGGACCGGGTGAAGTTCCACTACCAGTGGGTTTCCAGCGACGGGACCGATGAAGAGGACATAGAAGAGGACATAGAGGGAGGGACGGACGCCAGCTACGTCCTCGTGGCCGCCGACGAGGGCCGCTTCATCAAAGTGCGGGTGAGCTTCACCGACCGGGGCGGCTACGCGGAGTCTGTGCCCAGCGCCGCGACGACCGAGGTGAAACCTCCACCGGACCCTCCCGGTCCTCCCTTTAACCTGCAAGTCCCGACTGACGAGAACGAGGAATTGTCGTTCTCCTGGGACGCGCCCGCCTCGGATGGCGGCTCTGCCGTAACGGGATACAAGGTGCGGTGGAAGTCGGGGAGTGAGGAGTACCACTCGTCGCGAGAGGCGTCGGTGAGCGGCCTCTCCCACACCGTTCGGAACCTGGACAACGGAGTTGAGTACACCGTCCAGGTAGTGGCAGTAAACAGGGTGGGCGAGGGTGAGGCCGCTGAGATTACCGCCACGCCTGGGGACACGACCCCGCCCGAACTCCTGACCGCCCGGGTAAACGGTCCCACCATCGCCCTGACCTACGACGATGCGTTGGACGCGAACTCCACGCCTGCCATCAGCGCCTTCAGCGTGCTGGTTGGCGGCGCCGCCCGCGAGGTTAGCAAAGTCTCTGTGTCCGGGAGCTCAGTGAGTCTTACGCTGGCGCCTGCAGTTATGTACGGAGACACCGTGGCATTGAGCTACTCAGCGCCGCAGGACACCGGGGAGCAGCGCGTCCAGGACACGACGGGCAATCACGCCCCCTCATACAGCGACGAACCGGTGACGAACGATACGCCCAAGCCAAATGTCCGGCCCACTGGCCTGCCAACCATCAGCGGCACGGCCCAGGTGGGCAGGACCCTGACGGCCGACCCATCGCCCATCGCCGACGAGGATGGTCTGACCAACGTTTCGTACGCCTACCAGTGGGTCAGGAGCGACGGGACCACCGACACCGAGATCCCAGACGCAACCGAGTCCTCCTACACCCCGGTGGCCGACGACGAGGGCAGGACCATCAAGGTGAAGGTGTCCTTCACCGACGACCGGAACACCGAGGAGACGGTGACCAGCGAGGATACAGCAGTAGTGACGCCGGCGCCCGTCCGCCCGGCAGAGCCTCTGGACCTGAGGGTCTCCAGGGCCAACAGCCAGGAGTTGGACTGTTCCTGGCAAGCGCCCGCATCCGACGGCCGGTCGGCAATCACCGGGTACACCGTGCAGTGGAAAGAGGCCGCCGGTAGCTGGGACACCCCGGCGGACGTTTCCGAAGAGACAGTGACCGGAAAGGCTCATACCATAACTGGGCTGACCGACGGGGTGGAATACACGGTGCGGGCCTTAGCCACCAACGGAATCGGTGACGGCCCCTGGTCCGCCGTTGCCACCGGAACGCCCTGGGCAGGTCCGGGCGCGCCCTCCATCGCCTCGGTGACTCCGGGGGATGAAACGCTCACCATTGTTTGGACCGCCCCCAGCGAGGAAGCCGCGGTTACCGGCTACGACCTGCGCTACATTCACAGCGACGCGGCGGACAAGTCGGACGCCAATTGGACCGTGCAGGCCGGGGTCTGGAATTCCGGAGAGCTGAGGTACGATCTTGGCGGGCTGGCCAACGGAGTGAAGTACGAGGTGGAGATTCGACCGGTTGAATCCACGGGCCCCGGACCCTGGTCCGGCACCCGCGCCGGAACGCCGATGACAAGGCCCGGCGCCCCGGCAATCGACTCGCTGACTCGCGACACCCGGCCCCCCGAGGAAATCGGCCCCCCCTCCCACGCGCTGCTCAAGGTTGCCTGGAGCCCACCCGCCGACAATGGCGGTTCCGCTATCACCTCCTATGACCTGCGGCTTTTCCAGCATGACTACTACAACATGCCCTGGAGCAGGTATCAAATTGACCGCGAATGGTTCGTTTTGGAAGACATTTGGGATTCTGGCGACTTGAATGTGACCCTTCAAGGGATGGTCAAAGGGGTCAATTACGAGATACATATCCGTGCGGTCAACGCCGCCGGCGAGGGCCCTTGGTCCGCCGGCGCCAGGAAGAGGTTCGCCTCGGCTCCCTCGCGTGCCAAAATGATACCGTTCAGCGAGGACGGCGAGATGTGGATATCCGTTAACCCCCCGCCCCACCACGGAGGGTCCCCCATCACCAGCTACGACGTGCGCTACATTCCCGCGAATGCGCCGGACAAGTCCGACGCCAACTGGACCCTCTTGGAAGACTTGGAACCGTGGGGAGTAGGGGTTTTCTGGGGGATGTTTTCGTACGATGTAACAGGCCTGACCAACGGCACATGGTACTTGTGGCAGGCGCGTGCGGTTAACGACGTGGGCCATGGCCAATGGTCCGAATCATTCCGACAGCGGCCGGGAGGAAAACCCTCACCGCCCATCCTCGATAAGGTGATCGCCGGCGACGAGACGCTCACCCTGGGATGGCACCGCCCCACTGACGACGGGGGCGTCAGCATCCACGATTACACCTGGTGCGTCATTCCCAGCGACAAGTCTAAGAAATACGGCTTAAATTGGACATGTGGACCCTACTATGGGTATGGCCCCATCGAGGACATCCCCTACTTGAAGAGCAAAATCAGGGGCCTCACCAATGGCGTGGAATACGACGCTCGTGTTTTCGCGCATGGCGAGGTCGACTGGAGCGAGGACTCAAACATGCTCTCGGGTATCCCCCGCGAACCGTTCGACGGGCCCACCATCACCGGGACCGCCCGAGTGGGCGGGACGCTTGAGACGGACACCTCCGGGATCACCGACGCCGACGGACTGACCAACCCCGAGTTCAGCTACCAGTGGATCAGGAGCGATGACGCGGACATCGCCGGAGCTACCAGCTCCAGCTACACGTTGGTTTCCGAAGACGAGGGCAAGACCATCAAGGTGGCGGTGAGCTTCACCGACGACGCGGGCAACCAGGAGACGTTGACCAGCGAAGCGACGGCGACAGTGAGACCGGATCCCTACAGCGAGGCAACTGGTGCGCCTGCCATCATAGGGACAGTTCGTGTGGGTGAGACGCTTGAGGCGGACACCTCCGGCATCGTCGACGCCGACGGGCTGGATAAAGCGACCTTCACATACCAGTGGTCGGCCGACAACGCGGACATTCAGGACGCGACCAACTCAACGTATACCCTGACCGACGCCGACGAAGGCAAGACCATCAAGGTGCGGGTGTCCTTCACCGACGACGTGGGCAACCAGGAGACGTTGACCAGCGAAGCGACGGCGGCGGTAGCTGCCGAGGCTAACACTCAAGCCACGGGGGCGCCCACCATCGGCGGCACCGCCCAGGTGGGCCAGACGCTGACGGTGAACGTTACAGGCATCGCCGATGAGGATGGGTTGACCAACCCCGGCTTCGCGTACCAGTGGATTGGCAACGACGGGACCGCCGATACGGACATCGCGGGAGCCACCGGCGATACCTACGCCCTGATGGCCGACGACGTGGGCAAGACCATCAAGGTCAACGTGTCCTTCACCGACGACGCGGGCAACACGGAATCGTTGCCCAGCGACCCCACAGGCGAGGTAGCGGCCAAGCCAAACACCGACGCCACGGGCCAGCCCACCATAGACGGCACGGCCCAGGTAGGCGAGACCCTCACGGCGAACGTTACAGGCATCGCCGATGAGGATGGGTTGACCAACCCCGGCTTCGCGTACCAGTGGATTGGCAACGACGGGACCGCCGATACGGACATCGCGGGAGCCACCGGCGATACCTACGCCCTGGTGGCCGACGACGTGGGCAAGACCATCAAGGTCAACGTGTCCTTCACCGACGACGCGGGCAACCAGGAGACGCTGAGCAGCCCGGCCACGGCGGTAGTGGACGCCGGAGCGCCCACGCAACCGTTGAACCTGACCGTGACTAGAGGGAGCCAGATCCAGGAACTGGTTGCATCCTGGCAAGCGCCCGCTTCCGACGGCGGGTCCGACATCGACGTATACGTGGTGCAGTGGAAGGAGGCCAGCGTCAGTTGGGACACATGGGCCGACGTATCCAAAGAGCAGGCGTTCGGCACGACCTATACGATCACCGGGTTGACCGGCGGGACGGAGTACGCCGTACGGGTAGTGGCCATCAATGTTGCGGGCTACTACGGTCCGGCTTCCTCCGAGGCGACGGGCACGCCGGCCGGCGGTGTCTCGCAGCAGAACGCTGAGCCTAAGAACAGCGACCCGACGGACCCGCTAACGGCGAGGGCGCCGGACGCCCCTGATCACCTGAACGTCTCGCCCCATGACGAGAATGCGCTGGACCTGTATTGGGAAGCGCCAGCCAACGACGGCGGCTCACCCATAACCGGCTACAAGGTGCAGTGGAAGGAGGCGGCGGACAGTTGGGACACGCCCGAGGACGTTTCCGAGGAGACGGTGACGGGGACCAACCATACCATCGATGGGCTGACCGAGGGCGTGCAGTACACGGTCAGGGTCATGGCCACCAACCAGATCGGAGAGGGTCCGGCCTCGGCTGGGAAGAACGCCGTCCCCCGGGAGACCAGGGCGCCGGAGGTGGTGAGGTCCAGAGTGGACGGGGCAACCCTGACAGTGCTGTACAACGAGGCTCTGGACGAAGGGTCTGCGCCACCGGCGGATGCCTTCGATGTGAGGGTGACGTGCCGGTGCGATGACGCGTCATGGCAGGATGAGGAAACCAGGCGCGCGGTGGATGCCGTTTCCGTGAATGGCAACACAGTGGAGCTGACCCTCGCGGAGGCGGCTACGGCAGAGGACTACGTGGCCCTCCACTATACCCCGCCTTCGGACACGGCCGCTGCCCGCACCAGAGACTTGGCGAGCAACGCGGCAGCAGGTTGGGTCAGGTTCAGGGAGGCAATCAACGACACGGAGGAGGCCACTGAATCGGTGACGACGGGGCCCCTGACCGCCAGCCTCCACAACGTGGCGCAGTCCCATGACGGCTCGACCGTGTTCACCTTCGGGCTGCACTTCAGCGAGGAGTTCAATCTGAGCTACCTGGTCCTGAAGGACTATGCCTTCACCGTCGAAGGCGGCACGGTGACCAGGGCGACCCGCATCGACAAGGGCGTCAACATCAAGCGGAAGATACACATCCAGCCGGACGGCAACGGCGACGTGACCATCGTGCTGCCCATAACCACGGACTGCGAGGCCGAGGGGGCCATCTGCACCGAGGATGGACGTCCCCTGTCCAACCGGCTGGAGCTGGTGGTCTCCGGGCCGGACGGATAGGGCGAGGTGCGGCCGGGGCTTTCCTGCCAGGCCTCCCGGCCAGCGCAAAAGGCCCGCACACATGGAAGTTGAGGCGGGATCGCCATCAGATCGCCATCCCGCCCCAACCGGACTCTCCCAACACCAGGGAGCGTACAGCCGACGGAAGGCAGCGCTCCACATTCCACGGCGCGTTCAGAAGCTGGAGAGGCCGGGCGCTCCCGTAGGCAGGAGCCTGACTCGCTCTGTTGGAGGAGGGGCGCCGTGCCGCGACAGCGCACCTGCTACAGCCGAAGGACTCACGTTTTCCCCATCGACTTCCCGGAACGCCTGGAGCGGTCCCGGGAGGAGTCCGGCCTGTCATGGGCGGAGATCGCCCGCCGTCTCGGTAGAGGCCCATGAAGGGCCGAAGTAGCACTATTGCACCTCAGCGCAAACCAGTTGCTATTAGCAGTTAGCAAACCGGCACTTTCAGGGCTAACAAAGTGTCGTTGGAAAAGTAGCGTCTCGGCCTTACCAAATGGATGAAGAGTCTTTACTGTTTTTATGGGCGACGCCGTTCAGATGATAGCCGGAAACTCGGGCCGCCACGTTAGCCGTGGGCGGTGTTTGTTTGCAGCCAAACCGGCACGGCTGGTTGTCAATCCGGGGTTCCGCCCGACAGGGGAAGATGCAACACAAGCAGGGAAGAGACGGTCCGTCGGTTCCAGCGATGCCGGAGGTCGCCGTCCATAGCGACGGACGGCTTCGACGGCCCGCACAGGAAGCAGCGCGCCCGGCCGCGCCAGTTGCGTCCACCGACGCGACGAACGCGCTTGAGGCCGCCCTCCCAGCGAGAATAGAACATATATTCACCCCCCCCCCCCCCCCCCCCCCGATTTTCCGGCTCCCGTAACCCGCTACACCCCGCCTACTTACCTTTCTACAGCGCGCCCGTGATTATCGCGCGCGCACCTTCAGGCCCCAGGAGTCCCTCCGAGACTTCCCCAACGGGGTCTGCACCTCCTCTTCTCCCCTGTTCCCGCCAACCCCGGCGGCTTCCGCCCGGACGGACCATTACCGCTTGGACGGACGTGACGGTCCGTCGCCCCGCCAACGGGCGATGGGCGACGCCTGCGATTCCGGGCGAAACCAACATGAGGTGACGCATGTCCAACCGTAGCTCCCATTTCGCCAATCGATTTCAGACCATGATTTCCGCCATAAGAGCAGCTCCCCTTCGAGTCCTGTTCCTGGCGGTCGCAGTCGCCGTGGTCGGCCTCATGACCGTGACCGACCTGTCCTCCGCTTCCCCCGTCCATGCCCAGGAGCAGGCGGTCACCGCGACCAGGAACGCCACCGGAGAGAGCCCGCCGGCGAGGCCCACAGACCTCCAGGCCTCGGCCAAGCACGATTCGGTCAGCCTCACCTGGACGGCGTCAACGGACCAGACCGTTACCCACTACGCGGTCCTGCGCCGCGACCGGGACAAAGCCGATGCCGGCGTGTTCAAGGTCATCGACGGCAACGCCGGGTCCGCCACCAGCTACACCGACCGCTCGGTCTCGCCCGAGGGCAGCTACGTGTACCGGGTGAAGGCCGTCAGCCCCACCGGGGTCAGCCAGTGGTCGAGCTACGCCAGGGCCGACATCCCGGCGGACCCCGAGGACCTGGCCCCCAGCGGCCTGTCCGCCAAGGTCGTCTCCGGCGACGATGGAGTCATCGAGGGGGTGGCCCTGGCCTGGGACGCCCCGGTGACGGACGCCGCGTCCGTCACCGGGTACGAGATTCTCCGAGCCGTGAGCGACGGGGACCTGGCGACCCTGGTGGCCAACACCGGGTCAGCCGACACGACCTACACCGACGACACGGCCACCGAAGCGGGGGAGAGCTACGCCTATCGGGTCAAGGCCCTGCGGGGCGAGGAGGCAAGCCAGCCCTCCGACCGGGCCGTGGCGTTCATCCCGAAAGTCACAACGGTGGATCCCGAACCCGGCATCGCGGAGGAGCAGAACGTCCACGTGGAGGTCTGGTCGGCCACCTTAAACCCAGGCGATATAGAAGGCTCTCTCGGCTGTTCCAACAGCAATCTTACTATATGTTCTGGTGGCTCTATTTTGACTGACGATGACTTTGATTACGACGGCACCAGCTATACCGTCACTGCGATAATCCTCGCCATAGACGGGACACTGGAAATCGACGTCAGCGCCACTCCCACGAATGCGACCATCGCCGATCTGGTGCTGAACGTCTCTATCCAGTTCCCGTTTCGCCTCTCGGACGCGACTGTGACCGGCAGTACACTTTCCTGGGCGAGCACCGGCCTGACCTGGGCAGCGACCTACGGCGTCCCGCTGTCACTCAACGCGGGCAACAGGCCGCCGGTGTTCGCCTCGAGCAGCGCCTTGCGCGAGGTGCCGGAGAACAGCCCCGCCGGCACCGATGTCGGAGCCCCGGTGACGACGTCCGACCCCGACGGCGACACCCTGACCTACACCCTGGAGGGGGCCGATGCCGCCTCGTTCGGAATCGGCTCGTCCACCGGCCAGATCCAGACGATATCGGGTGTGACCTACGACTTCGAGAGTGACAATACCTACTCCGTGACCGTCAAGGCCGACGACGGCAACGGCGGTACCGACACCATCTTTGTGTTGATCTCTCTCACCGACGAGGATGAGTTGGCGGCAGTGTGGTCGGCGACGTTGACCCCAAGGGCAGCTGGCTCCGATCTCGGCTGTTTCGACGAAACTGGCAGTCCCTGCACCAACACCGCCAACCTGAGCGATAACCAGTTCACATACGACAGCACCGACTACACCGTCCATGACTTCTTCCTCCAATCCGGGGATTTGGAGATCAACATTGGCGCCAATCCCACGGCTGCGACCATCGCCGACCTGACGCTGAGCCTCGACGAAACATCCCTTGCTCTCTCGGCCGCGACTGTGTCCGCCTCCGTACTTACATGGTCGAACACAGGCCTGAGCTGGACCGCGGGCACCGACGTCGCGGTATCACTGGCCGAAGCGGCCGCGGCCCCGGCCGTCAGCAGCGTCGACGTCAGCTCCAGTCCCGGCGACGACGACACCTACGCCATCGGCGACTCGATCCAGGTCACGGTGACCTTCGACCAGGCGGTCACGGTGGACACGAGCGGCGGCACGCCGCGCATCCAGCTGCGGGTCGGCGGCGGCGAAGACGAGCATCTGAAGTGGGCGGACTACACCAGCGGCAACGAGGCGCTGCTGTTCGCCTATACGGTCCAGGCGGGCGACTTCGACGACAACGGGATCTACATCGCCGCGAACGAGCTGGAGCTCAACGGCGGCACGATCCAGTCCAGCGGCGGGACCGACGCCAACCTCGACTACCCCGACCAGGGCGGCCAATCGGGCCACAACGTGGACGGCGTGCGCCCGACGCCCCAGAGCGCCGCGACCTCGCTCGACGGCAGCTCCATCATCATCGGCTTCAGCGAGTCCCTGTCCGCGACAACGGCCGCGGCGAGCGCCTTCACGGTCAGCGTGGACACGGGCACGGCGCCGGCGGTCAGCACCGCCGCGGCCACCGACAACTTGGTGACCCTCGCGCTGGCCAGCGCGTTTACCAGCGATCAGGTCGTGACGGTGACCTACACCGACGCTACTGCGGGCAACGACACCGCCGCGGTCCAGGACGCGGCCGGCAACGACGCCGACACGTTCACCACCGGTTCCGGCAGCGTCCCCGCCGTCGTCAACAGGGTGGGTACCTCGTGCCCCGGCGTCGCCGGCTGCTACGTGGTCTCCGCCGACTGGGGCCTGATACCCACCGGCCTGGGCGCGGGCGCCGAGTTCCGGCTGCTCTTCCGCACCTCCGGCACGCGCAACGCCGCCTCCACCGACATCGCTGACTACAACACCTTCGTCCAGACCGCCGCCGCCAGCGGCCACGCCGACATCCAGAGCCACAGCTTGACCTTCCGGGTCGTTGGCTCCACCGCCGACGTGGACGCCCGCGACAACACCAACACCACCTACACCGCCGACGACAAGGGCGTGGCCATCTACTGGCTCGGCGGCGCCAAAGTGGCGGACGACTACGAGGACTTCTACGACGGATCTTGGTCCAACGCCGACGCCGGCAAGGACGAGGACGGGGCCGACCGCGCGCCCCCAGTGATCGCTTTTACTGTAACAGGCACTTGGACGGGCAGCGCGTCCAACGGGACGGAGGCTATCGCCGGTAACGACTCGCTCGCCCTGGGAGCGTTCAACGTGAGGATCGGTCAACCGCTTGACAGTATCCACTCTGGCGGCAACACCCTCGTCACGGCGTTCTACGGCCTCTCCCCCGTGTTCCGGGTCGCCGGCCAGGTCGTCACCAACACCGCCCCGGCATTCACCACCGGCGCCAACTTCTCGACGAACGAGAACCAGGCGGCTACGTTCCAGGTGACGGCCATGGACGCCGACGCCGGGGATGCGGTGACCTATGCCATCACCGGCGGCGCGGACCTGGCGTTATTCTCGATCAACGCGACCAGCGGCCTGCTGGCCATTCCCACGTCGGTCGACCACGAGAACCCCGCCGATGCCGATGGCAACAACGTCTATCTGGTGACCGTCACCGCCACCGGGGGGACGGGCGCCCGTGCGCTGACGACCGACCAGGCCATCACCGTGACCGTGAACGACGTGGACGAGCCGCCCTCGTTCCCGGCCGCCCCCACGGTCTCCGCCGTGGACGGCAGCAGCGACAGCCTGTCTGTAACGTGGACCGCCCCCGGCAACAGCGGCAAGCCGGACATCGAGTCCTACGACCTGCAATACCGCAAGGGGACCACCGGCAACTATATTGACGGCCCGCAGGACGTGACCGACACCACGACCATCATCGGCGGGCTGGACGCCGACTCGGCCTACCAGGTGCGGGTGCGGGCCACCAACGACGAGGGCGACAGCCTCTGGTCGAGCGCGGGCAGCGGCACCACGAACGCGTTGGCCGGGCTTTGTCTGCTGCCGACGGGACCGCTCTGGAGCGCCTGCCTGACGGTGGGGGAAATCGACAGCACCGGCAGGTACGGATACCAGGGCAGCCTTTCTATTGGCAGTCTCGCCCCTGCCACGTTCGACGTCGGCACGACCACCTACACCGTCACTCACCTTTTCGACAACGACAACGTGGGTGGCACCACCTATGTCCGGATCATCCTCTCACCCATTCTCTCGCAAGATGACGCCGGCAACCTGACGCTCCATCTCGGCGACGACACCTCGCTCTCTTTTGGCGATGCCACCTATTCGACAGGGACGGGCATTTCCAGACACCTATGGACTCGTTCCGCCGCCCTGGGCTGGTCGACGGGCGAGACCATCGTGGTGGGCATCACCCAGAAGGTCGATGCCGTGTCCACCGACGCGACGCTGAGCGCGTTGTCGCTGAGCGTCGGCACGCTTTCGCCCAGCTTCGCTGCGGACACGCTGGCCTACACGGGGAGCGTCGACAACTCGGTGACCTCGACCACGGTCACCGCAACGGCGAACGATGACGGCGCAACGGTCGTGATCGTCCCGGCCGACGCCGACGCCGCCACGGACGGCCACCAGGTCGCGCTCGGCGTCGGCGACACGGCGATCTCGGTGACGGTGACGGCCGAAGACGGGACCACCACGCAGACCTACACGGTGACCGTGACCCGGGCCGCAGCCACGGCCGCGGCCCCGGTCGTCAGCAGCGTCGACGTCAGCTCCAGTCCCGGCGACGACGACACCTACGCCATCGGCGACACGATCCAGGTCACGGTGACCTTCGACCAGGCGGTCACCGTCACGGGCGCGCCGCGCATCAAACTGCGGGTCGGCGGCGGCGACGCCGTGCATCAGAAGTGGGCGGACTACACCAGCGGAAGCGGCAACGAGGCGCTGCTGTTCGCCTACACGGTCCAGGCGGGCGACTTCGACGACAACGGTATCTACATCGCCGCGAACGAGCTGGAGCTCAACGGCGGCGCGATCCAGTCCAGCGGCGGGACCGACGCCAACCTCGACTACCCCGACCAGGGCACCCAATCGGGCCACAAGGTGGACGGCGTGGTGCCGACACCCGAGTTCGCCGTGACCACGGTCGACGGCAGCTCCGTCATCATCATCTTCAGCGAGTCCCTGTCCGAGACCACCGCCCCGGCATCCGCCTTCACCCTCAGCGTGAACCCGGGCACGGCGCCGGCGGTCACCGGCGCATCGGCCACCGGCGACTCGGTGACCCTCGGGCTGGGCAGCGCGTTGACCAGCGATCAGGCGGTGACGGTGGCCTACATCGACCCCAGTCAGGCCGACGATGCCGTCGCGGTCCAGGACGCGGCCGGCAACGACGCCGCGAACTTCACCCGGACGGTCGCCAACGCGGTCGGTACCGGGTGCTCCGTCGTCGACGGCTGCTACGTGGTCCCTGCCGACTGGGGCCTGATACCCACCGGCCTGGGCGCGGGCGCCGAGTTCCGGCTGATATTCATTTCCTCCGGCACGCGCAACGCCACCCCCACCGACATCGCCGACTACAACACCTTTGTCCAGACTGCCGCCGCCAGCGGCCATGCGGACATTCAGCAGTACAGCTCCACTTTCCGGGTGGTGGGCAGCACCGCCGACGTGGACGCCCGCGACAACACGGCCACCACCTACACCGCCGACGACAAGGGCGTGCCCATCTACTGGCTCGGCGGCGCCAAGGTGGCCGACGAATACGAGGATTTCTACGACGAAACCTGGGACGACGAGGTCAACTCCAAGGACGAGTCCGGCAACAACCGCAGCATCTCCGGACTTTCCAATTGGCCCCTCACCGGCAGCGAGCACGACGGCACTGAGAGCATCATCGGCTCCTCGAACGCGCTGGGCGCCGGTACAGTGACGTACGCGGTGCCGAACTCTTCCGGCTCTGACAACGGCCCCCTCAGCAGCAACAATTCTTTCAGCAACATCGCCGCCCGCCCCTTCTACGGCCTCTCCCCCGTGTTCCGGGTCGAGGGCCAGGTCGTCACCAACGCCCCGCCGGCATTCACCAGCGGCGCCGAATTCTCGACGAACGAGAACCAGGCGGCTACGTTCCAGGTGACGGCCGAGGACGCCGACGCCGGGGATGCGGTGACCTATGCCATCACCGGCGGCGCGGACCTGGCGTTATTCTCGATCAACGCGACCAGCGGCCTGCTGGCCATCCCAGTCTCGGTCGACCACGAGAACCCCGCCGACGCCGATGGCAACAACACCTATCTGGTGACCGTCACCGCCACCGGGGGGACGGGCGCCCGTGCGCTGACGACCGACCAGGCCATCACCGTGACCGTGGACGACGTGGACGAGCCCCCCTCGGCCCCGGCAACCCCCACGGTCTCGGCCGTCTCCGATAGCAGCGACAGCCTGTCGGTGAGCTGGACGGCCCCCGACAACACCGGCAAGCCCGACATCCAGTCCTACGACCTGCAATACCGCAAGGGGACCACCGGCAGCTTTGCGGACGGCCCGCAGGACGTGACCGTCACCACCGCCACCATCACCGGGCTGGACGAGGACTCGCTCTACCAGGTGCAGGTGCGGGCCACCAACGACGAGGGCGACAGCGCCTGGTCGAGCGCGGGCAGCGGGACCACGGGCGCGGCGGCCGTGTGCGGGACGCTGCCGACGGACCGGCTCTGGAGCGCCTGCCTGACGGTGGGGGAAATCAGCAGCGTCGGCAGGTACGGATACCAAGCCAGTGATTCCACGGGCAGTCTCGCCCCTGCCACCTTCGACGTCGGCACGGCCACCTACACCGTCACTCACCTTTTCGACAACGACAACCTGGGTGGCAGCACCTATGTCCACATCCAACTTACACCTGCAATTTCAGAAGACGATGCCGGCAACCTGACGCTCCATCTCGGCGACGACACCTCGCTCTCCTTCGCCGATGCCACCTATACGACACCGACAGGCGCTTCCGCACACCGATGGCCCCGCACCGCCGCCCTGGGCTGGTCGGAGGGCGACGCCATCGTGGTGGGCATCTCCCAGGCCAACACCGCCCCAAGCTTCCTCATGGAGAGCTCGACGCGGGAGGTGGCGGAGAACAGCGCCGCCGGCGTCGACGTCGGCGGCCCCGTCACCGCCACCGATACCGACACCGGCGACACCCTGACCTACACCCTGGAGGGGACCGACGCCGCCTCCTTCGGCATCGACGCGTCTTCTGGCCAGATTCAGACCAAGACCGGCGTCACCTACGACCACGAGTTGCAGCCGGAATACTCCGTCACGGTCAAGGCCGACGACGGCAACGGCGGGACCGACACCATCGCCGTGACCATCGACATCGCCGACGTGGACGAGCCCCCCTCGGCCCCGGCCGCCCCCACGGTCTTGGCCTCCCCCGGCACGACCGACAGCCTGTTGGTGGGCTGGAGCGCCCCCGACAACAGCGGCAAGCCCGACATCGAGTCCTACGACCTGCAATACCGCAAGGGGACCACCGGCAACTGGATTGACGGCCCGCAGGACGAGACGGGGACCACCGCCACCATCAGCGGGCTGGACGAGGACTCGGAATACCAGGTGCAGGTGCGGGCCACCAACGACGAGGGCGACGGCGGCTGGTCGAGTCCGGGCAGCGGCTCCACCAACGCGCCGCCCGACGAGATGGCGGAGACGACGGTCCCCGCCGACTGGAGCCTGATACCCAGCGACCTCGGCCCGGGCGACAGCTTCCGGCTGCTGTTCATCGGGACAACCAGCAGAAACGCGAGTGACTCGGACATCGACGTCTACAACACCTTCGTTCAGAATCTGGTGGCTGCGAGCGGCCATGCGGACATCAAGGCCCTCAGCGGAACCTTCCGGATGCTCGGCAGCACCGAAGACGTCGATGCCCGGGACAACACCGGCACGACGGGCACGGGCGTGCCCATCTACTGGCTGGGCGGCGCCCAGGTGGCCGACGACTACGCCGACTTCTACGACGGCGACTGGGACGAGGAGGCCACGGGAGCAAGAGAGACCGGCGCGTCGGTGACCATTGGCACCAATTGGGAGATCTGGACGGGCAGCGCACATGACGGTACGGAAGCGATGCACGCCAGCCTCGGCACAAGCCGCGCCCTGGGCAATTCCGGCAATCACTGGGTCATGCACGGCAACCCCAACGGCAGTGGCGGCCCCATAGAGGGCAGCACGGAAGCCAGGAGCGAGAACAAAGGCGTCTATGGCCTCTCGGGCGTGTTCACGGTCTCCGACCAGCCCATCCCCAACGACCCGCCGGCGTTCTCCAGCGCCGCGTCCTTCTCGGTGGAAGAGAACCAGACGGACGCCGGCACGGTGATGGCCGCGGACCCCGACGCCGTGGACGCGGTGACCTATGCCGTCACCGGCGGCGCGGACCAGGCGAAATTCGACATCGGCGCGTCCAACGGCGTTCTGACGTTCAAGGACGCGCCCGACCACGAAAACCCCACCGACGCCGGTGGGAATAACACCTATATGGTGACCGTCACTGCCACCGGCGGGACGGGCGACCGGGCGATGACGGCCGAGCAGAGCATCACCGTGACCGTGACCGACGTGGCCGAGACGCCCGCCGTGGACGATTTGGACGTCACCTCGACGCCGAAGGCGGCGATCGACACCTACGGCCGGGAAGAGACCATCGAGGTCACGGTGACCTTCGACCAGGCGGTCAACGTCACCGGCACGCCGCGCATCCGGCTGCGCATCGGCGGCGGAATGCAGGAGCACTACCGGTGGGCGGACTACGACGGCGGTACGGGGACCACGGCGCTGCGGTTCACCTACGTCGTTGTAGAAGGCGACATGGACACCGACGGCATCTACATCCTGGAGAACGAGCTGGAGCTCAACGGCGGCGCGATCCAGGGCGTCGACGACGACGTGGCCGCCGATCTCGACTACCCGAGGCAAGGAACACAGAGCGGGCACAAGGTGGACGGCAGCCTGAAGTCGGACAACACCGATCCGGCCTTCGACCAGGAGTCAGCCGTGCGCGAGCTGCGGGAGAACACCGGCGCCGGCGAGTATGTCGGCGACCCGTTCACCGCCACCGACGAAGACGGCGACACCCTGACCTACAGCCTGGAGGGGGACGACGCCGGCTCCTTCGCGATCAACTCCAGGACCGGCCAGATTCTGACCAGGGAGGGTGTGACCTATGACCACGAGGACACCACGGAGTACTCCGTCAGGGTCAAGGCGGACGACGGCGAGCGCGGCGACGCCACCGTCGAGGTGGCGATCCACGTCATCGACGTGAACGAGCCTCCCCTGGCGCCCCGTGCCCCGACCCTCTCAGACGGACCGGACGACGGCGGCAGCCTGGATGTGACGTGGAAGACGCCGGACAACAGCGGCAGGCCGGACATCGAGTCCTACGACCTGCGCTACCGCAAGAGCGGCGCCGAGAACTGGAGGAACGGCCCCCAGGACGTGACGGGCCTCACCGCCACCATCGGCGGGCTGGACGCGGACTCGGACTACCAGGTGCAGGTGCGGGCCACCAACGACGAGGGCGACGGCGAGTGGTCGCCCTCGCGCAGCACCACCTACCCCACGGGGCCGGTGATCGAGGTGGACGACAACGGGGACGGCGTCGTTGACGCCGACCCGGAGGTGACGCTGGTGTTGGGCAGCACGGTCAGCTACCGGGTGCGGCCGGGCCGGTGCGAGGGGTACAAGACCCTCGTGGTGCAGAGGATGAGCGGCGCCTCGGAGGGTGCGCCGCCGCATATTCCGGTGGACGCGTCGCAAGAAGTGTCTCCGATGCCGTGCATGGGGGAAGACGACCCCGGCGAGTGGCAGACGGTGACGCTGGCCGTGCCGCTCGATCTCTGGCTGGAGCTGCTGCTGGAGACGCGCTTCGAGGCGTCGGTGGAGCACTCGGTGTACTACCGGCGGTCCCTCACCGATCGGTATTCCCCTCTGCTGCTCTGGGGTCATCTGGTCAGGGTGCTGGCGCCGGCGCCGGAGACCCTGAACCCCGTGGGCTCGCTGACGGTGGAGCCCGACGCCAGGGACTACCCGCGCGTGACCTGGAGCGCCGTCCCCGGCGCGACGGGCTACCAGGTGCAGTGGCGCTGGGGCCCGGACGAGGAGTACGGGCGGGTGCACCGTCAGGAGGGCTCGACCTACTCGCGGGAGAAGCGGACCGGGGAGACGGCCTATACGATACCGATCAGCGAAACGGTGCCGACGACCGACGAAGGTGTGGAGCGCAGCCAGCCGATAACGGTCCGCGTGCGGCCCTACGACAGCAAGGGCCTGGCGGTGGGTCCGTGGCGGGAGGCGTTGCTGGCGGAGCGCACCGAGGTGCGCAAGGTGCTGGCCAGCTTCTCGCTGTTGGACGCAGACGGATCGTCGCAGGGGCTGCTGGCGGCGCTGACGGACGGCGCCACGGTCGAGCTCGCCTATCCCGACGGCGGGTCGTACGCCATCCGCGCGGAGCTGGTCGCGGGCGAACTGGCCGGCAGCGTGCACCTGGAGCTCAGCGGCAAGAAGAGGGTGAGGTCCACCGAAAACGACGCGCCGTACCTGCTGGCGGGCGGCGAGGGAATGGCCCTGCCCGCGGGCTCGTACACGCTGGAGGCCACGGCATACGGCGGCCCCGACAGGACGTACGCCGTGCAGCACACCCTGGAGGTGTCGTTCACGGTGACGGCGGCGGCATCCGGGCAGCCGGGAAGCGGCGAGTTGAACGTCGAGGAAGATGAGGAAGAGGAGACGGAGCCGCTGACGGCGCGGTTCGAGGGCCTGCCGGAGGCGGGCCACGGCGGAGGGGGGACGCCGTTCGCCTTCCAGCTGGTGTTCAGCGAGGCGGTGTCCACCACCCCGGAGGCGCTGCGGGACCATGCCCTGGAGGTGACCAACGCCGCCGTGGCCGTCAGCCGGGTGGACGACCGCAGCGACCTGTGGGAGGTCCGGTTGACGCCGGAGTCCGACGCCATGGTGACGGTGTCGCTGTCACCGCTCGCCGACTGCGACGCGGCGGGGGCGGTGTGCACCGAGGACGGCAGGATGCTGTCCGTCGGCGTCGCAAGAGTCATACCTGGACCGCCCCCCAACAGTCCGGCCACCGGCCAGCCCACCATCAGCGGCACGGCCCAGGTGGGCCAGACACTGACTGCCGACACGACGGGCATCGCCGACGAGGACGGGCTGGACAACGTGACTTTCAGCTACCAGTGGATGGCCGACGACGCGAACATCCAGGGCGCGACGGACCGCACCTACACCATCGCCGATAGGGACAAGGGCAAGACCATCAAGGTGATCGTGTCCTTCACCGACGACGCGAACAACGAGGAATCGTTGCCCAGCGCCGCGACGGATGCGGTGACGGCCCTGCCCGGCAAGCCGCAAAGCCTCGCCGGCAAGGCCACGACGCAGGAGATACAGCTGGCGTGGAAAGCGCCTACCGGCCCCGCCGTTGTCGAATACGTGGTTTACCGCGGCATCCTCCAGAACGGCAGCATGAACGGACAAGCATTGTCGAAGTACGCCACCATCGACGCGGCCGGCAAGGCCATGACCTACACCGATGACAACGTGGAGGAAGGCGTGGAGTACCGCTACCGGGTGGCGGCGGTGAATGCCGACGGGGAGGGCAAGAAGTCCACCTGGCTCGATATAACTGCGGAATAACCTTCTCCGTAGCCACGATGGACCGGCGGGACCCCCTGCGCGGAGCGGCTCCATCGGCGGCGCCGGGGGCCCCGGCCAACGCAAAAAGCCCGCACACATGGAAGTCGGAGCGGGGGTTGGCCCCACCCGGACCGGGCTTCTCCCGTTCTCTTGGAGCGGACAGGCGGCGGCGGAAGCGCCCCGGTCCCGTCTGTCGCGCGGTTGCCGCACGGCCTGGACGCTTCCGTAGGGAGAGAGCGCCAACGCGTGCCTTTGAAGGACCGGCTCGATGCCGCGACAGCACGCATACTACAGTCGAAGGACCCACGTTTTCCCCGACGACTTCCCACAACGCCTGGCGCGGTTCAAGGAAGAGTCCGGCCTTTCGTGGTCGGAGATCGCCCGTCGCATCGGTAATCGTCACACCGTATGACGTTGGACTGAAGGCAAAGTGCGGCCCAGCACGCGGCACATGATGGCGCTGCTGGAGCTGGCCAAAGACCGACCTTTTAGCCACCATCGCTTGTGTCCGCAAGAGCGCTCTATACCTGCGGAAAGTAGCACTATTACACTACAGAGCAAACACCACGCTATTACAGGTAGCAGAATGCCGTTCCTCAGAGCTAACAAAGTGTCGTTGGGAAAGTAGCGTCTTGGCCTTACCAAGTCGATGAAGATTCCTTACTGTTTTTACGGGTGACGCCGTTCAGATGATAGCCGGAAACTCGGGCCGCCACGTTAGCCGTGGGCGGTGCTTGTTTGCAGCCAGGGTGCCGTGGGGTCCGTCCTCCTGGTAAGAATGGAGTGGATTGACCCGTCGAAAGGGAGGCAGTCGCTTGGCATTCGACCGGCGGCGACTCGGAACCGAGACAGCATGGATACGTGGTTTGCGGTTCCCGGGTCCAAATTCGGCTCTTTGAGTAATGTATCGAGATAGAGGGATATGGAATCGATCTCCGTCAGTACGCGAGGAGGCGCCCAGAGGTTAGCCGACGGGCTAGAGCACGAGAGTCCGACGCTGCTCGACAGGCTCTCCAAGCTCAGTGCGGCCAGCCTCCGCATCAACGAGAGCCTCGACTTCGACACGGTGCTCCAGGGGGTCATAGACAGCGCTCGTTCGCTGACGAACGCTCGCTATGGTGCGCTGATAGCCTTCGACCAGTCCGGAGGCATAGAGAACCTCATCACCTCCGGCATCACCCCCGAAGAGCGCCCGCGTTTCGGGGATCTGCCCAAGGGCCTGGGACTCCTCCAGTACCTGAACGAGATCGAGGAGCCGCTGAGACTGGCGGATATCGCCAGCCACCCCAGGTCGGTCGGCTTCCCCAAGGACCATCCGTCGATGAAGACCTTCCTGGGAACCCCGATCCTCCGTCTGGGCCAACGTCTCGGCAACATCTACCTCACCGAGAAAGAGGGCGGCCGGGAGTTCTCTCCAGAAGACGAAGAGATACTGGTGATGATCGCCTCCCAGGCGGCGCTGGTCATCGCCAACGCGCTCAGGTACCAGGACGAGCAGCGTGCGCGGGCCGATCTTCAGGCGTTGGTGGACATCTCGCCCGTTGGGGTGCTGATCTTCGACGGGAAGACCAGGGGCCTGGTGTCGATGAACCCGGAGACGAGACGCATCGTGCGCGGTGTTCACGCGCCGGGCCACAGCCTGCCGGAGCTCCTCAGCGTGTTGACCTTCCGGCGTCCGGACGGGCGCGAGATACCGCCTGAAGATCTCCCGACGGAGCGGGCGATACGCAGCCGCGAGACGATACGGGCTGAGGAGATCGTCATTCACCTCCCCGACGGACAGGCGGTCACCGCCATCGTCAGCGCCGTTCCCATCCTGTCGGAAGAAGGTGACGTCGTGTCGGTGGTCGCCACCCTACAGGACATGACGCCGGTGGAAGAGCTGGAGCGGCAGCGCGCCGAATTCCTCGGCATGGTGAGCCATGAGTTGCGGACGCCGTTGACGACGATCAAGGGGTCAACCGCCACGGTGCTGGGCGCATCGTCGACGCTCGACCCCGCAGAGATGAGGCAGTTCTTCAAGATCATTGACGAGCAGGCAGACCGGATGCGCAACCTGATCAACAACCTTCTCGATCTAACTCGGATCGACGCGGGCATACTGTCGGTCACCCCTGAACCAACCAGCGTGGCGGATGTGGTTGACGAGGCCAGGGAAGCCTTCCTGCTCGGCGGCGGCGGAAACAGGATCTATGTCGACCTGCGGCAGGACCTGCCTCGCATGGCAGCGGACGGGCATCGTATCGTTCAGGTCCTGAGCAACCTCATCTCCAATGCTTCCAAGAACTCGCCCCAGTCGTCGACCATAACGGTCACCGTATGGCAGGAGGACCTCCACGTTCTCTTCGCCGTCGCGGACGAGGGCAGCGGCCTATCTCTCGAACGCCTGCCCCACGTGTTCAAGAAGTTCTCTCGAATCGTTGGTGACCCGGCGGACCAGGATATCGAGGGGACGGGCGTGGGCCTTGCCATCTGCAAGGGAATTGTGGAGTCGCACGGGGGCCGCATCTGGGCCGAGAGCGACGGACCGGGGCTCGGCTCACGGTTCATGTTCACGATTCCAGCAGCCGAAGAGGTCGTCAGCGTCTCGGCGAACGGGTCCGTTCAGTTCACCGGGGACTCAGAGCGGACGGCGCAGGAGCGGGCACGCATACTCGCGGTGGACGACGAGCCGCAGGTACTGAGACACATCAAGAGCACGCTGTTGGAGGCGGGCTACGAAGCGGTCGTGACAGGCGACCCCAGGGAGGTGGAACACCTCATTGAAGCGAAGAAGCCTCACCTGGTCCTGTTGGACCTGGCGCTGCCCGGGACCGACGGATTCGCGCTCATGAAGCGCATCTCCGACACTACCGATGCGGCAGTCATCTTCCTGTCGGGGCGCTCTGAGGAACAGACCATCGCAAGAGCCTTGGAGATGGGGGCCGCAGACTACGTCGTCAAGCCCTTCGCACCCACTGAGCTGGTTGCCAGGGTGAGGGCGGCCCTACGGAGGTGGGCGGCCGACGGCCAGTCCCGTCCGTCGAAACCCTATGAGTTGGGGGACCTGAGGATCAGCTACGCTGATCGCCGTGTGATGGTGGCCGGTCAACCAGTTCAGCTTACCGCGACCGAGTACAAGCTGCTGGCGGAGCTTTCCGCCAATGCCGGACGCGTGCTGACTCACAATCAGCTGCTGCAACGGGTGTGGGGCTTTGACTACTCAGGCAACCCCAAGCTTCTGCAGGCCTTCGTCAAGACCCTCCGGCGCAAGCTTGGCGACGACGCGAAGAGCCCGTCATACATCTTTACGGAATTCCGCGTGGGATACCGCATGCCAAGGGACTAGCGCATCGGGCGACGCGGAGCGGGACACCCCAAAGAAACGAGCGGTGAGCCCATGAGCGTATGGATCGTCACCGACAGCACTTCGGACATTCAGACCGACGTGGCCCGGAGTCTTGGCGTCAGCGTGGTCGCGCAGAATGTTCATTTCGGCACGCAGGCCTTCAAGGACAACGTCACCATAACGCCGGAGGAATTCTACTCGATGCTGGCCGGCAGCCCCGAGTTGCCGAAGACCTCACAGGCATCGCCCGGCGAATTCAAGGAAACGTATGACAGGCTTGGAGTTCACGCCGAGGGGATCGTGTCCATCCACATATCGTCCATGATAAGCGGCACCTTGAACTCGGCTCGCCAGGGCGCCGCGCAGTCGACGGCAACGTGCCCCATAGAGGTCATAGACTCAGCCCAAGCCTCAATGGGACTCGGTCTGATCGTTTTGGCGGCGGCTGAGGCGGCCAATCGAGGAGCCAGCCACGATGACGTTGTGGCGGCGGCCCGGAACTCGGTGGCAAGGGCGCAGTGCTTCTGCCTGTTCGAGACGTTGGAGTACCTGCAGAAGGGCGGGCGCATCGGCAAGGCCCAAGCGCTCCTTGGCTCCGTCCTCAAGATCAAACCGATGATCATCGTACAGGACGGCGAGGTTCATCCCCTGGGCAAGGCCCGGACGTTCCCAAAGGCCCTGGAGATGATGAAGCGTACGGCGCGGGACTTCGCGCCAATCGAGTCCCTGGCGGTGATGCACAGCACCACCCCGGATACGGCGAAGGAGGTCGCTGACGACCTCAAAGACGCGCTGCCGCAGGGCAAGGAGCCCTACGTCACCCGCTTCGGTCCGGCGCTCGGCGTCCACGCCGGTCCGGGCGCAATTGGAATAGCGCTCCTCCAGGCCCGAACGTAAGGCTGCGGCGACGTGTTGGCGAAGCCGACCCCCGTATAAGTCTTCGGACGGTTCAGCCAAAGCTGACCCAACCGCGCGCGGCTCCCTAGACCTCCCGGTCATAGGTCTGTCGACGCCGCAGACCGCAACGTCTCCGCGGATGTCCTCGCTTTCCATCTATCGCGCCTAACCCCGACCGCACGGCCACGTAGCCAGAATTCTTGCGCTGCCCGGAAAGTCTACAGCTGGCCATTCGAGCTGTGGGCGCGCCTGCGGCGGCGGCGCACGGCCCCGATGGGTAGCGTCAGGCGATTCGCGAATCGCCGGTGCAAACCGACCTTATCCGGGTAGTCGAGAACCTTCGCAAAACCTTCGCAACTCCGGGCTTGAAATTCGCTCTGGATTCGCACGCGCTCTGTAATTTGTTTCCCAAGAGAACTTTTTGCGCGGGAGCGTCTATTGCAGTGAGCCTGGAAACGATACAGCAGAAACCTCAAGTCAACCCGGACCGTACGCCGCCCACTGGTCTGGGGGAGTGCGTGGTGGGCCTGGTGAACGTGGTGGCCAAGGGGATCGCGAACCTGGCGGCGCCCCATGACCTCATCCCCCTCGAGTTCGCCCTTCTCAGAGCCTTCCTGAGACAGGAAGAGTGGACCGCGTCGCAGCTTGCCAAGGTGCTCCCCGTCAGACCGTCCCGCATAAGCCGCGTGGTGTCCAAGCTGGTCGACAGGGGTCTGATGAGCAGGCGGCGCCCGCGCCGCGACCGGCGTGTCGTCATCTTGACCTTGACCGAAGAGGGGAAGGCCCTCACTCGGGAGCTTAACCGGCGGGTGCAAGCCTACGACGCCGAGCTCTCGGAGGGCGTGACCGAGCATGAGATGGCGGCCCTGGCGTCCGCCACGTCCAAGATTCTGGCCAACTACAACGGGTTGGCACGCGGGTGACGGTATGAAGGCAGCATGATATCTCGGATCAGAGCGGCACGCTATCTCTTGATTGCACCCCTCCTTCTGGCGCTATGCCTGGCAGGGGGGCTGGCAGGTTTCCCTGTCAGCCCCGCGCACGCGCAGGACGCCACGAAGCCCGTCATCCGCATCGCCGCCGGCCAGGAGATCGTGTTCGAGGGCGAAGAGGCGACCTTCACCCTCACCCGCAGCGGGGACGCCGCTCAACCCCTGGCGGTGACGGTGGTCACGTTCGAGCCCAACCACCCCAACGCCCACCCCGGCGACGACGCATCCAATCCCACAAGACGAGTCCACGCTGTCACCTTCCTGGCCGGCGACCATGACGTCACGCTCTCCGTGCCCGTCGACCGTGACGGCGTCGAGGAGCTGGATACCGACGACAAGATCGTGGCCCAGATCTCCGCCGACAGCAGCAGTCCGTATCAGCCCGACCCAGATGAGGATTCCGCCGAGATCCCGATTGCCGAGCCGGCCCTGGTGACCATCGCCGCCAACGAGGACCCCGTGGTCGAGGGCGAAGACGCGACCTTCACCCTCACCCGCAGCGGGGACACGACGGGCGCGCTGCCCGTCCAGGTCAGATCCGCCCATTACAACGGTGGCACTACGCGCGCGATCGTGGACAACCATGCGATCACCTTCGAAGCCGGCGCTGCCACCGCCGTGCTGACCGTGCCCACCGCCGATGATGGAATCCCTGAGTTCCGCGACTGGGTCGTGGCCGTGGTCGAACCCGGCAGCGGGTATCTCACGGGAGATCCCGGCAGGGCCACGATCCGGGTCGAAGACCCGCCTCTGCCGGAAGTGTCCATCGTCGCCGACCAGGACAGCGTGGCCGAGGGCGAGGCGGCAATGTTCACCCTCACCCGCAGCGGACCGACCACCATCGCCCGCGACGCGATCGTGATCGTCTCCGACCCCGGCGCATTCCTGCGCGGCAACCATTGGGCACGGACTCCGCCCGGCCAGATCACGGTGCACTTCGCGGCCGGCTCCGCCACGGCCCGACTCTCGCTGCAAACGAGGGACGACTGGCGCGACATCCAGGACACCGACCTGACCGTGTCGGTCACTGCCAGCGACTACTACGAGCCCGGCGACCCGGCCTCCGCCCGCGTCACCGTGACGGACAACGACGTTGCGCCGGAGCTGGAGTTGACCCTCAGCGAGACGCGCATCGTGGAAGGGGGGATCCTGACCGTCACCCTGCGGCTGCACGGGGGCTCCGGGAATGAGGTACAGGTCGGTGTGACGCACGGGTACCTGGGACAGCCGCGGACCGACTACGTCAGCCTCGGCGGGAGCGATAGCGAATGGGAATTCGTCATCACCACCGACGACAACGACCTGGACGAGCCCGACCGCGTCTATGAGGCGACGATTCTCTCCTACCCGTCGGATTCCCTGGCCCACGCCGAGTCCGAATACCGGACCATCCGGGGCGACCGGTCCGTCTCCGCCACGGTGGCCGACAACGACCTGCCGCTGGTCAGCATCGAAGCGGTCAGATCCTCATACCAGGAGGGGGAATTCGGCCAGATTCGGCTGCGCCGCACGGGCGATCCCAGCGTTTCCCTCAACGTGAGCGTCGACTTCACCCAGAGCCCCGGCGTCACCAACCAGTACCCCGGCGTGGGTCCGTTCCACGTGAGTCACAGCTTTCGCCCGGGGGTCACGGAGCACGTCTCGAATTTCGACCTGGAGAGGGGGGACGGCGACGAGGCCGACGGTTATATCTCCCTCACCATCCGGGATAGTCCCGGCCACCGGATCGACCCCGACGCCGCCACCGCCCGCTTTGCGGTGGTGGACACGGACCCGCCGCCCACCCTGTCACTCGTCGGCGCGCGCGCCGACGAGAACGGCGGCACGGTCGACTTCCTGGTCAGCCTGGCGTCGGACGTGCCCTCACGGCGGACCGTGAGCGTGGAGTACGCCACCGCCGACGGCACGGCCGGCGCCGGCGAGGACTACACGGCAACCAGCGGCACGCTCACCTTCCAACCGGGCCAGATCTCCGCCACCGTCTCCGTGCCCGTCAGCGACGACTACCTCGCCGAGAACGACGAGAGCTTCACCCTGACCCTGGCCAACTCCGTCAACGTGACGCTGCCCGACGGCGTGGACTCCGTCTCCGCGACCGGGACCATTGAGGACGACGAGCCGGTGATTCATGTCTTGGCCCGCCGCGACGCGGTGACCGAGGGGGAAGCGGCGGTCTTCGACCTCACCCGCGACCCCAACGCCGACCGGGAACTCACCGTGACGCTGATCTTCCTGGAGCGGCTCGACAACGGCAGCATTGTGACCGAGTCGCAGACGGTGACCTTCCCTGCCAACGCCGGCGAGGTCGAGTGGAGCGCCGGGACGGAAGACGACGACGTGGACGAACCGCACGGCTGGGTCGGCGTCACGATCCCCGATCCGGTGACGCGGGACCTTGCGGGCGCCTACTCGTCCGGGTCGACGCAGGTCGTCGGCGTGGACATCCTGGACAACGACCTGCCCACGGTCACCATCGAGGCGGGGCAGGGCGACCGGGAGGAGGGCCAGGACGTGGAGTTCACCCTGACCCGTCAGGGCGACCTGTCCGTCCTCCTGACGGTGAACGTCACCATCACCGGGGGAGGCGACTACCTCACGGAAGCCCCACCCCAGACGGTCGCCTTCGCCGAGGGGGCGTCCACGGCGTCCCTGTCCCTGCCCACCGAAGACGACGACCCGGTGGATGATGACGACACGCTGACCGTGACGGTCGCCGCTGGCAACGACTACCAGGCCGGCGAGCCGGCCGCCGCCTCGGTGAGCCTGTTCGACAGCCAGCGCTTCTATCCGTCCGTATCCATCCGGGCCAACCGGGCCGTGGTGGATGAGGGAGAGGAGGTGGTCTTCACCCTGACCAGGACTGGGGCCCACCTGGACGAGAGCCTGACCGTATGGGTGGGGGTGATTGAAGAGAAGACGCAGTTCCTCTCCAGTGGGAGTCACGAACGCCGCAAGTACGGAAAGGTGGTGAGCGTTGAATTCGCCCCCGGCTCCCGGACCGCCGCCCTGACGCAGCCCACCGTGGACGAAACGCTCAACGACGGCAACAGCTCGTTTGAGGCGACAATCCGGCTGGGCGATTACCGTATCCGCCCCTATCCCGGCGAGGCCACCGCCTGGGTGCGGGATGACGACATCCCCACGGTGAGCGTTGTGTCCGCTACTGCGGCGAGGGTGGAAGGAGACCCCCGCGCGTTGTTCCTCGTCGTGGACGGCCAGATTGTCTCGCTCGAGGTGCTGGAGACCGGATTTGCGGAGATCGTTGAAGATGCGGCAGAACTTACGGGTGTCGTCCTCTCCCGTACCGGTGATACCACCGGCACGCTGACTGTCCGCTGGGACTCCTACGGCATATCGTGGTCGCCCGGCCGTTTTCGTTTTCGCGGGAACGACATCCTGGTCGATGGTGAAACTTTCTCGGACAATCTCGACTACTACGGCGACTTCGTAATACCGGAAGGCGACGAAGCATCTGTTCTCGATCCCGCCGGGCGCACTGACGAACAGTTCTGGAATATCCCATCGGGCCAGGTGAGCATGTTCCACAACCTCTGGCCAATTGCCGTTGGCTCGCTCGGAGGGCTGATCTACTATGAGGTGAATCCCTTCTATTGCGAGACCGTTCCAGGCGACTGTGGGTATAGTCCCCAGTACCGCGTCGGGGACTCCGACGCCGCTGCGTACCGCATCTTGAACAGCGCCCAGGGAGTACGAATCGAGGCGGACTCGGCATCGGTGACCGAGGGCGAGGACATCACCTTCACGCTCCACCGCTTCGGCAGCACGCGTCCAGCCAGGATCGATCCGCTGCCAGTCAAAGTGCAGGTTGTCCAGAACGGCGAGTTCATCGCGGGCGTCCCGCCGCAGACCGTAACGTTCGCCGGTAGCCCTGATGATTTCCTCGACACCTCCACCCGCGAAGGCGAGCTGAGCACAACGGTAACCATCTCCACCACCAACGATTCCCTGGACGAGGCCGACGGCGACATTACCCTGACCATCATCCCGCTCACAGTGGAAGAAGCAGCGGAGTCTGCCACACCCTATGAGCTCGTGGAGGCGTACGGGGATTCCACCTGGACCCACCAGGTCACCGTCCGGGTTCTCGACGACGACGAAGTGGGCTTCGACATTTCGGACGCGGCGGCCGACGAGGCCGCAGGCAGCATCGAGTTCACCGTCACCCTGCCGGACCCGAGCGCGCTGGAGACACGGGTCGACTGGGCCACGGCGCCGGGCAGCGGGTTGCATCAGGCCGTTGCGGGCGAAGACTACGAGGCCGCCGGCGGCACGCTGACCTTCGCCCCCGGCGAGACGTCGAAGACCATTGTCGTCACCCTGCTGGACGACGACGTGAATGAGGAGCGGGAGACCTTCCTGGTCGAGCTCAGCAATCCCGCGGGGGCCTCGCTGACCGCGGCCGCGGGAACGGGCGCCATCATCGACGACGACGCGGGGCAGCGCGTCAGTGTGTCCACGGACTCCGACAGTTTCGTGGAAGGGCAGGACGTGGTCTTCCGGCTGGAGCGGTGCAGCTTTGTGAACGAGCAGGACTGCACGCAGGACGAGCCCCGAGGCCGGTTGGAGCTGACGCCGACGCTGTTTTGGGACGGCGACTTCCTGCTGGACACGTCGGGGTTATTGGTGGTCTTCGAGGCCGGCAGCTGGACGACGACGGTGACGCTGCCGACGGTCGATGACGATGTGTTCGAGGCCACCGGGTTCGCGTGGCTGTCGAACGCGGCCCTGCCTGGCGACCCGGACTCCCAAGCCGGGGGGATCTCGAAGAGCGTCGATATCCATGACAACGACATGCCGGTGAGCATCGTCACAGCGGTCGAGGCCGGTGAGGGCGACGGAACGATCACCTTCGCCGTCGAGCTGGAGGCGCCGGCCGTCCTGCCGGTGACGGTTGACATCGCCACCGTGGATGGCACGGCGACCTCCTTCGACTTCGGCGCCTCCTCGAAGGACTTCGAGCCAAGACGCGCAACCCTGATCTTTCAGCCCGGTGAGCAGAGCAAGGACTTCACCGTGACGCTGGTGGACGACCGGCTCGATGAGTCTCGCGAGCAATTCACGGTGGAGCTGAGCAACCCCGTCAATGCGCGGATCAAGGACGGCATCGCCACCGGCAGCATCGAGGACGACGACGATGCGCTGACGGCGCGTCTGATCCCGCCGGCGCAGACGGAGATCCCGGAAGGGTCGGACGCCGCGGCGCTGTTCATGGTGGAGTTGAGTCACGCAGAGACATCGTTCAGTAAGCAGGCAGCCACGGTCGACTGGGCGGTGACGCCGGGCACGGCGGCTCAGGGCGAGGACTACGTGGAAGCCTCCGGCCGGGTCATCATCCCGGCGGGGCAGAGCACAGGGATCTTCGCAGTGACCCTGGTGGACGATTCCCGCTTCGAGGCGTGGACCGAGACCTTCACCGTGACGTTGACCGGCGGAGAGCGTGTGGAGATAGACGAGGACCAGAGCTCGGCGGAGATCCGGATCAGGGATGACGAGAGCGTGGGCGTGGCCCTCTTCGCGGACGCCGCGCACGTCACCGAGGGAGGGATCGCGACATTCACGGTGCAGTTGACCGGCGCCCGCACCACGGCCGCGGTGACAGTCGAGTACGAGACCGCGGGCGATGCCATGTCCGGCGAAGACTACACCGCGCCCAGCGGCACATTGACCATACCGGCGGGCCATCGCTTCGGCGTCGTCAGCATCGCAACCTTGGCAGACGGCGTGGACGACTCCAACGAAACGCTGACGCTGCAGCTCACCGCGGTCACGTCCCTGGAGCGGCCCCTCGACCAGAAGAAGAGCGCCGCAAGCGTCACCATTCTGGACGAAGACGAACCCGCGGTGTCGCTGGCGCCGGTGGCGCCGGAGGAGGGGCCGGGGACGCCCATCGAGGGATCGATTGCGGCTGCCGAGGCAGTGGAAGGCAAGGTGGTGCAATTCACCGTCTCCCTGTCCCACCCGGCCGATGCCCCGGTCGTCGTGGAGTGGGAGACCCGGGAATACGAGGGGGATCCGTCGCCCGACGGCCGGGCCACAGCGGACCGGGACTACACGAGCTCCAGCGGCACGGTGACCATCGCCGCGACAGAGACCTCCACAACGTTCGGCGTGCCAACCAATGAAGATGCCGTGTTCGAGGGGAACGAAGTCTTCCAGGTGGTGCTGACCGGCGCGACAAAGGGCGCCGACCCCGCAACCGCCGTGGACTTTCCCTTGGGCGTGTTCTCGGCCGTTGGGAGAATCCTGGACGACGACGATTCTCCCCACACGGTGTTGCTGACGACGACACCCAAAGCGGTGGCCGAGGACGCCGGCGCGACGCAGATCACCGTCGTAGCGACCTTGCCCGGCGGGGCGAACACCCTGTCAGTGGACACCGAGGTATCGGTGTGGGTTGCCGGCGGAAGCGCAGCGGAGGGCGACGACTACACGGCAACGGGCGCAACGCTGGTCATTCTCGCAGGCGAGAGGATCGGCACAGGGACCCTGACCCTGACGCCGGTGGAAGACCTGTTTGCGGAAGGCGACGAGACGGTGCAGGTGACCGGGACGGCAACCGGGCTGAATGTGACGCCGGTCCCGGTGACGATCACCGACAATGACACGCAGCCCACCGGCGTAACGCTGATGGTGGCGCCCGACGCGGTGGACGAGGGTGCAGGCGCGACCAGCCTGTACGTCACTGCGGCATTCACGGACGGCGACGTGCGCGGGGCGGACACCGAGATCGTCGTGTCGGTGGCCGGGGCGTCCCTGACCGTCACGGAGGAAACCCTCAACAGCGATGGTACGACCACCACCACCAAGACGACAACGGCCGCCGGCGCCGAGGACTTCACGGCGGACAGCATTACCGTGGCCATCCCCGCAGGCGAAACGCAGGGCGCCGCGACGCTGACCCTGACGCCAATGGACGATGCGGTTGCCGAAGGGGACGAGACCGTCCAGGTCAGCGGCGCAGCCAGCGGGCTGGCGGTCACGGCGGCGGGCGTGACCATCACCGACAACGACGCCGAACCCACCGGCATCGAGCTGTTGGTCACGCCGGAACAGGTCGACGAGGACGCCGGTGACGCGGACCTTCAGGTGACGGGAACGCTGACCGGCGGCGGTTCCCGAACGGAGGATACGTCAATATCGCTGAGCGTACACGGTGTAACTGCCACCGACGGCGACGACTATTCGCCGCCGCCGGATGTAACGCTGACCATCCCCGCCGGCAGTTTGACCGGGACGGCAACGCTGACCTTGACCTTAGTCAACGATGACCTCTACGAAGGTGAAGAGCAACTGGCAGT
This sequence comes from Dehalococcoidia bacterium, assembly GCA_965220625.1. Classification (GTDB taxonomy): domain Bacteria; phylum Chloroflexota; class Dehalococcoidia; order Lucifugimonadales; family UBA3495; genus VXOI01. The sequence goes on from CBDCQN010000001.1 coordinate 646,678, forward strand.
GCGCGGCAGCAATGCTGACCCCGGCCTTCCGGTGGACGGCGTGCGAGTCGCCATCGCCGACGATGATACCGCGCCCACGAGCATCACCCTTGCGCTCGACATGAATACAGTCCCGGAGGATGCGGGGCTGCAAGAGTTGTCCGTCACTGCAACCCTCGAAGGGGGCAGTAAGCGTACCGTCGACACCCAGATCATGCTGTCGGTGAGCAACCTGACCACTTCAGATGCGGACTATTCGGTATTGCCCGCCGTACTGACAATTGACTCGGGTCAACCCCTGGGTACTGCCACAATGTTGCTGATTCCGGCGGACGACTCGATCGACGAAGACGATGAGACCCTGGAGGTGAGGGGAACTACGGCGGAGCTCACTCTTCCGGTCGCTGCACAGCAGGTCACGATCACCGACGACGACAGCGCCGGGGTGAGCATCGACTCGACGGCATTGACGGTGGTGGAGGGCGGCAGCGCCGACTACACCGTAGTCCTCGACTCTCAGCCGACCGGCGACGTGACCGTCACCATAAGCGGCCATTCGGGGTCCGACCTGAACCTGAGCGCCGAGACCCTGACCTTCACGCCCGTCAACTGGAACCAGGCCCAGACGGTCACGATCACCGCAGGCCAGGACGATGACGCGGCTGCGGACGCCGCCGTGACCCTGAGCCACGCCGTCAGCGGGGCCGTGGAGTACGCCGCCGTCTCTGCCGAGGACATCCCCAGCGTCACCGTCACCATTGAAGAGGACGACGCGGCGAGAGTGAGCATCGACCCCACTGAGCTGACTGTGACCGAGGGCGACGCCACCGGCGCCAGCTACACGGTGGTGCTGGACTCTCAACCGACCGCCGACGTGACCGTTGACATCAGCGGACACGCCGGCACCGACGTGTTGGTGACTCCATCCACCCTGACCTTCACTTCCGAGAGCTGGGAGACGCCCCAGACGGTCACCGTCAGCGCGGCCCAGGACGACGACGCGGCTGCGGATCAAGCTGTGACCCTGAGCCACGCCGTCAGCGGGGCCGGGGAGTATGCCGCCGTCTCTGCCGAGGACATCCCCAGCGTCACCGTCACCATTGAAGAGGACGACGAAGAGGACGACGCGACGAGAGTGAGCATCGACCCCACTGAGCTGACTGTGACCGAGGGCGACGCCACCGGCGCCAGCTACACCGTGGTCCTCGACTCTCAACCGACCGCCGACGTGACCGTTGACATCAGCGGACACGCCGGCACCGACGTGTTGGTGACTCCATCCACCCTGACCTTCACGTCCGAGAACTGGGAGACGCCCCAGACGGTGACGGTCAGCGCGGCCCAGGACGACGACGCGGTGACGGACCAGGCTGTGACCCTGAGCCACGACGTCGCGGGAGCCGAGGAGTACGCCGCCGTCTCTGCCGAGGACATCCCCAGCGTCACCGTCACCATTGAAGAGGACGACGCGGCGAGAGTGAGCATCGACCCCACTGAGCTGACTGTGACCGAGGGCGACGCCACCGGCGCCAGCTACACCGTGGTCCTCGACTCTCAGCCGACCGCCGACGTGACCGTTGACATCAGCGGCCACGCCGGCACCGACGTGTTGGTGACTCCATCCACCCTGACCTTCACGTCCGAGAACTGGGAGATGCCCCAGACGGTGACGGTCAGCGCGGCCCAGGACGACGACGCGGTGACGGACCAGGCTGTGACCCTGAGCCACAACGTCGCGGGAGCCGAGGAGTACCAGGCGATCACCGCCGAGAGCGTCACCGTCACCATAGATGAGGACGACGCGGCCAGACTGAGCATCGACCCCACTGAGATGTCTGTGCCGGAAGGCGGCGATAACTCCTACACGGTGGTGCTGGACACACAGCCCAGCGCCGAGGTGACCGTTACCATAAGCGGCCATTCGGGGTCCGACCTGAACCTGAGCGCCGAGACCCTGACCTTCACCCCTGACAACTGGAACGTCGCCCAAACAGTGACGGTCACCGCAGGCCAGGACGATGACGCGGCTGCGGACGCCGCCGTGACCCTGAGCCACGCCGTCAGCGGGGCCGTGGAGTACGCCGCCGTCTCTGCCGGGGACATCCCCAGCGTCACCGTCACCATAGACGAGGACGACGCAGCCGGGGTGAGCATCAACCCCACCGCCCTGACCGTGGTGGAGGGGAGCACGGCGAGCTACACCGTGGTGCTGGACACCCAGCCCAGCGCCGACGTGACGGTCGCCGTCACCGGCCATGCCGGGACGGACCTGTCCCTGTCCGGGCAGACCCTGACCAATGACGAGCTGACCTTCACCCCTGACAACTGGAACCAGCCCCAGACGGTCACGATCACCGCAGGCCAGGACGACGACGCGGCTGCGGACCCGGCCGTGACCCTGAGCCACGCCGTCAGCGGGGCCGTGGAGTACGCCGCCGTCTCTGCCGAGGACATCCCCAGCGTCACCGTCACCATAGACGAGGACGACGAGGCGGGGGTGAGCATCGACCCGACAGCCCTGACCGTGGTAGAGGGCCAGAGCAACTCCTACACGGTGGTGCTGGACACGCAGCCCAGCGCCGACGTGACCGTCACCATAAGCGGCCATTCGGGGTCCGACCTGAACCTGAGCGCCGAGACCCTGACCTTCACCCCTGACAACTGGAACGTCGCCCAAACAGTGACGGTCACCGCAGGCCAGGACGATGACGCGGCTGCGGACGCCGCCGTGACCCTGGCCCACGCCGTCAGCGGGGCCGTGGAGTACGCCACCGTCTCTGCCGAGGACATCCCCAGCGTCACCGTCACCATAGACGAGGACGACGCAGCCGGGGTGAGCGTCAACCCCACCGCCCTGACCGTGGTGGAGGGGAGCACGGCGAGCTACACCGTGGTGCTGGACACCCAGCCCAGCGCCGACGTGACGGTCGCCGTCACCGGCCATGCCGGGACGGACCTGTCCCTGTCCGGGCAGACCCTGACCAATGACGAGCTGACCTTCACCCCTGACAACTGGAACCAACCCCAGACGGTCACGATCACCGCAGGCCAGGACGAAGATGCGGTGACGGACCAGGCCGTGACCCTAAGCCACACCGTCAGCGGGGCCGTGGAGTACGCCGCCGTCTCTGCCGAGGACATCCCCAGCGTCACCGTCACCATTGAAGAGGACGACGCGGCGAGAGTGAGCATCGACCCCACTGAGCTGACCGTGATCGAGGGCGACGCCACCGGAGCCAGCTACACCGTGGTCCTCGACTCTCAACCGACCGCCGACGTGACCGTTGACATCAGCGGACACGCCGGCACCGACGTGTTGGTGACTCCATCCACCCTGACCTTCACGTCCGAGAACTGGGGCACCGCCCAGACGGTGACGGTAAGCGCGGCCCAGGACGACGACGCGGCCCAGGACGAGGCCGTGATCCTGAGCCACGCGGTCAACGGAACCGGGGAGTATGCCTCGGTGACCGCCGAAAGCGTCACGGTCACCATCACCGAGAATGACGCCGTCGGGGTGGCCATCGCCCCGACGTCCCTGACCGTGACCGAGGGCGACGCCACCGGCGCCAGCTACACCGTGGTCCTCGACTCTCAACCGACCGCCGACGTGACCGTCACCATCAGCGGCCACGCCGGCACCGACGTGAGCCTGGACAAGACCAGCCTGACCTTCACGCCCGGGAACTGGGAGACGCCCCAGACGGTGACGGTCAGCGCGGCCCAGGACGACGACGCGGCCCCGGACCAGGCCGTGACCCTGGCCCACGCCGTCGCGGGAGCCGAGGAGTACGAGGCGATCACCGCCGAGAGCGTCACCGTCACCATAGATGAGGACGACGCGGCGAGAGTGAGCATCGACCCTACAACCCTGACCGTGCCGGAAGGCGGCGATAACTCCTACACGGTGGTGCTGGACACCCAACCCAGCGCCGACGTGACCGTCACCATCAGCGGACACGCCGGCACCGACGTGACCCTGGACAACACCAGCCTGACCTTCACTTCCGACAACTGGAACGTCGCCCAGACAGTGACTGTCTCCGCCGACCAGGACGCCGACGCGGCTGCGGACCCGGCCGTGACCCTGAGCCACACCGTCAGCGGGGCCAGCGAGTACGCCGCGGTCGCTGCCGGGGACATCCCCAGCGTCACCGTCACCATAGACGAGGACGACGAGGCGGGGGTGAGCGTCAACCCGACCGCCCTGACCGTGGTGGAGGGCCAGAGCAACGCCTACACCGTGGTGCTGACTACCCAGCCCAGCGCCGACGTGACCGTCACCGTCACCGGCCATGCCGGGACGGACCTGTCCCTGTCCGGACAAACCCTGACCAATGACGAGCTGACCTTCACCCCTGACAACTGGAACCAGCCCCAGACGGTCACGGTCACCGCAGGCAATGTGACCGCCGACGCCGAGGTGATCCTGGGCCACGCGTTCAGCGGCGGGGACTACGACTCGTTAACCGCCGACGTGCGGGTCACCGTCCTGGCGTTGGTGCCGAACCAGTTGACTATCCAGGTAGGTGTAGCGGTGTCGGAGCAGACGCTGAGCGTGCCCGAGGGCGGCAGCAACACCTACGAAGTGGTGCTGGGCGAGGAGCCCACCGGCGACGTGACTATCACCGTCACCGTGGAGGACAGCGCCAACAACGACGTATCGACGGATGAGGCGTCCCTGGTCTTCACCCCAGGCAACTGGAACCAGCCCCAATCTGTGACGGTGCGGGCCGCCCACGACGACGACGCCCGGCAGGACCCGACGGTCAGCATCAGCCACGGTATCCGCGGGGCCAACTACGACAGCGTTACCGTTCCCGGAGTGGCGGTAACCATCACCGACGACGACCACGCGGGCGTGACGGTTTCCCCGACCGCCCTGACGGTGATCGAGGGCCAGAGCAACGCCTACGCGGTGGTCCTGACCACGCAGCCCAGCGCCGCCGTGATCGTTACCGTCACCGGCCATGCCGGGACGGACCTGTCCCTGTCCGGGCAATCCCTGACCAATGACGAGCTGACCTTCACCCCTGCGAACTGGAACATCGCCCAGAGTGTCAGCGTCACAGCCGGCCAGGACCACGACGCGGCTGCGGACCCGGCCGTGACCCTGAGCCACGCCGTCAGCGGGGCCAGCGAGTACGCCACCGTCTCTGCCGGGGACATCCCCAACGTCACCGTCACGATAGACGAGGACGACGCAGCTGGGGTGAGCATCAACCCCACCGCCCTGACCGTGGTGGAGGGGAGCACCGCGAGTTACACGGTGGTGCTGGACACGCAGCCCAGCGCCGACGTGACCGTCACCATAAGCGGCCATTCGGGGTCCGACCTGAACCTGAGCGCCGAGACCCTGACCTTCACGCCCGTCAACTGGAACCAGGCCCAGACGGTAACTGTCTCCGCCGACCAGGACACCGACGCGGCGGCGGACCCGACTGTGACCCTGACCCACGCCGCCAGCGGGGCCAGCGAGTACGCCGCGATCTCTGCCGGGGACATCCCCAGCGTCACCGTCACCATAGACGAGGACGACGAGGCGGGCGTGAGCGTCGACCCGACAGCCCTAACCGTGATTGAGGGCCAGAGCAACAGTTACATGGTGGTTCTGGATACGCAGCCGACCGGCGACGTAACCGTGACAGTCGACGGTCATGTCGGCACGGAGTTATTGCTGTCCGGAGAGACCCTGGTCACCGACGCTCTCACCTTCACCAGTCAGAACTGGAACAAGCCACAGACAGTGACGCTAAACGCTGGTTCCGTGTCCACCAACATCCAGGTGACCCTCAATCACACCGTGAGCGGCGGGGACTACGGCTTTGTCACCGTAGAAGGCGTCAACGTCACCATCGTGGATTCCCTTGAGGAGCAGGAGATAATCCAGGTAGGCGTAACTGAGTCGGAACAGTCGCTGACCGTGATTGAGGGCGGAAGCAATGTCTATGGGGTGGTGCTGAGTGAGCCGCCCACCAGTGACGTGACAGTCACCGTCTCGGTGGAAGACGGCGCCAACAACGATATAACGACCGAGGAGGCATCTCTGGTCTTCACGACCGGGAACTGGAACCTGCCGCAGACGGTTACGGTGCGGGCCGCCCACGATGACGACGCCCTGCAGGACCCGGTGGTGCGAATCAGCCATGGGGTCAGCGGCGCCAACTTCGCCGACCACACCATTCCGGGAGTGTTGGTCACAATCTCCGAGGACGACTTTCCCCGAGTGACGGTAACTCCCCAATACCTGGAGATTATGGAAGGGTCGAGCGGGAGCTACACGGTGGTGCTGACCGCCCGGCCCAGCGCCGAGGTGACCATAGACATCGGCGGCCACGATGGGACGGACGTGTCGGTGGACCAGTCAACCCTGACCTTCACGGCGGCCAACTGGAACCTAGCGCAGACGGTGACGGTCGGCGCAGCCCAGGACGACGACGCGGCCACGGACTCGGTGACACTGAATCACACCGTCAAAGGCGGGGACTATCAGGGAGTCGTGGCCTGGTTCGTGACTGTGACGATTACCGACGATGACAGCGCCGGGGTGAGCATCGACCCCGTTGCGCTGACGGTCACTGAGGACGGCAGCGGCGCCTACACGGTGGTCCTCGATTCCCAGCCGACCGCCGACGTGACCGTCACAGTCAGCGGGCAGGATGGGACTGACCTATCGGCGGACCCGTCCGCGCTGACCTTCACGCCCGAGAACTGGGAGACGCCCCAGACGGTGACGGTCAGCGCGGCCCAGGACGAAGACGCGGCCCAGGACGAGGCCGTGACCCTGAGCCACGCGGTCAACGGAACCGGGGAGTACGAGGCGATCACCGCCGAGAGCGTCACCGTCACCATAGATGAGGACGACGCGGCCAGGGTGAGCATCGACCCCACTGAGCTGACTGTGACCGAGGGCGACACCACCGGCGCCAGCTACACCGTGGTGCTGGACACCCAGCCCAGCGCCGACGTGACCGTTGACATCAGCGGGCATACAGGCAGTGACCTGAACCTGAGCGCCGAGACCCTGACCTTCACGTCCGTCAACTGGAACCAGGCCCAGACGGTGACTGTCACCGCCGACCAGGACGCCGACGCGGCTGCGGACCCGGCCGTGACCCTAAGCCACGCCGTCAGCGGGGCCAGCGAGTACGCCGCCGTCTCTGCCGGGGACATCCCCAGCGTCACCGTCACGATAGACGAGGACGACGCAGCCGGGGTGAGCATCAACCCCACCGCCCTGACCGTGGTGGAGGGGAGCACCGCGAGTTACACGGTGGTGCTGGACACGCAGCCCAGCGCCGACGTGACCGTCACCATAAGCGGGCATACAGGGACGGACCTGTCCCTGTCTGGGCAAACCCTGACCAATGACGAGCTGACCTTCACCCCTGCGAACTGGAACGTCGCCCAGAGCATCAGCGTCACCGCCGACCAGGACGCCGACGCGGCTGCGGACCCGGCCGTGACCCTGAGCCACGCCGTCAGCGGGGCCGGGGAGTATGCCGCCGTCTCTGCCGGGGACATCCCCAGCGTCACCGTCACCATAGACGAGGACGACGCAGCCAGGGTGAGCATCAACCCCACCGCTCTGACCGTGGTAGAGGGCCAGAGCAACTCCTACACGGTGGTGCTGGACACGCAGCCCAGCGCCGACGTGACGGTCACCATCAGCGGCCATTCGGGGTCCGACCTGAACCTGAGCGCCGAGACCCTGACCTTCACGTCCGTCAACTGGAACCAGGCCCAGACAGTGACGGTCACCGCAGGCCAGGACGATGACGCGGCTGCGGACGCCGCCGTGACCCTGAGCCACGCCGTCAGCGGGGCCAGCGAGTACGCCGCCGTTTCTGCCGAGGACATCCCCGGCGTCACCGTCACCATTGAAGAGGACGACGCGGCGAGAGTGAGCATCGACCCTACAACCCTGACCGTGCCGGAAGGCGGCGATAACTCCTACACGGTCGTGCTGGACACCCAGCCCACCGCCGACGTGACCGTTGACATCAGCGGACACGCCGGCACCGACGTGTTGGTGACTCCATCCACCCTGACCTTCACGTCCGAGAACTGGGGCACCGCCCAGACGGTGACGGTCAGCGCGGCCCAGGACGACGACGCGGCCCCGGACGAGGCCGTGACCCTGAGCCACGCGGTCAACGGAACCGGGGAGTACCAGGCGGTCACCGCCGAGAGCGTCACCGTCACCATAGATGAGGACGACGCGGCCAGGGTGAGCATCGACCCCACTGAGTTGACTGTGACCGAGGGCGACGCCACCGGCGCCAGCTACGCCGTGGTCCTCGACTCTCAACCGACCGCCGACGTGACCGTCACCGTCAGCGGCCACGCCGGCACCGACGTGACCCTGGACAAGACCAGCCTGACCTTCACGCCCGAGAACTGGGAGACGCCCCAGACGGTGACGGTCAGCGCGGCCCAGGACGAAGACGCGGCCCCGGACGAGGCCGTGACCCTGAGCCACGCGGTCAACGGAACCGGGGAGTACGAGGCGATCACCGCCGAGAGCGTCACCGTCACCATAGATGAGGACGACGCGGCCAGGGTGAGCATCGACCCCACTGAGCTGACTGTGACCGAGGGCGACGCCACCGGCGCCAGCTACACCGTGGTGCTGGACACCCAGCCCAGCGCCGACGTGACCGTTGATATCAGCGGGCATACAGGCAGTGACCTGAACCTGAGCGCCGAGACCCTGACCTTCACGTCCGTCAACTGGAACCAGGCCCAGACGGTGACTGTCACCGCCGACCAGGACGCCGACGCGGCTGCGGACGCCGCCGTGACCCTGAGCCACGCCGTCAGCGGGGCCAGCGAGTACGCCGCCGTTTCTGCCGGGGACATCCCCAGCGTCACCGTCACCATTGAAGAGGACGACGCGGCGAGAGTGAGCATCGACCCTACAACCCTGACCGTGCCGGAAGGCGACGATAACTCCTACACGGTCGTGCTGGACACCCAGCCCACCGCCGGCGTGACCGTTGACATCAGCGGACACGCCGGCACCGACGTGTTGGTGACTCCATCCACCCTGACCTTCACGTCCGAGAACTGGGGCACCGCCCAGACGGTGACGGTCAGCGCGGCCCAGGACGACGACGCTGCCCTGGACGAGGCCGTGACCCTGAGCCACACCGTCAACGGGACCGGGGAGTATGCCTCCGTGACTGCTGATGACGTCACCGTCACCATCACCGAAACGGACACCTCGACCCTGTCGGTCAGCGCCGCTCGGGCCGCCGAGGATGCCGGACACGTGGTGTTCGAGGTGGCCATCAGCGCCGCCAGCGACCAAGCGGTGACGGTGAACTACGCCACCTCCGACGGCACCGCGACGGCGGGCCAGGACTACACAGGCATCAGCGACACCCTGACCTTCCCGGCCAACTCCGTTGCCAGCCAGACCGTCAGCGTTCCGGTGCTCGATGACACGATGGACGAGGAAGAGGAGGAAACCTTCACCCTGACCCTCAGCCAGGCGGTTGCAGCCGTCCTGGCCGGGGGAGACGAGACTCTGGCCGTCACCGGGACCATCACCGACGACGACGATCCCCAGGTGACGGTGAGCTTCGGCCATTCCACCTACAGCGTTACCGAGGGCGGCACGGTGGAGGTGACGGTGAGCTTGAGTGCGGACCCCGAGCGGGAAGTGACCATCCCGTTGGACAAGACGGAGCACGAAGCGTCATCAGACGACTACTCCGGAGTGCCGGGTAGCCTGAGCTTCGCCAGTGGGGAGACCTCGAAGAGCTTCACCTTCACGGCCAACGACGACCGTATTGACGACGACGGGGAGAGTGTGGTCTTGGGATTCGGCACGCTTCCCGACGGGGTAACGGCTGGCGGCATCACTCCCGGCGCCACGGTGACCATCACCGACGACGACACCGCGGGCGTGACGGTATCTGAGGACATCCTGACCGTGCCGGAAGGAAGCAGCAACTCCTACACCGTTGTCCTCGACACCCAGCCTACCGCCGACGTGACGGTGACCATCAGCGGCCAGGATGGGACGGACATCACCCTGTCCAACGACACGCTAACCTTCACGTCTGAGAACTGGAGCGCGGCTCAGACGGTGACGGTCAGCGCAGGCCAGGACGACGACGCAGCGACGGACTCGGCCGTGACCCTGAGCCACGCGGTCAGCGGAAGCGGGGGGTACGCGTCGGTCAGCGGCGATGATGTCGAGGTGACCATCACGGAGGACGATACGGCGGGGGTGAGCATCACCCCGACCGCATTGACCGTTGTGGAGGGCGGGAGCAACAGCTACACCGTAGTGCTGGACACTCAGCCCAGCACCGACGTGACGGTCACCATCAGCGGCCACGATGGGACCGACTTGTCGGTGACTCCATCCAGTCTGACCTTCACGTCCGACAACTGGGGCACCGCCCAGACGGTCACCGTCAGCGCGGCCCAGGACGAAGACGCGGTGACGGACCAGGCTGTGACCCTGGCCCACGCCGTCGCGGGAGCCGAGGAGTATGCCTCGGTCATCGCTGGCAACGTCGCTGTAACCATCACCGAAGACGACAGCGCTGCTGACAACGGGGACGACAACGCCAGCGTGACGATTTCGTTCGAGAAGACTCATAACATCATGATTGAGGGCCACGCCGCCGGGCTGAATATCATCCTGAGCGGCCCTCTCGAGACAGAACTCCGCATTCCGCTCGAAGTCTTACCTGGAAGCACGGCGGGTCCTGAGGACTATACGTTCATCGACGCGGGCGAAACCCTCGAACAGTACCCGGGATTTATGTCCGATCCGGGCCTGGTCTTGAGTCCTGGAGAAACCGTCGGGTACGTCTATGTCAAGAGTACTGTCGACCTGGAAGATGAGGACGACGAGCATCTCCTACTGACCTTCGGTCCACTTCCGGACGGGATTACTTCAGGTGGCATCACCGAGTTCACGTCGACGATTGAGGACGCGGTGAGGGTGTCCTTCGGTGCGTCGAGCTACGAGGCAACCGAGGGAGGCGCCGACGCGGTGGTGACCGTGCAGCTGAACGAGCCGGCCCCGCACCCGTACATAATGATCGTTCCCCTGACGGCGGCGGGCCGCAACGGGGCCGACGAGAGCGACTGGTCGGGAGTGCCGGAGAATGTAGTCTTCAACACTGCCGAAACCTCGAAATCCTTCACCGTGGTCGCCGTCGACGATACTGTGGAAGATGACGATGAGATGGTGGAGTTGGGCTTCGGAACCCTGCCCCGTGGACTAATCGCGGTGTCTCCGGTAACAGCGACGCTGACCATCATGAACCAGGAAGAGGAGCAGCCTACACAGAACGATTGCGACGGCGCCATCTGGTGCGCCACTTTGACGTTCGGGGAGACCGATAGCAAACCCTTCATGTACGGAAACGGATTGTTCCGTTCCTATGACTGGGGCGGGAGTTGGGACCACTGGGGCAGGAGCGAAGGAGCGAGTCTCACCAGTAACAAGTTCACCTATGAGGACACGGAGTACACCATTTCGGGGATATCAACCAGTCGATCGCAGCCCTTCCCGCAACTATCCAAGTTCTTTCTTGGTTTTGACGAATATGGGCCCATTCCCACAGAAGACCACTACAGCCAGTGGACGATGTATGTGGACGACGTGGCTTTTCCGTTCAGCCCTGAACGGATCATACCCCCGAATTGGTTCAAGTGGCGGCACCCCAAGACCTACCTGATCGAGCCCGGCACGACGGTCGAACTGCGCATCGAAGCGAACGTCGAACTGGAGCCGGAGAGTCGGCTCCCGGCGCGTTATTTGAGTGTCCTTCCAGAGAACGTTACAGCCACCAGCTCGGGGCTGAGATTGCTCTGGGAGTGGCCCTCCTTCGACGGTGCCGAGGACGTTGTCTTCCAGAACCCTCCCGGCCTTACCGGATACAAAGTGCAGTGGAAGGAAGCTGACGATAGCTGGGACGAGTCGGATAGCGAACTGTTCGGGCATACGGCTGCCATCACCACATGGATTTCGCACATCCTTGACTTGACCGAGGATGTCGAATACGCCGTGCGGGTCATTGCGGTCTATGAGGATGGCGACAGCGAACCGACCGAAGAGGTGATCGTTACAGTACGCGAAACGACTCCGCCGGAGATTTCTGCGGCCGTGGTGGTCGGCGCCATGCTGACGCTGACCTACGATGAGGTGCTGGACGAGGATTCGAAACCGGCGACGGAGGCCTTCTCGGTGAAAGCGGGCGGCGATGTCCGTGCCATCGACGCAGTCGCAGTAGACGGCAGTGCCGTAACCCTCACACTGGCCTCGGCGGTGACGGCGGAGGATACGGTGACGCTGAACTACATCGACAAATTGGAAGTCTTTGTATCGCAACGCCAGGCTGAGTGGATCAATCGCGCCAAAACCTTTGTCCTGGACGGGGCAGACAATCACACGGCGGCCTTCGTCCGGGATGTTGCCGGCAACGACGCGCCTGCCTTCTTGGACCTGCCGGTGACCAATAACGCGCCTAGCACGGCCGGCCTGCTGACCCGAGAGGTCGTGGAGAACCCCCCGGCTCCGAAGAATCTGACCGCCACAGTGAACGCGGACGGCTCGGTGACCCTGAACTGGGAAGCTCCCGACGACGATTCGATCACGGAATACCGCGTTTCTCGCCAGCAGACCGATGAAGACGAAGGCACATCACTCACGAGCGTGATGGACACTGGAAGCACCGCGGACACCTTCACCGACACGGCGACGGCGGCCGGAGTTAGCTATACATACTTCGTGCAGGCCATTAACGAGGCCGGTGTGAGCGACGAATCCAACTACGCCTCGATTGCACTGCCGCAAACCCCAGCGCCCGGCCAGAACACCCTGGCCACGGGCTTGCCCACGATCACCGGCACGGCCCAGGTGGGCGAGACCCTAACGGCGGACACCTCCGCCATCGCCGACGCCGATGGGCTCACCAACGTTTCGTACAGCTACCAGTGGATGGCCGACGACACGAACATTCAGGGCGCGACGGACCCCACCTACACCTTGGCCGATAGGGACGAGGGCAAGACCATCAAGGTGGCGGTGAGCTTCACCGACGAAGCGGGGAACCAGGAATCCCGCACCAGCGCCCCGACGGATGCGGTGGCCGCAGCCCCCGCTCAGAACATTCAGGCCACGGGAGCGCCCACCATCAGCGGCACGGCCCAGGTGGGCCAGACGCTGACTGCCGACACGTCGGCCATTGCCGACGCCGACGGGCTCACCAGCGTTTCGTACAGCTACCAGTGGGTGGCTGACGACACGAACATTCAGGGCGCGACGGACGCTACTTACACCCTCGCCGAAGACGACGAGGGCAAGACCCTCACAGTGGAGGTGTCCTTCACAGATGACGGGGGCAACGAGGAATCGCTGACCAGCGTTGCCACGGGGGAGGTGGCGCCGGAAGCCGGGCCCGGGCCGCTTACCGGGTTCACGCTGGTGGATACCTCCGGCCCCTACCAGGACGTTTTGTGGGAACACTGGACGGACGGCAGCACCCTGACGCTGGACTATCCGGCCAGCGTCAGCTACGGCATCAGGGTCGATACCAAGTCCGGCGAGGAGATCGGCAGCGTGCGGCTGGAACTTACCGGGGAAAAGAACGTGGGCCGGACCGAAGGCACCGCCCCCTACTCCCTCTACGGGGACGAGGGGGAGGACGAACTCAACGGAGAGAGCTTGCCTGTCGGTGACTACATCTTGAAGGCCACGGCCTCCTCTAAGGACGGTAATGTGCTGGGGACTCTGACGGTCTCCTTCACCGTGGAGGCGACTGTGGAGCCGCTTCCCGGTAGGCCGCAAGACCTGAAAGGCAAAGTCTCGGAGGGTGGGATAGAACTGACATGGAAAGCGCCTGCAGGCTCCGCCATTACCCAGTACGTGGTGTACCGGGCCGAACTCGAGAACGGCCGCCTTAACGGACGACCGATGACGAAGTACGCCACCATCGACGCGACGGGCGGGGACATGACTTACACGGATGGCGGCGTAGAGGCGGGCGTGGAGTACAGGTACAGGGTGGCGGCGGTGAATTCCGCCGGAGAAGGCAAGAAGTCCAACTGGATCAACATATTCGCAGGAGACTCTTAGTAGGGCGCAAGACGCCCGCCATGATGAGCCTCAACCAGGAGAGCCGCCGCCGCCGAAACCGGTAGGCGAGGAGCGCCGGGAGCGCCGATACGAACATTGAGAGGGGCCATTGGCTCAACCTGCATGCTGGCGCCCGGGGAGGCCGTCACACAATCTGCGGCGGCTTCCCCAAAGAAGCAAGCACATAGGCATGGACGGGTGAGGCAGGCGCACAGGCCGGGAACCGAACCCCACACGGTATGAGGCGTGAAGGAAATGGAAAGCCTGCCCTCCCGTAGGAGAGAGTCTGCGGCGGTGCACCGGGAGGACCCGCGTCATGCCGAGACAGCGCACACATCACAGCAGAAGAACCTACGTCTTCCCCGACGACTTCCCGGAGCGCCTGGAGCGGTTCAAGGTGGAGTCCGGCCTGTCATGGGCGGAGATCGCCCGCCGCATCGGTAGAGGCCCATGAAGGGCCGAAGTAGCACTATTGCACCTCAGCGCAAGAAATACGCTATTAGCAGATAGCAAACTGGTCCTCCTCAGAACTAACAAAGTGTCGTTGGAAAAGTAGCGTTTCGGCCTTACCAAGTGGATGAAGAGTCCTTACTGTTTTTATGGGAAACGCTGTTCAGATGATAGCCGGAAACTCGGGCCGCCACGTTAGCCGTGGGCGGTGCTTGTTTGCTGCCAATCCGGCACGGCTGGTTGTCAATCCGGGGTTCCGCCCGACAGGGGAAGATGCAGAACAAGCAGGGAAGAGCCGGTCCGTCGGTCCCAGCGATGCTGGAGGTCGCCGTCCATGGCGACGGCGGGCTTGGACGGCCCGCTCGTTGGGAAGGGCGGCTGCGGCTAGCGGCGATGCAGGCGACGAAGACCTCCGGCAACGTCGTCCTCCCCGTCTTCTCCAAGGCTCCTAGCACAAACGCCCCCCCCCCCCCCCCCGATTTTCCGGCCACCGGAACCCGCTACACGCCGCCTACTTACCCCTCCACAGCGCGCCCTCAGGCCCAAGAGTCCTTTCGGACCTCGCAAGGGGCCTGCACCTCCTCTTCTCCCCTGTTCCCGCCAACCCCGCCGGCTCCCGCCCGGACGGACCATTCCGCTTGGAACGGACGTGCCGGTCCGGCGGCCCGCCAGCGGGCGATGGGTGCCGCCTGCGCTGACTCCGGGCGCAACCCTTGAGGTGACGCATGTCCAACCGTAGCTTCCATTTCGTGCGCCGATTCCAAACCCTGCCCTCCGCCCCGGCGCACGTGTCCGGCTCCAGTAGGCTCTTGGCGCTCCAGTCAACCGCTGCGCAGCACCAGGCCCGGGAGGGATTGTGGTCGTCTACTCTGGACCCACATGCGTTCATCCTTCGATTCTTGCCGGGTAAGGCCGGGGATGGCGCATGATTCGCTCCATCAGGCAGGCCCCGCTTCGTCTCTTCCTGGCCGTCGCCGTCGCCGTGGTCGGCCTCATGACCGTGACCGACCTGCCCTCCGCTTCCCCCGTCCATGCCCAGGAGCACGCGGTCACCGCAACCAAGGACGCCACCGGAGAGAGCCCGCCGGCGAGGCCCACGGACCTTCAGGCCTCGGCTGGACCCGATTCGGTCAGCCTCACCTGGACGGCGTCAACGGACCAGACCGTTACCCACTACGCCGTCCTGCTCCGCGACCGGGACGAGGACGATGCCGGCGTGTTCGAGGTGATCGACAGCAACGCCGGGTCCGCCACCAGCTACACCGACCGCTCGGTCTCGCCCGGGGGCAGCTACGTGTACCGGGTGAAGGCGGTCAACCCCACCGGCGTCAGCCAGTGGTCGAGCTACGCTAGGGCCGACATCCCGGCGGACCCCGCGGACCTGGCCCCCAGCGGCCTGTCCGCCAAAGCGGTGTTCGACGGCGGCGATTCCGCCGGAGTGGCCCTGGCCTGGGACGCCCCGGCGGCGGACGCCGCGTCCGTCACCGGGTACGAGATCCTCCGCGCTGTGGGCGATGGGGACCTGGCGACCCTGGTGGCCGATACCGGGTCTGCCGACACGACCTACGCCAACGACACGGCCACCGAAGCGGGGGAGAGGTACGCCTACCGGGTCAAGGCCCTGCGCGGCGGGGAGACGAGCCAGCCCTCCGGCCGGGCCGAGGCGACCATCCCGTCCGCCACGGCGCACCCGGTCGAACCCGGCGTCGCGGAGGAGCAGAGCGGGGCGCTCTGGACCGGGACGCTGACCGTCGCAGAGTTGCGGACGGACTTACGCTACGGTTGCATCCATGACATCTCGGGCAAGGAGTGCTCCTCCCTCCTCGCCCCCGACGACTTCACCTACAACGGCACCACGTACCAGATCACCGCTCTCGCAGCGGAGCCGGGCTCTTTGTACATCGAGTTCCTGAACGAACTGGGTGAGGACGCCGTCGACTCCTTTGTGTTGAACGCGGTCGGCGACACTTTCTCCTTCCAGACCCCCGATGCTATTACGGTCGACAAAGGAACGGCATGGCTCCGCGACATCAACGCGTGGGACGACGGTGACGTGGTTTCGGTGAGCATCACCGTCAGTGGCGCCGAGGCCGATGAGCCGGCGGAGGGGACGACGGAGGGGACGACGGTCTCCGCCGATTGGGGCCTGATACCCAGCGGCCTGAACGCGGGCGACCGATTCCGGCTGCTTTTCCGTACCTCCACCACGCGTGACGCCACCTCCACCGACATCGCCGACTACGATGCCTTCGTCCAGACCGCCGCTAGCAACGGCCACGCCGACATCCGGAGCCACGGAGCGGCCTTCAGGGTCCTCGGCAGCACCGCCGACGTGGACGCCCGGGACAACACGACCACCACCTACACCGCAGACGACAAGGGCGTGGCCGTCTACTGGTTGAACGGCAATAAAGTCGCCGACGACTACGAGGACTTCTACGACGGAACGTGGTCCAACGCCGACGGCGGCAAAGACGAGGACGGCAACGCCCACACGGCCCCACAGGTAGGAACAACAGACGGTACCTACACGGGCAGCAACTCCGACGGAACGAAGGCTACCCACATTGGCACCTCGCGAGCCCTGGGAACGTCCAATGTAAGAGTCGGCAGGCCGCTCGGCAATGCAAATGCAAATAATGCTGGCTCCAGCGCAACCGGGCCGTTCTACGGCTTGTCGGGAGTATTCGTCGTAGGCGAGGACGTCGAGGTCCCCGAGACATGGAGCCTGATACCCAGCGGCCTCGGTGCGGGCGACCGCTTCCGGCTGATATTCCTCTCCTCCACCGACCGCCAGGCCAAGACCACCAACATCACCGACTACAACAGCTGGATCCAGACCCGCGCAGCCGCCGGCCACGCCGACATCCGGCGGTCCAGCTCCCTCTTCCGGGCGGTGGGCAGCACCTCGTTCGTGGACGCCCGCGACAACACCAGCACCACCTACACCGCCGACGACAAGGGCGTGCCGATCTACTGGCTGGGCGGCAACAAGGTGGCCGACGACTACGCCGACTTCTACGACGGAGCGTGGGACGATGAGGCCAACGCCAAGGACGAGTCCGGCGAAGACCGCAGCACCTCTACAGACGCCGATCTCCCCTACACCGGCAGCGCACACGACGGCACTCTGGGTTACGACGACCAGGGCATTTCGAGAGCGCTTGGGCTCTTGACAACGTGGGTCGGGCGACCGAACACCGCTGGCCCTACCAACGGTCCCTTGAGCTCCGCTTCAGATATCGACTTTAACGAGAGACATCCCCTCTACGGCCTGTCGGCGGTGTTCCGGGTCACCCCCGCCGAGGAGTTGGTGGAGACGACGGTCCCCCCGGACTGGAGCCTGGTACCCAGCGACCTCGGCGCGGGCGACAGCTTCCGGCTGCTGTTCATTGGGTCAACCCAAAGAAACGCGAGTGACTCGGACATCGGCGTCTACAACACCTTCGTTCAGAATCTGGTGACCATTAGCGGCCATGCGGACATCCGGGACCACAGCTCGACCTTCCGGATGCTCGGCAGCACCGAAGCCGTCGATGCCCGGGACAACACGGCCACCACCTACACCGCCGACGACACGGGCGTGCCCATCTACTGGCTGGGCGGCAACAAGGTGGCCGACGACTACGCCGACTTCTACGACGGCGACTGGGACGAGGAGGCCTCGGGAGCAGGAGAGAACGGCGATTCGGTGGACATACCCGACACTCGGAAGATCTGGACGGGCAGCGCACAAGACGGTACCGAAGCGATGCTCAGCGGCACAAGCCGCGCCCTAGGCAATTCCGGCAATAACTTCGTCATGCAGGGCAGCCCCAACGGCAATGACAGCGCCCACGGCCCCATCGAGAGCAACACGACCATCAGGTCCACCAACAGAGGCGTCTACGGCTTGTCGGGAGTGTTCGTCGTGTCGGCTGCTCCCATCACGGGCGACTTCGACCTGCACGACGACAACGGCGACCCCCGGGGCGTCTGGGGCAACGACGACACCATCTGGGTGTCCAACTCGCCGAATGGCGAAACCGAGGGCGACAAGATATTCGCCTACGACCGCTCGACCGGCTCCCGTGACGGGGACAAGGACTTCAACACCCTGAACGCCGCCGGCAACAATGCTCCCGCGCGCATCTGGTCCGACGGCGAAACGATGTTCGTCCTGGACAGTGATGACGCCAAGGTCTACGCCTACAAGATGTCCGACAAGTCGTACGACGAGAGCAAGGACATCACGGTGGCGGCTGACAATGGGAGTCCGCGAGGCATCTGGGGCAACCACGAGACCATTTGGGTGTCGGACACCTCCGACGACAAGTTGTACGCGTACAAGCGCGTCGAAGACGAGTACGGGACACGGGACTACGCCAGGGACTTCAACACGCTGCGCGCCACCGGCAACACAAACGCCCGTGGCATCTGGTCCGACGGCCTGGACATGTTCGTGGCGGACACAACGTCGGGCGCACGGAAGGTCTATTCCTACAGCATGTTCGATATGGCGCACCGGCCTGCCAGGGGCTTCAACCTGGATGACGAAAACAGCGGCCCGGCAGGCATGTGGGGCGACGATGGGACGCTGTGGGCGGTGGACGTCGTCGACGACAAGCTCTACGCCTACGGCCTGCCGCCGACGCCCGAGGTGTCGGTGGCGGCGTCTCCGAGGCGGGTCGCGGGCGGGGGCCTGGTGACGCTGACGGGCATGGTCACCGACCCGGACGCCGGGCCGCTGACCTACGCGTGGAGCAGCAGCGGGGACCTGGGGACATTCGCCGGCGCCTCGGCGCCGAGCGCTACGTGGACGGCGCCGGACGCCACCGGCGAAGACCAGACGGTGACCTTGACCCTCACAGTTACCGGCGTGGGGGGCGCTACCAGGACAGCCACGGCGGATGTTGTCGTGTCCGCTCCCATCACCGGCGGCTTCGACCTGCACTACGACAACTCTAACGCCAGAGGCATCTGGGGCAACGCCGACACCATCTGGGTGTCGAACTCGCCGCTTCAAACGGACGACGGCGACAAGATCTTCGCCTACGACCGCTCGACCCGCGTCCGCGACGAGGGCAAGGACTTCAACACGCTGAACGCCGCCGGCAACAATACGCCCACGCGCATCTGGTCCGACGGCGAAACCATGTTCGTCCTGGACTCATTCGACCATAGGGTCTACGCCTACAACATGAACGACAAGGCCCGCGACGACAGCAAGGACATCGCCCTGGCGGCTGACAATGATAATTCCCAAGGCATCTGGGGCAACGGCGAGACCATCTGGGTGTCGGACAATTACAACGATAAGCTGTTCGCGTACAAGCGCGTCGCAGACGAGTACGGGATGCGGGACACTGACAGGGACTTCAACACGCTGGGCGCCGCCGGCAACACAAACGTCAAAGGCATCTGGTCCGACGGGACCGACATGTTCGTGGCAGATACCCTGTTATACGGCAGGGTCTTTGCCTACAGCATGTCCGACATGTCGCACCGGCCTGCCAGGAGCTTCAACCTGGATGACGATAACAGCGAGCCGGCAGGCGTCTGGGGCGACGACGGGACGCTGTGGGTGGTGGACGTCGACGACAACAAGCTGTACACCTACGACCCGCCCTCCCCGCCCGCGGTGTCGGTGGAGGCGTTCCCGTTGCACGTCGTCAGCGGAGACTCTCTGACGCTGACCGGCACGGCCGCCGAACCGGAGGGCCACACGCTGACCTACGCGTGGACCAGCAACGGCGGGGGCACGTTCGCCGACACTACGGCACTGAGCACCACGTGGACGGCCCCGGACGCCACCGTCGCGAACCAGACGGTGACCCTGACCCTCACCGTCACCGACACGGAGGGCGAGACCGGAACCGCGACGGTGGATGTCCTGGTGTCCCCGCCCGCTCCCATCATCGACGACGACTTCGGCCTGCACGAGGACAACGCCGCGCCCGGAGGCATCTGGGGCAACGACGACACCATCTGGGTGTCGGACACTTCCGACGACAGGATATACGCCTACGCCCGCTCGACCGGCCTCCGCGACGAGGACAAGGACTTCGACACCCTGGCCGACGCCGGCAACAATTCGCCCTCGCGCATCTGGTCCGACGGGGGAACCATGTTCGTCCTGGACCCATTCGCCAAAAAGGTCTACGCCTACAACATGGACGACAAGGCCCGCGACGACAGCAAGGACATCGCCTTGGCGGCTGGTAATGGGAATCCCCAAGGACTCTGGGGCAACGACCGGACCATCTGGGTGTCGGACGATGCCGACGATAAGCTGTTCGCGTACAAGCGCGTCAATGACCCGGGCACCCCCGAAGACGAGTACGGAACGCGGGACGCGGACAGCGACTTCAACACGCTGGACGCCGGCAACGCGTTCTCCCGGGGCATATGGTCCGACGGCATTGATATGTTCGTGGCGGACATAACCTTGGCCGCAGAGAAGGTCTTTTCCTACAGCATGTCCGACATGGCGTACGGCTCTGCCAGGAGCTTCGACTTGGAGGAGGGAAATGACCATCCGGCAGGCATATGGTCCGACGGCGCCACGCTGTGGGTGGTGGACCAGGGAGACGACAAGCTGTACGCCTACGGCCTGCCGGCGGCCGAGAACCAGCCGCCCACGTCCACCGACGCGACGCTGAGCGCGTTGTCGCTGAGCGGTTTCACGCTGTCGCCCAGCTTCGCTGCGGACACGATGACCTACACGGCGAGCGTCGGCAACGATGTGACCTCGACCACGGTCACGGCGAAGGCGAACCACGACGGCGCAACGGTCGCTATCTTCCCCGCCGATGCCGACGACACGGCGGACGGCCACCAGGTCACGCTCGACGTCGGCGAAACGGCGGTCTCGGTGACGGTGACCGCCGAAGACGGGACCACCACGCAGACCTACGCGGTGACCGTGACCCGGGCTGAGGCCGAGGAGTTGGCGGAGACGACGGTCCCGTCCAACTGGAGCTTGGTCCCGCATGGGCTGGGCGCCGGCGACCGCTTCCGGCTGCTGTTCCTCACCTCGGGGACAAGCACCTCCAACTTCAACCACATCACCACCTACAACACTTTCGTCCAGAACGCTGCCGCAGCCGGGCATCCTGGAATCCGGCAATACAGCGCCGGGTTCAGAGTGGTGGGCAGTACCGCCGACGTGGACGCCCGCGACAACACCCGCACCACCTACACCGCCGACGACAAGGGCGTGCCCATCTACTGGCTGAACAGCGTCAACAAGGTCGCCGACGACTACGAGGACTTCTACGACGGATCGTGGGCCACCGAATCGGTTATCTCGAACGAGGCGGGATTAAGGCTTGGTCTCATTGACCTCCTTTGGAATGTACTCACAGGCAGTAACCACGACGGGACGGAGGCTTTCGACGGCACGACCAGTAGGGCCTTCGGTTCGGCTGGACTCCATACAAGATTGGGGAAATTGAATTCCACCGCGAGTGGCGAAGGCCCTCTGTCGAGTGCTCAAACCACTGGAAATGCTACCCTGAGGCCCCTCTATGCGCTCTCCCAGGTCTTCCTTGTCGGAGAAGCCAGGGCCACCGCAGCCCCGGCCTTCTCCGCCGACAGCGCGACGCGCGACGTGGCGGAGAACAGCCCCGCGGGCACGGACGTCGGAAACGCGGTCACCGCAGCCGACACCGACGGCGACGCCCTGACCTACACCCTGGAGGGAACCGACGCCGCCTCCTTCATCATCGACGCGTCTACCGGCCAGATTCAGACGAAGGCCGACGTGACCTACGACCACGAGGCGAACAGCAGCTACTCAGTGACGGTCAAGGCCGACGACAATTATGGCGGCGCCGACACCATCACCGTGACGATCAACATCACCGACGTGGACGAGCCGCCCGCGGCCCCGGCCGTCCCCACGGTCGTGGCCGTCGCCGGCACGAGCGACAGCCTGTCGGTGCGCTGGCTGGCGCCCGACAACGCGGGCAAGCCGGACATCGACTCCTACGACCTGCAATACCGCAAGGGCACGACCGGCGACTTTACGGACGGCCCGCAGGACCAGACCGGCAAGATGGCCACCATTACCGGGCTCGACGCGAACTCGGCCTACGAGGTGCACGTGCGGGCCACAAACGACGAGGGCGACGGCGCCTGGTCGAGCCCCGGCACGGGCGCCACCCACGCGGATGTGCTGGTCGCCAACCTCACGGAGGCGTTCAACCTCCTGACGACCAAGACAATCGAGTTGGACTGGGCCCAGGCCTTCGATACGGGGTCCAACACGGAAGGCTACAGCCTCGAGAGTATTGCCATGCGGAACGCCGGCGGGACACTCGCGGCGGGCGCCTTGACGGTCACGGTGCGAGCGGACAGCGCCGGCTCGCCCGGCGCCACGGCGCTCTACACGCTGACCAACCCGGAAGAGTTCGGCGGAGGCACGACGCCGGCGGTGCCAACGTTGGAAAATGGGCTGTTGGCGTTCACCGCCCCTGCCGGCGCCACGCTGGACCCGAACACGACGTATTGGGTGGTCTTTGTTTGGGACGCCGACCGCACAGACGGACTCAACAAGGGCGGACCCCGGTTTATCAAAACACGGCTGCGCCACGGCATCGACGCCGGCGGAGCCCCTGGCTGGACCATCGATGCCCCGGCCCAGAAGAGAAAAACGGGGATCGGGCACCCATGGGACGTGCCAGACGCAGCGGGCGCGATGAAGATCCAGGTGCGCGGCGCCCCGAACGGCGACCCCGACAGCAACGCCCCACCGGCATTCGCGGCGGAATACGCGACGCGCGAAGTGCCGGAAAACAGCGCTGCCGGCACGAGCGTCGGAGACCCGGTCGTGGCGACCGACAGCGATCCCGGCGCCACGCTGACCTACACCCTGGAGGGATACGACGCCGCGTCGTTCGAGATCGACGCCGCAAGCGGCCAGATCCGGACGAAGTCGGGGGTCGCCTACGACTTCGAGGAGCGGGAGTCCTATCTGGTGACGGTCAAGGCCGATGACGGGAACGAACAAGGTACCGACACCACCGCCGTGACGATCAACATCACCGACGTGGATGAGTCCGCGGAGACGCTCGTCCCGACGACCTGGGGCCTGATACCCAGTGGCCTCGGAGCGGGCGACCGCTTCCGGCTGATATTCCTCTCTTCCACCACCCGCGACGGCTCTTCCTCCGACATCGCCGACTACAACACCTTCGTCCAGACCGCCGCCGCCGCAGGCCATGCCGACATCCAGGACTACAGCTCTGATTTCAGGGTCGTCGGCAGCACCGCCGACGTGGACGCCCGCGACAACACGGCCACCACCTACACCGACGACGACAAGGGCGTGGCCATCTACTGGCTCGGCGGCGCCAAGGTCGCTGACGACTACGAGAACTTCTACGACGGGGACTGGGACGACGAGGCCAACGCCAAGGACGAGTCCGGCAGCAACCGCAGCACCACCGAAATCGCCGATTACCCCATTACCGGCAGCCAGCACGACGGCACCGAGGAGTTTTTCAACAACTCATCGAGGGCACTGGGCGCCAGTGGCGTGCGGGTCGGGCGACTGAACTCCTCCACCCCTGGCCGCGGCCCCCTCAGCAGCACCACTACAACGAACAACACCAACGCCCGCCCCCTCTACGGCCTGTCAGGGGTGTTCGTGGTCGAGGGCACGGCCGTCACGTCCACCGACGCGACGCTGAGCGAGTTGTCGCTGAGCGGCGTCACGCTTTCGCCCAACTTCGCTGCGGACACGCTGACCTACACGGGGAATGTCGGCAACGATGTGGCCTCGACCACGGTCACGGCGACGGCGACCCACGACGGCGCCACGGTCGCGATCGTCCCCGCCGATGCCGACGACACGGCGGACGGCCACCAGGTCGCGCTCGCCGTCGGCGATACGTCGGTCTTGGTGACGGTGACGGCAGAGGACGGGACCACCACGCAGACCTACGCGGTGACCGTGACCCGCGCCGAGGAGTTGGCGGTGACGATCACGGCCGACCCCACGACGGTGAACGGCGGCGGGATGGTCATGCTGAGCAGCACGGTGACGGGGGCCGTTGGCACGGTGAACTATACCTGGGACGCAGAAGGCTTGGGCACCTTCAGCAGCGAATCGATCCCCGACCCGGTGTGGACCGCCTTTGACGCCAAAGTCGGAGACAGCACTTTGACCTTGACTCTCCTCGTCGTCGACGATGCCACGAATGCCGGTGCTGGTGTGCCAATCACGGTGCGCGGGAACCAGGCGCCGGAGGTGTCCCTGGGGACGACAGCCACCCACGTGGACGGCGGGGACGAGGTGTCGTTGACCGCCTCGGCCACCGACCCCGAGGGAGACGGCCTGACCTATGCCTGGACCAGCAGCGCCGGGGGCAGCTTCGATGACGCCGGCGCGCTGGAGACGAGCTGGACGGCCCCGGACGCCGCCAGGCAGGACCAGCCGGTGACGCTGACCCTGACCGTCACCGACGACGGCGCGGGCACGCGCTCCACCACGCGAACGCGCTCGCTCACCGTGCGCGCCAACGAGGCCCCGGCGGGGTCCGTGTCGGCGCAGCCGGAGACGGTGCTGGGCGGAAAGGACGTGCAGCTCACCAGCAGCATCGCCGACCCGGAGAACGACGCCCTGACGTATGCGTGGACCAGCAGCGGGGGCGGCGCCTTCGCCAACGCCTCGGCGGCCAGCACCAGGTGGACGGCCCCTGCCGCCGCCACGGCGGACCAGACGGTGACCCTGACCCTCACCGTCACCGATACGGTGGGCGAGACCGACTTCTCCACGGACGTGACGGTGCGGGAGAACCAACCGCCCACGGTGGCGCTGGGGAACATACCCACCGAAGTCCCCGGCGGCGTAAGCCTGTCCCTTGTCGGCTCCACCGCCACCGACCCGGAGGGGGACACGCTGACCTACGCCTGGACCAGCGACGGCGGGGGCTCCTTCGGCGACGCCGGGGCGCTGAACACCTTATGGGTCTCGCCCGAGGCCACCGACGCCGACCAGACGGTCATGCTCACGCTGACGGTGACCGACGACGGCGCGGGAGCACGCTCCGCCTCCGTCACGGTCGTGGTCACCGTGAAGGCGCAGTTGGCGGTGACGGTGACGGCCGACCCCACGACGGTGGGCGGCGGCGGGACGGTCCAGCTGAGCAGCACGGTGACGGGGGCCGTTGGCGACGTGACCTATCTCTGGTTTGCATCCGGCTTTGGCACGTTAAGCAGCACATCCATCCCCGACCCGGTCTGGACCGCCGGGGACGCCGCAGTCAGCGACATCATTGTGACATTGACTCTCAGGGTCACCAACTCCGGCGGGGTGGTCGAAGCGACCGTGCTGATCACGGTGCGCGGGAACCAGGCGCCGGAGGTGTCGGCAACCGCCGACCCCGCGAGCGTGGCGGGCGGGGGCGCGGTGACCCTGGACGGGACGGCCACCGACCCCGAGGGAGACGGCCTGACCTATGCCTGGACCAGCAGCGCCGGGGGCAGCTTCGATGACGCCGGCGCGCTGGAGACGAGCTGGACGGCCCCGGACGCCGCCAGGCAGGACCAGCCGGTGACGCTGACCCTGACCGTCACCGACGACGGCGCGGGCACGCGCTCCACCACGCAAACGCTGTCGCTCACCGTGCGCGCCAACGAGGCCCCGGCGGGGTCCGTGTCGGCGCAGCCGGAGACGGTGCTGGGCGGAAAGGACGTGCAGCTCACCAGCAGCGTCGCCGACCCGGAGAACGACGCCCTGACGTATGCGTGGACCAGCAGCGGGGGCGGCGCCTTCGCCAACGCCTCGGCGGCCAGCACCAGGTGGACGGCCCCTGCCGCCGCCACGGCGGACCAGACGGTGACCCTGACCCTCACCGTCACCGATACGGTGGGCGAGACCGCCTTCTCCACGGACGTGACGGTGCGGGAGAACCAGCCGCCCACGGTGGTGCTGGGGAGCATTGCCACCGAAATCGTCGGCAGGGGAAGCGTGTCCCTGAGCGCCACCGCCACCGACCCGGAGGGGGACACGCTGACCTACGCCTGGACCAGCGACGGCGGGGGCTCCTTCGACGACGACGGCGCGCTGATCACGACCTGGACCGCGCCCGACGCCACCGACGCAGCCCAGACGGTCATGCTCACGCTGACGGTGACCGACGACGGTGCGGGAGCACGCTCCGCCTCCGTCACGGTCGTGGTCACCGTGAAGGCGCAGTCGCAGTTGGCGGTGACGGTGACGGCCGACCCCACGACGGTGAACGGCGGCGGGACGGTCCAGCTGGGCACCACGGTGACGGGGCCCGTTGGCACGGTGAACTATAAATGGGAGTCCTCCTTCGGCACCTTCAGCAGCACAACGGCCCCCAACCCGGTGTGGACCGCCCCTCCCGCCAGCTCCAGCGATCTTGCATATACATTGGCACTCCAGGTCCGCGACTCCGCCGGGTCGGCCTTTGCCGATGTGCCAATCACGGTGCGCGGGAACCAGGCGCCGGAGGTCTCGGCAACCGCCGACCCCGCGAGCGTGGCGGGCGGGGGCGCGGTGACCCTGGACGGGACGGCCACCGACCCGGAGGGCGACACGCTGACCTACGCCTGGACCAGCGACGGCGGGGGCTCCTTCGCCGACGCCGGCGCGCTGGACACGACCTGGACCGCGCCAGACGCCACCGACGCAGCCCAGACGATCATGCTCACGCTGACGGCGACCGACGACGGCGCGGGAGCACGCTCCGCCTCCGTCACGGTGACGATCACCGTGGAGGCGCAGGACAACACCGCGCCGGCATTCACCACCGGCGCCGAATTCTCGACTGAAGAGAACCAGACGATTTCGTTCCAGGTGACGGCCATGGACGCCGACGACGGGGATGAGGTGACCTATGCCATCACCGGCGGCGCGGACCGGGCGTTATTCTCGATCAACGCGACCGGCGGCCTGCTGACCATTCCCACGTCGCCCGACCACGAGAACCCCACCGACGCCGATAGCAACAACATCTATCTGGTGACCGTCACCGCCACCGGGGGGACGGGCGCCCGTGCGCTGACGACCGACCAGGCCATCACCGTGACCGTGACCGACGTGGACGAGCCCCCCTCGGCCCCGGCAACCCCCACCGTCTCGGCCGTCTCGGATAGCAGCGACAGCCTGTCGGTGACCTGGACGGCCCCCGGCAACTCCGGCAAGCCGGATATCGACTCCTACGACCTGCAATACCGCAAAGGGACCACCGGCAACTTTATGGACGGCCCGCAGGACGTGACCGACACCACGACCATCATCGGCGGGCTGGACGCCGACTCGGCCTACCAGGTGCGGGTGCGGGCCACCAACGACGAGGGCGACGGGGTGTGGTCGAGCGCGGGCAGCGGGACCACGAACGCCGCGCAGGCGGCCCCGGCCGTCAGCGACGTCGACGTCACCTCCGAACCGGGCGACGACGACACCTACGCCATCGGCGACACGATCCAGGTCACGGTGACCTTCGACCAGGCGGTCACGGTCACGGGCGCGCCGCGCATCCAGCTGCGGGTCGGCGGCGGCGAAGACGAGCACCTGAAGTGGGCGGATTACTTAACCGGCACCGGGGCCGCCGTCGTGCAGTTTACCTACGTCGTGCTAGCGGGCGACTTCGACGACAACGGGATCTACATCGCCGCGGACGAGCTGGAGCTCAACGGCGGCACGATCCAGTCCAGCGGCGGGACCGACGCCAATCTAGACTACCCCCTGCAGGGCACCCAGTCGGGCCACAACGTGGACGGCGTGCTGCCGACGCCCGAGTTCGCGGCGACCTCGGACGACGGCAGCTCCGTCATCATCATCTTCAGCGAGTCCCTGTCAGCGACCACCGCCGCGGCGAGCGCCTTCACGGTCAGCGTGGACACGGGCACGGCGCCGGCGGTCAGCACCGCCACGGCCAGCGGCGACGCGGTGACCCTCGGACTGGCCAGCGCGGTGACCAGCAGCCAGGCGGTGACGGTGGCCTACGTCGACGCCACTTCGGGCGACGACCCCGTCGCGGTCCAGGACGCGGCCGGCAACGACGCCGCGAACTTCACCACCGGTGAAGGAGGCGTCCCCGCCGTCAGCAACGCTATCGGTACCGGGTGCTCCCTCGTCGACGGCTGCTACGTGGTCTCCGCGGACTGGGGCCTGATACCCAGCGGCCTGGGCGCGGGCGCCGAGTTCCGCCTCATCTTCATTTCCTCCACCACCCGCAACGCCTCTTCCTCCGACATCACCGACTACAACACCTTAGTCCAGACCGCCGCCGCCGCAGGCCATGCGGACATCCAGGTCTACGGCTCGACCTTCCG
Organism: Dehalococcoidia bacterium; assembly: GCA_965220625.1. Taxonomy (GTDB): domain Bacteria; phylum Chloroflexota; class Dehalococcoidia; order Lucifugimonadales; family UBA3495; genus VXOI01. The sequence continues at coordinate 675,506 of CBDCQN010000001.1, forward strand.
TGTGGTCGGCAGCACCGCCGACGTGGACGCCCGGGACAACACGGCCACCAGGTACACGGGCGACGACACGGCTGGGACCGATGACGATAGCGACCTGGGCGTGCCCATCTACTGGCTGGGCGCCAGCAAGGTGGCCGACGAATACAAGGACTTCTACGACGGGGACTGGGACGACGAGGCCAACGCCAAGGACGAGTCCGGCAGCGACCGCAGCATCTCCCTAGACACCGATTGGCCCCTTACCGGCAGCGACCACGACGGCACGGAGTCGTTCACCGGTATGTCCTCTAGAGCGCTGGGCGCCAGCAGTAGCGTGCGGGTCGGGCGACCGAATTCCTCCACCTCTGGCAACGGCCCCCTCCGCAGCAACAATGCTTACACCAGCTCCACCGCCCGCCCCCTCTACGGCCTCTCCCCCGTGTTCCGGGTCGAGGGCCAGGTCGTCACCAACACCCCGCCGGCGTTCGCGAGCGCCGACGTCTTCTCGGTGAACGAGAACGAGACCATCGTTGGCAAGGTGGAGGCCACCGATGACGACGCCGGCGACGCGGTGAGGTATGCGATCACCGGCGGCGCCGACAGCGCGCAGTTCCAGATTGACGAGACGACCGGCGTGCTGCGCTTCACGACCGCACCCGATTACGAGATGCCCGCGGACGTGGCCAGCACGGACCCGGCCGATGACGCGGGCAACAACGTGTACCTCGTGACCGTCACCGCGACGAGCGGCACGGGCGACCGCGAGCTGACGGTCATGCAGACCATCACCGTGACGGTGAATGACGTGGTGGCCGGCCTGGGCGCGCCGACCGAGCTGAATGCGGCCGCAGACGGGAGGACGGCGATTGACCTGAGCTGGACGGCGCCGGTCTCCGACGGCACCGCGATCACCGGCTACCGGATCGAGGTGTCAACCGGCGACGATCCGACCTGGACCGACGCGGTGGCCAACACCAACTCCACCGACACGAGTTACCGGTACACGGACGTGCTGCCGGCGACGACATATCACTTCCGGGTCTCCGCGATCGACGCGGGAGGGCCGGGCACGGCGTCGGACGTGGCGTCCGTGAGTATCGAGCCCGGACCGCGCTCGTTCCTGTTCCACATCGAAGAAGACAGGATGCCCACCATCGGCAGAACGGGCCGGCAGTTCGAGATGTGGTTCATCTTCCAGAATCTGGGGAAGCCGGTCTTTCTGAGCGAGAACATCCTGGACGCGATTCAGGTGGAACACGGCATGGCCTCGAACGTGCGGTGCCTGGTGGAGGCATTTGTCTCGTGCGCCAGCAACCCGAACAGCGGACACAACTACTACGTGTTCACCGTCACCGCCGACGAGAGCCAATACAGCGGGTCGGAAGGCACACTGACCGTGTCGTTGCGCGCCAACGTCATCGAAGGGGGGAACCAGGCTGCGCAGCGTGAATTCAGCGTGGACCTGCGTGACTTGACGGTGACACTTGCCGGTCCCCCGCAGCAGCCGGTGACGGGAGATTTCAACGTCGGTATCGAGTTCAACCTGTCGGTCCAGACCCAATCCGGAAACCTGGAGGGCGACCCGCTGTGGCACTTCAGGATAGACGATGTCACGGTTGACCGGGGCGAGGTGCGCTCCATCTCCGGCGCGGACACGACCTGGTCCACCGAGATCCGTCCGCCGGATTCCTATGAAGGCGATCTGACGGTGCAGATCCTGGCCGACGCGGTGCGTGCCGAGGAGTACACCAACGGCAACGAGGCGTCGGAGGTGCTCTCGGTGCGGGTGGATACCCTGCCGCCGAAGGTGACGATCACGGCCCCCGAGACCGTGGTGCGGAAGAGCACCTTCACGGCGACCTTCACCTTCAGCGAGCCGGTCACAGGGTTTACCGAGGCCGACATCGGCGTGGCGGGTGGCACGCTCGTAGCGGGTTCGCTCACCGGGACCGAGGCGGACCCGGTCTGGACCGTGCGCGTCACGGCGGCGGAGACGCCCGACAATGACCGGGTGGGTATCAGCCTGCCCCCGGACACGGTGACCGACGAGCCCGGCAACCTCAACTCCGCGTTGGCGGAGCTTTTCGTTACCGTCGTGTACGAGCCGTCCCTCGTCCCGACGACCTGGAGCCTGATACCCAGCGGCCTCGGCGCGGGCGACAGCTTCCGGCTGCTGTTCATCGGGACAAGCAACAGAAACGCGAGTTCCTCGGACATCGCCGACTACAACACCTTCGTTCAGAATCTGGCCGCGGCCGGCCATGCGGACATCCAGGCCCACAGCGCAACCTTCCGGATGCTCGGCAGCACCGAAGCCGTCGATGCCCGGGACAACACCGGCACGACGGGCACGGGCGTGCCCATCTACTGGCTGGGCGGCGCCAAGGTGGCCGACAACTACGCCGACTTCTACGACGGCGACTGGGACGAGGAGGCCGCGGGACGATGGGAGACCGGCGCGTCTGTGACCATTGGCGCCAATTGGAAGATCTGGACGGGCAGCGCACAAGACGGTACGGAAGCGATGAACACCGGCGGCACCCAAAGCCGCGCCCTGGGCAATTCCGGCAATCACTGGGTCATGCAGGGCAGCCCCAACGGCAGTGACAGCGCCCACGGCCCCATAGAGAGCGACACGATAAGCAGGACCAACAACAGATACGTCTATGGCCTCTCCCCTGTGTTCCGGGTCTCCGACCAGGCCATCACCAACAACCCGCCGGCGTTCTCCAGCGCCGCGTCCTTCTCGGTGGAAGAGAACCAGACGGACGCCGGCACGGTGATGGCCGCGGACCCCGACGCCGTGGACACGGTGACCTATGCCGTCACCGGCGGCGTGGACCAGGCGAAGTTCGATATCGACGCGTCCGGCGGCGCGCTGACCTTTGCGGCGGCGCCCGACCACGAGGACCCCGCCGACGCCAATGGCAACAACGTCTATCTGGTGACCGTCACCGCCACCGGGGGGACGGGCGACCGTGCGCTGACGACCGACCAGGCCATCACCGTGACCGTGACCGACGTGGCCGAGCCGCCCTCGGCCCCGGCAGCCCCCACGGTCTCGGCCGTGGACGGCAGCAGCGACAGCCTGTCTGTAACGTGGACCGCCCCTGGCAACAGCGGCAAGCCGGCCATCGACTCCTACGACCTGCAATACCGCAAGGGGACCACCGGCAACTATATTGACGGCCCGCAGGACGTGACGGGACTCACGGACACCATCGGCGGGCTGGACGCCGACTCGCTCTACCAGGTGGAGGTGCGGGCCACCAACGACGAAGGCGACAGCGAGTGGTCGCCCCCCGGCAGCGGGACCCCGGGCGTTGGCATGCCGCTGGCGATCACCCTGTCACTCGACGTGGACAGCGACATTTTCGTAAGCGCAAACAATGACGAGATATTGGTCTCCGAGGGCGTCGGCTCCGTGCGCATCGGTCTGCGGGCGCAAACGGAGGGAAACGTCAAGCCGACCGAGGATTTCCAGATCACCCTGGACGCAGTGGACGGCACGGCTTCGGCTGGAGAGGACTACCGGTGGCCCTCACCGCGCTTCGTCTTCCAGGCGGCGGACTTCGTGCTCGATAACGGGCACTATGTCCTCACCGTGTCGAACACCCTGGAGATCATCAATGAAGAGATCGTAGAGAAGAATGAGAATCTGGAACTGACGATTCTCGACCCGACGACGCTCCCGTCGTACGTCACGGTGCCGGACAGACTCTTCACTGGGCAAGCGGTTGACATTCGCAACGACGACGAGGCGACGGTGAGCATGATGGACATAGTGATGAACGAAGGGGAGGAGTTCGAGGGAAGGCTGGTCGTGGACCAGTTGGTGGAGTTCCTATTCAACGTGGTCGTGAGCATCCGGGGAAACGAGAAGTACAGCAGCCATGACGAATTCGAGAAATCCAGTTCTATTGTCGGCCTCGGGCGGCAGAGCAGAACGACTTTCACCGTCACGAGCATCGACAACAGCCGCTTCGAGCCCGACCAGACCTTTGAGGTACGGCTGATCGGCAGCGGTGTTCCCGACTCTATCAAATTCGACAACGACCCGCCGACGACGATCACGGTCGTCGACGACGAGGTGCCGACCCGGCCCACGGGGCCGTTGATAGAGGTGGACGACAACGGGGACGGCGTCGTTGACGCCGACCCGGTCGTGACGCTGCCGTTGGGCGGCACGGCGACGTTCTGGGTGCGCCCCGGCGCGTGCACGGGCGGGAAGCAGGTCTGGCTGGAGGGGTTCAGCGCGTACGAACAGCGCGACGTGCCGCAGCACATCGCCCTTGAGGCGTCGCCGAACGGGCACATGTGGACCTGCGCGGACGACGGCAAGCCGGGCGAATGGCGCTTGATCACCCTGAGCGGGCCGGGGGATTCCGACCTGATGCTGGTCGCGCCGTTCGATGCGACGGTACGGCACACGGTGGCGGCGCAGAGGCCGGGATACAGCTCGTGGGACGTGCTGTTGTTCAGGGGCCATCTGCTGAAGGTGCGGATGACGGCGCCGGAGACCCTGGACCCGGTGGGCTCGCTGACGGTGGCGCCGGAGGCCAGGGACTACCCGCGCGTGACCTGGAGCGCCGTCCCCGGGGCGACGGACTACCAGGTGCAGTGGCGCTGGGGCCCGGACGAGAAGTACGGGCGGGTGCACAGTCAGGAGGGCTCGACCTACTCGCGGGAGAAGCGGACCGAGGAGACGGCCTATACGATACCGATCAGCGAAACGGTGCCGACGACCGACGAAGGTGTGGAGCGCAGCCAGCGGATAACGGTCCGCGTACGGCCCTACGACAGCGATGGCCCGGCGGTGGGTCCGTGGCGAGAGGCGTCGCTGGCGGAGCGCACCGAGGTGCGCAGGGTGCTGGCCGGCTTCTCGCTGTTGGACGCAGACGGATCGTCGCAGGGGCTGCTGGCGGCGCTGACGGACGGCGCCACGGTCGAGCTCGCCTATCCCGACGGCGGGTCGTACGCCATCCGCGCGGAGCTGGTCGAGGGCGAACTGACCGGCAGCGTGCACCTGGAGCTCACCGGAAAGAAGAGGGCGGAGGCCACCGACGACGAGGCGCCGTACCTGCTGGCGGGGGGCGAGGGAATGGCCCTGCCCGCGGGCTCGTACAAGCTGAAGGCGAAGGCATACGGCGGCCCCAACAGGACGTACGCCGTGCAGGACACCCTGGAGGTGTCGTTCACGGTGAGGGCGGCGGCATCCGCGGAGCCGGGGAGCGGCGAGCTGAACGTTGAGGAAGAGGAGGAGGAAGAGACGGAGCCGCTGACGGCGCGGTTCGAGGGCCTGCCGGAGGCGGGCCACGGCGGAGCGGGGACGCCGTTTGCCTTCCGGCTGGTGTTCAGCGAAGCGGTGTCCACCACCCCGGAGGCGCTGCGGGACCATGCCCTGGAGGTGACCAACGCCGCCGTGGCCGTCAGCCGGGTGGACGACCGCAGCGACCTGTGGGAGGTCCGGTTGACGCCGGAGTCCGACGCCATGGTGACGGTGTCGCTGTCACCGGCCGCCGACTGCGACGCGGCGGGGGCGGTGTGCACCGAGGACGGCAGGATGCTGTCCGTCGGCGTCGCAAGAGTCATACTTGGACCGCCCCCCAACAGTCCGGCCACCGGCCAGCCCACCATCAGCGGCACGGCCCAGGTGGGCCAGACACTGACTGCCGACACCTCGGGCATCGCCGACGAGGACGGGCTGGACAACGTGACTTTCAGCTACCAGTGGATGGCCGACGACGCGAACATCCAGGGCGCGACGGACCCCACCTACACCCTGGCCGATAGGGACGAGGGCAAGGCCATCAAGGTGATCGTGTCCTTCACCGACGACGCGAACAACGAGGAATCGTTGCCCAGCGCCGCGACGGATGCGGTGACGGCCCTGCCCGGCAAGCCGCAAAGCCTCGCCGGCAAGGCCACGACGCAGGAGATACAGCTGACCTGGAAAGCGCCTACCGGCCCCGCCGTTGTCGAATACGTGGTTTACCGCGGCATCCTCCAGAACGGCAGCATGAACGGACAAGCATTGTCGAAGTACGCCACCATCGACGCGGCCGGCGCGGCCATGGCCTACACCGATGACAACGTGGAGGAAGGCGTGGAGTACCGCTACCGGGTGGCGGCGGTGAATTCCCACGGGGAGGGCAAGAAGTCCAACTGGCTCGATATAACGGCGGAAGAACCTTCGCCGTAGCCACGATGGACCGGCGGGACCCCCTGCGCGGAGCGGCTCCATCGGCGGCGCCGGGGGGCCCGGCCAACGCAAAAAGCCCGCACACATGGAAGTCGGAGCGGGGGTTGGCCCCACCCGGACCGGGCTTCTCCCGTTCTCTTGGAGCGGACAGGCGGCGGCGGAAGCGCCCCGGTCCCGTCTGTCCCGCGGTTGCCGCACGGCCTGGACGCTCCCGTAGGGAGAGAGCGCCAACGCATGCCTTTGAAGGAGCGGCTCGATGCCGCGACAGCGCACACAGTACAGCGGAAGGACTCACGTTTTCCCCGGCGACTTCCCACAACGCCTGGAGCGGTTCAAGGAGGAGTCCGGCCTGCCGTGGGCGGAGATCGCCCGCCGTCTCGGGACCTACCCCCTCACCATACGACGTTGGAGGTGCAAGGGCGTGCGGCCCAACCTGGCTCATCAGAAGGCGCTTGCTTGATCTGGCCGACGACCTGGGCCTGGGCCATATCTTCACCGAGTGGAGCGTCCAGCGCGAAACCCGGCACGAATTGCCCGGCTCGGCTGGGAGCGCCTGTAGGTCAGAGAGAGTGCTCAGGCCGAATGCGCCCCCTCGATGCAAGGTTCCCAGGAGGGAACCGGCACGTCGATGATGCGGCTACAGCCCAAGGGTGAAACTCGAAACCGTCCGAAAGACGCCGGCTGCGGTCCCGATTGGATGAAGGCCCCGGCTCTGGTGATGCGCCTGAGACATCTCCTCCCCTGTATGCGTGTGAGAACATGGGGTGTTTGGTGGTCACGGCGGAGTGTACTTGACTACAAATGTAGCCACCATTGCTTGTGTCCGCAAGAGTGCTTTGTACCTGCCGGAAGTAGCACTATTACACCACAGCGCAATCAATACGCTATTACAGGTAGCAAACTGGTGTCCACAGAGCTAACAAAGTGTCGTTGGAAGAATAGCGTTTCGGCCTTACCAAGTGGATGAAGAGTCTTTACTGTTTTTATGGGTGACGCCGTTCAGATGATAGCCGGAAACTCGGGCCGCCACGTTAGCCGTGGGCGGTGCTTGTTTGCAGCCAAACCGGCACGGCTGGTCGTCAATCCGGGGTTCCGCCCGACAGGGGAAGATGCAACACAAGCAGGGAAGAGACTATCCGTCGGTCCCAGCGATGCCGGAGGTCGCCGTCCATAGCGACGGAGGGCTTCGACGGCCCGTACAGGAAGCAGCGCGCCCGGCCACGGCGGTGGCGTCAGCCGACGCGACGACCGCGCATGAGGCCGCCCTCCCAGCGAGGGTAGCACAATCATTCTATCCCCCTCCCGATTTCGTACTGGATAGGCGAAGGGGCGGAGCATGACTCAATCCAACCGCCGCGCCCCTCTCACCATGCTCCTTCGCTGGGGCCAACCTGAGTGCCAGCCAGCAAACGGGCGGTTGGCTCTGCGGGCTGCCATCGGACTGCTGGCTCTGATCGGCTTCGCCATATTGGTCCAAGTGCCTCTCCCCGCATCTGCCCAAGCTGATGGGCGGCAGGCGGTTCCCGATGTTCCCGACAAGCCCACGGCGACCGCGGTCTACGAAGGCATGGTGGACCTGGAGTGGAACGACGTGTCGGGGGCCGCGTCCTATGACGTGCAGGCTTTCAACAGCGACTGGTTCGACCTGCCGGGCAACGGCGTTAGCATCGCATTCTACGGCCCCGGAGCGATCATCAGGGGTCTGACCCCCGAGAGCCGTTACTACTTCCGGGTTCGCGCCAAGAACTCACTGGGTTCGTCAGAGTGGTCGGAACATCTCCTTGTCAATCCCACGGGAGGAGACTTCGGGAACTGGGACGACGTACCTGAGCCGACCAACAGCACTGCGACCGGCGTTCCCACCATCAGCGGTACGGCCCAGGTGGGCAAGACCTTGACGGCGGACATATCCGGCATTGAGGACGAGAACGGCCTGGACCGCGTCAAGTTCCATCACCAGTGGGTTTCAATCGACGGGACCGATGAAGAGGACATAGAGGGAGGGACGGACGCCAGTTACGTCCTTGTGGCCGCCGACGAGGGCCGCCTCATCAAGGTGCGGGTGAGCTTCACCGATCGGGGCGGCTACGCAGAGTCCGTGCCCAGCGCCGCGACAGAGGCCGTGGTAGTGCCGCCTAACATTGATGCGACGGGCGCTCCCACCATAAGCGGCAAGCCTCTGGTGCAAGAGACACTAACGGCGTCCACGTCGGACATCCAGGATGAAAATGGCCTGGACAGGGCGACGTTCAGCTACCAGTGGATTTGGAACGATGGAACCTCGGACAAGGACGACATCCAGGGCGCGACAGACTCTGCCTACACCCTTTCCGATGCAGACGAAGGAAAGACCATCAGCGTGCGCGTGTCCTTTACGGACAGGGATGGATACCGGGAGACGCTCACCAGCGCCGCGACAGTGGTCGTGGTAGTGCCGCCTAACATTGATGCGACGGGCGCTCCCACCATAAGCGGCAAGCCTCTGGTGCAAGAGACACTAACGGCGTCCACGTCGGACATCCAGGATGAAAATGGCCTGGACGGGGTGAAGTTCAGCTACCAGTGGATTTGGAACGATGGAACCTCGGACAAGGACGACATCCAGGGCGCGACAGACTCTACCTACACCCTTTCCGATGCCGACGAAGGAAAGACCATCAGCGTGCGCGTGTCCTTTACCGATAGGGATGGATACCGGGAGACGCTCACCAGCGCCCCGACCAATAAGGTGGCATCTCCGCCAGGCCCTCCGCTGAACCTGGGGGTCTCAAATGACGAGAACGGGGAACTGGCGCTGTCCTGGGAGGCGCCCGCCTCGGATGGCGGCTCTGCCATCAGGGAATACAAGGCACAGTGGAAGTCGGGAAACGAGGAGTACGACCCGTCGCGAGAGGCCTTGGTGAACGGCCTCTCGTACACCGTCCGGAGTCTGACCAACGGAGTCGAGTACACCGTCCAGGTAGCGGCGGTGAACGGGGTAGGCGAGGGCGAGGCGGCTGAGGTCACCGCCACTCCGCGAGACACGGCCCCGCCGGAACTCCTGACGGCCCAGGTATACGGTTCTACTGTCACCCTGACCTACAACGAGGCGCTGGACGCGAACTCCAAACCTCACAAGACCACGTTCAGCGTGCTGGTCGCCGGTACTGCCCGCGGGGTCGGCGAAGTCACCGTGTCCGGGAGCTCAGTGAGTCTTACGCTGGGGTCCGCGGTCTCGCCGGACGCCAGCGTTACATTGAGCTACTCCGCGCCGCAGGATACCGGGGAGCGGCGCCTCCAGGACACGGCGGGCAATGACGCCTTGTCGTTCAGCGACGAACCGGTGGTGAACGACACGCCCGCGCCAAGCTCCGGCGTCATATGCGGCCGCACCGAGCAGGTCCGCGACAAGATCCTCCTCACCGTGCTGAAAGCCAACAGTGGCAACATCCTCTGGGAACTACCTGCTGACAGTGACTGCGCCTCGGTGTCCGAATCTGACCTCTTCTCCATTACATCGCTGAGACTGTGGTACGAAGACATCACCGAGTTGCAGCCCGGTGACTTTCAGGGCCTCTCCAACGTGGCTTACCTAGGATTGTCCAACAACGAGCTGACCGAACTGCCTGCCGGTGTCTTCTCCGGCCTCTCCAACCTTGAAGAACTCGACTTGTCCGGAAACGACCTGACCGAACTGCCTGCCGGTGTCTTCTCCGACCTCTCCAACCTTGAAGAACTCAACTTGTCCGGAAACGAGCTGACCGAACTGCCCGCCGGCGTCTTCTCCGGCCTCTCCAACCTTGAAGAACTCCACCTGCGCTTCAACGAGCTGACCGAACTACCCATCAGCATCTTCAGCGATCTCGACAGCCTTAAAGAACTCGACCTGGCCCGCAACGACCTGAGAGAACTGCCCGCCGGCGTCTTCTCCGGCCTCTCCAACCTTGAAGAACTCGACTTGCGCTTCAACGAGCTGGCCGAACTACCCATAAGCATCTTCAGCGGTCTCGACAACCTGAAGCGACTGTATCTGGAGAGAAATCCGGGAGTCCCATTTTGGTGCGACTGTGAGGAACTGGAGGACCACAACGGCATCAAGTACACCGATCAGCACGGTGACACGCCGGAGACTGCTACCCCGCTACCCTACGGTTCATCAAGCAAAACAAGCAAGATTTACCCTGGGACTGACGTGGACTACTTCGAACTGGAAGTAACCGAGGACAACCAAGGGTATATAGGTGTCTTCGTAACCAGTAGATCCGATATAACCGGACTGTATTATTATCACAGCTACGCCCTGTTCGACAGCGATGGGAAGTGCGCGCGGCCCCGATGTGATTACCTCGGTGGCGTATTCAACGGAGGCCGGTATTCCTTGGAACCGGGCACATACTACCTCCGTGTGGTCAGCGAGCCCCATAACTACTTCCCCGACGCGATGGAAACGAATACAAGCTACTCTGTAATTTGGACCATCGATTACGAATACCGCGAATTCATTGACCGGTGCTCGGCCATAGAAACGGACTTCGATGACCCCCTTTACGGGTGCCAGAGCATGCTCGACGGCCGGGGGGACGATGCCGCAGACATCAACGTGGAACCGGTATGGGCCGAGGGTAACCTCGGCGAAGGGATTGTGGTCAGGATAGTCGACCGCGGCGTTGATTTCGAGCATGAGGACCTCCGCGATAACTTTGACATGGCCCGAAGCGTTGCTCGTTCAGATGGCCTTATCTTCTCACCCATGTTTCTTCACGGTACAGCCGTGGCCGGGGTCCTCGCCGCCCGCGACAACACTGTCGGAGGGCGCGGCGTAGCGCCCCGCGCAACGATTTACAGCCACTACAGCGGGTCCTGGGACGATCAAACCAGGGCCGCCACCCACGAACTGCTCGACACAGCCGTATCCAACCACAGTACCGGGTTACGCAGTGCCGGGAAATCCTCTGAATACCCGGCCCTCATCGGTAGCGATTGGGAATCGGCAATCGAGAAGGGCATCCAGCAGGGATTCCACGGCAAGGGCACCTCCTTCGTATTCGGGGTCGGCAACGATGGACTGAACGCCAACCTGTCCGAGGTCGCCAACTTCTATGGCGTCATCAACGTCTGTGGTATCAGGTCGGACGGAAGCCCCTACTACTCGTACGGAAGCCACGTGTGGATTTGCGCACCCTACGGCCTCCTGACCACGTCAGCTTACGACCACTACCACGAAGGGACTCAAGGCACGTCATACGCCACTCCGGTCGTATCGGGCGTCGTCGCGCTGGTTCGGAATGAGAACCGCAGCCTTACCTGGCGCGACGTGAAACTGATCCTGGCGGCCTCCGCCCGTCAGGTAAACCCCGATGCGCCGGAGTGGGAGACTGGCGCCCTGCAATACGGGTCCACCGACCGGAGCTACACCTATCACCCCAGGTTCGCTTTCGGCGTGGTGGACGCCAAGGCGGCCGTGGACCTGGCCAAGACGTGGACCAACCTGCCGCCCATGGAAACCAACAGCGCGGAATCGGGAGCGCTGGAACTGACCGTCCCAGACCCGGCGGAGGGAGCCGAACCCACTACGGTGAGCCACAGCCTCACACTGGGACCTGAGACCGGGTTCATCGAATTCGTCGGGGTCAGCATAGAGTTCGACCATCCTTCGTTGCGCGACCTGGGAGTGGAAATCGTGTCCCCCAGCGGAACGGTGTCCATGCTCACGGAGCCGAACGAAGCCGTCCGCGACGCCGAATTCCGCGATACCTTCCGCTTCGGCTCAGCGAAACATCTGGGCGAGGACCCAACGGGAACGTGGACACTGCGGTTGACCGACCACGTGCCCGGCCAGGAAGGAAGCATCAAGGGATGGAGCCTCAAGGTGTACGGGCACGGCGCCGGAACCGTACAGACGGCTATTCCGACCATCATTGGGACGGCGCAGGTGGGCGAGACGCTGAGGACGGACACGGCGGGCATCGCCGACGAGGACGGACTAACCAACCCCGCCTTCACCTACCAGTGGGTCAGGAACGACGGAGGCGCGGACGCGAACATTCAGGGCGCCACGGGCGCTACCTACACCCTGGTGTCTGACGACGAGGGCAAGACCATCACGGTGCGCGTGTCCTTCACCGACGACTCGGGCCACCAGGAATCGCTGACCAGCAAACCGACCGGGCCGGTGGCCCCGGACCCCGGTCCGCTGACCGTGTTCAAGGTGGTGGACACATCCAGCAATCCCGACACCGTGTTGGGGACGCTGGAAGACGGCGGCACCCTGACCCTAGAGGACCCGGCCAGCGGCAGCTACGGCATCCGGGTGGATACCGACTCCGGCCATGACGACCACGGCGATATCCACAAGGTGGAGCTGGACCTCACCGGGGCCAAGACGAGGAACAAGGAAGAAGGGGTCTTCCCCTACTCCCTGTACGGGGACGAAGGCGAGGGTAACCTTACCGGCGAGAACTTGCCTGCCGGAGCGTACGAACTAAGAGCCACGGCCTACAAGCAGGATGGTGATGTACTGGGGACTCTGAAAGTCTCCTTCACCGTGACGGCGGGCCAACCGGCGCAACAGCCGGCGGTCTGGCCCACCATCACCGGGACGCTCCAGGTGGGCCAGACGCTGACGGCGGACACCTCCGGCATCGCCGACGCCGACGGTCTGACCAATCCCGCGTTTAGCTACCAGTGGATGGCTGACGACACGAACATTCAGGACGCGACGGACCCCACCTACACCCTTACCGGAGACGACGAAGGCAAGACCATCAGAGTGACGGTGAGCTTCACCGACGACGCGAACAACGTGGAGACGTTGACCAGCGAAGCGACTCATGTGGTGGCGCCAGACCCCGGGCTGCTGACGGGATTCGCCCTGCTGGATGCCACCGACCAGACCGTGGTGGCCACCTTGAGCGAAGGCGATGAGGTGGGCCTGCCAAACCCGGCCGACGGCATCTACGCCATCCGGGCCGATGCCGAGCCTGGGGCGACCATCGGCAGCGTGAAGCTGGAACTGACGGGAGCGAAGGACGTTTCCCGGACCGAGGACGCCGCGCCCTATTCACTGTATGGGGACGGCGCCGACGGCCTGCACGGAGAGATCCTGCCGGCGGGTGCCTACACCCTGCGGGCGACAGCCTACTCGGAGCGGGATGGGGGCGGCGATGTGCTGGAGACCGATGCGATTTCGTTCACAGTCAACAGTCCGACCACGGGCGAGCCCGCCATAACCGGCCAACCCAGGGTGGGCAAGACGCTGACGGCGAACACTTCGCAGATAGCCGACAAGGACGGACTGACCCACGCCACGTTCAGCTACCAGTGGGTCAGAAATGACGGGAATGTGGACACGGAGATCGGGGAGGCCAACGGCTCCACCTACACGCTGACCGAGGACGACGAGGGCAAGACCATCACGGTGACGGTGACCTTCACCGACGACGGGGGGACCCAGGAGTCGGCGACCAGCGCCCCCACGAGCCGGGTAAAGGCAGAGGGCGACAGACCGACCTTGAACGGTACGACCGTATACCTGACGTTCGACGACGGACCGCACCCCGTTTACACGCCCCAGATCCTGGATGTACTGGAGAGCTACGACGCTAAGGCGATGTTCTTCGTTACCGGCGTGAATGTTGAGCTCTATCCTGAGATTATTGCAAGGATGGCTGCCGATGGGCACGGCATCGGCAACCACACTTGGGGCCACGAGAGGCTTCCCGATCTGACAGAGGAAGAGTTCACTGAGACTATCACTCGCACGCAGAATGCGATCGGCGAAACTGCTTCACCGTGTCTGCGCCCTCCCTATGGCGCGATCACCAGTGTCGGGCGAGGATTGGCCGATTCCCTGGGCTTCGAGGTTGTGATGTGGACGTTGCCCAACCCTGCATGGGACGGGACCTGGGTTGACAGCTTTGTGTCACACATAGTGCCAAATCTGAGAGATGGCTCAATTGTCTTAATGCACGATGGCGACGGTCATGGAAAAGCAGTTCTGGCCCTTAACAAGATACTTGAACAAGGTACAAACAAGGGCTATCGGTTCGAGCCCGTTTGCCAGCCGCCTGAGCTTGGGGAGGGGGGCAACCACCAGAACAACACCGCCACCGGCCTGCCCACCATCACCGGTGCGACCCAGGTGGGCGAGACCCTGACTGTGGACACCTCCGGCATCGACGATGCCGATGGCCTCACCAGTCCTGCGTTCAGCTACCAGTGGGTGGCTGACGACGAGGACATCGCCGGAGCTACCGGCTCCAGCTACACCCTGACCGAGGACGACGAGGGCAAGGCCATCACGGTGCGCGTGTCCTTCACCGACGACGCGGGCCACCAGGAATCGCTGACCAGCGAACCGACCGGGCCGGTGGCCCCGGACCCCGGTCCGCTGACCGTGTTCAAGGTGGTGGACACATCCAGCAATCCCGACACCGTGTTGGGGACGCTGGAAGACGGCGGCGCCCTGACCCTGGAGGACCCGGGCAGCGGCAGCTACGGCATCCGGGTGGATACCGACTCCAACGATGATATCCACAAGGTGGAGCTGGACCTCACCGGGGCCAAGACGAGGAACAAGGAAGAAGGGGTCTTCCCCTACTCCCTGTACGGGGACGAAGGCGAGGGTAACCTTACCGGCGAGAACTTGCCTGCCGGAGCGTACGAACTAAAAGCCACGGCCTACAAGCAGGATGGTGATGTACTGGGGACTCTGAAAGTCTCCTTCACCGTGACGGCGGGCCAACCGGCGCAACAGCCGACGGTCGTTCCCAACACTTCTGCCACGGGCGTTCCCACCATCGACGGCACGGCCCAGGTGGGCCAGACGCTCACGGCGGACACCTCGGGCATTGCTGACGCCGACGGGCTGGACAACGTGACTTTCAGCTACCAGTGGATGGCCGACGAGGGCATCGCCGGAGCAACCGGCTCCAGCTACACCCTGACCGAGGACGACGAGGGCAAGGCCATCACGGTGCGCGTGTCCTTCACCGACGACGCGAACAACGAGGAATCGCTGACCAGCGAACCAACCGGGCCGGTGACCCCGGACCCCGGTCCGCTGACCGTGTTCAAGGTGGTGGACACATCCAGCAATCCCGACACCGTGTTGGGGACGCTGGAAGACGGCGGCGCCCTGACCCTGGAGGACCCGGCCAGCGGCAGCTACGGCATCCGGGTGGATACCGACTCCAACGATGATATCCACAAGGTGGAGCTGGACCTCACCGGGGCCAAGACGAGGAACAAGGAAGAAGGGGTCTTCCCCTACTCCCTGTACGGGGACGAAGGCGAGGGTAACCTTACCGGCGAGAACTTGCCTGCCGGAGAGTACGAACTAAAGGCCGCGGCCTACGATGACGACGGTGATGTGCTGGGGACTCTGAAGGTCTCCTTCACCGTGACGGCGGTCCAACCGGCGCAACAGCCGACGGTCGTTCCCAACACTTCTGCCACGGGCGTTCCCACCATCAGCGGCACGGTCCAGGTGGGCCAGACGCTGACGGCGGACACGTCGGGCATAGCCGACGCGGCCGGGCTGACCAACGCTGTGTTCAGCTACCAGTGGATGGCCGACGACACCGCCATTCAGGACGCAACCGGCCCCAGCTACACCCTGACAGAGGACGACGAGGGCAAGGCCATCACGGTGACGGTGAGCTTCACCGACGCCGAGGGTAACCCCGAGACGCTGACCAGCGACCCCACCGGGGAGGTGGAGGCCAAGCCCAACACTTCTGCCACAGGCGTTCCTACCATCGACGGCACGGTCCGTGTAGGCAAGACGTTGACGGCGGACGTGACAGGCATCGCCGACGAGGACGGGCTGGACAACGTGACTTTCAGCTACCAGTGGATGGCTGACGACACGAACATTCAGGGCGCGACGGACGCTACCTACACCCTTGCCGAAGACGACGAGGGCAAGGCCATCAAGGTGCTCGTGTCCTTCACCGACGACGCGGGGAACGTGGAATCCCGCCCCAGCGCTCCAACGGATGCGGTGGCCGCACCGCCCGCTCAGAACAGTTCGGCCACCGGCGCGCCCAGCATCAGCGGCACGGCCCAGGTAGGCCAGACGCTGACTGCCGACACGTCGGGCATCGCCGACGAGGACGGATTGACCAACGCTGTGTTCAGCTACCAGTGGGTGGCTGACGACGAGGACATCGCCGGAGCTACCGGCTCCAGCTACACCCTTACCGGGGACGACGAGGGCAAGGCCATCACGGTGACGGTGAGCTTCACCGACGCCGAGGGTAACCCCGAGACGCTGACCAGCGACCCCACAGGGGAGGTGGCCGCAGCGCCCGCTCAGAACATTCAGGCCACGGGCGTTCCCACCATCAGCGGCACGCTCCAGGTGGGCCAGACGTTGACGGCCGACACCTCCGGCATCGACGACGAGGATGGGCTGAATCAAGTTGTGTTCAGCTACCAGTGGATCAGGAACGACGGGAACGCCGACGAGGACATCGCCGGCGCAACCGGCTCCAGCTACACCCTTACCGGGGACGACGAGGGCAAGACCGTCAGGGTGACGGTGAGCTTCACTGACGACGCCGAGGGCAACCCCGAGACGCTGACCAGCGACCCCACCGCGGAGGTGGGGTCGCAAGCGGGGCCGCTGACCGGGTTCACGGTGGTGGACGCCGCCGACACCGACCAGGCCGTCCTGTGGAAACACCAGACTAACGGCAGCAAGCCGGAGGAAGGCGATACGTGGAAGGAGTGGACGGACAGCGGCACGCTGGCCCTGGGCGACCCGGAAAACGGCAGATACGGTATCCGGGCCGAAACCGAGTCCGACACAGGTATCCACCGGGTGGCGCTGGAACTCACCCTGGAATCCACCGGGGAGCAGAGGGCGGACCGGACCGATGACGCCGCGCCCTACTCCCTGTACGGGGACGAGGGGGACGATGCCCTTCACGGCGAGAGCCTGCCGGTCGGAAGCTACACCCTGAAGGCCACGGCCTACACCGAGGAGGACGAGATACTTGGGTCTCTTGAGATCTCATTCACGGTGGCGCTGGCCAAGCCCGGCAAGCCGCAAGACCTGGAGGGCGAAGCATCTGCCCAGCGCATCGAGCTGGCGTGGAAAGCGCCCTGGGGCTCCGTCGTTACCCACTACGTGATCTATCGGGCCGAACTCCAAAACGGCCAACTCAACGGACGACCGATGACGAAGTACGCCACCATCGATGCGGCCGGCAAGGCCATGACCTACACCGATGACAACGTGGAGGAAGGCGTGGAGTACCGCTACCGGGTGGCGGCGGTGAATTCCGCCGGGGAGGGCAAGAAGTCCACCTGGCTCGATATAACGGCGGAAGAACCTTAGCCGTAGGGTTCAAGACGGCCGCGATGATTGAGCCTCGACCGGATGAATCGCCGCCGCCGAAACCGGTAGGCGAGGAGCGACGAGAGCGCCGGTACGAACATTCAAAGAGCCATTGGCTCAACCTGCATGCTGGCGCCCGGGGAGGCCGCCACGGATTGTGTGACGGCCTCCCCGAAGAACGCAAGCACACATGCATGAACGGGTGAGGCAGGCGCACAGGCCGGGAACCGAACCCCACACGGTATGAGGCGTGAAGGAAATGGAAAGCCTGCCCTCCCGTAGTAGAGAGTCTCCAGCGGTGCACCGGGAGGGCTTGCGCGATGCCTCGACAGCGCGTCCACCACAGCAGGGTGACCTATGAAGTCCCCGACGACTTCCCGGAGCTCCTGGAGCGCTTCAAGGAGGAGTCGGGCCTGTCGTGGGCGGAGATCATCCGCCGTCTCGACATCCACCACGAGACAATGAGGCGCTGGAGGAAGGGCCGGGCCGCCCCAGCATGCGGAACATGATGGCGCTGGAGGCCGTGGCGAGACCCCTGGGCCTCGGCCACCTGTTCACCGATTAGGGAGTGGGCGCTCCGGCGAGCGCCTGCGGCCGCAGAGCCGGAAACGCAAAAAGGGCAGCACACATGGCCGGCCTCTCCCCATCCGCACCCCGGGCCGTGGCGCCACCTGAATGAAGCAGGTGATGCGATTAGATTGTACTACTCGCAGACCCGCTCCCGACAGGAGGCGGGTCTTTCTAGTTTCTGAGGATGTGAAAGGAGCCAGCTATGCCGGGAATCAAGGTGAAGCGCCGGAAGGCGAAGGAGAACAGGGCGGCCATCTACGCCCGCGTGTCGGATCGGAGCCAGGACGCGGAGGACAAGACATCCATCACGGAGCAGACTTCCGAAATGGAAGCCCACTGCGAAAGCCGGGGGCTGACCGTCGTCGCACGCTACCAGGAGGTGGGCCAGGGCTGGTCGAAGAAGCGGCCCGAGTTCCAGAGGATGCTGGCCGACGCCAGGCGAGGACGCTTCGACACCATCGTCTGCTGGAAGTCCGACCGGCTCAGCCGGGGCTTGTACCCCGCCGCCGCCCTCATGGAGGTCGTCGAGGCCCACCAGATAGAGCTCGAAGCCGTCATGGACGCCATCGACATGAAGACCTTCGGACTCATGGCGGCCATCGGCAAGATCGAGCTGGACAACTTCAGGGAGCGGGCGTCGATGGGCAAGCGGGGCACGGCCAAGCAGGGGCGCATTCCGGTCAGCAACGTCCCCTACGGATACCGCGTCGGAGACGACGGCAGGCCCGAGATAGTGGAGTCCGAGGCCGAGGTCGTGCGGCGCATCTACCGCATGTGCGTGAAGGACGGATTGGGGGCGCGGGTGATCGGCCAGCGGCTGATGGCCGACGGCGTTGCCGCAGCCAATCAGGCCAAGCGGTGGTGGGACGGGCAGGTCTACCGCGTCCTGAGCAACGAGACCTACAAGGGAACTTGGTGGTACGGCAAGGCCCGCTACATCTCCACGGAGGACGGGATACGGGTCCACGAGAAGGACAAGGACACGTGGATACCGGTGCCGTTCCCCGAGATAGTGGACGAGCAGACCTGGGACGCAGCCCAGAGCATCATGAAGACGCGAAGGACCCGCTCGGGGCGCAACACCAAGATTTTCTACCTGTTGCAGCACCTGGTGCGGTGCACCGGGTGCGGGATGCTCATGGGATGCATGGCCACCAGGAAGAGGACCGTCAAGCGCAACGGCAAGGTCTACAAGTACGATCTGGAGACTCCCCGCCGCTACTACAAGTGCTACGGGGTGCAGCACTTTCGCACGGGATGCCGGGAGCACACGATGATCCGGGCGGAGCGTCTGGAGGGCCTTATCTGGGGCGAGGTCAAGAAGGTGATGGAGAACCCCGACCTCATCGTCGCCGGCATCGAGTCCCTGGACTCTCAGGAAGGCGAGGGATTGGACGAGCAGATCGCCAGGTCGGAGCGCGAGCTTCAAAAGGTACAGTTCGAGGAGGACCGGGCCATCAGGCTGTACGTGTCGGAGAAGATAACCGAGGAGCAGCTAGTGTGGTGTATCCGTAGTTCGCCGTATTATTCGGATGCTTTCTGAAAGGACCGGGAACCGGATTCTTGCTCTAACCAGGGTAACGTATCAGCGTCGATTGCCCATTTATTTACCAATGAACTACGGTTACACCACACTAGACCGCCAGCGCAAGTTCATCACCGAGAGGCTGGAAACTCTGAGGGCGAGGCTGGCCGACTACCGGGCCAAGGAGACCGCCTCAATTGAGAAGCAGGCGCTGGGGGAGCACGTGGTGGAATGGGCGAACAGGGTTGGCGACGGGCTGGACGACCTGCCCCAGGAGAAGCGGCGAGACGTGCTGCGGCGGCTGCCGGACGAGGTGACCATCGACGGGGAGAACAACGTCAATCTCACGCTGGCAGTCCCAACGGAAGAGTTGGTGTCGATTGGATCACCGGTATCAGCGTCCCTGAAGTAAAATCCCCACAGGCATCCCCAACCAGGCTGTCCAGTAAGGAGCATCCGGCCATGACCATAGACACCACCCCCAAATCCCCACTGGACGGTCTCGTCAGCTGCGGAGCCTGCGGGGCTCCAATGGAGTACGAAGCACCGACCCAGGCCCATGAGGCCAGCTAACCGCCCCCACCACCGTCGCAGTAACCCCCGATGAGCCTCCGCCAACACCGCAGCCCACCGATAACCCTGCCCTGCGAGACATCGGAGCGTCCCAGCACCTGCAACTCGACCAGCAGATAACGGACCTGCAAGCCAACCCGCACATCCTGGCCGAGTGCGCCCGAGAGGCCGGCCAGCCCGTGCCGGATGCCGGGGCGCCAGGCGAGGCCGAATGGTACGGCCAAGCCGCCATAACACACGCCGCCTGCGCTGCGAGTAAAGCCACCGGCGTGGACTTCACAGGGGGCAACTAAATTGTGGCGGGGCCGACTACTGCTGACCGTCGCGTTGCTGCTGGTCGTGTTCACGGCCGCCGACGTCTTCGCTGAACGCCCTGACACCTGCGCCCCAGAGGACAGGGAAATCGCCGGCAACCTTACCAGCGACTGCCGGTGGGACCTATAAGCCCGAATCCACCGAAGGGATGGGGGATGGCCGATCGGATCAGCGATGAGGGGCGAGGGGACAGGGCTATGGGGTGTTGATCCCGATAGGTTTGCGGGAGTGCGGGGTCTGACAGCCGCTGAGGGGGGATGTTGAGGGTCCGAGGCGGTGCACGAGGGCGACATCACCGGGTCAGATGGCAGCAGAGGACGGCCGTGGCGCGGGTTGGCGGCGGTCTGCCACGCAGGTAAGTAGTCCCGGGACGGATCAGACGGCAACGCCGCCATCAGGAGGGGAGTGGCAGTGCGCGTAATCGCGCCAGGGCACCGGTGAACTGGGTTTCCCAGGGCCAGCGTCCGGGAAGGTGCAAGGTGAGGCGCCGCGCCGAGTGTGCCAGCCGTCCGGCCAGGGAGAAGAAGCGTCTCCGGAGGGTCTTGGTGGTTGCAACTGGCTCTGCCAGAGCGATACGCGCCGTCCACCGTCCCAGGTTGTGGGCGATCACTTGGACGGCCAGCCAGGCGGCATTGGCGGCGAACCGCCCTGAGGGGAGGTGATTGAGCCCCACGCCATACTTCAGGTCCCGGATGGCATTCTCTATCTCGGCGTGGCGGCGGTGGTCAGCCTCCAGTTCCAGGGTGTCTCCCTCCCGGTTGGTGATGCAGGCGTGATAGCTGTAATTGGCGAACAGCGCCAGTTGGGAGCCAGGCGTCGGCTTCACCCGCCGGACGATGAGCCGCACCGGCGCGGCGTCGGGCTCACTCTTGAAGGGCGTGTAGCTGGTCTCAGCCACGTCGGCGGCACCCTCCATCCAGTAGGGGATGGGCGTCCAGTCCCCCTCGGGGATGGCCTCTATAAGACTGCGCAGGCTCTGGTGCTGGCGGACGGTGATGTAGAAGCGGACCCTCATCTTGCGGCAGACGGCGACGATGGAATGGGTGTAGAAGCCGCTGTCGGCCCGCACGGTGAGCTGTCCTTTGGCTCCCCCGTAGCGCACCCGGCCCAGCGTCTCCCGCAGGAAGTGGGCGGCGCCCCGGGCGGTGTTGGCCCGGCCCTCACGCAGCCGTGCCATCAGCACCTCGCCGGTTCCGGCGGCGACGGCCAGCAGTGGGTGATAGCCGCGCTGTCCGGTGTACCCGTGTCGGCGAGCTCCCTCCTTGGCAAGGCCATAGGTCTCGCAGATGGTGGAATCGAGGTCAATGGTCAAAGGTCCGTCGCCGGTACCAGCCCCGGCGGCCCAGGCCCGGGCCAGCAGTTCCCGGCTCACCCGGTCCAACTGGCGGACGTGGCCCCAGCGGAAGCTGCGCAGGAAGGTGCCCAGGGTGGACGGTGCCTTGACCACGCAGCCCAGCACCCTGGCGGTCCCTCCGGAACGCAACGCGTCGGCGTCGTCGATGCAGTCGCCGCCGGCCAGTGCGGAGGCCACCAGGGTCATCAGCTTGTCGCCTGTGTTGGCCCGGCCAGGGGCGCAGCCCAAGTCAACGTGGCTGTCCACCAGTTCACCCAAACCCAGGCGCAGGGCCAGGGTGGCCGGCAGCAGCAGCCCGGCATTGGCCACCAGGCGGTGGTCGTCGAAGGCGACGCGGATGCGGTGGGGGGACTCAAGTGGTAGCATCTAAAAGGTGCTCCTTTTCCGGGGTTGGTTTTACGATCAAAAACCATTATCCCAGATTCAAAGGAGCACCCTTTCACGCTATCAGCAGACCTCCAACTCCCACCCCTTCGGTGGATTCGGGATAAGGGAACGGTCTTGGAGATTCGCATCCTGCGCAAGGATATCCTTTGCTGATGTTCAAGAAAGCACTCAAGTGGGCTGGCGTTGGATTTGTCGGTTTCATTGCACTGGTCGTCATCATCGCAATCTTCGGGTCAGAAAATTCTGGGGACGACGGGGCACCACTCTCCTCCTCGGAGTTGGCCGACACACCGGCTCCAACCAATACAATCATGTCGCCTCCTACCGGCACACCAACAGCCGTACCCGCTACAACGATGACCCCTGAACCCGCCACCATCAATCCGACGCCTACCGGGACACCAGTAGTGGTGGACCGAACATCACTAACGGCAACTTCACCCACAACATCGGACTGCGCAGAACCGGAAACGCCGGGGTTGTCCGCTCTCTTGAGAGAACTGCAATCCTGCAAACCTGATCTGTCCTCTTTTGCCAAAGATGCAATAAGGCTTTACCTTGAGCTCCAGGATTTCAAGGACGATCCAGAGTTCCACCAAGTGGGCTTTGGTCTATGCTGCCGGTTCAACGAGTGGAAACAGGAGGTTGACGCACTAACGGGTAGAGCAGGGCTGGAAACGTTGAGAGAAATCGGCATCGTGCCAGGGGAACTCCTCTCCCTTGGTTGGGAGTATTTTCAAAATCGGGGCCGTTCCACGTTCCTGACCGCTTTTGTGGAAGCTAACATGAGAGCCGTCATCAAGACCATGGGCATTGGGACACCCCGGCCCACACCCACCGTCGATGTCGCCCTCGAAGTACAAGTCATCGGTGAATGGGAGAATGAATATCAAGGCAGACTTCAGAGCCGCATCAAAATCATCAGCGAATTCGGAGTTGTCAAACTGGAAGAGACGTTCCACGATGGAAGCATACTGACGGAGTCGCTGGTCGAGAGCGAGTCTAGCACTGGACGCCGCTTTGACGACACGACACGAACAGGTGAGTACTTTGTCATCGACTCGGTGGGCAGTCTCCAAATCTGGGGCCGTTCTGGCCTAATCTCCACGGCGAGGAAACTCGAAATGGATGACTACATACTAAGCGACTCCGGAGTCAAAGTTTGGAAAACGCCGGATGCCCACCCCTTGCTTCGCCACACCGACACGACGCATCCTTGGTTCCTCGACAAGCTGGCTGAGACCTATTCCAGGGGGAAAGTTAGGGGTTTGCCAAGAATCCTCAGCGAGAATTCCGAAGATGCGCGAACCTGGCACTATTTCAGTCCGCTACTCCGTGACAGCGACGAAAAGACACAAGTTCTAGAAAGGCTCCTAGCCCAATCCTTTCCTGAAGCAATCTCTCCCCAGCTTCTGGATGCAATTCCGTCGGTAGAATTGATTTTCTGGCCCAAGCTCCCCCCGCCTCCGAACCGGCCTCAAAGAGAAGGAGCTTCCGAACCGGACATCTTGATAAGACTTGGCAATCAAGGCTTGGTGCTTGTGGAAGCCAAATACCGATCCGGTGTCAGTGAACGGACCACGTACGACGAAACCCGGGACCAGGTGATCCGCCTGATGGATGTCGGGTCTTGGGAGGCAAGGCAGCAGAACCTGCGAAATCAAGATGCTGACTATTACAGTAGCTACGTGATCGTGTTGCAGTATGGCGATGCCCAGACAAACGCTGAGGAAGTCGTTGACCGGTACGCAGGGAAACCAGAGGCGATTGAGAAAGCCTTGAGCTATCGGTTGGACCTCACAGCCGCCGATTATCAGCGATTGGGCCGTTCGGTGGCGTTTGTTCGGTGGCCAGATCACATGAATTAGTAGCAGCCAGACACTAATGCCATCAATGTTCAGGAGCAGTCAGTCTCCGCGCCCTATCTTCGGTCTGTCCATGGCAGGAAAGGTAACTGGACAAGTCGAGAATGTTCAGCTTGACCATGTAGATGATGCGGGTGCCATGAGTTTCGCTGGTCGGACATATGGCAGCACAGAAAGCCGGAGCAGTCGGTCAACTAGGCAGGCTAGCTAGAAACCAACGGTCTTGCGAGAAGCGGCGTTCCGGCCTAGGATACTGACATCATCTGGGCCAGCGAATCACCTTTGATACAACAGTTTAGGCGGCACTTGCGCTTGAAATCCTGACAGAGCCGCAGAAGTAGAATTCCAACGTATTGGCGTGCCCGGTAACATCAGGTCTGTCATTCAACTCTAGCACGACAGACACATGCTAATCCTCTGGAGACTTCAGCACCCGACGTTGCATAACAGCCTTGTTGCCGGGCCTAAGGGACATCGTTGCGCTCTGGCTGTTGGGCTGCCGCCGAGTACGGCCTTGACTGAAGCCCCCACGTTGAGCTGTGGCCTAGCCAACTCCCGCTGCTACCACAAAACCTCACCCAATACAAGGGCTTCCAAGGCCTTACCTTCGACGGATTTCCCGTGCACGCTCAAGGAGTACGCCAAGGCCAACGACTACTCCGTGGCCCGCGAGTACGTGGACGAGGCCGAGAGCGGCCGCGTCGCCGACAGGCCCCAGTTCAGGGAGATGATCGAGGAGGGCGGCAAGCCGAAGGCCCCTTTCGACGTGATTCTCGTCTGGAAATTCAGCCGCTTCACCAGGAAACGGGAGCACGCCGTAGCCTTCAAATCCCAGCTGCGGCGCAAGGGCATCCGCGTAGTGTCCATCACCGAGCATGCCGAGGACAACGCCACAGGCAGGCTGCTTGAGGGAATCATCGAGAGCGTGGACGAATATTACAGCGAAAATCTTGCCCAGGAGGTCGTCCGGGGGATGAGGGAGGCCGCTTCGAGAGGCTTCTTCCTAGGCTCGAACGCCCCCTTCGGCTACAGGAAGATCAAGGTCAGCGACGGGTCGAAGGAGCGCCCCACCATTGAGGTTGACCCGGCCACCGCCCCGGTGGTGAAGGAGATATTCGAGAAGCCGCTCAGGGGCAGCGGCCTCAAGGAGCTATGCAAGACCCTGAACGACCGGGGCGTCACCAACCGGGGCAAGCGCTGCTACAAGGGAACGCTCCACTACGTGGTTAGGAATGAGGCGTACACCGGCGCCGCCGCCTGGGGCAAGAGCAGCAAGGGACAGGAGGCCGCAGACCCTGTAAGGGTCGAGGGAGCGTGGCCCGCCCTGGTGTCGAGGGAGCTGTTCGAGGATGTGCAGCAGGCGATGAGCGACCGAGCCCCGAAGGTGCGGAGGCCCGCCAGGGTGGGCAGCCCGTACCTTCTGAGCGGTCTCTTGCGCTGCGGGGTGTGCGGCAGGCCCTACTCGGCCCAGGGAGCCAAGAGCGGCCAGTTCGCCTACTACATCTGCGGGACGCTGTTCAGGGAGGGAGCGGGGACGTGCAGCGCCCGCTACCTGAACGCCCCGAGGCTGGAGACGTTCGTGGTGGAGAAGATCAGGGAGCGGATTCTGAACGGAGAGACCATCGTGGCGCTGGTGACGCTGGTGGCCAAGGAGATCGACGCCATGGCCGGTGAGCTTGCCGGCAGGCTGGAGGTCGTCGGTGCGGAGCTGTCCGACGTGAGGAAGCGGCTTGAGAAGCTCTACGAGGCCATCGAGACCAGCGATTTGACCCTTGGCCTTGTGAAGGTCCTGGTCACCCCGCATCATGTCTCTGAGGCACCGTGAGGAGCAGCTGGAGGCTGCGAGAGAGGACGCCGAGACCAGCTTGAGCAGAGGAGAGTGGAGCTGCCCGACACCGAGGAGATCGCTCGGTACGTGGCGGACTTCCGTGACTTCCTGAAGGACGGGACGATCCCCGAGCGCAAGGCGCTCATCCGCAGCTTCGTGGAGGGCATCGAGGTGGTGGGAGACGAGGCGACGCTGACGTACACGGTCCCCATGCCGAGCGACGGTGCAATGTCGGAATCGGCGTCGGTTCTTGATTTCGTCAAGTCCGGCCCACCTAGCCGTCTAGCAGGAGATGGTACAGCTCGTCGCCCAAGCCGCCGAGTCCCCCGACTTCGACGAGAATCAACTGTGGCGCACCATGGCCGCCATCGGCCCAGTGCTCCTATGGGAACGGCGACACCGTGAACCAAGTCCTGGAAGCTCGGCGTGGACCACAGCATGGCCGACGGCATAATCATCCAGGACGAGGAGGCCCGCCTCAGGGAGTTCAGGGACCAGCTTGCCCTTGGCAGCGACACCGCCGACTCAGGAGCAATGGCCCACCTAGACAGGGCATCACAGGACCAGCTGATTCTGGAAGCCAAGCCCTCCGGCACCCTGAGATACAGCCGGAGAGCAGAGGTGGAAACCAGAAGGGCACAACGCTAAAATAAAGTCCCTTAAGAGAGTGCAATTTGCCAGGAAACACAATGACGACGTCACAAACCCAGCCGAGTCCAATTGACGCCCTCCCCGGGGCTGAATATTTCTTCGCGGCACCGGGCAACCCAGAAGCGCGGAAATGCGCCACGGAAGACTCAAGGGAGCGCATAAACGCTCTGCTCCAAGTAGACCCAGACGACCGTCTTGCGCTGCTCGAATCCCCCCCGTGGAACTTCACAACCGATCACCTGAGACAGGTCAACGGAGTCTTTGAAAAGCTCCTAGACGCCCCTGCGAGAGCACAAATCAGAGACCTTGTCGCCCACGGCGCCCCGGAGGGAGCCTCGCCCGACACAATCGCCAAGCAGTGGTTCGTGGAAATAGGCTGTAACCGCCTGCTTGAACTGCTGGACGAAACCGGCCTGCCTGACCTCATGGTGGTAGCCTGCTGCGCCTGGCTGGAAATCCACGACGTGTCTCACGGAGCCTACCTACTCCACAATAGCCGGACAATTCCAAAACCCGACTTTGCCAACTTGAAGCAGACTCCGGAGGAACGGGAGGCGGACCTGCGCTTCGCCAACTTCACCTGACCAACGACAGACCCATGCCCGGCGCACTCAGAGGAAACGTCCACTAGTACGACTACGGCCCCGTAATCGGGGCCGAACTTTCGGATAACCGGCCAGCCCTCGTAATCAGCAACGACCTGACCAACCGGCAAATCGAACTCTGCATAACCGTGCCGATGTCCACAGCCATGCCCGATGTCAGGTTTCGCATGCACCACACCCGTATCGACGAAGCCGACTCCTGGGCATCCACCAGACAAATCAAGTCTGTTCACCAAGGACTGTTGGGAGATCTCATCGCCAGGGCATCACCGGATGAAATGAACTCCGTAATCCTGTCCATCGCCCAGAGACTGGCGCACCAACACGCCCCAGGGCAGATAGAAACGATTCAGGGCACGTTCCAAATCTCCGCAGGAACCATCTGGGATCTCCATCTCGAAGACACCCGGGGCCAGGACCTCGCCAGCCCGATCCTGGTCATAGACTACAACGCCGGAAACAACATGGCAGCGGTGGCGGACATCGAGTACGCAGAGAGAGCTCCCAGTTCACCGGTCGCAGTACCCATGATCATCCGGGACAGCCAGCAAGCAGCTTCAGTCCTCCTACACCGCGTACGCTCCATAGATACGACCCAGCGCCACCTGACCCCAGCCGGCGAAACCCACCCTGAACACATGCAGGCTGTCACCAACCGTCTCATATCGCTGATAGACACCCCGGCACATTAGCGCCGACAAACAGACATAGGCCGGATGTCAAGGGCGGCGACCCGCCGCCCCTCCTGCATCGCGCATCCAAAAAGCAACTTCGCCGCAAAACACGGGAACCCCAAATCCACCATCCAAACCAGCGCGGGGGTGCCAAGGGGGTGCGGTGTGGGTGATGGGAGGCATTGGGGAGTGGTTCCAGCGTTGGCGATGGAGCTGTCGTCGTTGTTTTGGAGGGAAAAGGGCGCTTGTGGGGGCGGTCCAGGCCGACAAGTGGCGCAACTGCTCCACGGCACCCGGCTGGGGGCCCGATTTTAGCGGCCTTTTCCCCGGGAGGACCGGTCAGGCTGCCGGCGGCCCGTGGGCCAGGGCCAGGATTCGCCGCCGCGCTTGGCACAGCAGCCCGTACGATGGGTGCCCCCGGCTCAGGCTGATGATCAGCATTCCGGCATGGCGCGCCACTCGTCCCGGAAGATTGATGACCTCGAAGCGCACCGCCTTCAGCCTTCTGCTCACCCACTCTTTGCCCAAAGCCAACTGCTTCATCGCCGAGTTCAGGTTGAAGGCCAGCGCCGTGATGGCCCACCAGGCGGCGTTGGCTCCGAACAGTCCCGAGGGCAGCCGGCCCCCCGCCAGGTCTTCCTTCAGCACTGCATGTACCTCCTCCCCTTTCCCGCACCGCTGTCTGGACCACCAGACCAACTCCTCCGGGTCAAGGTCACGGTTGGTCACTATGCCAAAGACCTTATACCAGCCTCCCTCCGCCGTTTCCATGACGTGGGGCGAGAGTCCCGCTTGGTCCTCCATCCCCGGCAGCGGCGGGTTCCGCAGCGGTTCCCTGATGGCGATGAACCGGTACTCCGGGCTGTTCTTGGAGTGCCCTATCCAGTTGGGCACGAAGCATACCTCCGCATATTGCTGGCCCGTTTCCACTCGCCGTCCGTCCACCTCCCGGCGCAACTCACGCCACTCCTTCGCAGCTGTCCGGGCCACCGCAGCCTTGAACTCCGGAGTCGCGTCCACCCCCACGGCGAACTCGATCACCCCGAAGCGTTGGTTCCGGCCCTCGGCGCAGTAGCGCAGGAACTCCTGTTGGTAGCCCGCTGTGTCCGAGCGCACCAGGACCTGCTCCACACCCGCCGGCAGGCACTCCAGCGACTCCTCGAGCATCCTCAATTGCTGGTGGCCCGCCGGCACGTTGCCGTCCCGGAACTCGGTGTGCAAGACCAAGCCAGCTTCCGCCCAATAGGTGGTGAAGGGTTGGTAGGCCTTGTATTTCTTGTAGCAGTACAGCGCCTGCTCCTTGTGGGTCTCGATCAGGGTCGCGTCCACGTCCAAAGTCGCCTGCTCATGCCGGGCGTGGCGTTGGAGGAAGCCGGTCAGGTCGGCGTTGACCCGGCGCAGACCCAGAAGTCCGGCGGTGGGCACCGGTATGAACGCGGCGTGCGGCTGTCTTTTGCTCTCCTCCTCCTCGTCATGGAAGCCGTTCAGGAACCGGAACACCGCCGAGGCCGACGGCACGCTGCGGCGGCGTTCCTTCCGCCACCTGCCTTCCATCGCCCGGCGCTCCCGGCGGCGCATCCCGTGAGTCTCCGCCAAGCGCAGCACCCGCCCCAACCCCTCGTCCTTCTCCAGCAGCCGCAGGTCCTCCACGCATTCTCCGCCCGCCAAGTTCAGCAGCGCCAGAGAGACCAGCATCTGGGCGCCGGTCCAGCCTTGGCTTCCTTGATTCAGGCCCAAGTGACGGCGGACCGATTCGCCCAACCCGGCAACCTGCCAAAGTTCCAGGTACGCCGCCAGACCGGCCAAACCGGTGATGCCCCTGGGACTCCCGTCTTCCGCATACTGGAAAGGCAATGCTCCCTGGGCCATAATAGTCGCACCTCGTTGGTGATGGCTTGGTTTGATCACTTACCATCATAGTCAGCTTCACGGCCGGCTCCAACGGGGTGCTTCTTTTTCCTTTGATGGTGGATCTGGGGGAACCGACCACACTTGGGAAATCAGCATTCCTGAAGTAAAATCCCACACAGGCGTCCCCAACCAGGGTGTCCAGCAAGGAGCATCCGGCCATGACCATAGACACCACCCCCAAATCCCCACTGGACGGTCTCGTCAGCTGCGGAGCCTGCGGGGCCCCAATGGAGTACCAAGCACCGACCCAGGCCCATGAGGCCAGCTACGCCTGCAGGAGCGTCCACACAAGCGGCGGGGACAGTAGACCGCCTCTGCGGGTCGAGGCCCACACCACCGACCTGGCGGTCATCCGCAGTGTGCTGGAAGCGATCCTGACCGAGAGGAGCAACTTCATACTGGAATCGACGATCAGAAACCCGGAAGAACAGGAATACACGGGACCCAAATTCCCCTCTGAGGACATCAGCCTGCTGAAGGAGGACCCGTACTTCTTCCTCCAGGCAGTGAAGGGTATGGAGAACGCCAGGAACTTCCTCGCCACGTTCATCTCCAGCATCAAGCTGTTCCCAGAGAGGGCCGTGGTCCAGTACGCTTTCCCTCTCCCGTCGGAGAGCCACCTGGCCGGTGCAAAAGAACAGGAGGTTCACCTGCCGGCGAACCTCCCTGCGTGAGCCGAACCGGGGAAACCCCCAACCGGCCCACTAGCCCCCGGTGGACTGATCCTCCCCGAGCCTGCGTCGGGCCAGGTAGGCTTCGAACCCCTCCTCTCCAAGAATCCGCCCCAAGTGGCGGTAAACTGCGTCCTACCTCTCATCGTAGGAATCGTCAGGCACGTCGACCCGGTCCTCCTCACCAGGAGGGGCCCAGGTCCCCCACCCCGAACAGCCTCAGCTGCGTCTCAGCCTTCTTGCGAGCCATTTTTCACCTCGTTGCCGAGGAACACACACATGCAACCGGCAAGCCCGCAGGAATAGCCGGAAACCTGGCAAACGGGCCAAAGACCCCTTGCCGTAATCCGGAACCGAATCTACAATTCCCACGAGCGATAGCGGATACCCGCGTTCCCACGAATCGCTCGACCCAGGCCGTCGGGGTGCTAGCACACCCTGACGGTCGTTTTTTGTGTCGGCGATCCGCACCCCACGCCCGAACGGCGGTTGAGATTTCCGCACGGTGGAGGAATCATCGAGAGTATACGGTTTTAGTACAGTCGTTGCAACCGCACACCGTCATCATATACACTGTTTAGAAAAGGGCTAACGATACTATCACAAACTCAGTTTATTTCAACCTTAATCCGTATTTGGACACGAAACCGAACAGAGTTCTCACCAAAGATCCGACTGTAGTGGGAGATCACCTCACAGGGCTCCATTGCAACAACCTTTAGCGTAAACCTTTGCTGTATGGTACACTTACCCGGAATCTATGCCCCAGGGAGGACGTGTTGGCCTACGTGATGATCGAAGGTTACATGTGTGAGCGCTGCCACTACCGCTGGGGCTCACGCACAGGTACCGGAACACGCTCCAAATCGGACCCAAAGGTCTGCCCAAAATGCAAGACCCCCTATTGGAACCTGCCCAGGCGAAACAACCTGCCCACCGACAAACAGGCCGCCATCTGGAACAAGGCCCACGAAACCGCCGTCGCATAGGCCTGATACCCATCCAGTTAACCGAGCAGGACGGTCAGCATGGCACGAAAAAAGAAAATGCAGCTCACCTATATCGAACGGCCTGACGGCAAGATCCCTGTCGCGGGTTACGTTCGCGTCTCCAGCCCCGGCCAAGACGTGGAGAATTCGATCGACGCCCAGATCGCGAATATTCGCAGTTGGGCCGAAGATAACGGCTACATCATTGTCAGGATGTTCATTGATAAGGCCAAGACCGGAAGAATCGCCAAACGGCAGGACTTCCAAGAGATGATCGAGATCGCAGAACGGCCCGATTGCCCGTTCGTCGGAGTACTGGTATGGAGGTTCTCCAGATTCTTCCGCGACCGGGAAGAAAGCGTGGTGTACAAGAACCGGCTACGAAGGAGGGGCCTCAGCGTAATCTCAATCAAAGAACCCGTGGAAGACTCGGCAGCGGGACAGCTCATGGAAGGCCTCATTGAGACTTTAGACGAGTACAACTCCAGAATCATAGGAGAAGACGTCCAGAGAGGAACCCACAATCTGGCCGACAAGGGATTCTTCCTAGCAGCAAACGCCCCCTTTGGCATGATGAAGGAAAAGGTCCTAGACGGAGAAAAGTGGCGCAACAAGCTGAAGCCAGACCCCAAGACCAAATACATCATCCGGCGCATATTCGACCTGGCTTTGCAGGATAAATCTGAAGGTCAAATCCAAGACACCATCAAGGGAGAAGGCATTCTCGGCCCCAACGGCAACCCCTGGCCGTCGAAGAGAATCCACGACGTGCTCACCAACAGGCACTATGAAGGAACCATAGTGTGGGGAGCCAGTTCGGAAACAAACGCGCCGACGATATGTGAAAACGCCCATGAAGGCATCGTGACGCCGGAGGAGTTCGCCAAGGTCCAAGAAAACCTGAAGTCAAGGGCTCCGGACGTGATCAATCCGGCAGCCGCCGGAAGCGACAAACTCCTATCCCAACTGGGCAAATGCAGCCAGTGCGGCGCCAGCTACAATTACGCCCCGGCCGGGAGGGGCGCCGACATTTACCGGTACATAGTCTGCACGAATAGAAAGGAAAATCGCCGGGGCACCGAAGGGTGGTGCGACAGTCCAAACCTGCCGGCAGAACCATTCGAGGAATTCACCCTCGACGTCGTCTACGAGGATATCCTCGCCCTTCCCAAACTGGAAGTCGCCATCGAGGAACTCCGCAAGCACTCGGGCACACTCCACAACCCCGTCACTCGCCTCGACGAAATTCGAGAACGAATCGCTGAAATCGACCAACGGATGGCAAATCTCTACATGGCCTGGGAAAACGAAGACATCGAATATGAATTCTACGCCAACCGCAACCGGGTGCTCCGGGACTCCAAGGCAAAGGCCCAAGAGGACCTGAACAGGACCGGAGCAGGCCTGGACGATGCGTCGGTCATCCTGAGCGACCCACAGGCGATACTAGACCACTCAGTCGATGTGAAATTCTTCCTGCAAAACGAGACACCTGTCCGGGCCCGGGCCTGGCTCAATACGTTCCTCAAGCGGTACTGGGTCGAGCCCGGCTACGTGACCTACGAGTACAGCCTGCCTATGCCGCCAGGCAGCGCGAACCCCGGAATGACGAGGCACCGGGTTCCGTTGGACGAGGATTTTCGTCCTACCACCCGCTCAGCCCCGCCAGCGCGGAGATGAACCCCCTCGCAGGTCACCACCGTCACCAACTCCGGGCAGAGCCCGCCCATCCGAAGATGCACCCCTGGTGGCCACATACCCCTGCGGCTCCGTCCCCAAAACGCGGAGGTCTGCCGCGACGCTACGATCCTCGTCAACACGTGCAAACAGAGCAGGACATCGCAACGAAACTGGTCTCAACAGACGTGACCCTTCTAATAGAACCGACGACGGTCTACCGTCACCAAGGGCACGACCGTGTCACCGCCGTGAAACAGGCACAAGCAGAACCCGGTTCACTTGCACAATCGATACGGAAACTGACCCAAGATGGAGGAGAGGCACACAACACCTCGATCATTTACAATGATCAAAACGAGAGAGGAGTTCCAGACAACATGGGATGGATAGTCATCATCAACCTCATCGCCGCCATCCTCACCATCATCGATTTCTTAAGCCGGAAGCTCCCAAGTAATAAAGAAGAGGAGACGAACCCAACACAACAAGTGGCAGGAGACACGGAAGTCCACCCGGAAGGAACCGACAGGTGGAGAGAAACCTATCCAGACAGAGTCGCCAACTACAGAAGCGCAGGAGCATACCTGCCAGAATGGGACCTAATAGGACGAGTTATTTTCGCCAGAGGCAGACAGGTCTTGGCTGAAATGGAACACGTTCCACAGACAGTACAGAACGCCATGACGGCGCTACTGGCTACGGGAGGAATAGCCCCTGGAGAAGACAACGCCATCGAGATTACAGACGGCAGATACCACTACCGCTTACAGATAAAAAAGGACCCTTCCAAAGGCAGCCAGATCTTTGCGTTCCTCCAACGGCCCATAAAGACATAGCCTCCAAGAAATGCGCCGGCGTGAACTTACACACCAAGCCGGCACATCCGGACTACTGCCACTCATCCAAGGGGACAAGAGATAATCATGACACCACGGAAGACGACCGACAGAGAGACAAAGTCATTGAACCCTCACGGATTCCATCCCCCTCAGACCTCCGTGAGAGAAAGGATTGACCAACTGGAAACGAAGGAATCTCACGCCGAGTGTAAACAGTGGCTCAAAGAGACGATGGCAACACGCTGGCCGCAGAAACTGCCCCAGCCCTTCGTGGGCTTCGACGACAACGAAGAAGCCTTTGTCTTAGTGTGGGAATCCGATGCCCGGTGCAACACCCTCCAAGTGAATGCGGGAACCAAGATAGGCAGCTACTGCCCCTGGCCAAGGGAGAACACCGACGAAGACCCGAAGGATCTCAACCTCGAGACGAAAGCAGCATGGATATTTCTCAGGAATGTGATCACCGCAGGAACCGGATAGAAACCATCGGAGCACTGTACCGACAAGTTCATCCGAACAACTTCCAAGACGGCCGGGCTCTACCCCCGGCCTTTATCTTGCAGGAAACATCGTGTCACCTGACGCTTTCGCTGAACGACGGAGCGCGTACGTCCCCCGACAAGTGCTACGAGGAATACACGGCAACAGGCAGAAAATCAGCGGCGGTGCTGCAGCTGACAAATCAAGACCTCCATGAATCAGGGCACGAGCTCACTTCGGACTCGCCGAACGACCAGACGACGGCGCACGTTGACGCCGCGTTCCTAAACCAAAGCCAAGGTGGGATGTACATTTTTGTGACGATGATGATCAACTGCGTTGCGCCGGTGAATCTCTCTCATCCGTACTTGGAAAATGACCCGGCTCCGTCAGTTGACCCCCACCGTCTGCGCATTTCACCTTGGCTTTAGTTTAGTATCCCTGAGCAGGCGCAGAAAACGAGAGATCGCACAATCTCTCGCCAAGGCAACCAACCGAAACGGCACGGCATACATGCCGCGCAACACGAACATAAGCGCTGCTGACGCGCCGGACTGAAGAAGGCACCCAGGACCAAGGACAAAGAGCCCCAGAAGAACCGGCGCACCATCCCCGCCCACGCGGTGATAAACCCACAGAGCGAAACGCGCTCGCAGAAACCGATTGGACCAGACCCCGCCCACGCGGCGATGGACCCACAGAGGCTGGAGAACACACACGAAAACAGGCAGGCCCCGCGCAACCGGGCTGATACCCTGGTCCCGTACTGCCTTCAACAGCCCTGCTTTGTCATAAGCCCTGTAGGCGAAGAGTTTACCTCCGTCATTGCCCTGTACCTGTTCTCTCTTGAGAACGTGATGAGACGGCGTCTGGTACGGCTTCCGGTCGTCAGGTCGAATTCCTCCTGAACCGTCGCAGGATTGAACATGACGACAACCAGGTTTCCGCCGTTGAACTCGTCATCTTGGTCTGTGAACTCGACCTTCAGTTTGTAACGGTAAATCCCGAACTTCGCCGGACACCTTGTGATGTTCACCTGCTACCTCAACGTCGGCAATCTCCCGGTCCAGCCACCGCTGGGTTCGGTTGCCCGAGGAGGATAGCTTTTAGCGGCGGCGTCTACAAGGCAGAGACAAACCTGTCCCACAGGCCATGCTCCGCTGGCCGCTTCCTGCCCGCCAGCGGCGTACCACTTCTACAATTCGGACTCCGAGGACCTCCCTGTACGCAATAACCACTCCTCAGTCCGAAGTGTGGCAATGGACTCCTATTTGGCACCCGAGGGTGGCCTAATGACCCTGATTATCCGCCCTGATGACCCTGATCACTGTCGCTTTCCATCCCCAGCATCATCGCGTCCGATTGCTCGACCAATCGCCGGTATACTTCCTCTCCCGTCGGTTTCCTCCGCCCCAACACCCGGTTCCAGGCCCCCTTCAACCCACAGTAATGGCCCTTCTGCTTCTGCTCCAGCAGCCTGAAAAGCGTCAGGCTCCTCTCCCTCATCCTGTCCCGGCGCTCGGTATCCCAGTTCTGCCCCGGCTCTGGGAAAGACTCCCGGACATAGATGAGCGCCATCTCGATCTGGACCATCAAGAGCTGTGCGTCCACCTTCTCCCGCTCGCTGAGTCTCAGACGGTACAGCGCCATCCGTACCGTCTGGTGGGCGCGTATAAGCGACATCCGCTGCAGCTCCTGCTGCTCCGGCCCAGCCAGGCCGGGGCGGGCCGAGAGTTCTAGCGCTTCCAAGGCCACCTCCGGGGTCGCACGGGATTGGGGCGGGCTGGGAGATTGGTCCTGGACCTCTTCGTCCCCTTCCTCTTCGTCCCGTTGCCACACCCTCTCCTCCTCTTCCGCGATGAGCGCCGGGCCCAAGTCCTCTGGATCGTCCCCGCCTAGCTCCCGCCAGACATCGACGAACCGCTGCCGGGTGTGGGCGTCCATCGCGTGCTCGCCGGAAAGGACCGCGTCAAGTTCTGCCTCTCTCAGCTCCAGCTTCAGCCTGACCACCTCCCGGCCCCAACTCCCGACAAGTGTCCTTAGGCGCTCCCGCGCGGCTGCGTCCTGTTCCATATCACCCTCCTCTGGCGCATTTTACCAACCTCTTGACGTCGACTTTAGCGATAAGCGGCAGAACCACCTTCCGCCATCAGGGGCAGGTTCTGAGCGCCAGCTTGAACATCGCCCCGCCCCGAACCGATGGGTCGGGGCCTGGCGGGAAGAATGCTTCTTCAAACCCGTAGCCGCTACACGGAAGCGCCCGGCTGCCCGCCTTCTCCTCGTACCCGTGAATGCCGATGGTGCCGACTTCAGCGCCTATGGGCAACCCCGCCAATGATCCAACACCAATTGCGTCAGGTTGTGAACTCCGGCAAAAATGACCCATGGACGCTGGCGACACCGGGCCTCGTGGCCTGTGAGGTTCTCCGCCGCTGGCGCAGCGGGGGCCGGACCTCGCCCCGTCACGCGTCGCTGGCAACCCGGATCAACGGCTTGGCGTCCTTCCCGGCGGCATAGACCAGAATGTGGGTGAGATGGTCATTGTCGGTGACCTCCAACCGGTTCTCGATCATCACCGGGAGGCTGTCGTTTCGGTCGGTGGTCAGTTTGTCAAGCGAGCGGCCGTCAACCGCCGATTCCGTCTTCTGGAGTTCTGGATCGAAACCGGGGGCGTAGCCGCCGTCTAATGCTCCGGGCTAGCCGGGGGTGAAACCGTCGGACAAGGCTTCGCACCTGAAGAATCGTATCGTCCGGATAAAGACCAACCGTAAGGGTTCCGGAGCGTCCACAACCCCCGTGCCGCCATCGCTAAAGTGGCCCGGTCAAGACATGCTACGATGTCTCCATGGAGACGATTCTGACGGCTATAGCATATCCCCCGGTTCCTGCTCCTGCCGGGCCCGGCCCTGTCTGCGGGGCAGACAGAACATGTGAGGTCCCAGGAGGCGCTCGCCGGCGTGACCGGATTGACCATCCAGGTTGGCCGCTTCCGCCCAGGCTGGGAACGCGGCCCCCCCACCGCAACCAGTACCGGAGGGTGTAACACAACATGGTCATGAAAACCCCACTGTTCCCGCTCGACCCCGTGCAACGCTTGGCGTCCGAAACCCCCGAAGGGCCGGTCATGGTGCTCGGCGGTGCGGGCACTGGCAAGACCCAGGCACTGCTCGGCCGCATCACAGCGCTCCTGCACCACGGGGAGCGGCCGGACACCATCAGCTACCTGACCCCCCACAGTATGGCCGCCGCGGACATGAGCCGACGTCTGAGGCAGTTGCCGGAGGTCGCAGAGGCGTATCGCTCAGTCTTGGGCGACGCGGGCAGGGAGCAGCTTCTGCGGATTGCCGGACGCGCCCGGAGCGTATATGTCGGAACCCTGAACCAGTATGCCTGCAAGTTCCTGCGCCGGGCCGGTGCTGAGGCCTTGAACGCATCTCCGCGCTTCACAATTTGGGACCAGTGGCAGGCCTCGTGGGCCATCAAAGAGCTGGCCGAAGACCTCCCTGGCGTCGGCAGGCTTCTACCCGGGGACATCAAGGAATTCCTCCGCTGGCACGGGCTGAATCAGACCCTGGGCGCCGTCGCAACACCATTCGACCCCAAGGAAGGCTTTTGGCTCGACCTCAGACAGCGGTACACGGAGGAGAAGCGCCGCCAGCACGTCTTGGACGAGCACGATCTCATCCCGATGGCGGTCCGGGCGCTGGACCAAAACCCCGGTCTCCGGGAGAAGTGGCGGCAGAACCACTCCCGGCACCTGCTGGTAGATATGGTCCATGACGCCACTGCGGCCCAGTACGACCTGTTGTACCGGATGACCGGTCCCACCGGGTCGATCGCCATCGCCGCCGACCCCAACCAGAGCGTCCGGGTGACGCAGGGCGCCAGGACTGACATGCTGTCCCGGTTCTGGAACGCCCCGATCCACCGGCTCGAACACAACCACCGGAGCGCCGAGACCCTGTCCCGGGCGGCCAGGAGCCTGATCGATCACCTCGGCCTTTATGAGAACGCCCCGACCCCGCTCAAGCCCGGCGGCCAGGAGCCGACGCTGCACGTGGTCCCCGGCCCGCCTCAGCTCATGTTTGACCATGTATTGCAACGGGCCTCGGAGCTTACGCGTGAGGGGTATGCCTGGGACGACATGGCGTGCATATTCCCCAAAGACGACTCCGTGGGCGACATGCTGGCCTCGCTGTTCAGCCGGAACGTCCCCTTCGAAATGCTGGGAGCCGCCGGGCTGGAGGACACTGGCCGGGTGCGGGACAGCGACGCTCGCCGCGTCGTCAGTGTCTTGAGCTTTTTCCTCAACCCTTGGGACGCCGACGCGTTTGCCGCTGCGGCCTCAGCCGATGTCCGGAGCAACAGCCCGCGTCTGGACCCCCGGGTCGTCCGCGAGATACAAGCTTACGCCCGAGACGGGGAGGGCAGCCTGGTCTGGGCGGCCATGGATCACGTTCAGCAGGCCAATCCGAGCGCGGGCGTCCAGCGGGACCTGACCTACCTGACCAAGGCATGGCTCCAACTGGCCCTGACGCTCAGCAACCCGGAGGTCGGGCTTTCCCACCTGTGCTGGATGGCCCAAGAGCAGCTGATCGATGCCAGAATGGGCGTCGGCAGGGGGGCGCCGGACCCCCGGATGCGCCGGCTGAGGGAGCTGGGCGACAACACCCCGCGTCTCCCCGGCGAGGATGCCGAGCAGCACCTGGCCCGGTTCCTGGACCTGTTGTCTCCGGTGCTACACCCCTACCGGCGGCCGCTGGATAACCCTCACCCGGCCGCCACCCGCCGGGGGCTCACAGTGACCACGATCGATGCCTCCAGCGGCCTGGAATGGCCGGTGGTCTTTATCATGGATGCCGCCGACCACATCATACCCGGCAGTCTCCAGGCCGACGACGTCCATTTGGGGGAGCAGGCACGCCTCTTCTACACGGCATCCACTCGCGCCTCAGACCGCCTCTACTACTGCTACTCCCGGCAGAGCGGCCGGGGCTTCGACGCCGAGCGCAGCCGGTTCCTGGCAAGCCTGGACGACCAGTTGGTGGTGGAGGTGATCGATCCGGGGTACTAACCCCCAATGGGACAGCAGATGAATCGGCCATCGACTCCGTCCCTCTCCCGGCAGCGGACCCCGCAACGCCGGTCACAGACCCTCCGGCACGCTCAGGAGGCGGGCCCAGCAGGCCTGGACCGGGAGGCGTACCTCCCGCAAGAGCATCCGCCGGGCCGGCAGGCCCAGATGGACTTCATTCATTGCGGTGAACTCAAGGTGAACGCCGGGCGCCGGCGCTACCACACACCTGCCGTTCCAATTCGTCCTGAGCCACTCGGGGTGGCGCGGCGGGGAGGCGACCTCCCGGCAGGTCCCACTGGCTTTAGAGAAGTGATTTCAGGGGCCCGGTCGGAACTGTGCGGCGAGCCCGAGGTGGCGCGCACCGACAACGCTTCGGCGTCGTCCGCGAGATGCGGCGCAGCGGTGGCCGGGCGCGGCACGAGTCCTCTTCCGCGCTGCTGGACTACTACTTGATGCGGTCCACCAAGACCCATCCACGGTCCTCCCACGAGAACGGGCCCTCCCACCACCGGGTCAAGGACGCCCTCGACCAGGTCTTCACGCTGCAGCAGCCGGGGCTTCGAATCGACGGAAGTCTTCGCCGGTGAAGTGGTGGCCAGGCGCAACCGGTTGATTCAGGCCAAGCTCGGGCAGAAACACCCCCAACTGCGACTCCTGCCTCCAGCCCCCGTGCCGGAGTACGCCAACCGCCGGGTCGTGGTGCGCAGCGCCATCCAGTCAGTCGGCGCTTGTACGCCGACCCTGACAGCGTACTGGAGGACGACCTGTTGGGACTCATGGAACCGGTTGGGGAGAGCGGGACGGCCTGGTCGATTACCGCCACGTCATCGGCTCCCCCCGGTCGTGGCCAGGGGCAGGCTCTGGTGCGCAAGCCCGGGGCCTTCGCCCGCCACTGCTTCGGTGAGCGGAGGTGTCACCCGGCCAACTTCCGGCTCGCCGACGACTCCCTGCGGCAGTGCCGCGGGTCACGGACCACTGGCGGAACCTGCACCTGCCGGTGACCATCATGGCATCGCCGGTGGACAGCGCCCCGGAGCCGAAGGCCAGGCATTTAGCATTTCCGGAAGCCCGAAAGTCAAAGGGCACATCTATCAAGGCTAAGGCGTAGCTAATTTCTATGATACCCACCCCGCCGTCCCCCTATCCGGACGGCCCGGCGGACCCGGTCAAAGTGAGTTTACACATGGATACTCCTAAGAGAGATACGGATGTACAAAAACGTTGCCATAATATCGGATAAATGGCTTTACACAACACCAGGCGCATGGCATCATGTACGGGTGAATTATTGGGATCCGAAGGGGAGTTTCCGGAAGACCGCCAAGACTCGGTCCGGTGGCGGCCCTCAGCCCACCGCATGGGGAGGCCCAATAAACGGAAATGCACAGGTTGTCCACGAAGCCAATAGCAACACCGACGCGGTTCGCCACGACAGCGCCGTCCGAACCCGCTTCGGGATTCCCCCAAGCCCGGAGAGGGATTTAGACAGACGATGGGCCTGTCGTTGATAGACCAAGAGGAAGGCTGCCGCAGCCGGCCCACCGGCCTGCTCCGGAGGTAGAATCGGCCCGGAAATTCGAGCCGGAGATTGTCCATGACCACTTACATTGACCAGAATGTCCCCCCTCTATCACGAGACGCCCAGGAGGTCATCGAATTATTGCCGCCTCTTCCCCTGGCCACCATCGGCAACCTGGTGGATGTGACCGGGCGGCCGTACTCTCGGTTGCGGCCCGGACTCGACGAACTGCACGAGGCCGGACTCGTGAACTTCGCGGTCCTGGGCTCGACCGACCGGGCATCGCACCGGTGGTTCTTGACCGACAGGGCCCTGCCCGGGTTCGAGTCTTCGGGCCCAACCTGGCACGAGGAAGGGAACCGAAGTGAACTGCTCCACCGGCTGCCCCAGGTCGAGGGGCTCTACCGGGTTGCCGGCTCCGTCACAGGAATGGGCCGGTTCGCGGACTTTCAGTGGCTGGACGGGGTGAGCCTCGCGGCTGCGGTCCGGTACGATTTGGGCTGGGCCGCCATGTTTTGGAGCGGCTCCACGGAAAGACAACACCCTCTTACCAAACGCCTGGAGCGCTTGGCCCCGGACCTGCTGAAACTGGCCACAAGCGACATTCATCCCTGGCCGTCCGCGCTGCTCTTCGTGGTGACCGATCCCTGGCAGAAGGAACTGGTCTTCCGGGCGGCCAGGAGTTGCCCCTGGAGTCGGGGCTTGGGGTACGTATGGTGCATTTCCGAAGGCAACCCCCCCGAAGCCCGGGTTTCCCAGTCGGCCCGCAGCTGGATCTATCAACCGGTAAAGCAAAGGGGTCTGGGCGGCTGGTCTTGGAACAGCCGGGTCGAGGCCTCCCCGTGGGCCCAGTCCGGGAATCGGGCGTTGGGCAAGCTCCTAGCCGCCATAGCCCAGTGGCCCGAGATGACGACCAAGATGGGCCGGCAGGTCCTGGGCGAGGGGGATACGGGCCGGAGCGCCCAGCGGTGCTTCACCAGGCTGGTCCAACTGGGCTTGGCTCAGCGGCGTGAGGAAAAAGGCGGCTACCGCTATTGCCTCACGAAACGGGGTCTTTCCATGCTGTGCCGACAGGACGGGGTCAAGCCCCCGATGCCCAGGAGCGGTCAGGACCAGAAGCAGCGGGATAAAGCCCATGAGGACGGGCTGATGTCCATCATGGGTCAGTTCATCGCCGCCGGACTGCCGACCAGCGACGGTCGCCGGTCCTGGGAGCACCTGGGGCACGGCGGCATTGCCCCCGATGGAATGGTGCTTCTGGAGCATGGTCCCTATGGCCCGGGCTGGCACTACCTCGAATACGAACTGAGCGCCCGGGGAGAGCGCCGGGTGTCCGAAAAGCTCCGCGGCTACCTCTCCGACCGCCGCCAGGACAATTTCCCGGTCCTGGTGGTCTCTTGGAACGATTCAGCGGAGGCCGTTTTCCAACAACTGGGGAGGGAATCCCGCCTGCCGATGTTGACCACCACCAAGCGCCGGCTCGAGCTGTACGGCCCCCTGGGTCACCCGGACTGCTGGTCCAGGTACGGCGAGCCGGTGACGATCGGCTGATCCGGGCGCGGTCAAAGACATCTGGTTTCCGCCCCTCCTGCCGCGCTGCCCCAACTACAGGACACCCCCGGCCGTCGTCTGTATCCGGCGCAGCGGCAAACCGCAAGGGAATCCCCCTATCTGCTAGGGAAGGCCGGCGCCCGCGGGGCAGTCCGGGTTCCCGCAGTGAGATTTGGAAATAGTCGCCGCATTCCATACGACAGGCTTCGGCGGTCCCGGCGTAGTTGTTGTTGGCTTTGGTTGCTTGGGCAGCGCCTTCTGGATTTCCGTGCCGCGCTATCGCCGTA
Source organism: Dehalococcoidia bacterium (assembly GCA_965220625.1). Classification (GTDB taxonomy): domain Bacteria; phylum Chloroflexota; class Dehalococcoidia; order Lucifugimonadales; family UBA3495; genus VXOI01. The sequence continues at coordinate 718,361 of CBDCQN010000001.1, forward strand.
TTCGAAGCCGCCTTTCAGCAACATCACGTTACTAAAACCGTACCGTCCCAACTTCCTCAAAGTCTATTTCGTCAGACTCGAATTCGCCGTCGATCACCCGACCCTGCGACCGAAGATCCCAGCTGCTGGACGGGTGCCGCCGAGGACTCGCTCACCAAAACTATGAACTGAGCAAGCCGCGCCCCCCTCGGCCGGCCGGCCCGGCTTCTGCCGCTTATCGACAAAGTCCGAATTCGGGCCTGGGTAGTAGGCTATGTAAAGGCGCTGGGCAAACTGGCCTATGGACCCTTCTGAAGAGGCGGGCCATCGATATAGGCAGGTGCATGAAGATGCTGACACTGGCGGACTTGGCACGGTTCTTGGAGGAGTTGAACGGTACTGGCCATCCCCTCATCCTGGTCAGAGACCCCACAACGGACTCCGGATGGCGACTCGTGACGATGGAAGACCTGCAAGTGCTCTGGGAGCGGCTCACGGCCAAGGCCGACGAAAACGCGGTCCGCAGCAACCAGCTTGCCTGCTACAACCTGAAGGAAGCGGCCAACCTGGTCGGCGTCTCAACGTCCAAGCTCGTCACTTGGCTGAACCGGCCCGATAATCCGATCCCACACATCAGGGACGGCCGGAGAATACTCATCCCCGGCTTTCAAATGATGGTATGGCTGAAGGAGGAATCGGACAGAAACATTGGCTGGACATCTTGAGGAAATCAACGGTATCGGTCAGGACTCGGCGGGCGGAACCGGCCCCACACGGCCCAAACCGCCCCGAAAATATTCTTCAGGACTATCCGCGACTTCGCCGGTTTGCTTCCTGGGCTTGCGTGAAATCCCGGGGCCGGCGCCTGACTATGCCGTCTGGAACCGTCGACAAGCGATGGAAATCATCGCAGACATAATTGCCGCCAGCCTGGGTCTCTCCATCAGCGAAATCGGTCAGATGCTCGACTGGCGTGGGTTGAACCCACTGCGGGTACCGGAGCAGGCTGATCACCATTCCCACTGGATCCGGGCAATGGACCTCCACACCGAGGAAAAGCTCCGGCGGAACGAACGGGGCAGCATCATCCTCACGTCCAACAAGGGCTTGGGTGAGTGGGGCGAGCTCTTGGGCGACACCGTCATCGCTTCGGCGGTCTTGAACCGGCTGCCGCACCACAGCCACGTGCCCAACATCCGTGGCGAGAGCTACCGGCTCCGGGAGAAACGCAGTCCGGCGGCTTCAGTTCGCATTACCTGCTCAGCGCTGCCCAGGAGAACGCCGGCGACAACTACCCAGACTGACGAGGTCGTTGTCCAATTGGCTACTGACGAAGTCGCTGGACATTATCTGCGGGGGTCAATTTTAGCTTGGCGATCCTGAGAACCAACAAGCAGGAGGTGGTTCAATTCCAGATCGGCGGCAAGGAGAACCGGAACCGGGCACGTCAGATCACCATCGGCGATACCGGGTCATTTCTCCGTCGGCGTTGACAATGGACCCGTACAACAACACGCGGAACAGCGCCCGGAGATGAAACGCTGGCGCCCCCAGCGGTGTCCGCCTCTATCGTTACGCCAAGCTCCGCCGAGCCCTCGCGGTCCAAGGCGTCGACAACCTCATCCACGAAACGGGCCGGATGGTCCAGTGGCAACAGCTCGTCAAGCGTGGGTGGCAACAGCTACATCTGCTCCTGGTCCATGTCTCGAATCGGCATCGCCAACCTCCGGGTCCGTTTCCCTCCCAACAGTCTATACCCCCACAACCGCCCGACTTCTGAGACAGGCTCTATTCTGTGGTGGGTCAATTCAACTTCGGCGATTTCGCTCATTTTTACATCGGCGGTAACACTTCCAGACCCCTCTTCGATGTCCGGCGGAATGCGTGAGCATCCAGTCAATGCCAGGGCCGTCATCCCCCAATGTCCGGTATATCAGTATTCATCCAATTTAAGCGAATAGTTTACGATAATAGTCGAAACATACTATGAATATTAACGTTACAGTCTCAAAAGCTGTTACATGTAGCCGTTCGCTTAACGACAAACCTTGAAAATATGCCTTGACCGATAATGGGGTTAGAAGCAATGCATATCGAGGTGGTAAGTGATGGACATTCAGCCCGACAGATTGATCCGGCTAAAGGACGTGCTCGGTCTCACCGGTCTTAGCCGGTCCACCCTCTATCGAAAAAAACGCGCCGGGTCTTTCCCCGAGTCCGTCGAACTCGGTGAGAGGGTTGTTGGCTGGTGGCAGTCGGAAGTGTTGGAGTGGATGGCCAGCAGGCCTAAGTCGGGCACCAGGGGGAGCTAAGAGCGCTCTGAATAAGTCAGTGGCGATGTGTGTGCGCGAGCCTTTGCCTGTCCGAGGAGCATGGCCGAAATAGCCCACCCCCGTTTTCACGAGGGCAGTCTGTTTGCTGACAGGCAGCGCCAGACAAGAAGCGCAAGACCCGAGGTGAGGACCTCTTCCTGGAGCAGATGGACGACTTGATCCCTTGGCAGATATTGGAGGACCGCATCTGCCCCGTCCACCCCAAGGCCAGCGGGGGACGCATCCCTACCCGCTGTCCGCCATGTTGCGATTCCACTGCGTCCGGCTCTGCTACAACCTGAGGCACCCTGGCATGGAGGACCTCGATTCCGCGGGGACAGGGACTGCTTGAGAAAATCCACGCCCACCCGAAATCCCAAGGGCTGAAGTTGCGGGAGGGGACCATCGTGGGCGCCGCCATCATCGACCGGGAGCCGGTCCGGGGAGCCGGACCCGGAGATGCGACAGGCCAAGAGGGCAACCACTGGCGCTTCGGGATGAAGGCGCAAAGCAGCGTTGGTCGCGGTGGACGAACACGCTGCTCGTGAGTCATCCTGACAGTGAAATGTCTAATCACGGGACGCGTTCAGGACGTTCCATGAGGTCTTGCCTGCCGTGTGGGAATAAATGTGGGAAAAAAGGGAAATAGCTGGTCTAACCGGCCCGTTCCAGCCGTGAATTACCTGCACTTATACTTCCGCCCTCTCCGCCACCGCCTGGTCCAAGAGATTGCCCTGCCCGTCAACCAGGCTGCTCCCCTTTAACCTCGTAGGCCTCTGGGTTGGCGCAATGGACCATCGGCTTGCCTTGGAGTCCGGCGGCCAGGTTCTCCGTCGCCATCATGCACATTGCCCGCCGTGAGCCCACCGAAGCGCTCCCGATGTGCGGGGTGATGGTGACGTTGCTCATGTCCAGCAACGGATGGCCGACCGGTATGGGCTCAGGGTCCACCACGTCCAGCCCCGCCCCGCCAATCCACCCCTCCTGCAACGCTCGGGTCAATGCGTCGGTGTCCACCGTCGGCCCGCGGGACAGGTTGATCAGGATGGCGGTGGACTTCATCTTGCGCAGGGCGTCTTCATTGATGATGTGCCTCGTATCCGGCGTCAGCGGCACGTGCAACGACACGAAGTCGGCTTCGGCCAGCAGCGTGTCCAAGTCGGCGTAGATTAGCCCGTGACGGGACTCCAACTCCGGCTTGCGGCTGCGGGAGTAATACAACACTCTCATGTCGAACCCGGCGGCACGGCGGGCCATTTCCAGCCCAATCTGGCCCAACCCGATTATGCCCAACGTCGATCCTTGGACTTCGGTTCCCAGCCAATAGGTCGGGTGGAATTGCAGTTTCCAATTGTTGTCCCGTACCCACTTGTCGCTCTCCACCACCCGGCGGGCCGCCGACAACAGCATGGCGAACCCGTGATCGGCAACGGCCTTGGAGAGGATGCCCGGTGTGCTGCCGACCGGGATACCGCGTTTGGTGCACTCGGCCAGGTCGACGTTGTCCAGACCGGCGGCAAGCTGGCTGATCACTCGCAGGCGGGGCGCGGCCTCGAGAAGCGCCGCGTCGACCCGGTCCATTATATTGATGACCGTACCGTCGGCATCGGCGAGTTTCTCCCGCAGTTGCTCGGCCGTGGGCGGGGCGTCGTCGGGCCAGACCTCCATGTCGGCGAACCCGGCGATAATGTCCAAGGCGTCCTGATGCATCCGGCGACTGACAAAGGCCCGGGGCCTGCTCATGCGTTCCTCCATGATGATTGAATGCTCCGATAAGGGCTCCGGGAATTGTAGCATTCCGATGCTATACTTAGCCCCGCCCAACATCAGACGGCAATGAGGCCGAAAAAACGGGGGGCCCCATGGCGCTTTTCCTAAATGAACAGGAAGTCGTTAACCTCTTGCCCATGGCCGAATGTATCGGCGCTCTGGAACGGGCTTTTGGCAACGCCGGGTCGGGCCGGGTGCAGAACCAACCCCGGTCCCGTATAGCGATGCCGGGCGGCTTCTTCCACTTCATGGCCGCGGCCGACGGGGCTCAGAAGGTGTTCGGCTACAAGGCATACCCGTCCCTCCGCAGTCCAGAGGCGGCCAAGATGATGGTGATGCTGTATGACTACGAGACGGGAGCTCTTCTCTCTTGTATGGAGGGTGGGCGATTGGGCCAGATACGCACCGGCGCGGCCAGTGGAGTCGCCACCAAGTACATGGCGCGGGCCGATGCCGCCACCGTAGCCGTATTGGGCTCCGGGTTCCAGGCTCAAACACAACTGGAAGCGGTCTGTCAGGTCCGTGAGGTGAGACAGGCGATGGTGTTCAGCCGGCGGGAGGAGCGGCGGGAGGAATTCGCTCGTCGCAGCTCGGAGCGGCTGGGCATCGACATCACCGCCGCGGATAGCGCTCAAGAGTGCTTGGACGGAGCCGACATCATCATCGTGATTACCTCCTCGAGGGAGCCGGTATTGCTGGGAGAGTGGCTGAGGCCCGGAGTCCACATCAACGCCGCAGGCGGCAATCACTGGATGCGGCGGGAGCTGGATGAGGAAGCGGTGCTCCGGTCCGACCTGATAGTGGTCGACGACCTGGAGCAGGCGAAAATCGAGTGCGGCGACCTGATCTGGCCCGAGGGCCGGGGAATGTTCAACTGGAGTACCGCGCGGGAGTTGCGGGAAGTGGTGTCGGGCCGAGCGTCCGGGCGGCCCTCCGATGAATCGGTGACACTCTTCGAGTCCCTGGGGGTGGCTTTGGAAGACATCGCAGCGGCTGAACTAGTCTACCGGAAGGCCATGGAGCAGGGTGTGGGCCAACAACTGCCGTTCTGAACCGCTATCCCCCGGATATGCTATAGAAGCTTCTTGGTGAATGTGCCGGGTGGCGCCAAGGGGTGAAAACCATAACGCAACGAGGCCCGGTCTGGCTTTTGTTATCAACGCCAAACCGGGCCTCGATTGTGTAGAGCCGTGCAGGGCCGGGTGTTACCAGCCTGCGCCCGGGAACCGCCTGATGGAGTCAGTCCCGGCTATCGTGTGGTGTAGCCGCTCCTGTTCGCTCATCGGAGGGCTGGAGAGCCAATCGTATACCGACAGGAACCCCTCCTCCATGCGATGCAGTACCCTTGTTCCAGACATTTTCGCTTCTTTCATACCTACGGCTACCGAAACCACTTTGAACAATCCCTCCAATCATGTTTATCGGCAATATTGATATTGCAACTACCGACTGATTTGTATTCATGATACAAGGGGCGTAGATATCTTGTCAAGGTATAGTATGCCGTAAACATAATCGTGTCATAGAATATTGATAATCGGAATTCGTCGCTGGATTGTCGAATCACGATTCGAGACGCCGGGCAATAACATGGGGTACCCCGGAGAGCGTCGGCGGGACTAGACGAACGCGGGCATCTGGAAAACGCGGGCCTTGAGTGATGGGAGAAGGGGCGCGGCTAGGCTTCCAGACCAAGCCGTCCCGGGTTCATGATGTTGTTGGGGTCGATGGCTTTTTTGAGGTCCCGGAGGACGGCGTGGCCTACTCCCATCTCCCGCGACAGCAGATGGTTCAGCTTGACGCCGACGCCGTGGCAGTACTCCATCACCCCTCCCATGTCTTGGGCCAGCCGCAGGATCTCGTCCACCGTTCGGGCCAGCCGCTCCCGGGAGTCCTTGGGTCCTCCGAATTCGGGCACAATGAGCATCGAGAAGAGCTCGGGACGGCTCCAAATGGCATACTCCACCGCCTTGATACCGGCGGCGGCCATGATCCGGTCTGCCTCGCGGCGGTATTCCAGGACCCGCGAGGTGGGCAAAGCCAAATGGAGGTAGTCGAAACCGCGGCGGCTCGACCATCGGCTCCAGCGCACGCTCCGGGGTTTGCCTAAAGCCGAAGAACGGTAGTTTACCGCCGAATCGCGGCGCACCTCCCAATAGGCCATGGTGGGCTCCGGGCCGGCGGGGCGGCCCCCGTGAGCGATGCACACCTGCATCGTTCGCTTCTCCTGAGCGGTTACGCCTTCGCTGAATCCCTCGAAGAGCAGGTGGAAGAGGATGCCGTCTTCCTCTTCGGTCAGGTCCAGCAGGGCGGGTCTGATGCCCAGCGCGACCATTTCGGCGGCGGCGTTAAAGCCGTGGTCGAAGGAATCGAAGGCTACGGCGGCGAACACTTGGGCTTCCGGGAGGCGGAAGACCTTGATAGTGGCCTTGGTGATGACGCCGAAGCTGCCCTCGGCGCCGATGAAGAGGTGGTTGAGGTTGGGGCCGGATGAATACATGGGGACGGCGCGCGTGGAAAGGGTCTGTCCGACGGGCAGCACCGCTTCCAACGCCACTACCTGGTCACCCATAGGCCCGTAGGCACTGGCGCGGTAGCCGACCCCGTTGGTCGAGATAGTCCCGGCGATGGTGGCGATGGGAACGCTGTAGGGGTCGTGCCCCAGCATGAGGCCGTATTCGGAAAGAATTTCTTCCACGGTGCCCAGCACGGCCCCGGCCTCCACTTCCGCCGTCAAGGAGACGGGATCGACGGACAGGACCCGGTCCATCCGCTGGATGTCCAGCACGATGCCGCCGCGAACCGGAACGGTTCCTCCCATCACGCCGGTCCCCGCGCCGTAGGGCACTACAGGAATGTGGCGGCGGTTGGCGAAACTCACCACGGCGGAGACTTCGGCTGTCGTGCGGGGACGGACGACTACTTCCGCCAACTGCTCAAAGGCGCTCTCGGCGCCGTAAGCCCTGCTTGGGGACAGGGCATCGCCGGTGTAGCGATCGAGATCGAAAGGATCGGTCAGGACGTTATTTTCGCCGACGGCCTCAATCAAGGAGTCGATGACTGAAGTTTCCAATCTGACCGCTCACCTAAGAAGACGCTGAATAGCCGGTAATAACTGACGCCGGGATTACGGGGACGGGCGGCTGGGATACGTGTTTCTTCACGAAGCCGGGCGGAATTGCCAGATGGTCCCATCGGCCCTGTCTTCTACGACCACGCCCCGGCGTTCCAGCTCGTCACGGATCCGGTCGGCCTGTTCATACTGCCTGGCTTGGCGAAGGTGCGTCCTGGTCTCCAGCAGAAGATCGATGAACGGCGCCGCCGCCAATTCCCCGGCTGCTGCCGCCGGTTCCTGGAAGGTAAGCCCCAGAATGCCGCCAAGGTGACGCAGGCAGTCCTGAGCGCCGAGGATGGCCTGCCTCCGGTCCCGGCCGCGGTTTATCTCCCGGGCCAAGTCGAATAACGCGGCCAGCGCCCGGGGAGTGTTCAGATCGTCGTTCATGGCTGCGAGGAACTGTTCTTGGAACGGCGATGGGTCGAGGGCTTCGCCGGAGTCGCCGGTTGTGGGGCGCAGGGCGTGGCGCAGGCGCTCCAGGCTGCGTTCCATGGCGGCGCAGCCTTCGTCGCTGTAGCTGAGGGGGCTGCGGTAGTGGGAGCTCAGGAAATACAGCCGGATTGCGTCGGGCAGGTATTGGGCCAAGGCTTCCTCGACGGACACGAGGTTGCCCAGCGACTTGCTCATCTTGTCTTCGCCCAGTTGCAACAGGCCGTTGTGTACCCAATACCGGGAGAAGGGCGCCGTCCCGGTTGAGGCCTCGCTCTGGGCGATTTCGTTCTCATGGTGGGGGAAGATCAGGTCTTGGCCCCCACCGTGGATGTCGAGCGTCTCCCCCAGGTAGGTCATGGACATACTGCTGCACTCGATGTGCCAGCCGGGCCGGCCGGGGCCCCACGGACTGTCCCAAGAGGGCTCTCCGGCTCTGGCCCCTTTCCACAGGGCGAAGTCCATGGGGTGCTCTTTGTTTTCGTCCACCTCTACCCGGGCGCCGGCCTGCATCCCTTCCAGGGTGCGGTGACTCAGCTTGCCGTATTCGGGGCTGCTCTTGACCTTGAAATAAACGTCACCGCCTGCCGGGTAGGCGTAGCCGCCGTCGATCAGCGTGTTGATGGTCTCCAGGATGGGGCCGATCTCCTGGGTGGCCCTGGGGTAGACATGGGCCCGCTGGATGTTCAAGGCGTCCATGCCGCGGTAGAAGTCATCGATATACTGTTCGGCAAGGTCCAAGGAGTCGATGCCCTGTTCTTGGGACCGCTGGATAATCTTGTCGTCGACATCGGTGAAATTCTGGACGTGCCGGATGTCGTACCCCAAGTATTCCAGGAACCGGCGCAACACGTCGAAGGCCACGTAGCTAAGGGCGTGGCCCACGTGAGTCGAAGAGTAGGGAGTCACCCCGCAGACGTACATCTTGACGGTGTTGCCGTCGGCGGGGACGAACTCGGAAACATCTCCGGTCAGGGTGTTGTATAGCTTCATTCAACTGATCCCGGGCCGGGGCCTGATGCCTGGCCGGATACTATTGTCGCTACGGCGCAGGCCGCAATACCCTCTTCCCGCCCGGTGAAACCCAGATAGTCGGTAGTGGTAGCCTTGATGCTAACGCGGCCCAGAGGCAGGGACAGGGCCCGTGCGGCTTGTTCCCTCATGCCCTGGATAAATGGTCCCACCCTGGGATTTTGCGCGATTATTGTAGCATCAACGTTTGAAACCCGCCAACCGGCCGCCGCCAGCAACCGGCCGACCTCCTCCAACAGGAGCAGGCTGGAAATGTCTTTGAAGCGCGGGTCTCCGGAGGGGAAATGGGCTCCCTTGTCTCCAAGGTTGGCCGCTCCCAGCAAGGCGTCCATGACGGCGTGCACCAGTACGTCGCCGTCGCTATGGCCGGAGAGGCCGCGGTCGTATTGAATTTCCACGCCGCCCAACACGAGCCTGCGTCCGGGGGTCAATGGGTGAGAATCGAAGCCTATGCCGGCGCGGAAATCGATGTCTTGAGAGGCTGCCATCCCCGGCCGATCAGCCCCGATGCCGCTTGGCCCGCAGGAATGCTTCGGCCAGGATGAGGTCTTCGGCGGTGGTGACCTTCAGGTTCTCGTAGGAACCCTCGAACATTCGCACCGGGCGGCCCAAGGCTTCCACCATGGAGGCGTCGTCGGTGAAGGCGCCATCGCAGACCCGGTGGGCCTCGCTGAGCAGGCAGTAGCGGAACACCTGCGGGGTCTGTGCGGCCCACAGGGAGGAGCGGTCGGGAGTGACTGCCACCGTGCCATCGTCTCCGACCATTTTGATGGTGTCCTTGACCGGCATCCCGGCCACCGCCGCGCCGTCTTCCGCTGCCGCAGCCATCCCCCGCTCAAGCACGGCTTGGTCCAGGCAGGGGCGGGCCCCGTCGTGCACCATCACCCAATCGCACGGCTCCAGGAGGTCCAGCCCGTTTCGTACTGAGTCCTGCCGGCGTTCCCCGCCGGAACACACGTGCCGGACCTTGCGGTACCCCTTCCGCCGCACCAACTCCCGCCCGGCCGTTACGGACCCGGCGGCCAGCACTAGAACGATCTCGTCCACCCGGGGAAAAGCCTCGAATTGGTCCAGGGTATGGCCGATGAGAGGCGCGCCCAACAAAAGGGCGAAGGTCTTGTCGACCCCGCCCATCCTGGTACTGCGCCCGGCAGCGACGATGATGACCCCCAGCCTGTTCCCGCTTCGGGAAGCCACTTAGTCAGCCGCCCTTCGGTTGAGCGAAAATGATGCGCCCGGCGGCCGTCTGGAGCACCCGGGAAACGACAACGTCATGGGAGGAGTTGATATAGCGCCGTCCACCTTCAATGACCACCATAGTCCCGTCATCCAGGTAGGCCACGCCCTGGCCTGCTTCCTTGCCCTCTTGAACGATGTTGACCCGCAATTCCTCTCCGGGGATTACGATGGACTTCAAGGCGTTGGCCAGCTCGTTCACGTTGAGCACCTGTACCCCTTGCAGCTCGGCCACCCGGTTCAGATTGTAGTCCGTTGTAAGAATGGACGACTGCATGGAGCGGGCCAACTGCACCAGCCGGGCGTCCACCTCCACGCCGTCGACTCCCACGTCGAGCACCTGGAGGGGCACGATGTCGTCTTTCCGCAGACGCGCCAGCACCTCCAGGCCGCGGCGGCCGCGGTTGCGGCGGAGAGGGTCGCTGGAGTCGGCTATATGGCGCAACTCGTCCAAGACGAACCGGGGCACCAACAGGGAGCCCTCCAGGAAGCCGGTGATGCTGACGTCGGCGATGCGGCCGTCGATTATGGCGCTGGTGTCCACCAGGATGCTGCCGTTCCTGGTGGAGGGAAGATGGTTGTCCGAGCTGGCAGGGGGTTCCGGAGCCGGGAAAACGGCTCTCATGTCCCACTGTCGCTGCGTTCCCAGCCAGAGGCCGATTCCTCCCAGGACAACGCTGATCACGATGGGCACGGCCCAGCCCGGCCAGCCGTCTATGGTGTACAGCGGGATAGACACCAGTGACGCGACGATGAGGCCCACCAACAGGCCCAAGATGGCAGCCGCCAGGTTGGGCCCAGGCAATGACGAGATGTATCCGACGCCGGCCCGCCAAGGCTTGAGGATTATATACGGGGCGGCGGCGGCGCCCAGCACGACCCCGGCCAGAGTAAAGGCCAGACCCCAAGGTATGAATTGCTGAGTATCGAATGATAATTCCGAGATTAACAGGCCTAGCCTCCAGCCGAGAACCCCAAACCCTCCCGCGCTCAACGCCCTGAGCGTCCAAAGGGCCATCACGATGATCACCTCCTTCCGGCGACGAGAAAGCGATAGTCTATACCATCATGCCGGCATACCCGAGCCGCTGTGGAACGTTCAGTTTTGATGGGGCTTTTAGAGTCAAAAAAGGGCGGTCTCACAACCGCCCTTTTGAAATTACCGGTCTGTTCCCCATCCGGGCCTCTGCTACAACCGCAGTGCGCAACCGGCCGCGCCATTACGGTGGACTCATGATGCGGACTATTTACAAACAGGATAACATACGCGGCCCGCGCCGCAAAGATTGTGCCAGGGGAGTTCATTGTGACGACGCTGTGGCGGCGGCGCCGAGCCACCGGCCAAGTCAGGCGACGTTCAGCGTTGGTCCCGGTAGTTGGGAGCGGTGATGGGCACCCAGTTGATTACGTTTATGTCCACCAACCGGGCGGCGATGCGAGGTTTTGACTGTTCCAGTTCCTCCATGGTCAGGGTGGTGGTGATGACGGTGGGCAACCTGGCTTCGTGGCGGTGCACCACTATCTGGTACAGCTTCTCCTCGGCCCAAGAGGTGCTGGTCTCCGCCCCAAGGTCATCCAAGACCAGCAAGGGCACGGTGTTGAGCTGCTCGAAGAGTTCGTCATAACGGATGGGACTGTCGGGACTGAAGGTGGCCCGCAGATGGTCGAGGAGAGTCGGGACGAAGGCGAAGAACACCTGCCGGCCTTGTTTCAGGCTGGCCCCGGCCACGGCCACCGCCAAGTGAGTCTTGCCGGAACCGCGAGGCCCGGTGAACGCCAGCCAACCTTCCGGTTCGGCGGCGAAATACCGAGCGGATTCCAGGGCGCTGTCCAACGATTCCCTTTCGGCGGCCGTAGCGCCTTTGCCGCCCCTGAGGTCGAATCCGTCGAGGGTCATTCGTCCCAGCATCTCCGTCGGCGCCTCTCCGATGCCGAGCTTCAGCCGGGTGTTGAAATGGCCCAGTTGAACGACGCGGGACGTGCCGTGCACCCTCTCCAAACGACTGCGCAGCGATTCGTCCAACCGTTGTATGGGGCCCCGCACGGTTACCACCGTAGGCAGGTCATTGGTGTGGCGGTGGTTGATAACTTGGAATAGCTTCTCTTGGGCCCAAGGAGTGGCGCTCTGCGCGCCCAGGTCGTCGAGCACCAGCAGAGGCACGTTGCGCACTTGGTCGAACAACTCGTCGTAGGTCACGGGGCTGTCCGGCGAGTAGGTGGACCGCAGATGGTCCAAGAGGTCTGACGCGACGATGAAGAACGTGGTCTCGTGTCGTTCAATGCAGCGGTTGGCGATCGCGGCCGCTAGATGAGTCTTGCCGCAGCCACTGGGGCCGGTCAGGACCAGCCACCCCTCGGGGCTATCGGCGTATGCGGCGGCGGCGGTCAGACCTTGTTCGAATAATTGGTTGCTGGCCGGATCGTCCAGTGGACCGTGGACGCGAGTGGCGGCGAAGGAGACCCGGGCGAGGGCGCCCAGGTTGCTATAGCGGCGCAGTGACGCGAGGCGGATCGAAGCATCTTGGGTCCCCTGGCAGACGCAGGGCACCGCTTGGCCGAACTCCGGGTGTCCGACGTGTACCCGCCGGGTGACCCATCCGCTGCCGTTGCAACTGCCGCAGAGCTTAGCCCCGGTTTCCGGCGCCGGGACCGGAACGTTTTCCGGCCAGACGGTCGCGGTGCCGTTGGTATTCTTTAAGGTACTTCTGGCGCTGATCCGCCGCAGTATGTCGCCCAGGCTTTCCATCGTATCCACCCTCGTGTCTATCCGCGTATCTACCCTCGTGTTTATCCTCGTACTTCCTCTCGTCTTTCCCCTCTGCCGCCCAACGCCTGAGGATACCCGCGATATAACGCCAACTGCGCTTGTTCTCCGACGCGGCGATCTGGAAAGCCTCTCTAATCCACTGCCACGAATAGCGTGACTCGGCCTCCTTCAGCTCTTCGGCGAGGATTGGAGACAGGCTGCCGATATTGTCTTCGTAGAGTACGAATATGTTTGGTTTGGTCCGGTCCGGCAACTCACCGGAGTTATCGGCGGGCGCCAGTCCCGGGTCCTGGTCGGCCCCGGCCGATCTGGCCCGTTCCGTATTCAGCAGGATGCGCTGGGTGGGACCCTCTTGGCCGCAGGCTACGAAGATGCCCCGGCCTATCGCCAGTCCCAGCCCTCGCCGGACCTCCGATTCCGGGTCCTTGCCGCCGCCGCCCAAGCCACGCAACAAAGAACGGTCGCCAGCCAACTCCGATATGGTCACGGCCTTCAACGGGCCCTTTTTGCGGTGCAGCATCCATAGCGCCCGTAGCGTCACCTTCAACTCCGCCAAGTCTTGGACCTCCTCCAGGATGGGGCCCAGCAGCGGGTTGGGGACCGGAGTGTAGAGGGTGTCGCGTCCGAAACCGTTGGCTGTCATGGCTAGAAGCCGTCCACCCGAGCCAGGGAGTCGAAGCGGACGAGGTTGTCCCTGAAATACAGTTGGAGGCTGCCCGTCGGTCCGTTGCGGTGTTTGGCCACGATGATGTCGGCGATGTTCTTGGGGTAGGGGCGGCCGGGAAACTGCCGCTCCCATTCTTCTTCGGTCGTGTAAACGTCCTCTCTATGGATGAACATCACGACATCGGCGTCCTGCTCGATGCTGCCGCTGTCCCGCAGGTCGGAAAGCTGGGGGCGGTGACCGGGGCGGTTCTCCACCACGCGGCTCAGTTGGGAGCAGGTGACCAGGGCCACGTTCAAGTCGCGGGCCAAGCCCTTCAACGACCGGGAAATCTCGCTGATTTCCTGCACCCGGTTGTGTCCCCGGCCGCGGCCCTGAATGAGTTGCAGGTAGTCGACGACCAGCAGGTCCAGACCGTGCTCCAAGGACAGGCGGCGGGACTTGCTTCGCATCTCCACCATGCCTTGGTAGGGGGTGTCGTCGATGTAGACCGGCAAATCGGATAGCTGGCCGATGGCGTCGATGACCCGCTGCTCCTCGGCGTTGGTCAAGAGGCCCAGGCGCAGGCGGTGGGAATCGATCTCAGCTTCCGACGACAGGATTCTTAGCGCCAGTTGCTCCCGGGCCATCTCCAGGCTGAAGACCCCGGCCGTCGAGCCGTTCTTGGCCGCGTTCAGACAGATGTTAAGCGCCAGGGTGCTCTTGCCGAGGGCGGGGCGGGCGCCCAGGATCACCATGTCGGAGCGTTGGATGCCCCCCAACAGCTCGTCCAGGTCGGTGAAACCGGCCATGACCGGCCCGGTCGCCTCGGCCAGTGGCTCGACTATGGCCGCCCGGTCCTGCAGGTATTCGTCGTAGATCTGCCGCAGCGCTATGAACCCGCGGACCGGCCCGCCGTCGCGGACGTGGAATAGTACGTCTTCCGCTTGGCGCAGGGTCGAATCTACGTCGTCGGTGTCCTGGTACCCCATGGCGGAAATGCGCGAGGCGGCGTCGATGAGCTTCCGCATTACCGAGGTACGGGACACCACCTGCGCGTAGTCTTCGGAGTGGGCCGAGGTGGGGGTGACGGAAACCAGGTGGCTCAGGTAGGCCATGCCGCCGACGGATTCCAACTGGTTGGTCCGGCTCAGTTCTCTGGCCAGGGTCAGTTGGTCAATGGCCTCGTCCCGTTGGAAGAGGGACAGGCACGCCGTGAAACAGATTTGATTCCGTTCACGGTAAAAATCGCCGGGGTGCAACAGAGGGGCGATACGAGGGAAGCATTCCCCATCGATCAGGACCGACCCAACAACCGCCTCCTCCGCCTCCAAATCGTGAGGAAGGAGCTTCTCCGCGTACATTCGCCTATTCTTCTACCTCCGCAGTCACATGGATGGTGGCCGTGACGTCGGTGGACAGCCGCAGGTCGATCTCGTACTCGCCCGGCTCGCGGATGGCCTCCGGGATGTCCACCCATCGGCGTTCGATCTCGCGCCCTACGACGGCGCCCAACTCCATGGCGATGTGTGTGCTGGTGATCGCTCCGTAGTAGCGGCCCATGGGGGTTATGCGGGCACTGACGTTGATTTGAGTCCCCTCAAGGGCCTCTTTTAGCTCTTCCATTACGGCGGTCTCACGTACCCGGGCCTGGTCTCCGGCCGTCCGGATCTTGTGCAGACGCTTCAGCACCTCCGGCGTGGCCATCTCCGCCAACCCTTTTGGAAGCAGGTAATTGCGGGCGTAGCCGTCGGGCACTCGCCTTACCTCTCCGGCTCGGGCTTTGTTGGGAACATCCTGGGTGAATACTACTTCCATGATCAGTCACATCCGCAGGCAGTTACACGCTTAAGAATACAAGTCAGCCTCATTATACGCCAAGCCCCCCGGCCCGGAAAGCGAGCATCGTCGGCGTCGCTGACAGTTGTTGGTGGATGGAATTCCGGTCGTCTCGGTACTATACTGGAAATTAACCTTGAGGAGCAGCGAATTGGCATTGGAGCAACGAGTCAGCAGGCTGGAAGGGGCTTACGAACAGAGCGACCGGCGACTGGAAGACATGAGCCGTTCTATTGAGTCCCTGCGCACAGACACGAACAGTCTACGCAGTGAAATGAACAGCCGGTTTGCGGAGATGAACAGCCGGTTCAATAACTTGTATGTTTTGATGGGCGGTATTTGGGCAACAATGGTGGCCGGGTTTGTCGCATTGGTACTGGCCAACTGACCGAGGCCGCGCCAGTGTCCTCGCCTGAGGCGCGACTACTACCGCAAGACAAATGCCGTTTTTAGAGGCCCCTCTCGGGGCCCTATTCTTTTTGGGACGGGGCGGCGGGCTGCAAGGAGAGCATTATGGGATTCATGGAGGAGGTCGAGCAGCGGTCGCTCCCCATCCGGCAGGCGATACTCTCCCACCCGTTCGTTACCGGCGTGGGGTCGGGAGACCTCCCCGTCGAAAAGTTCAAGTATTACGTGGCCCAAGACTACGTTTACCTGATCGACTACAGCCGGGCGCTGGCCTTGGCGGCGGCGCGGGCCCCGGACTTGGACGTAATGTCGTGGTTCGCCGGGCTTTTAGACTCGACGCTCAACACCGAAATGGCGCTGCACCTCGACTATTGCGCCGAGTTCGGCATCTCGGTGGAGCAACTCGAAAATACGCCGGCCGCGCCCACGACGGTCGCCTACACCAGCTTTCTGCTGAAGACCGCCTCCCAAGGCAGCTTCGGCGAATTGGTGGCTTCTCTGGCGCCCTGCGGATGGGGTTACTGGGAGATTGCCGATCACCTGGCCAGCCGGGGAGCCCCGCCGCACGCGCCCCTGTACGCCCAGTGGATCGGCATGTACGCTTCGGACGAGTTCCGCGACCTGGCGTTATATCTGCGGGCACTGGCCGGAAGACTCGGCGACGACGCCGGTCCGGCAGAACGGGCGGCGATGGAGGTGGCTTACGTCACCAGCCTGCGTTTGGAATACCGGTTCTGGGACATGGCTTACTCGCTCGAAAAGTGGCCCGTCTGAAGGTTTCCCCCTGAGCTCACGGGGAGCGAAGAGAAAGCGTTAACAGAGCTTCGTGTCCCTCGTGACCTGTTTGGGTTTAACTAGCCCTTCACCGCACGGAAAACCCAGGTCGGCCAAGAGAACATAAAGTCGCCGCCTTCGTCTGTTGGTTGCACTTGGAACGCCGCCTGCACCTCGGGTCCGGCCGACTGGAAGTCCCGGCGAAGGGCGTCGACTTCCTGTGCTTCCACCTTGGTGCGGGCCACCCAATCGTTGAACTCCAAGCAGACCCGGGCGTCTTCACTGCCTGTCACTTTGAAGCCGCGGTCGGCCAACATCCGCCGGATGACCGATGCCTTACGGTCGGAAACGTGGCTGAAGTCGCGCCGCGATTCCATGCTGTTGATCCACTCGAACAGAGCGTCATCCTCGGGAGAAACGCTGTCGGCCATTACCAGTGACCCGCCGGTCCGGAGCGTCCGCCGCATCTCGTCCAGGGCGCGTTCGAAGCCGTTGAAGTGGTGGGCGGCCTTGCGGCAGGTGATGACGTCCAACGAAGAGTCGGCGAACGGCAGCGCCTCGGCGGTGTTCTGGGTGAGCCCCAGGTTCTTCAACCCGCGACCGCTGCCGAGACGCTTGGCCGGTTGCAGCATCGGGTTGGTGATATCGCTGGCCAAGACACGCTCTGAGAGCCCGGCCATGGCGAAAGCGGTGAAGCCCGCGCCCGCCGGTCCCGATGTCTACTGCCCAGCGGTGGGGAGCGCCGTCGGCGGCAAGCCGCTGTATCTGGTCAGCAGAATCGTCGCGGATGTGGACCTTGCTGACAGCGTAGAGGGGAGGTTGCGCCCCGAACATGCGCTGCGCCGCGGTTTGGGCGGTCATTCTCATCCCCATTGTCAAAAAACTGATTGTCAAAAAACTGGCGCTTGGATTTGGTTCCAAGCGCCAGATGGTTGCCGGGGTGTCGGGGCCGGGGTTAGACCAGGACCGGCTCGGTGTTCTTTTGATAGACCTGGAACCGGTGTCTGATGGTGTCGGCGATGATTACCCGGCCAGTGTCGTCCACCTTGACCGCCATGGGCCCCCACAGGACCTTTTCGGGGGTAAAATCGCGCACGCCGTTGCGCTGCCGGATCATGTCTGGGTTGGACTCAATCTTGGTCACTCCCCACTTGGAGAGACCGGCGTCGCCGGTGAACTCGGTGATGAACCGCCCCTCGGGAGTCAGCACCTGAACGCGGTTGTTGAGCCAGTCGGCAACGTAGATGTCGCCGTCCTTGTCGACCGCCACGCCCGTGGGCCGGTTGAAGAACCCGACCGGCTGCGGCATAACGCGGATTCCGCCATGCGCTTTCATCATGGAGGCGTCGCCGCCGGTGCCGGGCCGCCCGAAGCTGGCCAGCCACTGTCCGTCGTTGGTGAAGGACTGGATACGGTCGTTGCGCCAGTCGGCCACGTATATGTTCCCATCCTTGTCAAGGCAGATGCCCCAGGGTGTATCGAGCTGCCCGTCGCCACTGCCGTGACTGCCGAACTGGCTGATGTACCGCCCGTCCAGGGTGAACTTCTGCACCCGGTGGTTTCGGCTGTCGACCAAGTAGACTACGTCGTCGCGGATGGCGATGCCGGCCGGGTGGTCGATCTCGCCGTCGCCGGAACCGTGCGTACCCCAATTGCTCAGGTAGTCGCCGTCTTTGTTGAAGATTGTGATCCGGTGCAGGTATTCGTCGGTTACGTAGACGTTAGTCTGGCTGTCCAACGCGCAGGCCATCGGCCACCTGAATTGGCCGGGGTTTTCCCCGTAACTGCCGAATTCTGTGATGTATTCTTCTCCGTTTTCGTCCAAGCGGAAGAGGTTGATCCGGGTCCCGTCGGAGCGGGACTCAAAGGACCGGTTGACCACGTAAATCAGGTTGTCGGGGGCCAGGACGAAGTCCATCGGATTGCGGAACCCGGTGCCCTGGAACTCGGACCTCCCGGCAACGAAGCTGTAGGTGTAGGTCCGGTCGTTTATACCAAGAAACACACTTGCCACGGTTGACCTCCTGTTGCGAGTATTGAGAGATCAGGAGTGAGGAGCGAGAGGGAAAAGTAAGCTCTCTCTCCTCACAACTCTCTTACCTAAATGAAATCGAGCTTTTCCCAGTTGCCGCCCACGATGGGTTTGGCGTCCAGGCCCATCCAGTTTTCCAGCAGGGTGGCGTAGGTGGACCGGAAGTCGTTGTTGTGGAGCAGGTTGCCGCCGTCCTCCAGCCCTTCGGGCTCGAGGGACGGGTACGTGCCGTAAAGGCCGCCCTTCACGTTCTCACCGATGACGAAAGCCACGCCGCCGGTACCGTGGTCGGTGCCGGAGCCATTGTCCATGGCGCGCCGGCCGAACTCGGAGTAGAGCAGCGTGGTAACGTTGTCGCTGATGTCGTGGTGACGCAGGTCGGTGATGAACGCATCGACGTTATTGGCCACGTCGTTCAACAGGTTGGACTGGCCCACGGCCTGGTTGGCGTGGGTGTCGAAGATGTTGTAGGGGGCTGTGGTGAAGAATACCCTGGTGCCGAAGTTGGCGTTGTGCACCTGCACCATGTCACGGAGATACCCGCCGATGTTGCCCAGCAGGTACTCGACCTCGCCGTGGTACATGGAGGGGGCGGTTCCCAGGATGTCCGCGCCCTTCATCGCCTCGATGCCAGTGCGGCGGATGAAGTCGCTGACGGCGCCTAGGCCGATGGCCGGGGCGTACATGCGGCCGAACAGGTCGAGGGCCTCATCCCGCTCAGATTCCTTCTCCATCTCGGTGAGCAGGCCGTAGCTGTTCAGGTCGCCGACCGACGCGACGGGCACACCTTCCAAGGCCAAGGACCGGGGGAGGCCGCGACCGAAGTTGACGCCGGTCAAGACGTTTTCGCCGGCGGGGTCCAGTTCTTTGAGGACTTTACCCAGCCATCCGTCGACGCCCAGGGTCTCGGGCTCACACGTGGCCCAGATATCCATGGAGCGGAAATGGGACAGGCTGCCGTTGGGGTAGCCGATTCCTTGGATAATGGCCAGCTTGCCCTCGTCCCAGTACTTCTTCATCGGGGCCAGGGACGGGTGGAAGCCCAGGTCGTCGGTTATCGGGATGATCATCTCTTCCGGAATGCCCAAGGTGGGGCGATAGTCCCGATAGCGGGGATTGGTGAAGGGGATCACCGTGTTCAACCCGTCATTGCCGCCGGACAGCGAAACTACCGCCAGCACCGGGTCCTTCTTGGTGGAAACCATTTCATTACCTCCGTATTAATAGTGAGGAATCAGGAGTGAGAAGTGAGAGGAGTGTTGAGAGCCTTCCCGCTACCCACTCCTCTCCCACTCTTTTCTCGGTTTTAGCCGAATTGGAACTCGGAAGTGGTGGCGATCATCTGGAAAGTCTCGCCGGCGCGACGTGCGAAATCGTCCCGCTCCGACTCGGTGGCGTGGCGCAGTCCGCCGCCGCGAGAGACGTGGCCCACCAATTGCTGGCGGGTCTCTTCGGCGATGGTCATGGGGCCGACCAAGTCCAGGCAGCCGTCAACCAACTGCTCGGCGCTCAGTTCGTCGCCCTGTCCCATCAGCCGGTCCACCAAGGACCGGATGCCGGGAAGCTCGGTATTTCCCATAATGTTGGAGGCGAAGTTGATCCGGTCGATCAAACTCCCGCTGTTAATCCATTCCCGGCCCATGTGCCAGCCCTCTACGGTGGGAGGGTTCAGCAGGTCCATGCCCATGTACTTGGGCTCCATGGCCACGAAGAGCAGACCGGGCTTGGGTTCAGTGTGGTCTTGGGCCATGCGGACGGCGCCGATGACCACGTCAGCGGGGCTCTTCACCTTGGCGTAGCGTACCGCCTCGTCCTTGAAGAAGTCGGAGGTGAACAACACGCGGAGCATGGCCCCGATGTCGTACCCGGAGTCGAAGTATGCTTGCTCCAAGGCTTTGATGGCCTCGATGTCCTTAGGGTCCGCCAACCGCCAGGACGGTACCGGGGGTTCGTCGGCCACGAAGAAGTCGTACAGCTTCCGGGCCACGAAGCGGGCGGCGGCGGGCTGTTTGCAGATGATTTCTACAACGTCATCACCGTTCCAGGGACCTGTCTCGCCCAAGAAGGTCTTTTCGCTGTAGTCGTGGTCGGCGGGGTCGAACCGGAACTCGAAGGGAGTACGGCCGTAGGGGAACACCGGCACCGTGGGGGCCAGGTTCCAGCCGGTAAACGCCCGGGCGCAGGCCTTGACGTCGTCTTCGCTGTAGTTGAAATCGCCGTCTTTGCCGACACCCAAGGAGAAGAGTTCCAGAAGCTCCCGTCCGTAGTTCTCGTTGACGGCGGTCTTGTGGCTTTCGATGTTGTCCAGGTAGTAAAGCATGGCCGGGTCGGTGGAGAGCCAGAGCAGCAGTTCCTTGAAGTTGCCCATGCCCCTGTCTCGGAAGGCGTCATACTGCATGCAGGTCGTTCGGGCGTTGTCCACCTTGTTGTCTCCGGCGCACAGGATAGTGTGCCAGAACAGGGCCATCTTTTCCTTCAACTGGTACTTGTTGTTGATCATGCGGTAGACGATTTCGGTCTGGCCGGTCTCGATGGCCGCCTTATCGAAATAAGACGGATAGGCCCGGAACAACATGTCCTCGTCCAGGCCGGGGCCGTCACCGGGATTGAGAAGCTCCTCGACCACGCTGTCGTAGCCCTGAGCGGCTTTGGCTTCGATGTCATCGCGGCTCGCTCCGAAACCGGCGCGGCGCAACAGGTGGGCCATTAGTCCGATGTCGTGTTGGTCAGCCATTTATTCCTCCTTATCTTTCGATTCGTCATTCAAGACCGTCGTTTTCTTCTTTAATTCGCTATCGGCTCCTCCGTGACTGAGCGGTTAGGCGAACGCATCTGGGTCCGCGACGGAAATAGAAATCTACCGCCGCTTTTTCCGGCGGCGATTCGCCCTCAGATACATGAATATTTAATATGTTGAAGCGTGGGATGTCAACCCGCCGTGCGTAAGCTTCGCGAGACTCGGAGGTCAGCCCCAGCGGGTCCGGTTTAGTTGCGGATGAGCATGCCCGGTTGGCAGCGGCGGCAGTAGCTGGTGATACGCTGGTTGGCGGTGATTTCGGTGATGTTGCTTCCGCAGGCCGGGCAGGGTTGACCGCCTTTTCGGTGTACCTTGAGGAAGTCCCTGATCTTGTGGTGGATTTCCTCGGCCATACGCTCCCGAAGCACCCCGATAGCCTCCTCCAACACTTGGCGGCACTGGTGGTGGAGTTCGGCAACCTCATCCGGTTTCAAGGTGCGGGCCTTGCGGAAGGGAGAGAGCCCGGCGGCGAACAGGATCTCGTCGGAATAGGCGTTGCCGATCCCGGACACTAGGGAGCCCCGGGTCAACAC
Organism: Dehalococcoidia bacterium; assembly: GCA_965220625.1. Taxonomy (GTDB): domain Bacteria; phylum Chloroflexota; class Dehalococcoidia; order Lucifugimonadales; family UBA3495; genus VXOI01. The sequence continues at coordinate 740,027 of CBDCQN010000001.1, forward strand.
TCCCTTTATCTCGCCGTGGAACCGTTTGAGCCGCTCCCGGAATTCTTCCAACGAGATACCTGACAGAACGTCGGGCCCCAAGTCATTGTACTGGGGTATGGCATCGTCTTGGTCCGGGCCGACGTGATAGACCTTGCCCATTTGCCGGTCGTCCAAGTACCTGAGGTCCATGCCGTTTTCCAAGGAGAGAGACACGCAGGTCGACTTTAGCTGGCGTTCGTTCTCCGGACAGAACTGGAGGACGCCGGTGAGCATCGGGTTGATCACCAAGGAGTGCTGCCCCGAGAATCGCAGGGAGAGGAACTTCCCTTGGCGGTGCACTCCATCCAGGGTGCGCCCCGGCAAGTCTGTCGTGAGGACGCCGGCCAGGTCTCGCACCACGGTGGCTCGCGGCGCCGTGCAGGCCTTCACGCGCAGGCCCACGGCGCGTTTGGTAAGAAACTCTTTAACTACCTCAAGGTCGGGCGCTTCCGGCATGACGCTATTATACTTCTACTATTCAAGAGGATGTCTCGCCGGATCGTTTTCGGGGAATATAGACAAACGTCCGCCTGGAGTGGAGATCAATGCTGGTGGGAGTGATATCCGATACCCACGGGTTTTACGACCCTCGGGTCACGCCTCTTTTGTACGGCGTGGAACACATTCTCCACGCCGGGGACGTCGGCAGCCCGGATGTCGTCCGGCGCCTGTCTGAGATTGCCCCGGTGACAGTGGTGCGCGGCAACAACGACCGGGACGGGGAGTGTGCTTTGTACCCGGATGCGGAACGGCTGGAGCTGGCGGGGCGCCGGGTGCGCCTCACCCACATCGTCAAGGTGCCTGCGGAAGGCAGCGCCGGGCTGGACGACTATCTTGGTTTCGACGTAGTGGTGTACGGACACAGCCACATCGCATTTCAGGAGCGCCGGGGCCCGGTCTTGTTCTTCAACCCCGGGGCGGCAGGCAAACGCCGGTTCAAGGTCGTTCCCTCGGTGGGGTTACTGGAGCTGGGACCCGGCGTGGCAGAGGGCCGGATAATTCCGTTGTAAGCCCCGGCCTTTTGGAGCCGGGCCATGTGTAGGCGTTTCCAGGGCAGAGCCGCCGGAACAGCGTAATACCCGATAATTTCCACCATCGACGCCTGCCTGTTCGCTTCTATGCTACTATTTAGAAACTATCTGATTTGCTGAGAGGCCGCCAATCGTCCGGCTAGCGCGTGGATTCCCGCTTTCGCGGGAAAGACGGGTAGGGCGGGCCGCCAGTTTTGAGATAGTTTCTTAGCCGGAGAGCCATCAGTTCGACGAGGCCAGCCAGTGGACTACTCAAAGATTATCACCATCGAACCGGACAAGCGCAGCGGACAGCCCTGCATTCGCGGGATGCGAATGACGGTGTACGATGTCCTAGAATACCTCGCCGGCGGTATGTCGTACGAGGAGCTTTTGGACGATTTCCCAGACCTTACCAAAGAGGACATCCTCGCGTGCCTGGCCTTCGCCGCTGACCACAAGCGGCGCTACGCATTGGTGCCCCTGAGTGAAGTTACTTTTCGACCAGAACCTCTCGAATAGACTGAGCAGCAGACTGCAAGACCTGTTTCCGGGTTCCATCCATGTTCGGCAAATCGGTCGGCGTGACGCGGCTGATCCTCTGATTTGGACGTACGCCAGGGAAAACGGCTTCACGATCGTATCCAAGGATTCAGACTATCGTCTCCTTAGCTCCGGGTTTGGGCATCCGCCAACGGTCATCTGGATTCGAAGCGGCAATGGGCCAACTGAAGAAGTCGAATTGCTCATCCGCGACAACTACGACGAGATCGAGGCTTTCGGCCAAAATCCACGCCGTTCGGTCTTGGAACTGGGCTGACGCCGACTTTCCCGGCGGCGGCTGACTACTGCGCCGTCGCGCCGCCGTCGATTACCAGCTCACTGCCGGTGACGAAGGACGACTCGTCGGAAGCCAGGTACAGCACCCCGTATGCCACCTCGATGGGCTGGCCGGTGCGGCCAACGGGCGCAATGGCTTCGGCCTCCCGTTGCAGCTCGGGATTGGTCAGCCGGTCGCCGGCCATGGGGGTGTCGATGGCTCCCGGATGCACCGAGTTGACCCGGATCCCCTCCTTGGCGTATTGGACCGCTGCCGACTTGGTGAAGATGCGCACTGCGCCTTTCGACGCGTTGTATACGGGCTGAATATCGCTCTGCCCGACGATGCCCGACAATGAAGAGATGTTAATGATGGAGCCGCCTCCGGCCTTCCGCATTTCGGGGATGGCGACCTTGGTCCCGAAGAACACTCCTTTGGCGTTGATGTTCATCACCCGGTCCCACTCCGCCACCGTGGTGTCTTCCAGCACGCCTCTGGCCACCACCCCGGCATTGTTGACCATTATGTTCAGCTTGCCGAAACGCGCGACCGTGGCGGAGATGGCGTCGGTCCAAGACTCTTCGCTGGTCACGTCCAAATGCACGAAGAGGCATTCGCCGCCGAGCTCGATGATTTCAGACTCGGTCTGCCGGCCTTCCGCGGCCAATACGTCGCCGATGACTACCCTTGCGCCCTCTTGAGCGAAGAGTTTGGCCTCGGCGGCGCCCATACCCCGGGCCCCGCCGCTAATGAAAGCGACCTTGTTTTCCAGTCTCATGAAGCCTCCGTTGTCTTGAGTGTGACTTTCAATTTGACCTGTGGTTTGTTGACCCGTGGTTTGGCGTGGGGCCGGTTGATCCGTGGGGCCGTACCCAGGTGGGCAACGGGCCGTTATCGGTCGTGTCGGAACGGCTGAAGTGGGGAGAGCTTCGGTGACAAAGTACGTGGTCGGGGCGGGCAGATTTGAACTGCCGACCTCCTGGTCCCAAACCAGGCGCCCTGCCGCTGGGCCACGCCCCGGGAAATAGAGGGAGCTTTTTGTATGGTACCCCCGGAGAGGGTCGAACTCTCGTCTCCGGCTCCGGAGGCCGGCACTCTATCCACTGAGCTACAGGGGCAATCTACCTTAGAGAATAGCACGATGGGCCTTTCTGGACAAACCATAAGCCCGGTAATAGACTAGGGCCACTTTCCCGCGACCGGTACGGATGAGGTGCCAATATGCCTGTTTTCACGCCTGAATACTTGGAGAAAGCCGCCTTTCACATCTACCGGGCCAAGGGCGCCCCGGAGGATGAAGCCCGGGTGGTCGCCACCCATTTGGTGAAGGCCAATCTGACGGGCCACGACTCCCACGGGGTAATACAGATTCCTACTTACGCCGAACGGATCGACGTCGGCCACATCGTTCCGGGAGCGCCTTTCGAGATCGAGCGGGAGGCCCCCTGCACCGCCGTGATCAACGGCAATTGGGGGTTCGGTTTCGTGGTCACCGAGCGGGCGATGAACATGGCCATCGAGAAGGCCAGGACCAACGGCGTGGCCGCCATTACCGTACACCACCAGAGCCACATAGGGCGTTTGGGCGATTATCCGACCATGGCCCTGAAACAAGGAATGATCGGCATGATCACCGCCGACTCCGGGGCCGCCCCGAAGCATGTGGCCCCCTTTGGCGGGCGCGCCCGCAAGCTGGGCACCAATCCCATCTGTATCGGTATGCCCAGCAACCTGGAGGGTCCCGTGCTTATGGATATGGCCTCCAGCACCGTGGCCTTGGGCAAGATCGCCTTGGCCCGCAACCGGAAGGAACCGATCCCGGTGGGTTGGATCGTGGACAAGGACGGCAACGCGACGACCGACCCCAACGACTACTTCAGCGGCGGGGCCATCCTGCCGGTCGGTGTGGACCAGGGACACAAGGGCTACGCCCTCTCCTTTATGGTAGAGGTGTTTTCGGGGCTGCTGACCGGACTGGGCTTCGGTATCGACCCCGAAGGCCGTCACAACGACGGGGTATTCATCGCGGCCTTCAACCTGGAGCATTTCCGCCCGCTGGAGGAGTTCAAGCAGGAGATGGGCGAGTTCGTGAAGTTCGTAAAAGACTCGCCGCCCGCATCCGGTTTCAATGAAGTGCTCTACCCCGGCGAAATAGAACACCGGACCGAGCTGAAGCGACGCGAAGAGGGCATCTACGTCGAAGACGAAACGTGGTCGCAAATCAGCGGCCTGATGAAATCACTGCGCGTCGAAGACTTGGCTGGCCAGCCGTAGCCGGCTCCGGGCGGAAGCCCTTGCCGGCCAACTTCGACCGGCTTATCTGACCGGGCCGTCCTGCTCCGGTCCCTCGTGTGCTTGCTGTGATGTCTGCTTACCGTACCGCCGGGGCGCTGTTGCTGCTGACCGCCTTGGCGACTGCCATATCCGTTTTGTTCCGCCTGAGCGCGGGCGCGGACCAGACCCCGATGGCGGAGTCGTCGGGGCAATCCATGGGCCTTGACGCCGAACGGATTGCACAGCTTGCCGCGGCGGAAACCCTGTCCGCTATCGGCGCGGCCAAGTCCGCCTACGCTGCCGGCGGGGCCGCCCGCCTCGTGGCCGGGTTGACGCTGCTGGCGGCAAGCATCCCGCTGTGGCGCGTTGCGGGACCGTATCATGCGCGGGCGATGGGGTTGGCCGCGGCGCTGCTGGCGGCATCGGGCATCATCTCAGCGGTTTCGGGCGGCTGCGCCATGGCATTGGCGGCGCTGGCCCCGGGACCGCAGTCAAGCGTCGCATTGGTTCCCGGAGAAGACTTGATAGGTCGGATTGAGGATACGCTGCTTACCATGCGCTGGGCTTTCGGGGCGTTGGGCTTCACGCTGGGCGGGCTGGGGCTGGTTGCGCTGGCTCCGGTGCAGTGGCGGATTGGAGGCCGCGTCCTGCGCGTTTCCGCCGTCGTGTTCGCTGTTCTGGGGGTGGCGATGCTGCTCATCTGGGTGGATTCCGCGACTGTATTCCACCGCATAACCGGCATCGGCTTCCTGATTTGGCTGATAGCAGCCGGCCTGTGGCTGATAGCCGGGCGTACGAGGCCGCCGCCCAGAACTTTGCGCTAACCCATGAATACCTGGGGTGATTTGGGCTCTCGGCGATTAATCCGGCGTCAGCTTTCCCGTTCCCGCAGTTTCTTCAGCAGGGGAATCTGCCGGATTTTTGCCGGTGTGAGGTCCTCCCAATAGATGCCGGTGGGACGGGGCATCTCCCCGGCGCAATGGATGACCTCCTCGGTGGTGGCCACGTAGTCCAGGAACACGTCGTGATGAGTGCACGGCAGTTCTTCTTCGAGGACTTGCATGGGGTGCACGGTCGATATCACCGGCGTTTGGGGCGAGATGATTCCGGCGGCAATTGCCAAGCCGTATTCCAAGTCGGCGAAGCCGCCGCCCTTGCCGACCCGGGCGCCCAATCGGTTGACGGCCACCGACCCCGATATCACGAGGTCCACGGGCCGCATGTCCTCAACGTACACCGGCCGGCCGTACCGGAATGCTCCGGCGATGGTCGACGCCTCGTCGGGAGAGGCCCCCAGCACTGCGGGGTCCAACTCCACGAAGCATTGTTCCTTCTTCAGCCGCGGCACGGCCATGTAGACCACCTTGCCCTCGGCCAACGCCTGGCGCCGCACGGGGCGTTGGGCCTTGTCGGGGTTCCCCTTGATCACGCGGGCGGCATGCCAGGTCGGCAGTTCGAACACGTGGGCGGCGGCCTCTTCGAAGCCTCGGAAGTGGGGAATTTTGTCGTGCAACTTCTTGGTGTGCCCAGCCCCGGCCAGTTCCATAGCCGCCCAGACCGCCTCCCTGATTTCGTCTTTGCTGCGCATGCTGCCATCGTCCCGGGAAAAACTTCGCCCCATGATACTATGCTTTTTGAATCAGGATTTTCAGAATGTTGCCTTTCACTGGAGTGGTCCGGCGAATGCTGATTCGAGCGCTGCTTACCGCATTGCCCGGTTGCCGAAGTCGTGTTATAGTCAATAATGACGAAAGAGAGAGAAGAAGCAAAAGAAGAAACGATCTGTAAGAATGCTAGACGGCGATACGAAGACCAACATCATCCAGGAATACCGCCTTCACGAAAGGGACACCGGCTCCGCTGAAGTACAGGTTGCGGTACTTACCGAGAACATCAAACGGTTGACGGACCACCTCAGGACCCACCGCAAGGACGTGCACTCGAGACGTGGGCTATTGGGGATGGTGTCGCAGCGGCGCAGGCTGCTGAAGTACCTGAGCAATGAAGACGTTTCCCGCTACCAAACACTGATATCGCGGTTGGGTTTGCGGCGATAGGTCCCCCCTCCTGAACAACACCCCGATCCGGGGTGTTGTTTTCACGTCTAGCCGCCTTCGCTCCCCTGCTCTTCCTTCCTTATAGTCTGCCGCCCTATTTTTGTTAAGCGAGGTCACCCAGTCCCAGTATGACAACTTCAACTGCAATCCCCACCGCCGTCCAGATAGAGCTTGGCGGCCAACCCATGATTATCGAAACCGGCAAGCTGGCGTTCCAGGCCCATGGCGCGGTCACTGTGCGCTACGGCGACTCCATCGTGCTGGCGACCGCGGTCATGTCCGACCGGCCCCGCGCCGAGGACGTGGACTTTCTGCCGCTCACGGTGGACTACGAAGAGAGGCTCTATTCCGCTGGCAAGATCCCCGGCAGCTTCTTCCGCCGGGAGGGTCGCCCTGGGCAGGACGGCATCCTGGCCTCCCGGATGACCGACCGGTCCATTCGCCCCATGTTTCCCAAGGGGCTCCATAACGACATCCAGATGACCCTGACCGTGCTCTCCGCAGACCATGAAAACCCCCCTGAAATCTTGGCCATGGTGGGCGCGTCGGCAGCCCTGTCCATCTCCCAGATACCCTTCGACGGCCCCATCGGCGCCTGCCGCATCGCCTACCTGGGCGGCGAATACGTCATCAACCCCACCTATCAACAGTCCGACGACAGCCAGTTGAGCATGGTCGTGACCGGCACGCGGGAAGCCATACTCATGGTGGAAGCCGGGTCGAACGAAGTATCGGAAGAGATAATCCTGGAGGCAATCCGCCGCGCCCAAGAGACCAATGTCGCGGTTATCGAAACGATTGAAGGGCTGGTCAGCCAGGTCGGCAAGCCCAAGACCGAAGTCAAGACCGACAAGGGCGAGACCGAACGGCTTGACGGCCGGATCAAACAGATCGTTGGTACCCGCTTGACGGAACTGCTCTCCGGCAACCCGGACAAGACCACCTTGGAAGAGGGCGAGAACCGGCTGGAAGCGGAAGTCAACGCCGAGTTGGCCGAAGAGTTCTCGGGCAAAACGATTGCCGAGGGCTTCAAGAGCGTCCTGAGGGGCGAGGTGAGACGCCGCATACTGGAGCAGCACATCCGCCCGGATGGCCGCTCCCCTGAAGAGATAAGGCCTATCTTCTGCGAGACCGGGATCCTGCCCCGCACCCATGGTTCCGGGCTGTTCACCCGGGGACTCACACAGGTGATTTCCACAGTCACCGTCGGTTCCCTCAGCATGAGACAGACCCTGGACAGCGTCGGGCCCAACGTAACCAAGCGGTTCATGCACCATTACAATTTCCCGTCCTTCTCCACCGGAGAGGCCCGCCGGGTCGGCTCTCCCGGCCGCCGGGAGATCGGCCACGGCGCTTTGGCGGAGCGGGCCGTGCTTCCCGCCCTTCCCTCGGAGGATGAATTCCCCTATGCCATCCGGGCGGTCTCGGAGGTGGTGAGCTCCAACGGCAGCACCTCGATGGGCAGCGTTTGCGGCACTTCCCTCGCCCTGATGGACGCCGGAATCCCCATTAAATCGACGGTTGCCGGCATCGCCATGGGGCTGGTTACCGGCGATGACGGCCAGTACGCCATTTTGAGTGACATTCAAGGCGTGGAAGACTTCCTGGGAGACATGGACTTCAAGGTGGCCGGCACGGCCGCCGGGGTTAACGCCCTGCAGATGGATATCAAGTGGACCGGGCTGACCCAGGAGATTTTAGGCCAGGCCTTGGAGCAGGCCCGGGTGGGTCGGCTCTACATCATGGACAAGATGAACCAGGCTATTTCCGAGCCCAAAGGCCAGATGAGCCCCTACGCGCCGAAGATGGTGCGCATGAAGATCGCGGTCGAAAAAATCGGAGCCTTGATCGGCCCAGGCGGACGGGTTATCCGCGGCATTATCGAAGAGACCGGGACAACAATCGACGTACAGGACGACGGCACGGTCACCATCGGCGGCGTCGACCAAACGATGATGGAAATGGCCCAGGCCAGGGTGGACAGCCTCACCCGGGAACTGGCGGTGGGCGACATTTTTACCGGAAAAGTCGTCCGTCTCACCAACTTCGGAGCATTCGTCGAGCTCGTGCCGGGAAGGGATGGCCTTATCCGTAACGGCGACCTGGGAGACTTGGAAGAAGACCTGACGGAAGGCCAAGAGATCACGGTGATGATTCACGAGATCGACGCCCAAGGGCGGGTCAATCTGTCGCGGCGGGCCCTCTTCGGGGACGATCCCGCCCCGGCGGGCGGCCCCAGGCCGGAACCCAGGCCTCAAGCCCAGGGATCCGACCGCGGCGGTCCTCCCCGCGGAGGCCCGCGGCCGGGAGGCCGGCCTAACGGGTTCAGCGGCAATCGTGGCGGTCCGGACCGCCGGCCCGGCCCCGGAGGTCAGCGGCCCTCCGGCGGCAGGCCCGGTCCAGGGTCTGGTCCCGGCTCAGGGCCCGGGCCCGGCCCCGACCGGCGCTTCGATGGCGGCAACCGCCGGGGCGGCGGGCGCTAGATCCCCGGTTTCTCCTTCGGACGAAGAGTCCGCTTCACCTTGGAACTTCACTCCAGTCCTCACCCCCCGCGGGGGGTGAGGACTACTGTTACTGGCGGTTTCGCCCCTCAACCGTCCGTGCTATCATCGACCAATAGTACCAACTGGTCCGCGATCATCCGACGACGCGCGTAAGAGAGGTCGATATGGCCGCAATAAGGGTCGTGGTCAACGGGGCCACCGGCAAAATGGGCGTGGAAACCGTTGCGGCCGTCTGCCGTGAGGACGACCTCGAACTGGCGGGGGCGGTCTGTGCGAGGGAACGAGGGGCGGTTTTGAACACGCCGGCGGGAGAGACGCCTCTCTCCACCGACCTGGGTTCGATGTTGGAGGAGACACGGCCCGACGTGGTGGTGGACTTCACCAACGCTACCGTCTGCATGGAGGCCGCCATAACTGCGGGCAGCCGTTCAACCCATCTGGTTCTGGGCTCCAGCGGGCTCTCCGCAGACCATCTGGCGCGGCTGGACGCCTTGGCCAACGACAACAACATCGGCATTATCGTAGCCCCAAACTTCGCCCTCGGCGCCGTCGTGTTGAAGCGCTTGGCGGAGCAGGCGGCGCCCTATTTCGAATATGTGGACATCGTCGAATCTCATCACGAGGCCAAGATCGACGCGCCTTCCGGGTTCGCCCTCGCCTTGGCCGGAAGCCTGGCCCAGCAGAAGCAGTTTACCCGCAACCAGACCGAGAAAGAGAACCTGCCCAACACCAGGGGTGGAGAGCAGGGCGGGGTCACGGTGCATAGCATCAGGATGCCCGGCCGGAGCGCCCACCACGAGGTGATCTTCGGGGCCGCCGGCCAGACCGTCACGCTGCGCCACGACACTCTGAACCGCGAGTGTTACATGCCGGGGGTGGTTCGCTGCATCCGCGAGGTCGTGAAACGCCCCGGACTCGTGGTCGGGCTGGAAAATATTCTTGGGCTTTAGGTTGGCGACCTGAGCGTCGTCCCGCGACAGGCGCTGTTCATCGAACGAGAGAATCTCAGTGAGGAAACACCAGTGCAAGACCTGACCGTGGCCGTGGTGGGGGCAACCGGCGCAGTGGGCGCCGAGTTCCTGCGCATCGTGGAAAAACGTTACTCCACACCTCCCCGGCTCAAACTGCTTGCTTCCAGCCGTTCGGCGGGCAAGCGGTTGCCCGTTGGCGGGACTGAGTACGTAGTAGAGGAAGCCACCCCGGACTCCTTTCAGGACGTCGATATCGCCTTCATTTCCGCCAGTGGCGACGTTAGCCGCGCCTTGGGGCCGGCGGCGGTGGCGGCGGGAGCGGTTGTGATCGATGACAGCTCGGCCTTCCGCATGGACCCCGAGGTGCCCCTGGTGGTGCCCGAGGTCAACGGGGCCGATGTGGAATGGCACCAAGGGACCATATCCATCCCTAACTGCTCAACCACGCCCCTGGTTATGGTGGCCCACCCGCTGCGCCAGGTCAGCCCGCTGGTCCGGGTTATTGCCGACACCTATCAGTCCGTGTCGGGGGCGGGCGCCAGCTTGATGGCCGGCCTGAGGGAACAGTCCGAGCGGCTGAAGGACCGCGATTCCCGCGAGTCCGCCAGCGAGCCGGGCCAGATTGCCTATAACGTGGTGCCCCAAATAGACCGGTTCCTGGAATCGGGTTACACCTTGGAAGAGCAGAAGGTGCGCCAAGAGACTCGGAAGATACTGCACGAGCCGGATATCCGGATCTCGGCAACCTGCGTTCGGGTCCCGGTGTACATCTCCCACTGCGCGGCGGTACACTTGGAGTTCGAACGGCCCGTAAGCCCGGAACAGGCCAAGGAGTTGCTTTCCGCCATGCCCGGTGTCACCGTCATGGACGATCCTGGCTCAGACGGATACCCGATGCCTTGGGACGTTGCCGGGCAGGACGACGTGTTCGCCGGCCGTATCCGGCAGGACCTGTCCCACCCCAACGGGCTGGCAATGTGGGTGGTCTCGGACAACCTGCGCAAGGGGGCGGCCCTCAACTCCCTGCAAATCGCGGAGGAGTTGGTGGCACGAAACCGCCTCAAGCCGCGCTCCACTGCGGCGGTGACCGGCTAGGCGACAGCCGGACCTCCTAACCCCCAATCAGGGCCAACGGAAACGACGCTACTAACCACGGAGGCGGCGCAGTTCCTCGCGGAGCCGTTCATTTTCCGCTTCGGCGGCTAGCAAAGCTTCTCGTTCCTGCCGCCAGTTGGGAACGTAGGTCCCGGTGGCGGGATCGTAGACACGAGGCCAACCTTCGTCCCAGCACAGGCTGAGTTCCAGCACCGGGCTGTAGCACTTGAGGACGCCGTCGGGCTCGGTCGTTAACGGTAGCGCTTCGTATCCGCCGCCTGCCAGCCGTCCGCCGTAGAGCGGCGAGTCGTAGTAGTTGCTGCCGCTGGGGTCGAACCGCCAGTACTCCGGGACTCCGATCCGGGCGTAGATAGCGGGCTTTCGTTCGAGGTCGACGCGGGCGGTGCTGGCCGACGCGATTTCCAAGACCCAATCGGGTGGCTTGCCCGCCTCCCAGGGCAGGTAGATCCTTCGCTGAGGAATCTCCAGGGCCTCGACTCCGAACACAACGTACACGTCCGGAGCCACACGCACGTTGAGGTTGTCAGGGTCGTAGCAAATGTTAGTCTCCCTGTTGAGAAAGATGTCCGGCCGGCGGCCGAAGTCGGTGAGCCGGACCCGGAGGAGACCTATGATTTCGTCCAATTCATTGTTTTGCTCCATGGAATCTTCGGGCGGCTCCGTCACGTCAGGATTGAAGTCGAGGCTGGCGTAGTCGATTTCACCCTGCTTCCGGTAGGGCAACATAGCGTATTTGGTCGTTTTGGAAGTCATCGTGTGCCTCCTGGAACGAGGAGTGCGGCGTCGGCATTGGGTATCATTCCTCGTTCGGCGTTCCGCACTTTAGTCCAGAGTCAGTATATCAGCCGTGCCGAGGGTGCGATGTTGGGGTTGGGGGGTTATAATGGCAGCTATTCTTCCGGGGACCCTGAAGCCGTAACAACGGTTGCCGAAAGCGAACAACGAAGAGGGCCGAACTGATGGTAGATCTTCAAGCTGCTACTCTGACCGGGACCGATACGATGGTCAGCGACAAGCAAATCGGAGAATTCCGGGCTTCCCTCCGAGGAGATTTGTTGCAGCCGGACCACCCGGACTATGACCAAGCCCGCCAGGTGTGGAACGGAATGATCGACCGGCGCCCAGCCCTGATCGCCCGTTGCGCCGGCGCCTCCGACGTTATCGCGGCCGTGAACTTCGCACGTCGATACGACATCCTGGTGTCGGTACGCGGCGGCGGCCACAGCTTTGCCGGGAACGCCGTCTGCGACGGCGGCCTGGTCATCGACCTGACCAGGATGCAAAGCGTACGGGTGGACCCCGCCCGCCGGACCGCCCGAGCCGAGCCTGGGGTGAAATGGCTGGACTTCGACCGGGAGACCCAGGCCTTCGGCCTGGCCACCACCGGCGGCACCAACACCGATACCGGTATCGCCGGCCTGACCCTGGGCGGCGGACACGGTTGGCTGGGCGGCAAGTACGGACTTACCTGCGACAACCTGATTTCGGCCGATGTCGTGACCGCCGGCGGCGAGTTGCTTCACGTCAACGACGCCGAGAACCCTGACCTCTTCTGGGCGATACGCGGCGGCGGCGGGAACTTCGGGGTGGTTACATCTTTCGAATATCAACTCCATCCGGTGGGTACACTCTTGGCCGGGATGGTCGTCCATCCCTTTGACAAGGCCGGGGAGGTCCTCCGCTACTACCGGGACTTCATCGACGGGTGCCCGGACGAGGTGACCAGCATCACCGGGATGATGACCGGAGAGGACGGCGCACCCGCGGTGGCGGTCCTTCTTTGCTATAACGGTGATTTCGAAGAGGGGAAGAAGGTCCTGGCGCCGATGCGGGACTTCGGGCCGCCGCTCGTCGACACGGTAGGGCCGCTGCCCTACACCTCTCTGCAGTCCATGCTCGACGCCGCCACGCCTGAGGGGCGGCAGAACTACGAGAAAGCCCATTTCTTCTCCTCTCTGAGCGACGGGGCCATAGATACCCTGATCGACGGCTTCTCCAAAGTGACCTCCCCGTTGTCGATGCTTGCCCTGCAACAGGTGGGCGGCGAGATGCAGCGCGGCGCCGGTCAAATGGCGGCCTACAGTCACCGGGACGCCCTCTACAACCTGGTGATTTTCACCGCTTGGGAAGACCCGGGAGAGTCTGAAGTCCACATCAAATGGACTCGCGACATATGGGCCGCCCTGGAGCCCTACAGCACCGGCGGAGTCTACGTTAACGACATCGGCCGGGAATCCGAAGAGGGAGCGGAGCAGATCCGGTCCGCCTTCGGCGCCGGGTACCAACGGCTGGTGGAATTGAAGAACAAGTACGACCCCACCAACCTTTTCCGGCACAATCAGAACATCCGGCCCACGCTCTAGGGACCGCGGCCCCGGATTCGACGGCTAACCGCAACTACGAGTCACAAAGCGGGCGAAACGCAAATATCGGAGGGCTATCATGGCAGAGATAGGCAGGCTAATCACGGCGATGGTCACACCGTTTGACGTCGACGGCAAGGTGGACTACGAACAAGCCAAGCGCCTCGCCAATGCCCTGCTTGATTCGGGCAGCGACGGCGTTATTGTCTCCGGCACCACTGGCGAATCGCCCACGCTGAGCACCGAAGAGAAGCTCCGGTTGTTCGCCGAAGTGAAGGAAGCAGTGGGCGAACGGGGCGCGGTGGTGGCCGGGACCGGCAACTACAACACCGCGGAGAGCATCGAGCTCAGCATGGAAGCCCAGAAGCAGGGGGTCGACGGCCTGCTCTTGGTGGTCCCTTACTACAACAAACCGCCGCAGGAAGGACTGTACCGGCACTTTAAGGCCATCGCCGAAAAGACCGACCTGCCGTGCATCCTCTACAACGTCACCAGCCGCACTAGCCTCAACATGTCCCACGAGACGACGGTCCGCCTCAGCGAGATCGAGAACATTGTGGGCGTCAAAGAAGCCGGCAGCGACATGGACCAGATCGCCCGCATCATCGACGGTTCTCGCCAAGGGTTCTTGGTGTGGAGCGGCAACGACAACGAGACGTTCTACATCATGAGCATGGGCGGCTTCGGGGTGGTCAGCGTCGCTTCCCACCTCATCGGCAACCAGATCAAGCAAATGATGGGCCTGCTGCTGGAAGGCGACGTGGAGCGGGCCGGTGCGGAGCACCGCCGTATGCTGCCGATGTTCAAGGTACTCTTCGTCGAGTCGAACCCGATTCCGGTGAAGTACGGCTTGAACCAGGCCGGGTTCAACGTAGGGATGCCACGCCTTCCCTTGGTGCCGGCTTCCGACCAAGCAACCGCCCAGATAGACGCTGTGATGTCCCAGTACAATATCGACATCCCGGTCTAGCCCTTGAGCCCTCCCCTCTTGGGAGGGAAGGTTAAGGACCGGGTGGGGCAGCCAGCCCCCCGTGCGTGAACAATACTCGCAATATGGCCCCACTTATTTCAGCGGGGCCATCGTTTGTATCGTATTTGCGGAGAGACCCGGGGACTGCCAAATAGCCATCGACCCGCGCGGGCCGCGCTAAAAAACGGGGTTCACCAGGATGGTCTCGGTCCGGCTGGGGCCGGTGGAAATGATCTGCACGGGACAGCCCACCAGTTCCTCGACCCGGCGCACGTAATTCAGGGCATTCTTCGGCAGTTGGCCCAGCTCGGTGGCGCTGGCCGTGGGCTGGTCCCAGCCGGGAAGCTCTTGGTACACCGGCTCGCACTGGGCCAATAAGGCCGTATTGGCCGGGAACCGCTCTATTTCTTTTCCATTGGCGGTGTAGCCAACGCAGACCTTCACTTTCTCGAACCCGTCCAGGATGTCCAGCCGGGTCAGCACCAGGCCGGTGAACCCGTTTACCAGTTGGCTGTACTTTCCCGCCACCCCGTCGAACCACCCGATGCGCCGGGGTCGGCCTGTAGTCGTACCGTATTCTTGGGCGATCTGCCGGATCTTGCTGGCCGTATCGTCGGCAATCTCCGATGGCATGGGGCCGCTGCCAACCCGTGTGGAGTAGGCCTTGAATACGCCAAGCACACCGGATATGGCCTGGGGATTGAGGCCCAAGCCGGTACATGCGCCTCCGATGGACGGCGAGGACGAGGTGACGTAGGGGTATGACCCGTGGTCCAAGTCCAGCAGCGTTCCTTGGGCCCCTTCCAAAAGCACCCGTTTACCTTGGGCCAGGCGGTCTTGAACGATCTGTTCGGTGGGACGAGCGTAGGGCCGGAGCTGCTCGCCCCAAGTGACGCACTTGGCTACAACGTCATGCAGGGCTAAGGCTTCGCCGCCGTATATTTTGGTGATGAGCGCGTTCTTCTGGGCCAACGTGCTCTCCAGGCGCGGAGCCAGAGAGTCCCAGTCCAACAGGTCGCCGACACGAATGCCGGAGCGCCCGGTCTTGTCCACGTAGGCAGGCCCTATGCCGCGGCCCGTGGTGCCAATGGCGCTGGAACCGCGAGCCTCCTCTTCCAGGTGGTCCAACATTACGTGGTAGGGCATGACCACGTGGGCGCGTTCGCTGACGTAGAACCTGGTGGTATCGATCCCCCGGGAGGCCAGGCCCTCCAACTCGCCGATGAGAACGTCCGGGTCGACCACCACACCATTGCCAATGATGCCGTCCACATCGGGCCAGCAGATGCCCGAAGGGACCAGGTGAAGCTGGAAGGTGCCCTTGTCGTTGACGACCGTGTGGCCGGCGTTGTTGCCCCCGGCATAGCGAACTACGCTATCCACCTGACCGGCAAGGTAATCGATCACCTTGCCCTTGCCCTCATCTCCCCACTGTCCGCCGATCACGGCGTATGCCGGCATTGCTGATAGCCTTCCTTAACCTAGAACTGTGCCTTGCGCAAAGCGCTCTCGTCCCCCAGAAGGGGCGCACACGATTGGGAGTATAGCAAATTGAGTTTCTCAACGAAAGTGAGCGGACGCCGAAACGGTACGGCCCGACCGCGAATCGCCCTTGCCGGGCAGGGCGTGGCCACGGCCCACTGGCGCGGACCGTATCGGGACAAGCCAATGGTAAAAGCGTAGAATACCTTGTACAGGGCTTTGTTTATTCGATCATGACCCGACCGTGACCGAATACATCGAGTCAAGACGCAACCCGAAACGGCGGTAATCATGACCCTTAGAGACAGGTTGGAAGACGACATTCGCGAAGCGATGCGTCAGCGGAGCCAGGCGCGCCTCGATGCCCTGCGTTTCCTCAAGTTCGCCGTGCAGGCTGTCGAGAAGGAACGCGGCCAGGCCTTGGACGATCAGTCCATGGTCGATGTGGTGGCGAAGCAGGTGAACGACCGCCGGGAGAGCATTCGGGCCTTTGAGCAGGGCTCACGAAACGATCTTGTCGCCAAGGAGGCGGCCGACCTCAGCGTGTTGGAGGAATACCTGCCGCCCCAGCTCACTGAAGAAGAAATCGTCGCGTTGGTCTCCGCCGTCATCAACGAAGTCGGCGCGGCCGGCCCCCGGGATAAAGGGAAGGTCATGGGGAAGCTCATGCCCCAGGTGCGGGGAAAGGCCGACGGCGCCGAGGTGAACCGTCTAGTCACGGAACTGCTTGAGTCCCTTGGCTAGCCCTCCGACGGTCTCCCACACTCGAACCCGCTCCGGGGTCCTCACGGACCGGGCTGTGCGGGCGTCATGCGCTTCGGCATCCTAGTCTTCCCAGGCACTTGGAGCGACACCGACTGCTATTATGCCGTCAAGGACGTGTTGGGGCAGCAGGCCGAATACGTCTGGCACCAAGAGACCGACCTTTCCGGCTTCGACTGCGTAATTCTGCCCGGCGGCTTCTCCTACGGCGATTATCTGCGCCCCGGCGCAATGGCCCGAATCGCTCCGGTGATGGACGCTCTGCACGATCACACGGCGGCGGGGGGTATGGCCATCGGAATTTGCAACGGCTTTCAAATTCTGTGCGAGTCGGGTCTTCTGCCCGGCGCGCTGCTGCCCAACCAACACCTGGAATACCGGTGTCAATGGACGCACCTGAGGACCGAGCGAAACGACACGGCGTTCAGCAGCGCCTGTGGGCAGCGGCAGTTGCTACGGGTACCGGTCTCTCATGGCGAGGGGAACTACTTCGCCGACGCCGCCACGCTGGAGCAATTGGAAGACCGTGGACAGGTACTCTTCCGCTACTGCGATGCCGCCGGAGAGGCGACCCCGGAAGCCAATCCAAACGGTTCAGCCAACAACATCGCCGGTATAGTCAACGAAGCCGGGAACGTGCTGGGTATGATGCCCCATCCCGAGCGTAGTTGCGAGTCCCTTCTGGGAAGCGCCGACGGCAACCTGATATTCCAGTCCGTGATTGACGTGTTCAGGGATAGCTTCAGGCAGTCTCCGCCGGTGTAATGGCCATCGGCATGGCTACCGGCCCCATCCGCCCGGTCCCGACGAATCACTGAATGGCGGCCGTTGGTCTGGCCTTGGCGGCCGCTCTCGGATTCGGGAGTGCCGCCATCTTCGCCCGGGTGGCAATGCAACGGGCATCGCCCCTTGCCGTCATCTTCGTGTCCCTGGTGTCCAGCTTCGCCGTGTCGGCGGCGCTGGCGTTGGCATTCGCCTTTTCCGATTTAATGGCTATTCCGCCGGTGGTATTGGCGTGGTGCCTGTTGCTCGGAGTGATGAACTTCGTGGGCGGCAGGAACCTCAGCTACATGGCCATCAACCGGATTGGGGCCGCTCGAGCGGCCGCCATAGTGAGCACGTCAACCGTGTTTGCGGCAATCCTGGCCATAACCCTCACCGGCGAACGGCCTCATGTCCTCGTGGCGGCGGGTACCGTGGTGGTGGTCGGCGGGTTGGCTGCCGCCATGGGCCGCGGCATTCTGGAAGGCCACACGGTCGGCAGAACCGCGCTCACCGGGTACCTGTTGGCATTTGCGGCGGCGGCCTGCTACGGCGGCACCAACGTGGTGGCCAAGGAGCTGACGCACCAGCTCACTTCCCCGTTGGTGGTGTCTTCGATCAGCCTGTTCTTTGGGACGTTGTTGCTTTTGCCCGTGGCTGGCCGGCCGGCAATGGCGCGGCTGCGGCAACCTGGGGCTTCCCTGAGCTTCGCCGGGTTCGCGGTCCTGTCGGGAATCGTCGCCGCGATGGCGGTCAATTGCCTTTATTTCGCGCTGCAAAAGTCGGAAGTTGTGGTGATCAGCCCCATCGCTTCGGCCAATCCGCTGGTCACCTTGATGCTGGCCTGGCTGTTTTTGTCGCAGTTGGAAAACGTCAACCGCTGGCTCTTCCTTGGAATGGGCATAACGGTAACGGGGGTGGTGCTGGTGGTCTTGGGCAGCCAGCTTTGATGGCGTGGCGTTCCGGGGAGAGGCCTTGAAGGTCCCCTGGGGGCAGGGATTCTGAGCGTACCGAAGAATCATGGCGACCGGCGGCCTGCTGTAGACGCCGGACCCTTCGGCGCTCCCTGAACTGGCCCGGCAGTCCGGGTTTGTGGGATAATCTGGCGCATAGCCAGTCCGTAGAGAGGTGACCGATGCCCGGACTAATTGAGACCAAGAAGATCAACCACGTTACCGCGATGGTGAAAGACACCGCCCGCGCGATGGAATTCTATAACCGGCTCTTGGGCATCAAGCAGATTGAGAGCCAGGTGGACAACCCGGAGATTACCTGGCTGCAACTGGAAACCGGTATCATGGTGCATCTCATCGAGACCGAAGAGGCCCCGGTGAAGCCGGAACGCACCCACCACGCCTTTGAGGTCGAGGATTTCGAGGGCACCCGGCAGACGCTGGTGGACAACAGCTTCGAAATCCTGCGGGAAGGCGTCCGCTACGACGGCCAAGCCTTCCTGTTCATCCACGACCCCGACGGCAACCGGGTGGAGTTCTGTACCGCGTCGGGCTATGCCCCCGCCCCGGCCCGCCCGTCGCACTGCTAGGCAGTGGGGCTCAATTCGAAAGTTACGGGCTTAGGTCGCTGGGGGTCGTTAGAGTAGTCGGAAGTAGCGCTGGTTTCTGCACCTCCCTAATCGCCCTTTTAGGGCGAGTCAAGCGCCTAGCGAGCAAATTTGATTTTAAGGAGGTGGTCAATATGACCAACAAGGCGGGACCTGCGTTAAAGGCAATTCAATTCGTATCCACATTCGTTACAACAACGTGTCTGGGTGTAGAAATTGGCGTTGTGTCTGACTGCCTAGCGACCTAAGCCCGTAACTGAACTGGCTCGTCGTCGAATGGATTAGAGTGGGAACAACATGTTTAACAGGATTCAGCACATCGGCTACTTGGTTCCCGATCTTGACGGGGCCGTCTCTTGGTTCGAACGCTCCTTTGGCGCGGTGAACGCGGGCGGCGGTGCCCTGAACCCCGGCTACGCCGTGCCCAGCGGCGGCCGCAACGCTTACGTCCGGTTCGGGCGCGCCGAGGCCGAGCTGATCGAACCCGAGGACAAGTCGGGACTCTCCAGCGATGCTCTAACCATGCACCACGTTGGCTATGTGGTTACCGATATCGAAAAGTCTATGGAGGAGCTGAAACCCCGGGGTTTCGCTTTCGCCGCCGACGGACCCTTCACCAACGTGATGGGCCAGCGAGTGCTGTACTTCGACTCCTCCACCACCAACGGCGTGATGGTGCACCTGACCCAATTGCCTCCCCAACCCGACACCACCGGCTTGGGCGCGGGCCTCAATGTCGACTTGATTGTTCATGCCGGGTACCGGGTCCGAAACCTGGAAGAGGCCATCGCTTGGTACGTGGACAATCTCGGCGGTACCCACGTCGGCGGCGGGGCGTCGCGGGCCGGGGGGCGCAACGCCTTCGTCAACTTTGGCCAAGTGCAGGTGGAGCTCATCGAGCCCGGCGAACCATCGGTTGTCCCGGCGGGCGCGCACACTATGGACCATGTGGGCTACGTCGTGGGCGACATCCCGTCGTGCATGGGCCAGTGCCAAGCCAACGGCCTGCGTTTCGTCGCCGACTCCCCCAACACCAACTCCATCGGCCAGCAGGTGCTGTACTTCGACACCGCCACCAGCCAAGGGTCCCGCATGCACCTGACGCGCCTGCCCGATTAGACGCCGCAGCTCCCTGAGCTCGTATTGATGGACTCCGTCCGCAACATTTTCTTGGTCGGCTTCATGGCTTCGGGCAAGACCAGCGTGGGCCGGGCCCTTTCCAAAGCGACCGGCTGGCAGTTCATCGACGCCGACGACCGTGTCGTACAACGGGCCGGGAAGACTATCGACCAGATTTTTCGGGACTCCGGAGAGCCGGCCTTCCGGGCCTTGGAGCGCTCGGTGTTTCAGGAGCTCAGCCGCCGGGACAACCAGGTCATAGCCGCCGGCGGGGGAGCGTTCGTTGACCCGCAGAACCGTGAGCTTATGCTGAGCAGCGGGGCGGTATTTTGTCTGAGCGCCCGGCCGGATACCATCTACCGGCGCATCCTCGAGCAGGACGCCGGAGCGGCGGTGAGGCCACTGCTGTCCGGGGACGACCCCATGGGCCGGATTGAGGAGTTGCTGGCCCAGCGTTCCGCGGCCTACGCTTACGCCAATCACACAATAGAGACAGATACGCTGACGCCAGAGGAGATCGCATACTGCGTGTTGGAGTTGCTAAGGCAGTGATTAGGCACAAATGGGAACGAATAACCAGTTTGGGAGAAAGCTTCTCCTACGATTTCGCGGAACTCGACTCGTTGCAACGGCAGTGGTTAAACGTCAGGCGGGCGAGAGAAGAGGCAAGTCCTAACGCCTATACCGCTTTCCTCAATCGGCTCACCCGGAGTTGGGCTATTGAGACTGGAATCATCGAAGGTCTGTACACTTTGGACCGCGGAGTGACTGAGACGCTGGTGTTGCAAGGTATTTCCGCTGATTTGATCGAACAGAATTCGACCAACAAGGAACCCCAAGAACTTGTGCGGATGCTTAGAGACCATCAGGATGCCGCAGAAGGTGTTTATCTAGAAATCAGGGAAGGCAGACGGATTTCCCGCAGCGCTATCCGTCAGATCCACTCGATCCTTACGCGAAATCAGCCGACCTTCCGGGCCGTAAACCAATTCGGCGAATGGTTCGACGCTACGCTGCATCCCGGCCAGTTCAAAACGCTACCCAACAATCCTAGTCGTGACGACGATACGGTCCACGAATACTGCCCTCCTGAACATGTAGACAGTGAGTTGGATAGCCTGCTCGATTGGTACAGTGATTATCAAGATGGCGAATACCACCAGATTCTATTGGGCGCATGGTTACACCACCGATTTACCCAAATCCATCCGTTTCAAGACGGAAACGGACGTGTCGCCCGTACACTGCTAACCTGGCATCTCACCAGAGAAGGATACCTTCCCGTCGTCGTTAAACGTGACGACAGGGACAGATATATTGAAACCCTGGAACACGCCGATCGAGGAGACCTTGCCCCCTTTGTGGATTTGTTAGTCCAGCTACAAAAGCAAACCATATTGGAGGCCCTCGGTGAGCCTGAACTCGCTGATCAATCCGGTTTAGTCGACCAAGTGCTCGACCATATTGTTGAGCAGATAAGCCGCCATAATGCCGCCATAGAAAGCCAAATGCGCTCAGTCAGTATCGTTGCACAAGAAGTTCGTGACAAGGCCGAAGTTCAACTACTCGCTCGGGCATCACAAATAGGTGGTCGACTTAACGAAGCCGGAAGGAAAATGGATCATTCCATAGACCGGGGCGGCCCTGGAGATAAAGAGCATTGGTACCGTCACGAGGTCATCCAGACAGCGAACAACTCCCAGCACTGGGTCAATTTAAATGAACCCAGGTTCTTCGTTAAGCTCTCTCTTACTCCGGAAAGGCCGTCCCGGTATCCCCGGCTAACTTTCGTTATTTCATTACATCAAATCGGACGACAATTGACCGGAATCATGGCGGCAACTGCATTCGCCCTGATTGAGTATTATTATGATGAACCCCCGGAATACCGGATAGAACGTACGTCTGATTTATTTATAGACTGTAGTATGGAGCCGTTCACATTTGCATGGGAGAACGAAGCAGAAACCCTCTTTCCGCGTTTTATGGAATGGACAGAGCAACGTCTCGCCATCGGGGTGTCAAAATGGGGAGAATACCTAGCATGATCAAAGGGTCGCCTGCGGCACAAGGAGGTTTGTAGACATGACCAACACTAACCTTGCCGCTACCGTCCACCACTCCGGCGGCGCCTATCCCGTGATAGCGGGATTGGGGATCATCAACGGCCTCGGTGACCGTTTGTTGGAAGTGGGGGTCAAAGACACCGCCTATATCATCACCGACGAAAACGTGATGAACCCCTACGGCCGGAACGTGCAGCGGGCCTTGCAGAAGAGCGGTATCGCCGCTCACTGTTTCATCATTCCAGCTGGTGAGACCAGCAAGAGCTTCGAGTTGGCCCAAGCCATTTACAACTGGCTTGTGGAGTTGCGCGCGGAGCGGGGACAGGCGATCATTAGCGTCGGGGGAGGGGTCGTTGGGGACCTCGGCGGGTTCGTGGCCGCGACATTCCTGCGAGGCGTTCCTTTTGTACAAGTGCCGACCAGCATGGCGGCGATGGTGGACGCCTCCATCGGCGGCAAGGTTGCGGTCAATTTGCCCCAAGCCAAGAACCTGGTGGGTGCGTTTTATCAACCCAGAGGGGTGTTCGCCGACGTCGAAACCCTCTCCACCTTGGGGAAGCGCGAGCTGGCCGAGGGATGGGCGGAGGCCATAAAACACGGGTTTATTCTGGACCGCAGCCTGGTGGATGTTTTCGAAGAGCACGCCGAGGCCCTGATGGAGGTGGAGCCGGAAATCTCCACTGAGGTCATCCGGCGCAGCATGGCCATCAAGGCCGACGTGGTCAGTCAGGACGAACGGGAAACCCTTGGGATACGGGTGTTGCTGAACTACGGACACACCATCGGACACGCCCTCGAAGCGTCCACCGAGTACGGAAGCTTCCTACACGGCGAAGCGGTGTCGGTGGGAATGATGGGCGCCGCACGAATGGCCCGGGAGATAGGGCTCCTCGCCCCCGAGGTCGTCGACCGGCAGCAGAGTCTCTTGGAGCGGTTCAATCTGCCCATCACCGCCCATGGAGTGGACGTCGACCGTGTGCTGGGAGCGATGTCCCTGGACAAGAAAAACCAGGGAGGCAGCAACCGCTGGGTGATGCTGGATGGCGTGGGCTCTGCGGTAGTCCGGAGCGACGTGCCCCGTGAGTTGGTAGAACGGACTGTCCGGGAGTTAGTGGCGTAAAGGGACGCGGCGTTCTCTTGGACGCAATAGCCATCTGAGAGTATGTATTAAATGAGTCAGATGTACCCAATGGAACCCTACGAACAGAGCAGCGACGCTGTTGTTGATTACCGCCAACAGTCCAGGACCTTCTTGGCCAAAAGCCGTGATTACTTGGCCGAAGGCGACCTGCATCAGGCGGCGGAAAAGGGCTGGGGAGCGGCCGCCTGGATGGCCAAGGCCGTGGCGGAAGCCAAAGGCTGGCAATACCGGAAGCACGAAGAGTTTTTCACGGTGATGTACCAGGCCGAAGCTCTGGCGGGCGACGCTCGAGTGAACAATCTTCGGTCGGTTGCAAACGAACTTCACGGGTTCTTCTACACCCGCAGAATGTTCCTACGCGCCGATGCCATTGGCCGGGGGCTTGACCAGATGGAGCTATTGTTGGACATTCTGCAGCCGTTGACCGAGCCTGAACCCAGCGGCTAAGGGGTAATTGCCACTGCCGCCTGACTCTTGTCCGTTGATTAACAGGATCATTCCATTCAGAATGCTACTGGCCGCTTGCCATCTCTTCGTGGCCTGCTCGTGGCGGGGATGCAGAATGGCTTACGGGGATTGATCAGCTCAAGTTTGGAGATTGGTGGGGTAGGGATTGGGGAATCCGATCTTGGCCTTGGAAGCCTTACATGAAAGTCCGGGCGCTGGCCAGTTGGCGAGTTGCACAGAAGCGCGGCAAGCATTGTTCGAGCGTTTCGCCACCCGCGTTCAGGTTAACGACAGCTTAAGCCGAAAGCTCGTGTCCTACCAGGGGAACAAGAACGCCCCGGGTCTCCGCTGGTTAAAATATAAAGAGGGGTTTTCCTCCAACCTGGTCAGAGGTTTGCTCAGCCGGGCCAGCCCGAAGTCCGTCCTCGACCCCTTTTCCGGTGCCGGTACGGCTGTTCTTACTGCTTGCAGCATGGGTCTGAAGGGGACCGGAATCGAGATCATGCCGGTTGGGAATCTGGGAGCGCGTGCTGTTGCCGCGTCCTGCAACGGTCTGGACCTCGGTTGCTTTAGAGAGGTGTCCAACGGTCTTCTCAGTGCTGTATCCCAGGAATCCCACAGCGATAATTTCCTGTTCCCTCATGTGCCCATCACAGAACACGCCTTTCCTCAAGCCACCGAAAGGGACTTGGCCAATGCCCGAGAGTTCATCGCAGGCGTGACCAACCCTTCTCTATCGACCATTTTGACCGTAGCCTGCCTAAGCGTCCTTGAAGAGGTCAGCTATACCCGCAAAGATGGGCAATTTCTGAGATGGGATCCTCAATCCGGCCGCGACGTAAGCCCGAAGCTGCATAAAGAATCCATCCCCACGCTTAAAGAGGCCCTGCGCCGCCGTTTGACCGCGATAGCCAGCGATATCCCAGTGTTGCGACGCAATTTCGACGGCCCCATGCCCGAATTTATTGACGGTTCAAGCCTTACAGAACTAAGAAGGCTGCCCGCCGCAAGCTTTGACGCCGTAGTAACCTCACCACCCTATGCCAACCGCTACGACTACACCCGTACCTACGCCTTGGAACTAGCGTATCTCGGATACGACGCTGTCCAATTCAAAGAGCTGCGGCAAGCGCTATTATCGGCAACCGTCGAGAATCGGTCGAAGCGGGAACTCTTGGCCAACGAATACGGGGTTTCGAAACTGTTCTCCGACTCGATCAGCATGGCCGACGGCCAACCCGGTTTGCAAGAAGCATTGACCAACCTCAGGGAGAACGCCAACCAACTGAGCAATCGCAATGTCATTAGCCTAGTCGAAAACTACTTCACCGAGATGGCCCTGGTTATTAACGAATTAGGGCGGGTGGTAATACCGGGCGGAAGTGTATTCATGGTAAACGACAACGTCCGCTATCACGGAGAGGAGATTCCGGTAGACCTGATTCTATCTGACTTTGCCGAACAATCCGGCTTTCGTTGCGAAGCAATCTGGACGCTCAAACAGGGCAAAGGCAATTCCAGCCAGCAAATGGGACGTTTCGGTAGGCAGGAAATCCGTAAGTGCGTGTATCACTGGAGAAGGCTCGATGCTTGACCATGCGGCGCATCTGGACGCAGCCCGCCAACGCGCCTTGATTATTACCGAATCGATCCGGCAGCGTTCCGACTTGGAAGCCCGCCGACTGATTGAAGCCTATGATGAGCCTCTTGACTTCGAAGGTCAGTTGGAGGAACTCGCCATTCCGCAGGAGGCCTGGCAATACATCGACGAGGCCCAAATCGACCCCAAGCTCGTGTTCGCTCATCCCAACCTGCTGAATGCGCACCCTGAGACCTCTCTGCACTACCGGGGCATAGCCACCCTTTCCCTCAAACGTGTTCAGTCAATGGCAACACAAGTGAGTAATTGGGAAAACGGTATTTATCGCCGACGGCCTGACATCGTCCGATGTCTCAGAGTAGCCCGCACCTACAATGCGGTAATTTCTGTAATTATCATCGGGACGGACGGGTGGACGCTGGAAAACGGTTACCGCAACGTGCTAGCCACCATGGGCATTACCGAAGACGGCTCACTGCGCAATATAGTAGGGCAGGAGGGCGAAGCAGCGGTAAAGGAGCGGATTGCCCTTTGGCTCGCTGCCAGCAACGAAATCGCCACCGAAGTAGTAGGGTCAATTACTCTGCTGAATGCCCAAGGCAACTTGCGGATGATATATGGCTCCGAGCCGGACGTTAGTTTTCAACGGCGGAGCGAGAATGGTGAGTGGCAGATTGAGGCGACCATAGAGATCAAGAGTGGCACCGACCCGGCCGGCGCTCTCGAGCGCTTGGGCGCAATCCAAAAAAGCTTCGCCGAAACCCCAGCCAGGTCACAGAACTTTGCCGTCCTCGGCGTCGTGACGCCGGAGATGCGCAGACGATTAGATGACATGCACGTTGCCAGAGATTTTTCCCTCTTTCGAATTCTCCACGATACCAGTTACTGGGAGGAGTTTATCCGCGAGATATTTCACCACACCCTCCGCATCGTCCCGTAACGTCACACCCTACTTCCTCCGCGCCCGCAGCATTAGCACCCCCAGGAACACGCACATCCCGCCGCCCACGCCCAAGAGCACCACGGCCGCGGCTATGGAAAGGAATCCAGCCCCCTGTATCGCGTGGGACGCCTGCTCTATCCCCACCGCAATGCCACCCGAAAGGACCAACACTCCGTAGAGGAACCGGATCCTCGAAGGTTCCACGTACCGGGTGGCGCTGGTCCCCAGCTGGGAGCCAATGGAAGCCGCGGCCAGCATTATGACCACCATGAGAGGGTCGACCCGGCCGGCCAAGGCGTATACGAGGGTCCCCACCGACCCGGTGATTATCACTTGGAACAAGTCGGTCCCGATGGCCACGACGGTGGGTATACCCACTAGGTAAATTAGGGCAGGGGTGAGGATAAAAGCGCCGCCGGCCCCGAGAATTCCGGCGAAGAATCCCGCCACCAAGCCGATCAACACCGGAACGAAGACCGATATCCCCTCCACTCCGGACACCGGCAGCGGGATTACGGTGCTGGTCCGGCCGAGCCCTGGCAGGTAAATGTATCGCGGGGGAATCCGCCACGATTGCACCCGCTTAGCAAGTCCTTCGGTGGTCGTGTTCTCACCAGTGGCGTCGCCGCGACGACGGACCCGCCAATAGTCCCAGAGAATGAAGAGTCCCAAGGTAGCCAGAAACACTACGTAGAGGTAACGTATTACCGGCCCGGCCACCCCGGCGGCTTCCAACGCCTGGTTGACCTGCTGCGCCGCGTACAGGGCCGGAACGGTCCCAATCACCATCAGCAGCCCCAGCCTGAAGTCAACGTTGCCCAGGCTACGGTGCCGGAGGGTGTTGATCAACGACACGCCCATGACGAGGCTCAAGCCGGTGCCGACAGCGAATAACGGGGGCGTGCCGAAAACCAGGAGGCCGCCGGTGATGAGGAAGCCGCCGCCCACGCCAAAGAACCCGCCCAGAGTTCCTACTATCACCCCCAACAGGACCAGTAGGGCCGGGTTGATGACGACGTCGGCGTTGGGGAAGTACATCGGCTAGCGGGGTGAGGTCTTTCTGGTGACGGTCGTGATCACGGACCCCACTCCGTTCCAAAACAGACTCAGGAGAAGCGCCAGGCCGGCGATAACCCCCAGAACGAAGAGGGCCCACAGCAGGGGCTGTCCGGAGCTTAGTCCGGTGAGAAATTCATACATGAGAATTAGCGCGGGACAAAAATGGGCATAGGAGGTGCGGGGCAACGTATCAGGTCCCGGTCAGTGTAAGTTATCCCGTATGCGCTGTACATCCATGTTAGATTATCAGGGATGAACGGGTTCGAGTTTCAGCTACTGCAAACTGATGGCGCAGCGCGGGCCGGTGAATTGCACACGCCCCACGGTTCCGCCCTCACCCCGCTGTTCATGCCGGTGGCCACTCAGGCGACGGTGAAGGGGTTGGCCCCGGAAGAAGTCGCCGGGGCGGGGGCCCAGGTGGTGCTCAGTAACGCCTACCATCTTTATCTTCGTCCCGGCGTGGAGACGGTCGAGTCTCTCGGCGGGCTGCACCGCTTCATGGGATGGCAGGGCCCGATATTGACCGACAGCGGCGGTTTTCAGGCCTTCAGCATGGGCCCGTTACGGAAAATCGAAGACACCGGAATCCGCTTCCGTTCCCACCTGGACGGCAGCGCCCACCATTTCACCCCGCAATTGGCCACCACCAACCAGGTACGGCTGGGCGCCGACATAGTGATGTGCCTGGACCAATGCATCGTCTACGGCGCGTCGGAACGGCAAGTCCGCCAAGCCATGGAGCGGACCCATCGCTGGGCCAAGGAGTGCTTCGCCCTGCACGAGGCCTCAGGCGCGTCGATGCGTCAGGCCCTGTTTGGCATAGTACAGGGCGGTACCTTCGAGAAGCTGCGGGACGAATCGGCCCGGGCCATCGCCGAGATACCGTTCCACGGTTATGCAGTCGGCGGACTGGCGGTGGGGGAAACCAAGGAGCAGCTCTACGAATTCGCCGGTCAGGTGGCCGCTCTTCTGCCAACGAGCAAGCCCCGGTACTTGATGGGAGTGGGGTCGCCGGAAGACTTGGTGGAGGGCGTTGCCCAAGGCATCGACATGTTCGACTGCGCCCTGCCAACCAGGGTGGCCCGCAACGGGGCCCTGTTCACGCCGGAGGGGCGGGTCGACGTCGCCAAGAGCCGTTACGCCGGTATCGACGGCCCCTTGGACGAAGCTTGCGACTGCTATACCTGCCGGAACTACTCGGTAGCCTACTTGCACCACCTGTTCCGGGCCAAAGAACTGTTGGGGCTGCGCCTGGCCTCGGTCCATAACCTCAGGTTCGTGCTGCGTCTGATGCAGGAGATTCGCCGCGCGGTTGTGGAGGGCCGGTTCGAGTCCTTCCGCAAAGAGTTTTTCGACCGGTACCGCCCCACCAACGCCAAGGCCCGCGACGAGCAGAAACTCCGCTGGATCAAGGACCGAGGGGTGTAGTTAAAATGCGGAATTAGCAGTGTGGACAAGGGGAAACGCCACCGTTTAGCCTTATGCAGAAGTAGGAACTCCGAACCATCTTAGGAGAATTCCGGCGTTGGATGGACTGCGCGATTACCAAGAGGAGCTGCTAAAGCGAGCCGAGGATGCCCTGCATGACCCTGAAGCTGGGGTGATGTTGCAACTGCCCACTGGCGGCGGCAAGACCCATATCGCTGGGGCGCTGCTGGCCAGTTGGCTTCGGGGCGGTCGCAAAGCTGTCTGGCTAACCCACCGCACTGAATTGGCCGAGCAAACTCGCAGGATGCTGTCCGATGCGGGAGTATCGGCAATCGACAATCTTTCCTGGCGTGTGGGCAACCCGGCCCCGGACCTCCCTAACGGTGTGGTCATTCTTATGGCCCAGACAGTAGGGAGACGCACCAATACCGGGAATATCTGGGGCCGCTATGGCAGCGGCGACCTGCTGGTAATAGACGAGGCACATCATGCTACGGCTGCAGGTTGGGAACGGGCCATTGGCCAGTGGCCGGGGCGGGTTATCGGGTTGACCGCCACACCCTGGCGTCTCTCGCATCAGGAGGGATTCAACCACCTTTTTGGCGGCCTGTACTGCGGCCCGCAAGTCAGTCAATTGCAGGCCGACGGCTGGCTGTGCCGGGCCCGGGTGCTTATGCCCGAACCGGAGGAAATCATACACGGCGGCGCCATTACCGCCAACGGCGACTACAGCGAATCAGAAATCTTGAAAGCCAACCAGGACCACCCCGATATTATGACCGCCGGCGCGTTTCAATTCTGGCAATCCCATGCCACCGAACGCCAGACCATTATCTACGCCATCTCCAAAGGCCACGCCGGTAACCTGACGGCTGTATTCAACGACGCTGGAATTACGGCCGCCGCCATGCTCAGCAACACGCCCTCTGAAGAACGAGCCAGTGCGATCGAGTCGTTCGGCAACGGAACCCTGAGGGTGCTGGTTAACGTAGCCGTCGCCACTGAGGGGTTCGACCTGCCTGACGCTTCCTGCATAGTCATCACCCGTCCGACTATGAGCCTGGCGCTGTATTTGCAGATGGTGGGGCGCGGCTTGCGCCCCAAGCCCGGCGGCCACCAAGACTGCTTGATTCTCGACTTGGCCGCCAACGCTGGAATCCACGGACTACCGGAGGAAAACCGGCAGTGGTCGCTGCTGCCTCGCGGAAATAATCCTGCCGGTGACGCGCCGGTCGTCCGGTGTGGGCAATGTAGCGGTGTTTCCCCTGCTGCCAGTCATGTTTGCATGCACTGTGACGCACCTCTCGGGAAGAGTTGTAGGAGATGCGGCAAATGGCGCGCTACGACGCGGTGGTTGCTTGCCGAAGGATGTGCTCATCAACATGAGATCGTGTGCGATTTGTGTCACTTGGATGCGCATGTGAAAGCCGACCTGCCGGTGAGCCGAGAGTTAAAGGAATCGGGAATAGACCCTCTGCTCTTTACTTTGGTGGATGAGGTTAGGCGAAACCTGCTGCGAGATAACA
Organism: Dehalococcoidia bacterium; assembly: GCA_965220625.1. GTDB lineage: Bacteria > Chloroflexota > Dehalococcoidia > Lucifugimonadales > UBA3495 > VXOI01. Next base: position 770,029 of record CBDCQN010000001.1, read on the forward strand.
CCCGCGAGAGAGAATTGAACGAACTAATCGCTCAACGAGTCCGGGAAAATTCAAACGATGATGCCGACTTGGAACATCTGTTTGATGCGTATATCTCCAGTCTCTCTGTCGAGGAGCAACCCGCGAGCAATCGAGCGATTGGCATCATGTGGAACTCTTGGGAAACCCAGCGTCAAGGAGAACTCGACGGCTGGAACCAAGAACTTTCCAATTCGATATCAAAGAGCGGCATCGAAGATAAAGTGCGTAGAGAGTGCTGGGATCAACTAGAACAAACGGAGAACCGCACCAACATTTTTGAGGGTCTCAAAGTGGGTGAACTTGTAGCAAAAATAGAGGAATTTAAAAGAGATAATAGATATTTTCTTCTCAAGACTTTGGACGCGGAAGAAAGGGAGAGAATCCACTGGCAAAGTCGATGGGATGAGCTTGGCCTCATCGCAAAATTCCGAGCTAATACCAATACAGGGAAAGACAACCGCCGTTTTCTCCAATTAACACAAGAGGTCGACAGAACGATCCGCCGTCGTTTGCGGAGCATGATGCGACAGTTTGAAGCGCACTGGACCGAAATTTGGGCGGATTACCAATAATTCCCTCGCTTTGACCAAGATCCGGAGCAGTTTCACGTTCGGCTTAACAAGTAGGCGCGGTTGCTGCCCAGCCTCTGCATCTGGATAGGGTGAGGGCCGGATGACGGAAACCCCCGTCCTCTATCCCTCTTCGTTGCGGCCCTCTCTCACGATTTCCACGATGCGATTGACGAAGTTGTGTACCTTCGGCCGGTCGTCTTGAATGTCCTCGTCTTCCATGAAATCGCGGTAGAAGTTGTTGTGGAACTGCCTTGCAACGGAAAAGTAGGCGTCCAATAGCGGATCTCCGTATTCGTCGGCCAGCCTCTTTACGGCTTCGGCCCGCGCTCGATACTTACCGAAAGGCCAGCCTCGTTGCTTGGCTATGGCGGTTATAGCGTGCGAAGCGGCTCCCCATAGCTTCTCTGAGCCTTGCAGAGCATCCCCGTCGACGAACTCCCGGTCCGAGTGTTCCAAGAACGCCAAAGCGGTCTGGACGTGCTGGGCAACCGTCATTTCGGCCTTTAGAGTCACAGCCGTTTAACCTGCTTCATGTGATAACCGACGCCTTAGTCATAAAGATACACTCTGTTCGGCTGATAGCAAAGAGCGCCATAGCGGCACTCTCTCAGTCTACGATAACCGGGTCGTCCCGCTGGGGCGGGTCGCGCTAGCCGCCGGCCACGGCGGGGACGATGCTCACCTCGTCGCCCGAGTTGGTCGACGTGTCCAGGCCGTCCAAAAATCGCACGTCTTCGCCGTTCAGGTAGATGTTTACGAAATAGCGGAGGTCTCCGTTCTCGTCGACCAGCCGGTCCTTGAACCCGGGGTATTCGCCGTCCAGCTTCTCCACAAGCTCGCCCAGGTTTCCCGACTGCAACTCCACCTTGTCTTTGCCGTTGGTCATCCGGCGCAGTGGGGTGGGTATGCGTACCATAACACTCATTTGAGGCAACCCTCCTTATTTCTGACCCCGCCTGTTCCAGCCCGGTAACGGCGGAGGTCAATCGCCGCTGGGCCTAACCCTCGATCACGTCGCCCGCCGCCGGGTCCACCCTTACGCCGGTGGAACTCACCCAGTCGAGGCCCCGTTGTATCTCAGATTCCTCACCGTCCAGCTCGAGCAACACCCAGCCCAACTTGTCTCCCACATCGGCCCGGCGAATATTGGTCACTATTTCAAAGTTCCGGCCCAGCCTGTAGATCACCGGTTCCTTGATCATTTCCCCGTTGAAGGTGAATTTTACGCGCTTCTTCCCCATTTCCCAACACCTCACCCCTATGTTCGGAACAGTCCGGGGGCCGGGCTTACGCTATTGCCTGGAAGGCGCCCTCAAAAGAACCCATTGTGGGTCGGACCGATAGGGGTTTGACCACTTCTTCCACTGCTTCCTGGGTTTTCAGGCCGTTGCCGGTAATATACACAACGGTCAGTTCGTCGGGCTTGATGGCACCGGTCTCGGCCAGGTGTTTTAAGCTGGAAACCGTAACCCCCCCGGCTGTCTCGGTGAATATGCCTTCCGTCTCGGCCAGTAGCTTGATACCGGAGACGATCTGGTCCTCGGGGACCGCGTAGGCCGACCCGCCCGATCCGTTGATCACCCGGAGCGAGTAGATGCCGTCGGCCGGGTTGCCAATGGCCAGGGACTTGGCAATGCTGTTGGGCCGGACCGGCAGCACATGGGCCTGGTTGTTTTCCCAAGCGGTCACTATGGGAGCACAACCCTCTGCTTGGGCCATGTGCATCTTGGTGGAGACCGCCGGATGGTGCACAGTGTTCTGGTCGCTGCCGAAGGGGTAAGGGTCAACGCCTTCCAAGAGCCCCAGGCATGCCAACTCGTTGAACCCCTTCCATATTTTGGTGAACATCGCCCCGGAGGCGGACGGCACCACTACATGGTCGGGAAGCCGCCAGTCTAACTGCTCGGCCACTTCGTAACCGAGGGTCTTGCTCCCCTCGGCGTAGTAGGGGCGCATGTTGATGTTGACGAAGGCCCAATCGTAGTTGTCGGCGATTTCGCTGCAGAGGCGGTTCACTTCGTCGTAGGTGCCGTCGACGGAGACCAGTATCGGCGCATAGACAGCGGCTCCGATGATCTTGCCCCGTTCCAGGTCGGACGGTATGAACACCACCGCTCGGATGCCGGCCCGAGCCGCATGGGCGGCGACACTGCAGGCCAGGTTGCCGGTGGAAGCGCAGGCCAGGGTCTCGAACCCGAACTCCACCGCTTTGGTGGCGGCCACCGAAACTACCCGGTCCTTGAACGAGAAGGAAGGGTTTACACTGTCGTTCTTGATATAGAGGTTGTTGAGCCCAAGCTTCTTGCCGAGGTTGCGGGCCTTGATCAATGGGGTGTAGCCGGCCATGATGTCCACCGGGTCGTCGCTATCGATCGGTAACAAGTCCCGGTACCGCCAGATGCTGAGGGGGCCTTGGGTGATCCTTTCGCGGCTTATGATCTCGGAGATCGTCGCGTAGTCGTAGACTATTTCCAGAGGGCCGAAACAGTAATCGCAGACGTTTAACGGTTCGGCGGGGGACTCCCGGCCGCATTCCCGGCACTTAAGTCCATTTACAAATGCCACAGACTGTGGTCCTCCCCAACTAGGTAGCCTGGCTACCGACGCTGGTCAGAAAACTGGAAAACAGGCCAAGCCGATTGCCTGCCCGGCAGATGAGAAAAGCATGGGAAGACGCCTGGCACTAATGTCCCGGAGTGCGGCTGATGGTAACAAAGGGCCTATGTATTGTCAAGCTGAACCGTGCCTGCCGGCCGCTCATCCGCCCGGCCTGGACGACCCTTGGGCCGGTTTGGCGCCGATGTTATAATTCCCGGCGGTTTGCCGCCAGTAGCTGATTCAAGGGGGTTTCCTTGGCCCGCGCCCGCCAAATAATCACTCTCCTTCAAGACTATTCCATCCCCCTCGTCGTCGGTGTTATCGCCGGGCTGGTGATGGCCAATGTCGATCTCCACCACTACGAAGTAGTGGTGGACTATCACCTTTTCGGGTCCGACGTCGCGGTGTTCGGTAAGGCCGTCACGGTTCACTTCCTGATCAACGAAGTGTTCATGGTGTTCTTCTTCGGCATCGCCGCCAAGGCGATCACCGACTCTGTACTGCCCGGTGGGGCGCTGAACCCGATACCCAAGGCCGTCAATCCGTTGATGGGTACCCTGGGGGGAATTTTGGGGCCGGCGGGACTTTTCTTCCTGCTGGCTTTCGTTTTCTATGGCGGCACCGACGACTTCGTCACTGTTGCCAACGGATGGGGCATACCCACAGCAACCGACATCGCGTTGGCCTGGTTGGTGGCCCGCATCATATTCGGCAACGGACATCCCGCCGTCAATTTCCTGCTGTTGCTGGCGGTGGCCGACGACGCCATCGGACTGGGCATCATCGCCATCTTCTACCCTGACCCACTCTATCCGGTTGAGCCGGTATGGGTGCTGCTGACCGTCGGAGGTATGGCGGTCGCTTACCTGATGCGCCGCGTCGGCATCCGGTCCTGGCCGGTCTACATCCTCATCGCCGGCGGCCTTAGTTGGGTGGGACTGGTCAAGTCCGGTGTGGAACCGGCGTTGGCACTGGTCGTGATTGTTCCGTTCCTGCCCGCCGCTGCCCGTAATGAACAGCACGCGGAACCAGAGGCCCACTCGGACGGCCAGGCGGTGGCGGGCGAGTCTGATGACGCCGAAGGGGGCGTACACGTCCGCAATGACTCCCCGTTGGAAATGTTCGAGCATCACCTAAAGTTGCCGGTGGACTTCGGCCTGTTCTTCTTCGCGTTCGCCAACGCGGGTGTGGCGTTCGGCAGCATCAACTCCGTCACTTTCGTGGTCCTCCTATCCCTGATCGTGGGAAAGACCGCCGGCGTAACCCTGTTCTCTGGAGCAGCCTCGCTGGTCGGCTTCCCATTGCCGGACCGCATGGGGATCAAGCATCTGGTGATCGCCGGACTTATCGCCGGCTTGGGGCTTACCGTGGCGTTGTTCGTCGCCAACAAGGCCTACGTGGCCCCAACTTTTCAGGACCCCGCCAAAATGGGGGCAGTGCTCAGCGCGTTGGTCGGTGTTTTGGCCTTTGTGGTCGCCCGGGCCATCGGCATCCGGCGCGCTCCCGAGCAATAAGACAACAATAACGACAGGGGGCAGAGAGCCATGATCGGAGTACTCACACATCATTGGGCCAAGGCGGACAAGATCGAAGATGCCAAGAAGCTGCTGGATGGAAACGGGCTTGCCCAGAGCAAAGCACCGGGGTTCGGCAGCCGCCAGACCCTTATTTCCCGCAACGACCCGGCCAAGATAACGACTCTGGTCACTTGGGACAGCAACGAAATTTACGACGCTTGGCGGGCCAGTCCCGAACGGGCCGCAGCAATGGCCGGCGCGGAAGAGCTGTGGGCCAAGCCGCCGGAGTCGGAGCGCTTCGACATGGTCGGTTAATCAGGGCGGTGACCCAGGATAGTTTCGCTCTCTTTCAAAATGGCCGACACTGGGGCGTGGTAAAATCCGCATAGACATTGAGAGGTCCGGAGAACAGGCCATTACCAGTCTGGGCCCCGAGGCTATGAAATGGCTACTGTCAATAAAGCAACCGCCATAAGTATGCTGCCCTATCGTCGGCGAGGCGAAATCGACTACGCTAGCCTCGATTTCAACCCCGATGAGAAGGAATTGCCGCCCGACCACATGGAACAACGCCGGGAAATAGACGCCATTCTCAGCCTCCTTGGCGCTCGTTTTGCCGATTTCGACAGCCGGCCCGACGTTTTTCTTGACCGGGAAAGCAACATCTGCTACGACCCTGATAACCTCAATGTACGGGTTGCTCCCGACGTCTACCTGGCATTTGGCGTCGACGCCGAAGCCATCCGCCCGCGCAAAATTTACCTGCCTTGGGAAGTGGGCAAGCCGCCGGACTGGGTGCTGGAAGTAGCCTCGGAAAGCACCTCTCGCGTAGATGTCAACCGTAAACCCGGCATCTACGCCCAGATCGGCGTCCAGGAGTACTGGCGCTTTGACCCCACGGGAGGCCGTTACCACGGCCAACCGATGGCCGGAGGACGCTTGGTTGACGGCGTTTACCAACCCATTGAGTTGACCACCGGACCCGACGGTATCCTGAAAGGTTACAGTGACGTATTGGAACTCAGCCTGTCTTGGGACGAGGGCTGGCCCAGGTTCTACGACCCGGTGGACGGGACCTACCTTGAAAACTGGCGGCAGGACCGGGAATCCCTACTGGCAGAGCGAGAATCCCTGCGGGCAGAGCGGGAGGCGCGGGCGGCTGACCAAGACCGGATACGCCAGCTTGAGGCGGAGTTGCGCCGCCTGCGGGAAGGCTAGGCAGGAGCGTCTCCTGAGCCGAAAAAGCTTTCGGGCTCGGGCCACTTCGGAAGAAATGGGCCATGGTAAAATCGGGCTGGACGTACAGTTAGGCTGGAAGAACAGGCTGGGGACGGGCTGTCCCCCGAGGTTGCGGAATGGCTTTGCCCAATAAGGCCACCACATTCGAGATGCTGCCCTACCGGCGGCAGGGCCGAATCGACTATGCCAGCTTGGACTTCGACCCCGACGTAGTGGAAGTGCCGCCCGATGCCATGGAACAGAACCTGGAATTGACGGAAATCGAAAACCTTCTCCGCGCCCATCTCACCGACTTCGGCGGCCGGCCGGATGTCTTTCTCGATCGCGATACTAACATCTGCTACGATCGCGGGAATCTCAACGTCCGCATTGTTCCGGACCTGTACCTGGCTTTTGGCGTCGATGCCGAGGCCATCCGCCCGCGCAAGATCTACTTGCCGTGGGAAGTGGGCAAGCCTCCGGACTGGGTGCTGGAAGTAGCCTCGGAAAGCACTTCTCGCGTGGATGTCAACCGGAAACCCGGCATCTACGCCGAGATCGGCGTTCCGGAGTACTGGCGCTTTGACCCCACGGGAGGCCGCTACCACGGCCAACCGATGGCCGGAGAACGCTTGGTTGACGGCGTTTACCAACCGATCGAGTTGACCACCGAGCCCGACGGTATCCTGAAAGGTTACAGTGACGTATTGGAACTCAGCCTGTCTTGGGACGAGGGCTGGCCCCGGTTCTACGACCCGGTTGATGGGACCTACCTTGAAAACTGGCGGCAGGACCGGGAATCGCTGCGGGCAGAGCGAGAATCCCTGCGGGCGGAGCGTGAGTCGCGGGCGGCTGACAAAGACCGGATACGTGAGCTTGAGGCGGAGTTACGCCGCCTGCGGGAAAGTTAGGCAGGAGCGTCTTGTGAGCCGAAGAAGCTTTTGGGCTTGGGGTCTGGAGTCGGATGAGCCGACTCCGCAACAGATGTCGGATGCCGCTGCCGCGGTTTCCCGGCGATACGGTGTGAATGTGGGCCCCCGGCCGGCCCCAAGTTTTGCCGACCTCCGGCTCCGTCCCCCTCGCGTGTCCGCCCCGTCGGCCCTCGCCGCCATCTGTTCCACCGACGACCACGACCGGGCCGTCCATACTTACGGGCGCAGTTTCCGGGACCGGGTGCGCGCTTTCAACCTCCAGTTTCCCAACCCGCCCGACATAGTGGCCCGCCCGACCAACGAAAACGAGGTGGAGGCCCTGCTGGACTGGTGTTCTTCCTCGGGTTACGCCGCAATCCCCTACGGCGGCGGCAGCTCCACCGTCGGCGGGTTCGAACCTCCCGAAGGCTACGACGGTATCGTCACCATCGACCTTTCCGGCCTTGACCGGGTGCTGGAAGTGGACGACGTGTCGCGCGCGGCTCGAATCGAGGCCGGGGCTTACGGGCCGGGACTGGAAGCGCAGTTGCGACCCCACGGATTCACCCTGCGCCACTACCCCCAGAGCTTCGAGTTCTCTTCGTTGGGCGGCTGGATTGCGACCCGCTCCGGCGGGCACTACGCCACCAACCATACCCACATCGATGACTTCGTCGAATCCGTGCGCATGGTTACTCCCGCTGGCATCTGGGAGTCGCGCCGGTTGCCGGGCAGTGGCGCCGGCCCGAGCCCGGACCGATTGGCCATCGGCAGCGAGGGAATCCTGGGGATCATCACCGAAGCCTGGATGCGAATCCAGGCCCGTCCTCAATACCGTGCTTCGGCCGGAGTCACCTTTCCGAGTTTCGCCGCTGGTGCCGAGGCTGCGCGGCGGATAGTCCAGACCAAGCTGTGGCCGGCCAATTGCCGGTTGCTGGACCCTGGAGAGGCCGCGGCCGCCGCTGGCTTGGACGGCGTCCTCTCCCTGCTGGTACTGGGTTTCGAGTCCAACGAACTCCCCCAAGATGATTTCATACGGCCCGCCGTAGCCATCGCCCGGGAAACCGGGGGCACAATCGACGAGGCCGACATCAAGATTTCCACCCCTTCCGACCGGGCGGATGGAGAGACGGGACGCCAGGGGGCGGTGGGGGCTTGGCGCAATGCCTTCTTGGGTGCGCCCTACCAGCGAAACATGACCACCGGTCTGGGGCTGGTGGCCGAGACCCTGGAAACGGCCATCACTTGGGAGCGCTGGCCCGCCATGGACGAGATGGTGCGCGGCGCACTGCAGGAGACCCTGGAACGCGTATGCGGGGGAGGTTCGGTCACTTGCCGGTTCACCCACGTCTACCCGGACGGCCCGGCGCCCTACTACACTTGGGAGGGCATGGGACGCCGGGGCGCGGAACTGGAAATGTACGACGAGGTAAAGAAGGCCGCCTCCGACGCCATCATGGCCGCCGGCGGCACCATCACCCATCACCACGCGGTGGGACGCCTGCATCGGCCGTGGTACGACCAGCAGCGCCCCGAGCCATTCGCTCAGGCCCTGAGGGCTGCCAAGCGGGCCGTGGACCCCAACGGGGTGCTCAACCCGGGGCTGCTCATTGACCTGTAGCCTGGCCGCACCGCGAAACCCGGACTCACGTGACCGGGAACATCCAAGCGATATTTGACGCCGGTGTCTCCTTGGCGTCCCGGGCGAAGACCTCCTCCGCTGTGGCCGGTTTCCTATATCGAGCTTTTTCTATCCCGTTCTCTGTATCCCGATGTAACGTGTAACGAATGTGTAAAATGAAGCATCCTCCCGGAAGCAGGACGGGTGTTTAACTTCAGCCTTCGTCCACAAGGGCCGGCGATTGGAAACCGGCGTTTCCATTACGCTTGGGTGATCGTCGGCGTGGCATCCGTTATGTGGATGACCAGTTCGTCCCTGCGCTTCGCCGTCGCCCTGCTGGTCCCGGAGTTCAACAAACCGGAGCACTTCGGATGGAGCATCGGCGCGATTACCGTCGGCTTCACCATCCAATGGATCGTCTCCGGCGCCTTGGGCCCGGTGTGCGGGTGGCTGGGGGACCGTTACGGCGTACGCCGGGTGATGTGGACCGGCGGCCTGTTCTTTATCGCCGGAATGGTCTTGACTGGCGCCATGACCCAGCTCTGGGAGTTCTACCTCTACTTCGGCGTTCTTCTTGCCGCGGGTATGGCGGCTTTCCAGGTCACTCTGGTTTCGGGCGTCACCCTCTGGTTCCGCAAGGGGTTGGGGCTCGCCATGGGGATACTGCAAGCGTTGCAGGGGCTGGGCACCGTAGCCGCGATCCTGATGATTTACCTCATCTTCGATGCGCTCGGTCTGCGTTGGACCTTCTGGATTCCCGGAATTGCCGGGGGAGCGGTCCTCCTTTACCTCGTGCGATGGTTCTACAACGAACCGGCGGACGTCGGGCAGCGTCAATGGGGGGCCCCGCCGGATGACCCCATCAGGACCCTTCAAAACAGTCCCTTGGCCAAACTGCGCACCAACGTATTCCTGAAACAGGCCCAGAAGACGCCTACCTTCTGGAACTTGGTAAGCATCCATTTTTGGGGATGCGCGGGACACAACATCATCCTGATCCTTCTGGTGGCTATCGCGATCGATTCGGGAATGTCCGCCGCTCTGGCGACGGGCGTGTTGATAGTCCTGAACGTGGTCAGCACTCTAACCCGTTTCGCCACTCCGGTCCTGGCCGACCGGTGGGGGAGCAAGGTGGTGATGGGAGTCTGTTTCAGCCTGCAGACGTTCCCGGTGTTGATGCTCCTCGTATCGCAAGATACGGCTTCGTTCTACCTGTTCGCCGTGCTGTTCGGCATTGGGATGGGCGGCGAGATGACCGCCTTTCCAATCATCAACCGGCAGTATTACGGCGACGCCCCGACAGGCACCACCTACGGCTGGCAGATGGCCGGAGCCGGAATCGGGATGGCCATCGGTCCGGTCATGGCCGGGTTCCTCAGGGATTTCACCGGGGACTACACTTGGTCTTTGCTGCTGGCGTTCGCCCTTAGCGTGGTGGGAGTGGTCTCTATCTTGGGATTGCCCGACACGCGAATCCGGCAACTACCCGGATGGGAAGAAGCGCTTCCGCCGGAGGCCCGCACCGGAGCGCCTCCCTCGAGCGCAGGAGGGCAGAATCCGCTCTTGGGCGTGGCGGGCAGCGGAGGTAACGCAGACGGTGACGGAAACTAACCCTCGTAACGCCGCTGGCGAGAGCGCCGGGTTCCAAGACCGGGAACCCGGTGCCGGCGACTCATCCGGCGGCCTGACGATTGCCGCCACCGAGCTCGGCTATTACGCTAGCTTCGGTTTTTGTTCACGTTGCGCGTGGGTCCGGCTCCATGTCAAGGACCTGCCTTTCCAAGGCTTCCCCGGCATATTCAGCAGTATCGACCGCTATAACAAGCTGCTGGTGCAAAATCACTTCCTCCGGGAAGACCGGCCCCCGGAGTGGCTGGCGGCCATCGGCGACGTGAGGGAGTTTGTCCGACCGCCCCACTGGTCGGCATTCAAGGCGGTCGATTCCCAGACGGGAGTAACGGTACGGGGAGAAGCCGACGCAATCTTCCGGTGTGCCGACGGCTCTTACGCCATCGTCGACTACAAGACCACTCGCTACAACCCGGCCTACCGCAGCATGTTCCGGGCCTACCGGGCGCAGCTGAACACCTACGCCTACATCGCGGAGCGGGTTGGGCTTTCGCCGGTATCGCGCCTGTCCTTGGTATACATGGAGCCTGCCACCGGGGAAGAAACGGCTCAAGAACCCAAGTTGGTCCACGGCCAAGGCTTTTCCATGGACTTTCACGCCCGCGTGGTCCCGGTGGACCCGGAGCCGGAACGGCTTATACCCCCACTGCTCCGACAAGCTGCCCGAATCTACGACATGCCGACGCCGCCTCCGGGCCGCAACAACTGCCGGGACTGCGAGGCTATGGGCCGGTTGCTGGCAGCAATCAGGTGATGGATAATCAGGATGGACAAGACTCGTAGCGGTGTTCAGTGAGTGGCATGGCGACAACGAAGATGAAAAGTCTGACCGCCGGCGACCTGCTCCGGCTATACAGCCAAGGAGTGCGAGGCGAACTTATACGAGGGGTATTGTGCGAGACTGTGTCGGCAGGAACAGAGCATGGACAGGTAACAATCACACTGGGCTCCGCGCTTCATGTGCATGTCCGGCGACGGCGCCTTGGACGGGTAATCGGCAGTGATTCCGGCGTCTGGTTGGCCAGGGACCCCGATACGGTACGTGAACCCGACATCGCCTACATTTCCGCAGAAAGGCTGCCGTTAGACGTTCGGATCATAGGGTATTTGGAGGTCGTTCCCGAATTGGTGGTGGAGATTATCTCCCCCAGCGACACCCAGCGGGAAGTCAACGACAAGACTCGGATGTGGCTGAGCCACGGAGTATCCATCGTCTGGGAAATCTACCCGGCGGATCGCGCTGTCATGGTGCATCGCTCCGACGGCTCTTCGATTATCCTGAACGAAGACGACATTTTGGACGGCGGCGACGTACTGCCTGACTTCAGTTGCCCGGTACGGGAGATTTTCGACCTCTAACTCAACGCTCCGCGCTGTGGGCTAGTCTCGCTTTCCCCGGCGTAACGACCGGCCGGGAAGTGCTCCCGTGTTCTCTCCGTTGTCGAGCACCACTTGCCCGTTGACTATTACGTAGTCGATCCCCACCGGGTACTGTTTCGGGTCATCCTTGGTTGCCAGCGCTTTCACGGTATTGGGGTTGAAGACCACGATGTCGGCCTTGAACCCGTCACGCAGTATGCCCCGGTCCGGCAGGCCCAGGCGCTGGGCCGGGAACGAAGTCATCTTCCTGATGGCTTCCGGCAGCTTCAGGTGCTGCTCGGCGCGGACGAACTCGGCCAGCACGACTGGGAAGCAGCCATAGCTCCTGGGATTGGGATATTCCCCGAACAGGATGGCGTCCGAGGCAATCATTCCGGCGGGGTGGGAAACAAAGGCATAGAGGGTCTGGGCGTTGGTCCCCAGACCAACCGTCGAAATCCCGAGGTTCTCCTCCACCAGCAGGTCGAACAGTGCGTCCTCCGGGTCTTGGCCTCGCATCTCGGCAATGTCGGTAATCAGCCGGCCGTCGTATATGCGGTTCTGGGGCTGGGTGAAGTTGGTGAGCCAGTTGTTCTCCAACCGGTCGCGGGTGAGTTCTCTCTTCATGCGCGCCCTGTCATCGGCGTCGCTGAGGGCGGCCATCAAGCGTTCGGGGCCGCCGTCCTTGGCCCAGTGGGGCAGGCCGATCGTTACAGTCGTGCCTGAATAGGGGTAGGTGTAGCAGTCGAAGGTGACGTCCATGCCTTCGTCCCGGCCCTTCTCCACCAAGCCAAGGTAGTCCAGGTGGCTGCCCACACCGGACGCGCCCTGCCGGTAGTGGGTAAGGTGGACGGGACAGTTCCCCAGCCGTCCGATTTCCAGCGCCTCCTCCCACGGGGCCAGCAGCCCTTGGGAGCGGAGGCTGGCGCGGGTGTGGGTGTGGTAGTGGCCGCCCATACGAGCGGCTACGTCGGCCAGGGCGCCCAACTCTTCCGTGGATGCGTAGGAACCGGGCGGGTAGTCCAGGCCTGTCGAAAGTCCCCAGGCGCCTTCCTCCATCGCCTCCCGGACAACCGCCTTCATGTCTTCTAATTCGGCCCCTGTGGCGGGCCGGTCGTTCCACCCGACGCTCCAGATGCGGACTGGTGAGTTACCGAGGATGTAGGCCATGTTGATGGCGACCGAGTCATCGTACTTGTCCAGAAGGTCGGCCACGGTCAGCCAGTCGGCGGGCAGAGGCGGGTAGCCATTGAGGCCGGAATCCAGCCAGATGTAACGCTCCAGCTCCTCCCGGGTCTTGAAGGGAGCGTGGGATATCCCATCGATGCCCACCAGCTCGGTGGTGACGCCCTGGCGCACCTTCGGGTCATGGTGCGGTTCCCCCAGGATGGTCAACCCCGCGTGGGAGTGCAGGTCTACGAACCCGGGACAGACCACGTAACCGGTCGCATCGATGGTGCGGGTCGCCTCCAGCCCGGACACGTCGCCCCGGTGGATAGCCACCCGGTCTCCCTCCACCAGGACTGCGGCAAAGAAGCCCGGACTGCCGGTACCGTCAATAATTAGGCCGTTTGTGATGAGTAAGTCAAGCATGTCGGAACACCTGCCGTCGTTGTGCAATACCAATCGATTGGGTCAGAGGCTTACGCCGTGATAACTATTCCTGGTCCTGCCATTTAAGGACAGGAATCTGGCAAATGGTTTTTGAGCGGTGTTATTCAGTCGTTCAAGCGTTTCCCATTTCGCGAGAAGAAGTTGGAGAACTCTGGCAATGAATTCTTGACCACTCGTCAAGAATACTATACCTATGTTGTTTCGAATGATGGCTTCTCTTTCCTCGGGAACTAATAGCATCTTCCGGTTACAGCTTAGAACAAGCCAGTCCAGGTTTCCCGCGTAATCCAACCATGTAACATCGGGACTTCCGGCCCATCCTTGCGACCAAAGAGACCTCGCATCATAACCGACCAAGCTAAGCGCCCTCGGGACTCGGGTTCCTATGTCCTCATCACACAGCAGAATCAAGCCGCTATCCGGTCGGCGAACCTGATGACATCTTCAACCACCGAATGCTCAAGTTCGAAATCGTCGGCGATAAAGGCTATCGCTTGGCCTGCGCGGAACCGATTGCAAATAGTGCGAACTGTGACCCCCCTCCGAGCGATGGTTGGTTCACCGGCGGTAATCCTCGGATTCACAACCATAGGGTGGTCTTTTCCAACGGGGTACCAACAGGTTGCCCACCCTTCTTCGTAGTCCAACTGCCCAACGGTTTCTCGGACCAAGCCCGGTAGAGACCATTGAGCAGGCTCATCGAGACTTTGCACACTGTTACCGGAACTCCTGTCGTGCAACGCCTGGACAATGTGCCCGCCTAAGGCCTTTAGGCGAAGATGGGCGAATGGATAGTCGATACCCCATAGTTTGGTGGCATTGTCGTAGGCTCGGTGAACCGTTCGAAATGGGACTCCTTCCGATTTCCTGAATCTTGAGGCTACCAAGATTTCAACCATCTCAAGGAAGGAAACCATCTCGGCGTCTACCGCTACGTTTTGGAAAAGCGGCGGACGGACTCCGGTCTTCCCATCGTACCCGAACAGCCAATTCTTAACAGTGTTGGTGGAAACGCCTGTTAGTCGGCCGGCTTCTGCATATGTATACAATGGTTGAGTACGCCAAGGGTCCAGGACGGCTTTTGAAGCTGTCATCGAGCCGCCTCCTTGAGAACTCCTCGATCTCGACTCATGGTGCTATACGACATCATGCTGTCGGAGCATATTCTATACTCAGTAGACTGAGACAACCAACGGACGGCGTTATGCAATTCAACATGCGGGAAGCCAAGTCCCAGCTTTCCAAACTGGATCAGTTGGCATGGGAGGGGGAAGAGGTCATTATTGCCAAGGCGGGCAAGCCGTTTTTGAAACTGGTCCCCTATCGAGCGGAACAGAAACGACGCCCTTTCGGGTTGCTAAAAGGCCGCATTTGGACCGCTCCTGACTTTGATGACACGCCGCAGGATATTATCGATGCCTTCGAGGGCGGGATCGGCTCTTCCTGTCCGTAGCTAGCGCCTCGCTTTCACTCCCCCGAATGGCGGCCAAGACTCTCCCGGCGGTCAGGGACACACCGGGCAACGCGTAACCGGCGGCGAACATCGACCTACCTGCAACTCTATCGCGGCGCAACTCCCTGTAACTCGTCGGCCCTTGGCAGTGGGCACCCCTACGGTAGAATTCCGCCGGTCCCCCTGGGCAGGTCCCACGACTCTTCCTGCAGGCCGCGCAGGTAGTCAATCTGCCCGTGGTGATGGTTCTTGTGGGTAATCATATGGCGAAGGGAACCGGCAACCGTCTGACGCGGGTCGGCTGGCCCCACCGGCCGGTCCAGGTCCTCCGCGGGGAGCTGTCGAAGGAAATCGAGCGTCCTTTGGTGGACCGCATCCGAATAGCCCAGCAGAGTTTCCAGAGAGGGGATGGCCAGGCTGCGGGACTCAAGGCGGTCGCCCGGGTCGGGCGATTGCACGGGTTGGTCGAAGGCGACATGCCACCGGTCTGTCACCCACAGGTCCGGAAGACCGCCGGTCTGGGCGATCCTGCCGTCCTCATTACGGCTCAGGTGCCACATGATGAAACCGATGTTGTTGGCCGCCGGGGCGGGTCGCCACGTCAGTTGGTCGTAAGTCAGACCTCCGCAGGTCCCCGCCAAGCGGATTTGGACCTGGGTCAGGCAGTCGACAATGAACTTGATGGCTTCCATTGTTGCGCTCCGGTTCGCGCGGCCGCTCGTCTTCAGTCCAAAAAGCGGGTGAACACCTGGTTGGCCACCAGGTAGGAATCCTTGGCCAGCCGCAAGGCGCCATTCTCCTGTTCCAATAGCCCCATCGCCAGCAGGTCCCGGACCTGTCCGGCGTAACGCTGGCGAAGGTCTATGCCCGCTCGTTCGGAAGCTTGGGTGAGGTCGAGGCCGTCCAGCAGGCGCAGTCCCAAGAACATCGTCTCGGCGGCGAATATAGTCGGCGACAGATGCTCCCAACCGTCGATTGTTGCCGCTTTTTCCAAGGCGGTCTCGTCAAGGCCTGCCAACGGAGATTGTCCCTGCCGCAGCCATTCCGCAGCCTTGGAGCCGTATTCTCGGGGGGAACGCACGGTCCAGAACCGGTACTCCCCCAGACGGGAATGGGCGCCCGGCCCCACACCCAGGTACGGCCCGTTCAACCAGTAGACGAGGTTGTGCTCGCACTCCCGTCCGGGGCGCGACCAGTTGGATATTTCGTAATGATGATAACCCTTGCCGTCCAACACCTCTTGGGCGTGGAGGTACATGTCGGCGGCCAGGTCAGGGTCGGGTTCGGGAATTTTGCCCTCCGCTGCCCACCGGTGCATCGGAGTACCCTCCTCCAGGGTGAGGGCGTAGAGCGAGATGTGTTCGGGCGACAAGTCTCCAAGACGGGATACCGTGTCCCTCCACTGCTCCAGGGTCTGGTGGGGCAGGCCGTACATGAAGTCGAGGTTCACGTTGCGGAAGCCCGCCGCTCGGGCCGTCTGTAATGCCGCCACCGCTTCCGACGCGTCGTGACGCCGCCCCAGCAGCCGGAGCGATTCATTATTGAGGCTTTGGACGCCGATGCTCAAACGGTTCACTCCCTGGCGAAGCAGGGATTCGCAGGCATGGATGTCTAGGTCCCCCGGGTTGGCTTCGATGGTTGTCTCCGCGCCGGGGTCGACGTTGAACGCGCTGCGGGCGGCAGACAGAATGTCGCCGATTGCCCCCTCTGGAAGGTAGGAAGGTGTGCCGCCGCCGAAGAATACGGTCCCGACCGCCGGACGGCCAAGGCCTTGCCCCCAAAGGGTCAGCTCAGCGGCCAAGGCTTGCTGGAACTCCCCCATAAGCCCCTCGATCCCTTGGTATGTATTGAAATCGCAGTAGGGGCATTTCGTCTTGCAGAAGGGCACGTGTATATAGAGTCCCATGCCGTCATCGGGAAGTATCGAGGTGGTGGAAGACAAGGCCGCAGAGGTTGAGATGGGGGTCACTCCCAAGCAATCGTGTAGCAGTCGGCGCGTTAGTCGTCTATCAACCGGCTTGACCCGTCGACCACCTTGGAGGGGTCCTTGTCTTCCGGACGGTCGCCGGCCTTGATCTTGCCGTTGTGTTCGTCCACAACTGCCTTGGGAGAGAGGGTGACCAGGAAGAGCGTCGCCAGCCCCGCCACGATCAGGTCGTCGAACCGGCCGACTATCGGAATCGTGTCTTTTAGAAAGTCCACGGGTGAAATAACGTAAACAATCGCCAGAGGCAGAAGCGATCGGAGGACTATCGGGACTCGCTTGTCGAAGCTGAGCCGCCATACAAGCCGTACGAACCGCAACACCCGCGGCAGGTAGCGCGGGGCGAGGAACATAATGAGTGGAATCGCTACTCGGGTGAACACGTGGTTCTCCGGCTACGGTGGGGGCCAAGTTCAATTATAGACCAAGGTGTGGTAAGTTGAAACCTGCCGCCCATGTGCGCAAGGCGTACGGGTGGGCCGCCGGCAAGAGTTGGCCTCCCGCCGGTGTGAATCGACCTTGGAGCGGTGATTATGCCTGTTGCCGAGCACCCCCGGAACCCCAAGAATCTAGGAGAGCTCCGCCAGAGCGGCTACCAGGCGCTTCCGGTCCGCGAAGAGATGCGGAAGAACCTGGTTGACAAGATTCGGGCTGAGGAGATCGTCTTTCCCGGAATCATTGGATTCGAGAACACGGTGATTCCACAATTGGAAAACGCCATCTTGGCCGGGCAGGACGTGATACTGCTGGGGGAACGTGGCCAGGCGAAATCACGTTTGATCCGCGCCATGGTCAGCCTGCTGGACGAGTGGATACCCAAGACCGCCGGCTGCGAGATCAACTGCAACCCCTACGCTCCGATATGCCAGCCGTGCCGGGACCAGTTGTCGAAACACGGCGACGAGACCCCCATCGAGTGGGTCGCCAGGGATGACCGGTATTCGGAGAAACTGGCGACTCCGGATATCTCCATCGCCGATCTAATAGGGGAGATCGACCCCATCAAGGTGGCCGAGGGACACTACCTTTCCGACGAATTGGTGATCCACTACGGCCTGGTGCCCCGCACCAACCGGGGCATATTTTGCATCAACGAACTGCCCGACTTGGCCGAGCGGATACAGGTGGGACTCTTCAACCTGATGGAAGAGCGGGACGTTCAGATCAAGGGTTACCGGGTCCGGCTGCCCTTGGACGTATTCGTCGTTGCCACGGCCAACCCCGAGGACTACACGAACCGGGGCCGGATCGTTACGCCTCTCAAGGACCGGTACGGGTCCCAGATACACACCCACTACCCCCAGGACCCGCGCGATGAGATCGCCATCATGGACCAGGAACGGAACCGTTTCCCCGATGAAGAAAAGCTGGTCGTCCCCGGTTACATTAAGGAGATCCTGGCCGAGATCACCGCCCAGGCCCGCCAGAGCAGCGAGATCAACCAGCGTTCGGGTGTCAGCGTTCGGGTGTCCATTGCCAACTTCGAAACGATGCTGGGGAACGCGGTGCGCCGCAGCCTGATCCACGGCGAAGAATGGGTGTGTCCCCGAGTGAGTGATCTCACCTACATCGTTGCGTCCTTTGCCGGCAAGATCGAACTGGAGACCTTCGAGGAAGGCCGGGAATCGCGGGTGACCGACGATCTCACCCGGCGGGCGGTACTGCGTGTGTTCGGCGGTTACTTCGACTTTGAGGACCTGGAACCGGTGGTGACGGCCTTCGATCTCGGTGGAATGGCTGTGACCGGCAGCGACCACCCGGCAGCCGGTTACCCGGCGATGGTGGAATCCATCGACGGTCTCGGGGACGCCGTGAAGAAGCTGACGGACGACGCACGGCCCGAGGTCGTGGCCGCCGCCGCCGAATTTGTGCTGGAGGGACTGCACCTGAGCCGCCGGCTGAACTGCAACCGCTCCGCCGACGGTTACCGCTATAGCAGGTGACTGCACAATGCGGTGAACGACCGTCCCGGACCCGGTGCGGCGGGCCCGCTGACGCAATGACTTCGCCCCTGACATTCAGGTCATGACATTTGATCGTTGACGGCCCGCGTGGCTGCCATTATTATCAGAACAAACGTTTCTATAACGTATGTTTGTTCGGCGGAGAGGAATGATGGCGGGCGCACAAGTCCAGGAAATCCAATCGAAATCGATGCTCAACCGGATAGATGTTCCGAACTTCCCTTTTCGATGGACGCTGAACCCGTACCGCGGTTGCCGCCACGCCTGCAGCTACTGCTACGCCAGGCCGACCCACGAATACTGGGGGCTGGACGCCGGCAGGGATTTCGAGCAGCGGGTCTTCGCCAAGATAAACGCCCCACAGGTGTTGAGGCAGGAACTCAGACGCCCTGGTTGGCGGGGTGAGTCCATCGCCATCGGCACCGCCTCCGATCCCTACGAACCGGCCGAGTCGGAATACCGGCTCACCCGCAAGATTCTCCATGTGCTTCGCGACTTTCAGAACCCGTGCTCTATCACCACCAAGGGAGTCCTGGTGAGGCGGGACATCGATATCCTGAAAGAGCTCAGGGATGTTGCCGAGGTGCACGTCAACTTCAGCGTTGGCAGCGTCGATGATGACGTCTGGAAACTCACCGAGCCCGGCGCGCCCCGGCCCATGGCCAGGTTGGAGGCAATGCAGGACCTGGTGGAGAACGGCATCTCGGCGGGGGTGATGATGGCCCCGCTGTTGCCGGGCATCAGCGACGGCGAGGCGAATATCGAAGCGGTGGCGCAGGCCGCTCAGGCCCATCGCGCCCAGTACCTCGGGGCCAACGTACTGTTCCTCAAACCCGGATCGAAGGAATGGTTCATGCCAATGTTGCGGGAAACCTACCCCCACCTGGAGGAGGGCTACGCCAAGCTATACCGGAAGACCTACGCCCCAAAGGAGTATACAAAGGGCGTATTGGACCTGGTGGACCGGGCGCGGAGAAAGTGGGGCCTTACCGGGAAGCGGGACGTCGTTAAACCGGCGGAGCCACGGGGGCAACTGGCCTTGGCCCTGTCGGCCTGAGTGCTCCTGGAGCGCTATCGATAGCCTGATTCCGGCTGGGATTACGAAACACACATATCCCTTCCCTCTTGAGGGGGAAGGCTAGGATGGGGGTGGGAGTCTTGGTACAGCTCCGGTCATCGGACAGTGACCGACGCGAAGAGCCACGATCCCCTCCTAACCCTCCCCATTGCCAGTGGGAGGGGACACGGGCGAACGTTTCTGGATTCCGACTCAGGGCCGGAATGAAGTATCAAGCCTGAATAGTTGCTAATACCGGGAAGCGTTGACCTCGACCAACTTTCCGGTCAGCAGAAAAATGACCCGCTCCGCGATGTTGGTGGCCCGGTCGGCGATCCTTTCCAGGTCGTGGGCGACCCAGAGGAGATAGGTGGCCCGCTGGATGGTGGACGGGTCCTGGATCATGAACAAAAGGAGCTCGCGGTACACCTGATCGTAGAGGGCATCGACCTCGTCGTCGGACTGACAGACTTGGTTGGCCTTCATCATGTCGCGGTTGAGCAGGGAATCGATGCTGTCGCTCAGCATCGTCGCCGCTTTGTCGGCCATGCGGGGGATGTCGATCAAGGGTTTGAGGGGTGGTGTGTCTCCTATGGCGATGGTAATCTTGGCGATCCCTTCGGCGTAGTCCCCCATTCGCTCCAGCTCCACGACAATGTGCAACAGCGCGATAATGACCCGGAGGTCGCGGGCCATCGGTTGCTGGGTGGCAATGAGGTCGACGCACCGGTCCTCGATCTCGAACCTCCGGCGGTCGATGTAATCATCGTCGTTGATTACTTCTTGGGACGCAATCAGGTCGCGGCGTTTCAGGGCGTCGACAGAGCGGTGGATCGACTTGCCGACGAAGGCGGCCAAGGACTCCACGTCCTGTTCCAGAAGATGTAGTTGTTGGTCGAAATCTTCTCTGGGCATATACGCTCCCTTGGACCGCCGGAGAAGGGCCTAGGTCCTCCGCCAGAACGGCTCCCGCCGCCGCTGGGTCTCCAACAGGGACTCGTCCATCAACGCCGGTTCGGCCCCCTCGCCGGGCACCCCGGAACGGTCGTATCCGATGGCGTCAAAGACCTGGGTACTGATGTAATAGCCATTATAGGCCTGCTGTACCAGTTGATCAAAGAATTCCGGACTGGATGATTCGACCTGGAGGAGGGTATCGTCCTGTTCCGCGTCCGCCATGGCCAGAAAACCAGCGGGTTGAGACTTTGAGGCGGCCACCAGAATCGTATTCAGGCCCTCGTTGAACATCCGGGTAAGGCCGGGGGTCGTGGCGGCCGCTTGCTCCACGAATGCGGCTATTCCCAAGTCGCCGGCGCCGGGGCGGTCGCCTTGGGCCGGGACTATCCGGTTGAGCACTGCGTTCAATAGCTGCCGCTGGGAGTCGGAGAAAATCTGGTTGCCGACGGCCATGGGTTGTATCCTCTTTCCGGTCTGACGATTGCCGAGACTCGGCTCCCGGTTTGTCTGGTCCCGGTTTGTTTAATCCCCGGTGTCTCTCCGGGATTGTCCGCTTGGCGGCTACGCCCGGGGAATTACGGGCAAGACCACATGGGACGGATGGGCGGCCGAATGAAGCACTGTCTGCCGTGCGGACTCCAGCCGGGCGTCCTGCCCGATAGGCGCGCCGGTGTTGGGGTTGCGGTCGAACCTCGGGAAGTTGCTGCTGGAGACTTCCAGACGCAACCGGTGCCCGGTCTTGACCAAGTGGCTCACCGACCAGAGATCGATCTCGAATTCGTAGACCCTGCCCGGCTCCAAAAAAGACGGCTCCGCCGCCGAGGTCCGGTAGCGCGCCCGCACGATCCCGTCCTGGAGGTTGTGGGCGTATCCGTCGGGCCGGACGTCGACCAGCTTGGCGGTGAAATCGGTGTCCACGGCCGTGCTGCTGGCGAACAGGTGAACGGCGATGGGACCGGTCAACTCCAGGTCGCGCTCCAGCGGCGCGGATGTGTACACCAGGACGTCGGGCCTGTCTTCGACCTCTCGCTGGTCCTCGACGCCTTGGGGGATGATCAACGTGCTGCCCCGCCGGGTCGGCGCCGGGTCGTCGGGGTCGTAGACGAAAGTGTCGGCCGGCTCATCACCGGGCGGCGCCGTCGATAGTACGCCAGCGCCGTGGCGGGTATTGGCCGGGGAATCGGCGTGCAGGTAATAACGGGTGTAGTGGGTGCGGGCCAAGGGCCATTCGTTCTCGGCGCGCCACCGGTTTTCGCCCATCACGAATATGGAAACCGGGGGTTCGTCCATGATCCCGGTCTCGATGTCCTTCAGCCAGTAGTCATACCAACGAAGCATGTGTTCGTGCAGCTCGATGCGAGCGTCTGAGCCAAAGTCGATGTCCCCTGTCTCTCCCGACGTTGGAGCTGTGTAGGGGCGTATGTGGGCCCAAGGCCCGACCAGCAGTTTCTGGTTGCTCCGGGCCCGGACCGAGGCGGCGTCATCCCGCATTGCCTGGTATGAATTGAGGGCCCCTTCCAGGAATATGTCGTACCACGAGCTGACGTGGAACATGGGCAGATCGATGTGTTGGACATGCTTCAGCAGATTGATCTTCCACCAGTAGGGGCCGTCCGTTTCGTTATCGAAGTACTCGTGGAAGTAGGGAGCCGTCTCCTTGAGCCTGTCGATCCAGTCCCGCATCGGCAGGTGGCGGTACCAGGAGTCTCTCAGGGGACGGGCAAAATTGTCGGCCTCCAAGACATACTCGTCCATCTGTGCCAGCAGGTCGTGACGGCCCGCCCGTTCCAGAGTGTTGCGCCCTTTGTGGATGGCGTAGGGCACCGTCCAGCCCCACTCCATAGCGCCTCCGGTGTGGTAAACCCAACTCTGGTGAAAGTCGGACGACGCCGACACCGGGACCATGGTCCGGAGGTGAGGAGGCGGAGGACCGCCGGCGGCCAGGGTATACTGGGTGGCTCCCAGGTAGGACTGGCCGGTAGTGCCGACCCGGCCGTCGGACCACGGTTGGCGGGCCGCCCACTCCACGGTGTCGTAGCCGTCCTGGTACTCTTGGAACAGCGGGTCGTAGGCGTCTCCCTCCGAGTCGAACCGGGCCCGGCAGTCTTGGCTGACCACCACGTATCCTCGCTGGGGGAAAAACCAGGCGGAGTGTTCCTGGTTGTCGGCGTAGGTGTCTTTACCGTAGGGCCCGCGGGTTACCAGCACGGGAAAGCGGCCCGGAGCGTCCGGCCGGTAGACATCCGTCGCCAGACGTATGCCGTCGCGCATGGGCGCCATGACGTTGCGTTCACGGACCACTTTGTATTCCGCTGGTTGCGACATTACGCTAGGACCCGTCCTCTTTTTGTAGTGGCGACAACACCGGGATTCCACAGGGAAGAATTGGTTCCAGAATACCCTCGCCATTCACCGGCGTCAATTTACGTGGGGCGGGCTCCAAGACGCCGGAAGGCTGTTGAACGACCGCCGGGGCTGGGATATCATATGCTCCACAATTTACCGGTCGGTCCGGGAGACGGCGAAGCATCCGTTGGAAGGACCGGTCCCCCTCACCAGCCGGTGGCCAACAAGAAACCCCTCGGACCAGATTCCTCGAATATCCCGGGATGGGGCCGGCGGCCGACTTCCTTGCTCCGGTCTCAGGTCAGATATCGGATTACGTTATGACCCTCCTGACACCACTATTCTGGTTCCTGAAGGCCGCGATTTGCTTCGGCGAGCGTTGGTTGCAGGTGAACGGCGGAGTGATAGACTCCGTGGCCGATGGCCGGCGCGATCATCGCTATTGGCTGGCGGTCCGTTACGTCAGTTGGCGAAAGCTGTGGAACCTCGCCCGTGTTGAGTTACAACTGCGCTTGGTCCGCAAGACCGTGTGGGGCTCTCCGTACGAATGGGAGATCGACACCACCAACATCTGCCAGCTCAAATGCCCCCTGTGCCACACCGGTCTGGGTAATATTCACCGGGAAAAAGGGGTGATGAGCTTCGATGTCTTCACCGGCATCGTCGACCAGATCAAAGACTCCTGCATTTGGCTGACCCTTTATAGCTGGGGCGAACCGTTCCTGAATTCACGGGTCCACGAGTTCGTGGCCTATGCCCACAAGCAAAAGATAGCCACCCTCATCAGCTCCAACCTCAACAAACCATTGACCCCATTGCTGGCGCGGCAAATCGTCGGCTCCGGTCTCGACGTGCTGGTAGTGTCCATCGATGGAGTAACCCAGGAGGTGTACGAGACCTACCGGGTCGGCGGGCGTCTGGACCGGGTGATGGACAACCTCAACCTCTTGGCGGAGGCCAAAAGAGAGATGGGCTCCGCCACGCCTCACATCGAGTGGCAATTCATCGTAATGCGGCAAAACGAGCATCAGATGGACGAGGCCAGGGCTCTGGCGGGCCGGATGGCGGTGGACTCGATAGTTTTCAAGAAAGTCGATTTCCCCCACGGCGCCGGCGATCCCGAAGTAGCGGAACGGTGGCTGCCCCGGCAGCACCCCGGCTATCTGCGGCCCGATCCGTTCTACAAGCCGTACCACGAAGACGGCGGGGTGTGCTGGCGGCTCTGGCGAAGCGCCGTGGTGAATTGGGACGGCGGGTTGGCCCCCTGTTGCTATCTCACCGATAAGTCCCAGGACTTCGGCGATCTCAGCAAGACCCCGGTGCAAGAGGCTTGGAACAACGACAAGTACGTCACGGCCCGAGGCTTGTTCACCAAGGGGCATCGACCGCAGACTTGGGTCGATTGTTTGGAGTGCGGCGTCTACCTGGGAAGCCGGGCTGCCCGGGAGCGGGGCCCGGTGGCGTTGCCGCTGCTTCTACGGCGAGAGACGACCGGCGTAACCGTGGATAGCCCGAAGGGGAAGTTGTAGCTAAACGAGGAGTTTCGTTGGCGTTGGACCGGGTCAAATGGCAGTCGGCTCGGCGGTGGCTCCCCCACCTCAGGGAGTTGGCCGTCGTTGCCGTCGCTTATTTCATCTACATGTACACGAGGAACCTGGTGTTCTCCGACTTCCAGGCCACGGCGTTGGAGAACGCTCGGCGGATCATCAGTTTCGAGTCCGGCCTGGGTTTCTTTTGGGAGCCGATCTGGCAGGATTGGGCCATATCCGGCGCCAAAGGACTGGTGATATTCTTCAACTGGGCCTATATCGTCACGTTCTGGCCCATCATCGCGGTGGCCGCCGTCACCCTGTACGTGACCAACCGGGTGAAGTACAGGTATTACCGGAACGTCGTGCTGCTGAGCTTCGTCGTGGCCCTGGTCGGATTCATGGTGTTCCCGCTGGCGCCGCCCAGAATGGTACCGGAATACTTCATGGACACCATCAAGGTCTTCGGGCCGTCGGGCTACGCCAGCCGCGAATTCGCCAACTTCTACAACGCGTACGCGGCGATGCCCAGCCTGCATTTCGGCTGGACCCTGATGTTCGGCGTTCTATTCCTGTCCACGCCGAACTGGTGGATCAGGGCAATGGGGGTGGCCTACCCCACCTTGACTCTGTTCGCCATCACGGTTACGGGTAATCATTACATCATGGATGCCATCGGCGGTGGAATGTTGATCCTGGCATCGTTCCTGGCAATGGAACTGGTGGTCCGGCGGCGGTTCTACCTGCCGGTGTTGGCTCCCGGAGTCGTCCATCTCGTTCGCCGTATCCGGCCCGATTGCCCGGCGGCCCGCTGGGAGGCCCGATCATACTGACCGGTCGAACTCAAAGGTGGAGAGCCATCTCCAATACCTGGCTGAGCGCGGTACGGACGGCGGCGCGGCCGCGTCCGTCCCGTTACCCGCGTGAGGCCGTCGCCGCCGCTATCGCCTCACCCCTGCGGCGGTGGGTGATGGCGCTGTCCGCCTTCTGGGCCCGCCGGTCCGTGGCGGCCGAGTTTGCGCTGTACCTCAGCGGTTACCTGGCCTACCTCCTTACCCGGGGGCTGGTGCACGAGGACCCCAGGGCGGTGGGCATAAGCAACGGGCAGGCCATCGCTTCGTTCCAAGACAACCTGGGGATTCTGTGGGAGCCGGGCTGGCAGGCCTGGGCGATAGAACACATATACCCTCTGGTCGTGTTCTTGGACTGGGCCTACCTCGTCACCTATTGGCCGGTGGTGCTCCTGTTGGCGGTGGTCTTGTTCGTGAGGGACCGGGGCCGTTATTACCGCTACCGGCTGGTTGTCCTGTTTAACCTGATCGCCGCGCTGGTGATATTCATGCTCTTCCCGGCGGCTTCCCCCTTCGCTATTCCCACCATAGAAGTCGTGGACACTATCCAGGCGTTCGGTCCCAGGTTCTACGGAACACCGGAAATGGCCTCTTATTACAACATTTCGGCCGCGATGCCCAGCCTGCATTTCAGTTGGACGGTGATTCTAGGGGTCTACTTCGTGAGCACCCTTCGGGGTGGGGCGAAAGCGCTGGGGTTCCTGTATCCGGTCCTGACGTTCTTCGCCATTGTTCTCACCGGCAACCATTTCATCGTGGACGCCATCGCCGGGGGTTTGCTGGCCGCCGCCTGTTTCGGCCTGGTGGAGCTACTGCGACGGACCGTATGGAGGCCTGAGGAGCGCGGTCAGGAAGGTTAGATCGCGGGTCACCGGGCTGGCGGTTTCTTGCCCCACAGCGGGTGCCGGAAGGTCGGGGGCGGCAGGATCCGGTCGATGGGCCGGTCCGCCGGAGGCGGCGCCGGTCTTTCCGGCTCGGCGTCGGGCCGGGGCGGCCGGTAGGGGGCGGGCGTTCCGCGCTGCGGGCTCAGGGAACTCAGGCGGCTGGCCAAGGCTTCCAGACTGGTCAGGTTGTGTACCGGCAGGAAGTCGTCGACGTAGGGCAGCGCGGCTTGCATACCGACGGTGAGGGGCTGGTAGTCGGGCGAACCCAGCAGCGGGTTCAGCCAGATGAGGCGGTGGCAGCTGCGCTGCAACCGGGAAGTTTCCCGGGACAGCAACTCCGGGTCGCCCCTGTCCCATCCGTCGGAAATGATCAACACCACCGATTGACCCCGGAGGACGCGCCGCAGCCACTGGTAGTTGAAGGTCTTGACCGCCTCTCCGATCCTGGTGCCGCCGGCCCAGTCGGGCACCGCCTTGGCCACCTCGTCGATCGCTTGGTCGATGCTCCGGTACCGCAGGTGGCGGGTGATTCGTGTCAACCGGGTGGCGAACAAGAAGGCCTCCAGGCGCTCCTGCCCCAAGGCGATGGTGTGGATGAAGTGCAGGAACATCCGGGTATACCGCTCCATGGAGCCGCTGACGTCGCAGATCAGCACGAGGGAGCGGGGCCGGGCCTTCGGCTTTTTGGACGCCAGTTCGAGGAGTTCTCCGCCATACTTCAGGTTTCGGCGCACCGTTCGGCGCAGGTCGAGTTGGCCGCCGTCGCCCGGGACCATGCGGCGGGTGAGGCGCTGGCCTAAATCCCACCGCAGCGCGGCCATCATCCGTTGGGCTTCGGCCATTTCCCGGCCGTTGAAATCGGCGAAATCCTTCTGCCTCAACACCTCTTGGGCGCTGTAGGTACGGGTCAGGTCGATGCGCTGCACCGAGTCGTCGTCCGGATTGCCCTCCCCGCTCAGCAGGCCGTCCGGCTCGCTGTCGCCTCCGGCGCTGACCTGGGGCTTCCGGAACCGGCGCTGCTCTCCCATGGACCGCAGGTCCATGCCGGTGCTTCCTGTGGCGGGCTTGCGCCAGAACACCTGGAAGGCCTCATCGAAAAGGGGTATGTCCTGCTTCCGGTGTACGAAGATGCTGCGGGCGGTCTGGTAGAACTCGCCGCGGCGTCCGATTTCCACGTAGTCCAAGGCCCGGACCAGGTCGAGCACATTGCCGGAACCGACGTCCAACCCCAACCGCCGGAGCATTTCTACGAATCGCAGCAGGTTGGGCAGTATGTGACCGTGTGGATCGAGCGTGGGGGGGACGGCCGGGAAATCGTCGGTCATGCGCCGCCGCCGCGGCGTCCTTGGCGCGGCCCCCGGTTCCTGGACCGTTCAAGCATTGCCCGGACCGGTCCACCCCGGACCAACTCGATATCGTCCTGGTACTTGAGCATCAGGCCGAGGGTGTCGTCGATGACCTCCGGCTCCAACTCCATCTGGTTCAAGGCCAGCAGGGCCGAGGTCCAATCCAGGGTCTCGGAGATGCCGGGTATCTTGTATAGCTCGGTCTCCCGGAGCTCTTGGATGAAGGCCGTGACCTGCTCGGCCAGCCTTCGCGGGGCCTCCGGCAGCCGGGAAGTGATGATTTGCATCTCCTTCTGGAAATCAGGGTAATCGATCCAGTAGTAGAGGCACCGGCGTTTCAGGGCGTCGTGTATCTCCCGGGTCCGGTTGGACGTGATGATGACAATGGGCGGATGGACGGCCGCGAATGAGCCCAGCTCGGGAATCGTAATCTGGAAGTCCCCCAGCAACTCCAGCAGGAACCCCTCGAACTCTTCGTCCGAGCGGTCCAACTCGTCGATAAGCAATACCGGAGCTCGGCCGTAGCTGGCGTCGATGGCTTGGAGCAGGGGCCGTTTGATCAGGAACTCTTCGCTGAACAGGTTGGCCGACGCAGCCGCGACTTCCACGGCGCCCGCCGCCTCTATCAGCCGGATCTCCAAGAGTTGGCGGGCGTGGTTCCATTCGTAGACGGCGTGGTTGATGTCCAACCCCTCGTAACACTGGAGGCGGATCAACTCCGTGTCGAGTCCTTGGGACAAGGCGCGGGCGATCTCGGTCTTGCCGACTCCGGCCTCGCCTTCGAGGAAAAGGGGACGCCGCAGCTTCAGGGCGAGGAAAATGGGAACGGCCAGCGACCGGTCGGACACGTAACCCTGGGAACGAAGCAACTCCTGCACCGCTTCGATGGAGTCGGGAGTGCGGGAGTCGGGAGTGCGGGAATCGCCGGATGTATCTGTCTGGGGCATCGTCAAAAGAAGGCTCTCCAAGGTGCTAGGACTAGCCGACATTGTATCTTAAAGCTACGGGGCGGGCACATACAGGGAAGTGAAATAGCGGCTGACCAACTGCCGCAGGCGGGTCCAGTGGTCGTCAATCGAGGCGCGTTGCGCCGGGGTCAACTGGTCGTAAGTCTTGCCGAGCTGGGGAAACCGCCAGACAGGGAACACCCAGAACTCCGGGACAGGGCCGGTGCCGGCCCGCCGTTCGTCAATGAGCCCCTCGCCGCCCGTCAATTCCCATGAGGCCAGCACCCGGCCCCGGTCGGCGATTGCCAAAGCCTCGGCCCATGAAGCGCGCCGGTCGGCGCCCTGAAGCGGGCGCATCAGTTCCAGCAGCCGCTCCAACCGTTGGGCGCCACTGACCTCCTCGCCAGCGAAGCGGCGGGTGTAACGGCTCTCCCACTGCGGCCCAAGGGCGGGGATGACCAGGCCACCGTCGGATGCAATGGCCAGCATGGAGGCGGCCCGTGACCACCGCGCCGCCTTGTCGCGGGCGATGGCTTCGTGGGTGTCTCCGGTCTCTTCGGGACTGGCGGAGGCGCCGGCCTGCTGCGGTGTTACCGGGTCGAAGGGCAGGTCTGCCAGGAGTTGCCTGAACTCACCCTGCTTGTCCCGGTTGCCGGTAGCCAGAAGGACGCGGGTGAGAGCCCTCCCGCTATATCGATTGACCGAATTACTTGGTTCCGATGTCATTTAGTCCACGATTTCATGGAAGATGACCACGTCGAACGAGCACGCCGAAGTGTCACGCGCCTTGTTCATCGGCTACTCGGCCTCTTGGAACCCCCTGAACCCTCCGTATGAAACGGTTGAATGAAACGATGCCGCCGGTTGTCAGAGGATACGAGCGACGGCTCGGGTGGCGGTGCCGTCGCCGCCTTTGAGCTTGAGCGGCAGAGCCCATAACTCGAACTCCCGGCCCACCAGCAGGTGCAGGTTGATCAGGTTCTCTATGAGCGGCATGTTCCAACGCCCATAGTCTTTGGAGTATCGTCCTATGGGGAGTGGATACGCGACAGCGTACCGGCGGCGGCCGCTAGGTAGGGCCCCCGCGGGCGTCCGGAGGCAGGGAGTCCTCCCAGTTGGGAATCAGGACCTGGCGGCTGGACTCGAGGGTCAGGATAGCCAACACGCCCACCATGCTGAATGCCATGGACATCGCCAACACGGGCTTGAAGGAACCGGCGGCCTCGATAACCAGCCCGCC
Source organism: Dehalococcoidia bacterium (assembly GCA_965220625.1). Lineage (GTDB taxonomy): Bacteria > Chloroflexota > Dehalococcoidia > Lucifugimonadales > UBA3495 > VXOI01. The sequence goes on from CBDCQN010000001.1 coordinate 799,647, forward strand.
CAAGAACGTGGCGATGGCGTGACCGATCATGGCCCCCATGATTTCGTATCCATAAAAAGTGCCTAAGGGGCCGGTGCCGAAGTATTGACGGTTCACCACAAGGTAGGCCGACATCTCCCCGCCGAACCCGAGGCCGAAGAGCATCCCGAATAGATAGAAGGTCCAAGGGTCGTGAGCCCAGAACAGGACGAGAACAGTGATGCCCTGTATGAATAACGCCACGACCATGACGGGCTTGCCGCCCAAGCGTTCGGCCAGGATCGGGATGACGAACCGCCCGGCGATGCTGAAGACGGAGATAACCGAGAGGATAAGCGCCGCTCCGGTAAGGCTGATCCCTTGTTCCACGGCCAAGGGGATGGTGAAGATCAGTATGATGCCGTGCCCGGCGCACCCCAGACCGTGAATCGTCGGCAGGTTCCAAAAGGCGCGGGTGCGGCGCATGTGCTGGCCGAATACCTTGATACGGAGCGCCAACACCCGTTTGGATATGATCAAGTCCGGAGGGTCACTGGCGCGCGCTCCGTAGGGTCGAGTTTCGACGTCGGCCGGGCGGGACCGGAAGAACAGGCTCATCAGAATGATCAGGCCGCCGCCGCTGAAGCCGATGAGCCAAAAGGTGTCGCGCCAGCCCGCGAGTCCCAGCAACTCGGCGACGCCCGGCGCGATGGCCGCCGCGCCGATGCCTCCGGCAGCCTGGAGGATGCCGGTGCCGAGACCCAGGCGGCGTCTGAACCATCCGCCGATGGAGGCTTGCAGGGGTACGAAGGTGAATGCCTGGGTAATGGCCAGTAGCCCGCCGAAAACGAGGAAGAAGTGCCAGACTTCGCTTACCAGGCCCAGCAGGAACATGCTCGCCAAGTAGAGGATTCCGCAGCCGAACATGATGGGCCGGGCCCCGTAGCGGTCGCCCAGCATACCCGCCACAGGGGCGGTGAAAGCGCCGACCAAGTAGTAAAGGCCGATTGCCGAGCCGATGATGCCCAGGTCCCAGCCGAATGCGCCGTCTTGGTCGTTCAGGGGTGGGACCATGATCCCGGCCGACATGCTGATGGCCTGACCCACGACCTGGACTACCACTAGGATTGCCAGGATGGTCCAGGCGCGGTGAAAGCGGAGAGTTGGTCTGGCGGCTAGTATTGCCATATCGGGTTCAGTGGAGCGGACACGCCTTCAGGAATGCCTTACCCCACCAAGCCGCTTCAGCGCCGTCTTCTGACTGGCCGGTGGGCGACTGGCCGATGCGCGCTATCTGATAGGGATTTGACTCGGACTGTTCGGCGTCTTCGGAGACAAGGTTTGCCGGGCCCGTCAGACCGAAGCTCAATGAGCGTTCGTTCTCGGCGCTGGCCGCCACCGCCCACGCGCCGAAGAATATGATCAGGGCAATGGTCAGGCCAATTACCAGAAGAAACGCGAATGGGACCGGCAGGCGCCAGGAGCGTGTCAGGCGCGCACCTCCACGTCTACCGGGAACACCATGTTATTGCCATAGCCGCGGCCGTCCCACTTGTTGGGGAACTCCATTGGCTGGGTGTCGCCCACGCTGTTGGTGGCCCGGCACATCAGGGTGTGATTGCCCGGCCCCAAAGGCTGCCAGCGGTGCTCCCAGCGATACCACGAATACGCTTCCCTGGGGTGGAGCGTGTCCACGGGTCCCCAGGTCTGGCCGCCGTCGGTGCTGATTTCCAGCTTCACCACCTCTTCCTCCCCGGACCAGGCAGCGCCGGCGAGGGTGTAGCCGCCGGCCGGTATGGTCTCTCCGGGGACCGGGCTGGTGATGATGGACTTGACCTTCATCTTGGTGTAATAGTTGTAAGGGGTTGGTGACCCGGGCTCGTTCTGGGTCATGTACCGTTCGGTCATGTAGAAGCCCTCGAACTTGTGGTCGAGGACGTGGATGCCCGCCAGCCATTTGACCGAGTTCATGCCGTACCAGCCCGACACCAAGAGCCGCAGCGGGAAGCCGTGCATCACCGGCAGCGGTTCGCCGTTCATCTCGTAGGCCAGAAGTGTGTCTGGGTGCAGGGCCTTGGACACGGGCAGACTGCGCTCGTAAGTCACCTCTGCCGGGTCGTCGACCACCTCGTCGGGACCGTGGTCCGCGCCCTCGAACATCACCTCCACCGCCGTGCTCTTGACTCCGGCCAATTCCAGCACGTCCTTCAGCGACACGCCGGCCCACTCGGCATTGCCCATGATGCCGTGCCCCTTGATCCCTTCCATCGCCGTACTGATGCGCAACGACTTGGTCCAGTATTCGGGCACCGGGCTGTTGCCGCAGCACTCGAAGGTCACTTGGAAGCGCTTCTGAGGGAGGGCTTTGATCTGGTCAAGGGAGAGCGAAATAGTCCGCTCCACCTCGCCGTCGATCTTCAACTGGAAGGTCGCTGGGTCGATTTCAGGACAGTCCTTCCAATGGTTCCGGACATAGAACAAATCGTTGGGAACGATGCTCTCCTGAAGGGCCTGGGGAGGCGCCGCGAAGGTACGGTAACCGGCGTTGGTGGGTATGATTTGGGGCTCTACTTTGGCGCCGATTTGCGTGGTGGCCATCATGTCCTCCTGATTGCTGTTGCCTGCTGCCCGTTGGTACTGATCGACAAAGGGCCGCTATTCCAGGTGGGTGGTTTCCAGCTCCGCGGATGGGTAGGTGATCAACAAGACCACCGGAACCCACAGATGGTTGATCAATTTGTGGGGCACGCCCGGAGGGGCCAGTACCGTGGCGCCCGCCCGGATGGTGCGCAACTCGTCACCGAGTACGACTTGGACTGCTCCCGAAGTCACCTGGATCGAAACGTCCACTTGGTGGGTGTGCAGGGACCCCTCCCATCCGGGGTGGATCTCCACTTCTTTCACCGTCAATGATACCGCGCCGTGTTCCCTGGATACCAGGTACCGCTCACTGAGGCGGTCCACCGGCGGCGGCATTCGTATGCCGGCGTGGTCGATTATGGGCATTTCCGTACACCTGTCAAAAGGCTGTTACTCTACGCCACGGTCACCGGGTACCCGACGATGGCGCTGAAATTCTTGTTCATATTGTTGTAGCGGGGTTCGTGGGACTGCACTTGCCCCACCTCGTCGGTGGCGCGGGACATTATGTTGTACTCCCCGCTTTCGCCCACGTCCCAGCGGTATGACCAGCGGACCCACATGAACCGTTCCCGGGGCGGTTCGAGGTGTGCGGCGGCCCAGGTACGGCCTCCGTCGACGCTGACCTCCACCTGGGTGATCGCGCCGGCCCCGCTCCAGGCATAACCCCGTATTACGTGAGGCCCGGTGGACATCTTTTCGGTGTCGTCGTTGGGGCTGGTGACTATCGACTTGACCCCTATGGTCGTGATCAGCTCCTTGTCGTCGGCATCGGCGGAATCGGCATAGTAGTAGAACTGGTAGTGGTACCAGCAATCGGGCATATGGTCCATTACTTGGAGCCGGCGCAACCATTTCACCGACCAATTCCCCGACCAGCCGGGTACCAGCAGCCGCACCGGGGCCCCGTGCAGGTGTTCTAACAACCGGCCGTTCTGGGCCCAGGCCAGAATGGTGTCGGGGTGCAGCGCCTTCTGTACGGCGAGGCCTTTGTCGTAAAAGAAGGGTTCGGTGCCCTCCTCTGCGGTGGGCGGCACACCTTGGTCCCAGCCCTCGGCCCTGACGTACAGCGACTTGTCGGTGAGGCCGGCCTCACGCAGCACCGTGGCCAGGGGCACGCCCGTCCACTCGCTGGCGCTCAGGATCATGCACTCCTGGGTCCGGGACGGCTTGGGCCCTTCGTCCTTGAAGTATTCGAAGAATGTTGCGTCGCTGCCGGAACACTCCATCACCGTGCGAACCGACCGGCCGGGGAAGCGCCGCAGGTCGTCGAAGCTTAGGGTCAAGGGGTTCTTGACTTCGCCGTCAATGGAGAGGGACCACTTGTCGGCCGGGACTACCTCAGGTACGTCGAAGTGCTGCACCGTGTAATGCAGCTCGGTGGGCGTGATCAACCCCTCCAAGTCCATCACCGGGGTCCTGATGCGAACGGTGCGGCCTTGGTCATCGAGCAACGTGACGGGCTTCACGTCCTTCGACGGCCAACCGTACCAATCACCGGACAGATCGATCTTGGCGGCGTCGGAGCTGCCGGGGTCGTCCATGCGAAGAAAATCGGGGACGGCTCCCTCCTCTCGGGTCGTGGCCATCAGAGTCCCTCCTGTTTAGCTCGTAGCGTATTTGAACCCCAGCTCGGTTTCCCATCGCAGGTAGTTCATCATTTCGCCGTAGCTCCGGTCGACGCCCAGGTAGTTGATGTCGGCCGGGGGGCGTACGATGCCGGTCAGTCCCTGTTCTACAGGAAGTCCGGCCTGTCGCCAGGCAGCCATGCCGCCTTCCAGGACCGAGACGTTGGTGTAACCCAACTCCCGCAGGGTAGCCGCCGCAAGGGTGGAGTTCCTGCCGTTGTTGCAGGTTATCGCAATCGATGCGTCCTGACTGGGGATGGCTTCAGGGGTCTCAATTTCCAGCCAGCTCCTGGAAATCCACTTGGAGCCCGGAGCGTGGCCGCCGGAAAAGTCCTGGCTGGTGTCCACGAACAGGATGAAGTCCGGCGGGTTCTCGTGGAGTTCTTGAGGTGAGACGGTCTGCGCCCCTGCTTGGGCTTCGGCCAGACCGGCGATGGGGGCCCGTTCCATCCCGCTGTCCAACCCATGGCCGGCGGCGGTCCAGGCATTGACTCCGCCGTCAACTACGTATATTTCTTCAAAGCCCATCTGCCGGTAGAAAGAGGCTGTGACGGTTGCCCGGGCGCGGCCGTCGCAACAAAAGACGATGGTGGCGTTCTTGACCACGGCGATGTCGTCAGCCCGTTGCACCGCTTGGCCGCCCGGCCACCATTTGAAGCCGGGAATGTGGCCCTGAACGTACTCGGCATCAGTCCGGACGTCGATCAGATAGACGGCCTCCGATTGCTCCCGGTCCATAGCCGCCTGCAAGCCTTCGGCGGCCAGATAACGCACACCGTCTTCTTCGGCCAACCTGGAGGCGTACTCGTTGGCGGCGGCGGCGCCCTCTGCGGACACGGTTGGGAGTTCCACCCGGTCTGGTCCGTTCTCCAACTCGTAGCCCGCCAGCAACCAGCCGGAGGTGCCGTTCTTCAGTCCCAGGGCCGGGACTCCCATGCGTTGGAGCACCCGGGTCCCGGTGATGCTGCGGGTGCGGCCGGCGCAGTGGAGAATGATGGTCGTGTCTTCGTCGATCTCGTTTTGAATGTCGGTGATGCGGAGGGCCAGCTCGCCGCCGGGCAAACTGCGTCCGCCCGGTATGCAGAACCTCCGGTATTCCTCGGGAGTGCGGGTGTCGAGGATGACCAGCTTGTCGCCGCGTTCGATGCGTTCGTGGAGGTCTTCGGCACTGATTTCAGGTACGTGGTAGACCGCCTCCAGCTTTTCGCCGAAGTCCTTGCTGGGCACGTTCACCCCCCATTCGGTGGGGTAGTCCCGGCTGGACCAGCGGTTGACGCCGCCCTCCAGCACGGAGACGTTGGTGTAGCCGAGACGTTCCAGCGTGGCTGCGGCCAACGGGGCGCGGCGGCCGTCGTCGTCGCAAACGACGACGGGGACGCCCTTGGCCGGCACCGACGACTCGATGATGTATTCGATGCGCCGCCGGGGTATCAGGCTGGCGCCCGGGATGTGAGAGCTGTTGTATTCTCCCGACTCCCGGACGTCAATGAGGGCAAACTGGGAGTTCCCATCTATGAGGCCCCGCAAGCCCTGTGCGGTGATTATTTCTGCCATGGAAGCCTCCGTTGCGTACGGTTGGGCATGGCTCGGCCGTGTTTCTAATTTATTGATTGCGTTTGACGGGCTCCCCGCCGGGGCTGGCGGCCGAGCCGGAAGGCCAAGAGGATTCCGGGCCGCCTGCAATTATGGTTAGGGCCGAATAAGGTGTCAAGCAAAGAACGTGAAGGGTGACCAGCCTCCAGCCCCGGACTGGCGGTGTTAAAATATGTGCCTGCCAGAGACTGGACCCGGGGGTGGAAGAGCCCCGCCGCCGGACCGTACTACCTGAACGCAAGCCAGTGGCCGCAGCCGAGGGAGGCCGCAGTTGGAAGACCAGCAGTTCATCGACCAGGTCCGGGAGAAGATCGAGCGGTTGACCGGAAAGACCGTGGAGTTAAGGGTCGACGAAGACGATTCCAGCCAGTTGGGCGTGGACCTCGAACGGGAAGTGCCCTTGGTGATCATGGGGAGCAACATCCTGGAATATTCCGGGTTCGCCAGAATGTGCATCGAGTACGCCGTCGCCAGCATACGACAGGAGCGGCCCATCGACCCAGTGGAGTTCCACGTTCTACTGGCGCGGAATTAGCGGGCGCGATCCAAGACCGCCGGACTGCGGATGCCGGATTTGGAATGCCGGACCTGTCCGGATTTGTAATGAATGAAGACAACCCCGTAGGCGACTACCCCCGGCCCTGGTTCTACAGGCCCGAGTTTTTCTTGGGGTTCTTCATCTTTCCGCCGGTGTGGTCGTTCTTGGCGCTTCGTTCGCCTTGGAACAGAAATGTATTAGTTGGCGGCGTCGCTTGGGCCATTCTGATCGTGGGCGCCGTACTGGCATTCAGGTGGGTGAGGAACGGTTCGATCGAGAACCTGGTTATCTTCATACCGGGAGTCCTGCTGACCGTGGTCACCCAAGTACAGTGGTCCGTCCACCGGGCGCGGCATGGGCCGCCGCCGGCGCTGGAAGATGATGAAGCTGCGCCAAGAACGGTGATTGACCAGACCCATGACCAAGGAAAGGCGCCGACCGGTCCCGGGCCTTCGCTGGACGCCAAGCCAATGAGGCCCAGCGCCCGGCGTCGGAGCCGGGTACGGCGAGCCCGCCGCTAGAAAATTATCTCAAAAGTCCCTTCCCCCTGAGGGGGAAGGTTAGGATGGGGGTGGCCCTCGCCGGTTAATTGACGCCAAAATAGATGAATAGGGAAGGCGCCATCAGTGTTGAGATAGTTTCTGGAACCCGTCTGGGGTCAGAACCGCAGGAGGTTGGTAATTGTCTTGACCCCGCCTTGGGGTCCGACCAGCGCCAGCCTCAGCTTTTCGGTGTTGAAGAGATCACTGGCGACCCGGGCCACGTCCTCAGGCTGCACCGCGTCCAGCCAGTCGACTACTTCGTTTGGGGTGGCGACCTCGTTCTGCAACAGCTCTTGGGCCCCCAACCAGGACGCCACCGACCGGGTGTCCTCCATCCGCAGTAACAGCCGGCCCTTGGAATACTCCTTGGCCTTGGTCAACTCCTGCTCGGAGGACGCCTCCCGCATACCGTTCATCTCTTCCACCAAGGCCCTTACGGCCTCGTTGGTCTTCTTGGGTTCCACGCCGCAGTAAACTACCAACGACCCGCAGTCGCGGTAGTTGCTGATGGAACTGCTTACGTCGTAAGCCAGTCCCTCTACCTCGCGGAGGCGGAGAAACAGGCGGCTGCTCATACCGTCGCCCAGCATCACGTTGAGGATGGTCAGGGCGTAGCGGTCGGCATGGTCGAGGGGCAGTCCCGGCACCGCCAGGCACAAGTGGGACTGGTCGGAACGCCGCCGCTCGATCTTTACGATGGGCCCTAGTTGCCCACCGGTAGCCGCCTCCCATTCGAGTGATTCGAGTGGGTCCCATTCCTGGGTCGTCTCGTTCAGGGCGTCGACCACCTCCTCGTGGGTGATGTTGCCGGCGACGGCCACCACGGTGTTGGCCGGGTTGTACTGCTGGCGCATGTAGTCGCGAATGCTGCTCTGCTGGATGGCGGCCACCGTGTCCGGAGTGCCGCCCACGTCCCGCCCCATGGCTTGGTCCGGCCACAACGCTTCGTCGATGAGCAGGTCGACGCGGTATGTGGGCTGGTCGTAGGTCATCCGGAGCTCTTCTTGGATGATCTCGCGCTCCTTCTCCACCTCTTCCGGGTCCAAGAGGGGGTTCAGGACCATGTCCATCAGCACCGAGAAGGCCCGGCTGAAATGGGGCCGGGCCACCTTGCACCAGAACACGGTCATCTCCCGGTCGGTGCTGGCGTTCATTACGCCGCCCATTCCCTCGATGGCTTCGCTGACCTCGCGGGCGGTGGGCCAGTGCCGCGTGCCCTTGAACGGCAGGTGCTCGATGAAATGGGATACGCCGGCCAAATCCGGGGGTTCGTACCGGGAACCGGCGCCGACGCAGATGACGATGGAAACCGATTGGGTATGTGACATCATTGACGTCAACACACGCAATTGATTGCTCAATACCGATCGTTCGTACATTGGCCGTTCGGGCGTTCGCGCTCCGCCCACTAGCTCTTCAGCCATTCGACGTCGCCAAACAGGCCCTCAGGGCGGCTGCGAGACGCGTAGTCTTCGTACTTCCGGCGGGCGTCTCCGATGGTGGTGTCGTCGCCGTGGCCCGGATAAACCGCAGTGTCGTCGGGAAGCGCCAGCAGTTTGCTGGTGATGCTGTCGATTATCTGGGTGAGGGCCTCCGGGCTGCGGGTCTTACCGGGCCCCCCCGGGAAGAGGGTATCGCCGGAGAAGAGGTGCTTGCCCACCAGAAAGCAGGTCGCGCCTTCGGTGTGGCCCGGGGTGGACAACATCCGCAGTTCATGGTTGCCGAACTTGACGGCCTGGCCGTCGACCAGGTCGAGGTCCGGGGTCTTGGGCAGCGGACCGGCGTCGGCCGGGGCGATGCCCACCGGGGCGTCCACTTGACCGGTGATCTCGTCGAACCCCAACAGGTGGTCCTGGTGGTTATGGGTGATCAGGATGGCCTTGATTTCGACGTCGCCGATGTCGTTGAGGAGCAGTTCCGGCTCGGCGGGCGTGTCGATGAGTATGCCCTCCTTGGTCTCCGGGCAGGACACGATGTACCCGTTGTTGTGATAAGGGCCCATGTTGACTTTCGTGATGCGGACTTCGCCATCGTAATGCAGCGGCATGTTCAATCTCTCCGAATTCTTTAATGATGGGGCTTGTTTATGGCGTTCAATACGTCGGCAGTATTCTAGCAGACGAGCGGGCCGGCCGTACGGGGCCTCTCCGGCAAATTCCGGACCAGGCGCGGGCGGTCATTCGGCCTTGGCGCTCAGAATTTTTTCGACCAGGCGTTGGATGTCGGGCAAATAGCCGTCGAGGTCTTCCTGTTCCATCCAATCGTTGTAGAAGTTGGCGTGGCATGACTGGGCAAGGTGATACACGAGCCGGATGGAGTCATCGTTGCGTTCGCTGGCCAGTTGCAAGGCGGCATGGCGGCGTTGGGCATATTTGCCGTGGTGCATTCCCCGGCTGGCGCAATAGGCCCTTAGCGCCTGGGTGGTAGCGCCCCAGAGTTTTTCAGAGCCCTGCACCAACTCCCCGGCGGCGATTTCGCGACTTGCGTCGGCCAGGAGTTTTTGGGCCAAGCGCGTGTGTTTTTCGGCCGGGGTTTCGTTGGTAGTCATTGGCACGTTGCGTTCGTCGGCAGGCCGGGCCGGGCGTTACCGGTCGGGCGCCAGCATGACCGTTACTCCATTGGCACCGGCTAGTTCAGTCCGGGTGTCATCGATGTGAGAGCCTATGACTGCGGGCAATACTGGTTGGCCGACGACCGCGGCCAATATTCCGGCCCGCTCGACCGCCCGGATGACATCTTCGCTGCCGATGGTGATAGAGGCTTCGGCCACCGCGTAGATTGTGACACCGTCGCTTTTTCGCTGGCCCGTAAGAACGAAGTCCAGCCATTGGAGCTGGTCCAACTGTTCCTCTGTGATGGTCCCGTTTTCTTCGGCCTGGTCAAGGAGCTCCGCGAATTCGGGATCTGGGCCAGTCGCGTATCCCTGCAGGACCCGGGGTCGTCGAACGTGGAGGAATTGCCCGGCGATGCCTCTGATACCTTTCGCGATTCTCAATTCGTAGTTCATGCCAAATCCGTTGTCCATCCTCCCGTCCATCCGGTTTAATGTGCCGTCGATTCGGTCTATGTTCCTGTCGATACTGTCCACGTGGGTCTTGAGATCGGCCACGTCGGTTTTGAGTTCGGCCACGTCGGAGTCGAGCCGGTCCAACCGTTCGTAGACCAGTTGAAAATTCTGGTTTACCAGTTCGAAGTTCTGTTCAGTTAGTTGGACGAACTCGGCGAACCGTTCAGGCAACTCCAGCAGTTCTTTGCCCAGCAGAATCCCCCGTACGGTGTCGGCCCATTCGGGTTGTTCCCGCAGGATCCTGGCGAGGTCGCCAATGTCGTTGATGGAGGTCATGACGAATGTCGAGCTCCCTCAGGACATTATAGCCTATTGAGGCGTTCGTCCCTGCCTTGGCATGCTTGGGGTCAGTCCCCTGCGGCCGCGGCAGCCAACTCCCGCGGCTTCTTGGAGGTGGCGGCGCGGCGCTTCTTGGGGGCCTGCGGTGTCTCGTCGCCGGGCACGGGCTCCGGGGCGGCGCCGTTTCGGGCGTGGGCGTTAAGGGCATCTTTGATGTAGCGGCCCGTTAGGGAGCGGCTCATCCTGGCCAGCTTCTCCGGGGTGCCCGTGGCGATTAGCTTGCCCCCGCTGTCTCCCGCGCCGGGGCCCAGGTCGATGACCCAGTCGGAGTTCTTGATGACGTCCAGGTTGTGCTCGATGAGGATTACTGTATTGCCGGCATCCACCAAGCGGTGCAGCACACCCAGCAGGGCGGCGCAGTCTTGGAAGGATAGGCCGGTGGTGGGCTCGTCCAGCAGGTAGACGGTCTTGCCGGTGGCCCGCTTGGAGAGCTCGGTGGCCAGCTTGACCCGTTGGGCCTCGCCTCCGGAGAGGGTGGTGGCGGGCTGCCCCAACCGGATGTAACCCAGCCCCACGTCCCGCAGCGTCTCCAGCTTGGGGCGTATCCTGGGGAAGTTGTAAAAAAAGTCCAGCGCCTGCGCCACCGTCATGCTGAGCACGTCGGCGATGCTCTGGTCGCGTATCGTCACTTCGAGGGCTTCGCGGTTGTAACGGCGGCCTTGGCAGATCTCGCAGGGGACGGTGACGTCGGGCAGGAACTGCATTTCGATCTGGTTGTAGCCCTCGCCCTCGCAGGCCTCGCAACGCCCTCCCTTGACGTTGAAGGAGAATCGGCCTGGGGCGTAACCCCGCACCCTGGCTTCCGGAAGGCTGGCGAACAGCTCCCGGATGGGCGTGAAGGCGCCGGTGTAGGTGGCTGGGTTGCTGCGTGGCGTGCGGCCGATGGGCGACTGGTCGATATTGACCACCTTGTCCACGGCCTGGATCCCGGTCACTTCGTCGTGCTGGCCCGGCAGGTCCCGGCCCCGGTTGATCACTTGGTTCAGCTTCTTGTAGAGCACCTCGTAGACCAGGCTGCTCTTGCCAGAGCCCGATACGCCGGTGACGCACACCAGTTGTCCCAGCGGGAAGTCGACGGTCACGTTCCGCAGGTTGTTCTCCCGCGCGCCCACCACCCGGAGGATGTTGCCGTTGCCGGCGCGGCGCGTCTCGGGGACCGGCACCCGCTTGCGGCCGCTGAGGTACTGGCCGGTGATGGAGTCCGGCGAGGCTTCGATGTCCGCGACGGTCCCGGTGGCCACGACGTGCCCGCCGTGCTCGCCGGCGCCCGGGCCAAGGTCCGCGATGAAATCGGCGGAGCGCATCATTGCTTCGTCGTGCTCCACGACTACCACCGTGTTGCCCATGTCTCGCAGTTGGGTGAGGGTGTTGATCAGCCGCTGGTCGTCGTGGGGATGCAGCCCCACCGTGGGCTCGTCGCACACGTACAGCACTCCGGTCAGCCCCGACCCGATCTGCGTGGCCAGCCGCACCCGCTGGGCCTCGCCGCCCGAGAGGGTGCGGGCGGTGCGGTCCATGGTGATGTAGTCCAGGCCGATGCCGTCCAGGAACTTGAGACGGCCGTCGATTTCTTTCAGCACCTGGTTGGCGATGGTCTTCTCCCGCTCCGTCAGCACCTGCTTCTTGGGCTCGCCGCCGTCGTTATCACTCACCCGATCACTCGCCAGGTCGGGGTCTATCTCCCGCACCCACTCCATCGCCTTGCCGATGTTCTTGGAGCAGACGTCCATGATGCCCAGCCCGCATACCCTTACCGCCAGGGCCTCCGGCCGCAGGCGCTTGCCCCCGCACGGCTGGCAGGTGCGGGCCGACATATAGCGTTCGATCTGCGAGCGCATGTAGTCCGACTCGGTCGTCTTGTAGCGCCGCTCCAGGTTGGGGATCACCCCCTCGAAGGTGGTGTCCCAAGAGTAGGTCCGGCCCCGGTGGGTGCGGTGCTTAACCGTGATTTTCTTGGACTGGTTGCCGTAGAGCACCAGGTCCAGTTCTTCTTGGGTCAGGTCTTTGACCGGCGTCTTGGAGGAGAAGCCGTTGGCTTGGGCCACCGACTCCATCAGGCTGATATACCAGCCGCTGGAGGGGCCGCCCCTGGTCCACGGGGTGATGGCGCCTTGCGACAGGGAGAGGTCCCTGTTGGATATGACCAGGTCCGGGTCGATGGCCAGCTTGTAGCCCAGCCCGGTGCACTCGGAGCAGGCCCCGTGGGGACTGTTGAAGCTGAAGGTCCGCGGCTCTATCTCGGGCAGGCTGATCCCGCACGGCGCGCACGAGAACTTCTCCGAAAAGACCAGCGCGTCGCCTTCCTCGGGCAGCGCCTCCATGACGCCGTCGCCCTCCCGCAGGCAGGTCTCCACCGATTCGGCCACCCGGCTGAGTTCGATGTCGGGGCGTATGATCAAGCGGTCGACCACCAGCTCTATGTAATGCCACTTCTGCTTGTTCAGGTTCAGATTGTCGGTCTCGTCCAGCATGTGGGTCTGGCCGTTGACGCGTATGCGGACGAACCCCGCCTTGCGGGCCGACTCGAACACGTCTTTGTGCTCGCCCTTCTTGCGGCGCACTTTGGGGGCCAGCAGCGTGATGCGGCTGCCCTCTTCCAGGTTGATGATGGCGTCGACGATCTGGGATACCGTCTGTCGTTCCACCGGCCGGCCGCACTTCGAGCAATGGGGATGGCCTATCCGGGCGAACAGCAGCCGCAGGTAGTCGTATATCTCGGTCACCGTGCCCACCGTGGAGCGCGGGTTGTGGGACACCCCCTTCTGGTCGATGGAAATCGCCGGGGACAGCCCCTCGATGTAATCGACGTCCGGCTTGTCCATCCGCCCCAAAAACTGCCGCGCGTAGGCCGACAGCGACTCCACGTAGCGCCGCTGGCCCTCGGCGTAGATGGTGTCGAAGGCCAAGGAACTCTTGCCGGAACCGGAAACCCCGGTGATCACCGCCAGCTTGTCCCTGGGAATGGTGATCTCGATGTTTTTCAGATTGTGCTCGCGGGCGCCTTTGACGTGTATGAATTCCTGGGGCATTTGCCAGACCCACCCTTCACCCAAATCTCGACATTTATTCTAGCACTCATTATCCTTTCCAGACGCCGGGCGCGCGAGGGGCTGAGATTCCTTGTTTTAGAGCGTCGCCCCGGTGATATTGTTTCGAGTTGCAGTGTTGCGTCATGCCCAGAGAGCTTTTTGGTTCCGGCAGGGTGTTTATCGGCGTGGTCCACCTTCCCCCGCTGCCCGGGTCGCCCCGCTGGAACGGCGACTTGGGCCCGGTCCTCGACCGCGCGGGCCGTGAGGCCACCATCCTGGAGCAGGGCGGCGTGCGGGGGATTATCGTCGAGAATTTCGGCGACGCTCCTTTCACCGTCGGCCGGGTCTCCCCGGAAACCGTGTCGGCCATGACCTTGGCCGTCGACCGCGTCCGCCAGACCGTCCGGCTGCCCGTGGGCGTCAACATGCTGCGAAACGACGCCCGGTCCGGCCTCGCGGTGGCCGCCGTCACCGGGGCCCCGTTCATCCGGGTCAACGTCCACTACGGCGTCATGGCCGCCGACGAGGGAATCGTGCAGGGCGAGGCCGGCGAGACCACCCGCCAGCGCCGCGCCCTGGACGCCGACGTCAAGATAATCGCCGACGTGCTGGTGAAGCACGCGGTCCCCTTGGGACACGTCGACCTAGGCTTGATGGCCAGGGAAACGGCGCAGCGCGGGCTCGCCGACGGGCTAATAGTTTCCGGCCCCGCCACCGGCCAGCCCGCCGCCAACACCGACGTCCTCACGGTCCGGCGGGCCGTCCCCGACGGCTTCATCCTCGTCGGCAGCGGCGTCGACGAGAACAACATCTGGCGAGTGCTCGAACACGCCGACGGCGCGATAATCGGCACCAGCCTCAAATACAACGGCAAAATCACCAACCCAATAGACCCGGCCCGGGTAGAACGAATGGCCGAAATCTTCGAAACCCTCCCCTAACCCCCCGGCCCCCCACGCCACCCACCCGGCCCCCCCGTCATTCCGGCGAAAGCCGGAAACCACGCGCCAGCCCGGAAGGGCCGTGGACCCCGATTTTCATCGGGGAGACGGAGTAGGCCCCCCCGTCATTCCGGCGAAAGCCGGAAACCACGCGCCAGCGCGGAAGGGCCGTGGACCCCGATTTTCATCGGGGAGACGGGGTAGGGCCACCCCACGCCACCCCCCATTCCGGCGAAAGCCGGAATCCACGCGCCAGCCCGGAAGGGAGGGCAGGGCCAACCCAAAAATCACCAAAATCACCAAAATCAAACGAATCACAGTTCAAGACAACCCCGCCGCCCCCCATTCCACACTCCGCACTCCCAATTCCACATTCGAGTTCCCCATTCGAGACGATTGCAAAATTCACGGGAAGAGCCGGATGGCGTTTGACCAAGTGTCACCACACCCGTAACATCAAGCGCACACGGCAACATCCCGCACAAAAGAAGGGACGCCGCCCGACCCGACGAGCAAGGTGCGAAATGACCACCGAAAACATCCTCCATAGAGCGGGCAGGTTCAAGCTCCCCGACCCGCCCCCGAGAGAACCGGATGAAGTGACTGCATTCGATCATATCTATCGACACGGCAACAACCACCACCTGGCCATGCACTTCGGCAACGCCGAAACCACCTTGGTCGAGTACGACCGCTGGATAGTCGCATCCCCGGAGGACAACCGGGCCAGGGCCAGGAGGCCGGACCTGCTCATAGCCTTCAACGCCAGCCCGGATGACTACGCGGCCAGCAACGGCTACATCATCTCCGAGCAGGGCAAGCCGCCGGACTTCGTTATGGAAGTCGCCTCGGAGAGCACGGCCGGCGTGGACACCGGAGCCAAAAGGGTTGACTACGCGGCCTTGGGCATCCCGGAGTACTGGCGCTTCGATAAGACCGGAGACCTGCACGGCGCCAAGCTGGCCGGCGACATCTTGGCGGGAAACTCCTACAGGCCAATTCCCATTGAAGAAGTGTCCCCCGGAATCCTCCAAGGGTACAGCCCGGCCCTGAACCTCATAGTCAGATGGGACCACGAACAGCTGGTCTGGTGGGACCCGGCAACGGAGGCGCCCATACCGACCTATGAGGACCAGCTGGAAGGACGCATCCGAGCCGAGGCCAGGGTCCAGGAACTGGAAGAGGAGAACCGCCGGCTGAGAGGACAATAGTTCCAAAACCGGCGCGGGTCCCTGGGTCCCGGTCGCAACCGGGAAGACGGGAGGTGTCGTAACCCCCCCCCGTCTTTCCGCCCCCCACCCCCCCGGCCCCCCACCCGTCATTCCGGCGAAAGCCGGAAACCACGCGCCAGCCCGGAAGGGAGGGCAGGGCCAACCCAAAAATCACCAAAATCACCAAAATCAAACGAATCACAGTTCAAGACAATCCCCGCCGCCCCCCATTCCACACTCCGCACTCCCAATTCCAAATCCCCCCGTTAACTCCAGCCCACGGCCAACCACCAAGACACCCGAAGCCCGGAAGGGAGGGCAGGGCCAACCCAAAAATCACCAAAATCAAACGAATCACAGTTCAAGACAACCCCCGCCCCCCATTCCACAAAACCTGCCCTTCCCGTCTGCGGTCGCCGCCCCCTACCATGTTTGTTGTGAAGAATCGCTCATGTCACAATCCTCAATCACCCAAACCCCTTAATGGCGCATCAATGGCACACTTTGGCTCACAATGGCCCAAGAATTAAAAACTCCAGCTTCGATTCCGCCAGACCTGCGCCAACGCCTTATGGAGTGCTCTCCATGGACATTGAAATACAGCGAAATACAGCCGTGCGTTGGAAGACGAGCCGGGCTGCTGCCTTCGACCTGGTCTGTGCCCAACTCTCCCCCAAAGTCCGAACAGTTACCCCCCGCCGCCCCATTCCACACTCCGCACTCCCAACTCCAAATTCCCCCACCCCCCAGCCCTCAGAGCCAGCGCGATGACTCCAGCCTGCGGCCAACCACTGAGACAGCCGAAGCGGGAAAGGGAGGTGGACCCCGATTTTCATCGGGGAGACGGAGTAGGGCCAACCCAAAAATCACCAAAATCACCAAAATCAAACGAATCACAGTTCAAGACACCCCCCCGCCGCCCCATTCCACACTCCGCACTCCCAACTCCAAATTCCCCCACCCCCCAGCCCTCAGAGCCAGCGCGTTGACTCCAGCCTGCGGCCAACCACTGAGACAGCCGAAGCGGGAAAGGGACGTGGACC
Source organism: Dehalococcoidia bacterium (assembly GCA_965220625.1). Lineage (GTDB taxonomy): Bacteria > Chloroflexota > Dehalococcoidia > Lucifugimonadales > UBA3495 > VXOI01. The sequence continues at coordinate 816,176 of CBDCQN010000001.1, forward strand.
CCGATTTTCATCGGGGAGACGGAGTAGGGCCAACCCAAAAATCACCAAAATCACCAAAATCAAACGAATCACAGTTCAAGACAACCCCGCCGCCCCATTCCACACTCCGCACTCTCAACTCCAAATTCCCCCACCCCCCCAGCCCTCAGGGACAGCGCGTTGACTCCAGCCCACGGCCAACCACTGAGACAGCCGAAGCGCGGAAGGGCCGTGGACCCCGATTTTCATCGGGGAGACGGGGTAGGGCCACCCCCCCCACCCGTCATTCCGGCGAAAGCCGGAATCCACGTACCCAAACGAATCACAGTTCAGACCCCCCCGCCCTTGACACCCCCCGCCTCCACCGCCTATACTCCCTGTTGGTTCCCCTGCGACACCCCCGCCGTTCCATTGCGCCATTCTCACACCCCCGTTGCCTTGCCGCGTTCAGGGCCCGTCGTGGGGGCCGCTTCCGCGATTCTTTCCAGGTCCCGGCCAAATTACGGCCCGAATCCGGCCCGATTCTCTCCCGAATCTATCGAATCTAACGAATCTATCCAGGGGTTCTTGTGTAGGCTGATGCCGACAAAGTTTATCTTCGTGACCGGGGGCGTGGTCAGCTCTTTGGGCAAGGGGATCAGCGTCGCCTCTATCGGGCGCATCCTCAAAAGCCGCGGCCTCACCGTCTCCGTCCTCAAGCTCGACCCCTACCTCAACGTCGACCCCGGCACCATGTCCCCCTACCAGCACGGCGAGGTCTTCGTTACCCAAGACGGCGGCGAGACCGACCTCGACCTCGGCCACTACGAGCGCTTCATCGACCTCGAGCTCACCCGCAGCTCCAACCTCACCGCCGGCGAGGTCTACCTCAACCTGATCTCCAAGGAACGCCGCGGCGATTTCCTCGGCGGCACCATCCAGACCGTCCCCCACGTCACCAACGACATCAAGGACCACATCCTCCGCCTCGCCGCCGAGTCCGGCGCGGAGGTCATCGTCGTCGAGGTCGGCGGCACCGTCGGCGATATCGAGGGCCTCCCCTTCCTCGAGGCCATCCGCCAGATGCGGAACCAGGTCGGCCGCGACAATGTCTTCTACATCCACCTGACCCTCCTTCCTTATATTTCGGCGGCTCAAGAGCTGAAGACCAAGCCCACCCAGCACAGCGTCAAGGAGCTTCGGGCCATCGGCATCCAGCCCGACGCCATCATCTGCCGCAGCGATCACCCGGTGCCCGGCAGCATCTGCGAGAAGATTTCGTCCTTTTGCGATGTCCCCAGCAACGCCGTCATCCCCTTGCAGACGGTCAGCAATGTCTATCAAGTGCCCCTGCTCCTCGAGGAAGCGGGACTGGGCGACATCATCCTCCGCTCCTTGGGGCTCGAGGGCTACCCCCGCGACATGGCCGACTGGGCGGCGATGGTCGAGCGGATGGACCGCCCCAACGAGAAGGTGCCCATCGCCTTGGTGGGCAAGTACGTGGAATACCCCGACTCCTACCTGTCGGTGCGCGAGGCCCTCCGCCACTCCGGGGCCAGCCACTCCCGGAATGTGGAGATACGGTGGGTGCACGCCGAGGACATTGAGCGCCACGGCCCCGACGCCCTCTTGGCCGACGCCTGCGGCATCGTGGTGCCCGGCGGCTTCGGCACCCGCGGCGTCGAGGGCATGGTCGAGGCCGTCCACTACGCCCGCAAGCATCAAGTGCCCTACCTGGGCCTCTGCCTCGGCCTTCAAGTGATGGTCATCGAGTGGGCCCGCAACGTCTTGGGCCTCCCCGACGCCAACTCCGAGGAATTGGCGCCCGACACGCCCAATCCGGTGGTCCACATCATGCCCGACCAAGAGCTGGTCACCGGCAAGGGCGGCGCCATGCGGCTGGGCGGCACCATGCGGCTGGGCGGCTACCAGTGCCGTCCCCTCGACCATACGTTGACCAAGCGGGCCTACGCCAAGGACCTGGCCGGCGACGTGGTGACCGAACGCCACCGCCACCGCTTCGAGCTGAACAACGCCTACCGCGAGGCCCTTGAGGATTCGGGATTCGCCGTCGGCGGCGTCTCGCCCGACGGCCAGCTCGTGGAGGTCGGCGAGGTCCGGAAGCACCCCTTCATGCTCGGGGTGCAGTACCACCCGGAGTTCCGCTCCCGTCCCAACCGCCCCCACCCCCTCTTCAACGAGTTCGTAAACGCAGCCAAAAAAACAATAAGAGAAGGCCGCCAACCCCCCCTGTTTTAACGGTTTCACGCAGAGAGCGCAGAGAAGAACGCAAAGAACGCAGAGAACGCAGAGAACGCAGAGTTTTCTGGGATATTCGGAAAACCCAAAAAATCTCCGCGCTCTCCGCGTAAACCTCCGCGCCCTCCGCGTGAAAAAAAGCCCCAAGGGGAAGAAGCAGTGAAGTTGTTCATAGACACAGCAAACATCCAAGAAATCCGCGACGGCGCGCGCTTAGGCGTCATCAGCGGCGTCACCACCAACCCCTCCCTCGCCTCCGCCGAGGGCATCGGCGACCGGGAGGCCTACAAGGCCGCCGTCCGCGAGATCGCGGACATCATCGACGGCCCCATCTCCGTCGAGGTCGTCTCGGCGGACGTCGAGGGCATGATCGCCGAGGGGCGCGACATCGCGGGCTGGGTCCCCAACCCCTGGGTCAAGATACCCAGCACCATCCAAGGATTCGAGGCCATCTCCGTCCTGGCCGGCGAGGGCATCAAGGTCAACCAGACCCTCTGCTTCTCCGTCAACCAGGCCCTGCTGGGCGCCCAGGCCGGCTCCACCGTGGTCAGCCCCTTCATCGGCCGCCTCGACGACATCGGCCTAGAGGGCATCGACCTCATAGCCGACATAGCCTCCATATACAAACAGCACAACATCGAAACGCAAGTAATGGCGGCCAGCATCCGCCACACCCTCCACTGCACCCTGGCGGCCAAGGCAGGCGCCCACATATCCACCATACCCTACAAAACACTAATCCAAATGGCCCACCACCCGCTAACCGAAGCAGGCCAAACCCGCTTCCTGGCAGACTGGCAAAAAGCCTCCAAAACGTGATTGCACGCCGAGGATTGCACGCCGAGAGCGCGAAGAACGCGCAAAGAACGCGGAGATTTTCGGGATATATAAAAAACTCTGCGCTCTCTGCGTCCTCTCCGCGCCCTCTGCGTGAAACGTAACCCCCAACAGAGGTGATCATGGCCACTACTCAGCGAATCATGGATGTCTCGGAGCTTGGCGCCAAGTCCAAGGAGGAGCTCCTCGCCCTCGCCGGCGATGTCGGCCTGGCCGACACCCAGGCCTTGGTGAAGCTGCACCGCGAGGACCTGCTGGGCCGCTTGTTCCAGCTTGCCTCCTCCCAGCAGTCCCTCGTTTCCACCGGCATCCTCGAGACCATGGACGAGGGCTACGGCTTCCTGCGCCAGGTCTCCTCTCACCGCGCCTCGGGCGACGTCTATATCTCCCAGTCCCAGATCCGCCGCTTCGGCCTCCGCAACGGCGACACCGTCACCGGCCAGGTCCGCCCCCCCAAGGAGGGCGAGCGCTACTTCGGCCTGGTTCGCGTCGAGCGCGTCAACGGCTCCGGCACCGACCAGCTCCAGAACCGCTACCGCCCCGTCTTCGAGCACCTCACCCCCATCTTCCCCGAGCGCCAGGTCGTCCTCGAGACCACCACCAGCGAGATCGCCACCCGCATGGTCGACCTCTTCGCCCCCATCGGCCTCGGCCAGCGCGGCCTCATCGTCTCGCCCCCCAAGGCAGGCAAGACCACCATGCTCAAGCAGATCGCCCACGGCGTCGTCTCCAACTGCCCCGAGGCCATCCTCATGGTCGCCCTCATCGGCGAGCGCCCCGAGGAGGTCACGGATATGCGCCGCTCCGTCGACGGCGATGTTTTCGCCTCCACTTTCGATGAGTCGGTCGAGGAGCAGTGCCGCGTGGCCGAGCTCGCCCTCGAGCGCTCCAAGCGGCTGGTCGAGATGGGCAAGGACGTGGTGATTCTCCTCGACAGCATCACCCGCCTGACCCGCGCCTACAACCTGGCCGTGCCCACCAGCGGCCGCACCCTCTCCGGCGGCATCGACCCCATCGCCCTCTACCCCCCCAAGAAGTTCTTCGGCGGCGCGCGCAACATCGAGGAGGGCGGCAGCCTCACCATCATCGCCACCTGCCTGGTCGACACCGGCAGCCGCATGGACGAGGTGATTTACGAGGAGTTCAAGGGCACCGGCAACATGGAGCTGCACCTCGACCGCCGCCTCGCCGAGCGCCGCTTCTTCCCCGCCATCGACATCCTCCGCAGCGGCACCCGCCGCGAGGAGCTCCTCTTCAGCGAGGAAACCCTCCGCCAGATAGTCCTCCTCCGCCGCATGGTAAGCCTCATCTCCAACGACGGCCCCGTAAACGCCACCGAAAGAGTCCTAGAAACCCTAGGCAAATCCAAAACAAACAAAGAATTCCTAAACAGCCTAAACAAAGACGCCTAAGAATGTGGAATGTGGAATTAGGAGTGTGGAAAGGGGCCCCCGTCATTCCGCACTCCACACTCCCAATTCCACATTCCCGTCCCCCCTCCGCGCCCTCTGCGTGAAACACCCACCCCCACAAACTGCCCAGTTTGCGTGCACAAACGTTCTTGACAAGCAAAACGCGGCAATGCTACAAATGACTGCGTCCACAACGGAATCCCAACCAAGGGGTCCAGGGGGTGATTCGGACATGCCCGTTCTTATTCGTGTTTCCCTTCCGGTGTCCCGGCTCATGGACCCCTCCAACGTACCTCGGTGTCCCCCCCGGGGGTCGGGTATGTGACCAACGACAGCCGCGCAAGCGGCCGCAGTCCGTACCGAAACCTCCCCCAGCCCCCGAGCGGGGGGACCCAAGGCACTCATCAGGCGGTTCCCTCCCCCCATAACCCGGAGGGGACCCGGCGGAAAAACCGGAAAATAACGGTCTTTGAGACCATCGGAAATAGGAGACAAAGTAGATGAACACTAGATTAGGCAAATCTTTTGGCCTGGCCTTCGTGGTGGCGGTGGGCATCCTCGCCCTCATGCTCGCGCTGGGCACCTTCAGCGCCCAGAAGGCCGGGGCGCAAGGGGTCACTGAAAACTCGATTACGATTGACTCCGCGACGCCCGCGCCCGGTGCCAATGTCCAGGTTAAAGTCGGGGCGGTATTCACGGATGCGGTCGACAACTTTGGCGACCTCACGATCGAGTTGGAAGGCTATGGCCTTCCAAGTTCGATTGCCATCACAGATATCCTAATCCGCACCGGCGCGACTACCCTCGCTGACGCGAATGAGGCTGGTAACCCGACCGACGTCCGTGTTTCCGGTGGCATAATCACCATCGAATTGGGCGGAAACAATACCGCTGACGACCCGGGCATCGAAATCGAGGCGAATGACTTTGCGGAAATAACCATCCGCCAGCGGGCCGGCGTCACCGCGCCCGCTTTGGCTGGCACCTACGACGTGTCGGTTGGCGACCAAACGGCCGTGGACGCTGTCGAGGTCTCCGCCACCCTGAGCACTGACCCCACCAAGGGCGGCAGCGGGGCCGACATCACGGTGACGGGCAAGGCCTTCGCGAATGGCAGCGGCACGCTAGCCTCCCAGGCCTTGGAGGGTCCCGACGCGAACGAAGACGGGATAATCGACACTCGTGTTGACGATACGCCAGACAACATGACTGACTTCGAATATTCCATCGACACGAATGGCGACGGCGATGCGGACTACAACATCATCGCTGACAACACCGACGACACATGGGAAGTGGCTACTGATGCGACGGGCACCACCCCAATGACAACCCAACCCTATGATGTCGGTGGAAGCTCCGCTTCAGGCTCGGAAACGGGACCGAACTTGCCTGACACTACGTACGGCGACGCTACGTCCCTGACCGGCGTCACGGTTGCCGGCGGCGCCTTCACGGCCACTGTCTCCGCCGGGGACCTTGTAGTCGGTGATAATGGCATGAGCTACCTGCGGTTCACCGACGCCAACGGCGACGTGGCCCGCGCCAGGTTCCAGGTCGGCGGCACCGTGACCCTCGGGGCCGATTCGGTCGGCAAGGGCAGAGTCCTCAAGATCGGCCTGTCGGACTGGATTACCGATGTCCCCAACCTCGTCTTGATCGGTGGTGTGCCGGTTGTCATCACCGACGAAGATGGCGGGGACATGACTCCTACAACCGACACAGGCGAACGCGTCATCGACACCGACGCCGACCCTAACACCTATATCACGAGGACCGCCCTTCGTTTCGCCACACTCGATGACAAAGCGGCAACGCTTTACGTGAAGGTGGGCGGAGACGTCGGTCTCGGGACCAAGACAGTTGTCCTGTTCCATCGCGTAACTGACACCGACGATAAGGACACGACCACGGATGCTGACGCCACCGACGACGACACCATGGCCGTCACTGATACCCGCCTGGATGCCAGCAGCGTCGAAATCACCTCCCTGGGTCTGAGCGTGACTCCGAGCACCGCCGTGGCTGGACAGGAAATCACGGTGGAAGGGACTGGATTCGGGAGCGGCGCGCTCAGCGAACTCACAGTGAACGGCATAGAACAAACGCAGTTGAGCAACCGGAACGATGTGGCCGACTATGACGTTCTCTCCGGCGGAAGGATCGTGATTACCTTCGAGGTCCCGGCCGGGGTAACCGATGGCAGCAAGACGGTCCGGGTAACGGATGACAGTGACCGGGTTGGAGAGGTGTCGCTGACAGTCCCCGAACCAACGATTACCTTGAATCCCACAACCAGCCGGCGCGCCACTACCATCACCGTAACCGGCAGCGGCTTCCCGTCCGAGACGAACATAAACGTGGACTTCGGCGAGGGCGAGTTGGGTATTGCCACTGGCAGGACGGACAACACCGGCAACTTTACGGCCTCGTTCAATGTTCCCAGCGACGCCACGATCGGCGGAGAGGTGGATGTCAAAGCCTCCTTCACAGCCACTCGCGGTGCCGGTGCCGACGACGACGTCACCTACGAGGCCGAGGCCACTCACATGGTGCCGGACAAGGGGATCACCATAACCCCCGAGTCAGCCCGCAGTGGCGATGTCGTAGAGATCGACGGCACCGGGTTCCCACGCTACTCCGACCTAGAGATAAAGGTCGGCGACGGTAATTTCAGGAATGCCGATGCCCGCACCGATGACGTTGGAGACTTCCAACTCAGCTACATTCTCCCCGGCATCGACCCGGGTACCCACGTGGTCCAAGCCCGGGCCGGCATCGAAATCGGCACCTTCGTGATCAACGTGCCCGACGCCCCAACCTCCAGGGCCAGCGCGGACGTGTTCGAACCGCTGGCCACGGCGGGCGTCCTGACCGTGGTCTGGTACTTCGACAACGACACCAAGGGCTGGTCCTTCTACGACCAGGCCGGAGGTAGCGGCCGCCGTTGACCTCACCATGGTCTCCAGCGGCGACAACGTCTGGATTCAGGTCACGGCCGACATGGACTTCCAGGGCGAAATGCTGACCACCGGCTGGAACAATATCACCCTCGACTAAAACCAGGGACCGCAACCAGGCAAGGCGGGGCCGCCGCAACCAACGGACAGCGGCCCCGCCCGACCCTTCTCTAAAGGAGCATGGAGGAACGAATGACCAAATTTAGATTCCTGGCCTTATTCGCGGCCCTGGCCCTGCTGTTGACCGTGTCCACCACGGTCTTGGCCCAAACGCCGCCGAAACAGCCCAACCTCTTCTTCGGCGAGGTGATGATCGGCGAGGACACGGCCATGGACGGCACTATGGTGACCGCCTCCATCGACGGCGAGACCGTCGGCATGGACACGGTCATGGGCGGCATGTACAGTATCAAGCTCGACCCCGGCGACCCCAGCGCCGAAGGCTACATGGACTTCTCCGGCAAAGAGGTGATGTTCATGGTCGGCATGGAGGACGCCGGAACGGCGATGTGGATGGAGGGCGCGATAAGCGACCTCAACCTCATGGCCATGGCCATGGAGCCCGAACCCACCATGGAGCCCGTCGTCGGCGCCCCCGGCCCCCGCGGCCCGCAAGGCCAACGCGGCGCTGCCGGCGAAGACGGCATGGACGGCTCCGATGGCAGCCAAGGCCGGCAAGGCCTGCAAGGCCCGAAAGGCTCGACCGGAGACGACGGCGCTGACGGCTCCGACGGCCGGAACGGCTCCGACGGCCGGAACGGCTCCGACGGCGCGGACGGCAGCAACGGCTCCGACGGCCGGAACGGCAACGACGGCGCAGCCGGGACCAACGGGACCAACGGGACCAATGGCGCGGACGGCGCAGCCGGCGCAACCGGAGCCAAAGGCGGCGGAGGAGTCCTCGGCATAATAGGCTTCATCCTCGCCATAGTAGCCCTGGTAGCCGCAGGCGGAGTATACGCAATGAGCCGGAGAGGCTAACCACCCCACCAACTCAAACCAACCACCCCGCCACCCCACCGGAGCGGCCAAAAGCCGCCCCGGCAACCCCGAAGCCCAAAGGGCGCCCCCAACCAGGGGGCGCCCTTACCGTCCACCCCGAACGCCACCCGGTCAACCCCACCCCACCCCACCCCTCCCATCCGACCGCCCCAACCCAACCCAACCCATCCGACCGCCCCACCCCGCCCCACCCTCCCGTCATTCCGGCGAAAGCCGGAAACCACGTCCCCCCAACTCCCAAGGGCAACCCGAAACAGCCAGAAGCCATTCACCCCAACCCATCGTACAAGTCCCTCCAGTCCGGGTTCGCCGCCTCGATCAACTCGATCTTCCAAGCCCGCTTCCATCCCTTAATAGCCTTCTCCCGGGCGATAGCGTTCCCCATGTTGTCATGCACCTCATACCACACCAACAGGTGGACCCCATAAAGTTTCGTGAACCCATCCACCAGGTCCTCCCGATGCTGCCAGACCCGTTGCGGAAGATTAGAAGTAACTCCGACGTAAAGCGTGCCCTTACGCCAACTCGCAAGCATGTAAACACAGGGAAGGAGACGTGGATTCCGGCGTCCGCCGGAAAGACGAAGTTGGGCCATAGGAACATCCTTAACCGGTCCACAATCGGACCGCGAAAAACAGTAAGAGGCCGCCCAAATTAAAACCGCCACGCCCAAGCCAGTAAACAACCGGATGTCACAAAACGGCCCACCGCAACCGCCATCTCCCAAAGCATCACCCCTCAAGCACTCCCACCCCCCGTCATTCCGGCGAAAGCCGGAAACCACGCCCCCCTCACCGCCACCGACGGTCCTCTGGCCGCCAACCAATTCCAAACTCCCCCACCCCACCCCCCGTCATTCCGGCGAAAGCCCGGAAACCACGTCCCCCCCTCGCCAACAGTCACCCCAACCTCCATCCCTCCGCCCCACCCACCGTCATTCCGGCGAAAGCCGGAATCCACGCACCCCCCATCGCCAACAGCCACCCCAACCTCCATCCCTCCACCGCACCCCCCGTCATTCCGGCGAAAGCCGGAAACCACGTCCCCCCCGTCGCCACCCCAACTACCGCCGCGCCAACGCCAACACCCCCACCGTCATTCCCCCGCAACCCGGAAACCACGCCACCCCCGCAACCCGGAACCCGATTCCACACCCCTCCGCGCCCTCTGCGTTGAAAAGCAAAAAACTCCGCATTATTCTCCGCTCTCACCAGCGGGCATATGATGTAAAATGAAGCCAGCGGAGGTGTGTGGTGAGGCGGTTTGTTTTCCCGTTGGTCGTTGTGACGGCTCTGTGCTTGGGAGCGCTGGTCCTGTTGGGGGCCTCGCCCGCCCAGAGGGAACGGCCCCCACAGCCCTTCTTCCCCGACTTCATCTCCGGTTCCGTCACCCTCCAGGGCCAACCGGCCCCCGCCGGGACCGTGCTCGTCGCCTGCATCGACGACTGCGGGTCCGTCTACGAGAGCGAGCCCCATGCCATCGGCGCCGGCGGCCGGTACGAGCTCCTGACCCTGGCCCCGGAGGATGAGACGACCATCGGCCGGGACGTCTATTTCTACCTCGTGAACGAGCACGGCAGGATCCAGGCGGTGGAGACCCACCGGTTCGTGGGCGTCCGGGATATCTACACGGTCGACCTGACCTTCACCGACCCGCTGCCCGCGCCGCCCCCCGCGACGCCGACGCCCAGCCCGGAACCGACACCGCCGCCCACGCCGACCCCGCTGCCGACGCGCACGCCGGTCCCAACGGCGACGCCCACACCAACGCCGACGCCCACGCCGACCGCGACGCCGACGCCGCTCCCGCCGCCGACCCCGACGGCGATACTGCCCCCCGTCGGCGACACCACAGTGTCGGCCCTGCCCCGCCTCGCCCTGATAATCGGCGCAGCCGCCGTAGCCGCAGGCATCCTCCTGCTGCTAGCCGCCCGCCACGCAGCCTCCAAAGACTAACCACCGACGCCAACCCTAACCCCAACCCGCCCGCCACCCCGGCCCCGCCGTGATGCCGCCATCCGCACCCGTCATTCCGGCGAACGCCGGAAACCACGTCACCCCCAGCCCTCGGGGTTTCGATGTTTCCCCTCCCCCTCGGAAGGGGGAGGGTCAGGGTGGGGGCCGCTCCCCTTGCGACCAGTGCCGTTTACCACCGGCAGGACGCCCCCTTCCTAACCTTCCCCCAGCGGGGGGGAAGGGACACGGGGGTTCGGGAAGAGCGTCCCACGTCACCCCCGCCCCACCCGCCATCCCGCCTCCCCGGACCCGTCATTCCGGCCCCCCACCCGTCATTCCGGCGAAAGCCGGAAACCACGCCCCCTGCTGTCATCCCCCACCCAGCCTCGGGCGGCAACCAACCCAATCCCAGAAATCACCCAAATCAAACGAATCACAGTTCAAGACCAAGCCGCCAGCACGATACGTGGGCAATGGGCGTCAGCAACCTCAGGAGCCACCCGTGGGCTGGGGGCAACCTGCTGTCCTTGGCGGTTTGGGGGTTACGTGGATTCCGGCTTTCGCCGGAAAGACGTGAGGATGGGGAGGGGGGTTACGTGGATTCCGGCGTTCGCCGAAAAGACGAAAGGGATGAGGACGCGGATACGCGGAGCGGCGAAGAACCCCTAAAGGGGGCGCGACTGGGGGGTCATGGGGGCGATGCGCATGTCGGTTGGCAGGTTGTTGCGGCTCACCACCAGCCGCGACACCGGTTGCACCGCGTCGGCGCCCATGCGCCTCACGAAAGCGTCCAGGCTGTCCAGCGGCGCCGTCACCCCCGGCGTCTCGTGGTGCATCGGTATCACGATCTTGGGGGCCAGGTCCTGGAGCGTCTGGAACACCTGGTCCAGGCTGAGCGTGCAGCGTCCGCCGGTAGGGGCCAGCAGCACGTCCACCGGTTTCAGCTCGTCCATCTGTTGCGTGGTGAGGGCCGACGTCGCGTCGCCCAAGTGGCAGATGTTGATGTTGTCGATCTCAATGGTGTAGGCCACGTTGCGCCGCTCTTGGGGCGCGTCCGCCGGCAGCGGCGTCATCACCCCCCGCACGCTGACCCCGTTGTACTCGTACTCGCCGGGGGCGGAGAAAACTGTGGGCTTGCCGGCCACCTCCTGCCAGGCGCAGTGGTTGGGATGGGTGTTGCTGACCGTCACCACCGTGGCCGGACGGGTGTCGGGCCGCAGCCCCAAGGAGGCCGGGAACGGGTCGGTGACCACGATCATGTCGGCGTCGTGAAGCCGGAAGCAGGAGTGTCCCAGCCAGGCTATGTCCACGGGTCTTCCCTCTGCGCCCACCCCACCAGCTTCCAGGCGGCGGGCACCAGCAGGGCGGCGATGTACAGCTTGATCAGGTCTCCGGCGATGAACGGGTACAGGCCCCACTCCATCACCTTGTCGTTGGGGACGAACACGGCCAGCTGGATGAGCCCCGGAATGTACAGCAGGATGTTCCCCGCCAGCATGGCCACGATTAGTCCCGTGCCGCGGTGCCAGCCGCGCTCCGTGAGGAAGCCGACGACGTAGGCCGCCGCGATGAACCCGATGATGTAGCCGCCCGAGGCCAGGTCCCAGAACCAGCCGGAGCTCCCGGAAGTGAAGCCGAAGACGAAGTTGCCCGAAGTGACGCTCCAGAGGTAGTCGCCGCTGCCGCCGGCGAACAGCGGGATGCCGCCCCCGGCGAAGAGGTAGACGGTCAGCGCCGCCGCTCCCCGCCAACTGCCCAGCGCGGCCCCGGTCAAGAGCACCGCGAGGGTCTGCCCGGTGACCGGCACCGGGGTGAAGGCCAGGTCGATGGAGATGCGCGCCAGCAGCGCCGTGAACAGGGCAAACCCGATGATGAGGAAGACGTTGGCCGCGAAGCGAAGCCGGGGATCGTCGAAGTAAAGGACAGCATCGACTAGAGGAAGGACCCGAACCTGGGAAGCCACACCCACACTCCAACCCGGATAGACGTTCGCCAAATTATACCAGATGGCGTTAAACGCCGGACGCGCCAAGGAAAGCGAAGAACGCGCAATTTTGAGCCACCCACGCCCCCCACCCGCCAACCCGTCACCCCACCGCTATCCCCCTCCCAGGCACGGACGGCAACCAAACCAACCCAAAAATCACTCAAATCAAACGAATCACAGTTCAAGACCAAGCGCCCCCCACCCGCCATCCCGCCCCTCCTTCCGTCATTCCGGCGAAAGCCGGAAACCACGCCCCCCACAACCCTCAGGGACGGCAGGTCGCACCCGGCCACGGGCAACTCCTGAGGTAGCTGAAGCCCATTCACCCACACACCGGAGAGCCGACGTAGATTCCGGCTTTCGCCGGAAAGACGGAGAGGTGGCCGCCGGGGCAGGGCAGCGTGCGCCCTTAAGCCAACTCGCGAGCATACGGCTCCCTGCACCCTCTGTGGCGAATATCCCGCCCCCTGCGGCGGACATAAATTGACACTGCCGGAACGCCTATGCTACCGTCCAAAAATGCTGACCGATCGCGCGGCAACGGTGCTGAATCTCCTGGTCAACGAGTACGTCCACACGGCGTCCCCGGTGGCCTCCGAGGAGATCGCCCGGAACCCGGCGTTGCGGGTCAGCTCGGCCACCGTTCGCAGCACCATGTCGCAACTGACCGAAGGGGGCTACATCTCCCGTCCCCATGTCTCGGCGGGCGGCATACCCTCCGACCGGGGGTACCGCCATTACGTCGAGTCGATCCCCGAGGCGGTGGGCCTCCCCGCCAGGACCCGCAAGGCCGCCGACCGTTACCTTGCCGACGCGGAACCCGACGTGGCCTCCTGGAGCCGGCGGTGCGCCGAGATTCTCTCCCGCATCACTGCCAACCTCGCCATCGTCACCGTCCCCCGGGCCCGCTCGCCGAAGCTGAAACACCTACAGTTGGTGTCTCTGCAGGAATTCACCGCCCTGCTGGTCATAGTGTTGGGCGAGGCGCGGTTGCTCAAACGGCTGGTGCCCGTCGACGGGCCCATCGGCCAAGACCTGCTCGACCGGACGGCAGAGAGGCTCAACAACGCCCTGTCCGGCCTGAGCCGCGCCGAGATGCAGTCGCGGCGCATGGAGCTCAACTCATTCGAAGAGCGGGTCAAGCAGGACTCCATGAGCCTGATGCTGGAAGCCGAGCTGGGCCAAACGCCGGAGCACCACACCGAGGGCCTCAGCCGGCTGCTCAACCAGCCGGAGTTCGCCCAAGGCGAGATCGCCCGCCGGTTGGTCCAGATGGTGGAAGAGCGGGTGCTTCTGGAGCGGGTGGTCTCCGCCGCCGAAGAAGCCGAGGAACTGTCGGTCTACATCGGCTCCGAGAACCGGGAGGAATCGCTCCGTCCCTTCGGCGTCATCATCTGCCGGTACGGCGTGCCAGGGCAGATAAGCGGCACCATCTGCGTGGTGGGCCCGCGAAGGATGGGCTACGTTCAGGCCATCGGCGGCGTCCGTCACCTCTCGGCCTTCATGGGCCAGATGGTCCAGGGGCTTCACGGGTAGGACCCCCGGTTAAGACAACCGGAGAGCGCAGAGAGATATGATGAAAACCGGAGAAACCTCTGCGGTCTCCGTGGTGGACGGCAACGCCGCTCCCGACGCCGTCCTGCACTTCCGGGCGGCGGTGGCGGCCGGGACGCCCTGGCACCGGGCGCTGCTGGAAGCCATGGCCCTCTGGACGCTGCCCGAGGAGTCGCACGACGGCCGGCGCTACAAGTACCTGCTCCACGGCGAGGCCTTCGATTGGCTGCTGCTGGCGGAGCGCCTGTGCGACGCCATCGACGACGCTGCGGGAGCGGTCCCGGCGGAGGCGAAAGAGCGGCTGCTGTTCACCGGCCGCCTGCCGGAGCCGATGGAAGAGGACGAGTTCCGGGACCTGATCGGCGTTACCAAGCACCGGGCCTACCTCAACTTCCACTACGGCGTGGTGCTGGAAGAAGCGCTGCAGTTGGCCGCCGAGGAAGAAGCCCGCAAGCGCCATATGGCCCGTTGCTTCGCCGACACCGAGGACCTGGTGGAGGAGGCGTTCCGCCAGCTATACCAGAAGTCGCGCTCCGAATTGCTGGAGCAGTTCCGTACCGGGGCCCGCATGGACCGCCGCCGGGGCATGAACCTGACCGACCTCAAAGAGTTCACCTACTGGCTCCACAAGCGCCGCATCGACCTGTGGGACCCGGCCCGCGTGGCCAGCGACACCCGCAAGGCCATCACCCGCCTGGAAAAGTTACAATCAAACGCAGAGGGCGCAGAGCCGGCGCAGGGATAATCTGGAAGGTCGCTCTGCGAACTCCGCGTTGATTTCTCTGCGGTCTCCGCGTTGAAAAGAAGCCGAGGTTAACGATGGCCTCCGGACAGATGTCCCGGGCTTATAACGCCGCTGACGTTGAACAGCGCATCTACCAGGAGTGGGAGTCCAAGGGCTACTTCCACGCCGGCATACGCGAGGGCGAGCAGCCCTACGTAATCATCATGCCGCCTCCCAACGTGACCGGCGAGCTGCACTTGGGTCATGCCCTTGAGAAGGCGCTGGAAGACGCCCTGGTCCGCTGGCGCAGGATGATCGGCGTGCCCACCCTGTGGCTGCCCGGCACCGACCACGCCGGCATCGCCACCCAATGGGCGGTCGAGCGGCGCTTGGCCGAAGAGGGGCAGGACCGCCACGAGCTGGGCCGGGAGCGTTTCGTCGAGCTCGTGTGGGACCACGTGGAGAAGTTCGGCGGCATAATCCACGAGCAGTCCCGCCGCTTGGGCATCTCCGCCGACTGGGAGCGCCACAAGTTCACCCTGGACTCCGGTCCCAGCAGGGCCGTCCGCACGACATTCGTCAACCTCTACCGCAAGGGGCTGGTCTACCGGCACGAGCGCATCATCAACTGGTGCACCCGCTGCGCCACCGCCCTTTCCGACCTGGAAGTCGATTACCAGGACGTCGACGGCAAGCTCTATCACATCAGCTACCCGCTGGCCGGCGACCCGGCCTCCGGGGTGACCGTGGCCACCACCAGGCCCGAGACCATGCTCGGCGACACCGCAGTGGCCGTCCACCCCGACGACCCGCGCTACGACGGCATACGGGGCCGGCAGGCCGTCTTGCCCATCATGGACCGGGAGATACCGGTGGTGGGGGACGACGCCATCGACATGGAGTTCGGCACCGGCGCGCTGAAGGTGACTCCGGGCCACGACACGGTGGACTTCGAGATCGGACAGCGCCACAACCTGCCCCTCGTCAACATCATCGGCTTGGACGGCGCGATGACCGGGCCTGCCGGCAAGTACGCCGGAGTGGAGCGTTTCGAGGCCCGGCGCCTGGTGGTGGAGGAACTGGAACGCTTGGGCCGGCTGGAGAAAGTGGAAGAATACCGCCACTCGGTGGGACACTGCCAGCGGTGCAGCTCGGTGGTCGAGCCCCTGATCAGCCTCCAGTGGTTCGTCGACGTGGGCCGTCACGACCAGCCGGAGAGCATCGCCGGGCGGGCCCACGCGGCCGTTGCCAACGGCGACATCGAGGTCGTGCCCCAGCGGTTCGCCCGCGTCTACCTCAACTGGCTGGAGAACATCCGGGACTGGTGCATCAGCCGCCAGCTCTGGTGGGGGCACCGCATACCCGTCTGGTACTGCGGCGCGTGCAGCCACCTGACGGTTGCGCTGGAGGACCCCACGGCCTGCGAGGCCTGCGGCTCGGACCGGCTACAACAAGACCCCGACGTGCTGGACACCTGGTTCAGCTCGGGGCTCTGGCCTCACTCCACGCTGGGCTGGCCGGAAGACAGCGAGGACCTGGGCTATTTCTACCCCACCGCCGTCCTGGAAACGGGTTACGACATCCTGTTCTTCTGGGTCGCCCGGATGATCATGCTGGGGATCGAGAACACCGGCGAGGTCCCCTTCCGCACGGTATTTCTCCACGGCCTCATCCGGGACGCCACCGGCGCCAAGATGAGCAAGACCCGGGGCAACACCATGGACCCCCTGGAGCTGGTGGAGAAGTACGGTACGGACGCCCTTCGCTTCGCTCTGACCACCGGCACCGCCCCCGGCAACGACCTGCGCTTCACCGAGAACCGGTTGGAGGCCGGCCGCAACTTCGCCAACAAGATCTGGAACGCCGCCCGTTTCGTGATCACCGGACTGGAAGGACAGTCGGGCCTAGAGGGCTGGCGGGACCTGAAGGCGCCGGAGCATCGGGAAGACCGTTGGATCGTCAGCCGCTTTGACCGGGTGGCCGCCGACGTCAACAGCTCGCTGGAGAGCTTCGAGCTGGGGGACGCCCAACAGAGGCTCTACGAGTTCATCTGGAACGACTATTGCGACTGGTATATCGAGATGGCCAAGGTTCGGATGCGCTCCGGGGCGGAGCCGTCGCCTCTGCCCACATTGGCCCACGTTCTGGAGCGGACGCTGCGGCTGCTGCATCCGTTCATGCCATTTATCACCGAGGAGGTCTGGCAGAACCTGGTGGCCGTCCTGCCCAAGGAAGGCGAGACCCCCGCCTCCATAATGATCGCTCCCTTCCCGGCGTCGGGCGAGCGCATAGACGATGAAGCCGAGGAAGAGATCGGCTTGGTGATGCAGGCCATTCGCGCCGTCCGCAACACCCGTGCCCAGCTCCGCATTCCTCCGGCCCAACATCTGGAAGCCGTGGTTGAAGCCAACGGCCGCCCCGGGCCCGTAAAACGCGCCATTGAGGACGAGGCCGACGTCATCCGCGCCCTGTCCCGGGTGGAGCCGCTATCCATCGTTAACGGTGAGGACGGCGCGGCTCGCACGGACGCCCGCAAGGGCGTCACCCTGGTAGTCAACCCGCTGGTGGTGCGGCTGCCCTTGGAGGGAGTAGTCGACCTGCAGGCCGAGGGCGAACGGCTGCGCTCCGAGCTGGCCGAATGCGTCAAGAACCTGGAGCGGGTGGACAAGCTGGTGTCGAATCCCAACTTCCGTAGCAAGGCCAAGCCGGAAGTGGTGGAGACCGAGGAAGGCCGGCTGAACGATCTCCGGGAACGAAAGCAGCGTCTGGACGAAATCCTGGCCCAGTTGGCCGGTTAGCTCGGGCCTTGGACTGATATGCCGCTACGCTTGGGCATAATCGGCCACCCGATAGCCCATTCCATTTCTCCAGTGTTCCAGCAGGCCGCGTTGGACCATCGGTCCATCGACGGCGTATACGAGAAGTGGGACGTATCCCCCGGCGACGTGGGCCGGTTCTTGGAAGGCCTGAGAGTGCCTGGTACGCTGGGAATCAACGTGACTGTCCCCCACAAAGAAGCGGTGGCGCCCTTCCTCGACGAGGTCGACGATTGGGCCTCGGCTGCCGGCGCCGTGAACACAATCGTGAACCGCGAGGGGCGCCTCACCGGCCACAACACCGACGGCATCGGCTTCCTGCGGGCGCTGCGGGACGGCGGCGGCTTCGACGTAACCGGCAGACGGGTGCTCATTCTGGGCGCCGGGGGCGCGGCTCGGGGAGTGGTGTTGGCCTTGGCCCGGGCGGGCGCAGGCTCTCTGGTCATCGCCAACCGGACGGAAGACCGGGCCCGGCGGCTCGCCGAACTCTCCCAACGAAACGGTGTGGCGGCGACGGCTGCCGCGCTGTCGGAGGCGGACGACGCGGCAGGCGCCGCGGACTTGATTGTGAACTGCACCACCGTCGGGATGTCCCACGGACCCGACGAGTCTGGCTCTCCCTTGAGCGCCGGCTGTATATTCGCAAGCTGCCTGGTCAACGACCTGGTGTATAATCCGTTGGAAACGCCGCTGCTGCGGGACGCCGCCCGCGCCGGGGCCGCGGTCTTGGGCGGCATACAGATGCTGGTGTACCAAGGAGCGGCGTCCTTTGAGATGTGGACGGAGCAGCTCGCGCCCGTTCCCGTTATGCTGGGTGCCGCCGCCGCAGAGATGGAGTCAAGGAGTTTGAATCGTGGATAGTGGATAGCGGGAGCCATATTTCACTATCCACTGTCCACTAACCACTAACCACTATGGTCCGTTTTACTACAGCCGGGGAGTCCCACGGTCAAGGACTCATGATAATCGTCGAAGGCGTGCCCGCCGGTTTGCCCATCGACGAAGACTACATTGGAGTGCACTTGGCCCGCCGCCAAAAGGGCTACGGACGGGGCGGCCGCATGCTCATAGAGCAGGACTGGGCCCATATCGTCTCCGGGGTGCGTCACGGGGCCACTCTGGGCAGCCCCATTGGGTTGACGGTGGAAAACAAAGACTGGGCCAACTGGGAAGAGGCCATGTCGGTCCGCCCGTTGGGAGGTCCCCCCGAGAGTCCCCGCACCCAACGGATTACTCGCCTCAGGCCGGGCCACGCCGACCTGCCCGGCGCGATGAAATACGGCTTTGAGGACGTGCGGAACGTGCTGGAACGGGCCAGCGCCCGGGAGACGGCGGCCCGGGTGGCGGCCGGGGCGGTCGCTCTCCGGCTGCTGCAGGAATTCGGCATCGAAGTCCACAGCCATGTGGTCTCTATCGGGACCGTTCACGCGGAGGTCCCGGCGGTCATCGATTGGGACGCGGTGGAAGAATCGCCGGTGCGCTGCGCCGACGGTGCGGCCGCCGCCAGAATGACCGCTGAGATCGACAATGCCAAGAACGCGGGCGACACCGTGGGCGGCACGGTGGAGGTCATCGCGGAAAACGTCCCCATCGGCCTCGGTTCCCACGTGTCGTGGGACCGCAAGATAGACGCCCGGATTTCCCAGGCGCTCATGTCCATCAACGCCGTTAAGGCGGTCTCCTTGGGTCCCGGCTGGGAGATCGCGGACCTGTTCGGGTCCCAGGTGCAGGACGTAATCGAACCGGTGACCGACCCGGACCGCCCGTGGCAGCGCAAGACCAACAATCTGGGCGGCACGGAGGGCGGTATGACCAACGGTATGCCCATGGTCGCCCGTTTCGTCATCAAGCCCATCGCCACCCTGCTCAACCCCCTGCCGTCGGTTGACCTTGACACCGGGGAAGAGGTACAGGCGCACTACGAACGCTCCGACGTCTGCCAGGCGCCGCCGGCCTGCGTGGTCGGCGAGGCGATGATGGCGCTGGTCCTGGCCGACGCGTTCATGGAGAAGTTCGGCGGCGATTCGGTCCCGGAGACACGCCGCAACTTAGAGGGCTACGTCAAGACCGTCGGCCCGCGTAAGGTCTACCGCTAGCGTTCACCGCAGCGAGTAACGCCGGACCGGCTGACGCGCCTAACTTTCCGATTGCAGGCGACGCAACTGCTCCCGAAGCCGCGCGTTGTCCGCTTCCGCAGCTTCGCGGGCGTCCCACACCTGCCGCGCGTTCTCCAAGTAGGTCCCGGTCGCCGGGTTGTAGAGGCGGGGCCAGCCCTGGTCCCAGCACAGGCTTAATTCCAGGACCGTACTGTACCCCTTGAGGATGCCGTCGGGTTCGGTGGTCAGTTCGATGGCCTGGTATACGCCGTTGACCAGCCGTAATCCGGTCAGCGGTGCGTCGTAGTACCGTCCGCCCGTGGGGTCGAAACGCCAGTATTCCGGTACGCCGATTTCGGCGTAGATGTCCGGTTTCCGCCGGACGTCGTTTTGGGCGGTGCTTTCCGATGCCACTTCCAAGGCCAGGTCCGGGGGCTTGCCTGCTTCCCAAGGCAGGTACAGTTTGCGCGGGCGGATGGCCTCGGCATCCACTCCGAAAGCCAGGTACAGGTCCGGGACGATGCGGACGTTGAGGTTGCGCCGGTCGTAGCAGACGTTCGTGTCGTAGCTCAGGAATATGTCGGATCGTGCGCCGAAGCCGGTGACGTGGGCGTAGATAAGGCCGTAGATTTCATGGATTTCCCGGTCTTGTTCCATGTGGTCCGGCGGCACTTCCAATTCGTCGGCGTTGAAGTCGAGGCTGGCGTAGTCGATTTCCCCCTGCCGGCGGTAGGGCAGCATGGTGGTAGTGGTCGAAATCGTCATCACGGGCCTCAAATCTGCAGCGGCGGATTCGGGGAGCCGCATCCCTAGCTCCAAGCTGATGTTAACCCTTCCACCCGCGCGTTTCAATTGGCGTAGGCAGTAGCGTATTATTACGGGCAAACCCTCAGCTTTGGAGACGCCAATGCAGGCTTGGGTAGTGCGCAGCGGTGGGCAGAATGAGCCCGATGTTTCCCACCTATTCGAGGCCAATTCGGTTGCCGCAATCAGCTGGCGCGACACATTCGGGGACCTGTCCGGAATGAATAGGGAGGAGATACGGCGGGCCGGCGCGGTCACGGGTACGACTGCGGGAATTATCGATCGTTTCGTTAACGAAATTGAGGTAGGCGACCTGATAATTACTCCGCCGTCAGCGGACCGCGGCCCTGTTTTGATTGGATCTTGCGAAGGTCACTATGAGTACAGGCCGGGGCTGATCGAGATTGACGGAGACCCATACAAACACGTCAGGGCAGTGAGGTGGCTGAAAAAGGTCCCTCGGTCCGATCTCTCGGACGTATTCACAAATTCATTCCTACCACAGACCGTTTTTAATGTCAGCAAGCATCTTGAAGAGATACAGCGGATAATTGGAGGGGCGGATACCCTTGACAGCGACGCCAGGTGGGACGAATTCGTAGGCTGGGCCAAGCGGTTTTGGGAATGGGAGCAATTCGACGCGAATGAGCGGGAGAACAAGCTGGAGATGGGCAGGAACCTGGCCGGCGTCAAGGAAGCCCTCCTGAACGGCAACGCCGAATGGGAGGACCAGTTGAACCAGGCGCTCACTACTAACCACATAATGGACTGGGGCGTTAGAAACTCGTTCTTGAAACAGGACCGTCCGGGGATAGAGGAAGCACTGCGCCGGATTTGGGGAACGGATGCCCCCGTTTCCTTGGAAGAGAGAGTGCGGGGTTTCCAGGAACTTGGCCCATTCGGGACGCCGGGGCTCATGGCCTCAGTCCTCTTGATGGCCGACGGTCCGGCCCAATACCCGGTTTTTCGGTACGACGCCCTACAAAAAGCGAATCGGTTGGTGTACGGACACGCGCCCAAGTGGAGGAATTCTGACGCTTGGGAACGGTTCGAGAGCTCGCTTGGTTTCTACGATAATTTCATGGAACAGGCGGCCTTGCGCGGCCTGCGACTTCGGGACCGGCTCGACGCCCAATCCTTGGTATGGTGCGTGACCCAATACGAACCTCAACATATGCCGGATGATTGGCCCCAAGTCGTTAAGGAGGATCTCATAGCATACCGAGAGGGGAAAGCTGTCAGCCCATTGAGTCCCCCTTCACCGGAAGACCCTTGGTCGCCAGACAACATAGAATCCTTGGCGGAAGATCTCCTGTGGGGATCCGAACAGCTACAAGAGATCATTGACGACCTGCAAGAAAAGCGGCAGGTGATTTTCTACGGGCCGCCGGGCACGGGCAAGACCTACGTGGCCCGCGCCATCGCCAAGCAGTGCGTACGCAACGGCGGGGACTTTGAGATCGTACAGTTCCACCCGTCTTACTCCTACGAGGATTTCGTCGAGGGATTCCGGCCCAAGCTCATCGGAGGACAGCCCGGATTCGAACTGGTGCCCGGACCGTTGAAGCGAATCGCCGAAAAGGCCAAGAAGGACCCGAACGCCACCTTTATTCTGGTTATCGACGAACTCAACCGGGGCAACGTGGCCAAGGTTTTCGGCGAACTCTATTTCCTGCTGGAATATCGGGATGAAGCGGTGCGGCTTCAGTATGGCGGCGAATCCGAAGGATTCAGCCTGCCCTCCAATCTCTGGTTCATTTGCACGATGAACACCGCGGACCGCTCTATCGCGCTGATGGACGCGGCCCTGCGCCGCCGCTTCTACTTCGCGCCCTTCTTCCCGGACGAACCGCCCGTCAAGGGCCTGCTGCGCCATTGGCTCGAGAAGCACGGCCAGGACACGTTAGCCGCCGACCTCATCGACTCGGCAAACACCAAGCTCGAGCGCGACACCGGCATCGGCCCCAGTTATTTCATGAGGGACGGTCAGACGCTGGACGAAACCCGCGTGCGCCGCATTTGGGACCGGGCGGTCATTCCCTACGTTGAGGAGCAATGCTTCGGTGAAGCGGAGAAGCTCAAGGGGTTCGAGTTCGACGTGCTGAAACGAGAACGCGATCGTCGCCCGCACTCGAGCGACGATCCAGTCGCGGGGACTGACCTGTCGCAGGTCGGCAATGAGAACGCTGACGCTGACTGAGTACACCGATTGTCCCATAGACGTTCCGCTGGACAATGAGCAACTGCGGGTTCTGGCGAATGTCGCACATATTGGGATAAGGCCTGCGGTGGTCGGGAACGCGACCTGGGTTCTCCGTCCATCGTCATACATCGGCGCGTTGAATCTTGGAGAACTCGCCATCGTGGTGCGGCCCAAGATTCCCATTGACCGGGTGATGTTCCTGATTGCCTACTCCCTTGACTCCAAGCACTGGCGGCAATACCCTTTCGACCTCAAACCGGACATCGATGTCCTTGAGGCCCTCATCCCGGCTTTCGTGCATCATACACGCCAAGCTATCCGGCGCGGGTTGTTGCAGGGGTACCGGCGCGAGGAAGAGGCTCTGCACACCGTCCGTGGCCGCATCAGGTTCGACGAACAGATTAACCGGCGGTTCGGCGTGCCCCTGCCCCTTGAGGTGGCGTTCGATGAATTTACTGAGGACATTGAGGAAAACCGGCTGCTCAAGACGGCCCTGCACCGGCTGGCGCACTTGCCGGTCCGGTCGCCGCAGTCCCGTCGTGACATTCACGCCCTCCGCCCAGCGTTCAACACGGTCGGGCTTGGCGTATACCGGCGTGGAGCAGCGCCGGAAGTACAATATACGCGCCTGAACCAACACTACCGGTCAGCGGTGGAACTGGCCCGCTTGATTATCGAAAACTCCAGCCTGGAACTGCTGCACGGCAATGTGACCGGGGCGTCCTTCCTGCTGGACATGAACAAAGTGTTCGAGCAGTTCCTTTTCGTCGCGTTGGGCGAGGCGCTGGGACTCTCGGCAAGCGAGTGGAAGAACGGTAAATACCTCTCCATGGACGTGGGCGGGAAGATTATGCTCGGGCCAGACCTTTCCTGGTGGAGCAACAACCGTTGCCGGTTCGTCGGCGACGCCAAGTACAAGCGTCTTGGGTCTGCCGGTTTTCAGCACGCCGATATTTACCAGATGCTTGCTTACTGCACGGCGGCTAATCTCACTTCGGGTCTGTTAGTCTACGCCGCCGGGGAGGCGGAGGCGGGCCTGTATAGGATCAAGCACTCCGGGAAGACCATCGAGGTGGCGTCCGTCGACCTGAACGGTTCGCCATCAGAAATTCTGGAAGAAGTCGGCCGCGTCTCCGAGCGGGTCAAACATCACGTGACAAACGATGTCTTTTGATTCGCACCGGGCACCTGGGTCTCCCCCTAAATAAGCCAAGGAGCAGCACCCCGACGACATCATCCGGCGCTTCGGCCAGGAAGTCATCGCCCGTTTCTAGCAGATGTCGTACAATACCGGGCGCCGGAGGCCCCGATTGCGGGGTTATACCACGACCGATCGACTTCCAGCCGAAGGAGTGGCGCCATGCCGATCATCGACCATAGCCAGGCCCCTGAAGTGCCTTGGCGGCCCGGCTACCGCAAGTGGGACATTACTACCGCAGAACATGGGGTGTCCACTTCGCTTAGCTTGAACTGGGCCGAACCCGGCACCGGCGCGCCTCTCCACACCCACACCGTCGACGAGTTGATCGTCGTGATGTCCGGGGCGCTGGAGGTCCGTATCGACGGTGAGACCCACCGCGTGGAAAAAGACCACACCCTGGCAGTGCCTCCGGGGTCGGAACACGCCTTCAAGGCAGTGGGAGATGAGCCCGCCGAGTTGCTGGTGGTGTTCCCGACCATGGACCCCTACACACCGGAACACACCACCTATCTGGAAGGCAGCCGTCCCGCATCGGTGGCCGCCTGAGTCCCGGACCCGGCAGCGGCTCCTTGGCAGACCGAGACGCTGAAAAGAACTGGTTCCGGGAGGGTGACCTCACTCTGTTGCTGGACCGGAAGTCCCGCCGGTATATGCTGACTCTCGCCGATGGCGAGA
This sequence comes from Dehalococcoidia bacterium, assembly GCA_965220625.1. Lineage (GTDB taxonomy): Bacteria > Chloroflexota > Dehalococcoidia > Lucifugimonadales > UBA3495 > VXOI01. The sequence goes on from CBDCQN010000001.1 coordinate 840,619, forward strand.
CTTTTCATAGCCACATGGGCCGTCTGTACCACTCTCAGCTCATCGGCCAGCAGGTTGGCGGCTGGCACCGCACCGACCGTGGTCACACTCTGCTGGCGGTGCGGCCCACGTTGGGGGACTTCGTGCGGCAGATGCCCCGGGGCCCGCAGATTATCTACCCCAAAGACCTGGGAAACATCGTCAGCTTCGCCGATATTTTCCCTGGGGCGACAGTCGTCGAAGGCGGGCTCGGCTCGGGGGCCTTGACGTCGGCCCTGCTCCGGGCGGTGGGGCAGGAAGGCCGGGTAATCACCTACGAGATCGAAGAGTCGGTGCTGCCCCGCGCCATGTCCAACATCAAGAGGATCAACCCGGACCCGGTCAACTTGGAAGTGAAGATCGCCGACCTCTACCAAGGGATTTCGGAACGGAACGTGGACCGCGTCGTGCTGGACGTCCCCGAACCGTGGCAGGCTGTGTCCACGATGGGTGACGCCCTCGTCATGGGCGGCATCATGCTGAGTTTCCTTCCCACCATCCTCCAGGTGCACCGCTTGGCCGGGGCGCTGGACCGGGACGGCCGCTTCCAGATGGTGGAGTCGATGGAAACCCTGCTCCGCACCTGGAATGTTACCGAACGAAGCGTTCGCCCCGACCACCGTATGGTGGCCCACAGCGGCTTCCTGACCACCGCCGTCCGCTGCGAACCTCGCCCCGGCGTGCGGACGCCGTCAACTCCCGTCCCCGAAGACGATAGCGAAGGAGACATCGACGATGGACGTGATGGATAGAGATCAGACCATCGACTTCCTGCGGAGTCATGTGAAAACCGATATGCTGATGAAGCACCTTTTGTCGGTGGAGGCATCAATGCGCGGCTACGCCAGGAAATTCCGGGAGGACGAGGACCGTTGGGCCATCGCCGGGCTGCTCCACGACTTCGATTGGGAGATTTGCCCCACGCCTCAGGACCACCCTACCTTCGGCGCACAGATCCTCCGTGGCCAAGGCTATCCCGAAGATATGATTCGCGCCGTGCTGACCCACGGCGAACACACCGGCATTCCCCGCGAGTCGCTCATGGAGCACACTCTGTTCGCTGTGGACGAGCTCTCCGGGTTCGTCCGGGCGGTGGGGTTGGTGCGCCCCACGAAGAGCCTGGACGACGTAACCCCCCGGTCGGTGCGGCGCAAGATGAAAGACAAGGCTTTTGCCAAGGACGTCAACCGCGGCGACATTCAAAAAGGCGCCGACGAGCTGGGCGTGGACCTGGACGAACACATCGCCTTCGTAGTAGAGAGCATGAAGCCGGTGGCCGCCCGCATCGGTCTCAACGCGTAGGTGGTTTCGTCTTTTCGCGGGCCGCCGGGGCTGGTTATTGAGGCGGAAGGCGTATTGCGAAACACCCTTACCGGGGCGCGACTCCGGGTCGCGGGCCGCGCGGCCCGGTCACCTCGGCCATCTCCCCTGACGTAAATTCAGGTGAGCGGGGGTGAGGACTGGTGGGGACAACCTTTCTACGATCTCCGCCGACTCCCGAGAATCGTTCAGCCCCCAGAGGTCGGGATGCGGCACGTTCTTCCCCTGTAGCAAGACCTGAAAATCCCCCAGCCCTCCGGGCTTGACCAGCTCCAGCATTCCGTTGCGGTTGGCCACGTACTCTGTCTGCGACGCGGTTGCTTCCCGGAGCCCCTCGAGTATGCCTGGCAACCCCAACCGTTGCAGGAACATCCCCTGCGGTGCAGCCCCGATGAAGTCCAACCCCGCCCGTTTGCCGGACCGGACCACCGAGGTGAAGTCCACTTGGGCGGTGATGTCCTGTTGGCCGACCCGGTCCAACGGCGAATCGGTCTGGAGGTGCCGGTAAAACGTCGTCAACGTTCCGCGGGGTCTCGCCTCGAAGGAGTAGAGCTCCGCCGCAGGTCGGCCGTAGTCCACGGTCAGCACGAATCCCTGTGACAAGCATGCCGCCGCGTCGTCGGCCCAGGCGTTCAAGTCCAGATTTAGCTCTGCGGTCTGCCCCTCCGCAAGCGTGACCCCGACGGCATCCAACCGCTCTGCCAGAGCCGGGGTCGAAGGGTTGCCGGTCACGGTGACCAAGCCGCCATCATCCAGTGCTACGAACACCTCCCGCAACTGTCGTTCTTCGACAACCACCTGATGCACCGGTAAGGCATCCAGGAACTCGTTGGAGAGGACACAGCCCTCTATCCTGCGGAAGGGCAGGCGATCGGCGGTGATTCGATGGGCCCGAGGGTGACCAGCCTCGTCGCCAGGTCGTCCCCGCCGGTCGACGCAAACGTACCGCAGGCTTTGGGCGAAGTCTTGGGGGAACCCATCGGCGAAAGCCAGCACATCCCGGCATAGGAGACCGTTTCCCGCGCCGGGCTCGATTACCGTAAACGGAGAGGGACGGCCCATTATTTCCCACATCTGGAAGAGTTGTACCGCCAACAGGGCGCCGAATGCGGGGTGAGCCAGCGGACTGGTGAAGAAGTCGCCCTCTCCTCCGATTGGGTCCCCACGGCTGTAGTAGCCACCGTCCGGCCAGTAGAGGGCTACCTCCATGAACTCGGCGAAGGTAATGGGACCGCGTTGGGCGATCCGGCGCTTGATTTCAGATTCCGCGGACACGGCGGCAATTATAACGGAACGGCCTCGTTGGCCGGCCTCCGTTTTGAAAGCCCGGCTAAGACCAAAAGAAGAAGAGAGCCGGAACCGGCTCTCTTCTTCTTTTGGCGAGTGCGGTAGGTCTAGCCGCGCTGTTCGATGGGAACGTACTCCACGTCCATCTCCCCGGCGTACTCCAGCAGGGGGCGAATCAGGATGTTGTCTTCGTATTGCTCGACACACTGGAGGGTCCAGCCCGGTATACGGCCCAAGGCGAAGATGGAAATGAACAGGTCTTCGGGAATGCCCAACAGGTAGTAGATGGAACCGGCGAAGAAGTCGACGTTGACGCAGATGCCCCGGTCGCGGTAGGGCAGCATCGTCTCCTGTTCCAGGTGGGTAAGAATCTGGAACCAGCCCGGCTGTCCCAGCTTTTCGCCCAACGCCCGGGAGCGTTCCCGCAGGTGGCGGGCCCTTGGGTCTTCCGCCCGGTAGACCCGGTGACCGAAGCCCATTATGCGGCCACCGGAGTCGAGGATTTTTCTGGCGTATTCCTCGGCGTTTTCCGGGTTGCCGATCTCCAAGGCCATTTTCATGACCTCTTCCGCCGCGCCGCCGTGCCAGGGGCCTTTCAGGACGCCGACACCGGTGGTGACTGCGGCGTGCAGGTCCGACAGGGTCGAGGCGGTGACCCTGGCGCCGAACGCCGAGGCGTTGGCGCCGTGCTCGGCGTGAAGAATGAAGTCGACGTCCAAGAGATCGACGGTCTCCTGTTCCGGGAGTTCGTTAAACAGCATGTAGAGGAAGTTGCCCGAGTGGTTCAACTCCGGATTGGGGGCTACCGGTTCCAGTCCGTTCCTCAGCCTGTGGTGGGCGGCCGCGATAGTCGGCCCCATGGCAGTCAACCGAATGCCCTTCCGAACAGTGGCTTCGGTGGAGTTGTCGTCGACGTCCGGGTCGAAGGCCGCCAGGGCGGATATTCCGGTCCGGAGCGCGTCCATGGGATGGCTGTTCTTTACCAGGTCCAAGACCTGGATCACCTCATCGGGGACGATGCGGTTGGCCTTCAACACGGCGTCGAAGTCCGCCAGTTGCCGCTGTGTGGGGAGACTGCCGTACAGGAGCAGGTAGACGACTTCTTCGAAGGTGGACTTTTCAGCGAGGTCGTGGATGTTGTATCCACGATAGAGCAGCTTGCCTTCCTGCCCGTCGATAAAGCTGGCCTCCGTCGTGTCCAGGTATACGTCCTTGAGGCCTTTTACGATCTCGGGGGCCATGGTCTACCCTCCTTGCCGGTGAGAGACGGATGACGCTAAAAGCGGCCGGAATTTCGGCTTTGCCGTTAAACGCAGAAGTTCCACGATGGGGACAACATCCGGTTGGGGAAATCGTAGCATCGGCCTATGGGGGTGTCAACCGAAACGTAACGGCGTAAGTGTTCGGTCCCGGTGAGACGCCCCCGCCCCGCCCCTGTGGATACCGGCTTTCGCCGGTATGACGGAGGACTGGGCTTATTGGCGGATTCTCACGAAGTGTGAACAGTTACATAACGGTAGCCAACGCGGCATGATTGTCGTGCGCGTGGTCATAAAAGGCGCTCCTGCCTGCCGATTGTTGTAAAATTGCCTGATATTCCGGCTGCCCGCCGCTCTCTCCGCCAGGCAGTACACCATGGGAGGCTCCATGTCCCAAATGATGACCGGCAAGCAGGCCCTATTGGAAATGCTCAAGGCCGAGGGAGTCGAGTACATCTTCGGCAACCCCGGCACCAGCGAAGGCCCCATCATCGACCTGCTGGGCGATTACCCGGAGTTCCGCTACATCCTGACCCTCCAGGAAAGCGTGGCCGTGGGGATGGGTGAGTCTTACGCCCGGGCTAAAGGACGGGCTTCCTTCGTCAGTCTCCACGTGGACAGCGGGCTGGCCAACGGTATCGCTCTGATGCTGGACGCCCTCAACACCGGCACGCCGATGGTAGTGACATCCGCCAATTACGACGTTCGCAAGGTGAGCGAGACCAAGACCGATTTGGCCCAACTGGTCCGGCCGGTGACCAAGTGGGCGGTGGAGCTGTCCTATCCCGACCAGATACCCAGCGTCATCCGCCGGGCCTTCAACGAGGCCAACAGCCATCCCAAGGGCCCGGTTTACGTCGGGTTCACCTCCAACGCCCTAGAGGGAGTGGCCGAGATGAACATCGTGCCCTCCCGGCCCGTCTACGACGCTCCCCGGCCCAGCCAGGAGGGCATTGCCCAAGCCGCGTCGTTGCTGCTCGACTCCAGCCGGCCCATCATGCTGGTGGGCGACCGGCTCTCCGACGATGGCGCCCTGGACCAGGCCGTCGAGTTGGCCGAGCTGATGGGCCTGCCGGTATACCAGGCGGTGGGCGCTGAGGTTGCCTTCCCCACCACACACGGCCAGTTTCTCGGCAATCTTTCCTTGAGGGTCACCGGACAGCGTGCCGTCTTGCAGCGGGTTGACCTCGTCTTAGCCGTGGGCGCGGACCCCTTTGAGGAACTGTTCTATTGGGGAGACGCGATACTGCCCCCGGAAGCCAAACTGGTGCATATCGACCCCAGCCCCGGCCGCATCGGGCGGTCCCAACCCACCGACGTGGGTATCGTAGCCCATTGCGGGCTGGCCCTTTCCGACTTAACCGCGGCCCTGAAAGAGAGGTTGGCCCCTGGCGACCTGCCGGAAATCGAGGACCGGAGGCAGGACGTTGTGGCCGAAGCCCGGCGCAACCGGGAGTCATTTGAAAAGTCCGTTGCTGACAAGTGGGACCACAAGCCCATGACCCCGGCCCGCATGATGTCCGAGCTGGCCGCCGCCCTCCCCGGCAACGCCATAGTCGTTGACGACTCCATAAGCAGCCGCGGCGTAATGCGCCATTACTTCAAGGCCGCCCGCCGCGGCGACCTGCGGGGCGTCCGGGGCCAGTCCATCGGCGGCGGCATCGGGGCGACTATGGGCACCCAATGCGCCAACCCCGACCGCCCCGTTTTCGGCATTATCGGCGACGGCAGCGCGATGATGACCGTTCAAGGGCTGTGGACGGCCGCCAACGACAACATCCCCTGCGTCTTTGTCATTTGCAACAACGGGATGTACCGGGTGCTCAAGGTCAACTTCAACATCTACCAGCAGGATGTACTGGAGTTACCGGAGACATCCGGCGGCAGGCTTCTTTATTCCGATTTTTCCACCCCCTTTGACATGGCCTCCATTGCCAACAGCATGGGCGTCCACGGGGAGCGCATCACCGACCCGGCTGAGATCAAGCCTGCTGTGGACCGAGCGGTGGCATCCGGCAAACCGGCCCTCCTGGATATCGTGATAGACGGCTCGTTGTAAGCCCCGTTCATTTAACGTCGCCGCTCCGGCCGGGCAATGCCGGCATGGGTGTTTGACAAGGCAGAAATCCGGCGGCTACCATCGGAACCGGAGAGGCCGACCGCGGAACCCGATAGGCCAACCGAATCCATTCCGACGCCAGAGAGGCCAACGGTCATGGTCACTTCAGCAGAGACTGCCCGGAAGGTCGAATCCATCATCCGGGAGCACCTCGAGCGGAACTTCGAAGGTAAACTGAAGTTCGACCCCATCAGGGTCGTCCCCACTCTTGACCAGTACGGCGAGGACACTCTCCATATCACCGTCGTCTACGATGGAGACTACAGCCTGCTGGATCCTGCCAAGCTCAACTCCATCTCGACAGCTATGTTCCATCAGTTGAAAGCCATCGGCATTCACAAGGTCCCCATAGAGTCCTATGTCGACAGGATCGAAGACTCCATGAGAGACGAACTCTTGGGCCCCGCCCCCTGGGAAGAGGAAACATAGTGAACTGGCTTCATCTGCTGGAAGCAGCCAGACTGCTGGCAGGCTCAACCTCCGCACCCGCGTCCATCGGCAGACCGCGACAGGCGATGCTCAAGAGAGCTGTCAGCAACGCCTACTATGCGATGTTCCACGCCCTATGCCGCAGCAACGCCAATACCATCGTTGGAACATCGCCGGCGCCAACTTACACCCAAGAATGGTCTCGGACCTACCGGGCCCTGGAACACCGCTTCGCAAGCGACAGAATGAACCGGCACAGCACCGGCAGACCCCTGGCCCTGCAAGACTTCGCCACGGTCTTCACCATCTTGCAGGAACACCGCCACCGAGCTGACTACGACCCGGAAGCCGCCTATCTTCGCCGGGAAGTGACCAGCCTGATCGACCGGGCGGAAACCGCCACCCAAGCATTCCTGGCCTCCAGCGCGGCAGACCGCCGGGCACTCGCCACAATCGTCTTGCTGCGCGACAGATAATCTGCCGCAGCCCCGGCTCCGGCGACAGCGGCCCAATCCTCCCGGCCACCGGGTGGCCACAAGGAGCTCACTCACAATCGGCAATCAGGGACCGTCCGGCCCGGACAGCCGACCGTCATTCTTCAGCAGTCCCGGAAGCTTTTTCCGGTAAAGGGGATGATTTTTCATGCGCACCAACACTACCAAGGCCAAGCTAAATGAAGGCGAGGTCGTTTTCGGGGCCATCATCACCCGTTACGCTCCAGACATGGTGGAGATTTTCGGCGCTCTCGGTTACGACTTCGTGATGATTGACTGTGAGCATGGGCCCGCCAGCCTGGACCAGGTCGAACACATGGTCCGCGCCGCCGAGTCCTTCGGCATTACTCCCATCGCCCGTGTTCCCGACCAGTCCGAGCAGACCATCCTCCGGTTCCTCGACCGCGGCCTCCAAGGGATAATCGTGCCTCACGTCAACACCGGGGAACAGGCCGCCGCCGTTGCCCGGGCGGCCCGCTACTACCCCGACGGTTACCGGGGAATGGGCGGAGGCCGGGCCCAGGACTACGGCATCGGCGTCTCCCGGGACGAGGCGACAGCCTGGATTAACTCCCAAGTGTTGGTAATCCCCATGGTCGAAGACATCGAAGCCGTCGGCAACCTTGATGACATCCTTCAGGTTTCCGGCGCCGACGTCCTCCACGTTGCGGCTTCCGATCTGGGCCAGAGCCTCGGCAACCCGGCGTGGCCGAGGTCCGCCGCGTCATGAGCGAGGTCGTCCCCCGGATTCGGGCCGGCGGTAAATCCGCCGGTGTGGGCGGCAACAACCCCGCCGACACCGCCGGAGTCGCCGAGTTCATCAACCAGGGCGCGAACTTCATCACCGTTTCCGCCTGGGGCCTGCTGCGTATCGGCGCGGAAGATTTCGTTAAGAAAGTCAACGCGGCCCTGTAAGCAAGTCCGGGCAACCGCCCAAACATTAGAGTAACCTGGCACTGAGGACGGATAGCAAGACCCGGCGAAGACAACTTTAAGGATTGAAAGAATATGACCGCACAGACCAACCCGGGCGCCCTGGATTCCGCAACATTGGCTGGTTTCCAGGAAGCCTTTGAGTATCAGCCTTCCCACCAACTGATGCAGAACGTGGTCACCCAACACGACGTAAACGACGTGGCCCTCGACCGCAATATAGTCACCGAGGCGGTCAACACATTTTCCACTGTCCTGGACGATTGGGGAGTCACCAACCAGGCCCGCTCCGGCCGCTGCTGGATGTTCGCCGGCCTGAACCTGTTCCGTGTGGAAACCAAGGACCTGCTCAACGTCAAGGAGTTCGAGTTCAGCCAGAGTTACTTGATGTTCTGGGATAAGATGGAGAGGGCCAACTACGTGCTGGAGGCGGTTATCGAGACCGCCGACCGCCCCGTTGACGACCGGGTGGTGGCCTGGCTGCTGCAACAACCCTTGGGTGACGGCGGCCAGTGGGACATGTTCGTCAGCTTGGTCAGGAAGCACGGCGTGGTCCCCAAGACCGTTATGCCCGAGACCGAAAGCTCCGGGAACTCGGCGCGAATGAACGCCGGCCTCAACTACCAGGTGCGCCAGGGAGCGCGGGATATCCGCCGGCTGTACTCGGAGGAAGGAGGACTGGCTGCGATGCGCCGGGCCAAGGAAGAGGCCCTCCGCTCCGTCTACCAAATCCTCTGCATCCACTTGGGCAACCCCCCGGCCAGCTTCGACTGGCAATGGAAAGACAAGGACGGCGGGTTCCACCGGGACGGCGGCATGACTCCCCTGGAGTTCGCCGAAAAGTACATCGCCACTCCCATGGAGGAATACGTCTGCCTGGTCCATGACCCGCGCCAGTCCAACCCGCCCGGCCGCACCTACACCGTCCAGTATTTGGGCAACGTGGTGGATGGCGCCCGGATCAAGTACCTCAATGTGGACATCGGATTGATGAAGAACATCGCCATGCGGATGCTTCAAGACGGCAAGCCGGTCTGGATGGGCTGCGACACGGGTAAACAGATGCACCGGGATAAGGGACTGTGGGACGCTGGGCTGTTCGACTACGCCAGCGTCTACAACGCCGAGTTTTCCATGAACAAGGAGGAAAGGCTGGAGTACCACCAGACGGCCATGACCCACGCCATGCTGTTCACCGGCGTGGACGTGGTGGACGGCAAACCGCGCCGCTGGCGGGTGGAAAACAGTTGGGACGACAAGGTGGGCGACAAGGGGTTTTTCCTGATGAATGACTCCTGGTTCGCCGAGTATATGTTCGAGATCGCCGCTCCCAAGAGCTACTTGCCGGAAGACCTGCAAAATGCCCTGGAACTGGAGCCGGTGGTGCTGCCGCCTTGGGACCCGATGGGTTCGCTGGCGCTTGACAAATGATCGGCGACATGCGCTGATTTATTGGAAGAAATCCTCTTGTCAGCTTTTGGAGGGATGGCCGAGTGGACGAAGGCGACGGTCTTGAAAACCGTTATGCAGGCAACTGCATCGTGGGTTCGAATCCCACTCCCTCCGCCACCAACACTCAGCTTAGCTACGAAAGGGGGGAATGACACCCTGTCATTCCCTTTTGTGTACCTACAGAATGGTGGAGGATTGTACATGCACCCCCGGAATCCGCCGCCGAGGGCCGCGTGTACAGTGCAATGCCGAAGGTATTGAATAGGGTGCTCAACGCCAAAACGATAGCCACGCTCACCAAGCCGGGAACCTATGCCGACGGCGGCGGTCTGTCGTTCCGGATCGATGACAGGGGCTATCGCCGATGGATCTGGAGGGGCCGGGTCAACGGCAAGGCGATTGTCCGCGGGGGCTGGGGGGTTATCCTGCCGTCCCGCTCGCAGAGGCCTGGAAAGCAGCTGCCGGGGTTCGGGCGGACGTAGGGGCGGGGACGCTGGAAGGAGCACCACCCGCGCCCGAGACAGTGGCCGCGATACCCACGTTTGCCGAGGCCGCCGCAAGGGTGATTGAGCTGAGGCGTCCGACCTGGCGCAACTGGCGACACGCTGCCCAATGGCAATATGCCCTGAACTACTACGCCATGCCTGTGCTTGGCGATATGACAGGCGACAAGATCACCACGTCGGACGCGTAGGGTGTTCTGGAGCCGATATGGACGTCCAAGACGGAAACGGCCACGCGGCTGCGACAGAGGATGGAGACGGTCTTGGACTGGTGCATAGGACACGGCCACCGAGCGGGAGATAACCCGGCGGGCCGGCACATTCTCAAAATCCTGCGCAGCACCAAGTGGCTGAAGGCCCACCACAGGGCCCTACCATATTCCGATGTTCCCGCAGCTCTCCGCAAGGTGGGGCTGTCCACCTCCTACCCGCTCACGAAGCTGGCCTTTAGGTTGGTGGTGCTGACCGCCACCCGATCCGGTGAAGTCCGCGGCGCCGACTGGAACGAAATTGACTGGGATTCGGCAACATGGACCATACCGGCCGAGCGGATGAAGGCAGGGAAGGAACACGGAATCCCGCTGTCCACTCAGGCCATGGAGACTTTGCGGGACGCATGGAGCACCAGCGGCCCAGCCGGGCTGATATTCGCGGCGCCACCGACGGGCAAAGCACTAGGAATCATCTGAACAAGTCCGCGGCAATGTGGCATAGTTAAGCTGAAAAGCCTGATGCTGACTGGGAATGAGGTTGTATGGACCAGCCGACTTTTTCCGACTTGGAATACCAGGGCAAGAAGCGCAAGACCCGCCGGGAGCTGTTCCTGGAGCGGATGGACGGCCTGGTCCCCTGGACAAACCTGGAGGACCGCATCCGCCCTTTCTACCCCAAGGCCGGAAGGGGGAGACAGCCGTACCCGCTGTCCGTCATGTTGAGAGTCCACTGCGTTCAACTTTTCTACAACTTGAGCGACCCCGGCATGGAGGACCTGCTCTACGAGTCCGAGCCGGTCGGGCGATTCGTGGGGCTGAGGCTCTCAGACCCCCTGCCCGACGAGACCACCATCCTTAATTTCCGTCATCTCCTGGAAAAACACAACCTGGGGCAGGGCTTTTGGATGAGATCAACGCCAACCTGGAGTCCCAGGGACTGAAGCTGCGGGAGGGAACCATCGTGGACGCCACCATCATCGAGGCACCGTCCTCCACCAAGAACCGTGCCGGGGAGCGGGACCCGGAGATGCATCAGACAAAGAAGGGGACCCAGTGGCATTTCGGGATGAAGGCGCACATCGGGGTGGACGCCGGCACGGGCATAGTGCATAGCATGAGCGCGACGGGGGCCAACGTACACGATGTTACGGAGGCTCACAAACTGCTGCACGGCGGTGAGACGGTGGTGTGGGGCGACGCCGGGTATCAGGGGGTTCACAAGAGGGAGGAGAATCTGGGGCTGGAGGTGGAATGGTGGGTGGCGATGCGTCCGGGGCAGCGCCGGAAGCTGGAGCCCGGGAGCGAAGAGGCGCTGACTGAAAGGGCGAAGGCGTCGGTGAGAGCGAAGGTGGAGCATCCTTTTCTGAGGTTGAAGCGGTTGTTCGGTTACGGCAAGGTGCGTTACCGGGGACTGGCGAAGAACATGGAACGCCTGGCATTACTGTTCGGCTTCGGCAACCTGTTGACGGCGGAGGGTCAACCGAGGGCGTAGTGCGCCCTGGAACAGGTCCGTACGGCCCTATATGGCCCGCGCCGGACTCCAACAGTCCCGCCAGGGGCGAAAGGCAAGTGTCCGAGTGTCGGCCACCCAACTCCCGGACTGCGGTTCTCACAGCCTTCGCCCCTTGGAAGACACAATTCAGGTCAAACCAAGCCTTGTTCAGAGTATCCCTAGTGATATGGCCCTTACACGGTTGCTGCGACGGCTGGATATCCCTTCCCGTTCCAAGACAACAGGGTGACCCCATCGTTCGACCAGTGTTCCCGAGTTCGGGAGCCTAGATCGCATAGTTCAGGGTCTGGAGATTCTGAAATGGGGGAGCCGTTCCCTACTGTGACGCTTCAACGTTAGGTGTTCGAATTCCGGCCAGTGGACACCGACCATAACCCCCGTGCTCCTCTCGGCAGTGGGGGGCAATCTCATCGTGACGGAGTCCTGTATGGCGAAGCGTCAGAATTGGCTTAACCGCCACCCTCCGGCATGCACTTGCTTCAGATGCAATGACACAAGACTGGCCGGGGCTAGTCAGGGGAGACGAGGCGGCGCACCGCGTCCTGGAACCGCCCCCCGTCCCAACACGACCACGCGACCTAGTAGTCAGTCATGTTTGGAATCGAAGGGATAGAGGCGGTGAAGTCTGGTTCGTGCGTCCCGGGTGTTGAACCGCCAGTTGATGGTGGCTCTGGCGGCGTTGCGCTCCGTGACCAGTGCCTGGACCTCCCGCCGGAGGGCGGGTTCGTCGGGGACGCGCTGCTTGAGGCAGGAACGGGACAGCACGCTGAACTCGATTTCCGCCATATTCAACCAACTCCCGTGCTTGGGGGTGTAGTGGAACTCCAGCCGTTTGGCGACCCGGCGGGCCTCGGCCGCCGGGAAGGTCTCGTACAGGGAAGCTCTCCTGTGGGTGTTCAGATTGTCCAGGACCACCCGCACCACCGGGACCTCTGGATAGGCCTCATCCACCAGCCAGCGCATCTGGCGGGCGAAGTCCTGCATGATGCGCCGCTCCGTAACCTGCACGTGGCGCCAACCGGCCATAGGTTCGCAGGCCAGGAACAGGTTTCGAGTGCCCTCCCGGCGGTACTCGTAGTCCTGCCGCGCCGGTCTCCCCGGCTGGGCTGGCAGCGGGGGACGGGTGTCAGCCAGCAACTGGGTCGAGGTTTCGTCAAAGCAGACCACCGGCCGCTGCGGGTCATAGGGTTGGGCGTACAGGTCCAGCACGTCCTCCATGTGGGCCACGAACTCGGCGCTCACCTTGGGGATGCACCACTCCTGCTTCCGCCACGGCTTGAGGGAGTTTTTTTCAGGCGCAGCCGCACCGTCTCGTGGGATAGGGAGGGCGCCAACCCCAACTCCACCACCTGGCCCGCCAAAAGGCGCAGGGTCCAGTGTTCATGCCCTTCCGGCGGTTCGGAGCAGGCCAGAGCGATGAGGTGGGCTTCGCCCCGGTCGTCCAGCTTCCGGTACCGGTGGGCTTGGGGCCGGTCTTGCAGCACCCCTTCCAGCCCCTCTTCGGCGAAGCGCCGCTTGATCCGAAACACCGTGCCCTCGGCCACATCCAGGGCTTGGGCCACCCGGGGAGCGCTCCACCCCTCATCCGTCTTGAGCAGAATCCGGGCCCGGACCGTCACCCGGGCTGTGCCTTTCCCCGCACGAACCAGATGCTGGAGCTGGTTCCGCTGTTCCGCCGTCAGCCGGACTCCATACTTTTCCCTCACCATACCACCGCCTCCCATCAACCCTATCCAGAGTCAGGGTAGCTCTTTTGCTCAATCTTTCACACTACCATTAATATCAAGTTTGACTGACTACTAGTTGGGCGGATGTTCAGGAGGATGGGACGTAACGACCCTAAGGCGGTCTCCCGGCGGGCTATGACGGCTGTCCTCTTGATCTACGTGGGCCTGACGGTCTTCCATCTGATGCAGGGGTTCAGCTTTGGGAGTGCGTTGCAAGGCGGGATTCAGGATTTTCGGGCAGCGGGAGCCTGCTGGGGTGAATGGGGAGAGATGAAGGAGTTCGTTGTCAGGGAGGCGTTCTTCGGAGCAGATGCGGGGAAGGTCGCCCTGCCTAATCCCGAATCCACCGAGGGAGGGCGTTAGGTTAGCGCCCTGAAGTGGCCAAAGGGTCATTGCCGCGTAGGCGTGTCGCCGGAGGGCGCCGCAGACTGTAGCCACTCTCCCCAACGGGATCGCCCCGATCGGGGCGTCACCAATGATGCCGTCGTAAGGCTCCCGGACCATGCTACCAAACGGGCAATACGCACCAGTGTCTGCTCGGTCTTCGTCCGGACGGCACGTCTCGCCATGAGCATACATCCTTGGGCCGACGCACCAGTTAGTCACCTCTGCACAGGCCGAACACGGGCATAATGTTGCTACGGGCTGGAACGACGCTTTTTCGTTGACTCACCGGATCCGCACGAGCGTCGCATCATAATTGACGAGGTCGACAGACTTCTCCAGATCTACGGAGACCACAGGTCCGTCCTTCGTTACTTTGAGTCTTCTCTTGACGCGGCGAGGGCATCGCTGGCATGTGACGAAGAGCCGAAGTCGAGATTCTGGGCCGCAGGGTACGAATTGCCTCTTGGCCTCCGCGTCGCCCTAGGCCACAGGGCTGGCGACGGCCTGCCCCTGAACGCCGACTGGGTGCTGACCTGGTACTGCGCGCATCCGGACTACGCCTTCAGGACAGCAGCATCTCGCGCATTTCCTGAATTCCAGGCCCTTTTCAGTATCCTGTTTGCCGAACGGTATCCTGCCGGCATGAAGATCCCCCTACCCAAGCGGACCCTCCGTGCGCAATACCAATCCGCCTCGTCGGAGTTTGAAGTCGGTCTCGAGGAATACATCGGCGCGTTGCCCGACATATCCCGCATTACCCAGCCTTTGAATGCCGCTAGGGCCCTGGTCGAAGAGGCCACTGACTCCCTGTACAAATACAGCCGGTTCCTGGGGCGCAATCCCAATGGGAGAGGGACGATAGAAGCACACGCATTGTTGCCCGAGCGTCTTTGGGAGGTATTCCCCAGCTCTGAGATGGACAGTCTCCATGAATGGGCCGGGGAAATCATCGACGCCGGAGGCCTGTGTCCCGTGGAAGCGGTCATCGAACGCCTCGAGGGAGCAGTCCCCGAGAACATTGGAAAGCGGCGGTTAACCGATGCTGCCGACGCCTTGGCCCGCCTGTCGGTGGGCATGGCGCCCGATCCGAGATTCGCACTCCGGTCCCCGAAATGGGGAGAGCCTGTCGTTTTGTTCGACCTGCCGGACGGCGTTACCCGCCTGGAGACCGTCAGCGACAAATACAGGAGCCTCCTGGTTTCAGTTGCCATAGGGAGTTTCGTGGCCCAAGCCGACGAGTCGGTCGGTGAATCGGAATTGAACGCTCTGGCCGCAGCCATTGACCACGATCCTGACATCCCTGAAGGGGAGCGCTCCCGCCTGAAAGCGAATCTGAAATGGATGATGGCCGTGAGGCCGGACCTGTCCCTGCTGCGAAGACATCTCCGGAATGCTTCCAATGAGACCTCCCACGAGATGGGTCAGATCGCCCTTTCAATTGCGGCCTCCGACGGAGTGATTAGTGGAAGGGAGGTAGCCGCTCTTGAACGACTCTACACCGCATTAGGCCTGGAGACGGGCGGAATTTACTCTGCGCTCCACAGCCTGACTTCGGCCGATGATCCCGTGACTGTAATTCCTCCCGCGGATGGCCAACCCGGCTTTGTCATACCACCGCGCCCTGACCCCGAAAGCCCGTTGAGCCTCGACGCAGACAGGGTCGCTGCCGTGATGACCAACACCGCGCGTGTCAGTGCCCTACTGAACGAGATATTCCAGGACGAGGAGCCAGAGGAGGAACCCGCCGAGGAGCATGGCGAAGCTGATAGCGAGTTTGGTGGTCTGGACGAAAAGCACTCAGCCTTTCTTGGTGAACTGATCTCACGCCTCCACTGGGATGAGGGCGAATACCGCACGCTGGCCCGCCAGTTCAGGCTCCTGCCGGATGGTGCCATGGAAACAGTGAACGAGTGGTCTCACGGGCGATTCGGCGACCTGCTGATCGAAGAAGATAATGGCTTTCTGATCAATTCCGAAGTTAAGGACGAAATCCTGGCCGTGGCGGAGTAAGGACAATGGAGAGACCCAGGATAAGAACTCGCGAACGGGACGCCATCGTCCGCGCCCTCACTGCCGGTGTGGTGCCGAGAGTTGGACTGCAGCACATTCAGGTCGGCCGCAGCCGGGAAATCGAGGAACTCCTCAGGGACATGGGCCCCATTGCGGAAGGCGGCTCCACCATCAGGTTCATAATCGGGGAGTACGGGTCAGGTAAGACTTTCTTCCTGAACCTGGTCAGACAGATAGCCATGGAAAAGCGGATGGTCGTGCTGTCGGCAGACATTTCCCCGGACCGCCGGCTCCACGCCACGGGCGGACAGGCCCGTTCCCTCTATGCTGAGATGGCCCGCAATACATCCACTATCAGCAGGCAGGACGGAGGGGAAATGCCCTCGGTGGTGGAGCGATTTGCCACTGAAGCCGTGAGCACGGCCGAGAAAACGGGACAGGATGCCAACGGCGTTATCCGTGAAAAGCTGGCGCACCTCGAGGAAATGGTCGGGGGGTATGATTTCGCCACCGTAATTTCCCGGTACTGGGAAGGGTATGACGCCGGCAATGAGGATCTCAAATCAGCGGCGCTGAGGTGGCTCCGGGGGGAATACTCCACCAGGACAGAGGCCCGCAGAGACCTCGGGGTACGCACCATCGTCGACGACGCCAACCTGTACGACCAATTGAAACTGATGGCCGGTTTCGCCAGAGAGGCGGGCTACCAGGGGGTCGTGGTCTCGCTCGACGAGATGGTCAACCTGTACAAGCTTGTCTCCTCCCAGGCGAGACAGTCCAACTACGAGCAGATTCTCCGCATCCTTAACGACGTGCTCCAAGGCACCGCACAGCATGTCGGGTTCCTGATGGGAGGGACTCCGGAATTTCTGATGGATACTCGTCGAGGTCTGTACAGTTACGCAGCCCTGCAGTCCGGGCTGTCAGAAAACACATTCGCGAGAGACGGAATGGTCGACCTGTCAGGTCCGGTCATACGGCTTGCCAACCTCACGCCTGAAGACATGTTCGTCCTTCTTACGAATATCCGCCGGGGGTGATGCAGGATGAAGACAACCAAGTCCCTGATGAGGCGCTCACCGCATTTATGACCCACTGTTCCACAAGGATAGGAGACGCGTATTTCAGGACACCCAGGAACACCGTCAAAGAATTCGTGAACATGCTCTCCGTGCTGGAGCAGAATCCCGGCGCCGACTGGCGCGACCTCGTGGGGTCTGCGAAGCCCGAAGACGACGGGGACCTGGACTCCGAAATGGTCGAAACGGACGAGGATGATGAACTCGTATCCTTCAAGCTCTAGCACATCCCCATCCGCCGCATTCGACAGGCTCGCCGAACCGGTCCAACGCTGGATCTGGGACAAGGGTTGGGGGGAATTGCACGATGTCCAGGAGCGGGCGATATTCACCCTTCTGGACGGCGAAAGAGACTTGATCATCGCAGCTCCCACCGCAGGGGGTAAGACCGAGGCGGCATTTCTTCCGCTTATTTCCTCCGTGCTGGCCTCACCAGGAGGGGGAGGATTCGATCTGGTCTACGTGGCGCCTCTCAAGGCGCTCATCAACGACCAACTAGGACGCATGGAGGATCTCTGCAAGCGAACAGACCTCCCGGTCTACCCTTGGCACGGGGATATTTCGCAGGGCGTGAAATCCCGCGCCCGGGCTAACCCGAAAGGGATACTGCTCATCACCCCGGAATCCCTTGAGGCCATGTTTGTCCTCAAGGGCCTTCAGGTTCCCTCCCTGTTCATGGGCACCCGGGCCATCATCATTGATGAACTCCATGCGCTGTTGGACAACGAAAGGGGCGTGCATCTTCGGTCCCTCCTCAGTCGCCTGGAGCACGCCGTCGGACGACAGATCAGACGAGTGGGCCTGTCTGCCACATTGAGCGAGATGGAAATGGTCAGGGAATATCTGCGTCCGGGAAATCCAGAGGACGTGGATCTTCTGGAAAGCGACTCGGCTGGCGCCGAGCTCAAAATTCAGATTCGTGGCTATATCGAAGGAGATGACACGGACCGTGAGGACGACTCGGCCAAGCGGGAAGTGACAAAGCATTTGTTCTCTAATTTGAGAGGCAAACCCAACCTCGTCTTCGCCGGATCACGACAGAACGTGGAGTGGTACGCCGATGCCCTTAGGGAGATGTCTGAGAAAGCCAAGGTGCCGGTGGATTTTCTGCCCCATCACGCCAACCTCTCCCGTGAGCACCGAACTGAGTTGGAGAAGAGCCTCAAGACCAAGCGCACAACCACCGCCATATGCACATCGACCCTGGAACTTGGAATCGACATCGGAGACATCGATTGCGTTGCCCAGATAGGGCCGCCATTTTCGGTGGCATCGCTGAGGCAGAGGCTGGGACGTTCCGGCAGAAGGCCAGGGCAGCCTGCCGTGTTGCGAATGTATGCGATCGAGCCAGAAGCGCAGGCGGACTCCCACCCGTTGGAGCGCCTTCACCTGGACCTGGTCCGATCCGTCGCCATGGTGGAACTGTTGAGAGAGAGGTGGTGTTTAACCCCCCGCTCCCCAGGAGTTGCATCAATTGACGCTATGCCATCAGGTACTCTCCGTCATAGCAGAACGGGAGGGGTGAATGCCGGACCGCTGTACGATGTGCTTTGCAGGACGGGACCCTTCAAAAAGGTAAGTCCAGCAATGTTCGCGCGCCTTCTGCCCGACCTCGGTTCGGCGGAAACGGCATTGGTTGAAAGGCGCCAGACGGGACCCTCCTATTGGGGCCTCAAGGCGAGAAACTGGTGGAGCATTACAGTTTCTACGCCGTGTTCCAAAGTGCCGAAGAATTCAGGGTTGTAGCAAGAGGCAGGCAGATAGGTTCCTTGCCCGCTACTAACGTGTTCGTTCCTGACATGACCATCATTTTTTCCGGCAAATGCTGGCGCATCACCCAGGTACACAGCAAAGACCGGGTGATTGAGGTTTCCGAGGACAGGACGGGCCGTCCGCCTCCCTTTGGCGGAACCGGCGGCCAGGTACATGACCGTATCATTGAGACTATGCGGGACGTACTCGCCGAGAAGGAGATTCCTGGGTATCTTGATGGTGTCGCCGCTCGTCTGCTGGACGGCGCCAGGTCCGAATTTCTACGCCTCAATCTCGACGAGCGTTCAATTTGCAGTCTCGGGGAGAAGAGTGCCTTCGTAGCCACCTGGACGGGCACCGTCAAGACTACCACGCTGGCGCTGTTGCTCAGGAATATGGGCTACACGGCTTCGGTTCACCATGGGGAAAACAAATCAACTGACAAGTCCGTTGAATCAGCGCTGCAAAGTATTGCAGAATCTTCTGCGGAGTTGAGCCGCATCTCGCTGCCGGGACTCGATCAATGCATGTCGGAAAAATTTCACCGCTACCTCAGCCCCGACTTGCTCTACGAGGACGCGATAACAAGTGTCGTTGACTTGACAGCAATGCCTCAGTTGGCCAAATACATAGTTGGGGAATCTTGCCAGAATCTCACCTCCTCTTGATTGAGTGGCAGTGAAGGCTTCAGCTAACCTTATCCAGTGGGACCACTCAACATCGGCGATCCCCCTGCAGAGCAGGATGTGCTGCAGGGGAAAGGGGTGACCGGCAACTTCCAGGCAAGGCGGATAAGAAGGAGTTTGAAACGAATGGAAACCCTGATCTTGACCCTGCACAAGTCCAAGGAGACCAAGAACAAGGTGGTGTACGGCACCGGAGACGGCAGCGTAATCCAGAGCGTCTACATCGACAAGGATGCGCTGGGCGACGCACCGCCAGCAGCCATTCAAGTAGTCATTTCAGCCCAGTAGGTTCCCCGCCCACGCGGGGATAGAACTTAATCTCCGGCCGTGACGCAGGCAGCAACATCATCGTCTACTGGCTCCAGCAACCGGACATGAGACCTCAGAAGGCTCCCACCTGCTGGTATTACGACAAAGCTCCCAAGGAGCGGGACCAGCATTGACCTGCACCTGGAACTTGGTGAGCCAGGTTGCCCGGATGTAGGGGCTGTCCCGTAGCAGGGCCGTCTACGCTTCCCGGGCTCGGGTGATTTTGGGAGGTTGGGGCCTCGGGAGTAGTGGGTTTGCTCAGGTGGCCGGAGTCCCGCCTATGCGGTGCGGTCCGGCAGGGAGGAACTGTCAGGCGCCTGCGTCCGACCGTCCCCCAGTCTGACACTGTTGGGGCTTGGCCTGGTGAGAAAATTGCGGAACTCAAAGGACGCCTGACCCGTCGAGGGTCCCTGGACAGTAGCACGGTTGCTATTCCAGGGAATATTGGGTGGCTTTCCCTCGGCTCTTCTTCCAGCTCACCGCCTGCTCCAGCATCTCAAGAGCATTGCTGCGGGTTACACCGCTGTCAGAGCCAAGCATCTGGCTAAGCTCCATCACTCTGGTTTCATCGGCTAAAATCTCCACAGAGGTCATAGTCCTATCATGTGAGGCAAGTTTTACAACCTTGGTGTGGTGGTCGGCGTAGCAGGCTATCTGCGGGAGGTGGGTTACGCATAGCACTTGGTGGTTCCTTGATAGTCCCCATAACTTCTGGCCGAGAACACTCCCGATTCGACCTCCTATGCCCGCATCCACCTCGTCGAACACCAGGATTGGGATCCGGTCGGCGGTAGACAGGATAGTCTTTATGGCGAGCATCAGCCTGGAGGCCTCTCCTCCCGAGGCAATCCTGGCCAAGGGCCGTGGCGGTTCCCCCAGGTTCAGCGAGATCAAGAACTCTACGGAGTCTATTCCGGCGCCGTTGAAAGCGAAGCACCGGATACTTTCTTCACCCAAAAGCGTGGAGTATGGGCCGGAGTCGCCGGCCGCAACCGGCACACCGTCCTCCGAATCTGACTGACGTATATCCACATGCACCTGCGCATGTTCCACGGCCAGTTCGGCGACCTCCTCCTCTATGGCTTCAGCGAGGTGCTTCGCTGAATGCCGGCGGGCTTCGGAGAGCTGACCTGCCAGCCTGCCAACTTGTTCGCGAAGCTCTAACTCCCGGGACTTCAGGCCCTCCGCGCGCTCTTCGCCGTGGGACAGTCCCTCCAGGTCATCAGAGGCCCTCTCGGCGAAGGCGAGGATTTCTGCGATGGTGGCGCCGTACTTCCTCTTGAGACCCCTGATCAAGTCCAGCCGCCCCTCAAGCTCCCGGAGACGGTCCGGGTTGTAGTCGATGCTGTCACGATAGCTCCGGAGCGTACGCGCCAGCTCGTCCACCCGATGGGTCAAGGCGTCTACCGACTCGCGCTCCTGGCTCAATGAGGGGTCCAATTGTTCCAACTGGGCGAGGTCATGGGCCACCTGTCCTATAAGGTCCATGACTGATTCTTGCCGGTCGAAGCTATCGTATAGGGCACCATAGGCGTGGTCGGATAATGCGATAATTCGCTCCGCGTTGGCGACCCGGTCCCGCTCAACGACCAGGTCTTCATCCTCGGCCGGGCGAAGATTGGCAGCGCCGATCTCTTCTACTTGATACCTCAGAAAGTCCACCCGTTGGGCAAGCTCCTGCGCCTCGGTCCGAAGCCGGTCTAGCTCCCGGCGGACCTCCATTAGCTGGCGGACATGCTCCGCTACCTGTACCCGAAGCTGCCATAGCCCGCCATACTGGTCCAGGATATCCATGTGCTCACGTACACGGAACAGGGACAAATGCTGGTTCTGGCCGTGAACATCCACCAGGTGTTCGGACAAGGTGCTCAGTAGCCTGAGAGGTACGATTCGCCCGTTCACACGGCACGTATTACGCCCATCGATATTGACCTCGCGGGCGAGAATCAGCTCCTCTTCGTTGTCGTCAATCTCGTATTCACCCAGAGCAACACTGATTTTCTGCACGAGATCGCCGTTGAGCAAAAACACGCCCTCTACTCTGGACTGGCGGGCCCCGGACCGTACCATGCCGCCATCGGCGCGCCCCCCCAAGAGAAGGCTCAACGCATCCACTATGATGGACTTACCGGCCCCGGTTTCCCCGGTCAGCACGTTAAAGCCGGATGCCAACTCCATTTCAAGCTGCTCTATGGTGGCGAAGTTGGTGACACTAAGAAGTCTGAGCATGGCAATTTCCGCAATCCCTGGCTGGCACTGGACCTTCCCCCCGGATCTGTGCCACCCTTTATGCTAGGCCTGCAACGGTGTCGGAGTGCGCTGGATAATGGGATTCTTCCGCGCGGCGATGGCTCAGTCCTCGTGTGCACATCGGCCGGCGGGGAATCGTCCATGAGTGCTGTTCATGCACGCCCTTGTGTCCACGAGCCTCTGTGAGTGTGACGCCATATCCGCGACAATGGACGCTAATTTTGACGAAAACAGGGGAGTTGCCAGCTAGGCAACTCCCCTGTTTTCGGACATTTTCCGGGTATGTTTCATGGGTCAGAAAAAGGTGTGGGTGGCGGAGAGAGTGGGATTCGAACCCACGATACGGTTGCCCATATACCGGTTTTCGAGACCGGCGCTTTCGTCCACTCAGCCATCTCTCCTAATACAAACTCACGGCTGTGGCTACGATTGTGAGCGTTTTCAGTCTGGTGAAGCTACATTTGCCATTCCCGCTTCTCCACTCGGACCCAACACGACTCAACGCTTCTACTTGCACCGAGAGTAGCACATGGGAATAAAGATCACCAGTAATCCCAATGCCCGTAACTGTTCAGAGTTGGTGAGGCGAATTGGGCAGAAGTGGTAGGAAAAGCACAGTGCGTCGGTTTTCCGGTTATGTTAAATCTGAAGCATGGATACGGGTCTTGACCTGACTACCGCCAGCCGGGAGGCCTTGCAGGCCCTCATCGTCCAGCAGCTGGCCCTCATCGCCCGGCAGCAGGCCGTCATTACCCAGCAGCAGGCCGTCATCACCGAGTTGCAGCGGAGGCTTGAGGTGCTGGAAGGAAAGGCCAAGCCTGGTGGGTCGCCCCGGATGCCCGGCATTAAACCGAAGTCCGGCCAGGGTCCAGCCAGGGATAAAAGGCCCGGGAAGCCCAGGCCCCACGGCTTTGCCCGCCAGCGCATGGCCCCCACCCAACGGGTGGAGCATGTCCTGGAATCCTGTCCCCAATGCGGTACCGGCTTGGCCGGGGGCTGGGTGCAGCGGACCCGTGAAGTCATTGACCTCCCCCTGGTTCCGGCCCAAGTCACCGAGCACGTCTTCATTGCCCGGACCTCTCCGGTATGTGAACGGCGCCGGACTCCCCAGGCGGACCTGGGCCGGGTGGCCCTGGGTAAACATCGGTTGGGAGTCAACCTGCTCAGCCGGATTGCCGCCCTGCGGGAAGAAGGACGGCTGCCCTTGCGCACCATCCAGTGGTACCTGCAGACCGTGCATCGGTTGCCCCTGAGCCTGGGCGCCATCGTCCGGGCGATTCACCAGGTGGCCCAAAAGGCTCAACCGGCACTGGCGGAGATCCTGGACCGGATCCGAGGCAGCCCAGTGGTGCACGCCGACGAAACCGGCTGGCGCCAGGACGGGGTCAACGGCTACGTCTGGACCTTCAGCACCCCCACCGACCGGTACTTTCTGCGCCGGGTCGAAACAAGGAAGTAGTAGACGAGGTGCTGGGCGATTCCTTCAGCGGGGTCTTGGTCAGTGACTTCTATGCCGCTTACCACCATTACCCGGGCCTGAAGCAGCGGTGCTGGGTTCACCTGCTGCGGGATATCCACGACCTGAAGGCCCTCTACCCCCAAGACCAAAAACTGGCCCAGTGGGCTGGGGCAGTCCACCAAATCCACACTGGGGCGAAAGCCTTCACCCATCCCGATGCCCGGCAACGCCGGCGTGACTGAAGCGGGACTGGGACGGGAAACGCCGGGAACCGGTCGACCTTCGAGGCCGAAGCGACGCTAGGCGCCTTCGCCACGGACCATGTCGTTGAAGCGGGTAGTGAGGCGGGACTTGCGCCGGGCCACGTTGTTCTTGTGCATGATGCCTTTCTGTACCGCGCGGTCCATGATGCTCACGGCGCGGTCCACCGCCACTTCGGCCTCCGAGAGGTCCCCGGAATCCATCGACCGCTGGGCCCTGGCGATTATGGTCCTTGTCTCCGTCCGGGCGCTCCGGTTCCGTTGGTTGCGTTTTACCGATTGGCGGTACGATTTTCTGGCTGGCAAGCGGGCTACCTCTGGTCTGCTGTTGGTCTGACTGCGGCTTCGTGTTACAGCCCCTGGCCGAAGGGCATCCGGAGGATTATAGGTTAGGGGGACTTAAACATCAAGGTTCTTGACGTTCCGGGCGTGCGCTTGGATGAAGCTCTTCCGGGGTTCCACCAACTCACCCATAAGTTCTATGAACGCGTTCTCCTCTTGGACGGTCTTCTCCAGCTTCACTTCGAGCATGTGGCGACTCTCCGGGTTCATTGTGGTCTCCCATAACTGATCGGGGTTCATCTCACCCAACCCCTTATAGCGTTGCACCTGGGGGTTGCGCTGGGAGGCGTTCTTGGAAAGGAGTTCGTCCTTTTGCTCCTCGGAATAGGCGTAATCCACCTTGCGTCCCGCTTGGACCCGGTACAGAGGCGGCTGTGCAATGTAGAGATAACCGTAGTCAATCAAGGCCGGCATTCGCCGATAGAGGAAAGTGAGTATCAAGGCCCGGATGTGGGAGCCGTCCACGTCGGCGTCGGTCATGATGATTACCTTGTGGTAACGCGCCTTGGCCGGGTCGAAGTCCTCGCCCTCGCCAGCCCCGATCGCGGCCACCATGGCCCGGATCTCCTCGTGCCCCAGTATCTTGTCCGGTTGTTGCAAGACCCGTTCCACGTTCAGTATCTTGCCCTTCAAGGGCAGTATGGCCTGGAAATGGCGGTCTCGGCCCATCTTGGCGGAGCCGCCGGCCGACTCACCTTCGACGATATACAGTTCCGACTTCGCCGGGTCGCGCTCGGCGCAATCGGCCAGCTTACCGGGCAGTGAGGTGCCGTCCAGTGCGTTCTTGCGAATAACCAATTCCCGGGCGCGTTTGGCCGCCTCCCGGGCTTTCTGGGAGGTGAGGCACTTTTCCACCACCCGCTTGGCGTCGACTGGGTTCTCCTCCAAGTAACGGTTCAAGCCCTCACCGACCACCGATTCGACTACGCCCCGCACTTCGGCATTGCCCAGCTTGGTCTTGGTCTGACCCTCGAACTGGGGGTTCGTGAGTTTCACGCTGATGACGGCCGCCAATCCCTCCCGCACGTCCTCGCCCAGGAGGTTGGCTTGGTCTTCCTTGATTTGGCCCTGCTTGCGGGCGTAGTCGTTGATCACCCGGGTGAGAGCCGACCGGAAGCCGGTCATGTGGCTGCCGCCCTCTTGGGTGTTGATGCAATTGGCGAAAGAGAACACCGTCTCGGAGAAGCTGTCGTTGTACTGGACCGCCACCTCGACGGCAGTATCATCCACCGTCTTCTCGAAATAGAAGGGCGACGACTGCATGACACGACGGTTGCGGTTGATGTTGCGCACCAGGTTGGCAATTCCGCCGTCGAAGAAGTAGGTGCGCTCGATATCGCCCCGCCGCCTCGCCCCGTGCCACCGGCTAACGAAACAGATCTCCAGTCCTTTGTTGAGGTAGGCGATCTCCTTGAAATGGCTGGTCAGGAGGTCGAAGTCGTAGTCGATATCGGGGAAGATCTCCGGGTCCGGCCGGAAGGCGATCATCGTCCCTTGGTGCTGGGTCCTTTCTTCTTTGACCAAATCGGTGGTCGGGATGCCCTGGGCGTACTCTTGAGAATAGCGCCAGCCCTGACGGCATACTTCAGCCCTCAGGTACTCCGAGAGGCCGTTTACAACTGATCCGCCCACCCCGTGGAGGCCGCCGGTCACTTTGTAAGCGCCGCTGCCGAACTTGCCGCCGGCGTGGAGGGTAGTCATCACGGTTTCCAGTGCGCTCTTGTTGGTGGCCGGGTGAATGTCTATGGGAATGCCGCGGCCATTGTCCGTCACCGTGATGGCGCCCGATTCGTCCAGGGTCAACTCCACCCGGTTGCAGTAGCCGGCCATCGCCTCGTCCACGGCGTTGTCCAGAATTTCGTATATCAGATGATGGAGACCCCGCTGGTCGGTGCTGCCGATGTACATACCTGGGCGCACCCGGACAGCTTCCAAGCCTTCCAAGACCTGGATGTCTTTGGCAGTGTATTCGGCGGTAGAAGCTTGCGTCATATATCAAATCACCAATGGATTACGGCTGTGCCAAGGGCACAAAGAGGGCCGCAGCATTTTTTGTACTGGGCTTAAATATTATATCAGAATTGAAGCTATTTAGCTTCAATTCTGCCCTGATATAGAGACATTTGTGCGTTGACTTTTGAGTCCATAATGAGGTCGCGGAACGACCCGGCCAGCGGTTTCGTAATTCGAAGGACTAACTCCAGTAAGCCTCATTTAGGCTCATCCAGCTATGAAATTGCAGCCGGAAGACTTCTCCACACCTACCGGGCCAGCTTTGAGACCAATCAAGGCGCAGAGAGAGGAATGTCAAATGTTTACCATTCTGGAGGGTTTTCACCGAGGTAATTCGCTGCATACGCTGCATCGGCGTTTGCATCTGCCGGCTGTCCCGAATGCGAGGTAAACACTTCAATCTTCCGATTTCCTGCCTCGTATAGCATTCCACTAGTCGACTCTCCGAGCCCGCGCGTTGCCTACTTCCACCTCCTGCAACAGCGATACATCATTAGGACGGCCTCCCAGCACCATTTCTCGCCTTCAAGCATCACTGCCTATTCGGCACGTCAAGCGCGATGCATACCTCGGGATGACTCCGAATAAAGCCCCCATCTTTTCCGCAGCACCGCCCTGGTTGCCTGAGGTGGACCCGGGAAATCGGGCAGGTAGCTAAGTGAGAGTTCTGCTCCTGCACTAAGGGCAGCGGTAGCTGTCGGGAAGGCGTGGGAAATGTCGAAAGGACGCAGAAAGCACAGCCCGGCTTTCAGGGCCAAGGTGGCGCTGGAAGCGGTGAAGGGCCAGGAGACGGAAAAGCTGTCCCCTCATCGGGCCCCTGCTGGAGACAAAGGGGATGATTGACCTGCCAACCGCAAGCTGATACAAGTGCAAACCACGGTTGTACAGGGTGGCCGGATGTTTGTGAATAACGCTGGCCTGAAGAACCTGAATAACGACAGGCGCTGACTACCTCCCCGAGCACCGGACAATGCGAAGGGCACATATGCCGAGTCAAATTGATCAAGCGGACCGAGTATTGCCCGGCCCAGCCGGTCCTGCTGCGCCAGCGGGCATTGGACGGCCGCGCCGCATAAATACAGCACTTGGCGCTTTCACTGCCTGCAGTCGTTTTCAATCCTCTTCGCCAAGTTGGCGGAAGAGCCAGCTAACTGTGTCCACCTCACCCCGGCTGTAATCAGCAACATCCACGAGAGGAAGAAGCTGCCAGACCATTTTGGCGTCGTCGCCGACTTCTCTGACCAGCGCTACCAGTAGCATTGGCCTGTTCCTGCGGGAAGTGAGCCACACAAGATATGTGGCAGGATTCTGACAAACAATCGGAGGATGCATTGACCGTAACAGTGGTGAGTTGGAACATCGCGACACGACGCGAGCCGTGGCGCCAACTTCTGGGGATGGACGCGGACATAGCTTTGCTCCAGGAGGCCACTCCGCCGCCGGACGACGTCGCCCGGCGGCGGGACGCGACACTCCCCCTCGCCGACCACTCCCGCCCCCTGGAGATTGGCCCACAAAAATCGTGGGACTCTCATTCGTGGAACGCTGGAGAGGCCGGAACTCTGTATGACCGCTGGCCGATGGTGGTGCGGCTCTCCGACCGCGTGGACGTCGAGTGGTTTAGCCAGGTTGGTCCTGTGTGGCAACCGAAGGAGGACGAGGTCGCCGTCAGCGGCATCGGCACCATTGCCGCCGCCCGCGTCACGCCCCGCGACGACTCAATTGAGCCGTTCATCGTCGTCTCCATGTACGCCCGGTGGATCGGGTCGCATCCAAGCGTCAAGAAGGCGTGGAGCTTTGGCTACGCGGACTCTTCCGTCCACCGCATCATCTCGGACCTCTCGGCGTTCATCGGCCACGAGAATCCACAGACGCACCGCATCCTGGCCGCCGGTGATCTCAATATCGCGCACGGCTATGGTGATGACGGCGACCCCTACTGGGAGGAACGATACCGGTCCGTGTTCGAGAGGATGGCGGCTATTGGGCTTGAGTTCATGGGGCCCCAGGCTCCGAATGGTCGGCAAGCGAAGACGCCGGCTACGGGTGAACCCACGGACTCCCGCAACGTAGTCACGTACTACCTCCCAGGGAAGAATCCGGAAACGGCAAGCAACAATCAGCTGGACTATGTCTTCGCCTCCCGTGGCTTCCACGAGGACATCACGGTGCGGGCCATGAACTCTGTCGAAGAGTGGGGCGCGAGCGACCATTGCCGCCTGCTAATCAAGGTCGGGGACGGAGCAACCCCCGCCGTTAACTCCTGAGGCGCTGTCCTGGCACAGCCATCTGCCTAACCGGATATTATTGGCGACCGAGCATCAAGCTGGACAGAGTCAGGAACCTTGGTGTTGAGGTTCAGGTTGATGGGTCCAGGTTCTGGCGCGTGACTTGCCCCACCCTTTGACAGGCGTACCGTGATTGGAGCCGGCGGATTGCGCCAATGGTAACCTTACGTCACAGCTTGCCTCCGGGCTGCCCCTGGTTGTGTACCTGTCGGGCTTTACGCACTGTAGGAGTTCTCCCGAGCCGGTCTCCGGGAATCACCGGCCGGTGAAACTGCATGGCGTCCTCGTCTCCCAGGGTCCTGAAACTGGAGCATCCAGGAACGACTGCTTGCCAGTGTTGGACAGTTGAACCGATCGTCCATGCGGAGAATCTCAGAAAGCGTGGGGATCAAGGTCCCCGAATTCAAGCGAACTACCCATGAGAGGTGCTGTGCCATAATAAGATTATACGAAGTGCAAAACTGCAGAGCCAAAAAATCTTGCAATTGGAGTAAGAAAAAGTGTCCGATCAAGATGTCGAGTTTGCCGTACTGGGCGGCGGATGCTTCTGGTGCGTTGAGGCCGTTTTCGCAGAGATCGCAGGGATTACTGCGGTCACGTCCGGATATTCCGGCGGCCGCACGGCTAATCCGACCTACCATGAAGTCTGCAGTGAGCAGACCGGGCATGCCGAGGTGGTACGGTTGGAATTTGACCCCTCCCGGATCACATTCTCGGAAATACTCGAGGTATTCTTCGCGACTCATGACCCCACCACCCTCAACCGTCAGGGGGCGGACCGGGGCGCACGGTACCGCTCGGTGATTCTTCACACTACCGAGTCCCAGAAGGACCAGGCAGCGAATTTCATAGGGGCGTTGGATGCGTCAGGGACCGAAAACGGGTCGGTGGTAACAGAGGTTGCGCCTTTCGAAGAATTTTATCCTGCGGAAAGGGAGCACGAGCTTTTCTACCAGAACAACCCTGGCAGTATGTACTGCCAGATAGTGATCAGCCCCAAGGTTGCCAAGGTACGGCAGAAGTTCAGCTCCAGGCTTCGCTAGTTTTGGCTGCCGCATTGCCCGCGATAGTGATGCTGAACGAAGCGAAGCGTGATCGGGCCTCCGAAAAACTCCGAGGACTATGCCAGCTGAATGCCAGGCGCGTGAGATGATTCAGGCTTGAAAGCGTCGTCCCACGAAAACCCCGGTACACTCCGGAGCGAGAAGAGGCCTGCCAGAAACACGCCGGTGATCACGGACTCGGGACCGCCGTCGGGTACCACCACGCCAAAGGATGCGCTTCCAATCGGCGGCTTCACCGCGAACTGGCCGAAACCCGCCGTGCCCCGGGCCTGGACCAACGGGTCATCGCCCCCTTCCCCGTCCTGGAGCCATGAAACCCTTCAGGGCTACCATGGAGGCCGACTCCGGTTAACGAATCAATTGAGGTTGTTGGGTGGGACTATGAATAACAAGGTCAAGTTCAGTATCCGCATACATCAGGGTGGTTACAGTTACCAGTCCCTCAGGAGAATCTGGATAGAGGCTGACAGGCTGGGGTACTACTCCGCGACCCTGTACGATCTACTCAACGCGCCTACCCTGGAGTGCTGGACTACCCTCTCGGCCCTGGCTGCGGAGACGAGCCGGATCAGGCTCACGCCCCTGGTGCTGGCGAATACTTACCGTCACCCGGCGGTCTTTGCCAAGATGGCCTCCACCCTGGATGTCATCAGCAACGGCAGGCTGGAGGTGGGAATTGGCGCCGGCGGTGGCAAGGGAGACCATCTGGCTTCGGGCTTGGACTTCCCTTCCACATCCACGAGGGTGAGGATGCTGGAGGAGTCCATTGAGATCATGAAAAGGTTGTGGACGGAGGAAGAGGTCACCTTTAAGGGACGGTACTATACTGTGACCGGCGCGAAAAACGTCCCCGGACCCGTCCAGAAGCCCCACCCTCCATTTCTGATAGGGGGACACGGTGAGAGGCACCTGCTTAGGGCGGCGGCCAGGTATGCGGACATCTGCAACGTGGGCTTTGAGATGGACTTGGATGAACACAGGGCGAGCCTCGATGTCCTTGGGGAGCACTGCCGGAATGTAGGGCGGGACCCTTCGGAGATCGAGGTAAGCCACAACACCAGGGTTGTTATTGCCGGGAGCGAGGCGGAGTTCGATGGGCTGGTTTCGGAGGGGGCGGCTGACGCAAACCTGAGCGCGGCTGAATACCGGGCGTCCTTGTCCCGGGCTATTGCCGGCACCCCTGAGCAGTGTGCAGAGCAAATCAAAAGCTATGTCGACGGCGGGATTACCTACTTCTTCCTACTTTTCCCGGACCACATCCCCACAGATGCCATAGAGCTGTTCGCCAAGGAAGTGATGCCGAGGTTTGTAGAAACAACGCCCTGACGTTGTCGATGAGGCCGGGACCTGCCGGCTTTGGTCAAGGCCAACGTGAGCTACCAGTATCTGTCGCCGAGCGGACTTGTGGCTTGGGCCAATTGGTTGCGCGGAGGTTGGTAGGCAAGTGGCTCTCCCAGTCGGGAATCAGTCAAGAGCGGGGCGCGGGCAGCAATCAAGCGGAGAAGAGGCCCATCAGGCTAAACCCAAGGGACATGAGCAACGGTGCCGCGTAGGTCCCCGTTCCGTCCCGCAGGACTCCGGCGCACACAGGCGCCACTCCCATACCGAGGCCGTGGCCCACGTTTGACCAACCGTAACGACTGCCCCTGTTACCGCCGATGTAAGAATAAGCGAAATAGCTGAAGTTGAATTGACCCACTACAGAATAGAGCTGTCTCAGAAGTCGGGCGGTTGGCGGTTCCAGACGGCATGGTCCGGTGCCGGCCCCAGGATTTCAGCCCCGTCCAAGCCCAGGAAGCAAACCGGCGAAGTCGCGGATAGTCCTGAAGAATATTTTCGGGGCGGTTTGGGCCGTGTGGGGCCGGTTCCGCCCGCCGAGTCCTGACCGATAAACCGTTGATTTCCTCAGGATGTCCGGGTCCCGCCAATGTTCCTGTCCGATTCCTCCTTCAGCCATATCATCAATTGAAAGCCGGGGATGAGTATTCTCCGTCCGTCCCTGATGTGTGGGATTGCATTATCGCGCCGGTTCAGCCAAGTGACGAGCTTGGACGTTGAGACGCCGACCAGCTTGGCCGCTTCCTTCAGGTTGTAGGAGGCAAGCTGGTTGCTGCGGACCGCGTTTTCGTCGGCCTTGGCCGTGAGCCGCTCCCAGAGCACTTGCAGGTCCTCCATACTCAGGAGTCGCCAGCCGGAGTCCGTTGTGGCGTCTCTGACCAGGATGAGGGGATGGCCAGTACCGTCCAACTCCTCCAAGAACCGTGCCAGGTCCGCCAGTGTCAGCATCATCATGCACCTGCCTATTTCGGTGTCGCGATAATCATGTTTCCGGTTCTGGGGAATGTTGGCTCGGAGAGATTGGGCGGTGAACCGCGGAAGCTGGCGAACTGGATATTCCCGTCGTGGTCTTTCATAACGTCCAGTTTTGACCAGGTGGAATCTCCGCTTTCACTCCTTCGCATCAGTTCCTCCGAGACCTGCTCCATGAAGCGCATCTGCTGCTTTTCCTCCTCCGGCAGGGTTGGGTCGAAGTCCCACCAGGGTTGGGATGGTATAAGTCCCGCGGTGATCGTTTTCCGGTCTGGCGCCAGGATGGTGAAGATTGGTATACCGAGTTCTCTGGCGACTTCCACGGCGTTCCTGGGCCGGCTGGAACGGACAATTTCGATGAACACCATCGGTTCCCGGTGGGTGTTCAGGACGGTCAGGTCTGGGCAGCATCGGCCGCTGTTGGGGGCCGACTGGTACTTTTCCATTGCCACGGAACCTGCTCCGCGCAGCAGGCGGTACTTGTGCGGGTGCATTTGCTCGCAGGTCCAGATGATCTGCTGGGACGGACCGCATTGGTGTCCCTTGTGAACTGGGAGGTGGTCTTTGGGATCCTCTCCGATTCCGCATCCGATGCACCCGTTCAGCTTGCGTTCGAGGTGGTTGAAGAGGTCGCGTTTCCACTTCTCGTGTTGTTCAGACGGCATTGAGTTCTGTTCCTTTGCCCAAGTCGCAGTTGCGGCGCCTATGTGGCAGCTGGCACGGCTAAGGCCGGTTGGCGTCAGCAAGGGTCAACGGCGGGTGGCCGTGGTGCCTGGGTCCCACGGATGGGTGTGAGCGGCCTCCGCAATACTTCCGGCACCTCTGGTCAGTGAGGATTGCGGTCGAGTTGCGGAGTCGTTCTGGGTCAGGGCTATGTGTGTGTGGGGGTTGAGTTGAAAACGGGCTGGGGACTGGGCCCAGACCCGGCAGCGGGCCTTTCGTTCGCGTTGTTGCCTTCGAGGTTTCCGAGGCGGCCGCCCATCCGGTTGAGCCGCTGGTTTCGGTCTGGGCTGTTCACAGCCGTTCTAGGAGTTCGTTGACCGGCCGCTTTTTCTTCTGGGTGAGCGGGACCAACTCGGCGCAGCGGTCGGGCCGCTCCTGCCGAAGCTCATTGGCCTGGACTGCCTCTCGCCACGAGGGGTTGCAAGCGATGGTACGGACGAAGCTGTCGATGTTGTTGATGGTGGGCATGGTTGGATCATACGGTTCTGCCTGGGTGCGTCCATCGGTTCGGGCGGAGCTGGCCGATCCCTCCATCATCGTGGCTCAGGCGGCTCAGGCCGGTTCGAGGTGTCTGCGCTCTGTTTCGTACCAGGTGACGTTCCCCAGCCTGATGGCCGCTTCAGCTTCCGGTGTGAGTCGCAGTGCGGCCACCACGGCATGGGCCGGCTGGCCGGTGAATCGCGTCAGGTACTGGGCGTTGCGCAGGGCGCGGCGGGTGTCGTCTTCCCCGCCGGTGAACGACGCCTCGACGGCGATGTAGTGGATGTCGCCGCTGTCGCGGTGGCTGGCCCGGAGTACGATGTCGGCGTTCTCGAAGCTCTTCAGGTCCTCCGGCGTGATGCCGGTGGTGTCGCTGTTGGCTGTGAAGCCGTAGAGGTCGTCGTCGTTCAGTTGTTCCTGCAGCCGGCAGTTGACGACGCGGGCAATGCGGCGAACGGCGCGTTGGGCCGCGTCGCGGGCGTGGGAGCCTCTTATGGGGGCCAGGTCTGTTTTGATTAGGCGAACTTCCTCTTGGAGCCGGTCGACCTTGGCCGGAAGTTCCATCAGCTTGCTTACGTCCTCTTGGAGCTTGTCAACCTTGGTTGGAAGTTCCATCAGCCGGTCAACCTTGGCTGGCAGCAGCAGGAAGTCGTCAGTGAGGAGCGCCCGCAGCAGCAGGGTTCTGGCTTCGGGATTGGCGTTCAACTCTCCGATCATTCTGGCCACCAGGCTATCCGGGAGCATTCCTTCTTGGGTGGTCATATCTCCGTTCCTGCTTGTTTATGCTGGGTGTTGTCGGCGAAGACCTGGAGGAAGCCGTGGATGTTGTTGCTCCTGGTCCGTGGCTGGATTATACCTTGGCGGTCTGCGTAAGAGTGCGATGGGAATGCCGCAACACTGCAAAAGACCGTGGATAAGCAGGTAGTAGCTGCGAGCGTCCTCCTTCTCGCAGAAGAGGGCGTCGACCACCGTGCCGGTGGCGTCGTCTACTGCGATCAGCAGCGTAAACGGTGCGAAGCATGCAATGCCGTTAAAGGCTCACAGACCCGTTGGCGGCCGCGCGGGGCAGTTCCCTTTACCCGTTTCGCAAATGGGCGTCGGCGGATTTCCTTTCGGTGGGTTGCGTTCGTGGTCCTCCGCATGGTGGTCTTCGAGTCCCTGCACATTTCGCCCGAAAGTGACTCTGGTCTACGGTGGTCGATTACTGGTTATTGGCAATGTTGCTGAGGTGGCGACTCGGAATGACTGCGGGAATGTGGTCAGCCAATCCGGCGACGGCTACAGGGTAAGTGCGGTGGTAGTGCCTTCTCCGGCGGTCCTTTGGAAGATGCCGACGGGATAGACGCCCTTTCGGGGCATGGGGAATCCCTCTGGTGGTAAGGTGGACCCGGAAAATCGGACAAGTAGCTAAGTGACAGTCCTGCTCTTAAACTAAGGGCAGTGATAGCTGTCGGGAAGGAGTGGGAAATGTCGAAAGACGAAGAAAGCACAGCCCGGCCTTCAAGGCCAAGGTGGCGCTTGAGGCGGTGAGGGGCGAGGAGACAGTCGCCCAACTGGCCGCCCGGTACGAAGTCCACCCCGGCCAGATTCAGACTTGGAAGAAAGCCCTTGTGGAGGGCGCCTCCGGGATCTTCGGCAACGGTAAGGAACAGAAGGGCAGGAACGACGCCGCCCTGGTCGCCCGGTTGTACCGGGAGATCGGCCAGCTGAAGGTCGAGCGGGATTTCTTGGCGGAGAGGTCCGGTCCATGAGTCCGGGCCGGCGGCGGAAGATGGTGGACCGGGAGCATCCGTCCCTGCCGATAGTGCGGCAGTGCGCACTGCTGGGCGTGAGCCGTTCCAGCCTCTACTACCGTGCCAAGGACGCTTCCGAAGAGGACCTGTCCCTGATGGGCGGGATGGACCGGCAGTACCTGGAGACCCCATTCTACGGGTCGAGGCGGCTGAAGGCCTGGCTGGACCGGCAGGGTATACCGGTAAGCCGGAAGGGGGTGGAGCGGCTGATGAGAGTCATGGGGCTGCGGGCCATCTACCGGCGTCCCCGCACCAGCCGGCCGGCGCCGGAGCACCGGGTCTATCCCTATTTGTTGGAAAAGACCACAGTTACCCGGCCCAACCAGGCGTGGGCCGCCGACATCACCTATCTGCCCATGGCCCGGGGATTCCTCTACCTTGTGGCCATCATGGACTGGCACAGTCGGTATGTGGTGGCTTGGCGATTGTCCAACACCCTGGAGGCCGACTTCTGGGTCGATGCCTTGAAGGAGGCCTTGGGGCAAGGCCAGCCGGAGGTGTTCAACACCGACCAAGGCAGCCAGTTCACCAGCTAGGAGTTCACCCAAATGCTGCAGCAACATGGGGTGAAGATCAGCATGGACGGGAAGGGGCGGTATGCCGACAACATCTTCGTGGAGCGGTTGTGGCGGACGGTGAAATACGAGGAGGTCTACCTGAAAGCCTACGTCAACGCCGTCGAGGCCCGTAGGGAACTGGCAGCCTACTTCCGGTTCTACAATAACCTGAGGCCCCATCAAGCCTTGGGCTACCGGACCCCGGCCGAGGTGTTCCACGGGGAGCAGGAAGTCGGAGAAGAGTCAAAGGATAGGAGGTGTTCACCCGGGACAGGGTCAGTACTACTGGCAGGAGAGCCGGGACTCTCACTTAACTCCGTCTTAATTCTGTCCAACTAACCGGGTCCACCTCATATTACAACAGAGGCGTTGATGTGTTTTACAATCCTAAATGGAGCCTAACCGCCGCTTCCAACTGCTCAATGTCGTTAGTGGACAATTCCCCGAAGAAAGCCACGATTTGGTCGGTGCTCACTGTGGTCAGTTGGTCAGCCATCGCCTTTGTGGCCTGTCGTTTATCGTAACTATAGCTTCGCTTGGGTATACTCTGCTCACATTCGTCGTCGGTGGTACGACTTGGACCGGGTTTAAGTGGGCTATCGCTACGTCGTTGGTGACCACAACCGCGGGCCGCCGCTTGCGGATTTCCCCCCCAACTGATTGACCGAAGGATACCCACCAGACTTCACCGCGTTTCATCGCCGGCGTCTCCGGCAGTGCCTTCCACCCATGCCATTGCTTCCGCTTCCCGCTCGGCATCCGCCGCCATTTGCCGGTAGCCTTCGTGGATGTCGCAATACATGACATGGGGCCGGACAAGTGACTCTATGAAACTGCTAATCTTACGTTTGCCAACCACCCGGTAAAGACCGTCGTAAACGTCCTGGGCAATGGTAATCGTTAGTTTTTTTTGCATGCCCGCTCCTTGCACGTGTCCAATACGAATTACAAATTAGGAATTGGGCAAGACTTTAATTCATAATTTTAAATTCTTGATTCGTAATTCGAGAGAGTATTGGCGCAGGGCGATGGTCAGGTCGCCGCGGGTGCGCTCCAGGATGCCGCGCATGGCGTCGGTGGTGTGGCGAAGCCCGCCGGTCACGGCTTCCGGGAAGTCCACGGTCACCAATACGCCGTAGATTTCGTCCATCAATTCCATCATTTCTTGGCAGCGTTCCACTTGGTCGCTGCGGAGCCGGTCGAGGATATAGCGGCGCAACTCGCCGATGACCTCTGCCATGCCATTCAGGTAGGACGACGGGTCGACGCCCAATTCTTCCATCCCGGGTAGCGGCCCGCCGGAAATGACGGCGAGGGTTACGTTGGCCTCGGTGAACTCCTTGCGAGCGTCGTTCATGAACCCGGCGTTATAGATGAGGGGATTGTCCTCCCGGATGTGCTCGGCTTCCTTGAGCCGGGCGGCCCCTTTCTGGACCAGGTCCCGGGCTTCTTCGAAGTCCGCCCGGTGCACCGCCCGGATTGCGTTGGCCGACATCCGCACCACTTCCCTGGACACGGCCAAGGCCTGCTCACGGTCGCGGTTCCGGTCGTTGAGTTGGTCGATCGCCTGTTGGCCGATCTCCGAAAGGTCCGCGCTGTATTTGGTCGGCATTAAACTCTTCCCCCGGCGTTCTCGATAGCCTGTACCAGCCTGGCCGTCGCAGCTTCCGGCTCTCCGGCCAGGCCGACGGCTGCGGCGACGCAGATGGCGTCTGCGCCCGCTTCCACCACCGGTGGAACGTTGTCGGCCGTGATGCCCCCGATGGCGACCAAGGGCACGTGGGTCACTTCCCGGGCCGCGCGTAGCCGGTCCGGACCTTGAGGGGGGCGTCCGCCGGGCTTGGTGCCGGTCTGGTAAATGGCCCCGAAGGCCACGTGGTCGGCGCCCATTTCCTGGGACTCGACCAGCAGGTCCAACTCTCGGTTGGACCGTCCCAGCACCTGTTGGGGCTGCAGCACCCGACGTGCCTGGGCCACTGGCAGGTCGGTCTGGCCCACGTGCAATCCGGCGGAGCCCACGGTGGCCGCCAGGTCGGCATGGTCGTTGATTATCAACTGGACGCCGTTGTTTTCACACAAATCCTGGAGCGCCAGCGCCAACGGCAGCGTCTCACCCTTGTCGCGGAGCTTGTCTCGCAATTGGAGCATCCGGGCCCCCCCGTTGACCGCCGCCTTGGCAATATCCAGTGGCGCCCGGCCAGCGGTTACTTCAGGGTCGATGATGACGTATAACCCCCGGACCAAGGATGCTTTTTCGCGGCGGACGGCTGCGCCGAGTTGGGCCGACAGGTCGCCCAAACAGTGGCGCAAGCGGGCTATGGTTTCCCATCCAACCGGGGTGGACGACTCGTTGGCTTCCAGATGACGCAGCAGGGCCAGCGTAGTTGCAACGAGAGCTGCCGCCTCCTCGTCGTTTCGAGGCAGGGGGTCGGCGAGGTCGGCCAGTGCGGCGGGCGATGGCAGCGACGGCGCAATGTCACGGAGGTCTTGTAGCGCGGGCACGGGTTCCGGCGCGGCCATGCCGGCGACTGCGGCCACGTAGTGAACGATGACGGAGTAATGGCTGTGCCCCGAGGGGGCCGGTGTGGTCACAGGTCTAGGCCCTTGGGGGTTTCGCCCTGCCGAGCCGCGTCGATGTTATCGCGCACCGACTGAGGCATGTCCATGCCGTGCTTGACGAAGGCAGCCTCCACTCCCCGGCCAATGTTGCGCGGGTCCTGGTAGTACTCTGGAGAGTGGTGCTCGCTTCCGGAAGGGAAGGCTTCATGCACCGATGAGGTGGTCTTGCCCATGGCGAACGATGACATTCGGCGCTCCATGTGGGCGCTTTGGCAATAGCCGCATACCGCGTTGACCTCGCCGCCGATGGACCTCACGAAGAAGGACGAAACCTTGCCGCAAGACTGGCAACGATATTCGTATATTGGCATGTTCGCCCCCGAGTGACCGCCCTATGGGTCGGACGAGATTTCCCT
Source organism: Dehalococcoidia bacterium (assembly GCA_965220625.1). GTDB lineage: Bacteria > Chloroflexota > Dehalococcoidia > Lucifugimonadales > UBA3495 > VXOI01. The sequence goes on from CBDCQN010000001.1 coordinate 878,622, forward strand.
GCGCATACGGTCGAAGTCGGCCGTGGTCTGTCCGCCCATCTCCTGTTGGATGCGTCCCATGTACTGGTCGATACTGGCCGCGCTATCCTCGTTCACGTCGCTCATCGTCTCCCGGTTGGGCGCCCAGTTGAGGCTGTCGCCCCACGACGCCCGGAACGAAAACCCGGACATAAGCCGTTGCATGTCGCCGCTGCCGCACTGGCGACATTCCGGCTGCTTGTCTGCCGACCAGCTATACACCAGGAAATTGCTCACCGATTGGCAGGCGGAGCAACGATATTCGTAGATGGGCATTCGCACCCTTCGCTGTCCGGATTTGGGCCGCGCACCATTTTAGCATGGCCGGCACAATCCGTTTGCAGACGCCAATGACCGGAATCACCTCGCGAGGCAGGCCCGGCGCCGAGCAAGCCGCCCGGCGCAATGTATAATATTGGGCTAGTAGGAGTGTGTATGGCGACGCTGAAACCGCGCACCGGAACACGGCTGTCCATCGAAGAGTTCCTGGAATTGCCGGATACGTTCGACAAGCGGAAGATGGAACTGGACGAGGGAGAGCTGTACATAATGCCCAGACCGCGGACCAGCCACCAGTTTTTGCAACTCAAGATAGGTGGTTACTTCGACAGATACCTTGATGAATTCGACGATCCGCCGGCCGATTTTTTTCACGACGTTATTGTCGCCCTGTCTGTGGAACGCCGCATTCTCTTGTCCCCAGACCTTGTCATCGTCTTGCGAGGCAGCCCGGCCACAGTAAGCGATCGCATGATCGAGGGCGCACCCGACATCGTGGTCGAAATACTCTCCACTGACCGTAGCCGTGACTTGGTCCGCAAGCATCAGCTCTACGCCGAAGCGGGCGTAAAGGAATATTGGATTTTTGACCCACGCTCTGACACCACTACGCTGCTGGACCTGCGAGGCGGTGAGTATGTCGAACGTGCCGTGCTGGACGCCAACGCAACACTGGCCACTCCGCTGCTTCCCGGACTTGTCATACCATTGGCAGACGTATTCCACCATCGCCGCCGCCCCGTGCGGGATTAGGGCTAACCGTCGACCGGCCCCGGGTTGGCGTTTAACGCCTGTTTCCGCCGGGTCTGCGCCACCGGTTACCGCCATTGTATAATGCGGCTACCCAAGCCGACTGCCGAGGTGCCGCCATGGCGGAAGCCCAAGGCCATACCCTGCCTCTATTCGCTCCCAAACGCGAGCCGTTGCTCATGATCATGGACGGCCACGCCATGGTCCACCGGTCATTCCGGGCGATCTCTACCCAGCGCAGTTTGACTGTTGGCTCGACCGGCGAGGACATCACCGGCGTGTTCGGTTTCACCAACGTCTTCCTGCGGGCGCTGAACGACTGGAACCCCGCCTACTGCGCTATCGCATTCGACACATCGGCGCCCACATTCCGCCACGAACGGTTCGAAGCCTACAAGGCCCAGAGAGAGGCGTCGCCCCCAGAACTTAGAACGCAGTTCGGCCGGGTGAAGCAGCTCATGGAGCTGTTCGGAGTGCCCGTTTTCGAGCTTGATGGGTGGGAAGCCGACGACATCATCGGTACCCTGACCCGTCAATCCGAGGAGGCTGGAATAGACTCGGTGGTGCTTACCGGCGACCGGGACACCTTCCAGCTAATCTCCCCGCGGGTGAGAGTCGACCTCGCCTCCAATATCCAGGAACGCAAGGTGTACGACGAGGCCGAGTTGGCCGAACGGTATTCCGGGCTCACGGCCGCGCAGCAACCCGATTTCAAGGCCCTGCTCGGCGATTCCTCGGACAACATTCCGGGGGTACCTAAAGTCGGAGAGAAAACGGCCGCCAGGCTGCTCAACGATTATCAAAGTCTTGAAGGCATCTACGAGCACCTGGACGAAATCAAGCAGAAAGCGGTGAAGGCGGCGCTGGAAGAAAACCGGGACAGGGCTTTCGAGAACCGGACGCTGATGACCATTGACCGGCACTCGCCGTTGGACTTGGACCTCGAGCGTTGCCGCTTCTGGCAATATGACCGCCGGGCGGTGGTCAATTGGATGACCGAACTGGAATTCTTCAGCATAATTCCCCGGGTGCCCGGCCCGGATGGCGCCGGCGAGGCGCCGGATGTGCCCGACCGGGAAATGGACCTGGATGTCGACTACACGATAGTCCAGACCCAGGCCGAATTGGACTCCATGATTGCGGCCATCGAGGAGACCGGCAGCTTTTCCTTCGATACCGAGACCACCAACTTGGACGCCGTGAGAGCAGACCTTGTAGGGCTGAGCTTCGCCACCGCTCCAGGCCGGGCTTGGTACGTTCCGGTCGGACACCGGAACGGGGTCCAGCTGCCCGTGGAGACGGTGCTGGCGACGGTACGCCCCCTGTTTGAGTCGGCGGATATCGCCAAATCCGCCCATAACGCAAACTACGACCTAACCGTGCTGGCGGGCCATGGCGTCAAGCCAAGGAACCTGGACTTCGACACCATGATCGCCGCCCACCTTACCGGCCGTAACGCCCTGGGTCTGAAGAACCTGGCTCTGGACGTTCTTGGACAAGAGATGACGCCCATCGGCGACCTGATAGGGAAAGGCCGCCAGCAAGTGACCTTCGACCAGGTGGACATCGAGCCGGCGGGTAATTACGCGGCCGCTGATGCCGACATGACAGTCCGGCTCCGTGATGCGTTCGAGCCGGCGTTGGCCCGCGAGGGGCTGGAACCGTTGTTGGCCGACTTGGAGATGCCGCTGGTGCCGGTGCTGGTTACCATGCAACGCCACGGGATCATGATGGACGCCGGCGTGCTCCACGAAATGTCTCAGGACCTGACCCAACAGATGTACCAGGTCGAAGAAAGCCTGTACCAGTCCATCGGCCACACGGTGCAAATCAACTCTCCGCAGCAACTCAGCGACCTGCTATTCAAAGAGTTGGGTCTGCCCAAAACCAAGCGAACCAAGACCGGCCACTACTCGACCGACGCCAACTCCCTGGAGGCGCTGAAAGACCTTCACCCGGTGGTCAACCAGATACTGGAATACCGGCAGGTCTCCAAGCTCAAGTCCACCTATGTCGACGCCCTGCCAGACATGATCAACCCGTACACTGGCCGGGTGCATACCAGCTACAACCAGACCGGCTCGGCCACGGGCCGCATCTCCAGCAACGACCCCAATTTGCAGAACATACCCATCCGTACCGAGTTGGGACGCCAGGTGCGCCGCGCCTTCGTGGCGGAGAACGCCCCGGACTGGCAGTTGCTATCGGCCGACTACTCCCAGATTGAACTCCGGGTGCTGGCCCACATGTCCCGGGACGAAGGACTGCTGGAAGCCTTCCGCCGTGGTGAGGACATCCACTCCTCCACTGCTTCGCTGATGTTCGAGGTGCCCCTGAACGACGTCGATTCTGAGATGCGCCGCATCGCCAAAGTGCTGAACTTCGGCGTCATCTACGGCCTGTCGCCCCACGGCATTTCCCAGCAGACCGGGTTTTCCAGGGAACAGGGGGTGCATTTCATAGACACCTATTTCAGCAAATATCCCGGCATCAGCGGCTTTCTGGAGGACGTGAAGGCCAAGGCACGGGAGAAGCAGTACGTGGAGACGCTGATGGGCCGCCGCCGATACCTCGCCGACATCAATAGCACCAACTTCAACGTGCGGGGCGGGGCCGAGCGGATGGCCATCAACATGCCGATTCAAGGCACCGCAGCCGACATCATGAAGATTGCGATGATCCGGGTGCAGGACCGGCTGGACAGGGAAGAAATGCGGACCAAGATGCTCCTCCAAGTGCATGACGAGTTGGTCTTCGAGGTGCCCAACGACGAATTGGAAGTACTCAAGGACCTGGTCTTCGACGAAATGCCCGCTGCCATGGACCTAGACGTCACCCTCAAGGTAGACGCCAAGTGGGGCTACAACTGGGGAGACATGGAGTAGGCGGGAAGTGCGGGTCGGAACAATTAGGAGGAATACCGGTGGGTGCACCAGAAGTGCAAGCCAAAGTTTTCGGAGAGAACGAGACCCGGGAATATAGGTTCATGGTCGACACCGGCTCCACCTATTTGGCCCTTCCCTTGGAAGAGATAGAGGCGCTGGGAATCCGTCGCCGCCGGATGCGGGTAAAGCTAATGAGCGCAACTGGACTTGTCGACGTAGATACATACGTCGTCGATGGCGAGTTGATGGGAGAGAATTTCAGTGCGATACTCGTGCCTGCGGCGACCCCTCTTCTAGGTTATGAACTCCTTCAAAACCTCAGGTACAAGGTCAACCCGGTTACGCATGAATTAGAGAAAGTGTCGGACGACGTCATCAACCATCCGCCATACCAGTTGTAAAATCGCGAGGAGTAGTAGCGGAAGTGGGCATCACTGAAGTGCAAGCCAGCATCATTGGAGGAACTGGAACCCGGGAGTACACTTTCGTGGTCGATACCGGGGCGACCTATTTGGGACTGCCATTGGAGGAAATCGAGGCGTTAGGGCTCCAACGAAGTTTAGGCATTATCCCGGTCATGACCATTGCAGGTGTCGTGGAGGTAGACTCCTACTTCGCCAACGGGGAGTTGAGGGGTCAACGGTTTGGCGCAATGCTGATTCCCACCGCTGAACCGTTATTGGGCTATGAGCTCCTCCAAAACCTCCGATACAAGGTGAACCCGGTCACTCACGAAATCGAAAAGGTCCCGGATGACGTAAGGCATCCTCCTTACGTTTAGGTGAAATTGACGCTATGGAACTAATCCGCAGTTTGATTTTCGTGCCGGGGAACCGGCCTAACATGCTGGAGCGGGCCCGCTCCTTCGACGCCGATATTATCATGGTCGACTTGGAGGACTCAGTGCCGCCCGGGGAAAAGGCCGACGCCCGCGACTTGGCAGTTAAGTGGGTGCCCATCCTGAGTCGGGAGGGCCAGCGGGTGATGGTCCGGGTCAATTCCCTGGACACCGGCCTGACCAGAGAGGAGTTGGAGGCCATCGTTTCCTCCGACATTTACGGCGTAAGTCTGGGGAAGGTTGAATCGGTCTGGCACGTTCAAGAAGCTGCCCGTATGCTGTCGGGCCTTGAGGCCGCGGCCGGGATTCCTGCGGAGAGCGTGAAGATCATCCCTTGGATCGAGAGCGCGAAAGCAGTCTGGGGAGCCAGGGAAATCGGCCAAGCGTCAGCCCGCGTGGTCGGCATAGCCTTCGGCGCTGAGGATTTCACCAACGACATGGGTGTCGAGCGCACCGATACCGGCGAAGAGGTCTACGTGCCCCGGGCGATGGTCCCGGTAGCGGCCCGCGCCGCCGACGTTGCCTCTTTGGACTCGCCCTTCGTCCGGTTCCAAGACCCCGACGCATTGGTGACCGACGCCGCCCGGGCCCGCCGGATGGGCTACACCGGCAAGTTCGCCATCCACCCAGCTCAACTTGGCATAATCAACAAAACCTTTAGTCCGTCAGAAGAAGAGGTCGCCTACGCCCGGCGGGTGATGGAAGCCTGGGACCTGGCCGAAGCCGGAGGGCGAGGTTCTCTTGCCTTGGACGGCCGCATGGTCGACGTCCCGGTGGTAAAGCGGGCTCAAAACCTGCTGGCCCTGGCCGACGCAATAGAAGCTCGGGGCCGGTAGCAAAGCGGGCCCGAGCCCTTGAGATGGTATGGACAAACGGACCTTACCACCTGATCGCATCGTCCTGGAGGGTATGCAGTTCTACGGCTTCCACGGGGTGAACCCTGAAGAGCAAGCCTTGGGACAGTCCTACTTGGTCGATCTGGCAGTCGAGTTGGATCTGAGCCAGGCAGGCGAGTCAGACCGGCTGGATGATACCGTCAGCTACACGCACCTGTACCGGGTCGTCCAGTCGGTGATGGAGGGCGAATCGCGGAACCTGCTCGAGACCGCAGCCCAGGCCATAGCCGACCAGGTCTTGGCCCAGTTCCCGGTGGACGCGGTGTCGGTGTCGGTTAAGAAACCGAGGCCTCCGGTTCGCGGCTCGGTAATCGAACACGCAATGGTGGAAATCTATCGCCGGCGGGAAGGCTGACCGGCAGGAATGACTATGAGAGTCCACGAATACCACGAAGGCAACCGCGAGTTGCAGGACCGGTTTCAGACCCGCAAGCTGGCCGACCGCTTGAGCGAGCGGGTAACCGAGAGCATAGGCGCTGAAGCCCGGGAGGTAATCGAAGCCGCTCGCATGTTCTTCCTGGCCACCTGCGACGACCGTGGGCTGCCCACTTGCTCCTACAAGGGAGGCGACCCTGGATTCGTCCGGGTTGTCGACGACCGCACCCTGGCCTTTCCCAACTACGACGGAAACGGTAAGTACCAGTCCATGGGCAACCTGCTGCGGAACCCCAACGTGGGCCTGCTGTTCGTGGATTTCGAGGGCCAGCAGCGGCTGCGGATTCAAGGGGTGGCTCGCCTCCAGGAAAACGACGCCATTCTGACCGAATACACCGAGGCTCAGTTCGTGGTGTTGGTGGAAGTCACCGAGGTATACAAAAACTGCCCCCGCTACGTCCACCGCTACCAGTTCGTCGAGCCCTCCGAATACGTCCCGCACGAGGGAGTCAAAACCCCCCAACCCGCGTGGAAGGCATCCGAAGAGCTCAAGGACGTGCTGCCCGGACAACCCGGCGGCCGCTGACCGTTCGGAGTCCTTGTTTGGGCGTGAGGCCCTGTGTTAATCTGACCGGGCGATTCCGAAGAGATAAGAGAAGCTAAAAATGCGCTGTGAAATTTGCTTAAAGTCCGGGATGAGCGGCAACAACGTCAGCCACTCTAACCGCCACACCAAGACCCGTTTCAAGGCCAACGTCCATAAGCAGACACTGGAACGAAACGGCGAGCAGGTCCGGGTCAAAATCTGCAGCCGCTGCCTCCGCTCCCTCCACAAGTCACCCAAAGTCCGCAAGGCCTTCGCCGCATTGAAGTAATATTTCCGCTGCTCCTAGGTGAGCCCCGCGAGGCACCCCCTCATCCCCCGCATCGCTTCTGGCACGGTCTCGCGGCCGTTGAAGATGGCGCTTCCGGCGACCAGGATCGTTGCGCCGGCTTGCACCGATTCCTGCGCTGTCCAATCGGCTTTGACCCCTCCGTCAACCTCCACCCGTGCGCCGTAGCTGCCGGCGTCGATCATACGCCGCAAGCGGCGGATTTTTCCGACACTCTCCGGTATGAAGGACTGCCCGGCGAAACCGGGGTTGACTGACATCACCATCACTATGTCCAGCAACGGCAGGACCTCTTCCACCGCCGCCACAGGGGTGCCGGGATTGATGGCAACGCCGATTTGGCGGCCCTCGTCCTTGACTCTCGTAACCGTTCGGTGCAGGTGAGGACAGGCCTCGGCGTGCACCAGAATCTGGTCGGACCCCGCCTTCATGAATGTTGGCAGCAGCTCGTCGGGCCGCTCGATCATCAGGTGGATGTTCAAGGGCAGGTGGGTGTGCTCGCGGATGGCGTCCACCACCACTTCGCCGAAGGAGATGTTGGGCACGAACCGGCCGTCCATCACGTCCACGTGAATCAAATCGGCCCCGGCATCCGTCGCCTCACGCACCTGCTCTCCCAGCCTGCCGAAGTCGGCCGACAGCACCGACGGGGCCAGCAATACCCGGCGCTCAGGGTCCATTGGCGTCCTCCTCCAGCAACTGTTCGGCTTGGGTCAATGCCTCGGCGACCCGGTTGGGCGCGGTCCCTCCCGGGTTGTCCCGGGCCGCGGCGGACGCCTCGGCGGTGATCCGGTAGACATCGGCCCCGAAATGAGGGGAATAAAGCAAGTAGTCCTCGTACGGCAGTTGGTCTAACCCCAGCCCCTCGGCCTCGCAGTGACGGCATAGCTCCCGGACGATACCGTGAGCTTCCCGGAAGGGTACGCCCTTGGCCGCCAGGTGGTCGGCTAAATCGGTTGCCAACATCTGGCTCTCTCCCGAAAGGCCCTTCACCCGCTCCACGTCCAGTTCCAATCCAGGCAGCATCTGCTGGTAAACATCGAGGGTTGCCAACAGGGTGTCGGCGGCGTCGAAGAACCCTTCCTTGTCTTCCTGCAGGTCGCGGTTATAGGTGAGGGGCAGCCCCTTGAGGGTTGTCAGCAGTCCCATGAGCCCACCGTAGACCCGGCCGGTCTTGCCCCTTGCCAACTCGGCGTAGTCGGGGTTGCGCTTCTGAGGCATGATGCTGCTGCCGGTGGTGAACTCCTCCGCCAGCCTGATGAAGCCGAACTCACGGCTGGACCACAACACCATCTCTTCGGAAAGCCGGGAGAAGTGCATCATGCAGATGGACGCCGCCGCCAAGAACTCGACCAGAAAGTCCCGGTCGGACACCGCGTCCATGCTGTTGGAGCTAATCCGGCTAAACCCCAGCTCCCGGGCCAGAAACTCCCGGTCGGTGGGGTAGGGCACCCCGGCCAGTGCGCCGCTGCCCAAGGGAAGTACGTCGGTCCGCCGGTAGGAGTCGCGGAACCGGCCGGCGTCCCGCTGGAACATTTCGAAGTACGCCAGCATATGGTGGGCGAAGAGTACCGGTTGGGCCCTCTGCAAATGAGTGTATCCGGGTATGAGGACCGTCTGATAGCGCCGGGCCAACTCGACCAACGCACGCTGTACGCCCCGGAGCCTTTGGAGTGTGGCTTCGATCATCTCCTTGACGTAAAGCCGCATGTCGAGGGCGATCTGGTCGTTGCGGGAGCGCCCGGTGTGGAGCCGCCCCGCGGCGGGGCCGATCAACTGGCGCAGCCGCACCTCGATGTTCATGTGCAGGTCTTCCAGGACCGGGTCCCAAGGAAAAGAACCTTCCTCTATTTCTTCCTGGACGCGCCCCAACCCCCGGACGATTTCCTCGGCGTCCCCGGACGGGATAATTCCTTGTTTCGCCAGCATCCGGGCATGGACAATGGACCCGGCGATGTCGTGGCGGAACAGCCGCCGGTCATAGTGGATGGAGACGGTGTAGTTAGAGAAGTCGTCCATTTGCGTAACAACTATAACCCCAGGCAGCTGGCAGCTCAAGGAAACCCGACTGTGCCATCTGGTAGAATCAGAGTGTTTGACCCAAGGCCATTCTAGGAGGCCGAACATGGTCAGCCCTAAGCCCAAGACAAAGTTGACCTACGGGGACTACGCCAAGACTCCCGAAGACGAGCGCTGGGAGTTAATAGATGGGGAGTTGGTCATGGCGGCAGCACCCGGGGAGCCCCACCAGTCAGCGCAGGCGGCATTGGGGTCGCGGGTCTTTCTCTTTGTAGAACAGAGAGGTCTGGGCAGAGTTTATTTTTCACCGTTCGACGTAGTGCTCTCGGACACGGACACAGTCCAGCCGGATTTGTTGTTCGTCTCTAACGAACGCTTGGACATCATTACTCCGGCCAACATCCAGGGCGCGCCGGACTTGGTCGTCGAAATTCGTTCCCCATCGACGGCCCGGCAAGACTGGACGGTTAAGCGCGATCTCTACGCCCGCCATGGCGTAAGGGAATACTGGCTAGTAGATCCCGACGCCGAAATTTTGACGGTCCTGTTGCTGGGCGAACTGGGTTTTGAGGAAGCAGGCACCTATTGGAAAGGCCAGACCCTGAAGTCACCTACCCTGGAAGGGCTCCTTGTCAACCTGGATGACATTTTCAGGTCCTAACTTCATTCTCGACAACAAGCGGGCGTTCAATGACCGGCCTTAACAAAGAAAAATGTACCGCATGCCGCCGCGACTCCCCCAGCGTTACCCCGGCGGATATCGCACAGCTTCAACCGCAGGTCCCGGAATGGGACCTGCTCACCGAGGACGGCGTGCCCCGGCTTGACCGAACGTTCAAGTTCCGGAACTTCCGGCAGGCATTGGAATTCACCACCCGTGTCGGCGCATTGGCCGAGGACGAGGGCCACCACCCGCTGCTGGTCACCGAGTGGGGGCGGGTGCGGGTCGCTTGGTGGACTCACAAGATTCGCAACCTGCACCGCAACGACTTCGTCATGGCCGCCAAGTCGGACAGGCTTTACGATGAGATGACGGGAGGGCTCCCATCACCATGAAGGTCACCTATCGGCTGGCGTCAAAAGACCTGGCGTCGATTCCCGCCGAAGCGGCTTGGGCCGAGGCCATGGGCTACGACGGCATCTCCAAGAACGAGACTAGCCATGACTCGTTCCTGGCCTTGACTCTGGCAGCCACTTCTACGAGCAGGGCGACGTTACAGACGTCGGTGGCCATCGCCTTTCCCCGCTCGCCGATGATCACTGCCTATACCGCCCGCGACCTCCAGGACCTGTCCGGGGGACGGTTCCGGCTGGGGCTCGGCACCCAGGTGAAAGGGCACATCGAACGGCGGTTCTCCACCAGCTGGGAATCCCCAGGGCCGCGGCTCCGGGAGTACGTACAGGCCGTGCGCCACATCTGGCGGGCCTGGGAGACCGGCGAACGGCTGGACTATCAAGGCAAACACTACCGTCATACCCTGATGACCCCCTTCTTCAGTCCTGGTCCCAGCGAATACCCGGCCCCCGAGGTGTTCACCGCCGCAGTCAACGCCTACAACTGCCAAGTGGCCGGCGAGGTGGCCGACGGCCTGATGCTGCATACTCTCATCTCTCCGCAATACGTGCGGGAAGTCGTCCGGCCCGGCTTGGTTAAGGGAGCGGAGCGGGCCGGCAGGGACGCCAACGATTTGAAAGTCAACGGCGGCGGGTTCATCATCACCGGGCCAAACCGGTCCAGCATCCGGGCGGCCCAAGCCGACGTGAGACAACGCATCGCCTTCTATTCATCCACTCGGACCTACTTCCCGGTGCTGGCGACCCACGGGTTCGAGGAGATCGGTCAGCACCTGCATAAGATGTCGCTGCAGGGCCGGTGGGGCGAGATGGGAGAGCAGGTCAGCGACGAGATGCTCGACGCTTTTTCCGTGTCCGCCGAGTATGACGAAATAGCCGACGAGTTCGCCGCCCGCTACGGCGGCCTATTGGACGAGGTGAGCTTCATCTTGTATACGGATTCCGCGCCGGAAGAAGCCCAACTGCGCAAAATCGTCCGGCGCTTCCAAGAACTCGGGTAAACTGTAGCAGCCATGCCCTCGCTCACCTGGAGCACATCGGGGCGGCGTTCGCATGCCGGGCGCTGAGAACGTGTCCGCATGGTACACGGAGCGGTCGGTCGTCACCTGTAGCGCATCGCCGACGGCGAGATCTGGGGAGCGCCAGCGGTGGATCTGGTCCAAGCGGGAGATGCTGCCGAATCACGCCGGCATGGAGTTGGCCGAAGACCATTCAGGTGTGAAGGAACTGCCAGTCCTTGCTGCCCATGTTGAACTTGAGTCGCCGGAAGGCTTCGGCGTAATCCAGTCCGGTCTCTTCCTTGTGGCGGCCGTGCATCTGAGTGATTCTCGACAGCCGTTCGGCGGTGGTTACCGGCGACATCTGGCTGGCGTGGGCCTCCAATGACCTGGTCTTGGCGTCCAGGTAGCCTCCAACTTCCACGAACACGTCGGGGGACTCGCTGCCCCACATGTAGGCCTGCTCCACCATATGCGGCTCAAGCCCCTCTTCCGTGATTTGCTCGGGGAAGTGCAGGTAGCTCCAAGCGTAGGTGAACGCGGCGTCCAGCGCCACCTGCCCGCTCATCCGGTGATCCCGGTGAGTGTGGCTGCGGCTGCGGTAAGGGTCGATGCAAAGAATGAGGTCGGGTTTGTGGCGGCGTATCTCTCGCACCACTTGGCTGCGGAATAACCGGCTGTCCTCAAGCCCGCCGTCGGGGTGCCGCAGGAACACCACCTCCTTGGCGCCGACGACGTGCGACGCCGCCATCTGCTCGACCTCGCGGGTGGCGGCCAAACGCTCCGGAGTCATTTCCCTGTCGCCGGTGCCTTTGTTGCCGTTGGTGCACATCACCACAATGACTTCCGTGCCCGCCTCCTCGACCCACTTGGCCAGGGTTGCGCCGCAACCGCCCTCGCAGTCGTCGGGATGGGGGGTGACTGCCATGGCCACCCGGGGCGCGGTCGTGATGATCTCGTACGAAGAGTTGGTCGCGTTTCCGGTTTGGAGGTCTCGGAGCATGTTAATTCCTGGGGCCGAAGTCGGTCAGATTCTTCCTGTATTGCGCGCTGCCTACCCGGTCACGGCCACCGACCGGCCCAGGTCGGTTACCGCGTAGCGGCCGGAGCGGCCAGGAATGCGCTCCAGCCAGCCGAATTTGGCCCGGGCGGCATTGCGCAGCGTCTGGGTGAAATTGTTGGGTTTACGCCATCCGGCCAAGTCGAACAACCGGCCAAGGTCTTCGGCGCTCACCCCGTCAGTCCCGAAGTAGCGTATCGCCCCTTCTGCCGCAACTACCACCCGGCGCATGTCGCCCATGGGATTTGCGTCCCGGCAGAATTCGTAGAATTCCAGCCGGAACTCGTCCGAAATGCTTTCGAGTTGGAGCTCAGGCGCTGTGCTGTCCCTGTTGCCGTTTTCAGGAGCAACTCGTGAGGCCGCCGGTCCAGCGGCTTGAGGCGCCGCCACCTGGTGAGGCGCCGTAGCCGGTGGAGCTTCATTCACCGCCACGACCGCGCCGCCGGCGGGAATGGCGGCCGGCGGACTGTTGGTCGGCGGACTGCTGGTTACAATCGTATCCTTTTCCGCCGTCCCGTTGGGCGGGGGAGCACTGTCGTATGATGACTGCATCAGGTCTCGGGGCAGGTCCCGCAAGGCAATTCCAACTACTTCGTGCAGGACCTCTGCGTCCTCCGACTCCACGGTAATCTTCGTGTTGTTGGGGAGCGTTATGGAGACCCTTACCATGCCAAACGTCCTAGACCGGGAGTTTCGGAAACCGGTATTCCCGGCAGCGATGTGCGCTACTGCGCATATTCAACGTATATATGCCAAGACCCGGCTTTAGTCAAGCGTGGCCGCCGCTTGGGAGGTATATATGCAGCGACCCGGCGGCGGTAAGTACGAAACCGCCAGAACGGTCAGATGGTCTGTTTGACGCGTATGGCGAGGGAGCGGGTCATTCCCGGGACCGCGGCGATCTCATCCACCGGGGCTTCCTTGATACCCTTAAGGGAACCGAAACGGCGCATGAGCATCCGTTTCCGCTTCGGTCCTATGCCGGTGACCATGTCGATTGGTGAGGTCAGGCTACTCTTGCTCCGGAGATTCCGGTGGTAGGTGATGGCGAAACGGTGTGCTTCGTCCCTGATCCGTTGCACCAGGTAGAGGGCCTGGGAGTCGCGGGGCAAGACGATGGGCTCCGGAGTGTGGGGAACAAACAGCCATTCGTTCTCTTTGGCCAGCGACGACAACGGGATATCGTCCAACCCCAGCTCCAAGAACACCTCAAGGGCTGCCGAGAGCTGTCCCTTTCCCCCGTCGATAAGGACGAGGTCGGGAATGACACCCCAGCTATCGTGCTTGACATCCTCTTGGCCGCTGGCTTCGTGGCCGGCCGCCGCCCGGGCCGCAGCCAACCGTTTGAAGCGCCGGCGCAGCACCTCCCGTATGCTCTCGTAATCGTCCACACCATCGACGGTCTTCACTTTGAAGCGGCGGTAGTGGGCCGGTTTCGGCTTCCCGTCCTCGAAGACCACCATGCTGCCCACCGAGTTGCTGCCTTGGATGTGGGAGATGTCGTAGCATTCCATACGGCGCAGCGGCAGTGGAAGACTCAGTTCCTCCTCCAGTTCGGTCATCGCTTTCTGGATGATGTCTGGGTTGTCCAGCCACTTGATCCGGTGCTGGGCCAAGCCTTGCCGGGCGTTGTCGGCCACGGTCTCGATCAGTTGCTTGTGGACGCCCCGCTGGGGCCACACTATCCGGACGGCACCACCCCGGAGGTCGCGCAGCCACCGGGTCACCAACTCCTCGTCTTCCAAGGGGTGTTGGGTTACGATTCGGGGCGGTATGACCGATGCCGATTGGTAAAACTGCTTGACGAACTGACCGACGATCAACCCCGGTGCGTCGTCCTGGGTGCCTTCCATGAAGAAGTGGTCTCGGCCTATGAGCTTGCCCCGGCGGATGAAGAACACCTCGACCCAGGTCTCGTTAGTCCCTTGGGCTAGAGCGATCATATCCATGTCGCTGACCGGGTTGGAATCGACCTTGATGCGCTGCTCTTCCGCCACCTTTTCAACCGCTTTGATGCGGTCCCGCAGCACCGCCGCCCGCTCGAACTCCAAACGCTCGGCGGCAGCCTCCATGTTGTCGTTCAGATCCTGAGTGACGGCGTCGGTGTCCCCTTCCATGAACATGACCACTTGGTCGATGACCCGGCCGTATTCTTCCTTGGAGGTGTACCCGGTGCATGGGGCGACACACCGGTTGATGTAATATTCCAGGCAGGGGCGGGGATCGGTCCCGGTGATGGTCTTGGTGCAAGACCTGTAGGGAAACAGCCGTTTGACCAGGTCCATGGACTTTCGGACGGTGTTAGCGGTGGCAAAGGGTCCAAAGTAGCGTGCTCCGTCCTTGGCTACCCGGCGGGTGATGTAGACTCTGGGGAACTCTTCGGTGAGGTCGACTTTGAGGTAGGGGTAGGTCTTGTCGTCTTTGAGACGGGCGTTGTAACGGGGACGGTAGCGCTTGATCAGGGTGTTTTCCAAGATCAACGCCTCCGCCTCCGAGTCGGTCACGATGTACTCGAAATCATGCAGGTGCCCCATCATGCGGCGTATTTTGGAGGGTTGATGGGACGGCGACCCGAAGTAGGTGCGCAAACGGTTTCTGAGGCTGCTGGCCTTGCCCACGTAGAGGACCGTTCCCCGGGCATCCTTCATAAGGTAAACACCGGGGCGTTCCGGGGTGGCCTGCAATCGTTGGTCTACCAGCGGTAGTGGCATTGCTCTGTTAGAGGAGTATGCCCAGTACTACTAAGACCGCGATCACGGACACGGACAGTACGCCGATACGCCTCAGTTCGGCCCCGACGTAGTTGTAGGCCGCCGGGCGCTCACCGCGGATGCGGCCCGCGCTTTGGGGCGACGCGTTGGAGCGTACCGCCCGAGGGGCGGCCGTTGTTCTGGGGGCGGCCACTGGTTCACGGGCCGGTCCTGATGGCGGCGCGACGGCAACGTCGCCGTTTGCGGCAACAGTCGACGCTCCGGCGCCGGCATCGGATTGGGCCTCGGCCAGGGCAGTCGGTATGCCGCTGGGGCCGCGCTGGGTCTTCTTCCTTCTGCGGTTTAGCTGGGCTTGCCGGGCGGCGGCCCGGTGGGCTTTACCCGCCATGGGGGTGTGCCTCCTGAGAGGGCTGCCGGTTTCGCTGCCGGTCCCAAGGACGAACCAATTGGTACACGGCCGGGCAATACGCGTTCACCAACTGTAGATTACGTAACCTGTTTTCACTATATCAGTATTCGAACGAAAAGGGCAGTCCGCCACGGCACGGCCGCTGGGCGATCACCGGAGCCGCGCCATTGTGGCGGCGCCCTTTTCGACGAATATTGACGGGTAAGGAGTGCCAGCGGATTACGAGAATCATCAGGCTCTGGGATGACTTTTCTCGTATTCCTGCTGCATGTAACCGTCGGTCAGATGGGTATAGACCTGTGTAGTGGAGATGCTGGAGTGCCCAAGCAATTCCTGAACGTGCCGGAGGGAAGCCCCGTTCTGCAGCAGGTGGGTGGCGAAGCTGTGGCGCAAGGTGTGGGGCGTGATGCTCTGCTTGATGTTGGCCTTTTGGGCGTAGGTCTTGAGGATGGTCCACACCCATTGCCGGGTCAACCGCTCGCCCCTATGGTTCACGAACAGGGCCGGCTCCGACTTTCGGCGCCCCAACATTGTCATCCGGGGGCCTTTGGAGTACCGCTTCAGCTCTGCCAGGGCCTTGGGGTACAGGTGGACGATTCGTTCCTTGGAGCCTTTGCCCAAACAACGGATATACGACTCTTCCGTGTTTACGTCTTGCATGTTGAGGGATACCAACTCCCCTACCCGCAACCCGGTGGCGTAGAGCAATTCCATAATCACCGCGTCCCGTTGTCCTTCGGTGCTTCCCGATTGGTACGCGACGTCCAGCAGGCCGGTTACCTCGATTTCGCTCAGGAACTTGGGGAGGGTCCGCCCCACTCGGGGAGAGCCCAGGGACTCGGTGGGGTCTTCGGTAATTGCGCCGGTCTCCGACAGAAATCCGAAGAAGGACTTTATGGAAGCGACCTTCCGGGCAGTCGTGGCGTCGCGGTAACCCTTGCGTACCCGAAGGTCCTCGATGTACCGGTTCAGGGTCTCGATGTCCACTTGGGACCAAGTGAACTTGAAGTTGGAGTGACCGTTCCGGTTGTCCTGTAAAAAGTCCCAGAATTGCTGAAGGTCGTTGCGGTAGGCATCGGAGGTGTTTCGGGAGAACCCTTTCTCCACGATGAGGTGTTGGAGAAAAGACGATATAGTTGGATCCATATTCCCGTATCCTTTCGCCGAAGCGTAAAAAAGATGAGTAAGCATTCAGGGCGCCTACCCAGTAATTGACCTGATTCTAGCACGCTGCGGCGAAAGGCCAACGCGGGAACGTTGACGGGAATACACAAGTTATTTGCGGTGTAGACTAAACGCCCGCTCCATGTCGGGGGAGACCGCTGACGGGGCGATGTACGGGGAAGGGGAGTGTGGTGGGTCTTAGCCGGAAGCCAGCAACACGGTGCCGGTGGAGGACAGAGAACCGCCAGTGCCGTTGACTATGGCCGTCGCGGCGTTCCGGCTCCTGTCGGCCTTGCTGGGCGCCTGGCGGTCTCCGCACTCCCCACGCAATTGCCGGACCGCCTCCACAAGGAGGAAGATTCCATACATCCCGGGATGGGTGTAGGAAAGCCCGCCTCCGCTGGTGTTCAGCGGGAAATCGCCGCCTGGGGCCGTGCGCTGACCGGCTACGAAGTCGGCCGCTTCACCCGGGCCGCAGAACCCCAGGGACTCCAGGGTCACCATCACCGTGTAGGTGAAGGAATCGTAGATCATGGCCAGGTCAAGGTCGCCGTGCCCAATCCCGGCGCGGGCCATCGCCTTGGGACCGGACTCCCTGGCGACTGTGGAGGTGAAGTCCGGCATCTGACTGACGATGTTGTGGTCGTGGGCCTCGCCGCCTCCCAGCACCCATACCGGTTGCTTGCGGCAGGCCCGGGCGCGCTCGGCGGTTGTCACCACGACGGCGGCCCCTGAATCGGTTACGAGGCAGCAGTCCAGCAGATGGAAGGGCCATGAGACCCACCGTGAATCATGGTAGTCGTCGAAACTCATCGGGGTGTCGTACATCATGGCCGTGGGGTTGAGATTGGCCCACTTGCGGGTGGCCACGGCGACTTCGGCCATTCCTTGGCGGGTGCGGTCCTCCCCGTATTGGTGCATGTAGCGGGTGCAGGCCATGGAATAGTTGACTGGCGCGCCGATGATGCCGAAGGGGGCCTCGTATTGGGCCGCAGGCAGGTTGCCATCGGTGGGCACCCTCACCCTGGTCGATCGTCCTGCCTGCCCGTGGGTAATCAGCGCCACTTCGCAGTAGCCAGCGCGAATGGCGGCCACCGCGTGGGCCACGTGAATGACGAACGAGGACCCGCCGACGGAGGTGCCGTCGGTGAACCCGGGCTGTATCCCCAGGTATTCGGCGGTGGCAAGCGTGGAAAATCCCGCCGTGAAGATGCCGTCGACGTCACCCTTGGACAGGCCGGCGTCCTCCAAGGCATTGTGCGCCGCTTCGGCGTGGTGCTGCAGGGACGACTTGCCGGGTACGTTCCCCATTACGTCGGACTCGGCCACGCCGACGATCGCGATGTCCCGTGAGGCGGAGCCGTTCGAAGTCATTGATACCCTCCTGTTTCCAACGTCCCTGGTCCCAGCGTCGTCAGGCCGTTGCTCGGCGTTGCCCGGCCCCGGCTGATGTTACAACACCCACCGCACAGGCACAACCGGCTCGAGCGATGGTCAAAGTCTCCGACGGTGTCGTCTCCAACCGTGTTATTGAAGCAGTCTACCACCGCGTAATTCTGGACCGGGTCGAGTATCTCTCCCGAATGGCGGTCACTCCGACGGGCGCGAAACCCTTCACCGAATTCAGTGTGACAGCAAGCAGTTCGGGGTGACAACTCGAAGGCCTTGGCGCTGGTCAAAAAGGATTGACGGCAACGATTCCGTGATAGGACTGAACAGTGTTCATATCTTCAGAAATAATCCGGGAGCATCGCGCCCTCTCCGCGGCGGCCACTATCAGTGAGTCCCAATAAGAGATTCTGTACTGCCGATGTGTACTGATTGCCCGGCAGACTAACGAGAAATCGAGTTCGACCACTGGCAGAGCGCCGACCAGGTTAATTATTTCTTCCGCTTGGTCTATGGAGAGCGGAGCCGGAATTCGTCTGGTGGCGACTGTGAAGAATTCACTGAGCACTTGCGAGGATACAACCGAAGTTTCGTTCTCAATGCCACTGATTAGCAATGTTTGGGCGAGGGCCTGCTTCTGTGGCTGGTCCCGGTCGTACGCATAGACCAGAATATTGGAATCCGGGAAATCTCTATCGGTCATACAGGTCTTCCCGCTTCCACGGTCCCATGTTGCGGCTGTAAGCATGGAACGTGGACTTCAATTTTTGAATTTGTTCCTCCCGGTTGACAACGTCGCCGTTGGCTACGGACGTCAGATACCCTCTGACCATAGCAGTTAGAGTTGTGTTTTTGTCGATGGCGATTTTGCGGACCTTTTTCACGATCTCGTCGTCTACACTAAGGGTAATGTTCATCTCTTCGCCTCAGACGCATGTATTAAGGTTAAACCACAATAAGGGTCAATGCCGAGGCGGTCAACCATGCCAATACTTCCGGGGCCTGCGTTGCGCCATGATAGAATAGACCAACGTCTAGCGCTTGGGCCCGCCGCCGGGTGCTGGGGTATCGAGGACATATGCCTAGCAACTTCTGGATGATCATCAATAACGAGGAGAATTTCAGGATCACTCAAGACCTGGGGTTCACCGTAATGGGCCTAAAGTCCCAACAACGCCGCAAGGTGCAACGGATCGGCGACGGCGACCGCGTGCTGATGTACCTTTCCCACCTGCGCCGCTTCGTGGCTACGGCAACAGCCACATCCTCCTACGTCGAGTCCGAAGACGGCCCATGGGTCAAGGAAGGCAACACCGGGTTCTCTTTCCGTGTGAACATCAGACCGGAAATCGTGTTGGATGACGCGCAATTCATGGATGCCAACCTCTTGGCGCCGAGGTTGGAGTACGTGAAACGCTGGCCGCCCGAAAACTGGTACATGGCCTTCCAAGGCAATCTGCACCTGCTGCCGAAAAACGATTTCCTCCTTATCGAGGAGGAAATGAAGAAACTGAGGTTCGGGAAAGATTACAAACCCACGGCCATCACTCCTTCCCGCACCCCGGCGCGCCGCCGCCGCCCGGCCAACCGCAGGGGCCGCGCTGGGCCTCCGGACGAGAATAGGACCGCTCCCAGTGTTTAGACCCGCGAGACCGGCGTAACATCGGGCGAAGGGCCTGCTAAGGCTGCCGGAATAGGCCACCGGATTCATTCAAGGCCCCTTCGATCTCCTCCAATACCTGCTGGTCGTCCTCGCAATCCCGGGCGCGGGTGAGCGCCTTCACAGCTTCGGCTGTCGCGATTCGCCCCAACGCCCAAGCGGCGTGCCCGCGGACCAAGGGATGCCCGTCGAGCAGCGCACGACGCAAGGGCGGGACCCCTTCCCCCGCCCTCAGGTTTCCCAGGGCGACGCAGGCGTTCCGTTGCATCCCGACATGCTTGGCCCGCATGATCGAGGTCCCTCGGAAGGAGTCCCGGAACTCCTCTTCATTCATTTCGAGCAAGCCCACCAGGTCCAGAACACCCGCAGACGCAGGGAGACCCGGCGTCACTGTGGGGGCTTCCGGTATGGGGTCGGCCGCCGGGTGGGCTTTACGGTTGACGGGGCAAACGTCTTGGCAGATGTCGCAACCGAACACCCAGTCCTGCATCAACGGGCGCAGGTCGCGGGGAATCGGGCCCCGGTTCTCGATGGTCAAGTAGGATATGCAACGGGTGTTGTCGACCACGTAAGGAGCGACGATTGCCCCCGTGGGGCAGGCGTCGATGCACCGGACGCAGGTGCCGCACGTTTTTTGCAACGGCGGGTCGGCGGTCAAGTTCAAGTCTGTGATCACCTGGCCCAAGAACACCCACGACCCGTGGCTCGGGGTCAGCACGTTGGTGTTCTTGCCGAACCAGCCCAGTCCCGAACGGACGGCGGCCGCCCGATCCAACATAGGCCCGTCATCCACGTACCAGCGCGCCGCCACGTCGCTGCCCAGTTGGCCGGCCACCTCCCGGACGAAGTCCCGCATCCTCCGCTTCATGGACCGGTGATAGTCTTTGACCCGGGCGTAGCGGGCGACTCTGCCGCTGGCCGCCAAGGGGGCGGCGGCCGCTGGGCCCAAGTCGTCTCCGGGCGGCAAATAGCTCTGGCCCAAACAGATGATCGAACGGGCTCCAGGCAGCAGCTCATCGGGTCTGGAGCCGCGGTTGACCCGCTCGGCTGTGTACCAAGGGAGGCCGTCCATGTGCCCGTCTTGGATACGCCGCAACGCGGCCTCCCGGTCGGCCGCGAACTCCGCCGCCGACGTGACACGCACCAAGTCGAACCCGCAGGCGCCGGCTAACTCCACTACGATTGCTTTACGGTCGGTCATTTTTTATCGGTCAATTGCTGGACGGCGCGGCAACACGCATAATGTTCATCGGGACCATACAACTTCGATATTATCCAGTGAACGTTCGTCGATGACAACGAATCGGGATACAGCAATGGAAGATCACGTCAGTACGGCTCTTCGATTCTTGGAGCATTCCGACCGCGAGTTTGCCGCTGGAGACTCCTTGCAGGGCTCCGAGAAGATATGGGGTGCGGTCTCCCACGCGGTGATGGCGGTCGCCATGCAACGGGGCTGGGACTTCGGTAAGTATTCCGCCCGCAAAGCGGCCGTGAACCGCTTGGCGGCCGAATATGGTGAACCCAACCTAGGTGAAGAGTTCTTCGCCGCTCAGCAATTCCACGCCAACTTCTATCACGATTTCATGGAGGATGATGATTTTGACTGGGGCCGACCGGTGGTTCACCGTTTCGTTCACCGCTTGGTGAGTTTGGTGGAGCCGACGAATCAAGCATAGGACATGCCGTGGGTAATCTACAAGAATAACGGCCCGGAGCGGCGCTAGTGCCGCTCCGGGCCGTTTTGGCGTTCGGGGTGCGGCTGCCTAGTCGTGCATGAAGTCTTGCATGTCGGCGGGCAACGGCTTTTCCTCGGGGATTTCGGTGATCAGAGCTTGGGTGGTCAGCATCATTCCGGCAATGCTGCCCGCGTTTTCCAACGCGGAGCGAGTCACCTTCACCGGGTCGATGATTCCGGCCTGGATGAGGTGGGTGAATTCGCCGCGATCGGCGTCGAACCCCCAGTCCCCCTCGCTGGAACGGACCGTCTCGGCGATAACCGGGCCATCGAAGCCGGAGTTCTCCACTATCAGGTACAGAGGTGAGGACAAGGCGTGTTGCACCAACCGCGCTCCGACGGCTTCTTCGCCTTCCAATGAATCGATCAGGGCGTCCAAGGAGCGGCCGGCCCGTATCAGGGCCACCCCGCCGCCGGGCACGATGCCCTCTTCTATGGCGGCCCTGGTGGCTGACAGGGCGTCCTCGGTGCGGGACTTGCGCTCGTTGACCTCGGGCTCGGTGGCCCCGCCCACCTTCACTACCGCGACACCGCCCACCAGCGCGGCCATGCGTTCCTGGAGCTTCTCCCGGTCGTAATCGGACTTCGTTTCCTCTATCTGCACCCGCAATTGTTCCAAACGGTCCTTGACCCCAGCCTCGGGGCCGTGGCCTTCGATGATGGTAGACTCGTCCTTGTTGGCCACCAAGCGGCGGGCGGTGCCCAGGTGGGAAATCTCTGCCGCGTCTAACTTGAGGCCGCGATCAGCACTGACGACGGTGCCGCCGGTAACGATGGCCATGTCTTCCAGCAGGGCCTTACGGCGTTCGCCGAACCCAGGGGCCTTGATGGCCACGCAATCGATGGTGCCGCGCAGCTTGTTGACCACCAGGGTTGAGAGGGCCTCCCCGTCAACGTCTTCGGCAATGATCACCAACGACCGCTTGCCGGCCTGGAGCATTTTCTCCATGATGCCCACGATGTCGTTCGGTGCGGTTACCTTCTGGTCGGTGATTAGGAAGGAAGGGCTGTCGATGGCCACTTCCATTCGTTGGGTGTCGGTCACGAAGTGGGGTGAGAGATACCCTCTGTCGATGCGCACACCTTCTACGAACTCCAGTTCGTCGGTCAGGGCTTTGGACTCCTCGATTGTGACCACGCCGTCGCGTCCCACCTTGTCCAAGGCATCGGCCAACTGCTGGGCGATGGCCTCCTCGTGGGCGGAAAGGGCGGCTACACGGGCGATCTGCTCCCGGTTTTCCACCGGAATCGCCATGGCCTTCAACTCTTTCACCACGGTTTCCACTGCGGCATCGATGCCGGTGCGCAGGCTCATCCCGTTGGCTCCGGCTGCCACGTTCCTGAAACCGTCGCGGACGATTGCATCGGTCAGGACCACTGAGGTGGTAGTGCCGTCGCCAACGGCGTCGTTGGTCTTCGAGGCGGCTTCCTTCACCAACTGGGCGCCCAGGTTCTCGTAGGGGTCCGCCAGCTCCACCTCTTTGGCGATCGTTACGCCGTCGCTGCAGACCACCGGGTTCCCAAACATGCGGCTCAACATAACGTTGCGGCCGCTGGGTCCCAGGGTGAGGCCCACCACACGGCGAAGTTGGCTTACGCCATGCAACAGGCTTGCCCGAGCGGATTCGTCGAAACTTAGCTGCTTGTCGGCCATTGTTGGCTCCTTACGATGTGTTCGTCTATGCCACCGTGAAACCCGGCCCTGTCCCGTGGGTGTTCACACTTTACGACAGATTAAAATATGCGGCAGTCTCGCTGGATTGTCAACCGGAGGGTGGTGACTGCTAATCCGAGGGCCGTTTAACTTCGGGACAAGTATGGTCGGGTATCTCGAGGCGTCTGATGCCCTCCTTTCCCTCGGTCTTCTCCGCAAGCCCGCCTACGGTGTCCGCCAACAACGGGTGTTTGAGCGCCGGGGCCAGCTCAGCCAACGGGACCAGGACGAATGCCCTGAGGTGGAGCCTGGGGTGGGGTATCTGCAGGTCCGGCTCCTCCACGGTCAGGTCGCCGTAAAGAAGAATGTCCACGTCCGCCACCCTCGGACCGTAGCGCGGTCCCGGTTTCCGGCCAATGGCTGCCTCGACCTCCTTGGCCTTTTGTAGCAAGCCGAGGGGGGGCAATGCCGTGGTTACCTCTACGGCGCAGTTGAGGAACTTGGGCTGCCGGGCCAGTCCCCAGGGTTCAGTCTCGTAGATGCCGGATGTCCTGCTGACGCTGACGCCTTCCAGGGGCCGGTCCAGCAGTTCCAGGGCGTCCGCCAGGTTTCCGAGGCGGTCTCCCAGGTTCGAGCCCAGACTCAGGTAGGCGGTTACCCTGTTCATCCCGTGCCTTTCCAGTTTGCGGGGCGCCAGCCGCGGACAACGGCGTCGCTCACCCGGCTGACCCGCGCCATTTCTTTCACGTCGTGGACCCGTACGATGTCGGCCCCGCCAGCGATGGCCAAGGCCACGGTGGCAGCCGTGGCTTCTATCCGCTGCTCCGGCGGCAGGTCAAGCAGGAGCCCCAGTGTCGACTTTCGGGAGGTGCCAACCAGAAGGGGATATCCCAGTGCTTTCAATCGGTCCAGCTTTTTCAGGACCTGGAGGTTCTGATCGGCAGTCTTCCCGAACCCGATGCCGGGGTCAACGACCAGATTCGACTCCGCGACGCCGGACTCGAGGGCATGGTTGACGCTGTCCCGCAAGGCTTGCACCACTTCCGGCACCAGATCGGCATACCGGGTCCCATTCTGGTTGTGCATCAACACCAGTCCGGCCTCGGCCTCGGCGGCGACTCTTGCCAGGTCCGGGTCCGCCCGCAACCCCCAGATGTCGTTGACGATTCGAGCTCCGGATCCAAGGGCGGCGCGGGCCACTGGGGCCTTGTAAGTATCCACGCTGATGGGAATGTGGACTGCGGCGGCCACCGCCTCCAACGCGGGCATCAGCCGGTCCAATTCCTCGTCGTCCGAGACTGGCTGGTGTCCGGGACGGGTCGACTCCGCCCCCAGGTCCAGAATATCTGCGCCGTCCTCCTCGTACCGGAGGGCCAGATCGACTATAGCCGGAACGTCGCCCGCCAAGCCGTCACCGGAGAAGGAGTCCGGCGTTACGTTTATGATCCCCATCACGTAGGTCCGCCGGCCCCAGGTCAGCCGCTCGCGGTTGGCTACGGTCAGACCGTCGAAGACGTTCATAGCGCATATATTCTAGCAGGCACGGTATTGATTGAACGGCAAAAAGAGGTCTGCTAGGATGGGCTCACTAAAAGCACGAGTTGAAACGCATCTCCGAGTTCCACGCCGGAGATGCGTCCTACGAAGAGTCCTTAGGACCAAGGCTGGGAATAAGGACCCGTTCCGGTTTCCTTGGGGGTGTTGGTGACTGCGGAAAAGAAAAAGATCGACGAACAAATCGAAGTCCTTGAGTCCCTGCGCCAGTCGGCCCATCAGGGCGGCGGGCAAGACCGGATAGACCAACAACACAGCCGGGGCAAGCTCACTGCCCGGGAGCGGCTGGCCCTTTTGATGGACGAAGGCACTTTCCAGGAGTTGGACCCTTTCGTCACCCACCGGATTACAGACTTCGGGCTGGCCGACCGGAAGGTCTTGGGCGACGCGGTAGTCACTGGTTACGGCAAGGTGGAGGGACGGCAGGTATTTGCCTTCGCTCAAGACTTCACTGTGATGGGCGGCTCCCTGTCTGAGGTGGTCAGCCAGAAGATTTGCAAGGTGATGGACCTGGCGGCCAAGGCAGGCTGCCCGGTGATAGGACTAAACGACTCCGGCGGCGCACGCATTCAGGAAGGCGCTCTCAGCCTAGCCGCCTACGGCGACATTTTCCTGCGGAACACCCTGTATTCGGGAGTCGTCCCCCAGATATCCGTTATCGTGGGGCCCTCGGCCGGCGGTGCGGTATACTCACCAGCGATCACCGACTTCATTTTCATGGTCAAGGGCACCGGCCAGATGTACATCACCGGTCCCGACGTAATCAAAGCGGTGACCGGTGAGGAGGTGACCCACGAGGAGTTGGGCGGTGCGGAGCCTCACGCCACCCGCAGCGGCGTCGCCCACTTTGTCTGCGAGACTGAAGAGGAGTGCATTACCGACGTTCGCCACCTCCTCAGCTTTCTACCCGGCAATAATGTGGACGACCCGCCTCTGGAATCAAGCGGTGACATTCCCGACCGGCGGGTCCCCGACCTGCGGTATATCGTGCCGGGAGACTCCAACCTGCCCTATGACATACGGGACGTTATCTACCAAGTGGTGGACCAAGAGGAATTCATGGAGGTCCATCAGACTTTCGCCCCCAACGTGGTCGTGGGCTTCGCCAGGCTTGATGGCAAGCCGGTGGGAGTGATCGGCAACCAGCCGGCATACTTGGCCGGCGTGCTGGATATCGACGCCTCGGCCAAGGCCGCCCGGTTCGTCCGCTTCTGCGACTGTTTCAACATTCCGTTGGTTACCTTCGTAGACGTACCCGGGTTCATGCCGGGTGTGGACCAAGAGTACGGCGGCATCATCCGCCACGGTTCCAAGCTAATCTTTGCCTTCGCCGAAGCCACCGTGCCCAAGATTGCAGTGATCACGCGGAAGGCCTACGGCGGGGCCTATATCGTGATGAGCTCCAAGCACCTGCGCTCCGATATCAACCTGGCCTGGCCCTCGGCTGAGATCGCGGTGATGGGCGCCGATGGCGCGGTCAACATCATCTACCGCGATGAGATCCGGAGGTCGGAAAATCCGGAACAGACCAGGCGGGAACTTATTGACGACTACAAAGAGAAGTTCACCACGCCCTACATCGCGGCCAGCCGCGGCTACCTGGATGATGTCATAGACCCCGCCGATACGAGGGTGGAACTGATCAAAGCCCTGGAAATGCTGCAAAACAAACGTGACACCCTGCCGGTCAAGAAACACGGCAACATCCCGCTGTAATGGCGGGCCTGCAGGAGCGTTCCATGAAACGCTCCTGCGATGATCAGAGGAGTAATTGAATGAACTTCGGCGTGTTCTACCAGATGCCATGTGCCCCTCATCAGAAAACGGCCGACCGCTATCGGGAGACCATAGACCAGGTTCGGCTGGCCGACCGATTGGGCTTCGACTCCGCTTGGTTGGCCGAGCTGCACTTCAACCCCCGGTTCTCGGTAATGTCGGCGCCGTTGATGGTCGCATCCGCCATCGCCGAGACCACCGCCAACATCAAAATCGGCACCGCCGTACACCTCATGCCCCTTCATAACCCGGTCCGCTTGGCCGAAGAGGCTGCGACGTTGGATGTCCTCTCCGGCGGCAGGTCAATATTCGGAATCGGCCGCGGCGCGATCCCCGCCCATTTCCAGGGATACGGCGTCGACCAAGAGGAGGCCCGCGACCGTTTCTTGGAAGGACTGGAGATGGTGCTGGGAATGTGGGCCAGCGATGAGTATTCCTACCGGGGAAAGTACTATCAGGCGGACGGAATCACCATCGCCCCCCGGCCTCTGCAGGAACCCCACCCGCCGGTGTACATTGCTTCGAACAGCCCGGATACCTTCGGAATCGTCGGCCAGTTGGGACACAATATCCTGGTGGCGCCCACCATCGTTACGGCCCAAGGCGCCATCAACGGGCTGACGTCGTACCGGAGTGAGCTCGCCAAGAACGGCCACGACGCCTCCAAACTCAACGTCAACGTGACCGCTCACGTGAATGTCGCCAGGTCCGAACAGGAGGCCCGGCAGGGCTTCGAGCGGACCATCAACAACTACCTGGGCTCCCTGCGCAGTGGTTCGGGACGCGGCTCGTCCCGGGCCCAAAGCTTGGACTACGAAACAGTGGTGGACGAATTCGCCGCTGTCGGCACGCCGGAGCAGGTGGCGGAAAAGCTGCACAAATTCCGGTCTATGTACGGCCCCGATGGGTTCATCTGCTGGTTCAACACCGGCGGCATGCTGACCCAAGAAGAAGTAGTCGAGTCTATGGAGTTGTTTGCCAGCGAGGTAATGCCCGAATTTTAAGGGGGGTGGCTGTGGCCCCATTAGATGGCGCTCAGGCCGCGAGGCCGGGGGAGTCGCTCTTCGAACACCAACGACGGGTGCAGGCCGAGCGAGACGCCCCTTTGGCAGAACGAATGCGGCCCCGCACGTTCGAAGAGTTCGTGGGCCAAGAGCAGACGGTCGGGCGCGACCGGGTGCTGCTCCGGTCGATCGCCGCCGGAAGGCTGCCGTCGTTCATCCTCTGGGGGCCGCCCGGCACCGGAAAGACAACTCTGGCCCGGCTCGTCTCGACGGTCACTGAGGCCGCTTTCGAGCCGGTGAGCGCCGTCACCTCCGGCGTGGCCGACCTGCGGCGCATCGTGGCCGAAGCCCGGGAACGCCAGGGAATGCACCAGCAGTCGACCATCCTGTTCGTCGACGAGATCCACCGGTTCAACAAGGCCCAGCAGGACGTCATCCTGCCCCACGTCGAGACCGGGACCATCACCTTCATCGGCGCCACTACCGAGAACCCCTCCTTCGAAGTCATAGCGCCCCTGCTCTCTCGCAGCCGGGTGTTCGCGCTGCAGAGCCTCACGCCCGTGGAGGTGGAGACGATCGTCCACCGTGCCGCCAACGACCGTGGGCGCGGGCTGGGCGAGATGAACGTCATCATCGATCAGGATGCGCTGGAGCACTTGGTCAACATTTCCAACGGCGACGCCAGGGTTGCCTTGAACGCCCTGGAGACCGCTGCCTACGCCACTGCGCCGGCAGCGGACGGCGGCGGCCGCCGTATCGATCTCGACACTATCGCCGACGCTCTCCAGCGCCGCTCTCCCATTTACGACAAAGCTGGCGAAGGGCATTACGACACCATTTCCGCCTTCATCAAGTCGGTCCGCGGCTCGTCGCCCGACGGCGCCCTGTACTGGCTGGCCCGGATGATCGAGTCCGGGGAGGACCCGCTGTTCATTGCCCGCCGTCTGGTGGTGCTGGCCGCCGAGGACATCGGGCTGGCCGAACCCCAGGCCCTGCCGGTCGCGATGGCTGCTCAACAGGCTGTACATTTCCTGGGAATGCCGGAAGGCCGCATTCCGTTGGCCGAGGCCACGGTCTACCTGGCGGCCTGCCCCAAGAGCAACTCGGCCTACATGGCCTTGGAGAAGGCCCTGGACGACGTGAGGCGGATGCCCAACGACCCGGTGCCGCTCCACCTGCGTAACGCCGTGACCGGGCTGATGCGGCAGATGGGATACGGCAAAGACTACAGGTACTCTCACGATTACGAAGGCCACTTCGTAGACCAAGACTTCCTGCCCCCAACCCTCAAAAACCGCCGCTACTACCACCCCGGCCAAGAAGGCGCGGAACAGCAGATCGCCGACCGGTTGGAGGGCTGGTGGGGGTCCGGCGGCGCTGGCGCCGCCGTCGAATAGGATCGGGTTTCGGCTCAGGTATAATGGGTTGCATGGCTAAGACAACTACGACAAAACCTCCGATTGAATGGGAAACCGGGCAGTCTGCGGCCAACCGGCTCCTCGGGGACCAAGGGCGGCCGTTGCTCGACGACCTGCTAGGCCACACGCAGGCGATTGCCGCCAAACGCCGGTGGCCGCTCCAAAGGATCAAAGTCGACCACTACGAAGACCCGGAAGTCGACTGGGAGTACATGCTGATAACCCTGGACTTCGACTGTCCCAGGACGAAAGCGCATAAACTGTGGAGTAACTATTTGAAAACGGTTGTCGCATTGGAAGACGGGCTAGGAGGGGAAGCCGGGGATATCCTCCGCAAGAAGATACACTATGACTTCGAGAGCGACCCGTAGCTTCGGAGCTATAGACCCGTCCTCCTACTTGACGTTGGCCATAGAGTTGGCGACGTTCCAAGCCGCCGCCGCCGCCGCCGCCGCCGCCGCCGCCGCCGCCGCCCATCGGACAGCGGTGGACAGGGCCTATTATGCGGCGTTCCTGACGGCGAGGGACCAATTGACCGATAAAGGTTACGGTCGATTTACCAGGGAAGCAGGTGTTCACACTCAAGTCGCCAGCGTGTTGAATGGGGTTTCAAAGGACGTTGCGGAAAGATTGATACGACTCAGGCGGGCGCGAAACCGTCTAACTTATCAGCCCGGATCCCAAACGTTCCCTCGTGGGCAGTCTTTGGCGGCGTTGCTTGCCTCGGCCCGTTCCGTGATCGAGGCGGTCGAAGAATTGCCAACAAGGGGCTAGGAATCGCTGTTAGCATCCAGACCCGCTGAGGTCCGCCACTGTCGCCCCCGTTGCCGACACCAAGTTCCTGGGCGTGATCATGATTTCTTCACCCCAGACTCCGACGCCGACTCCGAGGACTTCTTCGTCCATGAGACAGGCGTCTACGATGGACCGGAAGCCGGGCGGCTGCCAGTGGAAGGGCGGGATTGAGCCTACCTCGTAGCCGGTGATTTCCTTGACCCTTGCGGGGTCGGCCAGCTTGATGTTCCGGGAGCCCAGCGCCCTCTTCAGCCGTCCCGAAATGGCCGACCTGTCGCCTCCGAGCATAATCAGGGCGTGTTCACCCGTGCCGGTGGTGAATAGCAGGGTCTTCACCATCTGGGTCTCGGCGTAACCCAGCGCCCGGGCCACGTTAGCCGCCCCCTTCTCCGTATCGGCAGGGAAGGACAAACGCCGGTAGGGGACGCCCCGGTCGTCAAGGAATTTGTGAGCGGGCAGGTCCATCTAGCTACCCGAGGTCCATTTGGTTACGGCGGTTCCTTCCAACACCAGGCGCATGTCCTCCATCTATCGACGGCTAGTACGCGTCGGGAAACACATGGTCCCTGAGAGCATGATAAATTACGTGACCGATGGCAATGGCTAGGGCCCAGAGGGCGATAGTACGCGTCCGGAACCGTGGCGAGCGGCCTTCGTTGTCTTTGTTGGGCCCGCCGCCGACGGATTCTTCGCGGCTTGGTTCTTCGGCGGGAAGCGGATCGTCCACTATCCACCCAGCGCCTGGATGACGTCCGCCGACTGGACCACTTCGGCTTGGCGGGGGAATATCCTGCCGGTGAGGAAGTCGTGGACCTCCGGGTCCGAGTCGGAGCAACAGTCCTCCACAACGAACAGGTTGAAGTCGAGGTCCGACGCGTAGCGAACGGTCGAAAGCACCACCCCGCTGGTGGCGTAGCCCAGGATAACGAGGTTGCGGATGTCGTTGGCCCGGAGCACCACGTCCAACCCGGTGCCGTAGAGGGCGTTCACCCGGTGCTTGCCGACCACCACTTCGCCCTCGATGGGCCGCACTGCGGGATGGATGACCGCCAGGGGGTCGAACACCGCCGGCTGTCCAGAGGCTTTCCGCTGGCTGAAGGTCTTGTTGCGTTCGCCGATTTCCACGTATCCCGGCCGGAACACGGTGGCGCAGTAGCAGACCAGGATACCGGCGTCGCGGGCCGCCTGCTGTAGCGCAACGGTCTTTTTCACCACTCCGCGCTCTACGGCGTGGGGCACCGTGTTCATCATCCCGGCGTAGAAATCGGCGATCAGCAGGGAGGTGGACGCGGGTTCGAGTGCAGGAACTACCATAATTCGACTCCGGGGACATTATATACAACGAACGGCAGAGGGCAACCGTATCGCTTGGCGGCGAACCGCTTTTGATGGCGGAGAATGGGCTTCAGATAGGAATCTATCTCAAAACCGGCGGCGAAGATCACGGTTTTGGGCAAGGGTGACATCCGGGTACTTGTCACCCCCATCCTAACCTTCCCCCTTCAAGGGGGAAGGGACTTTTGAGCATTACCTTCCTCCGTCAAGGGGAAAGGGACTTTTGAGCATTACCTTCCTCCGTCAAGGGGAAAGGGACTTTTGAGATAGTTTCAAAATGGTGTTGGCTTGGCCCAAGGCAGGAGGGCGCGAACGATGTCGATGGATTCGGGCGGACGGGTTTCGGAGCGGCGCCTGTTCAGGTAGCGGGCGGCGGCCATAAAGGTGGACAGTCGAAAGCCGGCCTTGGCGACGCGGCGGACGAAGGCATTGGTATCGGGCAGCGGCTGGTGGTCGGCCTCAGCCTGGGCCCATTCCAGGCAGACTTCGTCGGCCAGGCGTTGGATGAGGAGCCGGGCCCGGGGGCGTACGAGTTTGCGCCTGAGGGCGCGAACGCGGGACTGCAATTGGCTAATGTTCATTATGTCCTCGCTATAGGTGGAGAGAGTCTTCCAAAGCCCGGAGTTCTTGGCGCAGGATTTCGATGTCGTTGAATTTGACGGAGTAATCCAGGGCGGTGCGAATGGCCCGCAAGCGGATTTCCGGGTTGGGGTCCTGGAGGGAATCGGCCAAGGCAAGCACCGCCTGGAGCATGACGCCCTGGAGTTGGCTACGGGCTAAGTCTGCGGCTTCTTTATGGAGTCCAGCCAGTTCGTCTCGGAAATTTGGGTCGTCCAGCCAGCGGTGGAGGGTTCTGCGACCTACGTCGGAGAGGCGGGCGGCTTCGGCGATGGAGGATGCGGATGCGAGTATGGGCAGTGTCCTTTTCTGCCGGGCGGTAAAGCCGGGTTTTCCGGTTTCAGTGCCATTCTGTGCCATTGTGCGCCATGGGGCCTCAGTGGCCGGTGTGGAATTTGGGGTCTGTGTTGACTAAGTTAGGCTAGTGTTGTCGAAGATGGCAAGAGGCAGGCGTCAGTGGGGTCGTTGTTGGGCGCGACCAGGCGGTCGGGGCGGCGTACCCGCCAGACCGGCAGCTCTCCACGTCCATCAACGGGCCGTGCTGCTGGGCGCCGTAGACGCCGGGGCCCTCGTTATAGGAGACAATGTCGAAACCCGATAGATTTGCCGAGAGGCCGTGAATCGTCAGACTGGCGCGTGAGTTCCCGCATTGGCGGGAAAGACGGGTCGGGCGGGCAGGCAAGTATGAAGATACGATACTTCGAAGACAGCGACATGCTCTATATTCGTCTTTTTGACCGCCCAGCCGCGAATTCTCACGAGGTGGCGCCCGGTATAGTGTTTGACTATGACTCCGACAATATAGTCGTCGGGATCGAAGTCGAAGACGGCGCGCAGCTAGCAGACCTGTCCCAACTCGACGTATCGGGCTTCCCTAGGTCCGGCTTGGTGATTACGAGTCAGGCAAGGTCCGAGAGCCGCGCCTAGCAGCCCTCGGGCCACTCCTGGCAGGAGCCGTCGCCGCAAGTATCTAAATCGGCAGTTCCACGTCCATCAGCGGGCCATGTTGCTGGGCGCCGTAGACGTCGGAGTCTTGGGGGGAGCCCGAGCCGTGTAGGCGGGGGATGGTGGCTTTGAAGGCGTTGGCTGGCGGGAATTCCACCAGCAGCACGTCGCTTTCGGCCACATGGTAGAGCTTGGCGATCAGCGAGCGGCTGATGACGCCCGACTGCTGGACCTTATCGAAGGTCTCGCGGTCGGGGAAGACCACGTCGAGGGTCAGCAGGAAGGGGTTGGCGTTCTTGCTGCGGCAGATTACGGCAATGTCTTGAATGCGCGGCATGGTTGCTTCTCCTAGTATGATATAGTGTAGAATATCGACATATAGGCTAGGTATTCTGCTTAGAGGGAATCATGGCGACTACTAACGAGACCAAGGAACAGCGATTCCAACGGCTAGCTGAGCAGCGAGTCAATGGGATCATAGATAAGTTGCGTGTTCTTAGTCAATTGTCCAACAAGAGCAACTACGATTACACGGACGTACAGGTCGAAGCTATTTTCAAGGCTCTTCAAAAGGAATTCAACGACACTAGATCCAAGTTTCGCAACGGATCGAACGGTCGGAAGCGATTCACGCTCTAAATAGCGTGTTCCAAGGTCTCAGAAATCAAATCCTCTGTATGGGAAGTCTCTAACGTCGTTGGGGGACGATAGTGCTGAACCTTCAGTTTTCTCCACAGCAACTTTGCCTGGACCTGTTGCGCGCTGATTCCGAAGAGCAGGTGATTGGCATTCTTCGAAGCCAAGGATATTGGGATGACCCGAAGGCATGGCGTCCATTTGGAGACAAAGATGACAACTTCTCAACCGTCGGTAACCAATCGAGTAGTGCCGACACTGCGTTAGTGGAGAAAATTGTAAATTCTGTAGACGCAGTTCTGATGGGTGAATGTTGGTCTGCTGGGATTCAACCCAATTCATTTGAAGCTCCAGGGAGTATCCGAGAGGCCGTCGCACAGTTCTTCCGTGGAGACCGCTCGAAGGCAAGCTCACTAGGGCATATTTACAACTGGTCGCAACGACAGCGACGCGACGCTTCTAGCGGGATTACACTTGCCGCAACGGGAAGCCGTGGGAATCCGAGTTTCACTATAGTCGACGCTGGTGAGGGTCAAACGCCAAAATCGATGCCAACCACTCTCCTGTCCTTAGATAAGCAGAACAAGGTAGATATTCACTTTGTCCAAGGCAAGTTCAACATGGGGGGTACGGGGGCACTTCGGTTTTGTGGCCGTCACAACTTGCAACTTGTCGTTAGTCGGCGCAATCCCAGAATCAAATCGGCTGAGATGTTTGATCCCTCGCATAACCTATGGGGATTCACCATCGTCCGGAGGGAGAATCCTACCGATTCCAAGAAGGTATCGACGTACACATACCTGGCACCCGAAGATGATCGTGGCATCCTACGCTTCCATGCCGATGCCTTGCCGCTATTCCCAAATGGGAACAACGCCTACGTCCAGGACGCAACTCATGGAACGGCGATTAAGCTGTACGAATATCAATTGACGGGCAAGAGCCACATTCTCCTTGCAGATGGGCTATTGTACCGTCTAGACCTCCTATTACCAGGAGTCGCACTTCCCGTCAGGCTCCACGAATGCAGAGATTACAAAGGGCGTGAAGCGAGTTTTGACACTACTCTGACCGGGTTGGGTGTTCGTCTCAGCGATGATCGTGGTGACAACCTTGAACCAGGTTTCCCAACTAGTGGCGCATTCACGATAAATGGGCAAGAGATGACGGTGGAGGTATATGCTTTCAAACGAGGGAAGGCTGCTACTTATAGAAAGGACGAGGGGATTATATTCGCCGTAAATGGACAGACACACGGGAATTTGCATAAGAGGTTTTTCAGTAGAAGGTCCGTAGGGATGAATAGCCTCGAAGAATCCATCCTAGTCATTGTGGATTGCAGCCGCATCGACGGTCGCACTCGTGAAGATCTCTTTATGAACAGCAGAGACCGGATGGAGCAAGGCGAGTTCCTTAGATCTATTGAGAGTGAATTGGCATCAGTCCTGAAGGAGAACCAACTCTTGCGTGACCTTAGAGAGCAACGTCGGCGTGAGGACGTGGAGAAGAAGCTGGAGGATTCGAAACCCTTTAAGGAAGTTTTGGAGTCCATAATACGTAAGTCTCCATCACTCGCCCAACTCCTCGGACGCGTCGGCCCATTGTCAGACCCCTTCAAACCAAAGGGAGTAAAGCTGCCTCAAGAGTACAGTGGGGAATTACATCCGACCTTCTTTCGGTTCAAGGACATTGAATATGGTCGGGAACTAAAGAGAACAACTGCCAACAATATGCGAAGTCGCATAGTGTTCGAGACAGACGCCGTGAACGGCTATTTTACTCGTGGTCAGTATCCGGGCAGGTACGTGGTGAGGCGGCGGGACACCAGTATTTTAAATGGTGGTGGACCGCCAGATCATAACCTTAATTTGAACAATGGTGCCGCGACATTGAATCTGGCGTTGCCGACTGGAGCAAATGTCGGTGATACCTTCAAATATGAACTGGTTGTCGAAGACGATACGACGATCAGACCATTCGTCAATCCTTTCGTTGTATCGGTAGGGCCCTACCAGAAGCCATCAGGAGGTAATTCACCTCCCAATCCTCCACCGGGGAATGGTGATAGCTCGAACGGTAATGCACCGCAAGGATTGGCTATCCCTGTCCCGACGCTCGTTTACGAGTCGCATTGGGACCGCCACGACTTTGATAGGGAATCGGCCCTGAAAGCCGAGTACCACCCGCCCAATGATGAAGGAGGCACCGGCTCCTACGAGTATTACCTCAATATGGATAACGTCCACCTGAAGACCGAATTAAAGGCAACTAGAGAGAACCCGGAGATAGTAAAATCCAGGTGGCAGTTCGGCATGGTCCTGATAGGGTGGGCCTTGTTGAAGGAAACTGAACAGGAATCGGAAAGTGATGACGCTCCGACTCCTGGTGAGTATGTCTTTAGGATAACGAGAACTATAGCTCCGGTACTCTTGCCCTTGATTGAGCATTTGGGCGGCTTATCTGCAGACGACGTCGGACTAGAGAGTTAGGGCACAGACGACTTTCAAGTACGACCCTTAACCATTACCCAACTGGGCGATGGACCAACAACACTTCCCGGCTTGCGTCGTTTCGCGTCCGCCGTTGGTTGTACCATTTCCTGTTAGGAACCTGTCTTACCTGTTGCGAATCAATCCCCCCGATACTCGCCTCTTTAAAGCCTGCCGTGTTCATAGCTTTTAAGTAAATTGGCAGTTGAACAGCTTTATCTGAGAATGATATAAGCTGGACGACTGTAGTGTCTGGAGCAGCGATTTGCCTTAGGTTGCTGAATGCGGCCGAAATACTAGCGAAGTAATTTCTTATGCCCATTTTTGATCGGCTGCCCATTGTATAGTAGGACTCACCATGGCCGTCCTGAATACCCGCGATCCAGTATGGTGCCGGAGTCTCCCGTCTTCCTAACACCTGCCATCGGTGATAAAGCATATGGACACCAGGGTATGGCGGGGACGTGAGTATCAACTTCGGACGTATCTGCTGCTGTTTCAAAGTTCTCGCTAGTAAAGGGTTTGCGGCGGAGGAGGTGATGAGTTTCCTGGTGGCCGTTATTTTGTTTTTGTATATACCTTCGTTCCTGGCGGCGGTGGCAAACTCACCTAGGCCGCTTATCATCCTCTCGACTCGACTCTCAAGTTCATCGCTCAGAGCGTCGGCCTCAGGTATGGTCGATCTCGCGTCGAGGGCCCACTGTCCTACCCGTACAAGGGCGCACTTTGCGAACTGACGACGGCGCGGAAAATGAAGGCGGCCGACAAGTTTCGTTGCGGCTGCGAAGAAAGAATAGCTTTCGACCGGCATATTTCGGACTGGAACCTCTGTGGGGTGGGCACTGGGATCAATTCTTACGACCTCATCGCTGACATCGGAGACCCAACGGCGGACTTCTGAGACGTCCTGGTCGCTCAATGGAGTGGTCTTGACTCTTGTCACGAAGTGAGCGAGTTCGTTCAGGTCAGTGCCAACAGCCAGTCTCCCAGACGCCGCAGCCTCTACAATCGTGGTTCCACCGCCCATGAAGGGGTCCAGGACGTAATCCCCGGGTTCCGTTAAGGAATTTAATACAAACCGAACGAAGCTGGGGCTGAACCGCGCCGGGTACTTGTAGAAATCATGGGTGTAACCTACCACTCTGGCGGTTGAGTGGAATGCATCGTCAAATTCCAGGAGTGGTTCGTGCGACGAGCTCTCCAAAAAGGGTCTTGACGCAGGTATCAAGGAACTACTCGCCTCCCATCTCTTCGCCCCGCATACTCCCTCACACTGTCACGTATTCTATTGGGAACATTTCCAGGGGGGTTGTCGGGTTCCACGGCGTGGAGGATGTTGTACTGGTAGACCGGGCCGGTGGGGATGTCGGGGGGCGAGTGGGGGAAAGTCAGGCAGCCCTCGTCGCACAGTTGCCGTCGTAGTCCAGGTTCTTGCGGGCTTCGCAGGTCTTGTATGCGAGGCATCGGGCGCTTTCCTTTTCAGTCCTGTTACTCACGGGGTCATTCCCCATCAGATATTTCTGTAGTTGCCGGATTCGCTGGTTGTGTCGTGCTGTGCTTAACCGCTCCCTGGGACTTGACCAGACTGTCGTACGTTTGGGCCCCGTCCGTATAGACAGCGAAATCGTGCTTGATTCAGGGTAAAGAAATGTGACTCAGGGTTGAGGCCGGCTGGATGCCTGTGATGAGCTTGTGTTTGTCACGGGCCAACCGGCGAAAATCGCACTCGACCTGAATACCGTGCCAGAACTCGTCCGACTGTCCGAAGAAAGCGCCGAAGCGAATCGACATGGCAGGCGTGATGGACCGTTTGCTATGAACGATCTCATTGATTGCCCGCGGGGAAACTCCAATGGCGCGGGACATGGCATTCTGTGATATCCCCATAGGCTTGAGGTACTCTTCCAAGAGGATTTCGCCGGGTGTAACAGGTTCCTGCATTACTATAACGTATGGCGTTATACTAGCTTTGTCAATGGTAATCGGCGATGGCAACCTGTTCCGGTCCGGAGTCCGTCCACCGGAAAACGATGCGCCGCTGGTCGTTGATGCGGATGGAGTGGAAACCCGACAGGTCGCCTTGAAGAGATTCCAGCCGGTTGCCGGGTGGAACGGCCAAGTCGCTAAGGGCACGAGCTTGGTTCAACTGGACGAGCTTGCGTAGAGCGACTCGGGAGATTGCGTTAAAGCGGCGACTTTGCTCTGTTTGAAATAGACTCTCGGTGGCCCTGTCGGCGAAGGATTGGATCACGTGGAGTCAATAGTGCAACGCGCCACCGACGCCTGGACCTTGTTGAAGGTTTCGCGGTCTGGGAAATACGACGTGGGTCAGCAGGAAGGGGTTGGCGTTTTTGCTGCGGCAGATTACGGCGATGTGTTGGATGCGCGGCATTCAACGCCTCTATTTCCACGGTAATGACTCATCGATCCATTGACCGATGGAGACTCAGGGTTTGGGTCTTCGGGGCGGCTCCAACCCGAAGAGGCCAAAGAGTTGGTCGGTGGATAAGGCCGTCTCTAGGTCGAGGCTTACGTCATCCACCAGTTCGTCGAATAGCTCCTGTTTTTGCTCCAATATTGCATCGATACGCTCTTCTATCGTGTCAATGCAGGAGTATTTGAACACGTGGACCGGGACCGTTTGCCCGTACCGGTGACTGCGGTCTTCAGCTTGGCGTTCGATGGCCGGATTCCACCAACGGTCCACGTGGAACACGTAGGACGCTTCCTGCAGATTCAACCCCACTCCCCCGGCCCGCAACGAGAGCACCAGGGCCTTATGCCTGTCGTCGGCCCTGAACCGGTCCAGCACAGAGCGACGTTCGTCAAGCGAAAGTTCGCCCGTGAAGGAAAGGGGACTGAATTCTCTCAACGCATCCGAGACGGCCGCTACTCCGAATGCCGCGCTGGTGTATTGGGAGAAGACGAGGGCGCGGCTGCCCTGCTGGCTCAGGGTTTCAATTCGTTGGCGTATATCGTCGATCTTGGCCGACTGTCCGGTCTTCGGATCGGCGTTGCAGATCTGCTTCAGCCGGGCGATCAGCTCGAGTACGTGCTCAATCCTCGCGTCGGCCCCCAACTCCCGGATATGGATGATTCCTTCCCGCTCAGCCCGGTCGTAGCTGTCGCGTTGCTGCTTCGGAAGCTCGATGTTCAAAGTAGCGGTGAGTTTGGGCGGAAGGTCGGCAAGGACGTCTATCTTTTTGCGTCTAAGCTGCAACTCCCGATGGCGCTGACGGAGCACCAAACCGGGCGAGTAACGCTTTTCGGAAACCAGTTCGTCCTGGTCTACGAACTCTACAATGGAGGCAAGTTCCTCTTCGTTATTCTCCAAGGGCGTCCCGGTGAGGGCCCAGGAACGGCGTCGTTTCAGCCCTTTAACGGCATTACTGGTGGCGTGCCGGTTCTTGACGCGCTGGGCCTCATCGGCGACCACCACGTCCCAGGTCCTGCGCAGAGGGGGCGAATGAGCGCCGCCACCTACGTCCGACCGCAGAGTTTCGTAGCCGACAATGGTGACGTGAACCTGGGCGGTCCATTGCCAAGCCCGATCGGTAACAGGGCCGCGGATAACAATGGCCCTGAGTTCTGGCGCCCACTTGTGTAGTTCCCGGCGCCATTGGTCGAGGATGCTGGCAGGGGCGACGATCAAAGTAGACTCGATCTCACGGCGGATAAACAGGATACGCAGGGCGGCTATGACCTGAAGGGTCTTACCCAGCCCCATGTCGTCTGCCAAGAGCAGGCGGTTGCTGGCGATCAATGCGCCGACACCGTGTTCTTGGAACGGCATCAGGTCGCCTGGCCATTCGAGGACCGTGTGAGGGCCGGGCATCAGGGACGCCAACGGGGGGGCCAGTAAGACACGTAACCGCGAGGCCAACGACGGTTTCGTCACTTTCCGAGGATTGACAAGGCTGCTCCGCGTATCCGATGTTTTAGGGGATGGCTTATCGGAGCGCGGGGCTGGCGCACTGCCCGAGTTGGCAGACAGCCCGGTCAGGCTGACTGAGGTGACCGATTCCGGGACTACGGCGGCAACCTGCTCCAACCGCGCGGCCAGCTCTGCGTTGGTGGGCTGGCAAGGGATAAATTCCGGGACGGACGTTCGAACCTCCGGTACACTTAACCGTAACGTCGCTTCCGCGCTTGGCTGAGGCCGCCGGGGCTCGCGCTGCCGGAGGGGCCGCCTCCGGGTGCGGGGTATTATCCACCATGCGGTCGTAGGCATCAGCTTCCCAACCCTTCTTCCAAGCCCAACATGGCCCGCTCAAACGGTTCAAGCAACAATTGACGGCTGTCGAGGAGTTCGATGGTCTCTCTGCCCGGATCCCCCGGCGCGGGGAAAGGGTTGACCCAGATCAAGGTGAGGGAATCTGAGATGTGCTCCGGCGTTTCTGAAAGCGCCATTGGCCCCGGATCACCAGTCGCAACGCGACAGAGCGGTACTTGCACTATCAGGTCTTCGGTGAACACCCTTGGCGGCGTTTCCTTGGCCAAGGCAAGCACTACGTCGGGCACCCGGCTGGCCGCCTCGAACAACACTTTGGCCAGAGCCAATACCGTCTGCCTTCTTGCGTCTCCCGCTCGCCAGAGAACTCCGGAGCGGACATCGGCCCTGGTGAATATGAAATCCAGCGGTTCGCCGCGGGCAGACATAACGAACATGGCCCCGCGAACGCCCCGGCCATCAGGTTCATCTACGAACCGTAGAAAGCCGGCCACGCCGGACGGTGTTTCTTCGCCCAAGTCACGGAAAGGTACCGGCAATGCAGCAGTTCCTAATACAGCTGGGGAGGTCTATCGACCTCTCGCACTGACGGCGCTTCGTCGTCAGAGTGTGAATGCTCTAACGTTGTGTCTTCTCCGTAGCTAAATTGCAACTCGTTCTCTTCAATGTCCGGCTCGGACTCTGGATATAGACGGCGCAAGTCCCATTCGTTGATCCACCGACGGACGTATGACCTCATTCTCCGCCGCACGCCGACGCCTATGCCGTGTGCAATCTGCGGCGCATCCCATCCGTATGCCTCGGAATGGACTTTTCGCAGGCGGTCGTAAATGGTCGAAAGGGTGTCGTTATCGGGTTCGGCCAACGAGCGGACGCCGCGCTCGATCAGTCGCATCCCTGTCTCGGCGCGGGCCGCCGTGATGGCGTCTTCCTCGCGTTGCCTGGCTCTGAGTCTCTCGGCGGCTTTGTCCCGGTCTTCCTTCTGGTCCAGCACGACGCTTGCAAAATCCGCAGTAACCGTGCCAACCAGCACCAGACCGGGGTAGTTCTCTTCCGCGACCTGTCCCATCCAGCGGGCGATTTCTGCGTATGACCTGCCGCGCTGCAGCACGCTGTAATTGGCAACGAGTTCGATTTCGTCCATAAGAATCACCCAGCCCCGGTACCCGGCGGCTTTAATCAGCTCGAGAACAAATTTGAGTTTCTGCCGCGGCCATTGGCGGGCTGGCAGAGACTTGAAGGAATATGCTTGTTGCTGATTGATAGACTTGAGCCCATCTCGCACGGCCTTTAGCTCAATCTTGTCCCCGGACCAGAACCAAGAGATTTTGTTCGACAGTTCCTCTTGGCCGTTAAGCTTTTCGTGCAGGACCAACGTAGCAGGCAGGAGCCGGTTCAGGCCGTTGTCCCCTCTGTTCGACCATTCGGAAAAGCGGGCATATGGATCGGAGTCGTACCTTAGCCTCGAAACTATTTCTTCAACCATGTGGCCGGTAAGCCCGGGTACGCGGGCATTTTCCACCGCGGCCTTGAAAACCTTTTCCAAGTCGAACAACGGGGTCTCTTTGCTGATGACTACCCGGCTGCATACGAAGCCTTGAGTCAATGCGACGTTTTGCAGGAACTCCAGCAGGTGCGATTTTCCGCTGCCGAAATCACCGGCGACCAGCATACCGAGACTGGAATCGGGCGGGTCTTGTCCATCCGACAACCTCGCAATCAGCCCGGAAAACTCCCGTTCAGCATCGGGCTGGTTGGAACCGAGTACTGCGACTACGTCCCGGTTGGGTACGCCGCTGCGCATGGCTTCGAGAGCCCTTCTATACGCCAGCCGGTTAGGGAAAAATTCTTGTTCCATGTCGATTACTCCAAGACGTTCAAGCCAATCGCACTAGCGACGACATGGGGTTGGCTAGGGTGCGATCGCGGACCTCGTCGGCAATCCTTCCCCTAAGGGCTTGATAAATCCCATAGCCCCTGCCCTCTTCGTTGAGAAAATCCGGGTCGGTTACCACCACCATCAGGCTGCTGTTCATGCGGTCGGTTCCATCGATAAACTCGCGGAGGAGCTCATAGTGGTCCATCACCGAGGGCCGGGTGTAGTAGTGCAAACCATCCCGCGGATTTCGGGGCAGTGTAACCCTGGAATTGTCAATAAGGATCAGGGTTCCCGCGCGGCCAGCGTATTTGACCCAATGCAAAAGTGACTCGAAGAAGTGCCTGGCGTTGGTGCGGGTAATGCTGTTATAGATTAAGTAATTCTTGACGTTGGAGATTCTCCGGTTCGATCCGGTCAGCCACTCGATTAAAGGCGAAGTCTCGTTGTCCTCACCGGTACCGCTCAGTTCGACAAGACACAGTTGGGTCATAGCCACCCGGAAGTCCTTCGACATATTGCTGTTCCGGGTTACAGCCTGTGGCAACCTTCTCTGCAGTTGCATGTTTATGATTTGCTCATCTACCGCACTGCTGGCCGCTATCGCCCCGAGGATTGGGGATCCTAGATCTGGTTTGACGCCCTCAATCCGGTAGCCGGATTCCGTCGCCAGCCGCAGAATAACCCGCCGGGCTAGCAGCTTCCAGTCGATTTGACCGGCCACCTTGAAGAATATCTCTTGCGGCATGTGGACCCGTGTTTCCCCGGCGTCTACGCCGACCACCGCGTAGTCAAGTCCGACAGCCAACTCAGTTAAGGCGGCCTTCAAAACCCCAGCCAAGTGGAGGTCAATCCCGGCCGGCACCACGAACTTAATGGACGAGCCGCCGTCCTTCACGAACCCCTGGAGATATTCGTCCCTGATTACACCCAGCCAATCCTCTACGGGCAGGGTGCTGCTCATCGGCCGCCTCCCGTGAATTGGATGCCGTAATAGACGACCGGCTCTCCGTTCGGTCCGACAAACGATATTGTTCCGATGGTGCGTCTGGTGCCGGTTGAAGCGGGAAACGAAACTCTAGCCCCTGATCGCACTTCCCTCACGCTGCTGGCCTCCAGACTGTAAAGGTCCCTCGCAAAGTCCAGTTGGGTGTATTCGCGGCGGTGGCCCGGCAGTCCGGTGACGAGATCGTAGATTCGCGCCAATTGAACGACCTGACCGAGTTCTCCTAGCTTCAGCGTGTCGGATTGGCTGGCCCGGGTAAGAGCGGCGTAGGCTTCGTACAGCGAGTCGAGGAATGCCTGTGGCCGGAAGCGGGGAGGACTCTTCTGAAGACTCTCCAAGGTCGATACGATTTTCGTCGGGCGAATCGTTGACGTTTGCCTGCGGTTTATTTGCACTGCCCGTTCGCCCGGCATGACCCTTACTACGGACGGGTGAACGATCAATCTGCCGTCCCGGTCATACACCTGAATATTCTTCTTCCTGGCTTCTTCTTTGAGCTCTTCCGCGTAATGTTCTTGCAGATAGCCTTGCTCTTCTTCGGGCCCGAACGGCCAGGCATCAGCGGCGTTGGTAACCTCTTGCCCCATGAGGCCAAGACTGTCCTGTAGCCGTTCGCTCGACCTTCTCACGGCGGCGATATTGCCGTCTTGCGCGGCCTTTCGCAGTTGCCTGGCTATCGTGGAGACGCTGCCCAAGGCTTTTAACACCGAATCGGCCGCCTTCTCCGCATCGGAGAATCCTTGCTCGAACGTGGTCATTGCACCCCTCCCAATCCTGGCTGACCTGAAATTCCTACACCGTTACGTATTCTATGGGGAACATTTCGAGGGGGTTGTCGGGTTCTACGGCGTGGAGGATGTTGTATTGGTAGACCGGGCCGGCGGGGATGTCGGAGGGCGAGTAGGGGAAGGTCAGGCAGCCCTCGTCGCAGAGCTTGCCGTCGTAGTGGAGGTTTTTGCCGGCCTGGCGGGCCAGCCCCAGGATCTCGTTGGCCAGCTCTTGGGTCGGGGCCACCGCCTCCATGATGACGCCCAACTCGTGGGCCCGCACCTCGCGCACCGGCTCCCGTTCCCCCATTACCGAGTCTTTGCCGACGACCCGGAAAATCAGCGAGTATTCGTCGGGACCCACGCCCATGCCGTCGACACGGGTGGCGACCAACGCCCGCACCCGGTCGAGGTAATCGTCGATGCACTGCACCAGCACCGGGTCCCGGGTCAGGGACACGCAGATGCAACGG
Source organism: Dehalococcoidia bacterium (assembly GCA_965220625.1). Taxonomy (GTDB): domain Bacteria; phylum Chloroflexota; class Dehalococcoidia; order Lucifugimonadales; family UBA3495; genus VXOI01. The sequence goes on from CBDCQN010000001.1 coordinate 922,355, forward strand.
TACCCCACGAGCTCAACGCCTTCCAAGCGGATCGTGTATTTCTCGCGGGGCAGGAACTTGGCCCCGGTGATTTTGACCGTCCGGTCGTCCACGGCCTCACATTCCAGGGCGCTCAGGTCCAACACGCCGGAAGGCTCGGTGTGGTGAATGGGAGTTTCGTTCTCGTGCAGGAAGAAGGTGGACACGCTGAGGGGAGTGCAGGCCAGACCCTCGTGGTTGGGCTCCACCACAATGTGGTCCTCGCGCACCGTGACGCTGATACCCTCGCTGCCGTACTTCTGACGCGGCACGGCGCAGGCCGCCCCGCATTCCAGCAGCTTCCCGGCGACCCAGCCGAGGGCCGGGTCGAACTCCTCTTTGATGGGCAGAGCCGCGAAGATGGCCGCGTCGTCGGACCGGCCGCAGAGCACCACCTGGGCCCCGCCGTTCAAGGCCTCGATGTAGGGTTCGGTCCCGGCCATTCCCACGATATTGGTGCTCCTCCGCACCGTGTCCTGTTGCAATGCCTGTAACGGCCACAGGGGCTCGATACGGCCTTGGTCCAGCTTGTCCATGACGTAGTCTTTGGTCTGTTCCGAGTGGATGAGCGCCATTGGGAAATGGAGGCTGTTCTCTTGAGCGATCTCCTCCACGATCTCACGGGTCCATTGCAGGTGGGCGTCGCCGCCGGCCCCGCCGCTGGTGCCGATGAGCATGGGGATGTTGCGGTCCACCGCCGCCTGCAGCATGAGGGCGAGGTCGCGTTTGGCGGCGTCGCGTCCCACGAAAGCCTTGCCCATCCCCAAGTAATTCGGCCCTGGGTCGGTACTGCCGGCGTCGCAGGCGATCAGATGCGGGTCCTTCTCCAGAGCGCGCTCCAAGGAACTCTCTTGGAACCCGTAGCCAACAATGGCGGTAGGGGCGATTATCCTCAGTTCGGCGTCGGACATGGTCTATACCTCCGATGTTTCCGAGATGGATCAGCCGTCCGGCCGCAAGCGGCGTAATTCCTCCCGCAGACGCTGGATTTCCGCCTCGGCGGCGTCCCTCGCGGCCTCGGCGGCCAACAGGGCGTTTTTATCGTCTTCCCAAGTGGAGAGGTAAGTCCGGGTGACCGGGTTGTAGAAGCGGGGCCAGCCGTCGGCCCAGGACAGGCTGAGTTGGAGGGCATCGCTGTAACCCTTGAGAATACCGTCGGGTCCGGTGGTCAGTTCTATCGGCTGGTAGGCGCCGGCAACCAGCCTCTCGCCAAGCAACGGAGCGCCGTAATAATCGCCGCCGGTGGGGTCGAACCGCCAGAATTCGGGGACGCCGATTTGAGCGTAGACGGCGGGTTTCCGGTCCACGTCCACGCGGGCCGTGCTTTCGGAAGCGACTTCCAACACCCAGTCCGGCGGCTTGCCCACCTCCCAGGGAAGGTAGAGTTTGCGCGGGCGAATGGTCTCGGCTTCGACGCCGAAGGCGAGATATACGTCGGGAGCGACGCGGACATTCAGGTTGTTGGGGTCGTAACAGAGGATGGTCCCCCCGTCTAGAAAGACGTCGGGACGGCGGTTGAAGTCAGTGAACCAGGAGGTCAAGAGATTCATGACTTCGTCTATTTCGCGGCGCTGCTCCATGTGGTCGGGCGGCAACTCCCTTTCGTTGGGGTCGAAATCGAGGGCGGCGTAGTCTATATCCCCCTGGCGGCGGTAGGGCAGCATGGAGTAAACGGTCGTCAGGTGGGTCGACATCGCAGCCTCGGCTGGCTCAGTGTAATTCCGCCGGAAGTATACCAAATGCCCTGGTCCCGCTTACGCTCCGTCCCGCAACTCGCGCGCTGCCGTGGAGGTGCGGGAGAGGGCCTCTTCGATGTCCTCGGGGGTGATGTGGCGGTGGGTGACCATGCGGATGGACTGCTTGCCGGGGTAGGAGACTTTGACGTCCTGCCGCTCCAACGCCGCGATCATGTCAGCGGCGGTCCCCAGTTTTGTGTCGACCTCGAAGAAGACGATGTTGGTCTGGATCTGCTCCGGGTCTACGTTCAACCCGTCGATATTGGCCAAGCCGTGGGCCAGACGCCTGGCGTTTTGATGGTCTTCGGCCAAGCGGTCCACCATCGTGTCCAGCGCCACCAGTCCGGCGGCGGCCAGGACCCCCGCCTGCCGCATTCCGCCGCCCAGCATCTTGCGCCAGCGGCGGGCGTTGTCGATGAACTCTTGGGAGCCCACCAACACCGAACCCACCGGGCAACTCAGGGACTTGGAGAGGCAGAAGCTGAGGTCGTCCACCTCCCGCACCAATTCGGCGGCCGGCACTTCCAGAGCGATGGCGGCGTTGAATATGCGCGCGCCGTCCAAGTGCACCGGCACGCCGGCCTCGTGGGCCACGTCGGAGACCGACTTGGTGTCTTCGGGGGTCAACACTCCGCCGCTGCACCGGTTGTGCGTGTTCTCCAGGCAGAGCATGCTCGTCCTGGGGAAGTGGAGGTTGCCTGGGGGGCGGATGGCCGCGGCGACATCTTCGGGGTCCATCCGGCCTTGGGAATCGTTGGGCACCAGCCGGGTCTGGACCCCGGCGAGGGCGGCCTGTCCCGCCGATTCGTTCCAGAACATGTGGGCTTGGTCGCCCATGACAATCTCGTCGCCGTGGCTGCTGTACGCCAGGGTCGAGATGAGGTTGCTCATCGTCCCGCTGGAGGTGAGCAGCCCCGCCTCTTTGCCCAGAACGGCAGCGGCCCGTTCCTGGAGTTCATTGATGGAGGGGTCCTCGCCGAAGACGTCGTCCCCCACCTCCGCGGCGGCCATGGCGCGACGCATCTCGTCGGTAGGCTGGGTTACGGTATCGCTGCGCAAATCAATCAGTTTCATTTGGACCTCACAAATCTCAGCATTATCTACGGAACAAGTGAACTCTTATGCGGTTGTCTTGTATGGTTGCCATGAATCCGGGTACTTGATGCAGTTCCGCTGTGGGGAGGTTGCGCGCTAACACCCGATTTAAATGGGCAGGAGTCATGCTGGAAAGCCTGAGCAGCACCAATGACGGCTCTCCCAATCCGGACAAATAGATTAGCGTTGAAAAATCCCGGTCAGCCGTTAGCACTATCCGCTGTGTTTCGATTGCTACGGCCAGAATCTCCTCATCGGATGCGGTAGGCGGCAGGAACGATGTTACACGCTCGGCGTCGTGGCCGATGTCATTGAGGAAGTCTACGGTAGTTGGTGGAATATTCAGGTCCGCAATAAACCTCATTCCTCAAGGTTTTCGACAATGTAGTGGGTCTCTCCGCTTGCCAACCACGCCGCATATATGGAGCACTGGTAGACGTCTTCGAGTTCGAGTTCCGGGTACTCTCGGACGATGTCCTCGGCGCTCATCCCGCTGCCCATCAGCCTGAGGACGAACTCGACTGTGATACGCATACCGCGGATGATGGGCTTGCCGTCGCAGACACCGGGCTTGATTGTGATCCGGTTAATCTTCATTGGGCCAGTATAGGCCACCGTTGGCGCGCTCTCAAGGCGCGAGCCGGGGCCGCGCTTGCCAATGGCGCGGGGCGTCTCCTAAGATGGAGCTACTCGTTGAACCAGACACCCCCGCAGGAGTTGGCCGTGCGACAGAGCGCCGTTTCGTTCAAGACCGAGGGACTGACCTTCGAGGGCGTAGTCGCCCAACCCGACGCCCAGGGCGGACCCTGGCCCGGTGTCGTTATTTGTCATCCGCACCCGCTGCACGGCGGGTCAATGGACAACAACGTGGTCTTGGCCTTGGCGTTCGGACTGGTCGAGGAGGGCTTCGTTACCCTGAGGTTCAACTTCCGCGGCGTCGGGAGTAGCGAGGGGGAGCACGCCGAGGGAGCGCTGGAGCACCAGGAGGCGTTGGGAGCCCTTGATTTGATGAAGGCCTGGCCCGATTTCAGGGGCAAGGTCGGCCTGGTCGGGTACTCTTTCGGGTCCGGCGTCATTCTGCGTCACGAAGAACTACAAAAAGAGGCCAACGCCCTGGCGCTGGTCTCCCCGGCCCTGCGTTACATAACCGACAGTACGCTGAAGACGAGCAAGAAGCCGGCCTTGGTTGTTGCCGGTGATCGTGACCGGTTGGTGGAATCGGACCAACTGGAAGAAGAGCTGAAGTCCTTCGGCCGGCCCCCGGAGAGCCAGATATTCACAGGCGTAGACCATTTCTGGTACGGCCAAGAGGCCAGATTGGTGCCCGAAGTGGCCCGGTTTTTCATCGAGCAACTGAAGTAACCTGGGATGTTTCGGCTACGATTACCCTCCGGCATGACGGCGGGCGACGCGAGCCCGCGTCCGCCCATCTACAAAGACCTGCTCCTGATCCAGTTGGCCATCCTGGTATTCCTGATCGACCAGTTCAGCAAGTTCCTGGTCCGGGAGTTGCTGGTCCTGCGGGAATCGTTTCCCGCCACCGGCTTCGTTCGTATAACCCATACCTTCAACACCGGCAGCGCCTTCGGACTATTCCAAGACCAGAACACACCGCTGATCCTGGTGTCCTTGGTGGGGATCACGGTGCTGGTGATCATCTACCGTAGCCAGCGGTTGCCTTCGGGTCTCTTGCGGTTGAGCCTGGGCCTGCAGATAGGAGGCGCCGTGGGCAACCTGCTCGACCGTGTGCGGTTGGGTCACGTGACCGACTGGGTGGACATCGGCCCTTGGCCGGTGTTCAATGTGGCCGACGCCTCGATAGTCACCGGGCTGGTCTTGCTGGCCTGGCTGTTCATCGGGGCCGAGCGATCCTCCTCCCGGCAGCAGGCCGGTTCCTCCTTGGACTGGTGCCCAATTTGCGAGGGAGAAATGCGTTCCGTGACCGGCGGATGGCGCTGCACCGTCTGCGGGGTCAGAGAGCGTGTCGTGGCGCCAACCCCACCGGTCGACGCCCGGGCCGGACCGGGGAAGGAGTGCGGGGATTGAGCGGAGCGGGCACTCATACGTTTCACGTGGAGGGTCCACAGGCCCGCGACTCGCGACTGGACCAGTATTTGACCGGCCGGAACCTCGGCCTGACCCGAAACCGCCTGCGGCTGCTCATTCGGGACGGCCAGGCAACGATCAACGGTTCGGTGGCCAAGCCGGCCCAACGGGTGCGTAACGGCGACCGGGTCACCCTGGTAGTGCCGCCGCCCCGGCCGGCGGCGATCGTTCCCCAAGCAATGCCGGTCACGGTCGTTTACCAAGACCGCCACCTGGTCGTCGTGGACAAGCCGCCTGGCCTGGCCGTCCATCCGGGGCCGGGCCACCCCGACCGCACGCTGGTCAACGCCCTGCTGGCCCTCTGCCCAGACATAGAAGGCGTGGGCGGGGAGGTCAGGCCTGGCATCGTTCATCGTTTGGACAAAGACACCTCGGGCCTGATAATGGCCGCCAAGACCCAGGACGCCCATAACAGCCTCTCGGCCCAGATCAAAGACCGGACCGTCAGCAAAGGGTACCTGGCCTTGGTGGAAGGCGTTCCTAGCCAGCAACATGGCCGAATTGACGCCCCGGTGGGCCGCCACCCCAGGGTGCGGACCCGGATGGCAGTCGTCGCCGGAGGCAGGGAAGCCCGGACCGGCTACCGGGTCGTGGAGCGTTTGCCAGGCGCGACCTTGTTGGAGCTCTCCTTGGAGACGGGCCGCACCCATCAGATCAGGGTCCACCTCGCCTACCTTGGCCATCCCATCGTCGGTGACGGCGTCTACGGCAAGCGCAGCCCGCTGTTGGACCGGCACTTCCTTCACGCCTATCAACTGGGTTTCAGCCACCCTGAAACCGGCGCTGCGGTCGAACTGCGCTCCCCGCTGCCCCCGGACCTTGACCAAGCGTTGGAGGTGCTGCGGAACGGTTAGGCGGGTATGTGTGGCCTACGGCCAACGGGGTCTTCGCAGTCAAAGTGGGCACCATCATCGAGGACTCCATGATGTCCACCAACCTCAAGGGCGTCAGTTCGATGAAACTACACCGGGACTAGGGGATCACCCAGAAGTCAGCTTGGTTCATGGAACACCCCATCCGCGAAACTTGGGATGACGAGACAGCCGAGAAGTTCGGGGGGCCTGTCGAGGCCGACGAGACCTACGTCGGCCGATCAGAGAGAAACAAGCACGAGTCGAAGAAACTCAGGGCTGGGCGGGGGGCTGCCGGCAAGACGCCAGTAGCAGGTATTAAGGACCGGGGAACTAACCAGATTCGCACCGAGGTTGTAGAACACACCAACAAGGCCACGCTCCAAGGTTTTGTGGTCAAGAACACCCAAGATGCGCCATAGTCTATACCGACGAATACGCGGCCTACAAAAGGCTTCCTCGACACCATGAGGCCGTCGCCCACGGCGCTGGAGAATACGTTAAGGGGATGGCCCACACAAACGGAGTTGAGGGCTTCTGGGCGACCTTCAAAGGTGGGATCGACGGAGCGCACCACCGCCTGTAGGTCAAGCACCTCCACCGCTACGCCAAGGAATTAGAAGGCAGGCATAACGCCAGGCCGATGGATACGGTGGACCAGATGGCGGCGATGGCGAGGGGTGCGGAAGGGAGGCGGTTGTCGTACAGAGGTTTGATAGCCTAGATTACTCAAGAATGAAGGGTTGCAGGATGTCAATCATAGACTCCACATCCTCAATTCGCCTTCTTGTAGCACTAGCGTCTATGTACTGCTTACGTTTGTAGAAACTGATGTGAAGCGCATGGGCGGCGTCTGATGTTCTGATAAGGCTGGGCTGACGGTACTTATTACCAGCATTCACTACAACGTTGTCGAATTGGTCGTGATGTTCGTATTCCCACATGTTGGCAATGGCTACCGCCTTGACCATGTGGGACGCGGCGCCCCATCCTTTCTCTGACGCCTGATGCAGGTCACCGACCGCAAGATACTCCTTGCTTCTATGAAGGAACTCTCTAGCTAGCTCTATGTGGTCTACCACCGCCTGACTTGTCATTCGGGTCTCCTGAATTTACAGGGGCATCGCCTTCTCAACAGTTTTGCCGTCGCTTCGTTCCCGCTCGAACCGCCACGCTTGCTTTTGCTTTGCTCTCAGCACCACTTCTGCGATCTCTTCAGGCGACGCGTCAATTCGCTCCGGTCTAGGATGTTCCACCGGCCAGCCTCGCTGCTTCTTCGCGTTGGGCATAATTGCGTCCTGTTCTGTCTATACACTTTAGGGAGAGGGATGACAAGCAGTCAACCCAAGCGATGCAATTGTCTCGCTGAATCCCTCTGCATCTTTCACTCGTATCCGAAGGTGTTCGGCATGGTTTGGGCACAATCGTGCCCCCCTGCGGACCACCTTCGGGAGCAGGCGGGATTTAGCAATCGCCCAACCCAAGCCTGCAAGGGGGTTCCCCAATTTCTCTGAGAAGTCTCCTCAGCGCCCCCATAGTACTCTTAGCCACCGCGTCCATCCTCGCATACGACGACCTGTCCGGTGGCCTGTCTGGTTAGCCTAGCACGGACGCCCCTAAAACGGACAGCATATCTGAATTGCTAACTGGTTGTTCGGAACGACAGCGAGAGATCGACGACTGGGGGAACCGTGAGAAGCGCGGTGTGGAGGATGATTTCATAGACGGAAAGACGACCCTGCTGAGGGCGGGAGTGGAAAACGAACAGATCGAGGAGGACGCTAGGAACATGGGGAGGGGGGAGGGGATAAAAAAGAGCCTGCTCTGGCCTATGTGGCACTCAACCGGCGATTCTGACGCATGGTCCAATATCGGTCAGCCTGTTTCACTTTGTTCGGAGTCCTGTTTTGACCGGCGAGGTCCGCGTTCGTTTTGCTCCCAGCCCCACGGGGCAGCCGCACATTGGCAATATCCGTACGGCGCTCTTCAACTGGCTGTTTGCCCGTCACCACGGGGGCCGGTTCATCGTGCGGGTCCAAGACACCGACCCAGGCCCGCCTCGAGCCCCGCGCGTTGGAGTCCATGCTGGATGGACTGCGCTGGCTGAACATCGATTGGGACGAAGGCCCGGAGGTGGACGGCCCCTATGGCCCTTACCTCCAGTCTCAAAGACTGGAGGTCTACCACGGCCTGGCCGGGCGGCTGGTGGAACAGGGCAACGCCTATCATTGCCACTGCAGCCGGGAGAAGCTGGAACAGGCACGCCGGGAACGGCCCAACGCCGGTGGAAACCTCTGCGATTGCCGCTACCTAAGCCCCGACGACCGGGCGGCGCGCCGGGCCTCGTCTTCCGAACCCGGGGTTATTCGGTTTGCCATGCCCACCGAGGGCGTCACCAGCGTCCACGACTTGGTGCGGGGCGATGTGGAGTGGCGTGACCGACCGGCCATCGGGTACGCTCAGGACTATCTCCTCGGCCCGCACCGTCTCGCCCCTGCTCAGCACCTGGGCCAAGGGAAAGTCCGCGAGGGACACTGCCTGCCCATCGAAGCGCCGGACGGTCAGGACTTGGAGCAGGTCTTCCGGGGGACGGTCGGGCAGCCGCACGGCCTCCATGAGCCGCACCGCCTCCCGGTTGAAGGAGAGCGCCGCTCTTCGGCGGTGGTCCCGGAGCTGAAGAAGCGCGCTGAGCCGCCTGGCTGGTCCAGCGTCGCCATCATCCCGTAGCGGGCGCCGGTGAGCGTCCTCGCGCTCTCCACTACCTCTTGGAGGACGTTGTCGAATTCGAGGGTCTCGTTGATGCGAAGGCTGGCCTCGCTGAGCCGGGACAGGCGGTCCCCAGGGGGCTGAGTCTCAGGGCGGGGAATGTCGGACTGGGTCATATGAGAGGCCCCATCTTCTCTTAATCGGACCGTGGCGCCCAAGCGTCCCGGCGCGCCGAAACAGATTGCTGAGCGAATCCTTGCGAACAGGTGGCAATCGGCCACGATTATACATTTCCCTGAGAATATTCACGATACTGCCACCGAATAAGGGCCACTTTTACATTGTATATTCACAGCAGGGTGGTATTTTGCGTTTGAGCACCGCCGCTGCGATCCGCTCGGGCGAAACGATAGGCCCCGGTAGACAACGGGTGGTGTTTCAGACTACCGGGCGACAAGAGAGCTCCAGTGAAGGACCACTGGAGCTCTCGGATGAACCCGCACCGAGGCGTTGCTCGCGGCGAGTCCAAGGGTTGTGGAAACCCTGCTGCTATATTAGCGGGCGCGTTTTGGACTTTCCAGCCGCCTTGGTGACACGCACTGAAGGCGGACTTCATGTTGGCTACCCCTCTCAGGCGGGCATTCGCCGCCGCACTGCTGGTCTTGGCGGTCACGGCCTTGATCATCGCTATCGCTCAAGTCTCAGCCCAAGAAGACGGAGGAGGCGGGGACGACGAGGAGAGGCATTCTTGTTGGGACCATTGGCTGTGCGACCAGCACACCGCAGTCCCGACGCAACCACCACCGACGACGCCTCCAACGGGAGTGCCGTTTTGTGATCGATTTCCCCTTCACGAATCCTGCTTGTCAGCTACGTCAACTCCGCGCCCACCAACGGCGGTACCACCGACAGACCCACCGCCGCCTACGGACACTCCGGTTCCTCCGCCGACAAACACGCCCCAACCACCACCCACGGATACGCCACGACCTCCAATCACGATTGCGCCTGCTCCAACGGATACGCTCATTCCTCCAACGAACACGCCAATTCCGCCCACGGACACGCCTGTTCCACCCAGACCGCCGAACCCCGGTGGTGGTGGAACGGGGCCAACGAACACCCCCGTACCGCCACCAACCGCAACGACGATACCGCTGTGCGGCACCCCCGGCCACGGGGACAGGGGACGCTCGGACGGGGTTGGCGGGGAAACCGTTGACCCACCGCCCGTACTCAGGCTTGGCGGACTGAAGCCCCTCATGGAACGGCAAGGGTGCGTCGATGCCAATGTCTCCATCAGCGGCCTCGACCGCAACAAGAGATATTACATCAGCCTTGCGACTGAGCGCGGACTTGGCTTCTCCAATCAATGCGCTCAGCGGAACCTCGGTTTCGCCAATCTCACCGGACACCGAATCTACAAATTCTACTTCCCGCTCATCGCCTGTGGGCGTCGGGAGTTCGGGACGGTCACGGCGGAAGTGAGAGAAAGTCCGTCCAACAAACTGGTTGCCACGAAGACGGCGGAGGTCACGGTGGCCCCGGAGAGGCCCGTGATGGGCAGTTACCTGCACAAAAAGGAGTGCCTGCTCACCGCCCTCTTTGGGGAACTGTCATCGGCCGGTGGCTGGATGAGTATCACGGTCGACGGGCAGTGGCGCGAATTCACGGTGCGTGGGACTGGCGTGGAGCGCATCGACCTTGGGGTGAACGTGTGGCCTGGCAGCACTGGCGCGGTGGGGTCGACGGGCAGTTCTTCTCCGCCATCCGTTAGCGAAGCCTGCGAAAGCACGTCTTACACCGGCTACACGTTGCGGGACGGCTGGACGGTCAGGCTGGTGGGTTGCCAGGCGGGCACAGTGATCATTCAGCTTGGGAGATACGTCGGAGACGACTACGTGCTGCTCAGGCGGTACACGGCGAACGTGAGCGGAGGGCCATAGATCGCTCCACAGGATGAGGCCCCGGTAGCAACTACCGGGGCCTTTAAGGTGTTGAGACTCCGGCCGAGAGGGCCTAGGCTCACGAAAGTCTCCGGTATGTAGGGAAGCGTGAAACTCCGTTACTGGCGATTGCTTTGCTGTCAACCAATGGAGAACCCAGCCCAGGCAACGGGATAGGGCGCGCCGATACCGCCGCTACCCTGCCGTGTCGTCGCCGTCCCGCCGTCTCCGCGAACGATATTTCAGTCCCCCGATCATGCCCAACGGGGCCACTAACAAGAACAGGCTGATCGCCGCCGCACCCATGGGCGCCGGACCTGCCGGTAAGCCGCAGGCTCCGCCGGACTCCGCAGCGCGCGTGGGTTCCGGCGTCGCTGTTGCTGTTGCCGGACTTGCAGGTTCAGTTGGCGTGGGAGTGTTCGTGGGCGGAGCCGCCGCTTGTGTTGGCGCTGGCGTGAGGGTTGGTGTCGGTGTCTCCGTTAGAGCAGCTGTGGGTGTGGACATTGGTGCCGGGATTGGGGTCGGCTCAGGCGTAGGTGTGGGCGTTGGAGTCGGAGTCGGCTCAGGCGTAGGTGTGGGCGTTGGAGTCGGAGTCGGCTCGGGCGTAGGTGTGGGCGTTGGAGTCGGAGTCGGCTCAGGCGTAGGTGTGGGCGTTGGAGTCGGAGTCGGCTCAGGCGTAGGTGTGGGAGTCGGTGTCGGCTCGGGAGTGGGCGTTGGAGTCGGTGTCGGCTCTGGAGTGGGCGTGGGCGTTGGAGTCGGAGTCGGCTCGGGCGTAGGCGTTGGTGTGGGTGTCGGAGTCGGCCTGGGCGTAGGGGTCGGCGTAGGCGTTGGCCGGTTACCGATCTGTTTGCCAAACTCCCACCAGGTTTTCTCGCCGTCACCGTCAAAGTCAACGTTCAGTGTAGGATACTGCCCAGAGTTGCCAAAGTCCCAAGAGTCATCGCCCCCTGTGGCGGGGTCGAAGTCCTGGTCGGCATTGTCCAAGTCGATGTTCCAACCGTTGTATATCCCGGTATAACCGGTGGGCGACTGCAAATCGGCAGTGGTCCCGCCAACGGCGCCGGTGGTGTCTCCGTCTCCGACTCCGCCTCTCTGGTGGGTGCTTCGAGTGTCCCAAATGCTGTCAATAACCGTGCCATTGCCGTCGGTTTTTCCTATCAGCCCTCCGAACATATTGTTGCCCGAAACCCGGCCAGTAGCGTAGCTAGTAATGACCTCGCCGACATTAGTCCCGACCAGTCCGCCGACCCGTTGCTCACCCGACACGCCGCCGGTGGCGTAGCTTGCGATGATCGTGCCATCTTGGAGTCCGACCAGCCCTCCGATCGTCCAATCTCCCAATACACTGCAAACGGCGCAGCTTGTGGTGATAGTGCCTATATTCCTCCCGGCTAGTCCGCCGACCCAACTGTCACCCTCTACGCTGCCGGTGGCGTAGCTTGCGGTGATTGTGCCTATATTCATCCCGGCTAGTCCGCCGACCCAACTGTCACCCTCTACGCTGCCGGTGGCGTAGCTTGCGCTAACCGTGCCGTAACTGGCCCGGCAAGCCCGCCGACAAACTTAACCCCAGTCACATCTACATCAACAAGTCCGATCTCGCGGATGACGCTTGGTGGTCCGGCGTAGCCGAAAAGAACTACTCCGGTCTCGCCTACCAGCGGTGAAGTGCGGTTGATGTACAAATTTGTGATAGTATGTCCGCTGCCGTCGAAGATGGCGAAGAACCGGTTATCTTCAAACCCTAGAGGCAGCCACCCACCGCCGGTCGTCCACTTGGTGTTGACTGCACCGGAGGCGTAGCTGCCAGCTTTATCGAAGTCCAGCGATCGGGCCAGTTCATAGCCCAGGCAGTTGCGGTTACAGACCGATTCATCCGAGGCGGTTGGGAACGCGTCGGCGTATTCTTCGATACCGGGGGCGCCGGTCGGCCTACCGTCTCCGTCGAGGTCGTAGCGGATGGCGTTCAACTGCTCCAGGTTGGAGACTTCGATAAGGCCGTCGTTGTCAGCATCGTATGCGCCGTTGGCCGTCTGGGAGTTGGCGATTCCCAAGGTAGCCGCCACAATCAGGAAGGCAACGACCGTGAGCGTAAGAATTAGCGCTGCCGGTCTGAGGGACCGTTCCATTTTGCCGTCCCCTACTTAATTTTTGCGGCAAAAGCAAAAACCGGGGGGGCGCACGACCGTGCGCCCAACCCCGCGCAATCGGCGGACTCTAGCTCCCTAGCTGACCGCCCCCGCCGCTTGTCCAAGCAGGCGCATGGTGCGGTCTAGGGATGCGGCCTGGTCGGGGCCGGCGGTGACGGGCGACGCCAGCACCTCGGTGGCGCCGAGCGCGAACAGCTCGGCGATTCCCGCGGCGCACTCTTCCTCGCCTCCCCAAATCACCGCCCCGTCGATCATTGCGTCGCTCCAGACGCCCTCGGTGGCCTCGGGGTAGCCGGCGGCAACCAGCATCCGTTGGTAGTAGGGCAGCCGGGGATTCATCATCTGGTCGCGTACCGCCGCCCGGACCTCCTCCGGATTGTCATGCACACAGACCGGGGCGTGGGCGATCAGGGGCGGGGTTTCCCGCCCAGCGCGGGCGGCGCCGGCCTCCATCGCGGGAAGCGCAACGTCCCTCAGGTATGTGAAGGGGCAGATCCAGCTTATCGCGCCGTCGGCTTCTTCGCCGCACAGCTCGAAGGAGCCTTTGCGGAGCGCCGAGGCCATGATCTCGATGTCCACCGGCTCCCCGATGCCGTCGTGGGCGGTGTAATGCTCGCCGTCGAAATCGACCCGCCCACCCTGCAGGATGGCCTTCAGGATTTGGAGGTATTCCCGGAGGTGGGCCAGCGGAGCGTGGAAGTCGATGCCCATGGCCTCGATGGTCGGACGGTGGCTGGGGCCGACACCCAGACGGAAACGGCCCGGGGCCAACTGGGCGACGATCTGGGCCTGCTGGGCCATGACCAAGGGATGCCTGGGATAGGTGGGAACGATGGACGTGCCCAGCTTGATTTCGTTGGTGGACGCGGCGGTGGCCGCGAAACAGGTCATGCTGTCAGGCCGGGCTCCTCCGGTTGTCATCCAGGCGGCGTGAATTCCAAGCTCCTCCGCCTGCAGAATCATGGACTGAATTTCGCCGATGTTGGCTCCCCCTACTGCTACTCCTACCAGCTTCTCCGCCATGTTGCACCTCTAATCTCGACCTTCTGAATGGGACAATGTTACCATAACGCCCTCATACCCTCGTTAAGACTGACCGTCAGGAGGTGCCTCATGGTGCTACTAGACCAAAGCTTGGAAACCGGGATGATTCAATACACCAGCCGGGATGGGACCCAGATCGATGCCCTGTACAGCCGGCCGGCCGGGGAGGGGTCGTACCCGGCCGTCATCGTGACCATGGAAGGCATGGGCCTGATGGACCACCACAAGGACATCGCGGTGCGATTCGCCGGTCAAGGCTATTTGGCCATCGCCCCCGACCTCTACACCCGCGAGGGCACGCCGGAGCCCGAAAACGTAATGGCCACCCTGTTGGGGTCGCCCGACTCCCGGGCGATGGACGATCTGGACGGCGCGGCGCTGTTCCTGAAGTCCCAAGCCCACAGCAATGGCAAAGTGGGCATTATCGGCTTTTGCTCCGGCGGACGCTACACGCTGATGATGGCTTGCCAGAGCAGCAACATCAACGCGGCGGTGGACTCGGCCGGCGGCTTCATCGTCCACGAGCCGACCGAACTCCGACCGGTGCAGCCCATGGACATGGTCCCCAACCTTTCCTGCCCGTTGCTGGCGTTGTTCGGGGTCGAAGACGACAACCCGACGCCGGAGCAGGCGGAGCAGATGAAGGCCTTGCTGGACCAGCACGGCAAGACCTACGAGTGGGTGATGTACCACAGCGCCGGCCACGCCTTCTTCGCCGATTATCGCCCCAGCTACCGCGCCGCTCCGGCCCAGGACATGTGGCACCGGGTGCTGAACTTCTATGGTGAGCACCTGAAGGGCTAGGCCGCCTGAAGGCCTAGGGCGCCAAGCGGAACACTCCCGATCTCTGGGTGAGAACGTACAGATTGCCGGCCCGGTCGACACCAAAGGACGTAATCCGATGCCCGGTGTCGGCAATCTCTAGGTTGCCGGTAATCATCTGCCCGTCGTAGCGCAGGGCGGATACCTTGCCGGAGCAAAAGTCGCCGTACACGTATGCGCCGGCAAGGGACGGAATTGCGGCGGCGCGGTAGACGTAGCCGCCAATGACTGAGCACCCGCCGTTGATGGGGTACTCCAACACCGGGAGCGCCGTTCCCGCCGTGTCGCACCCTGTCTTGGGGGAGAAGCAATGGGTCCCCTCCAGCACGTTCCAACCATAGTTGCCGCCTCGGACCACAAGGTCGATCTCCTCGAAACGGTTCTGTCCCACGTCCCCCGTCCATAAATCGCCCGTCACCTCGTCAAAGGAGAACCGCCACGGGTTCCTCAACCCGTAGGCCCAGATTTCGCCGCGGGCCGTCTCGTCGTCCCAAAACGGGTTGTCCTCGGGGACGCGATAGGGCTCGGCCGGACTGGCGTTACTCACGTCGATCCTCAAGATGGAGCCCAGCAGTGTCGTGACGTTCTGCCCGTTGCCTTGGGGGTCGCCGCCGGAACCGCCGTCACCGAGGCCGATGTAAAGGTAACCGTCGTGCCCAAAAGCCAACTGCCCCCCGTTGTGGTTCCGGTACGGCTGCTCCACTTCCAATAAGACCAATTCGCTCTGGGGCTCCGCCCCGGCGTAACCGGCCCGGTCCTGGTCCCGGTCCATAATAAACCGGGACACCACCGACCGCCTCGGGTTCGAGGCGGAATAGTAGACGTACAGGTGACCGTTGTCGGAGAAGCCGGGGTCGAAGGCCAGCCCCAACAACCCCTCCTCTGAGCCGGAGTCGTTGACCTGGTCCCGGAGGTCCAGGACT
Source organism: Dehalococcoidia bacterium (assembly GCA_965220625.1). Classification (GTDB taxonomy): domain Bacteria; phylum Chloroflexota; class Dehalococcoidia; order Lucifugimonadales; family UBA3495; genus VXOI01. Next base: position 937,752 of record CBDCQN010000001.1, read on the forward strand.
ACATCGACCTCGGAGACTTCGGGATCATTGGCGAAGGCCAAGACCCGGCCCGGCTGCTCGGTGACGAACAGCCGGTCGTCTCCGCCCGGCGGTTGCACCAGGTTGGTGAGCCCTCGGAAATCGAGGTTGGGGAAGGCGGGCTCGGTCCGCAAAGGTCGCAAAGGCCGTAACACCGAGTGAGTCGGTTCGGGCGTATCGAGTATTGGAGGAGGCGCGGACTTTCTTGGTTCCCGGCTCTCGCCGGGAAGACCGGGTGTTGGGAGGGTTGGTGTGGTTGCCGGAACGGGTGAGCGGGTTTTCGCGTCTGGTGGTGTTGCTGTCGGCGCCGAGGTCGTTGGCCCGATTGCTCGCACTGTCATTTCGGTCAAGACCGGAGTCGTAGCTAATGGCGGGCTTGGCATGGGTGTTATTGGAGACGAAAGTGGCGTGGCCTCACCGCAGCTGAGGGCCGCCAGGGAGACTGCCAAGAAGGGCCACGCCGCACCGAGTAACCAGCGCGTGAATGCATTAGCGATTTGGATTCATCCACCGGTGACGGCAGCGCCCAATGCCTGATCGAAAGTCTTTACGTCGCTCACCCCCCGCCTGCGGCAACTGGCAAGATGGCAGAGGTCTCGCGCTCCGAGCGAAGGGAACTGTTCTACAAGCTGCCGGGCCAGCGTTACGTCGTCCTCATCCAATGGCCAGACTTCGATGCTGGCTTCCGCTATAAGGGAAAATGCGGCATCGAGTTCGATAAATCGTTCAACGGGGCGATACACATGTAACAGTTCTTGGAGGACTTCCGCGGAAGTACAGAGCCGAAGGTTGTCCTGTGTAGACTGTTCAAAGAATTCGCGAGCGGCCTCCCTTAGCGGATGATAGCCGCCCACCGCATACATCAGCACGTTGGTGTCTACAAAGATCATACTGATGGTAGACCTTGCCTCCGTGACTCATCGATTACTTTCAGGTGTTCTTCCCAATCGGGCTCCGTACCGGGTCCCACCAGCGCGTCGCACTCGGCAAAGAACCGCTTCACGTCTTCGACAGAGGTGAAGCGCTTGGGACGTTGCCGTCTTTCCAACCGTTCTTGCGCTGCGGCCCGGAGCCAGGCACTCAACGTGAGCCCTTCGGTCCGGGCTTGGTGCAGGTAGCGGTCGCGATCTTCGTTGGGGACGATTAGCTGCACTCTGGCCATAGGGGGTTTCTCTCCGATTTATGTGCGACAATCATACACATTGATCAGGGTAGCCTCAAACCGGCTTGACCGAGGCGCGACATGACAGCAATCGAACGCTGGCGAGAGATGATACTCCGGGAGCACGCCCAGTCGGACAGCATGAGGCCCGTGCCGCGCGAGGCCGACTTTTGGACCCCTTACGCCCGGAATTTCGGGACCAACCCGCGGCGGGAGGGCGACGAGTTGTTGGACTTCCTCTTGACGCAAGTGACGCCGGAGGACACGTTAATCGACGTTGGCGCCGGCGGAGGACGCTTGGCGCTGCCTCTGGCGTTACACTGCTGCCGGGTGGTGGCGGTGGAGCCGTCTCCCAGCATGTGCGCGGTCCTGCGGGAGACTGCCGCCGAGCACAACATAGATAACGTCAGCCTGGTCGATTCCGACTGGTTGAACGCCACCGTCGAGCGGGCGGACATCGTGCTGTGCAGTCACGTCGTCTACGCCGTCCAGGACATCGGCCGATTCGTCCGGAAACTGGAGGATTCGGCTAGCCGGCGGTTGCTGGTGGTGCTGTACCAAGCCCCGCCCCAGTCGCAAATATATCCGTTGTGGGGGCGGGTCCACGGCACACCACGCCTGCCTCTTCCCAGCCTTCCGGAATTCCAGGAAGTGTTGGCGGAAATGGACATCAGCCCCGCCACCAGTCGTCTTCCCGGCCAGCCGCCGCGAGGGTTCGACAGCCTCGAAGATGCAATGGACCAACTGACCCGCCGCCTTTACGTCGCCGCCGGGTCACCCCAGGCGGTGCGGCTGGAGGCCGTCCTCGCCGAGGTGTTGGAGGAACGGGACGGCGTTTACCAGTTCAAGGATGCCCAACGCCTCATTCCCACCATTGTCTCCTGGGAGCCTCGCCGGAGCTAGCAGATGCTAGCCCAGACCTCCCCGGTTACCGCAGCGGCCTGAAGAAATCGCGAACGTCGTCCACCAGTCTTTGGGGCTCCTCCAAGGCGGCGAAGTGGCCGCCGCTGGGCATAACGGTCCATTGCTGCACGTTGTACGACCGCTCCGCCCATTCCCTGGGAGGGCGGCTGATCTCGGCCGGGAATACGGCGACTGCGGTAGGTACCTTGATGCCGTCGCCTTGGTCCAGGTCCCAGGGTTTGCGGAGCGTTTCGTAGTACAGGCGGGTGGCGGAGTTGATGGTCTGGGTTGCCCAGTAGATGGTGACGGTGGTCAGCAGCTCGTCCTTGGTGAACCGGGACTCTACGTCGCCACCGCAGTCGCTCCAGCTCCGGTACTTCTCCACGATCCAACTCGCCAGCCCAGCCGGGGAGTCGTTCAGGCCGTAGGCCAGCGTCTGAGGCTTGGTGCCTTGGATATGCGAGTAACCGCCCTCGGCTGCCAGCCAGTCCTCTCGTTGTCGGAGCAGACCCTCTTCAGCCTCGGTCAACGGGACGGATCCCGGCCCCATGTAGGGAGTTGGCCGCACCACCGATGTGGAGTGAATTCCGATGACGTTCTCCGGATAGGAGTAACCGAGCTTGGCGGTGACGCTGGCGCCCCAGTCGCCTCCCTGGGCGCCGAAACGCTGGTAACCCAACACCCCGGTCATCAGCTTTGCCATCACGTCGCCAACGCTGAGAACGTCCATGCCCCGCTCGGCAGCGGCGTCGGAGAAGCCGTAACCCGGCATGGACGGCGCCACCACGTCGAAGGCGTCGGCCGGGTCGCCGCCGTGGCTGGCCGGGTCGGCCAAGAGGGGAATGACCTTATGCATCTCGAAGAAGGTGCCGGGCCAGCCGTGGGTGATGATCAGCGGAATGGGGTTGGGCCCCTTACCCTTCTCATGGATGAAATGGATGCCCAGCCCGTCGACGTCGGCCTTGAAATGCGAGAAGCTGTTGATGAGCCTCTCTTGGGCCCGCCAGTCGAAGCTGGTCTTCCAGTATTCCACCAGCTCCTTCAGGTAGGTCATGTTGGTGCCGTAGTCCCATTCCGTTCGCGGAAGTTCGTCGGGCCATCGCGTGCGTTCCAGCCGCGCCTTCAGATCGTCCAATACCGAATCGGGAATGTTGATGGTGAAAGACTCTGCTGCCATCGCATTTACTCCTGTCGTTCGATTCTCTCTGCCAGACGGAGATGGAACCCTGTTTACCCCGGCAGCAGCGGCTCGGTGCGGTTGGGCGGCAGGTCGGGGTCGAAGGCGTTGATGATGAAGGCCAGGAGGCTGTAGTTGCCGACGACCAGTGTCAACTCGATCAGGCCCTGCTTGCCGAACTGCTCCATTGCGTCCTGGAATGCGCCTCGCCCCACCTTGCGGTGTTCGAAGAACTCGCGGGCGTAGTTGATAATGGCGCGCTCGGCGTCGTCCATCTCCGGCAATTCCTGGCGGTCGCGCAGGGCGTCCACCACTCCATCGGACACGCCGGCTGCGCGGGCGGACGCCGCGTGGGCGTTCCAGATATGCTGGCAGTCATTCTCCCGTGCCGCCAGCAGCATTGCCAGCTCCAACGCCTTCTCCGGCAATGAGGACTCCCGGCGCAGGTAATTGTTCAATGCCGTGGCCAGCTGGTGGGCCTTGGGCACGTGAATCATCACCGAACCGGGGCCGGCCGTGGGCACGCCGCCGAGGTCCTGCACCAACTGGTCGAATTCGTCAACCTGATTCTGCGGAACGGTTTCCCTGGTAGCAGCGGGTATTCGGGCCATGCCAACCTCCCATCCTTGCAGTCTGCGTTTTTTTCGCGAATTTAACCTAACTGGAGAGACCATAGAAAAACGAAAAAACTCCGTGTTCTCTGCGGTCAATCGTTTCTCTACCCTGGCAGCAGCGGCTCGGTGCGGTTGGGCGGCAGGTCGGGGTCGAAGGCGTTTACCAAGAACGCAAGCAGGGCGTAGTCGCCCATGGTGACGGTCAACTCGACCACTCCCCGGTTGCCGAACTGCTCCTGGGCCGCCTGGAACGCGCCGCGCCCCACTTTGCGGTTGCGGAACCACTCTTGGCCGTAGTTGATCACCGCTGCCACATCATCGTCCATTGACGGGAACGGCTTGCGGTCGCGCAACGCTGTGATTACATTGTCGGGAACGCCTTCGGCCCGGGCCACACGGGCGTGGTCGTTCCAGATGTGTTGGCAGTCCAGCTCCCTCGCCACCACCAGCATCGCCAGCTCCAGCGTCTTGGGCGACAGCGACGACTCGTTGCGGAGGTACTGGTTCAGGCCGTCGGCCAGCCGCAGCGCCTTGGGCGAGTGTATCAAGGCCGAGTAGGGGCCGACAGGCGGCACCCGCCCAATGCTTTCGACGATCCGGTCGAACTCCTCGACCTGCTCTGCCGGGACCGATTCTCTGGTGGCGGCCGGGATTCGCGCCATATTAACCTCCGAAAAAATGGGGCGATTTCGGGCCTAACCGTACGCGCCAGTATTTACCTTGTCAATCCTGAGCCGGCTGCGGCTCCGCAGTTGGGGAGGAGGCGACGGCGTTACGCGGCATCAACACCCCGGCCATCATCAGCGTCCAGCTCGCTGCGGCGCAAATGGCGAATCCAGGGTAGAAGGAGCCCGTCGAGTCGCGAATAGCGCCGACCAAAATGGGGAAAATGAACATCCCGAGCCCGGAGAACGTCATAAACGAGCCCCAGACCACGGCGACCCGTTCGGGAGTCATTCCAGGCATTCGCATAGGTATGGTCAGGAGGGCCGGCACGTAGAGCCACGAGCCTATCCCCAACACGACAACCGACAGGTAGATTGCAACCGTATTGGAAAACAAGAACGCCCCCAACCCGCCCAGTCCGGCCATGAGCCCGGAGAAAATCAGGATTCCGCGGTAAGAATTAAACCGCAGGGGAAGGGCGCCGCCGGTCAGCACTGCGAACATCCCGATGAAGGGCAGTATGCTGGTCAACAGCCCCGCTTCCGACAGGGAGATTCCCCGTTCCTCGTTGTAAAAGGTGGGAAGCCAGCCCGTCAGCGCGGTGTATTGAATGAATATGCCGGCGTCGGCGGCCACTAGGAGGGCCACCGCCCGGCTCCTCAGGACCGTGACAACTTCCCGCAAGGAAATGCCAGCAACCGGAGGAACGGAAACGGCCCCGCCCTTCGGAGCGGCGGACCAGATGACCGCGCCGAGGACGCCTACGCCAGCGAACACCGTCAAGGTGGTCTTCCAGTCCAATAACTCGGCCAGCGGTACGGCCCCGGCCACGGAAATGGCGACTCCCAGGCTGAGAATGGCCGTAATGAGGGCGTTAATCACCAGCACTTCTTTGGCGCGGAACCACTGCATGATCAAAGGGCCGGTGGCGGTGACCAACAGGGCCAGGCCTACTCCGTAGGCCAGCCTCAGGACGAGCAGTGTGTAGAAATTGGGCGCGATCGCGGAAAGCGCCAGCAGCGCCATGGCCACCCAGCCCCAAAAATAAGCCCGGTGCAGACCGATTCGGGCCACCAGCATCCCGCCGGGGATCCCCAGCATTGCGCCCACCAGCATTGGCAGGGAGATCAGCAAGCCGGCTTCGGCCCGGTTGATGCCGTAGTCCTCAATGGCCAAGGGGAGCAATGGGGAAACAGCGAACAGGTTGAGCCCGGCGGCGAGGTGGGCGGCCAGCGCCATAGCCGCTATGAAGAAGCGGGCTCGTCTCATGGCGGCCCGGTCTGGAGGGTTGCCTAGCCGATTGGATGAAATCGTCGTCATGGGTCCGGCGGCGCCCCGCGGTGGTCAGTCGAAGAGTAGACCGGCCTTGAGTGCGGAGACCGTCTGTGGGAAGACCGGGAGGTTGGAACGGCCGTCAATCGAACAATCGGGCGCCGCCTGAAGGGGCGGCGCTGTCCGGCGCTTCATCGGCCTGGGAGATGCAACCGGGTCCTTGGTTGCGCACCGAATTCACGTAGCTGGAAACGGTGTAGGAGTCCATGAGCTCCGGCGGCGATGGTATGAGCAGGGGCTCCAGAGTCTTGGGGTCATCGGTCAAAGGGTCCAACCACAGCGACTCCGTTTCTTGGGAAAGGATGACCGGCATACGGCTGTGGACCGGCTCTATGAAGCTGTTGGGGGTGGTGGTAACAATGGCGCAGGAGCGAAGATATTCCCCCTCAGGGGATTTCCAGGTCTCCCACAGACCGGCAAATGCCATGGGCTCGCCGGACTTCAGGAAGATGTATTGAGGGATGCGCTGCTTGCCGTTCTTCTTCCACTCGAAGAACCCGTTGGCCAAGACCAAGCACCGGCGTTTCCGGAAAGCGGTCCGAAATGCTGGCTTGGCTGAGACGGTCTCGCCGACGGCGTTGATCATGCGGCTGCCGATCTTGGCGTCCTTGGCCCAGAAGGGTATCAGGCCCCAGCGCATAATCTGGCCCCGGCGTTGACCGTCGTTAATGACCGTCAGCACCGGGTCGGTGGGCGCGATGTTGTATTTGGCCTCCAGTGCCTGCTGCTCGGCGATAAACCCGAACCGGCCTTGGAGCTCACTGAGGTTTGACGTGATGGCAAACCTGCCGCACATTTGGGTTACTCCAGTGGTGGGATCCGGCCTGGCGGCTCTTGACGCCGGCACCTGACCCACGCTTCCCTGAGTTCGTCTTCGTGCAACGATGCCCACCTAAGCACCAATCGCCGGTTCCGCAATGAAAGACGGCCTCGGTTGACTGAAAGGTCTTCCAGCAAAATTTGAGCTTCTTGACCGCCATGCTTAGCGTGGAAATGGGGAGGGCCGTGATCGTTGAACCACATTTCGATTACAATTCCATAGAAACGGCAGACCTCAGCCACCCGGTGTACGCGCCCGTAATCTTGGAAAGATGTCTTCCAATGTCTTCCCTGTTATGTCCATGTATAACTGGTATGGATCAAGGCCGATGTCTCCTTCCCAAGAAACGGCTCCGCTTTCGCTGACATATATCCGCTCGAAGAAGTCACGGTCGTACCAAGCCTTGAATACGCCGTTGCCCGCAAGGTGGGAAAGGTCGACCTCCCCGGACGCCCCGTTGGTGTACCTGAGCCAAATGCGGTACCCGTCACGTGGCTCGACTTCCGCCACGGTGATGTCCTCCTCTCCCCACCCCATATCGTATTCGTCCATTTCGTCGGGCAACGGACCGATTTGGTCCGGCGCCTGCCCGAGTCCGCATGTCGCCCAAGCTTCTCTAAGCTCGGCTTGGTACAGGGTAGCCCATTCGATGACCAAGGCGTGGGCTGTTTTCGCCAAACGGCCTTCCGTCACAGCCAAGCTTTCTACCAAATAAGTCGCCTTGTTGCCATCGTAATCGGCGTGGAAATGGGCAGGGAGGCCCGGGGCGTGCGACATACTGATGGTAATGTCATTAAAGCGACACAGTTCCATGGGTTGAGGGAGCATGGTTAACCCACCACCTCTTTGAACTGTTGGATGGCGTTGATGTGGTCCTGGGGGCTTTCGAGCCCGGCCCGCATGGTGTCTATCGATATGTGGGTTGCTCCCATCCCCTGCCAGGCCTGAGACTGCTGTTGCAAGAACTCGGGGTCGCCGTCTCGCAAGCTGATCCTGGCTTCCATCTGGATGCTGGCCGGGTCGCGGCCCGCCTCCTTGGCGTATTCGGCCAGCCGGGCCAGGGTTGCTTCACTCTCGGGGACCGGCGGAATCTGGGGGAACCAGCCATCGGCCAGCCGGGCGATCCGGCGGAGCACCCGGTCTGTGGGCGCCGGATTGGCCCGGCCTCCCGCGCCCATCCAGATGGGAATGGGCCGCTGCACCGGCAGGGGGTTGATGCCCGCGTGGGTGACGTCATGATAGCGTCCGTGGAAGTCCACCACGTCCTGTGTCCATAACGCCCGTAACAGCTCGATCTGCTCGGAGGCCCGGCGACCGCGGTCGTGGAAATTCTCTCCCAGCGCCTCGTACTCCACGTGGTTCCAGCCAACGCCGACGCCCAACCGCAACCGTCCGCCGCAGAGCAGGTCCACTTCCGCCGCTTGCTTGGCAACCAAGGCGGTCTGCCGCTGGCCAAGAATGATGACCGCAGTGACCAGCTCGATGGATGTGGTGATTCCCGCCAAGTATCCGAAAAGGACGAAGGGTTCGTGGAACATGCTCTCCAGGGTGTAGCCGCCAGCTAGATCGGCGTGTTTGCCGGTGTCGGCCCCCAAGACGTGGTCGTAGGCGATCAGGTGGGAATAACCGAGCCCTTCGGCAGCCTGCACGTAGTCGCGGACCACCGCTGGGTCGGAGCCGATTTCAGTCTGTGGGAAGATTACGCCTGTCTTCATTCGATCTCCTTCGTGTCGCGGCTTCCGCGTCCCCCGGCGCGTGGGCTGACCGGCGGCTGCCGTCTGTTCCTTTCTTAGGATGGGGGATCACATGCTCTCCGAACAACGGTCCCACAGCGCGATCGGAGACCCTGGCAAAGGCCATTATATGGCGTGCCTGCGGCCCGTCAATGCCGAGTTGCGGCGCGGTGGATTTCCAGTTCCGTCGTCAACCGGCAATCTGCCAGATAGAACCTGCCAGCATCACTGCGCCCACTGCGAAAAGGAAGTACGCATAGTTCAGGCGGACGGCCAATCGGAGCAGCAATCGAATGCTCACAAGCCCGGCCACGAAAGCCGCAGCCAGGGCGGCGAACGATTCCGCCGAAACCTCCACGCTGCCGCTGACGGCGGCATAGACCGCGGCCCCCAGGCCCACCGGGACACTCATCAAGAAGCTGAGGGTCAAGGCGTCGTTCCCTTGGAACCCTCGTCCCATAAGCATGGCTACCGTCAGACCGGAACGGCTGAGTCCCGGAACGACCGAAACTCCTTGGGCCAGCCCCGCCAGTATTCCGTCCATCCTCGATGCCTGGTCCGCCCGCCGTTGCCCGCGCCGGGGTTGGACCGCCTGAACCGCGCCGGTGGCCAGCATCGCAGCGCCGATGACGGCCATGACCGCCCCCCCGGAAACTCCCGAGTCCTGCGTGATCACCAGCAGCAGAGGCAGCCCGATTATTCCGCTGATCAGCGTGGACCACAGCAGGAGCGTTGTTGCCGGAGTTAACTGCAACGGGCTGGCGACGAGATTCCTGACGGCGTCCGCAGCCTCGCGGCGGAGCGCCACCAAGGCCGCGGGGGCGGTGCCGGCATGGAGCCACAGGGCGTACTCGATCCCTGCACCCAGGTCACGGCCATAGGCCAGACTGTAGGCGGCGGCTACCAGACCCTCCGAGCTGACCGGCAGCCATTCGGCGATGCCTTGGAGCAGTCCCAAGAGCAATCCGCCTTCCCAACCTATGCTCATCTGCGGGATTGCGGCCTCACCCCTGGCCGAGGGGGGCGATGCCAGGGACCAACGGCGCAGGCGGGCGCCGCCGGTTGTTGTGCTTGAGCCGCTGTGCCTGTCGCAATTGGCGGACGAAAGGGCAAAAATCAGGCCCGAGGCCCGGAATGCTGATATGGTTAATGGAGCCGGTGAGGGGATTCGAACCCTTGACCTGCGGTTTACGAAACCGCTGCTCTGCCACTGAGCTACACCGGCTTTAGCTATGATTATAAGGGTTTTTGGTCAGGTGGAGCTGAATTTGCCATTCTTTTGCCATTCCCGCTTCTCCACTCGGACTCAAAACGTCTCACTGCATCTTCTTGCACCGTAGGCGCCACATGGGAGTATAGGTCACCAGTAATCCCAATGCTACTGTGGCCCAACCGCTCCGAAACAACCTTCAGGTGAATCCCTTTCGAAAGCATCAAAGAAGCATGAGTGTGGCGTAGGTCATGAAGCCTAAGTCCCTCCAGCCCTGCTTCTCCGGCAGCCTTCCAAAACCACTTGCTTACGAGGTCCGGGTCGAGAAGCGACCCATCGGAATGGCAAAAAACGAAATTGCCATTCCCTGACGTTTCTGGATTCCGTCCCCGGTGGGCCCTCAAAGCTTCGACCGAATCTGCAGGCAGATCAACTACACGCCCGTGCCCATTCTTGGTCACTTTCAATTCCGTTCCCCCGGATGCCAGTTTGATCAGCGCCCTGCGCACGGATAGAGCGCCGGAGGAAAATTTAATATCCCTCCAATGCAGTCCCAGTAACTCGGACCGCCGCAACCCGGTCTGGATGGCCAGCAGGGCAAGGGTCTGACGCAGGGGGTCCGTTGTTTGGTCCAGAAGAACGTGGACTTCTTCCCAGTCCAGAATCTGGCCATCGTATTTGGTCGTACGGGGCGGCTCAACAGCATCGACCACGTTCCTTACTACGTATCCGAGCTTGACTGCGTCATTCAACGCCTTGGATAGAACTCTATAGGCCTGGAGCACAGTCCGAGGCGAAAGTGGTCTTCCATTTCTGCCGCCGTTCTGAAGAAGCTGGGCTTCCATTTCTTGTACGTGACGCGGGGTCAGTTTTCAAGGGGAATTCGCCCCAGCTTGGGACCAAGGTAACGATCGAGGTTGCCCCTGTAACTCTCCAGGGTGCGACTGGAAACACGCGGTCCCGCAGAATTCCGAAGCCACTGCTCCAAGTATTTAGCCACCGTTAAGCGAGTGGGCTCCACGAAGTTACCGGTGTCTACTTCGCGCAAAAATTCGGTCAGTCGGCGCTGGGCTAAGGCCTTGGTCCCCTTCACCGCTTCGGAATGATAGTGTTTTTTCCAGTCTCGGGGTCCACACCGGTGTAGACCTGGACGGTCCAGGAGTCCTTCCTGACTTTCGAACGCTGTCTGACTGTTCCACGCGCCATGGCCTACCTACTCGTGTGAGGCGTCTTGTGTGATCCGCCAATGCTTTGGGCCCAGGGCATCTCTTCTAGAGCGCGACAATCGGCTGCCTGCCGTGCTCGACGGGAGTCTCTGATTGAGCAACTCCACGGGACGTTGCGTCTGACATCAGTTTAATCACAGTCCATTGCCACGGCAAGGCGATGTGCGTCACACGACCGCGATATGAGGGAGCACGGCCAACCCGCGATGCAATTGACCATCAGCCAGCGAGATTCCCCGGAATTTCAGGGACGGGTGTTGTTTGCTTGGCTGGGGCCCTGATAAGACCGAGGTCGTGGGTTCGAGTCCATCTAGGCCCACCTAACTGGACAAAATCAAGAACTTTCGTGATTAGGTTCGCATTGGCGTTGTAATCGGTCACTCACTCACCCCACCTCTGAGGGCCAACAGACTAGTACCGTGGTAACAGTTCAGAGTTGAGGGGAAACGAGCAACTGGCGGCAGGCCGATAGAGGGTCCAGTCCCCGGGCGGCCCAGGTGCCGAAGAGGGAGGCCAGGGCCATCTTGCTGTCGGTGCCCGGTTCCGAGCGGGTGCCGCCGCTGATTTTGCGGCTGACCACCAGAGGCCGCAGGCTCCGTTCCGCAGCGTTGTTGTCCGGGGGCACATCAGGCTCCGCCACGAAGACAAACAGCTCCTTGATGTGCTTCTCCATGCGCTGGCACAGCTTGCCCGGGACCGCCGCCGGGTTCTTGAGGTAGGGGCGGCAAAGGTCCAGTAGCTTCCGTTCCAGCCCTTGTTGGACCCGGCGGCGGTCCCGGGCCTGGGGATGGTCGAAGGTCTCGGCGGCAAGGTAGATGTGGTGGACTGCCGCCGCCCACCGGGCCAGTTCCTGGTCTTGGGGGTAGAGGACCTTCAGGTCGTGGATGTCCCGCAGCAGGTGGACCCAGCACCGCTGCTTCAGCCCTGGGTAATGGTGGTAGGCGGCGTAGAAGTCGCTGACCAACACCCCGTCGAAGGAATCGCCCAGGGCCTCGTCCACCACCTCCTTGTTCCGGCCCCGGCGGAGGAAGTACCGCTCGGTGGGGGTGCTGAAAGTCCAGACGTAGCCGTTGACCCCGTCCTCCCGCCAGCCGGTCTCGTCGGCGTGGACCACCGGGCTGGCTCGGATTCGGTCGCGTATCTCCGTCACCGCCGGTTGGGCTTTTTGGGCCACTTGGTGGACCGCCCCCACGATTGCCCCCAAGCTGAGCTCCAACTGATGCACCGTCTTCAGGTACCACTGGATGCTGCGCCAGGGCAGCCGTCCCTTTTCCCGCAGGGCGGCGATCAGGCTGAGCAGATTGACTCCCAACCGCTGTTTCCCCAGCGCCGCCCCGCCCAAGTCCGACTTGGGCACCCGACGTTTCTCACATACGGGGCAAATCCGGGCGATAAAGACGTGTTCGGTGACCTGGACGGGAACCAGGGGAAGGTCGATGATTTCCCGGGTGCGCTGCCCCCAGCCCCCAGCCAGGCCGGTACCACACTCTGGACAGGATTCCAGGGCGTGCTCCACCCAGTGGGTGGGCGTCATGCGAAGGCGGGCAAAGCCGTGAGGCCGGGGCTTCCTGGGGCCTTTCTCCCTGGGGCCTTTCTCCCTGGGGCCTTTCTCCCTGGGAGTCTGCTGGCGGCCGGACTTGGGCTTGATGCCGGGCATCCCTTTGGGGCCGCCGGGCTTGGCCTCTCCCTCCAGGGTTTCAATGCGCCGCTGCAACTGGTCAATCACCGCCTGCTGGCGGGCAATGACCGCCAACAAGGCTTCCCGTGGAGCGGTGGTGAGGTCAAGGCCGGTGTCCATGTTTCAGATTTAACATAACCGAAAAACCGCTGCACCATGCTTTTTCTACAACTTCCGGGCAATTCGCCTCATCAACTCTGAACTGTTACGTACCGTGTCCGGCTATTTTTGACAAATATAAGAATTGATATAATGGAGGCATTCTTTGATTGTGGAGAGGTGGGGGGAATGCCGGCCAAGCTATATCGAGTGAACTTGACCGAAGCTGAGCGGGAACATTTGTTGGGTATCACCCAGCGGGGGCGATCCTCGGGGCGTAAAGTAAAGCGGTCTTTGATTTTGTGTAAAGCCGATGAAGGCCTTACCGACCAACAGGTGGCGAAAGCCCTGATGGTAGGCCCCGCCACGGTCGGCCGGGTGCGGCAGCGTTTCGTAGAAGGCGGGTTGGAGCGCGCCCTAGATGACCTGCCACGTCCGGGGCAACGGCGCAAACTTGATGGAAGGCAAGAAGCCCACTTGGTGGCCGTGGCCTGCAGCGCGGCCCCGGAAGGGCACACCAGATGGACGTTGCGATTGCTCGCCGACGAGGCGGTGAAGCTGGAATTGACCGACTCTATCTCCAGGGAGACGGTCAGACAGGTGCTGAAAAAAACGAACTCAAGCCGTGGCGGAAGAAGGAGTGGTGCATCCCGAAAGTCAGTGCCGAGTTCGTAGCCTGCATGGAGGACGTGCTTGATCTCTACGCCGAACCCTATGACCCCAAGCGGCCCGTAGTCTGTTTCGACGAGACCTCCAAGCAGTTGGTGGCCGAGAAGCGGGCTCCCATCCCGGCCAAGGCGGGACGGGAGGAGCGATTTGATTATGAGTACCAGCGCAACGGGACCCGGAACTTGTTCATGACTTGTGAGCCATTGGCGGGCTGGAGGCACGTGGCAGTGACTGGGCGTCGTACCATGGAAGACTTCGCCCATCAGATGCGCTGGTTGTCGGATGCCGCCTACCCAGAAGTAGAGAAGGTCCGGGTGGTGCTGGACAACCCCGTATCGAGTACGGGGCAGGCTCTGAACACCCATAGACCGGCCTCCCTGTACGAGGCCTTCGAGCCGAAGGAGGCCAGACGGGTGATCCAACGGCTGGAGTTTCACTATACTCCCAAGCATGGAAGCTGGCTCAACATGGCAGAGATTGAGTTCAGCGTCTTCAGCAACCAATGTTTGAATCGCCGGATTGAAGATGAGGTGTCCTTAAAACGCGAGATTGCCGCATTGGAGACCGAACGAAATCAGGCCGGGGCAACTATCGAGTGGAGGTTCACTACCACCGACGCCCGGAACAAGCTTCCCCATATCTATCCATCCGTTTCACACTGACCCGGTACTAGCCCCTGCCATGTCTTGCGGGGGCTTTCCAGTTGTTCGTCATCACCCCAACACGAGCTTAGAAACTATCTCAAAACTGGCGATGAAAGTCGCATTTGTACCCAGCGGCGATATTTTCCTAGTCGCCACCCCCATCCTAACCTTCCCCCATCAAGGGGGAAGGGACTTTTGAGATAGTTTCTTATTCCAGTCAGGAAATCTCCTGTGGGAAATTATATTGATAATGGCCCACCGACAAAATTCTTGTGCTCGCGACAGGACATCGCGCGCTGTCTTTGTATCCTCAACTGACCCAGAATGAACAGCACTTGACTTTAAGTCGTAGACTTTCCTGAAGTCACTCATCAGGCGTTCCCTTTCCGCTACGTTAGTACCTAAGTGCCACGCGGCATGCAAAGCCAACCTAAACCTTAGCTCATCTCTTATGCCGTCAAGATAGAGAGAATCCAGTGCTATCCCCAGGTCGATGAATTTGTCGACTAAGACCATGTCCTCATAAGACCTTACCCACCGGTCGATAGTTACATTTAATCTTGCTGCGGTCTCACGGCTGAGACTCTTCCGTGCCCAATATAGATTCGTGGCAAGCTCGATGGTTTCATCGCTAGCGTTAATGAGCCGCGAATCCCTCTGCTGGCGGCTAGTCATTGCACCCCACCTTGCATATGTGGTCGTCATCGAGATGTAACCAATGGGCTGGAGATTGAATGGTCATTCCTCCGCCAGCCGCCAACGACAGTGCCTCGCAAAACTGGCCGACGTGGAAGTCACGAGATTTATCCGATATATGTCCATACTCGAATACCCCAGCATCGTATGGAGGAATGGCGGACCCAAGATCCTCGTCTGGGTCGATGAATGCCGGCGACACTAACTCGGCGACGATTAGGACCGAGCTGTGAATAAAGTCTGTCAACCTAAGATCCGTCCAACTGGGTAAACGGTCTGTTTCCAATCTGGATGGCAAATATGGCGGCAAATCAGCACGACTTCCCGACTGCGGAACGATCCGCACACCCTCCGCAATCGCAATATCATGACCCACCCGTAAGCCCCGGATTAAAGCCATCTGTTGGTATTGGACTGGGTTGCTTACCCCCGAAAGGAACGCACTGGCTGCAAACTCGGACCCGCGTGCGATAGCGATTTCCAACCAATGGCTAAGGAGGTCGTCTACGGTGAATCCCGCATGGGGGCCTCCAAGTGTGGCGTGCAAAGCGGACTTGAGACGGTCATCCCGTATACAGTCGCCAAGATGACTCCTGATGACGGCCAACAGCCGGTCTCTGATCGCGTCGTCCCCGACGACCGCCTTGAAGTGCCATGCTTGCTCACGCGCAGTCGGGTTGTAGCCTTCGCGGAACGACTGTAGCAGCGACCGATACTCATCCACATCCATTGGCTGAGGAGGCGGCCTGTTCCCCCACGTATAGACGACATTAGTCGCTCCTACAGCCTGGTCAAGTAAGACCGCCAAGTCTTCGATGTCCATATTGCTAACCTTGAAAGTAAGGTGGGGAAGTCTGCCCCGCCCCGCAAACCCTTGAGAGAGAAAAATCCACCGTTAAACTAAGATACAAAGCCGGAAGTGGCGGGCGTGGGGGAAGGATCCGTCGTCCGCTGCCAATACCATTTGGATATCGAATGCTGTTTCCATATCTAGTACTCAGTCAACCGTAAAATCGGAAGGGTAAAGGCGGTGTAGTTTGGTTCGTGCGTCCCGGGTGTTGAAACGCCAGTTGATGGTGGCTCCGGCGGCGTTGCGCTCCGTGACCAGAGCGTCTACTTCCCTCCTTAGGGCCTCCTCGCCGGAGAGCCGCCGCTTCAGGCAGGAGCGGGACAGGACGCTGAACTCGATCTCCGCCATGTTCAGCCAACTCCCGTGCTTGGGGGTGTAGTGGAACTCCAGTCGCCTGGCAATCCTCCGGGCTTCCTCAGCCGGGAAAGTCTCGTACAGCGATGCCCGGCGATGGGTGTTCAGATTGTCCAAGACGACCCTTACCACCTCGGCTTCCGGGTAGACTTCATCCACCAGCCAGCGCATCCGGCGGGCGAAGTCCTGCATCCACCAGCCAGCGCATCCGGCGGGCGAAGTCCTGCATCCACCAGCCAGCGCATCCGGCGGGCGAAGTCCTGCATCGTGCGCCGCTGGGTCACTGCCACATGCCGCCAGCCCGCCTTGGGCTCCCAGGCCAGGAACAGATTGCGGGTGCCCTCTCGCCGGTACTCATAGTCCTGCCGCATCGGGCGTCCCGGCCGGGCCGGCATCGGCGGCCGGGTCTCCGCCAGCAACTGGGTGGATGTCTCGTCAAAGCAGACCACCGGACGTTGGGGATCATGAGGTTCCTCGTACAGGTCCAGGACATCCTCCATGTTAGCCACAAATTCCGCGCTCACCTTGGGAATGCACCACTCCTTCTTCTGCCACGGCTTGAGAGTGTTTTTTTGAGACGCTTTCGGATTCCCTCATGGGACATGGAGGACGCCAGCCCCAACTCCACCACCTTGCCGGCCAACAGACACAGGGTCCAGCGGGCATGTCCTTCCGGGGCTGGGCTGCAGGCCAAGGCAATCAGAGCCTGCCCCGTACTGGATACGGGGTGGGCCTCGCCCCGGTCGTCCAACTTCCGGGGCCGGTTGGCCTGGGGACGGTCCTGCAAGACCTTCTCCAACCCTTCTTCGGCAAAGCGCTGCTTGACCCGGTACACCGTGCTCAGGGCCACATCCAATGCTTCGGCCACTTGGGGCGCGGCCCAACCGTCGTCGCTCTTGATGATAATCCGGGCTCTAGCGGTCACTCGGGCTGAGTTTTTGCCAACCCGGACCAGTCTCTGGAGCTCTTCCCGTTGTTCCTGCGCCAGCCGCACCGCGTATTTGTCCCTGACCATCACGCCACCCCCGCCATCAACACTTCCCACCAGCCAGGATAGCCCAATTGTCCCCTTTCTTAAACAAATCCCAATACCAGGTTGACTGAGTACTAGCCTCCCAGAACCACCATGTTCCAGTTGGGTGGTTTCCCTCCATCGCTTATTCGGCGCAAGATTGACATGCGGCAGACGTCTTGGGCTGTCGCTAGTTCCAGTGGGATCATATCGTCGTACCCTTTCCCCCTGTTTACGGCTTTGGAACCAATTCTGTAGGCTGCTTGGATAGCTTCGCATATCCTAGTGCGCTCGAGTCCCTCAGCTCCCAGATACCAGGCGGCACGAAGGGCCAAGCGGAAACCCCGCTCTGCGTTGTTGCCTTCGTCGAGAAATAGGGACTCGAGGGCAATCCGCAGGTCAATCGCCAGATCTACACCATTCCTTGCCGCTCTGTTTCGCCTCCATCTCTGAACAGGTACTCGTAGTTTTTCAAATACCCCTTGTTGGGAGAGCCCTTCATGGATGTTGTGGGCAAGATGCGCGTCCTCCGCTCCTATCAGACGTCCCTGCATTAGTTGCGGACCGCCCATGTTTTGGGCGAAGACCAACTCATTGCGGTACCCTTCCAAAGCTTGCACCTTGGCGTCGTACCAATGCCAGCTACAGATCTCCAAAATCGGGTGATTGACGGTGAGAGAAAGGGCACTGACTGCTATCTCCGTTGAGAGCTGGTGCGGGCTGATAGGGACGTAGGGTCCGCCAGGGCCGGGCTCGGCGTCTTCTGAGCGCCTTATGATCGGACCACCGGTCCGGTCGATACACAATAGTGTGTCCCCTCGACCGAATCTAAACGTGTTGGTATCTGGATGGCTGAATTGTGTCATCACGGCATCCGGGATGCCCAAAGTCGATTCGCCCAGACGATCTCCAAAGACTTGGTCCCAGTCAATGAGACGGGCACCGGGCCATAAATCGACGCCCTCTTGTCTAGGAGACGGGCTCACGCCATCGAGCACGACCACTTGTGTGTACTTTGCTGTGTCCCCCTCGACTAGCCGGAGCACGGCGTCGACAGTCTCCGATACGCCAAACAGGGCAGCACAACGGACTATTGATTTCGAGAATTGCTCAACGCTTCCCCCAAGGTTGCCTCCGTAAACCCGAGGTGCAGGCAGGACAGCCATGAATCTGTGATTGTCGGCGTCGGTGTACGGGTCCAAAAGTTGCTCAACCAGTGCCGCCAGCCGGTTGAATTGCCCTTCAGGAAACCGATCGGTGTCCGGGATCGCTCTGATGAAGTCCGACGGTGTGGGCATCCGGCGGCCCCAATGCGCATCCGACTTTACTCGTTCGTAATCCTTCCGGTAGCCTTCAGAGTTTAGGAAGATTGAATCCGGGGGCCGGAAGAAGTGGCGCTCGCGTACGTAGAACTCTGCTCGTGGAAGTATTCCCTCTAACAGAGATATGAACTCGTCCTTTATCGACATAAATTTCACCCGGTTCTAATGATAGCCGACATATATTCCGGATGGGAGTGAATCTCTTGCTTGGATTTTGGACACCTCAGGTTCGATGTGGCAGTGTAATCGGTAGTTCGCTCCGCCACTTGATAAAGTAGCCAAGTCCCCTGCCCACATGGCGGGGGCTTTCCTTGTAGAGTCGGCGCACGCCTTTGCTTTTGAGAGGTTGTTTGCGCTGCTAGAATCATAGTTAACGGCTTTTTTTTGTTCTGAATGCAATTCAGGGCCGGCTGACCCATGGCGCTCACCTTAGCTGTTAGGTGAGAAGTAGCACTGGACTTCGCCTGCCCGGGCAAGTCCACGGATAGTGCGAATACCAAGGCAATCACGGAAGACTCCGACGGATACGGCTGTACCAGAACTGCTATCTGTCCTTGGGAGAGTTTGAGCGAAAGATGGAAACCTGCCTGGGACACTACTATGTGGGAGCCCTACAGCGCTCTGGGTAACCGGTCCCTGCGGAGGTTCGTCGTCCTGGCTAAAGTAGTTGATTGACTGGCAAAGCTCAAACTGTGCCTGTACAAAAAGTGGGCAGGGCTTGTTGCTGGTTCACGATTAGATCAGTAGCTAACCTTTCAATGATTATGCCCATCTATGGAGGCTGAAACATTGAAACACTGAGAACGGGCGAGCCCCACGTTGTTTGTAGCGTCATGGAATACTAGCAGGCTGCTGAAGTCGTAGACGTCATTTATGGCGGCTTGGAAATCAGAGATGCGAAGCTCGTAGGGCAAGCCAAGGTCTGAGTTGAACTTCGTGCGATCAGCCTGATTTCTAGTGACGGGCATCCGGAGACTCCTTGTCGGCAAGGCCTTACGTCTCACGAGTCGTAAGGCCTTTCATCTGATAACCCGCTCGTATCAGGTCCCGCGGACAGTGCGGCTATGGTACGACATCTGCCAACGGTAGCGGTTGTCGGAAAACATCGGTTATTTAGTACCTGGGGCGGTGCTGGAACCAGTTTCTCGGAGCCCAGGCCCCGGATAGGTGGCCCCAAACACTCCGTCTAACGAATCGACCCGGGCGATATCCGCCCGGGTCGATTGCTGTCCGCGATTGCTGTCATTGGAGACGCTTGGGGTCAGGAAGCTATCGGTAGTCCTTTTGCTTTGTATTCGTCGATCGCCGCCTTGAGCCAGGCCAGGTCGTCGTTGCGTGCCGCCACCTTGGCTTGAGCCGGGTCTATTCCGTATATGCGGGCGGCGTTCAGCCCAAGTATTTTCTCCTTGGCAGCCTCCGTCAGTTGCGGATAGCCGTAGCGCTGGCAGTATTCCTCCGGTATTTGGAAGGCCCGGAAGGCATCGATTAGCGGTTGTGGAGACCCGTACCAGATACAGTCGGTGCCCCATACGATATTGTCTTCACCGAGAGCCGCCAAGAGCTTGCCCATGACGTGGGCCGCCTCCCGTGGATGGGCCATGACCAGGTACCAAGTGGACCCTATCTCCGCATACACGTTCGAACCGGGCTCGACGCCAGCGTCCTTCAGACTCTTGACCAGGCGGTTGGTGCCCTTGTGGGCTGTATCTTCGGAGTAGGGGCCTTCCTCCTCGGCGCCCTGCCGGACTTCGTAGCCGGAGTGATAGATGAGGAAATTGATATCGGGGAAGGCCTTGGCCGCCGGTCCGACGTCCTTGGGTGATGACGGGCCATCCCAGCCGGTGTCGGGCCCGAAGGTCAGTCCCTTGTGGGCGCAGACCACCCGTACGCCGGTCTCTTGGGCTTGGCGAAGGAAGGGCTGGCCGCTCTGCTCGTCGTCCAGCGTCCATGGTGGGGCGTCCCAGTTCATGAACCCCTCGGCCTGCTGGCCGAACATCGTGTAGACTTTCCAGCCGGCGGGCCGACACCAATCGCTCCATCGGTCCATCATCTCGATGTCACCGGGGATGTTGGGTGTGACCACGCAGTGATTGATGAGGCGGCCGGTCCCGCTGAGTCGTTCGATAAGCTGGCGGGTACCGAACATCTCCGGGTTGTCCAGCATGTTGGTCTTGGTGGCGCCCTGGGAGGCCGGAGCCGAGGTGAGAACGGCGATAGCGGTCTCGCTTTCTCCGTAGATGCACCGCAGGTATTCGGTCAAGGAATACAGGGCTTGGGCCTGGGTGCGCACCAGCTTGTCCAATCCCTTGAACAAGTCACCGGACACCGTATCGGCCATGCCCAAAAAGGCCTTCGGCAATTCCTCCGCGAACATGGCGCGGTCGGCCGTGAAGTGGGTCTGGACGTCGATGACCAGTTGGTCGCCGCCAAGCCCGCCGTCGGCCGCGTCGCGGTCGAGCGCCGCTTCCGGCGGGACATGGTAAAAACCGCCGCCCCAAGCTTCGTCCAAGGCAGCCAAGGCGGCGGCTGTCCCTTGCCTGCTCGACCAGTAGTCGGACAGCGACATGCTGAGCCGGGCGGCGTTGTCCGCGCCTTCGGCCCGTATTCTGGATACAACCGGTAGATTGATGGGATGATGAGGTAGAGGCGTGTACTCGTCGTTACTTCGCCGCTGGAGGACCAGCGGCAATTTCGGGGGGCCGGAAGGCAATAGCAATGTCGGCGGCATAATGACCTCTCGTGTCGAAATGAGTCGGATTCCCGATTCAAAAACCCTCTTTGCTATGAATGATCCAATTCTACCGCAAAATTCGGCGCTTTGCCGTGGTGGGTGGCGGGCCGCAGGTTTTCAGTCTCGGTGTCAAGCACCCGCACCCGTGGATACCGGCCTTCGCCGGTATGACGACGGACGGCGCTTATCGAAGGATTGTGACGAAGTCTGAACAGTTCCGGCGGGCCTTGGCGGATAGACTGGCCTCAGTGTCGTGGCCGGTCCTGAAATTCCCGCTCCGTGGTCTCGGCCTCGACTCGCTGGTATTCCGGGAGGCTGATCAGCGCCTCCACTTCGGCGCGCATCGACGCCACCTGCTGCGCGTTGATGCCGATGTGGCCGGTGTCCTTCAGGCTCTGGTAGATACGCCGGTAGCCGTCGACGGCGGCGATGATCGCCGACGTGGCGTAAATGACGAACTGGCAGCCCAAGTCCTGGTACTCTTGGACGGTGATGTCGTCGGCGCCGGCGATAACCATGAGCGGCACGCCGGGGACGCCCCGCCGGAAGGTGGCCAGGTCCTCGCGCTGCCGCACTCCCCGCGGCATCACCAAATCTACTCCCAGGTCCCGCAGGGCGTTGCCCCGGCGAATGGCTTCGTCCATGTCGCCTTCGACGGCGGTGAAGGCGTCGGTCCGCCCGACGATCAGGAAGTCGGGGTCGATGCGGGCCTGTAGCGCGTAGCGCATCTTCTGGAGGAAGTCCTCCATTGGGATAACGTGCTCCAGCCCGGCGTGGTACGAGGCCCTCTTGGGGAAGAATTGGTCCTCGATGTGGATGCCGGCGATTCCCGCCGCCTCGAAGGAGCGGACGGTGTGCATGGCGTGGACCGGATCGCCGTAGCCGGCGTCGGCATCGCAGATCACCGGCAGGGGCACCGACTTGACCACCCGCTCCGCCACCGACAACTGCTCCGTCATGGTCATCAACGGCTCGGTCACCGCCAGGTGAGCCCCCGAGATATAGCCTCCGCAGTAGATAGTGTCGAAGCCCAGAGACTGCACCAGCCGGGCGGAAATCGGGTCGTAAGCTCCGGGCGCAACTATTTGCTCGCCCGAGTTCAGCCTGCCGCGAAGATCGCTTCTAACTGACATTTTGAATGCCTCCGATGGATGGGTGCCCCGCGTAGGGGCGTTTCGCCGAAACCCCCTTACTGGATTTGACTAGTCTTGGGGAATCAGTGTCATTACCTCCCGGGAGAACCGCTCCATGTTCTCTTGGGCCTCGGCCACACTGTCGGATGCGAACCCCAGGATGAAGTTGGAGACCCCCAGGTCCTGGTACTGGCGCAAATCCGCGGCGATCTGCTCCGGCAACCCGTGCAGCATGGGGCGCGAGGCGGCCGCCGCATCGTTGAACCGGACGTCGGTGCTGAAGGTTAGTTCAACGGCGTCTTCCGGACGTCCTGCCCGGACGGTGAGCCGGCGCAGGCGGGCGATCATTCCGCCCAACTCTTCCGGGTCCAGAATGGCCGGAGGACGGAGTCCTATCGGCATCCAACCGTCGCCGTATTTGGCAGCTCGCCGGATGGCGGGGCCGGTGTGCCCGCCGATCCAGATGGGCGGGTGGGGTTTCTGGACCGGCTTGGGAGCAAAGCCGCTGCCCGAGATTTGATAGTGTTCCCCATGGAACGAAGGCTCGTCTTTAGTCCAGAGCTCTTTGTATAGCTCGATAAACTCGTCGGTGACCGCTCCGCGCTGCTTGTACGTGTCCAACCCCAAGGCCTGAAACTCCTCCTCCATCCAGCCCACTCCCGCGCCCAGAATCACCCGGCCTCCGGATAGCACGTCCAGGGTCGCGATCATCTTTGCGGTCAAGACCGGGTTGCGATAGGGCAGGATGAGGACGTGGGTGCCCAAGCGTACCCGTTGTGTGCAGCCCGCCAAGAAATTCAAGGCCGCCAGCGGCTCGTAGTAGGGATCGTCGGGGAGGAAGGTGGCCACGCCGTCCGAGGCGTAGGGGTAAAAAGAGTCTACCGATCGGGGCAGGATGACGTGGTCGCTGACCCAGACGTGATCGAACCCCAGGTCCTCGGCCCGCTGGGCTAGGGACCGAAGGTTTTCCGGGCTGGCCAAGGGGCCGCGGGTGGGCACGGAAGTCCCGAAAGTCGTGGGCATAATACTCTCCTTATGGTGCTCTGATTCCTTTCCAATCCCCGATTTGACGTTGATATGAAATGTTCTTGGTATCGGTCGTGGTCTCGTTAATCTCAAGCCCCCATTTTGGCCCAGTTTAGCAGACGGCATTAGGGCCAAGGGGAGGTCAGCCGGTTTTGCGAGGCTTCCGGACGACGTATGTCCTGCCGAGGTAGTCGTGCCAGGCCCGCTTCCGGCCGTCCCATCCGGCCCAGAAGTATCCCAGCCATAAGGGCAGTTCCGAGGCCAGTTTTCCCACCAATTCTCGCATTACCAGTTGGTTCCAACCGGGCCGGTTGCCGTCGGCGTTCACCACCAGGATGCCCAGCAACATCTTCCCCACGGTCTGGGAACGCCAGCCGGTTAAGACGACGTGGTAAATGACGGAAATTGCCCATGAAAAGACCAAAACGCTCAACGAGACTGATCCGAAAACCGGACCTTGCTCGGCGGCGCTGTCGGCCTCGGGCGCCGGAGCCTGTAACGTCTCCGGAGGCAGCTCCGCGAATTGGACGCCGATGGAAGCGCCGAACGCCGTTATGAGAAGGACGCTGATGACGGCGGTGATGAGCCGGTCGATGATCCAGGCGGCGAGCCGGACCCAGAACCCCACGTATTCGCCCAGTTGCGGGACTGAGTCGATTGGCGTCGCGACGTTCATTCCCGATACAACGTCACTCTCGGAGACCGGAACAGGGGGTTGCTCTACCCCGCAGTCCGGGCAGTACCGGGCGATCTGACGGATGCGGGCCCCGCAGTTGGGACAGGTGACGGTGGGGCGGCGCCCGTAGGGCCATAGTGTGAACGACGGACTGTTCTCAGGGTTGGGCTGCGCCGGAGCGCAGTCGCCGCAGGTCCGGCTGTCGCTGTTGAAATGGAGGCGGCACAGCGGTGTAATGCCGCAACGCTCACAGGCGTAGGAGTCTTCCCACCGGACCGGAGTACCGCAGGCGCGGCAGTAAGGCACATAGTCCAAGGGCGCCCCGTCGCTCTGCTGCTGGCCCGAGCCGGGGGAAGGGCCTGTAGTCACGGGTGGTCTTCCAGCTTGCGGATAATCATCGGAATTCAGGATACGCTCCCCGCCCTTGGGCCTCAAGCTAGAGATATCCGGTCTTCGGGCGGTCCGATTTCCTGATTCGCAGAATTCCGGTATCGGTTGCGGAATCTCGTCACCGGGGCCTGTCCTACAATAGCAATGGCCTGTCGGGGCAATCGCTTGCCGGAACGGCACGGTGCGCCGGAACGACCGGCTAAGGGAGGGGCGGGGCAGTGGGTATCGCAGCTGGGAGACGCCGAACACCTCACCTCAGATTTGCTCTCTCTTGCGGAATACTCGTGCTTTTGATGGGCGTCCTGGCGTGCCAGTTCGTCGAAACCCCCACCCGCCCGCGTCCCACTTCCGATTCCCCCACCCACGCGCGTCCCACTTCCGGCGCTGCCTCCCCGGCCCCCGGGCTCCAATTGCGGCTCGCCGTCGCGCCCGTCGCAACGGACATTCCTGATTACGACCGCGGCGAGTGGCGGCATTGGAACGACGTCGACCGGGACTGCCAAAACGCCCGTCATGAAGTACTGATCGAGGAGTCCACGACGCCGGTCACATTCAAGTCAGACGAACGGTGCCGGGTGGCCACCGGCAACTGGACCGGGCCCTACACCGGGACCGAGGTCGACGACCCGTCCCGGTTGGACATCGACCACATGGTGCCCTTGGCAAACGCCCACCGGTCCGGCGGCTGGGCTTGGGACCGGGACCGGAAGGCCGCCTTCGCCAACGATTTGGAGTTTCCCGGACACTTGATCGCCACCACCGCGAAAGCCAACCGGTCCAAGGGCGCCGACGGCCCCGAAGACTGGCGTCCTCCCGACCGCGGCTATTGGTGCAAGTACGCCGCTGACTGGACCGCTATCAAGGGACGCTGGGAGTTGACGGCCACGGAACGGGAGTTCCAAGCCTTGGAGGAAATGCTCACCACCTGCGGCAGCCCGGCCAGTGTTGAGCCGGACTACTTGCCGGTATCCCAGGAAGGGTCAGCTCCGGCGGGACCCACCGAGACTCCCACTGAGACTCCCACGGATGCCCCAACCACGACGGGGCCGACGCCCTCCGCCGGCGGCGACCGGGACTGCGGCGATTTCAGCACCTGGAGGGAAGCCCAGGACTTCTTCGAAGCAAAAGGCGGGCCTGCCGAAGACCCTCACGGCCTCGACCGCGACGGGGACGGCAATGCCTGCGGCTCGTTGCCGGGAG
The DNA here is from genome assembly GCA_965220625.1 of Dehalococcoidia bacterium. Lineage (GTDB taxonomy): Bacteria > Chloroflexota > Dehalococcoidia > Lucifugimonadales > UBA3495 > VXOI01. The sequence goes on from CBDCQN010000001.1 coordinate 963,093, forward strand.
CGCCCTAACGGTAACTGTTCAGACTTCGTGAGAATCCGCCAATAAGCCCAGTCCCCCGTCATACCGGCGAAAGCCGGTATCCACGGAGGCGGGGCGGGGGCGTCTCACCGGGACTGAACACTTACCCCGGCTGTTGTTCCCGTTACTGCCCGTCTTACCGGCGAAAGCCGGTATCCAGGTACGTTCAGGCAACGGCCCTCTTCACTGACAACCTGCCCTTCTCTCTGCGGTCGCCGCCCCCTATCATATTTGTTGTGAAGAATCGCTCCTGTCCCAATCCCGAATCGCGTGCCCAACCCATTAATGGCGCACTTTGGCGCAGAATGGATCAAAAAATAAAAACTCCAGCCTCGATTCCGCCAAACCTGCGCCAAACCCCTGATGGAGTGCTCGCCATGGACCTGGAAATATGGCCTTGCGTTGGAGGACGAGCTGGGCTGCTGCCTTGGACCTAGTCTGTGCCCAACCCTCCCCCAAAGTCTGAACAGTTACATAGGAGGGTAAGTGTTCAGACTCCGGGACAATCCGTCAATAAGCGCAGCCCTCCGTCATACCGGCGAAAGCCGGTATCCACCGGGTGGGGCGGGGTTCCTCACCGGGACTGAACATTTAGATAGAAGGAATGCCCTTGACGGGGTTCTGGTCAGCCACTCACAATACGAGCTTCGCTCCTCAGGCGGCTACCCCGGACCTGGAGTAAATTAATACCGAATTTCTTTAGTATCTCGGAGAGAAGCGGGACTATGTCGGAACAGAATTTCCCTACGCCGGAAAGGATATTTCATGCCATCAACGGAATTGAGTCCTCCGGGGCCGTGAAAGCTGGGCTTGAACTCGGCCTCTTCACCGCTTTGGGAAGGGAGAGCAAGACTGCCGGGGCCTTGTCGAAGACGATCGGCGCATCTGAAAGGGGCATGCGGATTCTCTGCGACTTCCTGGTGGTCGGGGGGCTACTTGAAAAGGAAGGCGCTGAGTACCGGTCCAGCCCGGACGCGGCGTTGTTTCTGGACGAAAATTCTTCTGCATACTTGGGGTCGGCCGCCCGCTTCATGTTGGGAGCAAATATGTTCGATAGCTTCTCGGACGTTGCGGGAGCTGTCCGCAAGGGAGGAACCTTGCTCGAGGGCCAGGGCACGGTGGAGCCGGACAACCCGATGTGGGTGGAGTTCGCGCGCAGCATGGTACCCTTGATGAAACCGTCGGCGGAGTTCATCTCCGATCTGGTCACCAGAGACATCGCCAAGGACAAGCCTTTCCGAGTGCTTGACGTAGCGGCTGGTCACGGCCTATTCGGCATCGAGATAGCGACACGGCACCCCAAAGCCGAGGTGGTGGCGCTTGATTGGACCGCCGTGCTGGATGTCGTGTCCGAGAATGCCGAGAAGGCTGGTGTGGCTGATCGCCTCACACGGTTGCCGGGGAACGCCTTCGACGTCGACTTCGGCGAAGGCCATGACGTCGTGCTTCTAACGAACTTCCTGCACCACTTCAAAGTCGCGACCTGCACGGAGCTATTGCGGAAGGTGTACCGCTCGCTGAACTACGGTGGGCGTGCGGTGACGCTTGAATTCGTCCCTAACGAAGACCGGGTTAGCCCTCCCCAGCAAGCCTCGTTTGCCCTGAGCATGTTGGTCACGACCGTGTCAGGGGACGCGTACACCTATAAGCAACTCGAGAGCATGGCGGCCGATGCGGGCTTCGCCAGGAGCGAACTACATCGAATGCAGGGCCTACCGCAATCCGTTGTCGTGTCCACAAAGTAGTTTGGAAACAATGGTCACCCAGGAAACCTCTGAACAAGTCCCTTCCCCCTCGACGGGGGAAGGTTAGGATGGGGGTGCCGGCGTTCATTGCATAGTTGACCTCCCTAATCTACCCTCCGGGATTCCGGCTTTCGCCGCCATGTCGCTGACTTATTCAGAGGTTCCCTAGGTAACTGTTCAACTTTAGTGAGAGAGGCACACGGCCACACCCCTGGATACCCGCTTTCGCGGGTATGACGACGGTTGCGTCTGGCAAGAGTTCCTCATGAAGTGTGAACAGTTACCCCCGGTATCCCGCGGTTGTTGGCCGGGATTCAGGTATGCTAGGCTGGAACCGGGCTGACTGTATGATTTTGCAAAGCGGCATTCGAAGAGTGGTGGTGGCAATGAGCGGCGGGGTCGACTCCTCGGTCGCGGCCCTTCTGTTGCAACGGGAGGGCTACGACGTCGTGGGCGTCACCATGAAACTCTACAGGCTGGACGAAAGTGAACTGCCTCCGGACCACCAAGGCTGTTGCACGCTGGACGACGTAGAAGATGCCCGGTCCGTCTGCCGGAAGCTGGGAATTCCTCACTACGTTCTGAACATGGAGAGGGAATTCCAGGCCAACGTTATGGACTACTTCATATCCGAGTACCGGCAGGGCCGGACGCCTCATCCCTGCATCGCCTGCAACGACAAGATAAAGTTCAGCCGCTTGATGGACCGGGCCGACGCGCTCAACGCCGGCTTCGTGGCGACAGGCCATTACGCTCGAGTCCAATGGTCAGGGGACGGCTACGTGCTGCGCAAAGCGGTCGACCATTCCAAGGACCAGTCGTACGTCCTGTTCGGAATGACCCAAGCGCAACTCTCACGGACCTTGATGCCGGTGGGGGACTTTCCCAAGGAGGACATCCGGCGGTCGGCCTTGGAGGCCGGCTTGGTTACGGCCGACAAGCCGGATAGCCAGGACATCTGCTTCGTGCCCTTGGGAGATTACAAGGCCTTCCTCAGGGAACGCACGGCCACCACGCCGGGGGAGATAGTGGACTTGGACGGCGCCGTGGTAGGCGGCCACGAGGGAATCGAGTTCTACACCGTAGGCCAGCGGCGCGGGCTGGGCGTCTCCCAAGGGGAGCCCCGCTACGTGGTGCGCCTGGAGCCCGAGAACAACCGCGTCGTGATCGGCCCGGAACATGCCCTCTACACCAGCGAAATGTTGGTTTCCAATGTCAATTACACCAGTGGGACCCCGCCCCAATTCCCGGCCTCCGTGGGTATCAAGACTCGTTACAAGGCATTCGTAGCCGAGGCGTTGCTGCATCCGTTAGGCGGAGGAGCGTTGGTGAAATTCCGGGAACCGCAGCGGTCGGTGACCCCGGGCCAGGCTGCGGTCTTTTATAAAGGCGATGTGTTGGTGGGTGGTGGAACGATTGAACGAACTGATCGACCGGCAGGGCAATCCGCCAACGCCGGAACTACGGACTATTCTCCTGCGGAGCAGCCAGCCAGCCTGCCGGCAGCCACGGGGTAGTCTGGGGCCTGTCCTTCACGGCCTGAATACCCGCATACCCGGAGTGGCCTTTGCCTGATCTCGCTTACGAACACCGGCTGCGCGCTCGCGGCGTGGGGCTGGTGGCCGGGGTGGACGAGGCGGGCCGCGGGCCACTGGCGGGGCCGGTCGTAGCGGCGGCGGTGGTCCTGCCCCCGGACCTCGACGGCTCTGAGGAATGGCTGGGACTGCTGGACGACTCCAAGAAATTGACCCGCCGCCAACGGGAAGCGGCGGCCGATGCCGTCAAACAGCATGCCGTCGCTTGGGCGGTGGGACAGGTGGACCCCAGGGGTATCGAACGCTTGGGTATCGGCCGGGCGGCGTTCCGGGCAATGCTGATGGCCGTAGACGGTCTCAATCAGGAACCGGCCTACCTGCTGCTGGACTTCATCCACGTACGGGAGTGCCCCTTCGATTACGAGGCCATAATCAAGGGCGACAGCGCCAGCTACTCCATCGCCGCGGCCTCCAACGTGGCCAAAGTTACCCGCGACGAAATAATGAGGGGTTACGAGGAGCGGTACCCCGGCTACGGGTTCGCCGAAAACAAGGGCTACCCCACCCCGCGGCACATGGACCGGTTGCGCGAACTGGGCCCGTGCGCCATCCACCGCCGCACCTTCGGCCCCGTGGCCCAAGCCCGGATGGCGTTCACCGGCCAGTCCGGGCGGTGACTTCGCCGCGAGGAAGGCTGGGCCGGTGGGGCGAAGCCCAGGCCCGGCTCCGTCTGGAGGCTACCGGGTACCGCCTGATCGCCACCAACTACCGGTCCCGCTGGGGCGAAATCGACATAGTTGCCGGACAGGGCGAGCAACTGGTCTTCGTAGAGGTCAGGACCCGCCGGGGCACCGAGTTTGGCTCGCCGGAGGAATCGGTCACGGTCCACAAGGCGAGACGGCTCATCGCCACAGCCCACCACTATCTGCAGTCTCACTCGACCCCGACGGAGGCCGCCAACGCCGCTTGGCGCATCGACCTCATCTGCGTTTACTTGGACAAGACCGGAAAGCTGGAGCGGATCACCCACCTGGAAAACGCAATCGAAGGTTAGAGGACCCGCATCACAGCGGACCGGATATGCGGCAGGTGATCAGGGAGACCAGTAGCCAAAAGGTCAGCAACAGAAAGATTACCAGGCAGCCGTATCGCGCGTACAATTCGCCTTGTTTCCTGTTGCTTTAGCGGCCCGGAGGGGAGTTGTCCGGGGGCCGGGACGCGATCTGCGCCGCCAGATAGCCCGCGCCGAACCCGTTGTCGATGTTTACCACGGCCACTCCGGGGGCGCAACTGTTCAGCATGCTCAGGAGGGCCGACAGACCCTCGAAGCTTGAACCATAACCCGCGCTGGTTGGCACCGCGACCACCGGCGCTGAAACCAGGCCCGCCACTACCCCCGCCAACGCCGCGTCCATCCCGGCCACCACGATGATCACCCGGGCCTGGCGGATGGTCGGCAGATGGTCCAGAAGCCGGTGAAGCCCGGCGACCCCAACGTCGGCTACGACTGCCGCCGGACAGCCCATGAGCCCAGCGGTCAACAACGCTTCCTCGGCGACGGGCAGGTCCGCCGTGCCGGCGGTGACTACCAGGACGCCAGTCTCCTCGATTCTTGGTCCGGGCCCGGGTACGACGATCGCTCCGGCCAGCTCGTTGTAGGCGGCCGAGGGTACCGCCGAGTGCACCGCCGCGTATGTCTCCCGGTCGGTCTTGGTCACCAGCACCGGGTATCCGCGGCCCTCGAGGGCCTGCACGATTCCCGTCACTTGGGCTGGCGTCTTGCCCTTGCCCAGCACGACTTCAGGGGAGCCGGTGCGGAGGGGACGGTGGTGGTCCACCTTGGCGAACCCCAAGTCCTGGTATGGAAGGTCGCGCAATCGCTCCAAGGCCTCTTCGACGCTGGTGACGTTGTTGCTAATCTCTTCCAGTAGCTGGCGCAGGCTGTCGGATTGAATGTCTCGTCACTCCCGCTGGCCCTTGAAGCCAGCGATGCCGGTTCAGGGAAGAATTTGGCGGCGGGCGGTCTCGGCCACTCTCTGGTATATTGTCTGGAATGGCGTTCCCGTCTCATTGGCGATGCGGCGGCAGTCGTCGGGCTCTGGCGCCGCGCTAACCGGCTGGCCCTCCAGGCTCTTGACCTTGACCTGGACCGGTCCAAACTCGGTTTCCACCGAAGTGTTGTAACGCTCCGCCACGTAGCGGTCCACGGTTCGGGTGCGGATTCCCAGGGTTGGGGTCTCCCGCAGGATGGTCTCGAAGGCTGCTTGCTCCAGCTCTTTGGGCACCAACACTGAGAGGACGGCGCCGGGCCGGTTTTTCTTCATCTGCGCCGGGGTGTACCAGACGTCCAGGGCACCAAGCTCGAACAGTTTCTCTTGGGCGTAACCGAGCACCACACCCGGGGCGTCGTCCAGGTTGGTCTCCAGCAGGACCACCCGTCCTTCCTGGTATATTTCGGGAGCGACCGCCTTGGAAGTCTCTCCCAGCCAGACCCTCAGGGCATTGGGGAAGCCCTCAGGGTCCCTGGTACCCAGTCCCACCCCCACGGCATGGACGTTGAAGGCCGGGCGGCCAAACTTCGCCAGGGTGGTGAGCAACGCCGCTCCGGTGGGGGTGGTCAACTCTCCCGCTCCTTGGTGGACAGGGTTGTCGGCCGCGACGGGCGCGTTGGCCGCGGCGATGAGCTCCAGGGTGGCCGGCGCCGGATTGGAGTAACCCCCGGCCCTGCGGGGCGGGGAAGGGGCTCCCAAGACGAGAGGCGCCGCGTACACCGCTTCGACCCCAAGGTGGTGGAGGGCGATGGACGTCCCCACCACGTCCACAAGAGTGTCGACGCTGCCCAACTCCTCCAATTCAATCGAGTCCCGGCCGACGCCGTGCACCCGGCATTCGGCCTGCCACAAAGCAGTCAAAACCCTTGTCGAGCGTTCGACTACCTGGGGAGGCAGCTTGCTGGTCGTTACCGTCTTCAAGAGTTCTTGAGGCGAAAAGCGGGCAGCGTCATCCAGGTGGACCTTCAGGTGAGTGCCGCGAATCTCGCAACGGGTCTCCTCTTGGGCGGTGATGCGGAACCCGCAGGCTTCCAACCGGCCCAACTCTTCGCATAGCAGGGGCAGCGGGACCCCCAGGTCGACGAGAGCCCCAAGCACCATGTCGCCGCTGGCCCCGCCGATGGACTGGATGTAGGCGACTCGCATGGCGGTCCTGGCTGCGGCGCGGCCGAGGCCTAGCGGCCTGGCCCCTTGGATTCCTGAGTGGTGAGGTCCAACTGGTCGTTAAGGCTGCCCGAGCGAAGGCCGGCAAGATCGAGGGACACCCAGAGGTAGCCGATTTTCTTCAGTTGGGCGACGATTTCCTTGCGACGGCGGAAAGCGACGTCTAATTCGCTCTCATCCACTTCGATGCGGCAGAGACGGTCGTGGTGGCGGGCCCGCACGCCGCGCAGGCCCAGGCCTCGCAGGTAATCCTCGGCTTGTTCGATTTTCGACAGCGTTTCCGCCGTTACCGGCGTCCCGTAAGGGACGCGGGAGGAGAGGCATGGCTGGGCCGGCTTGTCCCACACCGGTATATCCAGTTCACGGGCAATTTGCCTTACATCCTGCTTGTCCAGTCCGGCTTCGATTAGAGGGCTCCGCACCCGGTGTTCCGCGGCGGCCTGCATTCCGGGGCGGTAGTCGCCCCGGTCGTCGGTGTTGGCGCCGTTGGCGACCCAGGTATAGCCTTCGGCATCGGCCAAGGCCGTGAGCTGAGAGTAGAGTTCGGTCTTACAGAAATAGCAGCGGCGGGGCGAATTTGCCGTATAGCCCTCCCGGTCCATTTCGTTGGTGTTTATGACCCGGTGGGCGAACCCCCGGCTAGCCGCAAGACCCGTGGCGTCGTCCAGTTCGCGGGCCGCCAGCGCGGGTGAGACCGCCGTGACTGCCAAGGCGCGTTCCGCCAACACCCGGTGGGCGGCCACTGCCACCAGGGTGCTGTCCACCCCTCCGGAAAAAGCGGTGATGACAGAGCCCATATCCTGGAAGACAGCCTCCAACATGGACAGCTTATTTCGGGTATCAACCGGCATCTCGACTCCCAAAACCCTCAGACCGGGATCTGCTCGAAGGAGAACGAAGGGACCGCCATGCGATCGCTCGCGTGCTCGATGTTAATGGCACAGAGCCGGCCTTCGCCGTCCAACTCGAGCAGGGTGTTCTCGTCCAAGTCGCGCGTTTCGTTCACTTCGGCAGGGCAAAGCTCAATGTATAGGGTATCAGTACCCTGAAAGTATTTGATTTTCATGGCTTGAACGGCCTGTCAAAGAAAGCGTTATGCACGGTCTGTCCGTCGGGTAGCAGGATAATTCTCACATACATGCCACCCATCTCCGAAATAGGGCCCCAGCGGCGAATCCGGCCATCAGTTTGAACCTTTTCCCTTACCGGGTATTGTATCATCCGCCGGATCCAGGCCAGTTCGATGAATGCTCGGTTCGGGCGACGGCGCACTTCATGAAAGTATTACGTAAACGTCACAGAAGCGACTTAGATTGCAATCATGCAAGTACATTTTAGAGGACACGGAGCGGTGGAGACGCTAATCTGCGCAAGGAAAGAGCCCACCGCGTCGGCGAAGGCTTCGGCCTGCTCCAGCGTGACTAGGTCACCGGCGTTGGGCAGCGTCGTTATCTTGCTGCCGGAAATCAGCCGTTGGAAGTCGTCGGCGTGGGACGGCGGATTGATACGGTCATTGTCGCCCCACAGGATGAGTGCCGACGCCTTGATGCGGTAGGCGCGACGTTTCAGTCCCCGGTCGGGGATGGGCCAAGGGAACTTGCCAGTGGCCGAGAGGTCCGGCGCGTCCACCTGCACACTGTGGTAATCTTTTTCAAAATCGTCGGGAAGCTGCTGGTAGGGTATAAAGTGAAAGAAGCACTTTTCCATGGGAGTGACTTCCTGCCTTAGGAGCTTGGGGGCTCGGGCCATGCCGGTTCGCTCGAAGGCTGGGCCAGCCTGATAACTTTCATCCAACGGCTAGGATTTTACAACGAATGGAAGATTCGCCGCCACCGGAACGAAGGCGGCAGACCAGAAGACAGGAGGAAGAAACATGGCAACAGCCGAAACGGTCAAAGACCGCGTGGCCGTGGCCCGGAGTTTGACGAGCAGCGTTCGGGATTTCGTCAACGGGCTTAGCGAAGACCAACTGGCCCGCGCCAGCGCCTGCAGCGAGTGGCAGGTAATAGACGTGGTGAGCCACTTGGTCGGCGGCGCCGAACGCCAGCTTGTCAGCGTACGACGTGGCAGGGCCGGCCAGTCCGGCCCGCCCGAGGGGTTCGTGCCCTTGGGCAACGACGAAATTTCCGCCACCAACGCCCAGCGGGACATAGAACGGAGACATCAACTCGAAGGAGGAATCCTCGACGCTTTCGACTCCAGCTACGCGGAACTGTACAAGGAGTTGGACCAATTCGGTCCCGACGATTGGTCCACCCCGTGCTGGCACCTGCGGCGGGGCGCGATGCCAGCCGCCGACTACGTGGACCTTCGAATCCAGGAACTGGCCATTCACGATTGGGACATCCGCTCCGCTTTTGATTCCGACGCTTCCATCAATCCGCAAAGCCTGCCGGCGCTGCTGGACATGTCTCCCGCTTGGCTGGGGATGTGTTTCCGGCCATCCGCCCGCTTGGAGCCGAGCGTGGTATTCCGCTTCGATTTGGCCCCGGACGGGATGCAGGAGGTCCCGGAAGACCTGCGGCAAAGCCCGGTGGTGACGGTTGACGGCGACCGGTTCGACTTCTCCCGGGGCGGCGCTGCCGGTGCTGGCTTGGTGGCGGCCTGTAACGTTACGGAGTATCTGCTGTTCACCTACGGTCGCAGGACTGCGGCGGAGGCCCTGGCTTCCGGGAGGCTGAGCGCCCAGGGCGATACGGCCTTGCTGGACCGGTTTGAGGCCTGGTTCAGGGGCCTCTGACGAAGGGGCCGCTCCAGGGCCCGGCTTCCGAAAGACTTGCCGAAGGAGACCGCCAATTTGAGTACCGGACCTCGTGACGTGGTGATCGTCGGCGGAGGCATCGTCGGCTGCCTCAGCGGCTACTTGCTGGCCAAGGAGGGCGTGAAGGCGACGGTAGTGGAGGTCGACTCCTTGGGCAGTCACGCCTCAGGCTTCGCCTTCGGCGGGCTGGACCCGCTGCACGGCGCGGGCCTTCCGGAGCCTCTTTTGGACTTCAGCCTGTGGTGCTACGGCAGGCACCAGTCGTTGGCCCAGGAACTGCAGGAGGCCACAAGCGCCGAAGTCCACTTCGAGGCCCAGGACCGGTTATACCTCTGTTTCGATGACGCCGAGGCCCAAACAGCGAAGAAGGGCCTGGAATGGATGCAAGGCCTCAGCGGGTTCCGTTGCCAGTGGTTGGACGAGAAGTCCTCCCTTGAAACGGAGCCTCTGATCAACCCGGACTGCATCGGCACGGTGCACCAGCAGGGCGCGGGGTCCGTGGAGCCCTACCGGCTGGTCTTGGCCGCAGTGGGCGCGGGAGAGCGATTGGGGATGGAGATGCTTCACCGGCGGGCCATCGGACTGGAGTCCGACGGCTCCCGTTGCACCGGTGTCACCCTGCAGAACGGACGGATAAACGCGGGCGCCGTGGTGCTGGCCATGGGCCCTTGGACCGGGGAGGCGTCCCGCTGGTGCGGCGCCGACATTCCGGTCTCTCCCCTCAAGGGCGAGATTCTCCGGCTGCGCTCCGGCCGGGGCCAATTGCGGGTGGGGCTCAACTACCGGGGCAACTACGCCGCGACCAAGCCAGACGGACTGATCTGGGCGGGACCACCGAGGAGGAAGCCGGGTTCGACGATCACCCGTCCCCGGCCGCTCGTGACTCCATCACCGGAGACCTCCTGAAAATGTCTCCCGGTCTCTCGGGGGCGGAACTGGTGCAACACACCGCATGCCTCAGGCCGGTCACACCGGACGGGATGCCGATCGTCGCCAGGGCGCCCGGCTGGGACAACCTGTATGTAGCCACTGGCGCTGGCCGCAAAGGCATTCTCTGGAGCACGGGAATGGCCCAAATAGTGGCCGACTTGGTCACCAACGGCGAAACCAACGTCCCTGGCGAGGAGCACCTGGAGCTCTCGCGGTTTCGGTCTGCCGCGTGACCGTCGATGGCGACGGGTCGAGGGTCGCCTACTCCCCAACCTCGTGCTTGCGGGCTACCAGCAGGCTATTTTCGCGGGTGATTTTCATGGCGAAGGGGTAGCGGTCCAGCTCCAGGGCTAGGGTCACGTCCTCGGGGTGGAACTGGGGCTGGTTGGGGTCGAAGAACTTCTGGGTGGCGCCGCCGGTCATTATCAGACTCTTGACGGCGTCGAAGCCGGGGCGGCGGCCTTCCAGAACGTTCCGCAGGTAAATGCCGCACTGTTCGTCCTCGTCGGAACGCACCCGACCCTGGTCACCCATGGCGATGATTGAAACCGTCTCCGGCCGCTCTCGGCGGATGGCCTCGACGGTCGCTTGGGCCACGACGAAAGAGCCCAGGTAGACGGTCTCGGCGTTCGCCGCCGCAGCCACGCCCACCGTCCCGGCCCGGGTCGATTGGACCAGGCTCTTGCCGTCTACGTCGGCTTGGGATATTTCGTGGGGAGAGTTGCCGAAGTCGAACCCTTCGGGCCGCTTGCCGTCCACCTCGCCCATCAGCAGGTCGCCGACTCCAGAGCGGTGCAACGCCAGCGCGTCGTCCGCCTTCGCAACCAGGGTGATTTCAGTCGCGCCCCGGTCGAAGGCGATGGCGGCTGTGGTGAACGCCCGGAACACGTCGATAATCACAGCGGCGCCGACAGCCTCCCGGGCGTCGCGCACCAGGCTGCCCATCCGTATATCCATCAAGAACCTTTTATTCACCGCTTATTCACCGCAGAGTCCGCGGAGACAAAATAAAATAGGACTCCGCGTTCTCTGCGGTGAACGAATCAGCTGGTTTTAGTCAGCTTTTGAAGGGAGCGGACTTCCCGGGGAGGGTCCAGCTTGCTGCCGGTGTGGGTCCAAGATACCTCAGCGACGAAGATGTCGCCCTTGGAGTTAATGCAAACTCCGTGAGGGGCGATGAAACTGCCTGCGTCTTCGCTCTCCGGGCCGTCGCCCAAGCGGGCCAGCACGTTGCCGTGGATGTCATGGACGCCGATGCGTGGGCCGAGGCCATAGGCCTGGGAGTTGGGGCCGATGGCTATGCCCAACTCGCCGACGTAGACCCGCTGCTCTCCCGAAGTGTCGATGTACAGGCCGCAAGGGCGGGCCATGTTGTTCCACTGGGTCTCGAACCTGCCGTTCTTGTCGAACACCTGAATTCGCTGGTTCTCCCGGTCGGCCACGTAGACCCAACCGTCCTTGTCGGTGGCGATGTTGTGGGCGATGTTGAACTGGCCGGGGCCGGTGCCCGACTCGCCCCACGAGAACAACAACTTGCCGTCGGGTGTGTATTTGTGGACCCGGGCGTTGCCGTAGCCGTCGGACACATAGAACTCAGCGGTGTCGGGATCGATGGCCACGTGGGTGCAGCGGTTGAAGGGGTCGCCGCTCATGAAGGGCGCCGGATGGCCGCTGATGCCCAGGGTGAAAATGACGCTCCCATCCAGCCGGCATTTGCGCACTGTATGGTCGCCGTCGTCGGTGCAGAAAAGGGTGTCGTCGGGGGCCACGGTAATGCCGTGGGCCCTGGGGTATGTGCCCTCGCCCCAAGAACGCAGGAAGTTGCCTGCCGCGTCGAACACAATCATGGGGTGCTCGCCCCGGTTGAAGACATATACGTTGTCGTTGGAGTCGACTCCCACTGCGGCGCATTCCTGGTAGGACCAGTCGTCGGGGAGCGTGCCCCACCCCACATCCACCTCGTAGGTGTAAGCCGCCGTGCCTAATGCCACCATGTCAGCACCTCGTCTTTGTTAGTGGGGAGATTGTAACATCACCACAGAGAACACAAAGGTTGCAGGGATGGCGTGATCGCTCTGTGCTCTCTGTGCCCTCCGTGTTCTCTGTGGTTAAATAGAAACGCCAATCGTTAGCGAGGTTATCAGGAACATGGAGCAGCCGGCGCGGCGCGATTTCGTCAAGTATTCGTTCTTCAGGATCGACCCAAGCTGGCGGTTGCTGCCGTCGGGCGAGCGCCGCGACGGCAAACTGCAGTTCGCCCAAGTGCTGGACGAGTTCTCTGACCGGGTTGCCATGTCCGGCTACAGTCTGGTGGGCACCAAGGGGGACGCCGATCTACTGCTCTGGAAGGTCAGCCCCTCTCTGGAGGCGATCAACGAACTGATGGGCCAGTTGAACCGCACAATGCTGGCCCCCTACCTCACGGTCCCTTACTCCTATCTGGGCATGACCCGCCGGTCTCCCTACGTGGTGGAGCACATGCACGACGGACAGGAAGGGGCCTCGTCCACAATGCGTATTGTCGGCCGCAAGTACTTGTTCATGTACCCATTCGTGAAGACTCACGATTGGTACCAGTTGGCCAAGGAAGAGCGCCAGGAGCTGATGAACGAACATTTCGTCATCGGCCACAAGTACCCGGACGTGAAAATAAGCACCGCCTACTCCTTCGGGTTGGATGACCAGGAGTTCGTGCTTGGGTTTGAGACCGACGACCCGGCGTCTTTCTTGGACTTGGTGATGGAGTTGCGGGAGTCCAAGGCACGTCCCTACACCCTGCGGGACACCCCGATCTTTTCCTGCATCAGCAAGCCGGTGTCGGAATGCCTGGACGATCTCGGCTAGCCAGTTTGGGCCCGGAGCCGTATATAGCCAGGAAGCCGTAATCCAGAAGCCGTAATCCAATAGAAAAGGGGCCCGTGTCGCACAAGCCCCTTTTGTTTTGCTGGGGGGGAGAAGCCGTTACTTGCGCTTCAACTCCGCCGGGTCGGTAGTCTTGAAATAGTCGTAGTTCATCTGGATGTAGTTTTGCCACTGTTCCGGCACCGCGTCTTCGGCGAAGATGGCGGTTACCGGGCACACCGGTTCGCAGGCGGCGCAGTCGATGCACTCGTCCGGGCTGATGTAGTACATATCGTCTTCGTCCCGGGTGTAGATGCAGTCAACGGGACACACATCGACGCACGCCGAGTCTTTCAGTCCAACGCATGGTTCCGCGATGATGTAGGTCATCGTTTGTTACTCCTCGTAGCCCCAAGGCCGCTTGGCGACTGCTGGCGACCGTGGGCTCATAAATAGCAGTAAAATTATAGCATAGGCCAAGTTGATTGCAACGACCGGCCGGGTCTAGAGCACCAGGCCGTAGGTCCGCTTTTTGATGGAGAGATTGACGAAGGTCTCGGTCCGCTGTACGCCGTCGATGACCCCGACTTTGGTCCGGAGAAAGTTACCCAGGTTCTCGGCCGATTCCAGACCCGCCCAGATAAAAACGTCATAGGCCCCGGTGGTGATCGCTACGTAGTGGGCCTCATCCAACTTGGCGATGGATTCAGCGACGGAGTCCGACTTGCCGGGACCGGTCTGGAGGCCGATGAGGGCGGTGGTGGCATACCCCAGTTTCTCCAAATTGGGGACAGCGATCACCTTGACCACATCGTCTTGGACCAAACGCCGCAAACGCCGGCGGACGGTACCTTCGCTGACGCCGACTTCCCGAGCGATCTTGGCGTTGGAGGCCCGGCCGTCCAACTGCAACAAGGCTATGATCTTGCGGTCAAGTTCATCCATTCCTGCTCCCCGTTTTTGTTTGGCCCGTTTGTAACGGGAGGGTGACGCAATTCATCATATGGCCGCGCCCGAAGGGGTGTCAATACCGAATTTCAGCAACATACGTCGCAATCTGACAGAATTTCGATATACCAATGAGCATTGACGTTGAGAAATCAAAAGAACATGGTCAGTTACGGGAATGGCCCTCTGCCGTCAATCCACCGCCTGCGGACCGGCTTGCAGGCTCGCCGCTATTGATGGATGTGGGGCTGTTTGGTAACATTGAGCCTTCACTGGGAGGGATCGCATAGAGGCCTAGTGCGGGCGCCTGCTAAGCGCTTAGCCCGCTAAAAACGGGCTCATGGGTTCGAATCCCATTCCCTCCGCCATAAACTTTGATGTTTTCCGGCAATTGGTTCCACAAATACAACGCTAACCGGCAAATTGGTATATTCGCGGCATATCCTGATGAATAGCTTTTTTCTTTGGACGATTGGTTGCCAGATGAACACCGCCGACTCGGAGCGGTTGGGCTCCGCGTTGGAGCAGATGGGGCTGCAACCGGTCGAACGGGCCGGGGACGCCGATGTCATCGTCCTGAACTCGTGCGTGGTACGGCAGTCTGCGGAAGACAAAGTCGTCGGCTACTTGAGCTCGACCCTGCCGTTGAAGCGAAACAACCCGGACCGGGTGGTGGCGCTGATGGGCTGCATGGTTGGCTCGAAGACCGATGAATTGGCCCGCCGGTTTCCCTACGTTGACGTCTTCATGCGCCCCCAGCAGTACGAGCCCCTTCTGGAGTTGTTGGGACAGCGGATGGGCTTGGACTGGGAGGGCTGCGTCGGTGCGTTGACCCCAACCCGCCCCGACGTCACGTGTCACGTTCCCATCATCCACGGGTGCGATCTCATGTGCACCTTCTGCATCATTCCTTACCGCCGCGGCCGCCAGGTGAGCCGCCCGCTGGAAGAGGTGGCCCGGGAGGTCGAATTGCTCACCGCCCGGGGAGTCAAAGAGGTTACGGTGCTGGGGCAGACCGTGGACGCCTACGGCCACGACCTGCCTGAAGACACCGACCTTGCCGACCTTCTGCGGCGCTTGAACGATGTTCACGGTCTGGAGCGCGTACGGTTCTTGACCTCCCATCCGTCGTTCATGAGCGAGCGTATCGTAAGGGCGGTCGCCGATCTGCCCAAGGTCTGCGAACACATAAACCTGCCGGTGCAGTCGGGAGACGACGAAGTATTGGCCCGGATGCGGCGCAACTACACCAGGGCCGGCTACATCGATCTGGTGAACCGGATCCGCGAAACGGTGCCGGGGGCGTCCCTCAGCACCGACGTGATAGTGGGGTTTCCGGGCGAGACCGCCGAACAGTTCCGAAACACCCTTGATCTGTTGGAGGAACTCAGATTCGACAAGGTCCACTGTGCGCCTTATTCTACCCGGCCCGGCACCATTGCCCACCGGTCCATGGACGACGATATCCACCGAGACGACAAAACGGGCCGCCGGGAACAGGTCGACCAATTGCAGGAGCGGCTTCTCACGGAAATCAACGCGGGTCTCGTGGGCACGACGGAGGAGGTGCTGGTGGAGGGCCGCCATAAGGGCAAGTGGCAGGGTCGGACCCGGGCTAATAAGCTGGTGTTCTTCGAAGATGAGGCGTATCATCTTGGGAAACTCGTAGACTTGCGTATCGACCGGGCCACCGCCTGGTCGCTTCAAGGAAGCCTGATAAACGCAGCCCCGACAGCCGCATAGGATACAGCCCGATCGACGTCGGGGACCTCCCGCCAGAGGCCAGAGACCAATGACGACCAGAAGCCGCCGCCCCGTTGTACCCCTTACCGAATTAGAGCATTCCGCCTTCTGCAAGACGGAAGACGAACTGCCGGCCAAGCCATTGGCGGAAGAGTTGTCGGTAAACGTACGCTGGCAACAAATCCCCACCGAGTACCTTCATTGCACCGCCGATGAACTCGACCAGCGCATCCATGACGCCCGTCAGAAACTGGGTCGCACGGTGACTGTGCTCGGTCACCATTACCAACGGGAAGAGGTTATAAAGTACGCTGACTTCCAGGGCGATTCCTTCCTGCTTTCCCAACAGGCGGCCAGCAAGCCCGACGCCGATTTCATCGTCTTCTGCGGCGTGCACTTCATGGCGGAAACGGCCCGCATCCTGGCCGGAGACCACCAGCGGGTGATACTGCCCAACATCACGGCGGGTTGTTCCATGGCCGACATGGCTCCGATGGAAGACGTAGAGGACGCTTGGGAAGACCTGGAAGCGGCGCTGGGGCCAGACGGCATAGTGCCCGTCACGTACATGAATTCGATTGCCGGGATCAAGGCCCTCTGCGGCCGTCACAATGGGGCGGTTTGCACATCGTCCAACGCAGGCGCTGTTCTGGAATGGGCGTTTGAGCGGGCCGACCGGGTCCTCTTCCTGCCGGACCAACACTTGGGACGCAACACCGCTCTGAAGCTGGGAGTCCGGTTGGACGAGATGGTGGTGTGGAACCCCTTCCGGGCCATGGGCGGCAATACGCCGGAGCAGCTAAGGCGGGCTAAAATGGTGCTGTGGCAGGGGCATTGCTCGGTCCACACTCGTTTCACCGTCAAGCAAATCGAGTCGGCGCGGTCCCGGTTCTCCGACGTCAACGTGCTGGTCCACCCCGAGTGCGTGATGGAGACAGTGCAGGCCGCCGACCTCGTCGGGTCCACCGAGTTCATCCGCAACCAGATTAACTCCGCGCCGGCTGGCAGCGTTTGGGCGGTGGGTACCGAAATCAGCCTCGTCAACCGCTTGGCCATAAACAACCCTGATAAGACAATCTTCTGCCTGGACCCGGTGACCTGCCCCTGCTCAACAATGTACCGGATACACCCCGCCTACGTGCTATGGGTGTTGGAGTCGTTGCTGGAAGGCAGGGTAGTCAACGAAATCACGGTCCCCGAGGAGATGCGACAGGACGCGCAAGTGGCCTTGGCCCGAATGCTGGCGCTGCGGTAATTTTTTGTTGCACCACGGAGAACACAGAGTTTTTCTTCTCTGCCTTCTCTAGTGCGCTCTCTGGCTAAAGACTGCATGGAGAGAAAATGAAGGTCTCGGCGCAAGGACAAATCACCATCCCGCAAGAACTGCGCGACCAATTCGGACTTGCCCCATTCGTGGAAGTTGAATTCACGCCGACTGAGAGAGGCCTGCTCATCCGAAAATGCGAAGAGCAGCCGCCGCATCCGTTTGAGCGAGTGGTTGGCACCCTCCCCCCGGCAACATCGTAGAGCAACTGGGGGGCAGCGACGCCTACTTTCGCTACGTTCGCGGCCACGACATTGGCAGCCCGTGATCACGGCGGTGGACACCAACGTCCTGATTGACATTTTCTCTCGTGACGAGCGTTATGAGGCCCAGTCACTCGAATGGCTTCAAAATGCTGACGTCTTGGGGACTAGTGTGGTTTGCGACGTGGTCTACGCGGAACTTGCCCCATCTTTTGACAATCGCACGGAACTAGAAAAAGCGTTGCAGGGGCTCAAGATTACAATCTCCCCAATAGATACTGACATAGCTTATCAAGCCGGCCAGCGCTGGTCGCGATACCACCGGGCTGGCGGCCCGCGGACTCGAATTCTCGCTGACTTCTTGATTGGCGCCCATGCACACGCTGCGGCAGAAGTTTTTCTGACTCGAGATCAAGGCTTCTACTCGACTTACTTCCCGGAGTTACAGGCGCCACAGAGTCCGATCTAAATAAATACGGTGTCAGCTTTGCCGCAGTTTCCCCCAGAGGTTTACCGGCTGATCGACTCCGCCGTCGCTGAAGACCAGACTTTCAACGACCCCACTACCTTGGCCGTGGTGCCTTCCGAGGTCCGCGGTGTTGGAATGTTACGGGCCAAGGCCGATGGAGTGCTGGCGGGAGTCGACGTCGCTCTGGAGGTCTTCCGTCGAGTGGACCCGAACCTGGACGCGCGGGCGTTGCTTTCCGACGGCTCCCGACTATTTTCCGGCAGCGACATCGCGGTGGTGTCGGGGCCAGCCGGCTCGATACTGCGGGCCGAGCGCATCGCTCTGAATTTCCTCCAACGCATGAGCGGTATCGCCACCGCGACGAACCGCTACGTAGAAGCCGTGGGGGGCTTGAACTCCCGTATCGTAGACACACGAAAAACCGCGCCGGGCCACCGCTACCTGGACAAGTACGCCGTGCGTATGGGCGGCGGCCAGAACCACCGGCTCAACCTGGCCGATGGCATTCTCATAAAAGACAACCATATACAGGCCAACCGCTTCAGGGAGATGGGCCTGGCCCAGGTCATAGGGCTGGCTCTGGAACGGGCTTCTCACACCATCAAGGTGGAGGTCGAGGTGGAAACCCTGGACCAGGTTCGAGAGGCGGTGGACGCTGGCGCCCACATAATCATGCTGGACAATATGTCTGTCGACCTTATGCGGGAGGCCATGGCCGTGATCGACGGACGGGCCGTGGTGGAAGCCTCGGGCGGCATAAACATGGATACCGTCCGGGCGGTGGCGGAAACCGGTGTGGATCTGATCTCCATTGGCGCTCTGACCCACTCGGTGGCGGCGTTGGACATCAGCCTCGACTTGGAGTTCGAGTAGGTTTCGGGACTTCAGCCGGCTCTGGGGCTCCGAATACGGTCTCGCGGACTGGGCTCACCGTCTGGGACGATTGCGGTCCTCGCTATCCAGCAATATAGTCACCGGCCCGTCGTTTTGCAGTTTTACCTGCATGTATTCCTGGAACCGGCCGGTTTCCACCTTCAAGCCTGCCTCTCGCAACAGCTCGACAGTGCGTTCGTACAGCCGCTCGGCCTCGTCCCGAGGAGCGGCGCGGGTGAAGTCGGGCCGGCGGCCCTTCCGGGTGTCGCCGTATAGGGTGAATTGGCTCACCACCAAAAACTCCGCCCCAACTTCGAGGGCGGAGCGGTTGAAGCGGTTATGGTCGTCGGGAAAGATCCGCAGGTTGGATATCTTTTCCGCCAAGTAGACGGCGTCGGCTTCGGAGTCGCCTTGCGCGACGCCCAGCAAGATCACCAGTCCGGTCCCGATGGAGCCAACTTCGACGGCGTCGACTTCAACCGAGGCTTGGGCCACCCGCTGGATCAGGGCGCGCATGGCGACGGGACGGAGTGGGACTGGCGGCCAGAGACGACCGGCCTGCCGTCGGCGTTAACCGGTCCCGGCCCCGCTGGCGGCGGCGGTAGAAGTGGAATCGGAACTGCCTCCCGAATCGCCGGAGCTTTCCGAAGTGGACTGGCTGGGTGACTCGGCTGGCTTGCTGTCGGAGGACTTGCTTGACTCGCTGTCCTCGTTTTTGCTGCCGTTTTCCACCGGCGGCTTGGGGCGGCCATAATCGGTGGTATAGAAGCCTGAGCCTTTGTAGATGACAGGAACGGCATGGAAGACCCTCCGGCCGTCCCCAGAGCACTGGGGGCACACCCCCGTGCCCGCCTCGCTGAAGCTTTGCCTCAGCTCGAAAGCGTGATCGCAATCGGTACAGCGGTAATCGTATCGAGGCACAGATCATCTCCTGAGAGTAGAAAACCGGTTTGGCAGTCAACCATAAGGACTGCCAACGGGGAACAACTCAAATGTACCAGCAGGGCCATCCCCTGTCAAATTCGGGTATGGCGGGCAAGACGATTCGACGGCCATCCATTGCCGTTATGCCGGCGGGCAGGTCCGGGTCGGCAATCAGCTCCCGTTGTCGCTCCAGAAACGCCAAAAGTGGCTGAGCGGGCCGTGCCCGTGGCCAATGGGAAAGGAGTTCCGGATAGCTTCGGTGACGTATTCCTTCGCGACGGATACGGCGTCTTCGGTGGCGAGGCCTTTGGCGAGACCGGCGGCCACGGCCGAGGCGAAAGTGCAGCCGGTGCCGTGAGTGTTGGGGGTGTCGAACCGGGGGGCCGTGAATTCTCGGAACTGTACGCCGTCGTAATAGGTGTCGGTGGCCGGGCCCTCGCGGTGCCCGCCCTTCACCACCACGGCTTTGGCCCCCATGCCTACGATCCGGCGGGCGGCCTCGGCCACGTCGTCCTCAGTGGCGATGGACCTGCCGGTCAGCGTTTCGGCTTCCGGAATGTTGGGAGTGACCACGGCGGCCAAAGGAATCAATCGCTCCTTCAACGTGGCGACCGCCTCTTGGCGTAGTAGGGAATCGCCGCTCTTGGCCACCATCACCGGGTCCACCACCAGCTTTCGAACCCCGGGGTGGCTGCTGTGCCGCTGCAACGACTCGGCCACGCACTTGATGATGGCGCTGCTGGAGAGCATGCCGGTCTTCACTGCGTCCGCGCCGATGTCACTCAAGATCGCGTCGATCTGGGCGGCAATCGCCTCTGTGGGTACTTCGTGGACGGCCGTCACGGCCAGAGTGTTCTGCGCGGTGACGGCGGTAAGCGCCGATGTCCCGTATACGCCCAGCGCGGCAAAGGTTTTCAGGTCGGCCTGAATGCCCGCGCCTCCGCCCGAGTCGGAGCCGGCGATAGTCATCGCCTTGGGCCTGGAGTTGAATTCAGGCGCGGCGCTAGCCATCCGCTCCGCCCCGCATCTCCACCGACATTTCGCCGGCTACTGGGTCGGACGGGTCGTGTTCGGCCAGGAATCCGACGGCCACTGCCGGCAGCGTCTCGAAGTGGAGCCCGGTGCGCACGCCGAGCTCAGCCGACAGACGGGCTACCGCCTGGTTTTCGTCGGCCAGCACCATGGTGATGAAGTCGTAGTGGCCCAGCACAGCGTACTGCCCCAGGATCCGGGCCCCCTCGACGTCCAGAGAGGCCGCCGTATCGGTCACCAAGTCGGGGTTGTTGTGCAGCATCCGCTGCCCTTCGTGACTCAGGCTTCCCAGCAGGAAGTAAATCGCCATTCCGGCCCTCCCTCGTTGTTCCAACAGTCCTTCCAACCCGTTCTGCCAACGACGTAGGGGCGATCAGCAAATCGCCCCTACGGTGCCGTGGTCCCTGTCCCTTGAGAGCATCTAGGCTTTCTGGTAAATCTTGCTCCCGGATTCCCGGAATTCTCGGGACTTCTCGTCCATGCCCTCTTCGAAGGCTGTCTCCACGGCCACGCCCCGGTTCTTGGCGTACTCCCTCACGTCCTGCGTGATCTTCATGGCGCAGAACTTCGGGCCGCACATCGAGCAGAAGTGGGCGACCTTCGCGCCTTGGGCCGGAAGTGTCTCGTCGTGATAGTCTTTCGCTCTTTCCGGGTCCAGAGCCAGGTTGAACTGGTCGTCCCAGCGGAACTCAAAGCGGGCCTTGGAGAGGGCGTCATCCCACTGCTGGGCCATCGGGTGGCCCTTGGCGACGTCGGCGGCGTGGGCGGCGATCTTGTAGGTGATGACTCCTTCCTTAACGTCCTCGCGGTTGGGCAGGCCCAAGTGCTCCTTGGGCGTAACGTAGCAGAGCATGGCGGTGCCGTACATGCCCACCATGGCCGCGCCGATGCCCGAAGTAATGTGGTCGTAGGCTGGGGCAATATCCGTGACCAACGGGCCGAGGGTGTAGAACGGGGCCTCGTGGCACACTTCCATCTGCCGGTCGACGTTCTCCTTAATCTTGTGCAGGGGAACGTGGCCCGGGCCCTCGATCATCACCTGTACGTCGTGCTCCCAAGCGAACTTCGTCAACTCACCCAAAGTCTGCAGTTCGCCGAATTGGGCCTCATCGTTGGCGTCGGCCACGCAGCCGGGGCGCAGGCCGTCCCCCAAGGAGAAGGAAACGTCGTAGGCCCGCATGATTTCGCAGATCTCCTCAAAGTGGGTGTAGAGGAAATTCTCTTGGTGGTGGGCCAAGCACCAACCGGCCATGATGGAGCCGCCACGGGACACGATGCCGGTGAGGCGGTTGGCGGTCAGCGGCACGTAGCGCAGCAACACGCCGGCGTGGATGGTGAAGTAGTCAACGCCCTGTTCGGCCTGCTCGATAAGGGTGTCGCGGTACAATTCCCAAGTCAACTCTTCGGGGTTGTCACCCACCTTTTCAAGGGCCTGATAGATGGGCACCGTTCCGATGGGGACCGGCGAATTGCGCAAGATCCATTCGCGGGTGGTGTGAATGTCGCTGCCGGTGGAGAGGTCCATCACGGTGTCGGCCCCCCAACGGGTGGCCCACAGCATCTTTTCCACCTCCTCTTCGATGGACGAGGTGATGGCCGAATTGCCGATGTTGGCATTGACTTTCACCAAGAAATTCCGGCCAATGATCATCGGTTCGGACTCGGGGTGGTTGATGTTCGCGGGTATGATGGCCCGGCCGCGGGCCACTTCCTGCCGGATGTACTCGGGATCGATGCCTTCCCGGAGGCCGATGAACTCCATCTCCGGAGTGATTACTCCCTTGCGGGCATAGTGCATTTGAGTGACCGCCTGGCCGTTCTTGGCCCGCAGGACATTCCGCCGCAGCGCCGGATATGGCTGCGCCCTGGTCTTGCCGGTCACGGTTATGGGGTGCCCTTCGTACTCTTCGACTCCGCCCCGGCCCAGGATCCAGTCGCGGCGCAGGGCCGGCAATCCCTGGGCCAGGTCCAGGGTAGCGGCGTTGTCGGAGTAAGGGCCGCTGGTGTCGTAGATGGACATGGGAGAGTTCTCTTCCTGACCAAACCGTCCGGTGGTGGGGTTGAGGGTTATTTGACGGAAAGGAACGCGGACGGATGGAGAAGAGCCCTCCTTGTATACCTTCTCGCTGGCCGGGAAGGTGGACTTGCCTTGGATCTTGGTGGTGTATTCGGTCTGGACCATAATGGGCCTCCCAAAAATTAATAAGGCCGCCAGCAAAAAGTGTCGGCGGCCTCTAATCGACTAACCCGCAAGCGCCGCTTCCCTCCGCTGGCATTACCCAGATCAGGTTCGCAAGGGTCGGTGGCATCCGGCCACC
Source organism: Dehalococcoidia bacterium (assembly GCA_965220625.1). Lineage (GTDB taxonomy): Bacteria > Chloroflexota > Dehalococcoidia > Lucifugimonadales > UBA3495 > VXOI01. Next base: position 985,972 of record CBDCQN010000001.1, read on the forward strand.
CTCTCAGCCCGGCTCCACCGAGCTCCCCTACGTGCCGAGAAACTTTGGATTGTTAACGTCCGGCACTCTGCTATACCCCAAGTCGCAGAGTCTGGCTTTCCGGAATTATAGGAGCGTCGTCCAAACCGTGTCAACCAAAGAGGCGGGCCCCAAATCCACCACCTGAGGTAGAAGAAAATACCCCGTTGGAGCCGGCTGCGAAGCTGGCTATGATGGTAAGGCTTCAATCAAAACCATCACCAACGAGGTGCAACCATTATGGCGCAGGGGACATTGGCTTTCCAGTACTCCGAGGAGAAGAGTTCCACGGGGATGACGGCCCTGTCGGGACTTGCAGCCTACCTGGACCTGGCCCAGGCAGCCGGGCTTAGCGAGTCGGTGCGGCGTCACATAGGTATCAGGGAAGGAAAGCAGGGTTGGACCGACAACCAGCTGATCACTTCTCTGGCGCTGCTGAACCTGGCAGGAGGCGAGTCGGTGGACGATCTGCGGGTCTTGGAGAAGGACGAGGGCTTGGGCCGGGTGTTGAAGCTGGCGGAGAGCCACGGGAAACGTCGCAGGGAGGGCTGGGAACTCAAGCGGAGGTGGCGCAAAGAACGCTGCCGTGGGGTGCCGTCAGCCTCGGCGGTGTTCCGTTATCTCTCAATGTTCCACGATGTCGGCGAGGAGGAGAGGAGACTCCCCCATACGGCGTTCATACCTGCCGCCACCGATGCTCTGCTTGGCCTTAGGAGGGTCAACGCCGACTTGGTGAGCTTCGTCCAAAGACATACCGGGCATGGGCAGGCGACCCTGGACATGGATGCGACCCTGATCGAGACCCACAAGCAGGAGGCGCTCTTCAGCTACAAGAAGTACAAGGCGTATCAACCGCTGACCACCTATTGGGCGGAAGCCGACTTGGTGGTCCACACGGAGTTCCGGGACGGCAACGTGCCTGCGGGCCACGAGCAGTTGCGGGTGCTCCGGGAGTCGCTGGAGTATCTGCCTTCCGGAATAGACCAGGTGCTGATGAGGTCGGACACCGCCGGATATCAGCAGGAATTGCTTAGGTACTGCGCCGAGGGTCGGGATCAACGCTTCGGGGTGATCGGGTTCGCCGTGGGGGTGGACGTGACCTCGGAGTTCAAGAAAACGGTGGCCCAGGTGGGTGAGGGGGATTGGCGGGAGTTGCGCCGGGAGGTGGACGGGCACCGGGTGAACACCGGGCAGCAATATGCGGAAGTACGCTTCGTGCCCAACTGGATAGGACACTCCAAGAACAGCCCGGAGTACCGTTTCATCGCCATCAGGGAGCCGCTGCGGAACCCGCCGCTGCCGGGACTGGCCAGTCAGTTGAACCTCTCGGTTCCCGTCATGGAGACGGCGGAGGGAGGCTGGTTCAAGGTCTTTGGAGTGGTGACCAACCGGGACATTGACCCGGAGGAGTTGGTCTGGTGGTCCAGGCAGCGGTGCGGGAAGGGAGAGGAGGTCCATAGCGCGCTGAAGGAAGACCTGGCCGGTGGCCGGCTGCCTTCGGGACAGTTCGGGTCCAACGCCGCTTGGTGGGCCATAACGGCGCTGTCCTTCAATCTGAACTCGGCTATGAAGCGGTTGGCCCTAGGCGGCGCGTGGGTGAGCAAGCGGATGAAGGCGGTACGCTTCGGGGTCATATCCCTACCGGGCCGGGTGGTCCGCCACGCCCGGACACTGATTATCAACCTGAGCTGGGGCCACCCCTCATACTCGCTGCTGTGCCAGGCGCGGCGGCGCATCCTCGCCTTGGCCCACGGGCCGCCGTTAACCTGACCGGCCCTGACCGGGCCAAAGGCCACCAAAAAGCGGCCCCGACAGGCCGCCGCGGGTGCGTTGCGCCCTGTAACCGCCAAGACTGCCCGCCACAACGGCTCTTGGCCCCCGAAACAACCCTCAGGCCGTTATAGCCGACGCCCGGACCTCCCCCTAACGCCTCACAGCAGCCGGATTTCGCTCCCCGTCGCCTCTACCCTGGGCTAGGTGGTGGATTTGGGTGGGCGGCGGGCGGCTTTCAGGCTTTCATTCCAACGTCCCAACGTCATCGGATTTGTGATAAATTCGCAGATGACCGGTTAGCCCAAATCCGCCAACGGTTCAGGGGTCGTTCATGTTGCTCCATCGGACCCGCCTGCTAGTCCCCATACTCGTCATCGTGGCCGGCCTCATGGCCGCAGCGGCGTGTGGTGGTTCCGAGGGTCCCGATTTGCCCGACACCACGGCTGCCTCTGTGCTCGCCTACCTGGAAGAAGTGGACTACCAGGAGTCTTGGGAACTGTGGCCCGGCCTCGGCGAGAAGGTCGCTGGGGGGGACCCCCACGGTATGCTCCTGACAACCTATCTCAACCCGCCGGCCCTCGCCGCCCTCAATGCAAAGCAGGGCGTCATGCCCAATGACGCAATTATAGTTAAAGAGAACTACATGCCCGACGGCGTCTTCGACGCCAACACCGTCATGTACAAGAAGTCGGGCTACAACCCCGAGCACAATGACTGGTTCTGGCTCAAGGTGCTGGCCGACGGCACTGTAGCAAAGGAAGGGATGGTGGAAGGCTGCCAGTCCTGCCACGGTGAAGTCAAAGACAATGACTACGTTTGGACCGGCCTGTTGAAATAGGCGCCGGGTCCCTGCGCCAGCTCGAATAGCCGGGACCATCTGAATCTCCGGTTGAGACGGTTATGGTTGCACGCTCGGGGTCGGCCTTAAGTGCCTGTTGCGAACCGTAGCCGAGCCACACCGACGCCTTGGCGAGCCCTTCCGTCGTTGCGGCCGCGAGTTCGCCGCGTCATTGACAGCCGGCTTGCGCTAACCCTACAATCCGGCCAAACTAGACCCGTTATACCGCAGTCAACTTGTTGCCGTTTAAGGCCGTTTAAGGAGGCCAGAATGCCCAGCTATCCGAAGGTCACATACAAGGAAGAGGGCATGCGCGAGGGCATGCAGATCGAGAACGCCGACATATCCGTCGACGATAAGGTGGAGTTGCTGGACCAATTGTCCGACACCGGACTCAAGAACATCGTGGTCGGTTCCTTTGTGAGTCCCAAGTGGACCCCCCAGATGGAACGCATCGACGAGATAGTTACACGGTTCACGCCCCAGCCCGGCGTCACCTACACCGCGCTGGCTCTGAACTCCCGCGGGGTCGAACGGGCCAGGGCGTACTCGCCCCCCCTCACCATCGAGCGTGACGGTTACCCGCGTCTTAGCTGCCACATGTGCGACGTGTTCACGCGTCGCAACACCAACCGCAGCCAGATGCAGGAAATGGAGCGGTGGCCGCAAATCGTTGCCCAAGCCCAAGAGCTGAACATCAAGGAGGCCGGCATCGGTTGCAACGCCAGTTGGGGCTCCAACTTCTTGGGTGAGTTCCCGGTGGACAGCCTGATGACCCTGCTGGAGTGGGAACACAGCATGTGGGACGACGTGGGCATCAACGTCCGCAGCGTCTCCATGGGCGACCCGATGAGCCACTGCACCCCGGCAAAGGTCGAAGAGAGTCTCTACCGGGTCAAGGAACGCTGGCCCGAGATCGACCACTTCCGCCTGCATTTACACAACGGACGCAACATGGCCATCGCCTCAGCCTATGCGGCCATGCGCACCCTGGGTTCCGACGACACGCTGGAGCTCGACGGCACCATCGGCGGGTTCGGCGGCTGCCCCTATTGCGGCAACGGCCGGGCCACCGGCATGGCCCCCAGCGAGGATCTGTTGCATATGATGGACGACATGGGCATTGAGACCGGCGTCGACATCGACAAGCTCATCGACTGCGTCTGGACTGCCGAGCGCATCATCGGGCGGGAGCTATACGGCCACGTATCCAAGGCCGGCCCCCGGCCCAAGACGGCCGACCAGCTTTACGACATGAATGCGCCCTTCGTCGAGACCCTGGAAGAGGCCCGGCACTTCAAGAAGGGCCCAGAGGTGTACGAGGGAGGAATCTACCCCTACAGCCAGCCCATAGAGAGCCCCTACCGTGAGCGGGTGGATGCGGGCGTCCCGGCCTTCGACCCCGCTGGCGGTGATTTTCCTTGGAAGCAGGACTGGTTTCCCGCCAAAGAAGACTAGCCGCCAGCCCGTAAACCTGTAGAACAATATGCCGCCCGTGAACTCACGGGCGGCGTATGGGAATTAACTGGGCCACTTGAGAAGCAACGAGGCTTCCAGATGGGTCCAGAGATTTGCTCGCCTTTCATAGCTGTAGAAGGTTGTTCTCACATACCGCAAAATTGATATGAAACGTACATCTATCAGCGGTTATCGATATGAAAAAAGCAATCAACATCAAGCGTAGCAAGAAATCGCCATTAACGAGGAGAGGAATCAGAAGGCGTGAGCGTAGCGGCTCGTCTTTTGTGGAAGGATTGGCTAGGATTTTCGAGATTCGTTCCAACTTCCGCCACCACCGGGAACCCGGAGTCGGCTGGGAAGCGGATGTAAAGGCACTGCGGTCTGACTGGATTGCGATCGGCAATGACATGCGGATAGCCATTGGGGAGTTCGAACGTCAAGAGTCGAAAAGGGCAACACTGCCGTGCTAGCACAATGACAACCGGAGATAGCGAGATACAACCCAGCATGGATAATCAGCCTGCCTCACGGCAGGCTGAAGTAGTTTCGACGGATTCTCGTCGAGTCATGGTTGCCGAGGAATGGAGGGGACCAATACCTGACCCCGATACCTTGGAGCGATACGAAAGCCTCATACCGGGTTCAGGCGAAAGATTCTTTAAAATCTTCGAGAACCAGGTGAGACACCGGCAACAATTGGAGAACGCGGAATTCGATCGGGAATCCAAGCGTATGGATTGGGGGTTGGTTGCTGCTTTTTCGGTCGTCACTATGATTATTGGTGCCGGCGCTTTTTCTGATTTTCGCTGGTCACGATTGGGCAGGAGCATGCTTGATTGGCGTGAATATTGTTGGCCTAGCGGCCGTGTTTATTTCTGGCTCTCCACTTCGGCGGGCTAGAGGAACGACGGAAGATACGGATACCTAGCACAGACCGAAGCCCAAACTTAAGGAGGCCGAATATGACCACTGACAACACCGACCCGAACCGCGTGCTTCTTACCGGGGAGAATTCCTTCATTCGCCTCGCGGTGGGAGACCAGGAAACTACTCGGGCCAGTCACTGGCGGGTCCTGTTGTCGCCGGTGGGCGCTGGCCACGTCCTGTTCCTAAAGAGTGAACCGACCGAAGGCGTGCGCATCTACGCGGACAACATCGCCTTGGCTCGCTGGCTGCAGGGGGAAATAGAGAGCCTGCTGTTCCCGGAATTCGCTGACCAGTCGCTCCAGGTGGAGGAAGCCGAGTTCAACAGGAAGGGCGACACTTTCTCCTACTGGACCGAGACTGTCGAAAGCGATGACGAAGACCGGATCTCGCTGACCTGGTACGATTTTCTGGAGCCCTTCGTGATAACGGTGCCGGCCGGTTCCCCACAGCGTCCCCACGGCGTGTACAGTTGTTTCACGCCCGCGAAGGAGGCGCGAATCATCGTCAACGGAGAGCAGGCATCGGGGCGAGTGATCCAGGAAATGCGCGGCGAAAGGCCAAGCAGTACCGCCTGCCTGGCTTGGTCGGAGACCTGGCTGAAACCGTAGCTCTTTACCGCAGAGAGCGCGGAGATCCGACAACTATTTGGCAACTCCGCGCTCTTCGCGTTTTTTACGGTGAGCGAATCACCACCCCGGCGCGCCGGGGTGCAGGCCGAGGACTACCTTGCCGCCTTGCTCGAAATTGGCCGGCAGGCCGGCCGCGTGCATCATCGCCGCGTGGATGTCCCGGAAGTAGCGTTCCAGCAGGTTGCCGCGGCGGACGGCGTTGCTGCCCGAGCCGTGATACAGCATGTCGATGGCCCGGGCCGACTCGTGTATGGCGTGGGTTACGGCCAGCCGGCTCTGTCTCACCTCATCGTTCAGGTCCGGTTTCCCCGATAGGACGCCCTCCCACATTTCGTCCACCGCGTGCAGCACGTAGGCCCGTGCGCCGCTGATTATGGCCTCCGCTTCGCCCACCACCAACTGCACTGTGGGCCGGTCTCGAAGCAGGTCCGGGTTCATCGTGGTGGCCGAGGATGTAGCCAATTCGATGAAGGCGTCCATCGCTCCCCGGGCCATCCCCAAGGCATTCGCCGCCAACGGGGTGAATGTTGTCGCCATGGCTGTCCGGGCGTTGAACAACGGCGCCGTCTCCACCGGTTCTTCCGACAGCACGAAGGTGCGTTCGGCAGGGACGAACAGGTCCTCGACCGACACGTCGTTGCTTCCGGTGCCTCTCAGGCCGATGACCGACCAATTGTCGTGGACGGTTGCCGCACCGATCGGAGCCGACATCATCCGCAACTCCGGGAGGCCGTCCTCCCTGTAACGAGGGCCGTCGTCGTCCGTTACGACACAGTTAACGAAAAGCCAGTTGGCGTGCAGGCAGCCGCTGGCAAAGTCCCATCTCCCGTTTACCAGGTAGCCGCCGTCGATTATGCGGGCCGTTCCCTTGGGGCGGAAGGAGCCCGCGCCCCTGAGGCTGGGCGGACTGCCGACGATTTCTCGCGCCGCCGGACTGCCCAGCCAACCGGAATAGAGGGAGATCGCCACTGCTATGAGGCAGCACCAGCCAACGGACCCGTCGGCGATGGACAGATGCTCCACCACCCGAAATGCGGTCAACGGGTCCACCTCGGGCCCGCCCAGAGAGCGAGGGACGTACATACGGAAGAGCCCGGCTTCGTCCATCGCGGCCACCAAGGCGGCAGGCAAACGCTGGTCCTTCTCGATCTCTTCGCGCGCCTCAACGATCAGTGGCCGCAGCGCTTCCGCCGCGGCCACCATGTCTCGCGTGGATTCGGTCGTCACTTAGGCCGAGGTGCAGGCGATGGCCTTGACATTGACGGCCATGTCCGGCAGGTCGTGAGCGGCCCAGGATGCACCGTTGTCATGGGTGCCGAAGACCTGTCCTTTGCGTGTGCAAAAGTACACTTGCTCCGGAGACCGGTCATTGACGGCGATGCCGAAGGTGGTGCTGAGCGGCGCGACTCCTTGATCGAACCGGGCCCAAGTGGCGCCGGCGTCGGTGGAGCGCATCACACCGCCTTGCTCACTCCCGAAGTTGAGGCCCACGCAGGCGTAGAGAGTGCTTGGGTCGTTCGGGGCCACTTCGACGCCGCGGGAGTATTGGATGTCGGAGAAGCTCTCGAACTGCAGGTCCTGCCAGCTCTGGCCCCGGTCCTGTGTGCGCCACACGCCGGTGCGGTTGGAGATGAAGACCGACTCGTTTACGCCCACCGCGACTCCGTGCAGGTCCATCAGGTCTACGTCGCCGTCGAACACGCTGTTCACGATGGTCCAGGTCTTGCCGCCATCGGAGCTGTGGGCCGCGCCGCCCACTTCCAGCGCCGCATACATCTGGTTGGTGTCGCCCGCCTCGATACCGATGCCCAAAATGCGGGTTGCGAAGGCCATCTGGACTGAGCCGGGGTTGGAAATCGTGGCCTGGTACTCCCAGTTTTCACCGCCGTCGGCGCTCTTGAACACCTCGCTGCCCTCGGTGCCCAGGAACATGATGCTCGGGTCGTGGGGGTGGAACTTGATCGACCACACGATGCGGCCCTCAGCCAGATTCATGCGGGTAAAGCTGTCGCCGCCGTCCTGAGACCGGTAGATGCCCCGCTGTGTGCCGACGAAGATTGTGCCGGAGTCACTGGGGTGCACCACGATAGCCCGCACCTCGGGCTGGGGCGGCATACCCTTGGCCAGTTTCTCCCACCGGGAATCGCCCGCCTCCTTACGGTAAAGGCCGTCCGCTTCGGCTCCCACGTAGATGAAAGTCTTTCCAGCCATATTCTCATCCTCCCGTTTGCGTTTTGGTCATTAGTTTGGGGCAATTTCAGCAGAGACACCCGCCCTTGTCAATCCGCCGTCATCCCTCACGGGCCAACACCAGCCCGTGGACGCGAAATGCGCCAGCGGCCTTCAGTGCGGCGGCGCATTCCAAGAGAGTGCTGCCGGTGGTGGCTACGTCGTCAATGAGCAGAACTCTGGTCCTGCTTGGCACCGCTCCAGCGGCGAAGACCCCGGCCACGTTCGCGCGGCGTTCTTCTCGGGACACAGTGTCCACCTGAGGCTGTGAGTTTCGGACTCGGACCAACAATTCCTGCTCCACCGGCAGTTCCAGCAGCGAACTCAATTCTTGGGCCAAGAGCGCCGACTGGTTGTAGCCGCGCTGGCGCAAACGCCGCGGGTGAAGCGGAACGGGCGCCAGGACATCGGCATCGGGCATATGGGACCGCATATATTCGGCGAGCAGTTCGGCCAACGGCTTCGCGGCCGCGCGCATTCCCCGGTATTTCAGTTGAGAAATCGCGTCGCGTAGCGTTCCGTCGAAAAGGAACGGGGCCCGAATCGAATTGATTGCCGGGGTTTCTTGGGAGCAACGGGCGCAGATTCCCGGCGTCCTGGGGCGGGCGCAGATGTCGCAGTAGGGGCGTTCCAACCGTTTCAGACCGGCCAGGCAAGCAGGACATATGACGCTGCCCTCCCGGCGACAGCCCAAGCAGGTCAACGGGAAGACCAGGTCGAGGGCGGAGCGCACCAAGGCGGTTAGCATAGGTTACCCTCGGAACTCATCGTAAGATGACCACTTGGCCAGAATCTCCGTGTCGCGGGAGAAGGCCAATTCCGGCGGGTTATCCGGGCTGAAGAAGCCTAGCTCCAAGGCCTCCGGGCCGGGCGCAAGATCTCCGCCAGACTCCATGGCACTGAATGCGGCGACTATCACCGGGTCTCCGGGGATGGAAAACAGGCCGAGCAGTCCGGTAACCTCGACCTCCAGCCCGGTCTCCTCCCAAGCTTCCCGCGCTGCCGCCTCTTCCACCACCTCGCCCCGGTCGACGAACCCTCCCGGCAGACTCCACAACCCGTAACCCGGGTCGCCGGCCCGCTTTATCATCAGCACTTCGCCGCTGCGGGCAATTACGCAGACGGCAGTGAGCTTGGGGTCGTAAAAGACCACGCGGCCGCAATTGGGACAGGCTGGCCGCTGGACCCCGGCGACCTCTTTCGTCGCCAACTCGGATGCGCAGGAAGCGCAGAATCGGTCAGCGGGTATGTCGACCTGTGGGTTCAACAGTTGCCTCCAGGTGGCGCCGACGCCAGAGGTGTGGCCCCAAGGCTCGAATGTCCGACTATAATTGGCCTAGCCCGGCAGACCGAATCTCACTCTCTGGATCCGGTAATCCCCTTGCGTTGGTTCGAAAATCGGAGACTCTACTCCACCGGTATACTCATTGCCGTGGCTGCGGTGCTGCTCGTGTTGGCGGCGATGATCGTTTTGGGCGAGTATACCAAGACCCTCGGCCGGTTTCTCCTGACTGCTGTCATTCTCGGCGGATGCTTCCTGGTTAGCTGGGCCGCCGCTTCGCCTGCCGGCGGGTGGTCTCTCCGGTGGGTCTCAAGGCCCGCCCTGGGCTTCGCGGCCGCGGCCCTCGCCATCCTGCTGTTCGGAGTATGGGGCACCCCGGACTCGGACGGGTTCTGGAAGACGGCGGCCATCGTCTCCATTCTGCCGCTGGGGATAATATTGATCGGCAAGAGACTTGCCTCCAACTACATTGACCTGCCGAGGCGCTTGGCGTCAGTGGTGTCTGCCGGAGTATTGGCTGCCGGAATGGTCTTGGCGGGCCTTGGAATAGCGGTGGAAATCAAGGTCTCGGCGTACTGGTGGGCGTTCACGCTGCTGATGCTGGTCTGGGCCACTACCGCCGCGGCCATACCGCTGTTGTCAATTCGACGTTCACACTGACTTCACGCGGTAGCGACACCGTGCCCGCAGGGGCGGTCTGCGGGGCCTGTTGCTACGCGCCTTCCCGATTGCTGGCCCGGAATTCGTCGACCGCCCGGCGGGTGGGCATCGAGTCCTGGGCGCCGGTTACGGTGACGGCCAGCGCGCCGGCTATCGCGGCCACCCGGACCGCCGCGGCGAGGTCGTAGCCTTGGGCCAGGCAAACGGCCAGCGCACCGTTGAAGGCGTCTCCCGCCGCCACCGAGTCCACTGCCACTACGGGGAACGGCGGCTGCAGGCCGCTCGTTCCATCGGCGGCGAAGTAGGCGCCTTGAGCTCCCAGTTTGACCACAGCGGCATCGACGCCACGGCCCAAGAGCGCCTCGGCCGCTTGGGCCGCCGCCTCGGGCCCGGTGACCGGGAATCCCACCAGTGCTTCGGCCTCGGTCTCGTTGGGGGTGATGACGCTGCACAGACGGTAGAATTCCTCGGGGATGGGCCGCACCGGCCCAGGGTCAAGGATGACCGTCTTGCCTGCCGCCGACACCGCCCGGGCGGCCGCCAAAGAGACATCAAGCGGCGCTTCCAGTTGCAGCATCAAGACTGAAGCATCGCCCATTGCTTCGATGGTGCGGGCTGCTTCCGCCGGACCGCAGGTCGTGTTGGCGCCCAGCACCTGGATGATCCGGTTCTGGGCTGTTCTGTCGACGCTGACCACCGCGATTCCCGAGGACTCGCCAGGAGCGGTGTCGACCCGCGATACGTCCACTCCGAAGGCGCGCATTCCGTCCAGCAACTGCGGCCCGAACATATCGTCGCCGACCCGGCCTATCATAGCGCACCGCCCGCCCATCCGGGCCGCCGCCACCGCTTGGTTCGCACCCTTGCCCCCGGCGTAGGTGAGGAACCGGTCGCCCACTACCGTCTCCCCGGCCTCGGGAAACCTCGCGGCATAGGTGACCAGGTCCATATTTATTCCGCCGAGCACCACTATGCCGGGCGCGGATGAAGACTCGCTCATGGCTGAGATTCTCCCATGCTATAATCCCGGTGGCAATCCGGGGGCCTGTTTTTCACGGCAGATGACGCCGGGAGCGCCGAAATCATTGGGAGTATCGCTATGGCCGGGGCGTTGCAAGACATCAAGGTGGTCGACATAACACGCACCCTCGCCGGGCCATTCTGCGCCATGATGCTGGGCGACATGGGCGCAGACGTCGTCAAGATAGAAGAGCCGGCACAAGGCGACGAGACCCGCAACTGGACGCCATTCTGGAACGGAGAGAGCACCCAGTTCCTGACCTTCAACCGCAACAAGCGCAGCCTCACCGTCAACCTCAAGGAGCCCGAAGGGGTCAAGATCGTGCGGGACCTGGCGTCCGATGCCGACGTGATGATAGAGAGCTTCCGGGCCGGCGCCCTTGACCGCATGGGCTTGGGTTACGAGGCCATCAGCAAGATAAACCCCCGCATCGTCTACTGCTCAATATCGGGTTACGGCCGTACCGGCCCCATGGCGGAGATGCCGGGTTACGATCTGATCATCCAAGCCTACAGCGGACTGATGAATCTTACCGGCGATCCCGACGGGCTGCCGCTGCGGGTCGGGTTCTCGTTGGTGGACCTGTTCGCGGGGATGATGGCCTACGGCACGGTTCTCACCGCCCTGCGTCACCGCGACCAGACCGGCGAAGGACAGTGGGTCGAGGCCTCGCTGCTGGACGGGCAGGTCGCCACCCTCAGCTACCACGCCACCGGCTACCTGGGCACCGGTGTCGAACCCCACCGCATGGGCTCCGGACACCCGAGCCTCGTCCCCTACCAGAGTTTCGCCTCATCGGATGGCTACTTCATTGTCGGATGCGCCAACCAGGGACTTTGGGAACGGCTGTGCCGGGCCATCGGCCGCACCGATTTCTTAGAAGACCCTCGTTTCAGCACCAACACCGATCGGGTGAAACACCGCCAGGAGTGCGTGGACGCCCTGAGCGAGATTTTCGACAAAGAAACGACCGGCCACTGGGTAGAACTGATCGCCGATGCGGGAGTCCCCTGCGGCCCCATCAACAGGGTCTCGGAAGTGGTGACCAACCCCCAGGTACTGGCCCGCAACATGATCGCCGAACTCGAGCACCCCAACGTGCCGGACCTCAAAATTCCCAACTCGCCCATGAAGCTCAGCGCCTCGCCGCCGTCGATCCGCCGGCCGCCGCCGCTCTTGGGCCAACACAACGACGAGGTCCTCTCCGAGGAGGGCTACACCCCGGAACAGATCGCCGACCTGCGCGAGCGAGGGGTTATTGGTGAAGCCCCGTGATTCGCGCCGGATGGTGAGACCTCAGAATGGCGTTGAGCTTGAGATTCTACATCGACTCGGAAACGGGCGATCCGCACATTTATAGTCATGGTGTCGAAGAGCAGGAAGTCGAAGACGTTATAATCTTACCGAGCGAAGACAGACGCGGGCGTGAAGGTTCGCGCATAGCAATCGGACAAATCCAAGAAGGGCGTTATATCCGAGTGGTTTACGTTCGCCGCCGTGACCCGGACCACATATTTGTAGTGACTGCCTACGAATTGCGAGGCAACGCTCTAGTTGCTTTTCGGCGGCGTAGCAGGAGAAGAGGATGAAAAAAACGTCCGAATTCCCAACCGGATGGGACGAGGAACGCGTTCGCCGGGTCATAAACTACTACGAATCCCAGACGGAAGATGAAGCAGTAGCGGAAGACGAAGCTGCTTTCGAGGACCCGGGGCAAACGGTGATGCTGATCCCTAACGAGTTAGTTCCCGCTGTTCGGGAGCTTCTCGCCAAACATATCTGCTGACTTGCAAGTAAGGACTGTGCCTGATGAGTATTGACGTTGCTACTGCTATCGCCCGCATTCTGAAACAGGAGGGCATCGAGTGGGTTTCCACTTTTCCGGTGTGCCAGGTCAATAACGCTCTGGGGCGCGAGGGCGTGCCCATGATCATGATGCGCGACGACCGTTACGCCGTCGCGCTGGCCGACGCCTTTTCCCGCGTTACGGCTGGTGAGCGCATCGGCGTTTGCACCGTGCAGGGCGGCGTAAACGGCGCGGGCCTGCAGTATTCGTACCCCGGTTTGGCCCAAGCGTTCGAGGACAACTCTCCAATGCTGTGTATCACCGACGGCATTCCCGCCGGCAGCACAGAAAACACCCTGTTCGACGTTACCGCCAGCCTGAAAACCGTTACCAAGTGGTACGGCTATATCGACCGGCCGGAGCGCGTGCCCGAATTCATGCGCCGGGCCTTCACCATGCTGCGCAGCGGCCGCCCAGGACCTGTGGTATTGGCAGTGCCCAACGCATCGGCGCATTTCGACGAAACCGCCGATCCATATTCTCCGGTCAAGGGCTGGAAATCGGCTCCCGACCCGGCGGACGTCACGACGGCCGTCGGTCTGCTGATGGGCGCCCAGGCCCCGCTCATCTACGCCGGAGAGGGTGTTATCTATGCCGGGGCATCCGGCGAGCTGAAAGCGCTGGCCGAGCTGCTCAACGCACCGGTCATCACAACTCTCAAAGCCAAGGGCGCGTTTCCGGAAGACCACCCGCTGTTCGTTGGTGTAAGAGGCGACCATCCGGTCCAGTACCTGGAAAAGAGCGACGTCATCCTGGCCGTTGGTTCCAGTCTGTCGCCCGGCCGGTTCACCCACGGGATTCCCAACCCGGCCAGCAAGACGATCATCCAATGCAACCTGGACGAGTTTTACCTGAACCGCATCTACCCGACCAATCACGCCGTGATCGGCGACGCCCGTTTTACCTTGCAGGCCTTGGCCGATGAGCTGTCACAACGTACCGGGGGCGCCGGACGCCCTGCTGATGGAGTGGCCTCGGAGATCAAAGCCGCCCGCGACGAGTCATTGGCCCAGTACCGCGAAGTCATGGCATCGGGCGACAGGCCGATCAACCCCTACCGCGTCTTCGGCGACATGATGAAGGCGCTCGACCCGTATAACTCGTTCGTGACCCACGACTCCGGCAACACCCGTGACCAGTTGAGCACGGTATACGACACGCTGATTCCCCGGGGGTTTCTCGGCTGGGGAAACATATCGACCCTGGGGTTTGGCCTTGCCGGGGCGATGGCGGCGAAAATCGCTTTTCCGGAGCGTCAGTGCGTCGCGGTAACGGGCGACGCAGGCGTGGGGTATATGCTGGGTAACCTGGAGGTGCCGGTGCGCCAGAATATCGGCATCACCGTGGCCCACGTCAGCAACGGAGGATTCGCCGGTTACGGGCCCGGCTTCTGGGGCGACGGCCACGATCCGTACACCCACCGGGTGCTGGGGCCGGAAGACGTGGACATGGCCCGGGTGGCGGAAGAGCTGGGACTCCACGCCGAACGGGTGGCCGACCCGGAGCAGATAATTCCGGCGCTGCGGCGGGCCCAAGCGGCCAACGATACGGGCCGGCCGGCCTTCATCGAGTTCATCTGCTCCCAATACCCGGTCTACGGCCGTTGGGCCCCCAGCCACGTGGCGCACTGATGGTCTTGGAGACCAGGCTCAGGCTGGTTCATACGTCCGACGTTCACTTGGGCGACTCCGCCGGGCATCCGCGCTCCGAAGAAATTTTCGAGCGGGTGGTGGAAGCCGTTGCCGGGCACGAAGCCGATATGTTGTTGCTGGTTGGCGACATTTTCGACAACGACCGTGTCTCCGATGACGTGGTGGAACGGTTCGTGAGGATGGCGTCGCAGCCCGGCGTACCGGTCGTGGTTCTGCCAGGCAATCACGACTTGGCCCACGAGACTTCGGTCTACTGGCGCGATCCTTTCGCCCTCGCCGACGGCAACTTGCACGTCCTTCAGGACCCCGCAGGGGAGTCACTGGTATTCCCCGAATTGGGGCTGGAGGTCTGGGGGCGGCCTATGACGGTGCACTCGCCGGCGTTCCGCCCGCTACAAGGGATGCCCGAACCGGGCAACGGACGCTGGCTGGTGGGCGTCGCCCACGGCCACTTCCACTTCGAGGACGACCGCGACCAGCGCTCCTCGCCCATCTATCCCGATGATGTGGCCGCCGCCGGTTGCCACTACCTCGCCTTGGGCCATTGGGACCGTCACGTGGACGTGTCCCAAGGCGGCGTCACCGCCGTCTATTCCGGCTGCCCCTTCGGCCCCATCGGCCGCCCGGACGAGGGCGCGGTCCTGGTGGTCGAACTCGACCCCGTGACCGGTGTTTCCTATCGGCAGGCGGCCCTGCACCATACGGCCCGCACCGTCTCGCCCTAGCAGGAGGGGAACATGAAACACTTGAGCCGCGACCACAAGATTTACGTGCTTGACCCCGCCAATCCGCCGGCCATCAGCATCGACTCCGGGGAGGAGTTGATGCTGGAGACTTGGGACGCTTTCGAGGGCGTCCGCGACCCGCGGGAGCTGAACGAGCAGCAACTCAAGGGTCCCGCCATCGGCCCCATTTACGTCAACGGCGCGGAGCCAGGGGACGTGCTGCGGATCGACTTCATCAGCGTTACCCCCAAAGCCGACGAAGGCGCGGCGCACATGGTTTCGCCGGGCCGGGGCTTTTTGGCAGAGGACTTCGACCAGGCTTATCCGACGGTGATGACCATCGAAGACGGTCACGTCGTCCTGCCCAGCGGCGTGCGCCTGCCGCTCAACCCGTCGATGGGCCTGGTGGCCACGACACCCACCTACCCGCAGTTGACCGCCAGCGACAGCGGCCCCTACGGCGGCGACATCGACCTCAAAGAACTGGTGGCCGGCAGCACCCTGTACCTGCCGGTGTTCGTCGAGGGCGGTCTGCTGGCCTTGGGCGACTGCCATGCGGTAGTGGGCGACGGCGCGGTGGGCGGCACCGGGGCCGAGTGCTCCGCCGACAGCCACATCCGCGTCACCGTCGAGAAGGGAATGGGCATCGAAAGCCCACAGGCGATGACGCCCGACTACTTCGTGGTGCTCTACTACGGTGAAGAATTGGGACCGGCCATGAAGGGCGCGGTGCGGAGTATGGTCGATTTCATGGTGCGCGAGAAGGGAATTGAACCCTACGACGCCTACACCCTGCTCAGCATGGCGGGCGACGTACGGATGTCCCGCACCTTCCGCCCCATCAGCCCGGTCAAAATGATGCTGGACCGGCGGGCCCTGGAGCAGTTGGGGTGACGGGGACAGCGTAGAGATCGTCGAGGTCTTTCACGCTCTCTCGGCCCACTCCGGCATTTAATCGTCCCTGAAACGAGAGACGACTTTTTCGCCGAAGAGACGGAGGGAGTTCTCGACGATTCCGGCGGGGATCTGACCCACGTTCGCGTTCAGCAGCAGGTTCCGCACCCCGGCGTCCCGCAGTTCCTCGATCTTTCCGGCCACGGTGTCCGGGGTCCCCGCCAAGTAGGCATGTTCCACTTGGTCGCCGGGCGGCGGCGGTACGGTGGGGTCCTTGGGGGGCAAACCGCCGGGGTTGAAGTCCCGGCGGGCGTCATCCAAGTGACGGCGGAAGCGGGCCAAGGCTTCCTGGCCTATCTCCAACGCTTGCTCGTCGCTATCCGTAATCAGCAACGCCCGTTGGCACCAGGTCTGGTCCAAGGCCGTCTGTACCTGCTCCGGCTCGAAACCAGAGGCGGTCATGGTCTCCTCGAAACGCCCCAGCCGGTGGCGCAGCGTGTCCAGCGTCTGTATGCCGATGAGGGCGGGCCTCCCTTGGGCGGCCTGTTCCAATAATGATTGCTCGGTGATGCAGGCCCGGATTATCGGCGGATGAGGCTTCTGCAGCGGGCGGGGGCGCAAGGTTGGGAACTCCGCCTGCCAGTACTTACCGTGGTGGACTACGTTGTCTTCAGTCCAGGCCCGCACCAACAGCTCTTCCGCCTCGTCCACCATGTCGAAACCCTGCTCCAGCGTCGAGCCGAAGCCGAGGTACTCGTACTCGTTGTAGGTGGAGCCCCGTCCGGTGCCAACAATCAACCGGCCGCCGCTGAGCTGGTCCAAGAGGGCGGTCTGGACGGCCAGCCGCACCGGGTGGTGCAGGGCCAACTCCACCACGGCGAACCCGATCTTCGCCCGATGGGTCCGCATGGCGACAGCGGCGCCAAACACCACCGGGTCGGCGTAGGCTACCGCCCCGTCAAAGTGGTGCTCGGTGAGCCACACCGCGTCCATGCCCGCTTCCTCGGCCCACTCGATTTCCCGCAGCGTCTGCTGGATTACCTCGCCGTCGGCCGCGCGGTCGCCGCTTATCGAAAACACGAAGGAACCGAAACGCATAATCTGTTACCCGCCTGCTTTGATCCGGTCCGCCATCCGTTCGGCAATCATTATCGTGGTGCAGTTGGTGTTGGCGCGGATGCAATCGGGCATCACCGAGGCGTCGATAACACGCAGCCCCTCCAGCCCCTTCACCCGGCATTGCTGGTCTACCACCGCCATCGGGTCGCCGTCCGGCCCCATCTTGCAGGTGCCGGAGATGTGCTGCGACGTGGTGACGTTGCGCAGCAGCCAGTTGTCCAGCGCGTCGTCCGACTCCATGTCGGCGGGAGTCGGCTCCAGCAGTCCCTTAACGATATCGGCGTAGTCGGGGTGGTCGAGGAAGGAGACGCACAACCGCACCGCCTCGCGCATGCGGGCCAGGTCACGGGGGTCGTCGGCGAAGTAGTTGTAGTTGAGCTGCGGCTGGACGTCGGGGTCCGTGGAGCTGATGGTCAGGTTGCCGGACCCGTAGGCCAGCTCCAGTATGCAGGTGAAGCGGATGCCTTCGGCTTCCAGCGGATCGCCGGAGATGGGCGACGAGAAAGACGAAGCCATAATCTGGATGTCGTTGCGCAGGTTGGAGCCGGTGGCGGTGTAGCGCAGGGCCACTTGAGTGCGCGGGTCCTGGGAGTTCAGCGGGAAGTCGTCCCTGACCTCGATGGGCACCCGGATGTTGGGATGGTCGCGCAGGTTCTGCCCCACGCCTGGGGAGTCCAGCACTACCGGGATGCCCAGTTCGCGCAGGCGGTCCGCCGGCCCGACGCCCGACAGCATCAATAGCTGGGGCGAAGCGACGGCCCCGGAACAAAGGATGATCTGGTCGCCCTCGACGGTGAACCGCTCGCCGCCGCTCTCCACTTCAGCGCCGACAGCCCTGTTGCCCTCGAAAACGACGCGGTGCACGGTTACGTTGGCCTTGACCGTCAGGTTGAGCCGGTGGCGGGCGGCGGTCAGGAAGGTCAGGGACGTGCTCATGCGTACGCCGTTGGGGTTGTTCATCGGGATGGGGCCGACGCCGCCCGACTCCGGGTGGTTCATGTCGGGGTCGTGGGGGTGGCCAGCGTCGCGGGCGGCGTTGTAGAACGCCTGCTGGGCCGGGAGCCAGGTCTCCTGCCCGAAGCGGCGCACCGGGATGAAGCCGTCGGAGTTGTGGAAGTCGTCGGTCCCGAAGTCCATGTCCGTTTCCAGCTTCCTCAGGTAGGGCAGGCAGTCCGTGAAGCTCCATTGGTCGTTGCCCAGGGCGGCCCAGGCGTCGTAGTCCTCGGGAATGCCACGAAGCAGCACCTGGCCGTTGATGGCGCTCGAGCCGCCCACCACCCGGCCCCGGGGGACCGGCATGGGCTCGGTCTGTAATGGCGTCGTGTTGCCTTGGAACGACCAGTTATGAGGGGCGTCAATAGCCGAGGCGGTCTGGTCGTAGCCGAACTTCAGGTCGTCGGGGTAGGTCTCGAAGTCGGGGTAGTCCGGCCCGGCTTCCAAGAGGAGAATGGACTTGTCCGGGTCTTCGGAGAGGCGGCTGGCCAGCGTGCAGCCGGCGGAACCGGCGCCGAGAATAACGTAGTCGTATTTCATGCTTCTTTTCCTTACATCAGATGGGCCGCGAAGAACTCGCCCATCCGGGTCCAAAAGGTTTCGGATGCCTTCCATTGTTAGCGTGTTGGCGCGGCCCACCGGACATGGGCTTTCGGGCCCGTTTAGGAGTCATTACGGGCAATAGCGCGGTGTGATCGCTTTGACGCCGCCAGTTGGCGCAGGGTACGGTTGATTATAGCCGAGCATCTCTGTGAGGACAAAATGGCCTGCTTCATTGTAAACGTTCAGACTTTGGGGGAGGGTTGGGCACAGACTAGGTCCAAGGCAGCAGCCCAGCTCGTCCTCCAACGCAAGGCCATATTTCCAGGTCCATGGCGAGCACTCCATCAGGGGTTTGGCGCAGGTTTGGCGGAATCGAGGCTGGAGTTTTTATTTTCTGGGCCATTCTGCGCCAAAGTGCGCCATTAACGGATTTGGCACGCGATTCGGGATTGGGACAGGAGCGATTCTTCACAACAAATATGATAGGGGGCGGCGACCGCAGACGGGAAGGGCAGGTTGTCAGCGAAGAGGGCCGTTGCCTGAACGTACCAGGATACCGGCTTTCGCCGGTAAGACGGGGGGTGGGCTTATTGGCGGATTCTCACGAAGTCTGAACAGTTACGCTTCATTCCAGCGGGTTGGAGTACGGCCAGCCGGGAATGGTGCAAGGGCCAAGGCAAAGAGGTCGTTTCCGCGGTACGATTGCTTACAGGTTTAGGACGAATTTGGCGTCGTTCAGCAGGCTCCGGACCGCGGTGCCCCAAATTCTCAAGGTTGAGCGCAGTTCCCGTTCTTTGTCCAAGTCCGACGGCTGGCCGGTACTGAAGAACTTCAAGTCCTCGTCGATGAATTCCTGGTAGGCGCCAAAATAAGTGAGTGCCGCTTCATGCAGGTCGCTTAGGGATTCGGGCGCCGAAGCTTCCTCCAGCCGTTGCATCAAGCCGGCCATTTCTTCCACCAGTGGTTCCATAGCCGCTTTCGAAGCGGCCCGGTCGAACCTGAGGTTCCATTCCTTTATCAATTCTTCCCGGCGGTCGCGTATGGTGTGTCGCGCGGATAGAAGCTCATCGAGAGTTTGGATATACGGCCGGGACTCGGCCCGTACAGGTTCGTCCCATCGGCCCAACCAAGCTACGAAGTCCTGCTCCAACTGGGGGTATTCCACGCTGGCGACGGCGCGTACTGCTGATGCGACGGTCTCTCCGTTGCCGACCCGTTCGACCATTCGCAGTGGCGCGGCCGCCCCGTAGGACTGGGAAATGTAGCGGACCAGCATGTGGCTTTGGGAATATTGCAACGAGACCCGCTCACCACCGGGGCGAGCGTTCCATTCCCTCTGGCTCTCCAGTTCACTCAAGGGGAAGAGATTTCTCGCTTCAGCGGCCTCCCGGGCCCGGTCGGCGCTGCGCAGCATCCGCCAGACGGTCGCTTGCGGGCGTTCGCCCAACAATCCGACTTCAAACTCGAAATACCCGGCCAGCCCTTCGTTGAGCCAGGCAGGCAGTACTTCGCCCCCGGATATTTCGTGCATCAGGAAATGCACGTATTCATGGGTGAGCATGTTGTAGATGTCGGTCAGGGGGTTGTCCGTATGGGCATATATGCCGGGGCTATCTCCCCAGCTTCGGAAAAACCCGGCTTCCCAGCGGGGCTCACCGCCGGTGGCCCGATTGACGGTGTCCAATTCTTCTTTGCTGCCCACCAAGTGAATGACCGGGACCTCGCTGCTGCGAACGCCGAGCCGTTCCTCCAACAGGCCGACGGCCCGTTCCAGTTGGCTATGCATATCTACGGTCATGGCGAAGTGGACTGAATCCGAGAACAGGATTTCCGCCTGGTCGCTGTGGCAGTTGATGAGGCGGACCCCAAGGACCGTGTAAACGCGCACCGGCAGCCGGAATGGCGTGGTCTTGTATCTGACTAGGCTCACCGACCCGCCCGACTTGATGTTGACCGACCAATCTCCGGGCTGGTCCTGGGCGCCGTACCGTACCCAGGCGACGGTCCCCCGGTCGTCGGCCTGGAGGTATTGGGTGGTCCAGGATGCCCGGGCGTCCTCGTCGGTAACCCAACCTGCTTCCATGCCCTGCGGGTCTACAAAAGTCACTTCGACCCATTCCCCCGGATCCAGACCCTCCATATCGAAAGACACGTCGGTCCCGGCGAATGGAGTTCCGGGCGTCATGGTCATTGAGACGCCGTCCCCCATCCCGGTTACAGAGGTGGTCAGCTCCGGCGTAACTGTGGGGCATTCTGCCTTGGGCTTGGGGATCGGAGTCGGAGTGGCGGTCGGCTCGGGAGTAGCGGTCGGCCGTGGCGTGCTCGTTGGGACTGGCGTAGCAGTCGGACGCGGTGTGCTTGTAGGGACTGGCGTAGCAGTCGGACGCGGTGTGCTTGTAGGGACTGGCGTAGCAGTCGGACGCGGTGTGCTTGTGGGGACTGGCGTAGCAGTTTGTTGGGGAGTGCTTGTGGGGACTGGCGTAGCAGTCGGTTGCGGCGTGGCGGTCGACACCGGAATTTCTGCAGGCAAAGGAGTGCCGACGGGCTCAGGGCTGGGCAAAGGCAGCGCGGTGGCGGTTGAGGCGGGATTCGCCGTGGGTTGCCGCGTATTGGAGGGCCTCGGAGCCGCGGTAGGAGCGTCCGTCGGCTGCGGCGTCGCCGTCCTCGAGACGATCCCAGTGGGCTCCGGCGGCGGAGTGGCAGTCACCACCACGGTCAACGTGCGGGTGCAGGCCAACTGGGCCGCCAGGAAAAAGCCAAAAAGGGCAAATAGAGCCAGGTTACTGAGCATGGGGGTAATGCCATCCTATCACGGGGCCGCATCATGGCATACTCCGGCGAAGGAAGATGCCCCCTTCTGTCAGTACGTGGTAGGATACCGGCAAGACTCGCAAGGAGGGGACGGTATGGTCATGGACGTCCAGGTCTACACCCAGCCTGGTTGATTCAGTTGCCGGACTCTGGAAGAGTTCCTGAAGTCCAATGGTGTTCTGTACGAACACCACGACTTGCTGAGCGAACCCGCCGCCGTGGAGCATCTCCGCAGCCGCGGCATCAAGTCGTTGCCGGTGACCATCATCGACGACGCCGAGGTCATCATCGGGTACTACCCCAAGAAGCTGATTCCGGCCCTCAAGCTTGACGTCAGCGTCGATCTCTCGGGCAAGACGTCCTGGCTGGCCGAAAAGTATGGCGTCGTGATGAGCGCCGCCGTGCGGGCCAACAACCAGTTCACCCAGGAGCAGTTGGACGCCATGGTCCCGTGGCGGCCCTGGAGCCTGCGCGACACGGTGGTGCACATCCTGGCGTTCCCCGAAATCGCCTACCTCTCGCACGAGGTGGGCAGCATGAGCTGGGATGACATGAACGCGCAGGACGAGCGGTTGAAGGGAGTGGTCGCCGGACCGGCCATCGCCGAGTATGGACTGAAGGTCCGCGACGACATCATCGCTTTCCTCAACAGCGGCAATGCCGCAGGCTTCGAACGGGAGGTCCCGGCCCATTACGGCGGTGAGGTCACTGTGCTGGAGTTGCTGAACATCGTCCTCAGCCACAGCACCCACCACCTGAAGCAGGTCTACCACTACATGCAGACCGACCTCGGCATGACCCTGAACAACCCGGCCACCGAAACCGAGCTGGACGGCATCCAAACCCCGGACGCGCTGATCTAAACGCCGAGTACACCGAGATAAAGCAGAGGACGCGGGCTTTTTATTTCGTTAAATTCTCCGCGTCCTCTGCGCCCCCTCCGCGCTCTCTGCGTTTAATCCTTCTCCCAACTGAGCGAATGATGAAATACGACTACATAGTGATCGGGGCCGGTTCCGCCGGGTCCATCATCGCCACACGGCTGACCGAAGACCCGTCGGTGTCAGTGCTGCTGTTGGAGGCCGGGCCAGATTATCCCGACTTCGAGCGGCTGCCCGAAGAGGTCAAATTCGGCTACTCCACCGAGATCGACATCATGGTCAGCGACCATAACTGGCAGTTCACGGGGAAGGCCACCGAGTCGTCTCCGCCGATGATGGTGCCTCGCGGCAAGGTCACCGGCGGGTCCAGCGCGATCAATGGACAGGTCTTCCTGCGCGGCGTGCCCGAGGACTACGACTCCTGGGCCGAAGAAGGCAACGACGAATGGGGCTACACCGAGTGCTTGCCGTATTTCCGCAAACTGGAGACCGACTCAGACTTCTCCGACGACTTCCACGGCACCGAAGGCCCCATCGTGTGTCACCGCTTCAAGCCGGAGACCTGGCACCCGGCCCAAACGGCGTTCTACGCCGCCTGCCGGGAGGCCGGTTTCCCCGACAGTCCGGACCATAACAACCCCGACTCCACCGGCGTCGGGCCCACTCCCTTCAACAACCCCGGCGGGGTGCGCATGAGCACCGCCCTGGGCTACCTCGACCAAGCCCGGCACCGGCTCAACCTGACCATCCGGGCCGGCTGCCACGTGCAGCGGATATTGTTCGCCGATGGACCGAATGGGACGCGGCGTGCCGTCGGCGCGCAGGTTGAGAGCGGCGGAGAAACATTCACCGTCGAGGGCGGCGAGATTATCCTCAGCTCCGGAGCCATCGGCTCGCCCCACATCCTCATGCTCTCCGGCGTGGGCCCGTCCGACCACCTGAGAAGCTTTGGCATCCCGGTGGTAGCCGACCTCCCCGGAGTGGGGCAGAACCTGCGCGACCACCCCCTCGTTTGGGTGACTTGGCGGACGAAGCCGGAAGTTCCGCTGGACGGGCTGGCTCCCCGGATGCAGGTGACCCTGCGTTACACCGCTGAAGGCTCTCCTCTACGGAACGACATGAAGATGTCGATGCAGTCCTTCGCCACCGGGCGCATAGACCGCGGCGGCGACCGCATGGAGCCGATGGGCATCCGCGTGACCAGCGGCATACAACTGGCGGCCGGGGCCGGAGAGCTGCGGCTCAACTCCGCCGACCCGGCCGAGCAACCGTTCCTGGACTACCGCTACCTGCAAGACCCTTTCGACCTGGAGCGGCTGCGTGAGACGGTGCGCCTCTGCGTCAAGCTCGGAGAGAGCCCGGCATTCAACGACATCATCCAGGAGCGCATAGAACCCACGGACGCCGAGCTGGCCACCGACGAGGCGCTGGACGAGTACCTGTTCCGCGAGGTGACCACTTCGCAGCACATATCCTGCACCTGCAAGATGGGCCCGGCGGACGACCCGATGGCCGTAGTCAGCCAGTACGGCAAAGTCCACGGCCTGGAGGGCCTCCGCGTAGTCGACGCCTCCATAATGCCCGACTGCATCCGGGCCAACACCAACGTAACCACCATGATGATAGGAGAGCGAATAGCCGAGTTCATCAAGGAGGGGAAGTAGGGCGTTCGCTATGGACAAAGTGTTTGTCTACTGGGACAACTCCAACATCTTCATCAGCGCCCAACAAGCCGCCACCGAGCTCGAGGGCGACGCTGTCCGCTACCGCGTACGCCTTCACTTTCGGCACCTAATGGAACTCGCTTGCGCGGGTCGGGACATCGAGCGCGCCATTGCCGTTGGTTCCATCCCCCCGGAGTTGCGACACGTCTGGAATCGGCTGGAAAACGAGGGATTCACGGTGCAGTTGCTGGAACGTGGTGCGATACAGGGCCGGGAACAGGGTGTAGACCAAGCGTTGCAGACTGTGATGCTGCGGGACACTGTTGACTATAACGGCGATCCTGGAATTGCGGTTCTCCTCACAGGCGACGGCAGCGGCTTTGCCGACGGCGTCGGCTTTCACGCTGACTTGGAGCGTATGCGCAACCGTGGCTGGCGGATTGAAGTTCTGTCGTGGCGGCATAGCTGCAACCGCCGGATGCGGGAATGGGCCGAGGAGCAAGGTACGTTCATCGCCCTCGACGATTTCTACGAAAGCATAACCTTCCTGGAACCCCCGGCGCCAGGCCAGCCCATAGCCAACCCGCGCTTCGCAACGCTGCCGGACTTGGCGCGGCGGGCGATGGGGTAACAGGGATCCTCTTCAGTCCAGTTGACGCCCCGGTCGCCCTATTCAACCGATAGGCCATTTGCACTATCGGGATAGTCGCCGCGCCCACAATCAAGAAGGCCGCCAATAAACGGCGGCCTTCTTCGGTGCTGATCGTCTCCGGTTTTTATACCGGGGGAGGGTACGGGTCGGAGAACTCCAGTATTTCTTGCGCCGGGTTGACCTTGATCCCAAGGGCTTGTAACGCGGTGGCGCCAAGCAACGGCTGGGGAACATCCATCGAAGCCACGAGTATGCCGCCTTCGCGGTCTCGCATACGAAGAAAGGCGAAACCTACGGGTACGTCAACTCGGGTACCGTTGGCCATTATCACAGTAGTTGATTCGGGAAGGTCCAGTCCCAATGTTTTGACCAGAGCAGGACCCACGAAGGTATAGAAGGAGCCGGTGTCGACCATGAACTCCACCGGGACCAGACGCGCCCTGGTGGGTCCAATCTCGGCGGCGGCGTACACTAAGCCCAACCGGAATCCTCCAACACTCCGCGATTAAGGCAACGCGGCCGACTTTTTTGGCCGCTTTTGAGTGGCACGGGTATTTTACACCCTCGGGAACCAGTCTGGACGCGATTCCTAGAATCCTTCTCCGAGTCTTCCACTCCCTCGGCGGTAAACAAATCAACGGCGGCGCGAGGCCAGAGCGTCGCGGTATTCGGACCAGGTGTCGAGGTCTTGGAAGGACTGGAGACTGGGGTCCAGGGCGGCGATTTCGGCTTCGTCGACGCGTTTGACTTGGAGTAGCGACAAGAGCCCGGTCAGGGAAGTGTCGCCCGCCATGAGCCGCTCTTCGGCTACGCGCAGGCTACGGAGGCTGTAGAAGGCGTGGAGGGGTTGAAGGCGTCCGCCGATGCGGGCGGCCACTGCGTCGCAGGCGTGCAACTCCGCAGCCAAACGCCGGATGACCTCGGAACGCAATAGGGGCATGTCGCAGCCGACGAGGAAGCACCAAGGAGCGTCGCTGGCCGAGAGGCCACGGGCCAGACCGGCCAGCGGCCCTTGCGCTTCGCGGTCGTCGGTCAGCATGTCTACCCCGAGTCCCTCCAAGCCCAAGCCGTCCAGACCGGCCGGGTCACGGGCGACGACAAGGGTGCGGCGGAACAGGGGCAGGAGCGCCGACGCAACGGCGCCGATTACAGTAGTTTTAGCTCCCGTCCCGGTATCCCAAGGGAGGGCGGCCTTGGGCCGGCCCATTCTCCGGCTTTCGCCGCCGGTCAGGATAATGGCATCCAACTCGCGGAGAGGCGGAGCGGCCGCCGCCGGACGATTGGACCCTTCCGCCCGGCTCACGCGATGTTTCGGGGCACGAAGCTCATGGTGTCCTTGTATTGGGACGTTCCCGTCCTTCTAACCGTGCCCTTACCCAGCTTGTAGCGGTAACGGTTGTTGATGGGGTCGGTCACGCCCGGCGTGACGGTGTTGGCTGCCATGTCCAACCGTCCCTGATCGAAGATAAAGTAGCCGCAGGTGATGCCGGCTGGTACTTGGTCGGTAACGTATGCCACTGCGGCGAACCGGCCCGGAGCATGGCCCCCGTCGGCGGTCAGCACCCGTTGGTTCTCCACCTCGACCCAGTCGCCGCTCTCGATCCCCCGCGCGCCGGCGTCGGCCGGGTTGATCTCCAGGAAATTGACCGGGAACCGCTGCCAACGGTAGGGGATGCGGTGGTCGTCAAACTGGGATTGCCAATGTTCGTTCACCCGCATGTTGGTTACCCAGAGCTCGTCGCCGTGGGGAGCGAACTCGTTCTGGAAGGGCTCCACGTTCTTCCAATCGCCCTTGGGAAAGATGGCCTTCCCGCTGGCGGTGGAAAAGCTGTCTTGGTGCAAACGCTCGGTGCCCACCAAGCGGTCGCCTTCCCGGGTCATGGGACACTGGATTCCGGTCGTACCCAGCTCCCGCAGCAACTCGTGGCCGCGCTTGCCCTGCTCACGGGCCATTTCCACCAAGGCCGCGTAGTCGTGCACGCCGCCCTTGGAACGCTCCGACGCCTCTTCGAACACGTCGTTGGAGTCCCGCCAATCGAAACCCTCGTAGCCCATGCGCTTGGCCACCTGGGCGATAATCCACCAGTCCGGCTTGGCCTCACCCGGCGGGTCCATGATCTTGGAGTAGAGGCGCAGGCGACGCTCTCCCTGCATCCGCGCGTAGTCCTGCTCGCCCCAGGGAGCGGCCGGAAGCACCAGGTCTGCGTAGTCCGACGCCACGTTGAGGTAGATGTCTTGATGCACTAGGACCATGCCGCCAGCGTCGACCTTGGCCCTGAGGACCTCCCGCACGCGGTCCACGTTCAGGGCGCCTCCGGGAACTCCACCGACGAACGCATCGGCGGCGGTGAGGGACGGGCCCGTCTCCCGCGTGAGGCGGCCCACTTGTTTGGCCAGATGGGCAGAGGCGCCCATGGCCGCCATCCAAGTGGTGCCGATGGCCCACATAAATCGGACGTTGCCGCCGATCACCCACCGGTCGAGGTTGAGTTCGATCTTATTGCCTTGGTAGCTGTCGGGCGACCTGTCCTTGGGGTAACCCGCGCCGGAGATCATGCCACGCTGGTGGCCGCCGCCCCGGGAAATGACCCGGCCGGGCCGGCCTCCGGCCCCCACCAACAATCCCAAGGCGGCCAGTGAGGCCGTGTTCTCGTAGTTGTGTCCCCAGTAGTTGCCCTTCTCCAGCATAAACGAAGACCCGGGGCGGGACCCGTCCTCTCTGGGTCTGGCCAGCATCTCGGCAGCCATGCGGATTTTGTCGGCTGGCACTCCTGTAATCTTCGCGGCATTTTCGGGGGTGTAGGTGTCGTCCCCCATGATGAACTGTCTATAGCCGTCGAAGTCCGTGCCGAACATCTGCCGGCGCCAACCAGATTCTTGGGCGACCTCGCCAGCGTCGGCGGTACGCTCCCGTATGAAGTCGCTGTCTTCCCAACCGTTGTTCAGCACGACCCGGGCGATGGAGTTGTTGAGCACCGTATCGGTGCCGGGAGTGAGTTGCAGGTGGAGCCCGCCGAACTGCTCGGCGTACGCCGCCGTGTAGTCCCGCCGGGGGTTCACGACGATCAAGGTAGCGCCGCCCTTGGAGATCCACTCTTGGAAAAGTATCGATTTGGTCTCGTAGAGGCTGACGCCGGAGAGGTAGATGACCTCGGACATCTTCCAGTCTTCATACGACGCGCTGAAGGCGTTGATGCCAGCGTCGCTGAGGCCCGGCGTGTCTGCCCCCGCAGCCGGCTTGTCGTGGGGCGCCCAGCAAGGGGTCTGAATCGCGCCCAACGCCAGCTTGGTGAGGGCGTAGGTGTTCTCGTAGTAGTTGTACGAGTACATCTTCATGCCCCAGGCCAGCTCACCATACCGGTCCAGGACATGAGTAGAGGTGTCGGCCACCAAGGCGATGGCGTCGTCCCAGGAGATGGGCGCCAGTTTTCCGTCGACACGGAGTTGGGGATGGAGCAGGCGGTCACGGGTGGGCTTGTCCTTGCTGTAGAGCTTCTGGGCCAGGGTACCGCCCCGGATGCTGTGGTCGCCCCCGACGTTCACCACCTCGGTCTCCCAGTCGGGCAGCACCAGCACGTTGTGAGGGGCGCCGGAGATCTCGACGATGTTGTGCATGTTAGGAGACACCCAGTTGCCCGTTTGCTGAGCCACGGGGAAATCGACCTGCATGGCGTTCTGACCGGCGGCTGGGCCGCCTTCGGTCCCCACCGGCCAGGTGTACACCTTGTAGCCGCAGCCGACCACGCAATAGTCGCAGGCCGTAGTGACCATCTTGGCGTCGGGCGGAGGCAACGGGACTCGTGCGACCGGTACGGCCTCAACGTCTGGCGGGGCCGGCGGAGCGGCCTCACCGGCGCAGGCCGCAATAATGGCGGCCGCGCCTCCCGCCGCCATGAGGGTCAGGAATCTACGCCGGGAGACCCCGGAGGCCTTGGCTAGGCCCCATAACTCGTCTGGCCGGCCTGACGGTCCGGGCGGATTGCCGTTTGTCTTATCAAACATCTTATCCGGCATCGCTAGCCCACCTCGCTGCCCTGTTCCAGGGGAGTCCCGCCTTCCAGGTTGTCGTAATAGCCGTAAACCAGCCCGGTGATGCCGGTGGCGAAAATTTCCCGGTATTCGGTCTCCAGGGTGACCTGTGGGAGGCTCTGGGTCGCTTGGCCCAGGATGACGATTCCGCCCTTGGCAAGGTCGAAGCGGCTGTAGTGGCAGGGGCAGGGCCCCAGCATGTTGTGCTCCGCTTTATACAGACCGTTCATGGGGCAGCCCATGTGGGAGCAGATATAGCTGAAGGCCACGATGTCCCGGTTGGGGCCGACACCCGATTGGGCGGGTGTGCCCAGCTTCACCAGGAAGCTCGAATGCTCCTGAAGGGGGTAATCAAAGTCGACCGGCCGGCCGTTGACCAACTCGTCTATACTGCCGACGCGGACCCGGGGGTAGGTGATGGTAACCCGGCTGGCCCCGGAGCCAACGAGCCCGACGGCCTTGGTGAGCCCCGGCGGAAACGCCGCGATTCCCACCGCGCCAAACAACACAGCCGACGCTTTGAGGAACCCCCTCCGTGAAGTTCCTAGTTCATCAAGAGCCATGACCACCTCGTTGAGACCCGCATTTTCGGACACCGGAAACCTGGTCATTCGCCAGCAACAAGCCCTCCATTTCGATTATATACGGAGTTGCGCCAGCCCCGCCGTAGCCACTAATGGGGCGTTGAGGGTATACTAGCCCGGCTTGGCCGAGCGGTGGCCGAGCGGTGGCCGAGTGTGTTTATTACCAGTTACTAAGGAGGAGACATGCCAGCAGAAGTCGGCGACGTTGCGCCTGATTTCACTCTTCCGTCCGTGAGTGAAGGCGACATTACTTTGAGTAGTTACCGGGGAGAGAAGCACGTGGTCCTGTCGTTCCACGTGTTCGATTTCACGTCTGGTTGAACCACCCAGGCCACTTCCTTCCGCCAGGCCATCGGCCGGTTCGAAGAGAAGAATGCCCAGGTACTGGGCATCAGTTGCGACCACGTTAACTCCCACAGGGCTTGGGCCACCGCCATGGGCGGCCTGCCCTACCCCGAGCTGTCGGACTGGCACCCCAAGGGGAAGGTCAGCACCGACTACGACCTCTGGAACGAAGAGCGCGGCGCCAGCAACCGCGCGGTGCTCGTGGTGGACACGCACGGCGTCATACGGTTCCGGGAGACTTACGTTCCGGGTGTGCTGCCAGACGTCGATTCGATTCTCGCCGCGATGGAGGACGTGACCTGAGCTTATCTCCAGAGCGTCTACCCCAGTAAAACGAACACGGCCACCGGTCTCGGTGGCCGTGTTGTATCTTGCAATCCTTCAGGCTGGAGGCTAAGCGCGGCCGAACCAGTCGGGATGCACCCCCTGCAAGCCAAGCTGCGGCCAAGCGGCCGGAGCGCCGCATTTCTCCAGCCGCTCTTCCAAGGGCAAAGAGTCGTCCCAGTAATAGGCGATGATGCGGCGCCCGTTCCAGTGGGCGGCATCGTCGGACGCGATCCATACCGCCGGCGCCTGCATCACCTCCGGCTGGATGAGGGCGTCGACGGTGGCCCCTTCCGGGGGAATCACCATGTTGGTGGCGGTTGCGCCGCCGGGCGTCAGCACGTTGGCGGTGACCCCGCTGCCCTCCAGGTCCTGGGCCATGATGGCCACCAACGCCTCGTGTCCGGCCTTGGAGGGGCCGTAGGGCGCGCCACCCTTGCGCCACATGGTGTCCATGCTGGTGGTCACTCCGATGATGCGCCCGAACCCCTGCTCGATCATGTGTCCGGCAACGGCATGGGACATCAGGAACGGCCCGCTGAGGTTGACGTCGATCACCCGCAGCCAAGCCTCGGGCGGGATGCCCCAGAAATCGTTCTGGCTCCCGGCAGCCTGTGCGCCGAACCCGCCGGTGCGGGCGTTGATGCCGGCGTTGTTTACCAGAATGTGCAGTCCGCCCATTTCGTTGATGGTGCGAGTGACAGCATTCTCCACGGATTCCGGGCTGGTGACGTCGGCGATGATCGGAAGCACGGCGTCATCTCCGCCGATCTCCCGCATGTCGTTGGCCGTCTCGCTCAGCCAGTCTTCGTTGATATCCAGCATAGCCACCCGCGCCCCGGCCCTCACCAGGCCGGTGGTGATGGAGCGGCCCATGCCGATGGGGCTGGCCGCCCCGGTCACGATGGCGATTCGGCCCCGCAGGGTTTCCGATGGCGTGGTCATCGCTTACTTCGTTATAGGAATGCGATCTGTGTAGGGGCGATTCGCTAATCGCCTCTACGGGAGTGCTCTGTCGTGAATTAGAAAATCGCCAGGGGGTTGACCGGGGAGCCGGTGGCGTTCTTGAACCGCAGGGGCGCTACGTTGAACATGAACTCCCAGCGGCCCAGCCGTTCGCACACCTGTACCAGTTCCTCGCAGTTGCCGGCGTCGATGAGCCACAGGCCCATGCCAACAATTCCGACCTGGTGCAACGGCAGGCCGATGTTGGGATAGCCGCTGGGTTCGACGTCTTGGGAGGCGTCGCCGCCCACTAGAGAAACTCCCCGCTCCCTCAACCAAGGGATGGTCTCGGCGTGCAGGCCGGGGCGGCCCGATTGCGGCGGGCCCAGTTCCAGCCGGCGTTTGTACCAGCCCAACCGCAGCATCAGGGCGTCTCCTTCCTCTACGCGGACGCCCTGGGCCTCTTCGGCGGCTTCCAGGTCTTCGGTAAAGACGCCCTCGCCAGCCTCCAACCAAGGCTTGCCCTTGACCTTGGCGATGTCCAACAACACGCCCCGGGTGACGATCCCGTTCTGGGCTTTATCGATATCGAGGCTGTTGGCCTTGGTATCGGAGCTTACTTCGGAGGCGGGGCGCCCGTTGTACATCCTGCCGTTCCGTACTTGGTGACACAGGCTGTCGATGTGGGTGATAGTGAGGCCGTGGAACGACAGCCCGATGAAGTCGGAAGTCCCGCCCGGGCCTTCGGCGGGACAGCTGTCCCCGGCCCGGACCATGTAGTGGAGCGGGGGAATGGAGGTCACGTCGGCCGCGATTTCCGGAACGATCAAGCGGGAACAGGTGACGCTGATGCCCTCCCTCACCAGGCTGGCCGCTTGGGCCCGCTTGGCGTCGGTAATCAGATTGAGGGTTCCAAGCTGGTCGTCGGCCCCCCAACGGCCCCAGTTGCTCAGGGTATCAAACCATTCAATAACCTGCCCCTCGGTAGGAATCTGAGCGGTAGTCATGCGGTACCTCCTTTAGTTGTCAATTTAAGCCGCGGGCCGCGCAAAGATCGTTACGATTCAGCAGGTCTCTATGTGCACGGCGAACGTCTTTAGATAGTTGAGTAGTGTATACCCTCCCACGGACACCATCGATTATCTCAGGATTCTTGAAGTCCCCCTGCAAATAACCGTCGTTGGTGAAAAGCAGACGGGCTCCGCTGACTCGGGCCAAAGCGAGGACATGTTCATCATCCGACCGGCAAATCCCATCATTGCGTAGAGATTCGGCCTCGGTGTCTACGGTTTCATTGGCAATGCGAATGGCACGGCCTAGTCTTGACGCCACACGAAGCCACATTTCGAAACGCTGATAACCCTGGAGTTCTTGCAGGAGTTTTCCTCCGACGACTAATTGCCCTTTGCGGTCCAGCCATTTGAGAAAGAAATTCCCCGCTTCCGTCGGATTCTCCCCAAAAACTTCGTGCCGCACGTTATTGTCTACAATAGCGCACATTCAGGTCCTGATACCCATTCCGACGGAGCGCCTTACTTCTTCCATAAAGAATTGCCCGTAACCTGGCGGCGCATCCAAAACGTTGCCCATCGCATCGAGCCGGATTGAATGTATATTCACGTCGAGATCTCCTGGTTCGAAGAACAGAATGGAAACGTCGTCTGGCTTGAGGCGTGACTTCTTGTCGCGAATGTCCATGCGTACTCGGTCGAGAATATAGTCGCTGTGGGTTTCGACTACGAGTTGGCGTCCAGGTCCGGCTAAAGAGCAGAAGAGGCTGCCCAAGGCAGCCTGGGCCGTAGGGTGGAGATGGACCTCCGGCTGTTGCAACAAGAACATCGCGGGCGCATCCGACCGCAAAAGTTCGGTTAGGATCGGCAACGCCTGGCTTACGCCGTATCCTACGTCGATCAGGTTTCTTTGGGGTCCTTTCGTTCTCTTGCCAAACTTTCGGACTTCCAGTTGGAACGGGGTTCCCTCTATTCTGCCCAAGGGGTTAACTGTGATTTCATCGAAAAGTCCGGAGTCGAGGCCGAACTGCTCAAGGCTTCCCTTTAACTGCTTCCAGCTTGCCTGATCACGATGGAATTCTCTGGCCAAATAAGTGGGAACATACTCCCCTTCAGCATCCCGCGAAGGCTGGGTAGGATCGTAAGTCCGGCGGGGGCGGGAACGAACTGGCGCGGTGGCGAACGGGCGTCTGCGGACCCGCTTGGAAAAGGCGCTTAATCGAAAGCTGCGAGCAAAGTCCTCGATCTCCCTTAACCCCCCGTGAATCTCAAGGCCTAGTCCGCCTTCTAACCTACCCCCAGTGATCTCCCGCATCAGCCCGGTTACGCTGAATAATCGAAAATCATCGCGGTCAGGCCCGCTAGCCGCAACATGGTGGTCTCCCGACTCGCTCGTTGTGCCAAACCGCAGATGGTGTCGTCCACTTTCCTCCACAGTGACTTCCAGCCAATTCCCGGATCCGGCAATGTTTCTGGAGACAGGAAAGGCCGCTCCTCTTCGTTCTTCGAACCTGGCCCCAAACGAAACGCCTTTTAGGTCTCTTCCACTGATTCCTAGTTTGTTGTATACAAACCCTGCTTCAAACGATTCAGCACGACCTCCCCGTCTGCCCCGGAAGTGTGCGATGTCCCGGAAGATGCCGAGATCGTATGGCTCCTCCCGGAAGTCCGGCACGGTCTCTTGGAATGCGACGTCCCACAATGCTCGGATTAGGGCGAGAAACGAAGTCTTGCCGGTGCTATTCTCACCCACTAGCAGCGTCAGAGGGGCCAAACGTGCCGTCTGCTTTTCCCGAAAGCACCGATAGTTTTTGAGGGTTATGCTGTCCATTTTGGGGCTCCCGCCGCGCGGACTGGGTTCAAAGACAGACAGATTATAACCCGGCCCGTTCACCGCCACCGAGCCGCTCGATCGTTCCGTCGATGTGCAGAATTTCTACAGTCCGGGTAACGGCCGTTTCCAGTTGGCCGCGGGACGTTTGGTCTAGCCCTTGCCCCAACCGTTCCACCAGCGTCGCTACCGGGGTCCGGCCGTCAACCAGCGACACCAGGCTGGCGACCAACTGGCTGCACGGTGTACCCTCGGGCTGGGAGACGGAGTTCAGAGTGTAGCCCCAGACAAACTCTCCCGCTCCCAGTACGGGACGGCGGCTGACGGTCACTCCGTCCGCCAACCGGGGGACCGCCCACAGCAACTGGTTTCGCTGGGTGTCCGAACGCAATGCGGACACCCGGCGGGCCCTTTCCGCACGGTCGGATTCCACCGTGCGGACGCTGGAGATGAACTGGCCCGGGGCGTCGCCGCGCTCCAGCACCACCCGTTCATAGCCTCTGGGCGGTTGGCCCGCCACCGCTTGAATGAAACTTTGCCTTGGAGAATATTCTTCTGTGTCGGTGATGCGCCGGGCCTCCCAGAAGTACGACTCGGCGGTCAGATTGCTGGAGTAGAACAGGCGCGCCATCTCCCGGAACTGGCGGTATTCCTTGAAATAGAGCTCTTGGTACACTTGGGCGGCGCTTTCCAATATGGGAGCTTCGTCCGTCCTCTCGTCCTCTTTCAGGGCGGTGGCGGCGTAGGCGGCCGCCATCACTCCGGACATCAACGCCAAGTGGACTCCCGAGGAGAACAGGGGGTCGACAAAGCAGGCAGCATCGCCGGCTATCACGTAGCCGGGCCCGGCCAGCCGGTCGGCCGAGTAAGACCAGTCCCGGACCACCTGGGGTTGCGCCGCCCAAGCGGCGGCCCGCAGCCGGTCGCTGGTGTGGTTGGTCTGGGATAGCTGCTCCGCCAGGAAGCCCCGGGCGCCCAGGCGGCGGATGCCTTCCTGCCCGGTGTGATTGTCTACCACCGCTCCAACGCTGGTCCAACCGGTATGGAGGGGGATGGACCAGACCCAGCCGTGTTGGTAGGCCTCAATGAATATGTTGTTCGAGTCCGGTTCGAGGAGCGGCTCCACCCCGGAAAAATACGTATAGACTGCCAGGTTTTGGAAGAAGGGGTCCCAACGGCGGCTACCATGGCGGCTGGCCAACAGGGCGGACTGGCCGCTGGCGTCGACCACGAAGCGGACAGCGATCTCCCCGCGGTGGCCTTCGTCGGAGACGAACCGGACCCCGGAGGCACGCCCTGAGTTGAACATTATCTCTGCGGCCCGGTGACCTTCCCTGACGTCAACTCCGTTGGCGCGAGCGTTTTCCAAGAGAATCTGGTCGAATTGGGGGCGCCACACCTGGTAGGCGTGGGGGTATTCACGGCTGGTCTCCTTGAAATACCAGCTCCAAGGATCGGGGTCGCGGCCCCACACCATGGTCGCACCCCACTTGGTCAGAAACCCGGCCTCCCGCACGGCCGGCATTGCGCCCAGTTCCTCAAGGATGGGCATGCTGGCGGGCAACAGTGATTCGCCCACGTGGTCCCGTGGGAACCGGCGCCGCTCCAGCAGCGTTACCCGCCATCCCTTGGCGGCCAGCATGGTGGCGGCGGCACTGCCGGCGGGGCCGCCGCCTATGACTACCGCGTCAATCGTGCCGTCATTCACGGAGGTGTTGCCCATTTAAACACCCAGCTATCGGCAAACATCCAACAACCGGCAAAGTATACGAATTATGCCACAATCCCCCGGCCGCCCATTTGCACGGGGGACGGGGGACTCGCCAAAGGCTTCAGAAGGGCCTGGCGGACTAACGGGTCTAGTAGCGTTCCCCAGGGCCGTCGCCGGTGCTGGCGGCCTCTCCGGATGGGGTATCCGGGTAGGGCTTGCCTGTGGCCGGGTCGACCTCAAAGGAACTGGGCAATTCCAACTCCTTGGCAATCTCTTTGACGGCGGGAATAACTTCCTCGCCCATCAACCGCAGGCTGCGCATGGCGTCGTCGTGGGTCATGGCGCCGTCTCCGTCCCAGAAGAAGACGCTGCCGGGCCGCAGGTATTCCAGCACATGGCGAATCTTGGGAATCACGGTCTTGGGGGTGCCGGAAATGATGGTGTAGTCCTTAATCTGTTGCTCGTAGGGACGGCTCAACACCGAGGCCGCGCCGGCGCTGCTGGGAGCGCCGCCTCCCCGGGCGGCGGTGGCGAAGGTCTGAGTGGGCAGGACCCGGCGGCGGGAGGTGAGGCCGGGCAGGCTGGCCAACGCCGGGTTGACGGTGCCCTCGTTGCCCGCCAGGAACGGGTTGCTGGGCCCTTGGACGAACTTGCGTCCGGCCTCTTCGGCCAACTCCTCTGTTTCGTCGACGTGCACCTTCCAGAGGTAGCCGAGGTTCTGGGGACCCGACTCGTAGCCAAGCTCCGCAGCCCGGTCGTGGTAGAGTTGGAAGGCCGCCTTGGTGGGTTCCAACTCAGTGGAGAGCATGATGTACGGGATCCGTTTCTCAGCGGCCCACATCAGGGAGTCGCGGCTCACCACGCCGGGCAGCCACACTTGGGGGTGGGGCTTCTGGTAGGGCCTGGCCCAGGGATTGACGTGACGGTACTGGAAGTGTTTGCCTTCCCAGCGGAAGGGGCCGGGGGTGGTCCAGGCCTTGACGATGAATTCGTGGGCCTCCTGGAACCGTTCCCAGTTATAGGGCGGCGGGGCGTTGTGGGACACGCTTTCCCGTCCCGTTCCCCGGACCCATCCGGAAACCAGCCGTCCCCGGGATATCATGTCTATCATCGACAGTTGTTCGACCAGCCAAAGAGGGTCGTCCCAGATGGGCAGGATGTTGCCCAGGAGCACGATCTTGGCCCGTTTGGTGATGCGGGCCAGAATCGAGGCCTCCACGTTCATGGCCCCGCCCATGCAGAAGGCCGTGCCGTGGTGCTCGTTCAGCATGAGCCCGTCGAAACCCATCTCCTCGGCGTATAGCTTTTCGTCCAGGTAGCGGTTGTAAAGTTCGGCGCCGAGCTGGGGATTGTAGATCTCGTTGCTGACCGTCAAGTCCATGATGGGCTTTCCGGTGGCCCCAAAGTAGCCCGATGATGGGTCTTGGTAGGGCCGTTCCGTGAAATATCCAATGTGCATTATGGCTACCCTCCGGAAGGCCTTCCGGCCTTAGAGTGCGGCTGCCGCAGGTTGTATGACATCGGCATTATAGCATCATGATTATGAGGGCGGGAAACTGGACGGGAAGCCAGCGGCGCGGGGCCGAAGCAAGCGGCCGATGTCGCCAATGGGCTTCGCGGGGCTTCGCGCGAGCCTGGTGTCGGTTGGCTTGGTGACGGTGGCCCGGCGACGAATTTCGCCTTGACACCCTTGGGCCGATATGGTAACTTGCCAACGCCTATTTTCCGCCCCCACACCCTCCTGAGAGTGTCTGCATGGAATCCATTATTGTCGCACTAGCCGCAGGTGTCGTCGCCCTGCTGTTCGCTGCATTCACCGCGTTCCGGGTCATCAAGGCGGACCCCGGCAACGAGGCCATGCGCTCCATCGGGGACGCCATCCGTACCGGGGCTTCCGCCTTTCTGCGCCGGGAATACATGAGCCTGCTGCCTTTTGTCGTCATCGTGGCCATCGTCTTGGGCGTCTTGGACTATACCGTTTTCACCCACGACCTGGCGGCCCCGGCCACTGCTATTTCGTACGTGGTCGGCGCCATATGCTCGGGCATGGCCGGGTTCATCGGCATGAACGTGGCCGTGCGGGCCAACGTGCGTACCGCCGCGGCCGCACAGGCCGGCCTGAACCCAGCCCTGAGGGTCGCTTTCTCCAGCGGCTCGGTGATGGGCGTAACCGTAGTAGGCATTGGACTCTTGGGCGTAACCATCCTGTACCTGGTCTTTCAGAACATCAACGCCGTCGCCGGTTTCGGCTTCGGCGCCAGCTCCATCGCCCTGTTCGCCCGTGTGGGCGGCGGCATTTTCACCAAGGCGGCCGACGTGGGTTCCGACCTGGTGGGCAAGGTGGAGGCCGGGATCCCCGAAGACGACCCACGGAACCCCGGCGTCATCGCCGATAACGTGGGTGACAACGTCGGCGACGTGGCCGGTATGGGCGCCGACCTGTTTGAGTCTTACGTGGGCAGCATCATCTCGGCGGTGGCCCTGTCGGCGACTGCGGTGGCCTTGGCCGTGGGCAGCGGCGATTCGAAATTCACGGACCCGCAGGCAGTGTTTCCGATGCTGCTTGCTGGCTCCGGCATCGTCGCCGCAATTCTGGGAACCTTCCTGGTCCGCAGCGGTGAACAGGCCGATTTCGAACGGTTGCTGTGGGCCTTACGCTACGGGATTTTCGCCGCCGGCGGGTTGCTCGTCATATTCGCCGCCATACTCACCATCACCCTGACCGAAAACTGGTGGTGGTTCGGATGCGTCGTCGCCGGACTCGGCGCTGGCACGATAATCGGGCTGGCTACCGAATACTTCACTTCCTACAGCTACAAGCCGACGCAAAGGGTGTCCGCCGCCTCCGAAACCGGCGCCGCCACGGTAATCATCCAAGGCATCGCCTCGGGGATGATGAGTACCCTGATACCGGTTATTTGCATATCGGTCGCCATTCTCTTGGCCTACTGGTTTGCCGGGTTCTACGGTGTGGCCTTGGCCGGGGTCGGGCTGCTGTCCACCCTGGGAATCACGCTGGCTACCGACGCCTACGGGCCGGTGGCCGATAACGCCGGCGGTATCGCCGAACAGGCCAACCTCGACCCAGAGGTCCGCGAGCGCACCGACGCGCTCGACGCCCTTGGCAACACCACCGCCGCCACCGGCAAGGGCTTCGCCATCGGCTCGGCGGCCCTTACCTCGCTGGCGTTGCTGGCCGCGTACTCGGTCAGCGCCGAACTGATTAAGATCGGCTCCGACGGCAAGCTGATAGCGGGAGGGACGGGAATCAACCTCTTGCAGCCCCAAGTCCTGGTGGGCCTGGTGATCGGCGCGATGCTGCCGTTTATTTTCTCGGCGCTGACAATGCAGGCCGTGGGCCGGGCCGCCCAAGGCATCGTCGATGAGGTGCGCCGCCAGTTCCGGGAAATCCCCGGACTTATGGAAGGCACCGCTAGCCCCGACTCTGCCCGCTGCGTGGACATCAGCACCCGCAGCGCATTGCGAGAGATGATAGTGCCCGGAGTTATGGCGGTGGTTGCCCCCCTCGCCACTGGTTTCATCCTGGGCGAGGCGGCCTTGGGCGGTCTGCTCATTGGCGCGGTGGCTGCCGGCTTCATGCTGGCCATCATGATGGCTTCAGCCGGGGGCAGTTGGGACAACGCCAAGAAATACGTGGAGTTGGGGAACTACGGCGGCAAGGGTTCCGACGCACACAAAGCAGCGGTGGAGGGCGACGTTGTCGGCGATCCGTTCAAGGATACCTCCGGCCCGTCCCTGAACATTCTGCTTAAACTGATGGCGATAGTTTCCTTGGTGTTCGCCCCGGTGTTCCTGAAGGCGACACCTCTGATCAACAACCTCTGACCAACACCCTCTAGCGGGTCGGCTTAAGATCGATGAGACGGGGCTTTATAACCCCGTCTTTTATGAACAGCAGGCCGACTGTCCCCAGGTCGCCCCTCCGGTGGCGTTTGCCGGGATGAGTGGGGCTGCCGGGATTGACCATCAGCACCTCATCCCAGAAACATATGAGCTCTTCATGCGTGTCGCCGAACACGACCGCGTCCACGGGTTCGCCGAACTTGCGGGCCAGGGTGTGACCGGCTTCTCCGGGAGGAAGGACCAAGCCGGCGCCGTCGCCGGTGGTGGACACCCGGGGTCCCGGCCACTGGATGTCGTGGACCATGCCGATGGAGACGCCGCCGACGTGTACCACCCGGGTGGTATCGGCCAATCGGTCTCCGGCTTCCGTGGGGTCCTCGTAGCCCCGGACCGCCAGCACCGGGGCCAACGTCTCAAGGTAGTCCAGAACGCCGAGGCATTCGAGATCGCCGCAGTGCAGGATCAGGTCCGCGCCCGCCAGGGCGTCCAGCACTGGCGCGGGGAGGTCCCGTCCGCTCCCGGCACAGTGAGTGTCGGATATGAGGCCGATTTTCATACGCCGGCCCGACCGCTTCGGCGCGGTTCGACAGGGCGTTTACGGTTAATTGC
The DNA here is from genome assembly GCA_965220625.1 of Dehalococcoidia bacterium. Lineage (GTDB taxonomy): Bacteria > Chloroflexota > Dehalococcoidia > Lucifugimonadales > UBA3495 > VXOI01. The sequence continues at coordinate 1,025,842 of CBDCQN010000001.1, forward strand.
GGTTCTCCCAGACGGGGTTCTACTATTGGGGAGCCGGCGGGATCCTGGTAAAGAATGTTGGGTTGCCCTATTGATGTTCAACTTGATGTTCAACTCCATAAATCCGCAGGTCCGAGTGGCGCGCAAGCACGTCAAAGTTAGTGTCGGTATGGAGAACCGGCACCCCAGCGCGTATGGCGACGGAGGCAATGAGGCAGTCAATCAGCTTGCGGACGGTTTCTCCCTGCCGTCGGCAACGGCGATAAAGGGCGGCTGCGTCGTCGTAGTCCGTGGCGCGGGTTGGTATCATGACCTCCCGGGCCAATAGTCGTCGGAGGCTTAACAGGTGCGATTCGTCCCGAGCCCCGGCGAGCACCTCCATCCGCACCGCATCGCAAACGGCAATCTCGCGCCCCAGGAGTTCGTCTACGAGGGTGCAGACAGTGGAGCCCGTGTTACGCAGGAACTCTATCCAGGCCGAGCTATCGACCAGGATCACGGCGAACGGTTCGACCGCATCGTGTCAAGCTCACCCTCCCAGCCGGTCCCTCGAAGCGCGCGAGCCTCGTCGACAGACATGGGTTCGACTGCAAGTGTCCGCAACGCGAAGTTAATCGCCTCGCGCTTGGTTGCGAGTTGATAGCGCCGCATCACCTCGGCACAAGCATAATCGTCAATGTCTACATTAGTGCGCGACATACACATACCATATACAAAGTTGCGAACGGCCGCGACGACCGGACCCGGGTTTTGAGGCCGCGGCTAATTGCGGTTCTCCCAGAGATTGAAGTAGTCCGGCGCGTCCCCGGCTACGGTCTCGGCGATGTTGTGGTGTGGGAATTGAGCTTCTATGGAGTTCTGCTCCGCGATCATATCGGCGATCTTCTGCTCCCACTCGGAGTTTGGGACGATGCCGCACCGGGATTGCAGCAGCCACTTGAGTCCTTGCAGGGCAACGTCGGGCGGGGCCGCGGGCCCGCCGCCGCCCACGGCAAAGACCATGACGTCTTCGGGGTCTTCCGGGTTCGTCCTGATCCCTATCCGGTCGAGGATGAAAGTCACGGCGACTCCGCGCACAGTCTCCTCGATCTGCCCCGGAAGGTTCATCAAATGGGCCAACGGGTACTCGCTACTCTCCCGCAGCATCTCCGAGATTTCGGTCTCGACGGTACGGTAGAACTCCTCCCCCAATACGTCGTCCACTGACAGGAGCATGACCCGAGACTGTCCCTCCCGGGCGTCGAAGGCCAGAAATTGCTTCAAATAGGGAAACAGGCACAGATAAACGTCGGCGTTGGCGTCTTCGCGCGCTGGGATGAACGATTGTTCCATGGCGGTGCCCCTCCGGTCCGAGGTGGGCGATTGGACGCTTGTTGGCGCTTCGGCCTGCCGGCCTGCGAAGCGGCGGTCAGATGAGGTCGGCGATGTCGGTCAGTTGGCGGCGCATCCACTCGTTGATGTCCTGCCGGTTTACGGCTTCGTAGAGGGCGTCCGCCCGCTCTTTCCGTTCTTGGCCCGCCATGGTTATCGCCTGATACAGGGCTTTCATAGTGCCTTCGATGTCGGTGGGCGAAACGCCGAGGGCTCCGTCCGCCAACTCGCGGTATACGCCGCTGCTATGAGAGAGGACCACAACGCCGTCGCGGTTGTTGACCACCGGGCCCTCCTTGGCCACAAGGTTCATGCCCTCCACCAAGGTGTTGACCAGCAGGGCGTCGTAGAGCTTCATCCCCGCTATGGCCTGGGTGTAGTTGTTCTCGATGTACGCGGTGATGGGCTGCCAATCAGCGGCGCCGTGATTGTTGTTGACCTGTTGGATCACCTGCTTGACTTCTTCCATGTACCGCTGGTACTGGCGAATGTGGGTGCGGGACGGAACCAGGAAAGCCAGGAATTTGACGCGGCCCCGGAGCTCCGGGTACCGGTCCAGGAGCAGTTCGTAGGCGCGAAATCCCCTGACGATGTTCTTGTTGGGCTCGGCCCGGTCGATCCTCACTATGGTAATTTCCCCGGCTTCGCCGGCCAAACGGGCCTCGTAGTCCAGCGCCCTCGGGGAATTGGCAATATGTTGCACTTCTTCCACGTTGATGGAGATCGGATAGACCTTGACCATCGAACGGCGGCCGTCCAACTCAACAGCGCCGGCGGTCCGGTCCACCACCGCGCCCGGAACAAACTCTTCGACCGTGTCCAGAAAGCAATTCCGGTCCTGCTTGGTCTGGAACCCCAGGATGTCTGTGGCGCACAACGACTCGCAAATGCTTCGGATGATGTACTCCGGGACCATGTGCCAGCAGACCGGGGTGGGCCACGGAATGTGGACGTAATGCTGTATGAACGCCTCGGGCAGTTGGCGCCTTACCATTCCGGGCATGAGATAAAGGTGGTAATCATGCCCGATGACGATCGGTGGCTTGTCCAACCCACGGGCCTCCTCGACCACCGAGTTGGCGAAGGCCTCGTTGACCGGAACGTACCCGTTGGCCCAGGCGTCGTGCACCGATGCGTCCACGTTGGGGTTGTAGGGAGGGTTCCACATATAGTGTTGGAGAAACCAAAGAAGGGGGTTGCAAAGAACGTTGTAATACTTGTGGTACACCCGCCGGGGCGTAACCACATAGCGAAGGTTGATCTTGTGTCCGGGAAGGGGGGATTTCAAATGAGGGCCCCGGCCCTGGTTGGACACCTCGCGGTCGCCTTCACCCATGGCGCTGGCCACCCAGGTGAAAGGGACCTTCTGGGCCAGGGAGTTAAAGGCAGTGACGACGCTCCCGCTGCCCCGGCGGGGTTCCGGCCGGCCCTCGGGCGACATCTGGTGCTCCACCGGACCCCGGTTGCTGACCAGTATCAGCGGGCGGCGGGAGAAAATTGAATCGCAAAGGCGGTCCAAACGGGCCAGGTCGCTAACCCGGTCGACCACTTTAACACTACTCAACGCCCGGCCTCCCTAAAGGCGCCCGGCCAACTGGGCGATCGCGGGCACTACTTCCCCCAGTCCATTTACCTCGGCATCCGGCTCCGTGGCCGGGTCGTTGGGGTCCTCCCTTTCAGAAAACCCGGTGATCCACACGGTCTTGATGCCACACTGTTTCGCTCCCACAACGTCGTTTTTGATGTGGTCCCCGACGTGTACAGTCTCATCCGGAGCCGCTCCCATGGAGCTCAGGGTCATCATGAAGATTTCTTTGCCCGGTTTCGAGAGCCTCACCTCATCGGAGAAGGTCAGGGTGTCGAAATAACCGAACATTCCCTGGTTTTGCAGGTAAGTGCGGAAGGTCGTGCCGGGAGTCATGCCGGTGTTGGAAATCAGGCCCATACGAAGCCCCAGGTCTCTGACTCCTTGTAGGGCGGACAGGGCGTGTTCGTGGGCCGGCGGAGGGTATTCCAGGAAGGAATCGGCATAGGCGCGAATGATTTCGTCCATCGTTTTTCGTCCCAGTCGTTCCGCCAGACCGGAGTCTATATTGTTGACGAAAATTCCCACCTGTTCGTCAAAACTCACGTCCAGGTGGCCTTCACGGATCTCCCGGCATCGGAGGTAGCATTCCCGGTAGGCCTCCCGGATTCGTTCCATGTCATACACTTCCCCGACGGCGGCCAACGCCTGTTGCGCGCCGTCCAACCGCGCTTGGGCCCGCACGCGGCCCAGTTCCTGGTTGTCCAACAGCAGAGTCTGCCAGAGGTCGAAGGTGACGGTGGTAATCCCAGGCAATTGGGGAGCTCCTGGCCCGAGGCCCTTGAAGGATAGGGCCAAGGGACCGGCGAGAGTCGTTAGCGAGCGCCGCTGGATAGAGTTTACACGAAAGTACGGTCCGTAATAAGCCGGAGCGCCTGCCGCGAAACTGAGGGCGGCATTCTCTAGATCGTGGGCCGCCGGGTATGCCATTGTGTGGAATGTTCGTAGGCGTGGGCCGCCCGCAGGATGGTGGGCTCGTCGAAGGCCCGTCCCGCCAATTGCAGGCCTATGGGCATACCGGCGTTCGAAAACCCGCAGGGCACCGAAATGGCTGGGAACCCGGTGACGTTGTAAGGGCGGGTGTATTGGGTCAACGCTGCCACTGTGCCTACCTCTCGCTCGCCCGCCAGAACCGTTTCGGCCAGCAACTCGGGGGCCGTCACCGGTTCCGTCGGTCCGGCCAGCAGGTCGACTTCGTCCAGCAAGGCCCTGGCCTGGCGGTCGAAGAGCGCCCTGGCCTGCTGGGCCCGCAGGTAGTCGGCGGCGCTGATGAAGAGGCCGGCCTCCAGCCGGGTGCGTACCGGCGGATAGATTTGTGCGCCGTCTTTAGCCAGGATGTCCCGGAAATATGCCGAGGCCTCGGCCAACAGCACCGTCGTGGAGAAGGCCTGGGCTTGTTCGAACATGGGCATCGACACCTCCCGCACCTCCGCTCCCAGGCTTTCCAGTTGGCTCAGGGCGTTTTCCACCGCCACGCGTACCTCCGGGTCCAATGGCGCTTCGAAATACTCCTTGGGGACGCCAATTCGAAGTCCGGTCACATCCTGGCCCAGCCCCTCGGTGTAGTCCGGGGGCGAAAATCTGGCGGATGCGACGTCTTTCGGGTCGTGGCCGGCGATGGCGTTCATGGCCAGGGCCGCGTCCTCCACCGTCCTCACCATGGGCCCGGGATGGTCCAAGGACCAGGAAAGGGGCCGGAGCCCGTGGCGGCTCACCGCCCCGTAGGTCGGCTTGAGGCCCACTATGCCGCAAAGGGCCGACGGTATGCGAATGGAGCCTCCGGTGTCGCTGCCCGTGGTGATGGTGCACTGGCCGGCCGCAACGGCGGAGCCGGAGCCGCCGCTTGACCCTCCGCTCACCATCTCCAGGTTCCAGGGGTTGTGCATGTGCCCGTAGTCGGGGTTCTCCCCGGTGGGGCCGAAGGCGAACTGGTGCATGTTCAGTTTGCCAAGCAGTATTGCCCCGGCCTCCCGAAAGCGCGCCGCCACCGTGCAGTCTTCCGTAGGGATGAATGTATCGAAGATCTTGGAGCCGGATGTCGTGCGCACGCCTCCGGTGTTGAAGAGGTCTTTGAGGGCCACAGGGATGCCGTGGAGAGGCCCCCGGTACCGGCCCGCCTGGATGTCCCGCTCCGCCTGCCGGGCCGCCGCTCGGGCCGCCTCCGGCAGCAGGGTTATGAAGGAGTTGAGCGCCGGTTCGGTGGTTTGAATTCGGCCCAAATGGGCATCGATAACCTCTACCGGCGAAACTTCCTTTTCGCGAATCAGCCGGGAGAGATCGCCGGCGCTCATATAACAGATTTCCAGTTGGTCCATGTCATCGTCTCCGTTTTCTGGCGTCTCCGTTTTCTGGACGGGCGGGGTTTGCCAGGACGTTATGACTCATCCGCCGGTATGAACGCCATGTCCGGCTCGGAGTCGGAGACGTCGATCCGGAGGATAGCTTCCGCCCCGGCCATGAGGCCGCGGACCTGGACGAACAACTCGTCCATGTGGGCCGCATCTCCGGTTATTCCAAGGTGGGTCGCCAGGTTGTCGAAGTCTTCCCGGCTGAAGGGGTTGCCAGTGGTCATTGGAACTTACCTCGAATCTGGGTTTGGATGGCCGGCCCGGATATTATGGCCGAGGGTGAACCTTATTCGCAATCGGCGCGATACATACCGCCCAGTCGTGTAGATTTGTATACTTACCGGGGCCACCGGAAGGGCTCCGTTTGGAGACTACAATTGCAATGTAGCGGTTGCGGCCAGCCCGGCGATTCGAGCGCGGGCTATTGCTGGCATTGCGGCCAACCGGCCAAGCCCGAAGACCAGGGGGCGGATGCGGTGGCCGGGAGCGCTCCGGATTGGGGCGTTATAGCGGTCGCCGCCGGAGCCGCCCTGCTCCTGGCCTCCCTCTTGCTTTCGGTGGCGGTGATAGAGGCGTTGGCCCGTTGGACGTCCCTGGAAGGGAAAGCCGTCGGGACTTGGACCAGCGTCCACGTAACCGGCCTCGCAATCGCCGCCATTGTCTGGGCACTGGGCGTTCGCCGTAGCACCGCGCCCTTCTCACTCATCGGCTTGGGGCGGGGGACGATGCCGCCGCCCGCAATGGCGCTCCTGGCCCTGGTCGTTTTGGCCGTAAGCCTGGGAGCTACTTCCGGGTACGGGTTGTTCGTCGAATGGCTGGGCGTGGACAAGCTGACCCTGCCGGAGATAGAGCGAGATGTGGCCTTCGAGGGTCCCTTGGTCTTGCTTACTTTTCAAGCTCTGGCCGGGGTTACTCCCTTGGTGGAGGAGATATTCTTCCGGGGTTTCGTCATGGGCGGGCTGTTGCCCCGGTTGGGCCCTTGGCGTGGGATAGTGGCCAGCTCCCTGGTGTTCAGCGGCTTCCACATCTTCACGGGTGTCGGTGTTTTGGTCCCGGTCTTCTTCACCGGGGTCCTGCTGGCGTGGCTCTATTGGCGTACCGGTTCCCTCTGGCCCGGTATCGCGGTCCACGCGGGCCAGAACGCCCTGGCGGTGGCCTTGGTGCTCTATCGAGGCTAGAGGCCAGGGGTAGACAGGCTTAACCGGTTGGGTTAAATTCTTGCCACGCAGACAAGGGAGGACTGGTCGGCCGGCCGATGGGCAAGGAACGAATTCAACGCATGTTTGAGCGGGTCCGGGAACGCCAGCGTCCCGGACTTATTGTGTTTCTCACTGTGGGATATCCCGACGTGGAAATGACCCGGGAATTGGTGCCGGCGCTGGTTGCGGCAGGGGCCGACGCCGTGGAGTTGGGAATCCCCTTCAGCGATCCCTTGGCGGAGGGGCCGACCATTCAGGAGTCCAGCTACGAGGCCCTTCGGAAGGGAACGTCCTTGGAGGACTGCCTCCGGACCGTCGAAGCGGTCAGAAGCCGGTTGCCGGAGACCCCGTTGATTCTGATGGGATACTACAATCCCATTTACAGCTACGGAATAACCCCCTTCGCCAGCCGGTGCCGGGACGCCGGAGTGGATGGCCTCATCGCGGTGGACCTTCCCGGTTTCGAGGCGCGCCCCTTGGCGGCGGCGTTGAAACCGGCAGACATTTCCCTCATACCGCTTCTCGCCCCCACCAGTACGGACGACAGCATACAAGAGTCGTGCCGGGACGCCAGCGGGTTTATCTACTGCATCAGCCTGACAGGAGTGACCGGCGCCCGGGACCAGTTGTCGGGCCGGAGCTTCGAATTGGTCGACCGGGTGCGGGCCCATACCTCCCTGCCCCTCGCGGTCGGGTTCGGCATATCGCGGCGGGAGCACGTCGACGAGGTTGGGGCCAAGGCGGACGCCGCCGTTGTCGGAAGCGCTCTGGTCCGGGTTATGCTTGACTCGCCGAGAGAGGAGTTGATCGATCGTTGCGTCGATCTGGTAGGCGGCCTGGCAGGGCGGGGAGCCACGGCGGCTCCGGGGTCCGGAGGCGCGAACGGATGACTGTTTGCCGCGGGATTAGAGGGGCAACCGTAGCCGGCGCCAACACGGCGGAGGCCATCCACGGCGCTACCGCCGAGCTGCTGGAAGCGCTCATTGAAGCCAACGGCCTGGAGGAACCCAGTCTGGCGGCCGTCTATTTCACCATGACCCCAGACCTCAACGCCGCATTCCCGGCAGCGGCGGCCCGCCGGTTGGGCTGGAACGACACGGCCCTCTTCGGAGCCGTCGAAGTAGGGGTGCCAGGAAGCTTGCTGCGTTGTATCAGGATACTTATACTGGTTAACACCGATAAGGAGCCCCAGCAACTGGTCAACAAATATCTGAATGGTACGGATACTCTGAGGTCTTAGTGCGGGCGTGTGGTCCGATCTCCGGTCAGGAGGAGGGTGGAAGGGAGCGTAGTTGCCGGTCCAGGTGTGTGAGATATTTCGTCCAGTGTCTGTTCCAGTTCCTTACGACTAATGAAGTGGCATTAGAAATTCGCGCAGGTGAATTCGAATATGATCGTGGTAATGGCGACGGACAGTTCTCCGGAAAACCTGGATACGGTGAAGCATCGCATCGAAGCCCGAGGGCTTAGAGCCCAGATATCCGAGGGCGTGGAACGGACGGTCATCGGAGTCCTCGGTTCCCTGCCTCCCGACCTGAAAGACGAAATGGAGCTTCTTCCCGGTGTCCGGGAAGTGCTGGTGATATCCAAGCCCTACAAGCTGGCCAGCCGTGAGTTCCACCCGGACAACACCAGTGTCGTCGTTGGCGGCGCGGTGGTCGGTGGTCCCGATCCGGTGATCATGGCCGGGCCCTGCTCGGTGGAAGACGAAGAGCAGATGGTATCCACGGCCAAGGCGGTGAAGGCCGCCGGCGCCACTGTGCTCCGGGGCGGCGCTTACAAACCCCGCACCTCTCCCTACAGCTTCCGGGGGATGGGTATCGACGGTCTCAAGCTGCTGGACATCGCCAGACAGGAGACGGGCCTTCCCATCATCACCGAAGTCATGTCCCCTACGGACGTGGATACGGTCGCCCAATACGCCGATATCCTTCAGGTCGGCGCCCGCAACATGCAGAACTACAACCTCTTGGACGAGGTAGGCCTTACCCGCAAGCCGGTCATGGTGAAACGCGGTCTGGCGGCGTCCTACGAGGAGTGGCTGTTGGCGGCCGAATACGTGATGGCCGCCGGCAACGAACAGGTGATACTGTGCGAGCGGGGCATCCGGGGCTTCGAGCAGTTCACCCGCTTCACGTTGGATGTGGCCGCGATCCCGGTGATCAAACGGCTTAGCCACCTACCCATCGTCGCCGACCCCAGCCACAGCACCGGCAAGTGGTACCTGGTAACTCCGGTGGCCTTGGCGGCGGTAGCCGCCGGCGCCCACGGCCTGCTCATCGAGGTCCACCCCAACCCGGACCTGGCCAAGTGCGACGGCCCCCAGTCCCTGACCTTCCAGAACTTCGACCTGTTGATGGAGCAGGTCAACGCCATTAAGTCGGTGCGCCGGGAGCCGGTGGCCGCCACCACGGCGTAGGTCCTGCCCGACGCCAAAAAGTCCGATTCCCAATTTGTACATGAATCATCCCGGAGTTTCTTGCAGGGATGATGAACAAGGAAGAACAAGTTGCCCACCTCTCTGAAGAGGTGGGCTCCGTAGCGACCCGTCACCCCTCCCGGCGTCACCCCGGCCCCGCAGAGACCCGTCACCCCCCGTCTTTCCGGCGAAAGCCGGAATCCACGTAACCTCCGACTCTCAGGGACAGCAGGTTTAACTCCAGCCTCCGGGTTTAACTCCTGCGCCAACTCGCGGACATACAGACGCCGGGGTGGTTACGTGGATTCCGGCTTTCGCCGGAATGACGATATCTATGCGCCGGGACGCGATATCTGTGCGCGAGTATGACGACCTATGTGCACTGGAAAGACGATATCGGTGTACAGGTAAAAGTAGCCCTGCCACCAAACTCGGGGATGCCTCCATGGACAGGTTTAGATTCCGGCCTTGGCGGCAGCCTCCCGCATGTTCTCGAGGTAGGCCACGCTGGATGTCTGGAGCAGCGAGTTCACGTTGCCGTGGAAGTACTGTACTCCCAGGTCCAAGAACTTAGGAACGTAATTGTCTGGGCAACTCACCCCGGCCACCTTGCCGGCTTTCCTGATCACTTCCACACCCCGTTCCATCGCGGCCTGTACTTCCGGATGGGTCTGTTGGCCGGGATATCCCATCGACTGGGAAAGGTCGCCGGAACCGATGAAGAAAACGTCCACCCCCGGCACCTCGACCATTGATTCGAGGTTGTCGATGGCTTCCACTTCTTCCAGCATCAGGCAGACCAGGGTGTTGCGGTTGGCCTCGGCGACGTAATCGCCGGTGCTACCGGAGAAGCCGTAACCCGCGGGACGGCTGCGGCTGAAAATGCCCCGGTGCCCTTCGGGGTAGTATTTCACTGCGTCTACGGCGGCCCGCGCTTCGTCGGCGGTGTTCACGTGGGGGACCTGGACGCCCCACGCGCCGCGGTCCAGAAACGGCGCGATAATCTCCGGCCGGTTAGCCACCGGACGGACGATGGGAGCGATGTCAGTCAGTTCCGCGGCTCGCACGAGGTCTTCCGAGTTATCGACCGTGATAGACCCGTGTTCGTTGTCGATGAGCACCCAATCGAACCCCAGGCACCCCAGCATCTCGATCACGGGGGCCGACGGAAATGTGATCATCACTCCGAACACCGCCTTGCCGTCGTTGAGGCTCGCTTTCAACGTATTCTCACGCATTGGTTTTCCCTCACTGAAATTGACGAATAGCCCAGGAAAGCACTCCTTGCAATTTGGGCGCATTGTCTGGGCGATACTCACCCACGGGAGTATACTACCCGCCACTTAAATTGAGATGCGCCTTGCCTGTGGCGACGTCGTTTACGAGCTCTCTGACAGCGGGATTGAGTGGATACATGACATAAACTATTTGATATAATCTATTCTCAAACCGGATTGGGTCCGATGGCGGCCGCCTCAGGATTGCACCAGGAAAAACCCGGACAATTCCCGGACAATTTATCGAGGTCCAACCCAGAGGTCCAACCCAACCAATCAAGCGGACCAGGCAAGTCCAACCCAACCGAGTTCAATCGTGGTGAGCGGGGTGCACTATGTTGACGGGAATAACACTGGCGTCGCCGACGAAAGAAGACGTGCAGCGGCTGTCCGCTTGGCTCGAAGACCCTGAAGTCAACGCGTCATGGTATGGATTGGGAGATGACGGGAAACCGCTCCACGCCGGCTACGTTCCCTCCCAGGTATTGGACGCTGACGAGGAATGGGAGCGGGTTTTCAACGACGAAAACCGCAGGACGTTTTCAATTTACACCGGCGACGGAGACCACATTGGCGAGGGCCAGTTGGTCATCGAATGGCCCTTGCAGGAAGCCCAGGCCTATGTGCTGGTGGGCCGCAAAGACCTCTGGCATCAACATTTGGGGACCAATGGCCTGATCGGCCTTCTCGACTACGCATTCAACGAGTTGGCCCTGCACCGGGTGTGGGTAGACGTTCCGGACTACAACGAGCACGCCATGCGAATGGTCCAGCACCTGGGTTTCGTGTTGGAGGGCCATTTCCGAAAGTCCCATCGCAAGGACGGCGAATGGTACGATTCCTCAGCCTTGGGGTTGCTGGCCGATGAATATTCCCGCCGCCGCCCGCATGCCGTCGCCGAACAAAGGTGAAGCGGCGGGACCCGGCGGTGTGTATGGCCTGCTTTGCTGACATCGCGGCCAGTGGATTTTCAAACCCGACACCTCGTCCCCGGAGGTAAATAAAATGGCAATCATAACCGTCAACGGCCCCTTGGGTTGCGGCGCTGTTATCATCGGCCAACTTGTGGCCGAAAAGCTGGAAATGGACTTCGTCGACCGCCTGATTTTCACTCAGGCGGCCCGGATTATCGGTACTCCGGTCGGTGCGTTGATCGCCAAGGAACAGCGGGTCGACAGGTTCCGGGACCGCTTGGGGAGGTTCTTGCAAACCATGTTGGAGCGCTCCGCCATGTCCGGTGTCAGCGGAGAGCCCTACTTCGGCAGAGGGATCGAGAATCTGCCTCCCGAGACTTACATGGATATGATCAACCAGAGCAGCAGTTCCATCCCCTCCATCGACGACAAGACCTTCATCGAAGCGATGACCAAGGTGGTGAACGACCTCCACAGCACCGGGAACGCGGTGATCATCGGCCGCGGCGCCAACGCAATCCTGGCCGACGCCCCGGACGTCATGCACGTAGGGCTGCTGGCCCCGTCGGAAGTGAGGGTCAACACCCTCATGCAGAGGGAGCATTACGCTAAGTCCGAGGCCGAGGATGTCGTTGTCGAGTTGGAGCGGGCCCGGGAGGAGTTCTTCCGCAAATTCTTCAAGTTCAACCCCAACGACCCGGACCGGTACCACATGGTCCTGAACATGGGCTTAATGCAGCCGGAAGCGGCGGCCGAGGTGATCGCCCACGCCGCCGGAGACCTGATTTCTTGACCGGTAGTTACTCCGCCTTTCTCAAATGCGCCGCCATCTCCGGGTAGCGCATTTGTTGTTTTTCGGACGCCTTCCCGTCGTCCTGCGAGTGGCGGACCGGGTGAGGAAGCGTTGATACCCTTCGCCGACGCCGGTCCGCGCCACCCGACTCTGCCCGTAGTCACCATGGGGCTGATCGGCCTCAATTGCCTCGTCTTCCTGTACGAGTTGCAACTGGGCGGGCTTGGAGTGCTGACCGGCGGCGGGGGTGTGGATATTCACCTCTTCTACTTGAAGTTTGGCTTCATCCCCGAGGAGCTGGCCGCCGGGAAGTCCTTCACCCACGCTGGACCGTACGTCATCGAGACGCCGCTGCCGACTTGGACCACCATTATCTCCTCCATGTTCATCCACGGCGGCTTCTTTCATTTGGCCGGCAACATGATGTTTCTGTGGGTGTTCGGGGATAGGATCGAACACCGGTGGGGCCGCCTGAAGTTCCTGCTGTTCTACCTGGCTACCGGGGCCGCGGCGGCCTTGTCCCAACTGGCCATAGACCCCCACTCGCAGGTCCCCATGGTGGGAGCCAGCGGCGCCGTTTCTGGCGTGTTGGGAGCCTACCTCCTGGCGTACCCCTTCAACCGCATCAGGGCCTTGATTATTTTCTACCTGATTACGGTGGTGGAGATGCGGGCCTTGTGGCTCTTGGGGGGCTGGTTTGTTTGGCAGGGGTTCCAGGGCCTGGCGTCCCTGGGGGTCCCGCAAGCCGTTAACGTGGCCTTTTTCGCCCACATCGGCGGGTTCGTCGCCGGGTTGGTGTTGATGGCTGTGTACAGTATGGTGGGCCCGCGGTCCGGCAGACCGGCGCCGCCGCAGCCCACGGACTACTGGTACCAAGCGGGCCGGCGACGGAGCTAGACGGGCGGGACGCTCAGGTGATCAGGTTGCGGTAGGGGCGGGTGAAGATTTCCCAGTTGTCGTTCGAGGCGTCGTACCGGGAGTTGACGAACACCCGCCAGTTGGCGTCGTCCAGATTGGGGAAGTCGGACCGGTAGTAGTAGCCGGGCCAGCGGGTCTCTTGGCGATGGAGCAGGTGCCGCATGTGTGCCTCGCCGACCCAGGCCCGGTGCACCAGCTCCCAGCAGCGCATGAGCTCGTGGCGGTTGCGGGCGGCCAGGTGGGTCAAGTCCTGCCGGAGCACCTCCAGGAGACTGATCCCCCGTTCCAGAGTTGGGCCGTTGGTGGTGTACCAGGCGCCGGCGCCGGCGCCGTATTCGTCCATGATCTTCTGCAACCGCACCAACCCCTGCTTGGGAGTGAGATAGTGGGGGTTGATTTCCTCCGCCGTGGTCTCTCCCTTGTGGCGGTCGAAGGTCTCCATCGGACCCCAGATGTTCCGTTGCAACTCCTGCGTTGCTTCCGGGTCCAGGGTGGGCCTGGCGGAGTTGTCGGCCAAGAAATTGACCGCCGCCTTGCCGGCGAGGCGGCCTTCGGTGAATGAGCCGGATGAGAATTTGTGGGGCGCCGCCCCCACGCCGTCACCGGCGGCGAACAGCCCCTTGACGGTTGTCATGCGGTTGTAGCCCCAGAAGTAGTCCCCGGTAGCGATGTCCTCCGGGCCGCTGACCCAGGCTCCGGCTTCCCCGGAATGGGAGCCCATGATGTAGGGCTCGGCCAACACTACCTCTGAGGGGGTGTCTTCAGGAGCGATGTTCTGGGCGGCCCAGGTCAGGGCTTGTGAGATGGTCATGTCCAGAAAGTCTTCCCAAGCTTCGTTGCGCACCTGCTCCATGCGGGCGGGGTCGCCTCCCGCCAGGGCATGCATCGCTTCGTCGGTCCGCATGTACATGGGACCCAGCCCGTCGCGAATGTCCAGGAACATCTGGTGGTTACGGAGCGGGGTGGGCGTCGGGATGGCCGACCCGTAGGGCTCGTACTTCTTGAGTTCGTCGGCCCGGGTCACCGTGTAGTCGTCGCCCAGCGAGTTCGTTACCTTGGCATGGAAGTACTGGAACCACATGCCCACCGGGCCGTAGCCGTCCTTGAACCGGGTGGGCACAAACCGGTGCTCCATCTGGGTCATTTCGGTACCGATGGGGATCATCAGCCCGTAGGCCGAACCGGTGGCAAAGACCGAGTACCAGGTGCGGCCCAGCCCCTCGCTTACCGACCGGGGCCGGAACACGTTGGAAGCCCCGCCGGTGGTGATGACCACCGTCCGCGAGCGGAAGACGTAGAACTTGTTCTCCCGTACGCCGAATCCCACGGCGCCGGCGATGCGGTCGGGCTCGTTGGCGTCGGTCAGCAGGTGGGTAACGCAGACCCGCTCGTAAAGGTTCTCAGGCCCGAGCGCCGTGCGGGCCGGCTCGGCGGCGATGGGTTTGATGGACTCGCCGTGGATCGGTATCTGCCACCGGCCGATGCGTTCGTATTCGCCGTTTTCCCGCTTCCAGATGGGGAGACCCCATTCCTCCAGCAGGTGGACGGAGTTATCCACGTGGCGGCCCACGTCATAGACGAGGTCTTCCCGGGCCAGCCCCATCATGTCGTTGACCACGTAGCGGACGAAGTCTTCCGGCGTGTTCCACCCGAAGCGCTGGCCCATGTAACAATTGATGGCGGACAGGCCTTCGCCAGTGGCCCCGCTGCGTTCGATGGCGGCTTTCTCCACCATGACTACCCTGGAATCGCCGCTCCAATACTTGGCCTCGAAGGCGGCCCCGCAGCCGGACATGCCGCCGCCGATGATCAGAACGTCGCAGTCAACTGTTTCCGTTGTAGGCAACGCCATTTCTCTACTCCCAAACCGACAATAAGAAGGAGGAAAACAGGTCTAGCCGGAAGACCTACCTCTCCGGTAACAGCGTCCCCTACTGTGGCGTCGGCAACCGGTCGACGCCCAGCCACACCGAGTCTCCGGCCAGAGACTGGTTGCCCAGATCGTTCACCTGGTCTTCGGCGAACCCTTCGTAAGGTGCCACCGAGCCGGCAGGCCGGGTCCGGGACGGGTAGGTGAACTCGAATTGGCGGCCGTCCCGGAAGACCACTTCCCACCGGAGCCCATCATCGGTGCGGTGGGGTTGGACCAAGGCGCCCAATGGCACGAAGTCCGCATAGCCGCGAACGTGGATGGCCTCCTGTGGACAGAGCTTGACGCAGGCGAAGCACTCCGAGCACATGTCGGGCTCCTGGTTGTAGCCCTTGTTAATCTCGGCGTCCAGCACCATCAGGTCATTGGGGCAGATGTAGACGCAGAGGGGGCCGAGGTGTTCATCCTGGCAGGCGTTGCATTGATTCGGGTTAACGAAAGTTGGCACGGTTCAGATTCCTCCGGCCTAGGCATTCTGTTGCTGGCAATCGGTGCCCGTGGTCGGTCACCACGACGGCGCCGTCTTTTACAACCGCCGTCTGTTGCCGCCAAGAAAAAACCCCCTCCGTATTTTCAGAGGGGGTTTGAGTGGTCAAGAAACCGCATTGTCGCCGGTACAGGTGCAACAGGTCATCTCGGGCATGGTAATTACCGGGCGCCGGTCTCGCAGGTATTCAGGGGTTACGAATGCTGAGCCCATACCGTATTTCTCCGCACACTCCCGGACTATCTCCAACACTTGGGGCCGGAGGGTGGTTGCCGCCGGCTCGGCCCCTCCGTCAATGATGCTGCGGACCAGAGTGCCGGCCAAGTCCTGTTTCCGGTCCCGGTGGCCGCAAATCCCTTCGTAAGCCACTCCTTCGCAGACCGGGCAGTACCACCACTCCAAGGTAAGAACCGACTTTATACCGAGGTCCGGAAGGCTGTCAAATATCCGGTGGGCGGCGTAGGTCTCGTAGTAGCTGCCCACCCCGGCGTGGTCGCGGCCGAACATATGGTGAGTGCAGCCCAGGTTCTTGCGGACGAGGGCGTGGAACACGGCCTCCCGGGGCCCGGCGTAGCGCATGTCCCACATGAGGGTGGACGTCTCGTGTATCTCAGGGAGAAAGAAGCCGGCCTCCCGTAGGACGTCGTGGGCCATGACGATTGCCTCGTCGATATAGTCCCCCGGCTTCTTTTCGCCGATCACGGCGCTGACCAGAATGCCGTCGGCGCCGGAGGACAGGAACGCGCCCTTCATCAACCATTCGTGGCCGGCGTGGGGCACGTTGCGGGTCTGGTGGGCCACCACCGAGCGCCAGTCCCGCTGTTCGAATCGCTCGCGCAACTGTTGGGGCGTTTTCCAGAACCGGTCAAATGGAGGGTTGATCGATGGCGGATTGATGAGGGTGACCGGCCCGCCGATGAAAGTGTCGTCGAGGGCGTTGGTGCGCTCCACCCCCGGATGCGACGCGTCGGCGGTGCCGTAGACCTGCTGCGCCAGGAAGTCCCGGTCGTAATCGAATATGTCGGAGATTTCCAGGACCGCCAGCGGCCGGTCCTGGTAGGTCAACAGGACGCGTCCGCCGGTCTGGAGGCCGTAGGCAGCCAGAACTCCGGCGGAAACATCGAATACGATGGGGATGCTCCAGACAGTCCCGTCGGTCAGGGTCATGCGACGCACCACCGAGTCGACGTCGCGGCGGTCCATAAACCCGTTCAGCGGGGAGAAGAAACCGTAGGAGAGGTTTACGACTTCCCGGGCAATCTGGTCTCGCACCGGCAACCGCGGCAGCCCGTTGGGGCTATGGCCCGCGTCGCCGTGGCCCGCAACGCTTACCTTAAGCTCACCGCCGTGGGGGGAGAGAGTGTTGTCGACAGCCATCGTCAATACCCTGGAACGGGGTTTGCGCTGATTGGATAGTTTCTGGTCCCGGGAATCCGGTCCGGCGAGGTAGGGCCCAGAGAAACCGCTCAACTGGCGGGTCCGGGCGGTTCTGGTCAGCTACGGTGGGGGAACTACGATGACGAGGCCACGGGTCCGTCGCCGGCCGGGCTGGAGCCCTTGACGGTGCAACCGTGGCTGGCCACGGTGGAAAGGAGGATAAGTCCGACGAGGACCAAGCCCAGAACGGCCCGGCCGGCGCGGCTGCCCGGTATACGCATTCTAGCTGCTCACTCCAGATCAAGCTCGCCCGCACCAAAACCCGCGGGGAGCGTGTACTTCAAAGCCGCAGGAAGTATATATCAACCCAACGAGGGGCTGCTAGTGGGTGTATGACCGGTAACAGTTCAGGCTTGATGTCCCCGCCGCCGCCCTGAACCCGTCATTCCGGCCTTGAGCCGGAATCCACGCGCGTTAGCAAGCAGCAATGTTCCTGTCCTGGGGATTCGTGGATTCCGGCTTTCGCCGGAATGACGGTGCGGGGCAGGAACGACTCAAAAAGTCTGAACAGTTACTATGACCGGCCCAGGGTCTTTTAATTCTCCCTCTCCCTCAAGGGAGAGGGCTGGGGTGAGGGTGAAATGCTGGCAATAACGATGGTCGCTCACGTTAAGGGCGGCCCCCACCCTAACCCTCCCCCTCTGGGGGAGGGGACAATTAAATGACCCTGATGACCGGCCCCGCAGGGACCTTGCCGAACTCCGGGGTCAAAACAGGGAGCGCAGGGTCGCCGTGATTTCCGCTAGCTTGATGTTCGACAATCTGCCGACAGCAGGGCTGAAGAGACTCTCCGCTATGGGATGCAAATGGGCGGGTCGCACCCAGCTATTGCGCTCCAATACTCCGGTTTGCATATCCTGCTGGGTGATTGCTATGTCTCCGGGGCGACTCTGTGGACTGCCGGTAATTGACACACTACCCAATCTTGCGGCCCCGCACTCGCAACAACCAATACCGGCCGACGTTTGATACTCACCAAATTAGTGAATGGAAACGGGGAGATAACTATGTCTCCAACCGTTCCGCCGCCGCTTGCCATGCTGCCAACCATTCCTCGTCCTCGTCGTCATTGCGTCTGGCCATTTCGGCCAATCCTAACATTGACCACTCATGATGGTCCCGGTCGCCGTACACTATCAAATGGCCGCCTTCCCAATAGGCCATCCCGTCCACGATTTCCATCGTCTGGACGCTGACGGTGCAGACCCGTTGCAGCAGGTCGATTACCCGTTCCTTGTAATCGGCGAAGCGGTAGGTGTTGAATTTTTCGGCGATGGTCGGGTCTTTCGGCTTGCGCTCTTTATATTGGTCCAACACCCATTCCAGGGCCGAGCGGCTGCCCAACCGGTAGCGCCAAGCGTCGGGCCGCACTCCGGTCAGCGTGGTCTTGTCGTCCAGCACGATGACGCCGCGTTCCTTGTCGGGGCGCAGAATCACTCGAGTCGCGGCGCCAGCCTGGTCGTTTCGCTGGAGAGGGTAGGGTTCGGCGAACTCGAAACCGATGTGCAAGTCGAGCAGCTTCTGGCCCATCCGCGCCCAGATGTCGAAGTCGTGGTAGAGCGGCAAGCGCGGGAACTCGCGCAAGAGGTCGACGGCGTAGTCGTGACGGTACACCGGGTCGTGAAGTACCGCGTAGGTGTAGGCGAAAATGTGCTCGGCGGTGATGCCCGTGTCCGGGTAAATTTTGTCGAAGTCGTCGCCCCACTCCTCCCGGTAGTGCTCGTTGATAAGCCGGATACCCCATTCGGTGATGTTGCTGATGCGCTCGCCCTCCGGCGTGTAGCGGTAGAGGGGGAGGCATTGGGTCTTTTCGAGCATGTCCAACGAATGGACTTGGTCTGTCGCCAGCACTTGAAATGGTTTGCTTGACGAGGTTCCAGAAAAACAAATTGTTATATTCTGTCCTGGTTGACCGGCCGGGAAGATCTGAGGGACCTGATACTGCATTTCATTCAATCTTTGGTGAAAATACAGTGGCTTGTTGATAAATGGGCGATATAGCGTTTGCTGAATGCTCACTCTGTCAAATATATTCGGGATATCCAAGTGTAACTGCCGTTTAAGGTCGCGGGTCCACTTGATAGAAGTGCCTAATGTGGCGTTGTCAACTTCCTTGCCGCCGTACACTGCACGGCTTTCCTCATACGAATTGATGAGTGCACGAACTTTCTTCCCCAAGTTTTCGGTATCAAAATCATAAACCCACTCATCTCTGTTAGTTACTACACCAAGTGAATACAGCCCAAAAACCGCATGTTCCTCTGCAATCGTCTTGGCCCCCTTGGTCTGTCGGTCGGCAAGGGGCATCAACTTATCGAAGTCGCTGTTGGACTGGTTGAGCCAGTCATTCTTCCCGTCGGGTGTAATCTTCTCGAGGGCAATCTCATCCAACTTGGCCTCACGCAGATAGGCCAACTTGTCCACTGCAAGTTCGGCGTCCTCACGTCGGGCGTAATGGATTCCGCACTCGCCGAGCTTGGATTTCTCCCGGACGAAAAATCCGATCGCAACGCCGGTTTGGATGCCAAAGACATTGTGCGTGGTGCCGGAGATTTTCGGGTTGCGTCGCACGTCTGAACCCAAGTCAAGGATGTACAAGTCGCTGAACTCTTTCGCTGCAACTTGCCGGAAACCATCATCCTGACGGGTTTCCAGATAGGCGCGATTGGTGATGAAAGCGATGATCCCATCATCGGCCAGCCTGTCGGACGCCCAGCGGATGAACCTTTTGTACATGTCGTACTGCTTGGTTTTCTGGGCGGTGCTGGCGGCGATATAGGTCTCGCTGATGCGGCGATCAATTTCCCTGTATTCACGGTTTTTGTTGTTGTCGTTCTCGTTCTGCTGGTTGGCGTTGTACGGCGGGTTGCCGATGATGACGCTGATGGGTTTTTCGTTCTGCTCCTGGACGCGAATCCAGTTTTCTTCGGACACTCCGCCGAGGTTGAATGCGCCCTGCCGAGTGACTGCGCCGCCGGTGGCGCCGGCCTGCTGCCAGTCCATGTTGTCCAGCGTGTCCACGAAGCACAGGTTGGGGAACTCCAGGTACCGCCCCATCTTCTCCCGGTAGGTGTATTCGATGTTCAGGTTGGCTATGTAATAGGGCAGAATCGCCACCTCGTTGGCGTGTATCTCGTTCCGGTACTTGTGCTCCAACCGGTCTTCCGGCAGGTATTTGATCAGGTTGGTGACAAACGTGCCGGTGCCGGTTGCCGGGTCGAGAATCTGCACGTTGTCGTCGGCCAGGCTCCGTCCGAAGTGTTTTTGCAGCAGGTAGTCCGCGCCGCGGATGATGAAGTCCACGACCTCGTTGGGGGTGTAGACTACTCCCAAGCGGTCGGCGGCGGCGGGGTTGTAGGCCTTGTAGAAGTCTTCGTAGATGGCCTTCAGGAATTGCTGTTTCTCGGCGTAGTCTGCAATCTCGTCGGCGGCCCGGCCGATGGCCCCGTAGTAAAAGCGGAGGCGGTCGACCGCGTTCCGGCGCAGGTCGCCGGTGAAAAAGGTCTGCTCCAGGGCGTCCAGCCGGCGGGCGACGTTGTTTTCCCGGTGGAACTGGTCCTCGGCGAACACCCGCAGGAAGATGTCCTGGGTCAGGATGTGCTGCAGCAGCATTTCCCGAACGTCCCCGGTGGACACGGCGGGGCTGATAGTCTGCTGGCATAGCGCCAGGAAATCGGCGGCGGCCGCCTGGTAGTCGGGGTTGCTGGCTTCGGCGGCTTCGACCGCCTCCCGCAGATTGCCAATGACGGCGGGCAAGTCGGCTTTGAACTGCTGTTGCGCTTGGCGAAACTCCTCTATTTGAGGCAGCTCGTAGTCCAGGAAGGCGCGAATGAGCCGGTGGAGATCGCCGGAGCGGGACATATCGGCCCGCATGGCCTCTTCCCGGTTCTGAAACAGAACGGCGGTCTGCGAGTCTTCAAAGAGGATGTTGTCTTGGGGGTAGCCCCGGTTGAACTTGTTCTGAATTTCGGTGTCCAGGTCGTCGTGGGTGTCCTTGGCCTCCCAGTGGCCCCGGTCCATACGCAGAGAGTCTTTCACCGTGCCGTCGGGGCGGTTGTGAAGCCGGGCTTCCAACTCGTCCACCAAGGCCAGCTTTTCCCGGTGTTCGCGGCAATAGGAGTCGAGGCAAACGGCGAAGGCGCGCCGTATGCTCTGCTCTTGGTCCGAGCCGCCGAACTCAATGAACCGCTGCTTGTCGGCGTGGTAGCGTTCGATATGAGGATATGTGGGCATATACGAAATATACACTACCGGGGCGGCGTCATGCCGTCGTCCGGCGCGCAGAGGGCTTCGGCGATTGTGATACCATATCGGCGGGTTGACAGCCCTTGAACGAACCTGAATTCAGGAGACATAACATGCTGGACTACAAGCCGAACATCGTGCTCTCCAACGAAGAGTTCAACGTGGTCGGTTCCCGGCCCGTCCGGCCGGACGGAGCCGACAAGGTTACGGGCCGGGCCCGCTACGGGGCCGACACCAATCTGCCCGGCCTGCTCTACGGCAAGATACTTCGCAGCCCCCACGCCCACGCGGTGATCAAGGCCGTCGATACCAGCGCCGCCGAGGCGTTGCCGGGGGTTCACGCGGTGGTGACCTCGGCCGACTGGCCGGAAACCTCCCGGAAGCTGTCGGACTTGGCCGAGGGGGCCATCCAGAACCTGGGCTTCCTCAGCGCCAACGTGCTGGCCCGGGGCAAAGCGCTGTACAAGGGCCACGCCATCGCCGGCGTGGCGGCCAACAGCCCCCATGTGGCCGAGGCCGCTCTGGCCTTGATCGAGGTCGACTACGAAGTGCTGCCTCCGGTGCTGTCGGCGGTCGACGCCGTCAAACCGGATGCGCCCATATTGCACGAACGGCTGGCCGCCCTGTCCAACCCGGCATTGCGTCCCGGCGGCTACATGGACGACGACGACGCCACTCCGGCCACCAACATCGCCAATCAGTTCGAGTTCCGTCTGGGCGACGTGGAGCAGGGGTTCGAGGATGCCGACGTCATTGTGGAGAAGGAGACCGCCACGGCGCCGGTCCACCAAGGATACATCGAGCCCCACGCCGGCACCGCCCACTGGCAGGCCGACGGCAAGCTGACCATCTGGTCCAGCAGCCAGGGCCAGTTCACCGTACGCGACCACACCGCCCGTTTCATGGGCATCCCCGTCGCCGACGTGAAGGCGATTCCGATGGAGATCGGGGGCGGGTTTGGCGCGAAGACCGTGCTCTACGCGGAGCCCGTGGCGGCCCTGCTTTCCCGGAAGTCGGGCAGGCCGGTCAAGGTGCAGATGAGCCGGACCGAAGTGTTCGAGGCAACCGGTCCGACGTCCGGAACACGGATCAAGGTAAAACTCGGGGCAACCAAGGAAGGAAAGCTGATCGCCGCGGAGGCCCGCCTGGTCTACGAGGCCGGGGCGTTCCCCGGCTCCCCGGTGTCCCCCGGCACCCAGTGCATGATGGCCCAATATGACATTCCCAACGCCTATATCGAGGCCATCGACGTGGTTATCAACATGCCAAAGTCCGCAGCCTACCGCGCTCCCGGGGCCCCGGCTTCGGCATTCGCCATGGAAACGGCCATAGACGAGCTGTGCGAAAAGCTCGACATCGACCCGATGGAATTCCGGTTGGCCAACAGCTCCAAAGAAGGTGTGCGGCGGGTGACCGGGCCCATGACTCCCAAGGTGGGCTACATCGAAACCCTGCAGGCCTTGAAAGACCATCCCCACTCGGCGGCGCCCCTCACCCCAACCCCTCTCCCTGAGGGAGAGGGTAGGGAGAGGGCAACAGACGGAAAACTGCGGGGCCGCGGCATGGCCAGCGGTTTCTGGGGCAACAACACCGGCCCGGCCAGCGCCATAGCCGTGGTCAACTCGGACGGCTCGGTGAGCCTGACCGAAGGTTCGCCGGATATCGGCGGGAGCCGCGCCGCCATTTCCCAGCACTTGGCCGAGGTGCTCAGCATTCCCATGGACGACATCAAACCCCAGGTGGGCGACACTGACTCCATAGGGTTCACTTCGAACACCGGCGGCAGCAGCGCCACCTTCAAGTCCGGCTGGGCGGCCTACGAAGCCGGGCAGGACGTGAAGCGCCAGATGGTCGAACGGGCCGCCAAGATCTGGGACATCCCGGCAGAGGACGTGGAGTACGCCGACGGCGTGTTGCAGCACAAGTCGGACCAAGAACTGAAGCTGACCTTCAAGCAACTGGCCGCCCGCCAGGTGGGCACCGGCGGTCCTATCGTGGGAAGGGCCGGGGTCAATCCCCCGGGCGCCGGCCCGTCAATCGCGGTCCACATGGTGGACGTAGAGGTCGACCCGGAGACCGGAAAGGTGGACGTCCTCCGTTACACTGCGGTGCAGGACGCCGGCAAGGCCATACACCCCAGCTACGTGGAGGGCCAGATCCAGGGCGGCGCGGTGCAGGGCATCGGCTGGGCCCTGAACGAAGGCTACCAGCTCAACGATCACGGGGCTATGCTCAACAGCAGCTTCCTGGACTACCGGATGCCCACGTCGCTGGACCTTCCCATGATCGATACAGTGATCGTGGAAATCGCCAACCCGGCCCATCCCTACGGGCTGCGGGGGGTTGGCGAGGTGCCTATAGTGCCGCCAATGGCCGCCATATCCAACGCCATCTACGATGCCATCGGCGTGCGAATGAACTCTCTGCCCATGTCGCCGGAGCGGGTCCTGGACGCCCTCTGGAGCAAAAACGGCGGCTGAATTAAGAATTAGGAGTTAGGAATGCGGAATTAGTTTCTACACTCCGCACTCCTGATTCCACATTCAATGAGGGTGAGAGCAATGCCAGAGGTATGGGTGCCTCCCCGGTTGCAGCAGTTGACCGGTGGGAAGCAGCAGGTGCAGGTCGCCGGCGCGACAGTCCGCCAAGTGATCAACAACTTGGAAAAGGACTACCCCGGAACCCGGGCATTCCTGATTGACGAAGAGGAAGACGATTTGATACCGGGCATCGCGGTAATCGTCGACGGAGAGACAAGCCTGCTCGGCTTGATAGAGCGGGTGCAGGAAAACAGCGAGGTGCATTTCCTCCCCGCCATCGGCGGAGGCTGAATTTCACTGGTATCAACTGCGGACATGAGTCATTCCTGGAGTTTGGGGCAGGGCTACCGTTACTTTGGCGGGGATGCCGTCTTTCCGGCGAAAGCCGGAATCTACGCAACCCCAACCCTCAGGGACAGCAGGTTGAACTCCAGCCTACGGGTAACGCCTACGCCAACTCGCGGGTATACAGATACCGGGGGGCGACGTGGATTCCGGCGTTCGCCGGAAGGACGGAGGGGATGGCGTACCGTGTGCCTTTACGGCAACTCGCGGGTATACAGACACCGGAGAGGCGACGTGGATTCCGGCGAAAGCCGGAAGGACGGAAGGGATGCCGTCATCGCCTGCAGGGAACTCCAAGATGACTCTCGTTGTGTGTTGATAGGACGCCAGGTATGAACCCAAGCTTGAGCGCGCAGGCGGCGCGGCAGGTGCGGCGTAACACGCCGCTTCGGCAGGCCCGCACCTGATACGGTCACTTGGCGGGCGTTGCCGGCGTTTATCTGATGGACCGGATCCTATCCTTGGCGTGGCTGGAGGAGGTGGTGCTCGACGCCTCCGACCGCCGCGTTCGCTACGTAACGACGGGCTCGGGAGACTACTGTCTTTCCGGCCTCGGCGTCGTCAGACCATCCTAAGGCCGCAAGCGTCTCCGGGAGGCTTACGGCTGCCTGGACTGGACCGAACGCCGCCAACACCTGGGAGGGCCCTTGGGGCGGGCGATTACAGCCGCCCTGGGCGATGGCGGCTATCTCGTAACGCTAACCGGCTCAAGGGAGATGACCGTTATCAGAGCACTTGACTCCTGGCTGGATGGCGGGGCGACGGTTGGACTGGTTTAACCCTGCGGGTTAGAATACGCTATCGTTTACCGTCGGGTAGCGGGGTGGCGAAGTGCAGCTAAAGTCTCTGTCCGGGAGGAACGAATGGTCCAGCAGCTAACGCCCTCACAGCAGAAATGGTACGACCTGGCGGCCCAACACGCCGACGTCTTCGCCGAACGGGCCGCCGAATACGATCGGGAGGGTAAATTCCCTTTCGAGAATTTCGATGACATGAAGGCCTCCGGCTACACAGCCATGCCCGTCCCGGCCGACTGCAACGGCGGCGGAGCAGACCTCCTCGACATGTGCATCGCCCAGAACCGGCTGGCCCAAGGCGACGGCGCGACGGCTCTGGCGATTAACATGCACTTGGGCCTGCCCTTTGTCATGACCGATCTGAAGGCCGACGGCTTCGACGTCGACGAGCTTCTGACCCGCGTCGCCGACGAGAAGTTGATCGTTTTTGGGGCGATAACCGACCCCCAGGTCGACAGCCTGAAAGGCATCACCGGTATGGGTTACACCACCGTGAAGGCCACCAAGACCGACGGAGGCTTCCTGGTCAACGGCCGGAAGGCGTTCGGCACCAACAGTCCCGGCGGCGACCTCTTCGCCAGTACCGCCATGTACGACGACCCGGAAGAGGGCGAAGTCAGCCTCATCTTCCTTGTGCCGCCCGACAGTGAAGGACTGGTCTGTCTCAACGACTGGGACACCATGGGGATGCGGGCCAGCCAAAGCCATAGCTGGCGGATGGAAAACCTGTTTGTGGAAGAGGACGCGGTGTTCAAGCACAAGCCGTGGGAGTGGGACATTTACGCCCGCGGGTTGTGGGCTTGGCACGGAGGCACATTCTCGGCGGTCTACTTGGGCATCGCCAAGGCGGCGCGGGACTTCGCTATCAATCAGACCCGAGACCGCACCCGCATCCCATTCAAGCACCCCGAAAGCTACTACCCCGGCCACCAATTTCTGGCGGCCGAAATGGATATAGGCCTACATGCCGGTTGGGCTTTCCAGCTGGAAATGGCCGAACGGTTGAGCGACCCGGCCAACCGGGACGACGCTATAATTGTCGACGCCCTGAAAATGCAATACTTTTGCATGAAGACCGCCGTAAGCGTGGTGGACAAGGCGGTGGACATGGTCGGCGGGGCCGCTTTGGCCAAGCGCCTCCCCTTGGAACGCTACTACCGGGACGTCCGCGCCGGCCCCATGCACCCCATCAGCGGCTTCGACGCCCTGGAGCTCATCGGCAAACACGCCTTCGGCATCCCTTGGGACGTCGAACCTCGTTACGTTTAAGGCCGTTGGCGTTCTCAATCACCGCCGGGTGCGCGGCGGACGCGGCAGTCAATGTAAATCCGTTGGCGGTCTCTGCGGCCCCCGGTTGTTACGCTGTGAATCGCATCGCCCGGTCAAGCAGCCTCAAACGAGTTCCCGTACCTCGACCACGAGTTCCTTATTGAGAATGCGAAGGGCTTTGTTCATGCGGTTTGTGGCAGTACGGTGGCGCGGGTCGAGCATTCGTCGGACGGCTTGTTCATCGGTGCCAAGTTTCCGGGCTAGAGTGGCGGGGGTGAGACCATTCTCCTTTAATGCGAGCGACAGAGCGGCCTTGGCCGCCGTTTCGGTCGGTACAGCGATAAGACACTCACCGGTTTTTCGCGCACTGGGGACTGGGATGGCCTCCAAGTCGTCGATCCGTCCGGCAATCGCCTCTTCAAGCGCATCCCGGGCTTCGACAAGAGCCTCAGCTTCGTTGGCGCCGGATGTGAGGCACTCCGGCAGATCGCGGAACGAGACTATAATCTCGCTCGGGCTCGCACGCTTGAGACGCGCGGGGTAGATGAAACGCATAGCTGTTCCTCTAATACCTCGTCATCGAAAATTGTTCCGGTCGAGCCCCAATTGCCGGATCATAGTGGACAGGAGGCCGGGGCCAATTTCCTTTCGGAGGTCCTTTACTATGGTCTTGCGAGACCCGTAATACAGGGTGATGTGACTGCCCTTGCCACGCTTGGTATCAATATAAACCGAAACCCCTCGGGTCCGCCCGATCGCTGCGATCCTGTCGACGAAGTCCCTACCCCGCATGATCCAATTATAAGCCACCATTATTGGAACTTGTCGCTGCGAGAATAGCCGAAAGGAAGGGTCGTCGTCACAGCGAGCGTTGAGGGCGCCAAGACTTGATTTGCCCGGTGAGCCGGGCCTTTGCTATGCTGGATTCGATGAATTACACCCGGAGGACATACTGCCATGGCAGGCTACGTTATCGGCAACATCGACGTCACCAATCCGGAGGCCTTTGAGGAGTACCGCAAGCTGGTGCCCGACACCATCGCGGCCTACGGCGGCAAGTACCTGGTGCGCGGCGGCGCCGCCGACGTCGCGGAGGGGAGCTACAGTCCCGTGCGCATCGTCGTCCTGGAGTTTGAAAGCGTCGACCAGGCCAAGAAGTGGTACAACTCGCCGGAGTACATTCCTCTACGTGAAATGAGGATGAACGCTTCCAACGGCGACCTGTACTTCGTGGAAGGGCTGTAGGTCGAGGCGGCCGTGCAGGCCAACCGGCAAGGGCGGGCTTAGCCGTCTGTCCGGTCGACCGGTTGCCGATGGTTACGAGTGATAAGGAAACGCAGCGGCTGACCTTCCCGGTGGAAGGGATGACCTGCGCCGCCTGCGTTTATCACGTGGAGTCCGCGCTAAAGGGAGTTCCCGGCGTCCGTGATGTTGCCGTCAGCCTCGGTACCGAACGGGCGTCCGTCGACTTTGTTCCCGCTCTGGCCAGCTTCGACGACATGCAAAGGGCCGTGGAACAGGCGGGGTACCGGGCCGATAGAACGAACGAAGCAGGCGGCCAGGAGGCGGAGTTAGAGCGGCTGTCCCGGGTCAAAGAGACCAAGGGACTTCGTAACCGCCTGATCTTCGCCGGACTCGGCGCGATACTGCTTTTCTTAGGAACGTTCGCCGGCTTTCCTTGGGTCTCGAGCCTGATGGCGTTGGAATACTATCCTTTCCTGCTCTGGGCGCTGGCCACGCCGGTACTCTTCTGGGCCGGCGCAGGCTTCTACGTCTCGGGGATCGCCGCCGTACGCCACGGCGCCGCCAATATGTTTACCCTTTTCGCCATGGGCACCATCGCCGCCTACGGGTACAGTGCGGTCGTGGTGCTGCTTGACCGTACGGCTCCCGCAGTACTGAGCAACGCGGGCCTCGAACCCAAGGTCTACTTCGAGACGGCCGCCATAATCGTAGCCCTCATTCTGTTGGGCAGGTACTTGGAGAGCAGGGCCCGGGGCCAGACTTCCGAAGCAATTCGCCGGCTGATGGGACTGCGTCCAACCTCGGCGCTCGTCGTCCGAAACGGCGTGGAAGTCGAGATGCCGGTAGAACGCGTTGTCCCCGGCGACGTCATATTAGTGCGTCCCGGGGACAAGCTACCGGTGGACGGCAAGGTCACTGACGGGGCTTCCTCCGTGGACGAGTCGATGCTGACTGGGGAGAGCATGCCCGTCGACAAAGCTCCGGGCGCGTTGGTGTACGGCGCGACAATGAACCTCCAGGGAGCTTTCCACTACCGCGCCCTCCAGGTCGGAGGCGATACCGTCCTGTCCCAGATCATCCGTCTGGTGGAAGAAGCTCAGGGTTCCAAGGCTCCGATACAGAGGTTGGCCGACCGGGTGGCGGCCTACTTCGTCCCGACGATTATCGTTGTGGCCTCGGCTGCGTTCCTGTTCTGGCTGCTGTTGGGTCCTGCGCCGGCCCTGACCTTCGCTACCTTGGTGTTCGTGGCGGTGTTGATCATCGCTTGTCCCTGTGCCCTGGGTCTGGCGACTCCCACGGCCATTATCGTAGGCACCGGCAAAGGGGCGGAAAAGGGCATTTTGATCAAGCGGGCCGAGGCCCTCGAGACCGCTCATCGAGTCGACACGGTGGTGCTGGACAAGACCGGCACCCTGACCACGGGAAAACCGGTGGTTACGGACCTCTTCGCCGTCAATGGGGTCTCGGAAGCGGAGCTATTGGGGTTGGCCGCTTCCGTGGAGCGCACTTCGGAACACCCATTGGCCCAAGCATTGGTCGACGAGGCTCGTGCCTGGGGGCTTGAGTTGGCAAGGGCGGACAACTTCCAGGCCATCCCCGGCAAGGGTCTCTCCGCCACCGTGAACGGCGTTGTGGTCCATCTTGGCAACCGGGGATTGATGGCCGACGCCGGTGTGGCGCTGGATGGTCTGGAGCAGCATGCGGAGAAGCTGGCCGCCCAAGGCAGGACTCCCATGTTCCTGGCTGCCGGCGGCGGTCCGAAGGGTGTGATCGCTGTTGCCGACAGCCTGAAGCCGGGAGCTCTGGAAGGCGTCGCGCGGTTGAAGGCTATGGGGTTATCGGTCGTAATGCTTACCGGAGACAACCGGCGCACGGCTCAGGCCATGGCGAGCCAATTGGGTATCGATAGAGTGGAAGCAGAAGTGCTGCCGCAAGACAAGGCCGAGATCGTCCGGAGACTACAGCGGGAGGGCCGGGTGGTCGCCATGGTGGGCGACGGCATAAACGATTCTCCCGCCCTGGCGCAGTCGGACGTGGGACTGGCGATGGGCGGCGGCACGGATATCGCCGCCGATTCAGCGGACATCACGCTGATGCGGGGGGATGTCGGTGGTGTGGCGACAGCCTTGATGCTTAGCCGGCAGACCATCCGCACCATCAAGCAGAACCTGTTCTGGGCCTTCTTCTATAACATCCTGCTGGTCCCGGTGGCGGCGGGAGTTTTGTACCCGGTGTTTCAGGCCGTGGGCGGGGTACCCGTGTCGCTGGACTTTTTCTTCGGACAGCAGGGATTCCTGAATCCAGCGTTGGCGGCCTTGGCCATGGCGTTCAGTTCGGTGACGGTGGTGGCCAACTCCCTGCGGCTCCGCGGTTCCACTCTACAGGAATGAGGTGACAGCGATGGCCATCGCGATCGACCCGGTGTGCCTGATGGAGGTTGACACCGGGAACCCGCCGGGAGGACACAGCGAATACGAGAGCGCGGACTACTACTTCTGTAGTCCCGGTTGCAAGGTGGCTTTCGACCGGGACCCGGACCACGTCCTGTCCGGGGAGGGAGTGGCGCCGATGGACCACGGGCGCCCCGATGACCCCAGCGAGGAACCTCGCCGCCCCTCCGGCGGTATCCTGGGTTATTTCAAGCGCCTGTTCGGCATGCGGTCCGAGATGGATTGATGATAGCGAACCGGATGGGCAGGTGCTGCCCGTGACGTAACGGACTTGCCGGTAGGCGCGGATCCGGCTGCGGGGACCGGAAGAATCAGGCCGCGGCCCCGCAACATCGCTTGTACTTTCGTCCGCTGCCACAAGGACATGGGGCGTTCCGTCCGACTTTGCCGCTGGCCGGGACCGCTTTGTTACGGTTCGGGTCGTTTACCGCCTGCATCGGGCTGGACTTGCCGGAGGAACGCCTGCGACCAGTGGGGCCGCCCACTTCGGGACCCACGGTTGCGTGAAAGACATTATGCACCACGTCGTGCTGTATCCGGCCCAGCAGCTCTTGGAACATCTTCTGGCCTTCGGTCTGGTACACCACCAGCGGGTTGCGCTGGCCGACTGCCTGGAGGCCGACGCCGGTGCGCAGGTTTTCCAGGTCGGTCAGGTGCTGCACCCAGTGAGTGTCGATGGCCCGGAGCAACAACAGCCGCTCCAGCAGCCGCATCTGCTCTTCGCCGATGGCGGCTTCCCGTTCCTTGTAGGCCGACTCGGCGTATTCGTAGAGTATCGAGTCGATCCGGTCCGGTTCCCACTCGTAAACCCGGTCTTCGTGTTCCAGCTCCGGTGGAGGCGGGCAGATTTGTCCCAATTCGTCCACGAAGCCGCCGGCGTTCCAGTTGTCGGCGTGGCGGCCCGGCAAGTACCGGCGCGCCAGTTGCTGAAACTCTTGGCGAAGCATCCCTGTGAACTTGTCGCGAACGTTTCCCTCGGCGAGCACCTCGTGCCGGTCGGCGTAAATCGCCTCGCGCTGTTTGTTGAGGACGTCATCGTATTCCAGCAGGTGCTTCCGAATGTCGAAGTGGTAGCTCTCCACTTTGACCTGAGCACCGCCGATGGACTTGGTGACCAGCTTGTTTTCCACCGGCGTTTCTTCGTCCATGCCGGTCCAGCCCATCACGGTCTTGATCCGGTCGCCGCCGAAACGTTGCATCAATTCGTCTTCCAAGGACACGTAGAACCGGGAGCTGCCCGGATCGCCCTGGCGTCCGGCCCGGCCCCTTAGCTGGTTGTCGACACGGCGGGCGTCATGGTGCTCGGTGCCCAAGACGTGCAAGCCTTTCAGCTCAACGACCCGGTCGTGTTCCGCCTGCCAGTTGAAGCGGTCGGTGTCGGCGCCGCCAAGAACGATGTCGGTGCCGCGTCCCGCCATGTTGGTCGATACAGTTACCGAGCCGAGCCGGCCGGCCTGGGCCACCACCTGCGCTTCGCTTTCGTGGTTCTTGGCGTTCAGCACTTGGTGGGGAACGCCAAGTTTGCGGAGCCGGTCGCTCAGATATTCGGAGTCTTCAATGGATGTGGTGCCAACGAGCATCGGTCGCTCGGTTTCGTACGTCTGTACGATGTCTTCAACCACGGCGTTCCACTTGGCGTCTTCTGTACGATAAATCAAGTCGGATTGGTCGTTCCGCACCATCGGCACGTTGGTGGGGACTTCGACGACTTCGAGCCCATAGATCTTGTAGAATTCGTCGGCTTCGGTGGCGGCGGTACCGGTCATGCCAGCCAGCTTCCGGTAAATCCGGAAATAGTTCTGCAGGGTGATGGTGGCGTAGGTGATGCTTTCCCGCTGTATCTTGATGCCCTCTTTGGCCTCCACCGCTTGATGCAGGCCGTCGGACCAACGGCGGCCGGGTTGCAGGCGTCCGGTGAACTCGTCGACGATGACGACCTCGCCGTTTCGCACCACGTACTCCTTGTCCCGTTGCTTCATCACCTCGGCGGTCAGGGCGTTCTCCATGTAGTGGACCAAGTGAAAATTCTCCGGCTCGTAGAGGTTGGAGGTGTTGGTCCAACGCTCCATTTTGGAGATACCTTCCTGGGTCAGGGAGATAGCCTTGGTGCGTTCGTCGATAGTGTAGTCTTCTTCGCCTTCCAAGCGGGGCACCAGTTTGGCGAAATTCTGATATAGCTGTACCGGCTCCTCGGCAGGCCCACTGATGATTAACGGAGTCCTGGCTTCATCGATGAGGATGTTGTCCACCTCGTCGACGATGGCAAAGTTGAGGTTCCGCTGCACCCGGTCGGACGCCTCCCGAGACATATTGTCCCTCAGGTAGTCGAAGCCGAACTCGTTGTTGGTCCCGTAGGTGACGTCGGCCTCGTAGGCGTCCTTTCGGGAGACCAACTTCAACGACGGCGCCGACCCGGCCCCGCCTGTCTCTTCGGGGTCAAACAGGAAGGCGGCGTCGTGTTGCAAGCAGCCCACGCTGAGGCCCAGGGCGTGGTAAATGGGTCCCATCCAGACGGGGTCCCGCCGGGCCAGGTAATCGTTGACCGTCACCACGTGGACGCCTTGACTCGTAAGGGCGTTGGCGTATACCGCCAGGGTCGAGACCAGTGTCTTGCCCTCTCCGGTCTTCATCTCCGCGATCTGGCCTTGGTGCAAGACCATGCCGCCGGTTAGCTGGACGTCGTAGTGGCGCTGGCCCAAGTTACGGCGTGCGGCCTCGCGGACTGCCGCGAAGGTTTCGGCAATCATGTCGTCCAGGGATTCTCCCCCGGCCAGACGAGACCGGAACTCAGCCGTCTTGTCCCGTAGTTGGCCGTCGCTGAACCCTTGGTATTCGGGCTCCAATGCATTGACCCGGTCCTTCAGGGGAGCGAGTTTCTTGAGCGCTTTATCGTTGGGGTCACCCAACAGTTTTTGAAGAACAGTTACCATGGGTGTCTGTCCTAGGCTAGTGGGGTGTTACGGATACGATTGAGCCGGGCCACGAAGTCGCGCACGGCCTGGCGGTCTACCGGGTATTCAAACTCTTCCATGAAATAGTGGTAAAAGTTGCGGTGAAATTTCTCTGCCGACAAGAAACCGGCGAGGATGCCAGGGTCGTTATATTCATCGACCAGCCTTTGCACCGCTGTTCTCATCGCTTGGTGGTTATGGCCGGGCCAGCCTCTCTCCATAGCCACTGACAGCAGTGCGTGGGCCGCCGCGCCCCAGAGCTTTTCCGAGCCTTGCAACTGGTCCCCGGCGGCAAACTCGCGGTCAGCCGCTTCCAGAAACTCGTTCGCGGTTGCGATGTGGTCCTGGACTTCCATTACTTAATGTTCCTCTAATTGGCCAACGCCGGACGGACCGCGCACCGCAGGTCGCCCAAGCTGGTTACATCTGATTCTACCAGTAGTCCCCTCAACTCTTCCAGAATGCGCCAAGGGGCGTCCAAGCCGACAAGGTTGGCGCTGCCGACCTGCACGGCGGAGGCGCCCGCCAAGAGGTATTCCAATGCGTGTTCCGCGTTGAAGATTCCGCCGACGCCAATGACTGGTACATCCACCGTCCGGGAGGTCTGGTACACCAGGGCCAGGGAGATGGGCCGCAAGCCCTCTCCGGAAAGCCCGCCGGTGATGTTGCCCAGCACCATCCGGCGTGTCGAAGTGTCGATGCGCATTGCGGGAATCGTGTTGCAAAGGGTCAGGGCATCCGCGCCGCCAGCGACGGCCGCCTTCGCGATCCGGGTGATGTCCGGCACGTTGGGGGCCAGCTTGGCCAAGACCGGCAGGTCTGTGTTAGCCTTCACGGCCGCCACCGCGTCGTGGGTCAAGGCGGCACTGTGGCTGAACAACGCGCCGTCATCCACATTGGGGCAGCTCAGGTTCAGCTCTATGGCCTGGAAGCCGGGCACTCCTTGGGCGATACCGGCCATTTCGGCGAACTGGCCCACGCTGTCGGCCGCGAAGCTGAGTAACACGGTAGCATTCCATCCGGCCCATTCCGGGGCCAAGTCGCTCATGGCCGCCTCAATGCCGGGGTTCGTCAACCCGATGGAATTCAAGAACAGCCGGTCCCCGTCTCCCCAAGCCTTCCGGTACGACTCCGGGTACCATCTGGGCTCCGGGTTTCCCTCGCGGGAGTTACGGGTAACCGTCTTGGGAATGACGGCGCCGAGGGCGGCGAGATCCATGGCGTCAGTCATGCCGCGGCCGTACCCGTCGTAGCCAAAGGTGCCCGATGCGATCATCACCGGGTTTTTCAGCCGGAGATGGCGGGGATTGCCGGGGGCCAGGTCAACCGAGAGGTCTAGACCTGGCCCGTCGATTACTCTGTCCGAGGTGTCTGCCCTATTTGGGCTCCTCGTCGGCACCGGGTCCCACCTCCTCTTCGTCCTCCGCGGGATTGTCCGCCAAGCTATCCGTGTTGTCCGATATATCGCCGGACAGCCCGTTGCTGCCGTTCTGGGGCAGCCCGTCGGTTGCTAATTCGGAAGCTTGGGCGAGCCCCAGGGCGCCGGTCTCTTCTACCTCCCCGTCGTCATCGTCGTCGTCGGGGAGGTCGTCCTCATCGTCTAGCGCTTCGTCAGGCTCGCCTTCCTTGGCGAACGGGCGGGGTATGGCTCCGGCTCCACCGTCGCCATTCTCCGCTCCAAGGGCGAAGAATCCGGTATCCACCGCTTCGTCGTCACCTCCGACTCCGAAGGGACTGGCCTCGGCAACACCCAGCCAACCGCCGGGGGCCACTGCGGCCATCTCCGGCAGGACCGGTGGCTTGAGGAGCTCCTGCATCCCTGGGATATCCACCTGGGCCGGGATCAGCCGTCCGATGATGACGTTCTCTTTCAGACCCAGCAGCCAGTCCTGAGCCCCGCTCACCGCCGCCTGTGTCAGCACCCTGGTGGTTTCCTGGAAGGAGGCCGCAGAGAGGAAGCTGTCGGTCAGAAGGGAAGCCCGGGTTACGCCCAGCAGTACCGGTTTGGCTGTTGCCGGCTCACCGCCCTCCGCCAGCAC
This sequence comes from Dehalococcoidia bacterium, assembly GCA_965220625.1. Lineage (GTDB taxonomy): Bacteria > Chloroflexota > Dehalococcoidia > Lucifugimonadales > UBA3495 > VXOI01. Next base: position 1,060,380 of record CBDCQN010000001.1, read on the forward strand.
CTTAGCGTTCTCGTTCTGGAAGGCGAACTTGTCCACCATCTGACCGGGGATGAAGTCCGAGTCTCCGGTGGACTCCACTTGCACCCGCCGGAGCATTTGCCGAAGTATGACCTCGATGTGCTTGTCATGGATGGCCACGCCCTGGGACTGGTAGACCTGTTGCACCTGGTCCACCAAGTAGACCTGCAAGTCGTCTTTGCCCCGGATGTGAAGGATGTCGTGGGGGTTCAGCGGCCCGTTGATCAGCGCGTCGCCCGCCTTCACCGTATCACCGTCGCCAACAAGCATGTACGCGGACGCGGGTATGATGTGCTCCCGCGCTTCAACGTCTTCCCAGACCACGGAGACGCAGCCCGGCGTTATCTCGATTTTGCCGCCCACGTTGGCGACGATCTGGGTTGCGGCCGGCAGCTCCTCCGAAGGCTCAGCTTCGTCCGGCGTGCCCCCCGGGAGGGACAACTGGACGCTGGCCAACACCATGCCAGGCTCCACCGCCTCGCCGTCGTCAACCATCAGGTCGGCGTTGGCGGGGACCGGGTAGTCTTCCCGGAATTCCTCCCGGCTGACGAGCCGCAGCCGGCGGCCTTCGTCGTCGTTCGCGAGCTCCACTTGCCCGTCGATGTCGGCCAGGATGGCGGCGCCCTTGGGCACCCGAGCTTCGAACAGCTCCTCAACCCGTGGGAGTCCGCTGGTGATATCGAGGCCGGCGACCCCTCCGGTGTGGAAGGTGCGCATGGTCAACTGGGTCCCGGGTTCGCCAATGCTCTGGGCGGCGATGATACCCACGGCCTGACCTTGTTCCACGATCAAGCCGGTGGCGGGGAGGCGGCCGTAACACCGCTGGCATACCCCGCGGTGAGCTTCGCATGTCATAGGAGAGCGAACGGATATCTCGGTTACTCCGGCCTGCATAATCCGGCGGGCCATTCCTTCGTCGATCAAGTCGTTCCGGTCCACCAGGATCTCACCTGTCTCCGGGTGAGGCACCGGCGCGGCGGCCAACCGGCCCAGGATCCGCTCCGGCAACGAAGCGCCGGTGGCGTCGTCGGGCCGGCGGGGGACCCAGTACGCGTCGAAGGTGCCGCAATCTTCTTCCAGGATGATTACTTCTTGGGCGATGTCGATGAGACGGCGGGTCAGGTAACCGCTGTCTGCGGTCCGCAACGCCGTGTCTGCCAACCCTTTGCGGGCACCGTGGGTGGAGATGAAATACTCCAGTGCGGTCAGGCCCTCGCGGAAACTGGACTTGATGGGCAGGTCAATGATCCGCCCCTTGGGGTTGCTCATGAGGCCGCGCATTCCGGCCATTTGTTTGATCTGGGAGATGTTGCCTTTGGCCCCGGAAACGGCCATTACCGCGATGCCTCCGAAGTTGGGCAGCTCCTCCTCCACCAATTCGGTGGTCTGGTCCGAAGCCCAGGTCCAAGCGTCGACTGTCTTTGAGTAACGCTCCTCCTCCGAGATCAATCCCGAGAGGAATTGCTCATCGTAATCGTCCACCATGTTGGTGGCTTCGGTGAGTATCTCCGGTTTCCGGTCCGACACCTGGATGTCATTGATGGCAATGGTAATGCCCGACGAGGTGGCGTAGTGGAACCCCAGGTCCTTGACCTCGTCCAGCACCCATGCCGTTTCGTCGTTGCTGAGGTTTCGATACAGGTCTGCCGTAAGGTCCTTCAGAGCGCCCCGGTCCATAAGCTTGTTCTGGAAACCGATGCGTTCGGGAAGGATTTCGTTAAATATGAGCCGGCCCAGCGTGGTGTCCACCCACTCTTCGGTGCAGTTGCGCACTTCCCGCACGGCGATGGGAGCGTGCAGGTCGATGAGGTTCGAGGCGTGGGCGATGCGGGCTTCGTCAAAATCGTTGAACCTGCGGCCCGCGCCGTTGCTGTCCTTCCGAAGGTCGGTCAGATAATAGCAGCCCATCACCATGTCCAGGGTGGGCGCCACCAAGGGGTCTCCGGAAGCCGGGGACAGCATATTGTGGGTGCTGAGCATGGCCTCCTTGGCTTCAAGCACCGCCATCCGGGACAGCGGGACATGGACCGCCATCTGGTCGCCGTCGAAGTCGGCGTTGAAGGCGGAGCACACCAGCGGGTGAATCTGAATGGCGTTGCCTTCTATCAGTACCGGCATGAATGCCTGGATGCCCAACCGGTGTAAGGTCGGCGCCCGGTTGAGCAAAACCGGCCGGTCCTTGATAACGTCTTCCAGTATGTCCCACACTTCGCCGCGAGCGCGTTCCACCATGCGCTTGGCGTTCTTGATGTTGGGAGCGATGCCCAGGATAACCAGCCTATGCATCACGAAGGGCTTGAAGAGCTCCAAGGCCATCCGGCGCGGCAGGCCGCATTCGTGCATTTTCAACTCCGGCCCGACCACGATGACGGACCGTCCGCTGTAATCGACCCGCTTGCCCAAGAGGTTCTGCCGGAACCGGCCCTGTTTGCCCCGGAGCAGGTCGGACAACGACTTGAGCTTGTGATTGTGGCTGCCCTGAATGGGCCTTCCCCGGCGGCCGTTGTCGATGAGGGCGTCCACCGCCTCTTGAAGCATCCGTTTCTCGTTCCGGATGATGATCTCCGGAGCGCCCAGGGACATGAGCCGCTTGAGGCGGTTGTTCCGGTTGATCACCCGCCGGTAGAGGTCGTTGAGGTCGCTGGTGGCGAAGCGGCCACCGTCGAGTTGCACCATGGGCCGCAACTCGGGCGGGAGCACCGGCATTACCGAGAGGATCATGTCCTCCACCCGGTTCCCGCTGTTGCGGAAGGATTCGACGACACGCAGACGCTTGATCGCCTTCTTGCGGCGCTGCCCGGAGGTGGACTGCATTTCGGTGACCAGTTGGTCACGAAGGGCCTCCAGGTCCACGGTCCTCAGGATGGCCAGAATCGCCTCGGCGCCCATGCCGGCTTCGAAGACGTCGCCGTAGTGCTCCCGGAGCTCCCGGTAGCGGGACTCGGCGATCAGCTTGTGGATCCTCAGGTCTTCCAGTTCGTCCACCGCCATCTTGTAGGTCTCTTCGAGCTGGCCTTCGTCGGTGGACAACTGGCTGTTGACGGTGTCTATTTCCGCTTGGATGGCGATGAGGTCCGCGCCGGACGGCGCCGGGCTTTCAGCGTCTTCCTGCTGGCTGCTGGCGGCGACGGTTGCTTCTTCCAGTCTGGTGTTAAGAGAGGCCAGCGTTTCTTCGGCCTGCCGGCGGCGTTTCTCCGTCTCCAGTTCGAACTTGACCCGTTCGGCGTCGATGGCGTCCTGCCGGGCGTCCTCATCCACGGAGACGATGATGTGCTGGGCGAAGTAAAGGACCCGCTCCAGGTTGCGGGGAGAAAGGTCTAACAGCAGGCCCAGCCGGCTGGGAGTCGTTTTGCTGAACCAGATGTGGGCGACGGGCGCCGCCAACCGGATGTGGCCCATGCGCTCCCGCCGTACCTTGGCGCGGGTCACCTCGACCCCGCACCGGTCGCAGATGACGCCCCGGTACCGGATACGCTTGTACTTGCCGCAGAAGCATTCCCAGTCCTTGGTCGGGCCGAAGAGGCGTTCGCAGAACAGCCCGTCCTTTTCCGGGCGAAGGGTCCGGTAGTTGATCGTTTCCGGTTTGGTCACTTCCCCGTGAGACCAGTTGAGAATCTGCTCCGGGGAGGCGATGGAAATCCGGATTGCGTTGAAATTGGTACCCGACGTTTCCGTCCTATCTGCCATCCTGACCATTAAATCGCCTCCAGCGGCTGAAATAGCTCGGTATCCCCAGAGATTCCCTGGGTCAAGGGCGGCCGGTTCTCCTCGTTGAGCAACTGAACGGCCAAGCCAAGGCTCTGCAACTCCTTCAACAAAACATTGAATGATTCGGGCACGCCGGGCTGGCCAATGGGCTCGCCCTTGACAATGGCTTCGTAGGTCTTCACCCGGCCGGCCACGTCATCGGACTTGACGGTAAGCACCTCCTGGAGATTGTAGGCCGCGCTGTACGCTTCCAGGGCCCAGACTTCCATCTCGCCGAACCGTTGGCCGCCGAACTGGGCTTTTCCGCCCAGGGGCTGTTGGGTGATCATCGAGTACGGTCCGGTGGAACGGGCGTGAATCTTGTCCTCCACCAAGTGGATGAGCTTGAGAATGTAGATGCTGCCGACGGTCACCAGTTGGTCGAAAGTTTCTCCGCTCCTTCCGTCGTAAAGCTCGAACTTGCCGAAGGTCGGCGGAGCAATCCGCTGCTCCCGGTGCACCACTAGGGCGAGCTTGTAAAGCTGCTCCAAGTCCAGACCGGCCGTATCCTGTCCGGCCTCCTCGGTGAGCCACATTCGGAGACAGGCTTCCTGGGCCAGCCCAATCTTGTCTTGGTCGAAGACGTCCGCCGGGTTGTATCCACGTTCGGTGAGCCACTCGTCGACCCTTGAATAGTCGACGCTGGGCGGGCCTTCGCCGTTGGTGACACTGGAAGCCCCGGCCTTCTCGGCGAACCACACCCTGGCCAGGGCGTCTTCCACGGCCGCGTCCCGAGCGCCGTCGAACACCGGGGTGTTGGCCCGGAAATTCAAGCCGCGGGCGGCCCACCCCAGGTGGGTTTCCAGGACCTGCCCCAAGTTCATGCGGGAGGGCACGCCGATGGGGTTGAGAATGATGTCTACGGGCGTGCCGTCGGCCAGATAGGGCATATCCTCTTCCGGCAGGATCCGCGCCACCACGCCCTTGTTGCCGTGGCGGCCGGCCATCTTGTCGCCCACCGATATCTTCCGGGTCTGCGCGATCCAGACCCGGACGGCTTCGTTGACGCCGGGGGAGAGGTCGTCCCGGTTCTCCCGGTTCAGGACCTTCACGTCGATGACTTTGCCCCGCTCGCCGTGCGGAACGCGAAGGGAGGTGTCCTTAACGTCGCGGGACTTCTCGCCGAAGATGGCCCGCAGCAGCTTCTCCTCGGCGGTCAATTCGGTCTCGCCCTTGGGGGTGACCTTACCTACCAGGATGTCTCCGGGGCCAACGTCGGCGCCGACGCGGATGATCCCCCGCTCGTCCAAGTCCCGGAGGCTGATTTCGCCTACGTTGGGGATGTCCCGTGTGATCTCTTCGGGTCCCAGCTTGGTCTCCCGGGCCTCCATCTCGTGCTTTTCAATGTGGATGGAGGTGAAGTAGTCGTCCCGGTAGAGGCGCTCGCTGACGATGATGGCGTCTTCGTAGTTGTAGCCTTCCCACGACATGAAGGCCACCAATACGTTCTGGCCCAAGGCTAGTTCGCCGTTGTTGGTGGAGGAACTGTCGGCCAGCACCGAGCCCACCTCCACCACATCGCCCTTGGTGGCGATGGGGCGTTGGTCAAAGCAGGTGCCTTGGTTGGTCCGGGAGAACTTGATCACCGGGTGGGAGTGGTCCACGCCCTCCTCGTCGGTGACAATGATGTCCCGGCCATTCACCGAGGTGACCACCCCGGCGGAGCTGGCAGTCACCAATTGGCCGCTGTCCCGGGCCACCCGGCCCTCGATCCCGGTGCCCACCGTGGGCGCCTGGGGCCGTAGCAACGGGACGGCTTGGCGCTGCATGTTGGAACCCATCAAGGCCCGGTTGGCGTCGTCGTGTTCCAGGAACGGTATCAACGCCGCAGACACGCTCATGATCTGCATGGGCGAAACGTCCATGAACTCGATGAGGTTCGGCGGCTCCTGGGTGTAATGGTCACCAACCCGGATCTCAACTTTTTCTTCCATGAACTGGTTGAGGTCGTCGAGCTTGGCGTTGGCTTGGGCTATCCTGAAGTCCTCTTCTTGGTCGGCCGAAAGATAGATTACGTCATGAGCGCCGGAGGCTACGAATGGCTGGACCTTGACCATGGCGCCGTCGGCCAGTCGCCCGATGGCTTTGATCTTGTTGGCGCCAATGGCGCGTCCACGGCCCACGATGGTCCCGCCGTCGGGGTCCATCACCGCCTCGGTGACGGTGCGCCCCTTGAGGTCAGGGGAGTCCTTGGGCAACTCGTGCAATACCCGCCGGTAGGGCGATTCGATGAACCCGTACGGGTTCACCCTGGCGTAGGAGGCCAGGGTGCTGAGCAGTCCGATGTTGGGCCCTTCCGGGGTTTCTATGGGGCAGATACGTCCGTAGTGGGAAAAGTGAACGTCCCGGACGTCAAACCCGGCCCGTTCACGGGAAAGGCCGCCGGGGCCCAGCGCGGAAAGGCGCCGCTTGTGGGTCAACTCCGCCAGCGGATTGGTCTGGTCCATGAATTGGGAAAGCTGGGAGCCGCCGAAGAACTCGCGTACCGCGGCGACAACCGGGCGGATGTTGACCAGCCCCTGGGGAGCCGCGGTTTCCGGGTCAACCAGCGTCATCTTTTCTTTGACCATGCGCTCCATGCGGAGCAAGCCGACCCGGACCTGGTTCTGCACCAATTCTCCCACGGCCCGGACCCGCCGGTTGCCCAAATGGTCGATGTCGTCAGGGTGGCCGTCTCCCTGGTTGATGCGGATCATGGTGCGGATCACCTGTACCACGTCTTCCAGGGTCAGGGTCATCAGTTCGGCATTTTCGGGCATCCCCAGCCGGCGGTTCAGCTTGTACCGGCCCACGCGGCCCAGATCGTAACGGCGGGCGCTGAAGAACAGGTTTCGGATCAGGGTGCGCGAGTTTTCCAGGCTGGGAGGCTCACCGGGACGGAGCCGCCGGTAGAACTCCACTTGAGCGGCGGCAATCCGGCGGGCCGCCTCGCCGTTGTACTCATCGTCGGGGTGCAGCCATTCCCAGAGGGACTTGAGGTCGTCCTCTTTGAAGGAGATCTCTTTGGTTTCGATGACCGGGTCGCGTTCCAGGGTCGACTGCATATACTTGTGATTTTCGTCGGTGTCGATGTCGGTGAACATGGAGAGCATGACTTCATCATCGGCCACGCCCAATGCCCGCAGGAAGGTGCTGGCCGAGACCTTGCGCTTGCGGTCGACCTTCACCGAGAGCACGTCCTTGCTGCTGGTCTCGAACTCCAGCCAGGCCCCCCGCGAGGGGATCAGCTTGGCGAAGCACAGGTTCCGGTTGCTGGCCGGGTTCCGCTCATAGACGAAGTAGATACCCGGCGAGCGCACCAGCTGGCTCACAACCACCCGTTCGGCTCCGTTGATAATGAACGTGCCGTTGTGGGTCATCATGGGAATATCTCCCATGAAAATTTCTTGCTCTTTGATTTCGCCTGTTTCCTTCATTACCAGGCGTGTCTTGACGTAGAGGGGCTGGGCGAAAGTGATTTCCCGCTCCTTGCTATCCTGGGGCGAATACTTGGGTTCCCGGAAGTAGTGCCCCTGGAAGTGGAGGTCGTATTTCTTACCGGTGTAATCCGCTATGGGCGATATTTCCTGATATACTTCCGCGAGCCCGTCGTTCTTGAACCAGTCGTAGGACTGGATCTGGCTCTGGATGAGGTTCGGGACGTCGAGCACCTGTGGGATACGTGAGTAAGACCTGACATCAGGCGACTGCGTGGAAGGCCCAATATGAGCAAGAGACGAAGCCATTAACCCTTCTCCTTAACGTGGGTGGGTACGGCAAGCCAAATGGCCGCAATCCGGAAGGCGCAAGCGGTCGAAAGAGTATCCCGGGGGTGGATTCTGGCGGTCGGCGGTGGTGAAGTCGTCTTCTGAGGCATACGCCGGTAAACCTCAAGTGTATATGAATCTTCGACGTTGTCAAGGCTGATGTCAGCCTTTTCCAAGGTCTTTTCCCTCAAGCCCGACAACGTAATTGTAGGCGGCCGCGAGTTCCACTACGCTTGGGTGATCGTGGCCGTTGCCGCCGTGATGCGGTTGTCCAGTTCCTCTTTCCGGTCTTCCTCCAGTATCTTGATTCCCCGTTTGGTCGATTCCTTCGGTTGGAGCTACGGGGCAGTCGGCTTCGGATTCGCCCTTCAGTGGATCGTTTCCGGACTGCTGGGCCCGTCGGCCGGCTGGCTGGGCGACCGGTACGGCGTCCGCGCGGCGATGACGCTGGGCGCGGTCCTGTTCGTGGTGGGCATGGTGCTCACCGGCATGATGAACAGCTTGTGGCAGTTCTACCTGTTCTTCGGCGTAATCTTGAGCGCTTCCATGGGCCTGTTCCAAGTGCCGTTGACGGCCGCGGTGACCCTCTGGTTCCGCAGGCATCTGGGTACCGGAATGGGCCTGCTGCAATCGGCGCAGGGCGTCGGGCCACTGGTGGCAGTGCCCATCATGTTGTGGATCATCGATCTGTTCGGCGGCGGCATCCAAGGAGTGCGGGCGGCCTTCTGGGTGCCGGGTATCTTCGGCGGAGTTATCCTCTTGCTCTTGGTGCGGTTCTTCTACAACGAGCCCGCCCAGGTCGGTCTCCGTCCCTTGGGAGCGTCTGGAGACGAGCCTATAAGGGAGGTGCAGAAGGGCGAGATCGCCAAGGTCCGGACCAGGGTGTTCCTCAAGCAGGCCCAACGCACCGGCGCTTTCTGGAACCTCATCGGTATTCATTTCTGGGGTTGCGCCGGCCACGCCATCGTTTTGGTCTATCTGGTGGCAATTGCAGAGACTGAGGGAGTATCCAAGGGCCTGGCTGCCGGGGCGTTCGTTACCCTCTCCGTGGTGAGCACCATAACCCGGTTCGTGGTTCCAGTGGCATCCGACCGGATGGGCAGCAAGGGGGCTATGGGAGTGTGCTTTTTCCTGCAGACCGTCCCCATCGTCCTTTTGTTCTTCGCTCATGACCCTTGGCACTTCTACCTGTTTGCCGTCCTTTTCGGCATCGGGTTCGGCGGCGAGATGAGCGCTTTCCCCATCATCAACCGCCAGTATTACGGCGGCGCGCCTATCGGGACCACCTACGGCTGGCAGATGATGGGCTCCGGTTTCGGCATGGCAGCCGGGGCGCTGGTCGGCGGGCAACTCAGGGACTTGACCGGCAACTTCGACGCCACCATGGCCCTGTCTTTGGTTCTCAGCCTGATCGGAGTCGTTTCAATAATGGCGTTGCCATCCACCAAGCACGAGCTGCTTCCAGACTGGGAGAAGGACCTGCCCACCTAAGCCTATCCCGGCGCCGCCGATTGATTGGTCGCGCCGGTACCTACCCCCGGCGAAACCGCTGCTGAGTCCGCAGACGAATCCCCTGCGAGTCTGGACGTTCCCGGACCGCTGCCTAAACCATGCGTGATTGCTCGCCCCGCCGTCGTCGGCGCGGCGCCTGGCGGAAGGTGGCCTGGGGGGCCACGCGGGGGTAATCGGCGCGCTTGCCGTTGAGCAGTTCCTCGATGGTGAGAATCTGGACGCGGGGATATTGGGCGTCTGGGAAATGTTCCGGGGTGTAGAACCCGGCGGAGGCCGCTTCAGCCCTCATGGGGCCGGTGGGTTCCCGCAGCGTGATGAACAGGCCGATTTCCGCCTTCTCCCGCTCCATGTCGCCTTTCAGGGTGGCGATCTGTCCCCGGTTGACGTGACCGCTCTTCACCTGTACGACGATGCGCTTGGCCTTGCCGCTGTTGTCGTCGAAGAAGTTGATGTAGCCGTCAATGCCGGAGTCCGCCCCCTTCTTCTTGTCTTGCGCCGGGCGGGCGTCCACCAGCCCCAATGCCCACCACTCGAATTGATAGCGGCCGGAGTTCTCGCTGTCGGTGGCGAGGGCTTGCGCGCTGGCTACGTCCTGCGGCTGGCCCAGGACTTCGTAGGGTTTCAGTTCGTCCTTGAAGGTGTCTTGCAGCCGGTGGCGTATCAAGGTGATGGCGATATGGGTGATGTCAATGCCAATCCAGCGGCGGTTGAGCCGCTCCGCCGCCGCAATCGCCGTCCCGCACCCGCAGAACGGGTCCAGCACCAAGTCGCCCTCGTTGCTGCTGGCACTGACGATGCGCTCCAACAGGGCCTCGGGTTTCTGCGTGGGGTAGCCGAGGCGTTCCTTAGCCTGAGAGTTAATGGGGGCAATGTCTCCCCACCAATCTTGCAAAAGTTCGCCCTTGGCGTTATCGGCATACATTTTGAGACGCGGCATACTTCCTTTAGCTGGCCAATAAATGTCCCCTGCCGCGTCTAGCTTTTCAAGTTTCTCGATGGTGTAACGCCAATGGTTTCCCTTCGCCGTCACATCAATGCCGCGCCACGGCATCCCCGACGAACCATTTCTGGTTCCTGCCGCCAAGAGGCTCACCGGATAAAAACGCCGCCCCTGCTGATCGACATATGTGTACCGATTGGCGATATATTCTTCTTGTGCCAAGTAAATCTGGTTCCAGCAATAGCTATTGCTTTTTGTGTAGTAAAGCATGATATCGTGAACTGGCCCATAGCGATTTGCGGAGTTATGGGCCCCTGTTCTCTTCCAGGTAATCTCGTTGCGGAAATTCTCTGCACCAAACACTGCATCCATCAACAGCTTGAGGTAGTGGCTGGCCGTGGGGTCACAGTGTAGGTAGATGCTGCCGGTGTCCTTGAGGACCCGGCGGAGTTCGACCATGCGCTGGGCCATCATGGTGAGGTAGGCCATCATGTCGTTGTCGCCGAGGAAGGAGCGCATGGCCTGGAGGAGGTCGGGGAGCTTTCCGGCGGCGTTGGTAACGACGTCCTGGTAGGCGCTCTCGGAATCGAGGTTCCAGTGCCAGGTGTCCTCGAAGGCGGTAATCTGGGCGGCGGACTGCTGGCCGCTCTTTTCCTGGAACAGGACGTTGTAGTTGGCGTTGGAGTTGAAGGGCGGGTCGAGATAGATCAGGTCAGCTGGCGTCGGCGACGTGGTTGCGCAGGATGCCGAGGTTGTCGCCGAAATAGAGCTGGTTCTTGACGGGCGGCGTCTGGCTGACCTGTGAGCCCCGCGAGGCGCGCCAAGCCTCCACGAATTCCGCGTGGACTTCCCTTGCCGGGCGCATCCGGGCAAAGTCTTCGTCCGTAAGCTCCCACGTGTCAGGGTCCGCGGCGATGCCAGCTTGGATTGCTGCCTCTTCACCGAATTTGGCGGCGATTTCGTCGAATGTCCAACCGCTCAGGTCAATGGGGTTGCTCATATCGTTCTTTTTCCCTATTGCTTGCCTTGCGCAAGCTAATAATTCGGCGATTAGCGCCACGGATTGTATACATCGAGAAGTGCAAAATATCTCCGATGCAGCCTATCGCCGCGAATCGGGTTTCACCACGCCGGTCGCTGGAAATGGTGGTTGCCGTATCCCAATCGAAGAGATAGATGTCTGAAAAGTCGACTCCATGCTTTATCAGGTTGATTTCCCTTTTAGCTTCATCCCATTCGTACCGCATGCTTATCGTACACAGGTTCGGCCTGGACGCCAATCGTGCTAGCCACCGAGGCCAGGCCCGAGGACAAGCTGTAGGACTTGGCGCGATTCCAGACTCCAGTGGCAGGTGTCCTCGAAGCCGGTAATCCGCACCGCCGACTGCTGGCCGCTCCTTTCCTGAAAGCAAGCGATAGGCGAGATTATAGCAATCAGGACCGGAGATTTGATTAAGCAACTGTCACCGGTCTCTTTTTTGCCCCGATCTTATATCCCTGTGCTAAACTGCCCCAACATTTAACGGCAGCTTGGGCTACCGTAATCTGAAACTGGAGGTCCTCATATGCTGGACTTAATCATCCGTGGCGGACAGGTCGTCACACCCATGGGCGTAGGTGAGTGGGACGTTGCCGTCCAAGGGGAAAGGATCGCGGCGGTTGCCGCCCCCGGCGCCCTGGGCGATGAGGCGGGACGTATTGTAGACGCCACGGGCAAGATAGTGGTCCCGGGCGGCATCGAGCCCCACGCTCATATCTCCGCGCCGATTATGGGGCACGGCGACCTCAAGACCGCCCCTCCGGAACAGGTGAGCCGGGCCGCCCTGTTCGGCGGAACCACAACTCTGCTGGACTTCGCCATCCAGTACCCTGGGATCGACATACCCCAGGCGGTGCAGGAGCGCACCGCAGTCTGGCAGGGCAACTCCTACGCCGACTACTCCCACCACCTGATGATGCTGGGGGCCATACCCCAGGAAGTTATAGGTTCCCTTCATGAGGCGGTGGAAGAGGGTTTCCCCAGCGTAAAGATTTTCACCACCAACATCCGGCCCCCCGCCACCACCGGCGAGCCCAGGATGGTGGGCACCGGTCACCTCCACGACCTGATGGAGGAGATCCAACGCTTGAACGCCATGCTCCTGGTCCACGCCGAGGACGACGACATGGTCCAACACATGTACCGGAAGCTCACCAGCGAGGAACGGACCGAGTGGACCAACATGTCCCTGGTCCACAGCGCCGAGTCCGAGGACGTGTCCTTCCGGCGCGTCCTGCGGGTAGCCGAATGGACCGGCGCCCCGGTCTACTTCGTCCACGTCAGCGCGCTGCACGGAGTGAACGCCATCGCCGAGGCCCGGGCCAACGGCCGGCCGGTCTACGGCGAGACCCTGCACAACTATTGCTGCTTCAACGAAGAGGACTACAAAGAAGAAAACGGGATGAAATACCACACCTACCCGTCGCTCAAATCGGAAAAGGACCGGTTGTCCCTGTGGGACGGCATCGTCAACGGCGGCCTGCAGACCATGGCCACCGACGAGTACTGCACCTCTTGGGAAACCAAGATTTCCGGCCGGACTATCTCAGACGTCACCGGCGGCCACAATGGGGCCGAAGCTCGCATGGGCATCACCTACAGCGAGGCAGTGTCCAAGCAGGGGATGAGTCTCCAGAGGTTCGTCGACGTCACCTCCGCCAACGCCGCCAAGATCATGGGGCTCTATCCCAGGAAGGGCGTTCTGGCGCCGGGCAGCGACGCCGATATATGCCTCATAGACCCCGGCATCAAGCGGAAGCTGGCGTCGGATGATTTCCACATCTCCGACTACAGTATCTGGGACGGGTTCGACATCGAAGGGTGGCCGGTCACGACCATACTGCGCGGCAAGGTGGTGGTGGAGGCCGGCGACTTCAGCGCGGCCCCCGGCGGCGGGCAGTTCCTGCGCCGCAAAATAGACCCCGCCGTCTCCAACCGCCCCGCCTGCTAGCCTGTTCTCTGCGTTAAAAGGGAATCACATGGCGCGAATCAAGCTGGTGCCAAGGGAGCAGCTGACGCCGGGGTTGCGGAAGATTGCCGATGAAGCCGCGGCCCACAAGCTAAACCCGCGCATCTTCCAGGCCGCAGGGAACCTGCCCGAGGTATACGAAGCGTTCTGGGCGTTCTACGGGCCGCTGAAATTGGGAGGGTTGCTCCCGGCGCGGCTGAAGGAGCTGGTCCGTCTCAAGATAGCCGAGCTGAACGAATGCGCCACTTGAAAGCTCGGACGCGCTGCGCCGGCGGTGCAGCAGGGAATGACCGAGGAGATGGTGGCGTCCCTGCCCCATTTCGAAGACACCGGCCTGCCTTACCGGGAAAAGCTGGCCGTCCGCTTCGCCGAACGCATGGCGACGGACCACCGGAACGTGGACGACGAGTTCTTCCGGGAGCTGCGCCAGGAGTTTAGCGACCCTGAAATCTTCGAGTTGGGGATGATCACCGGACAGTTCATCGGCTATGGGCGGCTGCTGGCCATGCTCGACCTCGAAAACATCACCGAACCCGCCGACTACGAACCCGCCAACTAATGGAGGACGTGATGACTACCTCCGGACACGACACCGAGGCCAAACGGGAACGGCTGCGGGCGATGGTCCCGCAGGGCGCCGCTGACGCCGTCACCGGCGGCGTCGACCACATCGCCGTTTTCGCCAAGGACCTGGAGCAGACTGCCCGCTTTTACAGCAACATAATGGGCATGCCGGTTACCCGGGTAACTGCCAACCGGGATGTAGCCGGGTCGACCCACATGAACGTGGCAATTGGCAATGGAATGAGCCTGGCCTTCTTCGACTTCCCAGACGTGCCTCGTCTACAGCGCCGCGCCCCTGAAGGCGTCGGCAACGTGATGCACATCGCCATGCCCATTTCTCGGGACCGTTTCGATGAGGTCAAGACCCGGCTGGACGGCAGCCAGGTCAAATATCAAGAAGTGGGCCACTCCCTCTATTTGAAGGATCCCAACGGGCTCGGTATCGAGTTGATGCCGCGTTAGCGCCCTCGGGAGGCGTTAGCCTATGACCCCGTGGCGTTCCAGGATGCGGGCGAGTTCGGCGACACCCTCGTAGTTGTCCTCGGCGGTGGGGTGGCCGAAGCAGAGGCGCATCGAGTTGGCGCCCCGGCCCTCTGGCGAGAACAGCGTTCCGTTGTAATAACCAACTCCTTCCGAGAAAGCCTGCTCCTGCACGCCCTCCAAGTCCGCGCCTTCCGGCAGGGTCAACCACACGTAGAGGCCGCCTTCGGGGCGCGTCCATGTCGCGGCGTCACCGAAGTTCTCCCCCAATGATGCCAGCATGGCGTCGCGCTTGGTGTGCAGCGACTCGTTCTGCTCCCGGACGTGCTCCTCGATGCCGCCGCTCTTCATGTATTCGGCGATGGTCATCGCGGCGAAATGGTTCACCGCGCCGCCCATCTTGAAGGCCCAAGCGCGGCTGACGACTTCGGGAGGCGCCACCAGATAACCCATGCGCATCCCCGGCGCGATGGTCTTGGAGAAGGAACCCACGTAGATAACCTGGCCGGTGTCGTCGAGCGAGTGGAAGGAGTCCACGTCTTCCCCCTCGAAGCGCAGGTCGATGTAGCAATCGTCCTCGAACACCGGGACGCCGTGGCGGCGGGTGATTTCCAGCACCCTCTTGCGCCGCTCAAGGGTCATGGTCCAACCCAAGGGGTTCTGGAAGGTCGGAATCGTGTAGAGGTACTTGACCCGCCGTCCCTCCGCCTTCAGGCGTTCGATGGTTGAGTCGAGGACCTCGGGCACGATGCCGTCTTGGTCGCACGAAACCCCCACGACGTTAGCCTCGTAGCGGCGCAACGAACGCAGCGTGCCCAAGTAGAGAAACTCCTCCGTCAGCACCGTGTCGCCGGGGTCGGTGAGGGTCTGGATGACCATTGAGATGGCCTCGCCCGATCCCCCGGTCAGCACCAGCCCGTCGGCGTCGACCTTCATATTGCGGTCGCGGTTGAGCTTCTCGGCCACCAGCCGGCGTAGCTCCGGGTACCCGGCCGGGTCCGTATAGTAGGCCAGGTCCCGCCCCTCGCGAGCCAGCACGCTCCTCACGGAGTCGGCCAGTCCGTCCAAGGGCAGGGTATCGGGGTTGGGGTAGGCCACGGCGAAGTCGTACCGGGCGTGGCGTGTCTTGCCGGGTGGGTTCTCCGGTACCCCGGCGGCGAATAGACCCTCGTAGCTGAACTTGTCGGGCATGGTGGCGGCCCTCCTTTGGGGCTAGATAGGTGGTGGATACCGGACGGGGATTGTGTCGGTGTCGATGAAGACATCGATCGCGTAGGCTCCGACCCACGGATGTAACGCATACCCGCTGGTGGCCGGTTGCCGCACCCCCAGGAATACTTCTTGGAGACGAACGGCAGCCTCCCACTCCTCTGTGGTCTTAGGCCCGATCATCTCCTCATCCCCGAGCAAGAAGACGTTAACCAGATAGGCGTTCAGTCCGTTCAGTTCGCGCAGCCAATAGAGGTGCGCCAAGCGATTGGCGTATTGATAGAAGGAGGTGGACCAGTCCGCCGGAGACCTTGACTTCAGAAAGGACTTGATTTCCCCCAAGCTTTCCTGAATCAGCCGCACCGCCGACTCTCCCCTTGCCTGGCTGGGAGCGGTGACCATCTCCGAGATATGGGCCTTCGCTTCCACGAGCAGAATCTGTCCTTTGTCGGTTACGGCAAGTCCATCCCATTGCGGACCGAACCTTGGCCAGAAATCGGCCAGAGGACGGCGGAGTTCGAGAGGCTGCGTTAGATGCCGGGAGCTTGCCAATCGGTCGACGAACTCTTGGTCCCGGTACTCGGCGTAGTGGTCGCTGAGCAGCGGCGAGCGCCAGTCAATGTCATGTGGGGACTCGGCCAATCGGTCGCAGATGGCCTCATCAAGCAGTCCCGGACGACAGTTGACCAGAACCTGCAGCCACCGGCGGCTTCCCCGGTTGGATGCTGCCGGGTCAGATACGTTACGAGTCATGCGTACACCATTAGCAAACCGCCTTTGACTCAATAGCACGTCCGCAACCATAATGTCAATTGGACGATCCAGACAGGAATAGGAAGAGGCTGCATGGCAACCGGACAAAAGATGACAGTCGCGGACCGCGCCCGCGCCGCCCTGGAGTTATTGGAACACTCCGATCAGGAGTTCGCTAAAGGCGACGAAAAGCAGGGCTCTGAGAAGTTATGGGGCGCCGCCGCCCATTCCGTGATGGCCGTAGCGATGCAGCGCGGCTGGAGGTACAGCAAACACAACGCCAAGGTGGCGGCAGTCAACCGCCTTGCCGAGGAATACGGCGAACCCACTCTGGTGTCGAACTTTTTTGCGGCCGAGCAGTTCCACTCCAATTTCTACCATGAACACATGGAGGACGATGTCATTGAGCGGGGACGGCCGATAATCGCCCAGTTCGTCCATCGCATCCTGGAGATATTGGAGCAGGAAGCGGCGAGGGAAGCAAGCTAATAATACTGGGAGAACACCGGCTCTTCGCGGGTGATGATTTCCAGCACCACCGGCTGGCCGCCTGCCGCGATTTCCTGGGCCCGGGCCAGCGCCGGCGCGATGTCGCCGGGTTGGGTTATGGTCTCGGCGTGGCAGCCGAGGCTGTCGGCCATCTTGGTATAGTCGCCGGTCAGGAACTTGGAGCCGTACTTCTCCACCGCAATCGGGATGTTCTTCTCGTAGCCGCCCATGGCCCCGTTGTTGACGATTACCGTGATGGTGCCGATGCGGTTGCGGGAGGCGGTCTCGAAGTCGGTGCCGCACATACCCACTGCGGTGTCGCCCATCAGGTTCACCACCATCTTTTCCGGAGCGGCCAGCTTGGCCCCCAAGGCGTACCCCAGACCCGCCCCCAATTGGGTGGAGTTTCCCCAGCCGATGTACCCGCGGGGGGTGGTGGCCTCGTAGAATGGGACGATCTGGTCGCGTGGGTTGCCCGAGTCGTGGGTGACGATACTGTTGGCTTTGTCCAGCCCGTTGTTCAGCTCCCACACGACGCGGTACGGGCTGATGGGGATATCGTCCGAGGTGAGGCGCGGCATCCATTCGTCCAGCCATTCCCGCTTGATGCCAGCGATTTCGGACGAGACCGAGGCGTCGCCCCGCCGGCCATTGCCCCCCAGGGCCTGCTTGACCTCGTCGATCAACTGGCGAAGCACCAGCTTGGCGTCGCCCAAGAGCATGTCTTCCAGCCCGTACTCGCCGTTCAGGTCCTTGTCGTTGATGGTGGACTGAATGATGGCCTTGCCCCGAGGCACCGGCGCCGACGCCAGGGTCTTCTGGAAGCTGGTGCCTATGCCGAACACCAGATCGGACTTCCGCAGGAACTCGCCGACGGCCTTGGTGCCGGTGTTGCCGCCGGTGCCCAGCGATAGCGGATGGTCTTCTGGAAAGCCGCTCTTGCCCAGAGTGGTCGTCATTACCGGCGCGTTGAGCAACTCGGCCAACTCGACCAGCTCCGGCGTGGCCTCGGCGTACAGAACGCCTTGACCGGCGTATATGACTGGACGGCCGGCCTCCACAAGGCGGCGGGCCACCCGCACAGCGTCAGCGGGGTCGGCGGCGGTGCGGCGCTTGGCGATGGGCGAGTAGAAGAACTCTGACTCGTCGATCTCTCCGTTCATTACGTCGATGGGCGTTTCCAGTACGACGGGGCCGGGGACACCAGCACGGAGTTGGGTGTAGGCCCGGCGCAGCATCTCCGGGATGCGGGCCGGGGAATTGATCATTCCGGCCCATTTGGCGACCCCGGCATAGTTGCGGCTGGCCGAGAACTCGGAAGGCATGGTGGTGCGGCCGGAGCCCTCATGGCCGGGCAGCATCAGAATGGGGACGGAATCGGCGTAGGCCTGGGCCACGCCAGGGAAGGCGTTTTCGATGCCGGGTCCGGCCTGGACGATGCATACGCCGTTTTTGTGGCCGTTGTTGATGCGGCTGTAGGCGTCCGCCATGTTCACGGCGCCCCGCTCCATACGCGAGATGACCGGACGAATTCCAGCGGCGGCTATGGCGTCGATCAGGGTGTTGTTAGGAAAACAGAACGCTACTTCGACGCCCTCCTGCTTCAGGATGTTGGCTATGGCGGTCTTACCTTGCATCAGTCCTCCGGGAAACCAAGATTAGCGCAGAGAGGGGGGAGAACGCAGAGTTTCTTCAAGACGGCCTCTGCGCCACAGGCGCACTCTGCGTTGGGACAAAAATCAGTATAGACCCTCGTCGGAGAAAAAGGGTTGGTCGATGTCTGCGCTGGCCTCGCCCATCATCCGGGCGGTGTTCAGCAGGCAGGCCCGGCGGTACAGGACAAGGATGGCTTGGTCCAGCAAAATCCGGGGCTTGTTGATACGGCGTCCGTGCTTGAGCGCCAGCCAAGCGCTATGCCCGGCAGCGAAATATTCCTCCAGAAAGTCGGTCGGTTCGACTTCCACGGCGCAGGCTTCCAGTATCTCTTCCGGGGCCTCGGAACAGAGTATCCCAGGCTGCTCCGCGGCCGTTTGAAGGAAATGGCGTTGTCTGTCCAGGTTCATCAGATTGGTATATTCCCCCACGCGCTAAGTGCACAGTTGGATGCCTTCGGCAAACGCGTAGGGGCGTTTCGCGAAACGCCCCTACGTAGTGAGCCAAGTGTAGCCAATGAAGCGTGGGATGCGATCAGAGGTTGAGTTGCGGGACCAGGTACCGGGACAGCTTGTTGTAGATTTGGAGGCGGCTTCGCTGGGTGTCCACCACCACCAAGCGGTTATTCTCGGCGTCGAACTCCACTGCGGTGGGCTGGGCGAAGGTCCATTCGGGTTCGGTGCTGCGAACTTCCCGGCGACGCTTGGCGTAGTCGGCATTGGCGTCCACGGTCATCTGCGCCCAAGAGGAGAGTTGCTGGGCATCCCCTACCAGGCTGGTGAGGAACCTGCCTCCGGCGGTGAAGATGTGAACCCGGCCTTGACCCCATTCGTTGTCCGACCAGTCGCAGACGTATAGGTCTCCATCGGGGTCTACGGCGACGTCCGACGGATAGTTGAGGTCTCCACTCTTGTTGCCGGGACCTCCGAACTGGGCTTCGAAACGCCCTTCGCTCGAGAACTTCTGGACCCGGTGATTATTGGCGTCAGCCACGTAGACCGAGCCTGAGCCGTCGACCGTGATACCCCACGGGGAGTCGAATTGGCCCTCTTCGGACCCCTTTGAGCCCCACGAGCCGAGGAACGTGCCGTCGGTTTTGAACATGCGGACTTGATGGCTGCGGCCGTCGGTCACGTAGACGGTACCGTCCGGGGATATCGCGATGCCGCAGGAACCGTTGGGTTCCGCTTCGCCGGGTTGCACCGTAGTCCAGTGTCTCTGGTAGGCTCCGTCTTTGTCGAAGACCGAAACCCGGTTGAGCCATTCGTCGGCCACGTAGAGGTTGCCATCCGGGCCCGTTGCGATACCGGCCGGCCATATGAGCTGGCCGTCCGCATCCCCGTACCGGCTGAACTCTCCGAGGAACTCTTCTTCGCCCCAAGCGGCTCCGAGGGTTATCCTGGAGACCCGGTGGCCCAGGCCGGTGCGGTTCCAGCCGACGTTGCTGATTGACTCCGAGCCCCGGTTGGCCACATAGGCCACGCCGTTGGGCCCCAGAGTAATGGCTACCGGAGTGTTGAAACCCATTCCGGTTTGAGAACCGCGGCCCACATTGTGGCTATAGTCGTAAGTGCGGCCGGCAACTGTTTCCGTAAGCATCGGTGTTCCTCCGAATCATTGCGCTGGCGATGAGTCCGCAGACCGATCATTCACTGAGGCCATTTAGCGGCGGGCGGCGAATTCGCCGCCCGTACTTCCTCTGCCCGTCGGCCGGAAAGATGGACTATTCAGGACAGGACCGGCAGCTTCTCGTAGGTACCGCCGACAACGGGGTTGCCGTCTAGTCCCATCCAGTCCTCGATGACCGTGGTGTACAGGCCGCGGTAGTCGTAGTTGGGGACCACGTCGCCCTGCTCCAGGTCCTTCTCTTCCATGGAGGGGAACTCGCTGTACTGGCCGCCCTGCACGCCAGCGCCGAACATGAAGGCCGCTCCGCCAGCGCCGTGGTCGGTCCCGGACCCGTTGTCGCGAGTCCGCCGGCCGAACTCGGTGAACATCAGGACTACGACGTTATCGTCCACGCCGTGTTCCCTCAGGTCGTCCAGGAAGGCGTCCAAACCGTGGGAAACGTCGTTCCACAGCTTATCGGCCATGCCAGTCTGGTTGGAGTGGCTGTCGAAGCTGCCGTGATCGACGTAGAAGATCCTGGTGCCGAAGTTGGCCATATGGATCTGGGCGATGCCCTTGAGTTTCTTGGCGATGGCGGTGTCAGGGTACTCCACGTCGGACTGGTAGATTCTGGGGGCTTCCTTAAGAATGTCCGCGCCCTCCAGGGTGTCCAGGCCGGTCTGCCCCAAGTAGTCCATCACGGCGCTCGATCCGATGGCCGGAGAGTAGAGCCGGGAGAACCGGTCGAGAATCTTGTTCCGTTGTTCCGGTTCGGAGATGCCGGGCAACAGCCCGTAGTTGTCCAGATCGTCCACCACGGCAACAGGGGTCCCGGGCAGAGCCAGAGCCCGGAACAGGGACGGGCCGAAGCTCACGGTGGTGAGCACGTTTTCTTTGTTGGGGTCGATGTCGCGGGTGGCCCGGCCCAGCCAGCCTTCGGTGCCCAGCTTGTCCGGCTCGCAGGTATGCCAGATGTCCATGGAGCGGAAGTGGGAACGCGGGGAATTGGAATAGCCGATCCCGTGGATAATCGCCATGTCGCCGCGGTCGTATATGTGCTTCAGCGGGGCCATCTCAGGATGGAAGCCCACCTTGTCGTCAATGGGGATCACCCGGTCTTCGGCGATACCCACCGTGGGGCGGTTGTCCCTATACAGCGGGTTGCTGTAGGGAATGACTGTGTTCAGGTAATCATTGCCCCCGGTTAACTGGAAAACGACCAAAACCGGGTCTTTCTTCGTACTGGTCATTGCTATCCTCCGAATGCTCCTCCGGCGGTATTAAGTCGGGCCGCGAAATTCAGGCGTACTGGTACTCACGAAGCGAAACGATCAACTGGAGCAACTCCGAGACCCGCGTCGTGGAAGCGGCGGTCTGGTCCGGGGTGTCCCAACTGAAAGCGCCGCCCTCTGACAGGAAGCCGATAAGCTCGTCGCGGCTTTCCTTGTTGACTTCCAACGGACCCAGCAGGTCCAGGCAGCCGTCAACCACTTCCTGGGCGGTGCGGCCGTTACGGGCTTGCAGCCGCTCTACCAAGTCCTTGATTCCGGGCCGGGAGACGTCTCCCACCAGCTCGGCGGTGAAGTTGACCCGGCGCATCAGCGAACCGCTGTTGATCCATTCTGCGCCGGTGTGCCAACCCTCGACGCTGGGCGGGTTCAGCAGGTCCTGGCCCATGTAGGAAGGCTGGCGAGAGAGGTCGCCAATGCCGGGGGCCGGGAACTCGGCTCCGCCCACCATGCGCAGGGTGCCGACGACCACTTCGGTGGGGTTCTTCAGGCGGGCGAAACGAGAGTCCTTGAAGAAGTCGGAGTTGAAGAGCACTCGCAGGCAGGCCCTCATGTCGTAACCGGAGTTAATCAGAGTGTTGGCCAGGGTATCGACGGCTTCAGGGTCCCTGGGCGGGGTGACCGACCATGCCGGCACCTGGGCCTCGTCCGCCACGAAGAAGTTGTAGAGGTGGCGAGCGATGAAACGGGCGCAGGCAGGGTCTTCGCTGATAATCCGGACGATGTCTTCGCCGTTCAGGTTGCCAGTGTGGCCCAAGAACGTCTTCTCGGTGTCGTCGTGGTCTTCGTCCCGGTAGTCGAAGAACCAGTCGTGACGACCGACAGGACCCCGGGGCAGCTTCGGTTGGATCGTCCAGCCGGTGAAGGCCCTGGAGCAATCCCGGACGTCCACCTCGGTGTAGTTGCCCACGCCCATGCTGAACAGTTCCAGCAATTCCCGTCCCCAGTTCTCGTTGACGGCGTCGGCGTGGTTATCGCAGTTGTCAAGCCAATAGATCATGGCCGGGTCCTTGGCCATTTCGACGAGCAGGTCCCGGTAATCGCCCATTCCCTTTTGGCGGAACTTGACGATCATGTCCATAACGTCGTCATAGTGGTCCACTTTGGAAACCCCGGTGGCGAAGATGCCGTGCCAGAAAAGGGCCATCTTCTCTTCCAAGGGCCGGCGGGTATTGACCATGTCGTGGAGCCATTCCGCGGCGCCCATTCCCGGCAGAGTGCCGGGGCGCCAAGTCCACGGGTGGTAGCGCATCATTTCGTTGCGGCCCAGGGATTCCTGTTCCTCCGGGTGAAGCAGTTCCTCTACGGTCGCTTCGTAGCCCTTGGCCACTCGGGCCTCAAGCTCCTCCCGGGTTGCTCCGAAACCGGCGCGGCGCATCAGGTGAGCCATCAATGCGATGTTTTGGTCGCCCATGATTTCCTCCTCTCCGTGTCGTGCATCCCAAGTCAGGGACACGTTGTCGCCGCCGTCGCTAATTCGCGCCCACATCCACTCCGGCCGTTCCGGGAAATACCCTACTTCAGGCCACTGAAAAAGCGCCGACAGTCCCTTCTTAATTTGACCCCATGGTAGGCGCGCCCCACACAAGTTGTCAATAATATGTTCGAGCCGGTGGAGTGTAGACTGGCCGCCTTCGGCGGATTTTACGCTCCACGGATTTTACCTTTCTGATTTTACCCTTCTCATTGATGAATGGATGGGAGTTTGCCGGACCGTTGTAGCATTTCCTGACGGATGAACGCGGAGACTGCCGATTCCCCGTAACTCTTCAGACTTTGGGGGAGGGTTGGGCACAGACGAGGTCGAAGGCAGCAGCCCAGCTCGTCCTCCAACGCAAGGCTGTATTTCCATGTCCATGGCGAGCACTCCATAAGGGGTTTGGCGCAGGTTTGGCGGAATCGAAGCTGGAGTTTTTAATTCTTGGGCCATCCTGAGCCAAAGTGTGCCATTGATGCGCCATTAAGGGGTTTGGCGGGTGATTGGGGATTGGGACAGGAGCGATTCTTCACAACAAATACGATAGGGGGTGGCAACCGCAGACGGGAAGGGCAGGTTGTCAGTGAAGAGGGCCGCTGCTTGAAAGTACCTGGATACCGGCTTTGGCCGGTAAGACGGTTAGTAGCGGGAACAACAGTCTGGCTCCGGCTCTATCACGCCGCAGGTGTAATGGTTCAGAGTTGAGGAGCGTCTCTTCCCCCGGGCCCACTGGGGGGAAGGTTAAGAAGGGGGAGGGGACCTAGCAAACCTCTGAACAGTTACGATTCCCCGGTGCGGCATCGGGCGCTGGATAGGGGCGCACCTTGTGGTCGTTTGACCGGAATTGGCTTCGCCGGTAGACTTCGGCCAAACTCCTGAGAATGAGGCTCAAGATGCGTTTGGAAGGTAAGGTGGCGTTGATTACAGGCGGGGCCCGCGGCCAAGGAGCTGCCGAGGCAATGTTGTTCGCCCGTGAGGGGGCGAAGGTGGTGATTGCCGACGTTTTGGACCGCGAGGGTATGGCGGTCGCTGCGGAGATTGCCGAATTGGGCGGCGAGGCGCTCTACGTCCACCTCGACGTTTCCAGCGAAACCGATTGGCGCCAGGCCGTGGACACCGCCGTATCGAGTTACGGCAAGCTGGACGTCCTGGTGAATAATGCCGCCATCTGGCGGGGCGGGAACGTGGCCGACACATCTTCAGAGCAATGGGACCAGGTGTTGGCCATAAACGCGAAGGGCGTGTTCCTGGGCACCAAGCTGGCTATCCCGCAGATGCGCAACGCGGGGGGCGGTTCCATCGTCAACATCTCGTCGACAGCAGGACTCGTCGGCAGCCGCACCAGTACCGCATACAGCGCCTCCAAGGGCGCGGTGAGGCTGCTCACCAAGTCTACCGCCGTTCAGTACGGCGCCGAGGGGATCAGGGCCAACTCGATCCACCCCGGTCCGATCGACACAGCCATGGGCGACCAGGTGTGGCCCGACGCCGGAAGCCGGGAAGAAACGATAGAACGGACGGTGCTGAAAAGGCTTGGGACCCCGGACGACATCGCCAACGGGGCCCTGTTCCTCGCCTCCGACGAATCGTCGTTCATGACTGGGACCGAGTTGGTGATAGACGGCGGCCTAACCGCCCAGTAGGCGGTATAGGCTGACATCCATAACGGAATCTGGTTCGATGACACCGTGTTACAATCCGCATCTCGTCAGGATGAAAATGCAAGTATACTGGAGTTGACTAGGCCTCAATTCGAGGTCACCAGCGATATGCTCTCCAAAGTCCCGCAGATGAAGCGTCCCGCCTACATAAGCGATCGGGAGTTCGCCGAAACATGTCGGGCGTTGGCAAACAGCATTGAGCTGGAGAACGCAGGCGAGCCCTCCGTTACCGTAACCTGGGCCGAACTCAAGCGGGAGATGGGAATCGAGGACTAAGAAACTATTTCAACACTGATGGCGCCTTTCATAATCATCTGTTTTGGCGTCAATTCCCCGGCGGGGTCCACCCCCATCCTAACCTTCCCCCTGAGGGGAAGGGACTTTTGAGATAATTTCTGAGGGGGTTGGGAGACAGGGAAGGTTTCGTAAGGTTCACCTCAGAAGCCAGCTGCTTCTACGAAGGTATTGATAGTCCACAGGAATTCATCGAGCTGTGGGCGCAATTCCTGTTTGTCGGAGGAGATCCGGTCGTCGATTTTGAGGCGGTGTTCGAGATTCCTTACGGCGAAACTGTCTACAAGGTCGTCTATGGCCCGCCGTTCACGGTAGTGTTTCGCAACGAACCCGGAGACGACCTCGTTATCCGCCTAATCCGCCGACCCTCTTTCTAGTTCTTGCATCTCCCCAATAGCTCGGCCAGCGGTCCCACCGGCCCCAAGTCCTCAAGATTGTCCAACATTCCCAAGGCTGTGCCAGCGTCCTGTTCGGTCAGGGCGACGCCGGCGCAATCGAGGAATTTGACCCGCACGTCTTCCATCATGACGCCGCGCAGCGCCCCGGTCGTGGCGCGCTCGGCCCGCTCGGTGAGGACCCGGCCGTCCGTGGTGTGGACCTCCACCTGGTTGTAGGCTTCGGTCCAACTGAGCTGGCCCTCGTAGCCGGGGTGACGGCGCATCTCGATACGGGGTATTAGCCCTTGGGCCTCGGGCCGCATCACCTGCTCGTCAGTGAAGCTCGCCAGCCCGATTCCTCCGTCCAATATCTCCGCCGCCAAGCAGTACTGCATGCTGAACTTGCCCTCCAGTCCGCCGGCGGGACGTGAGTGAATCAACGACCGGGGCGGGTCGAAGTCCACCAAAACGTCGATATGGTCGACCTGGTCCGCAGTGAACGTTTCTTGGGCCAACAGCTTGGCGGTGGCGTCCAGCGCCAAGTGGGCGCTGCCGCAGCAGGGATACTTCTTGATTTCGATGCCCGATTCCACCATGTAGCACCGGCTGCCGATGGAGGCCGCGGCCTTCTCGGGATCGTAGCCGCTGCCGCCGGAAAAGGCTCGCATGAAGCCGAACCGTCCCTCCAGGGCGTCGGCGCTGGCCGTGAACCCGGCCCGCACCAGCTTGGCGGCGGTGATGCCGGACCGGCAGGCGGCCCCGGCGTGGTACGGCTTGGTCATGGTGCCGAAATTCTGCCGGAGCCCGGCGGCTTGGGAAGCGGCCAGGGAGATGGCCATTGCAGTTTGGCCGGCGTCCAATCCCAAGAGGCGGGACGCCGCGGCAGCGGCCCCCAGGGTCCCCAACGGGCCGGTGGGATGCCAGCCGAGGTCGTCGTAGTAGGCGGGGCTGATGGCGTCGCCAACGGCGCAGGCCACCTCGAACCCCAGCAGGTATGCCAGCAGCATCTCGCCGCCGGTGGCGCCCACCTCCTCCGCCAAGGGCAGGGCGGCCGGGATGAGGACGGCGCTGGGGTGGGTCTTGGTGATAAACGTGACATCGTCGTAGTCCAAGGCGTGGGACATCGCTCCGTTGATCAAGGCGGCTTCCGGGGTTGAAGTCTTGAAGCCGCGGCCTACCACCGTGGCGGAGGGGGTACCGCCCAGCCCGCCAACGTAGTCACACAACAAATCGGCCAGCGGTTCCTTCGAACCGGCCAGCATACAGCCAAGGCAGTCGATTATCGCGGCCTTGGCGGCTGCCACCGCCTCAGGCGGAAAGTCCTCCAACCCCGAGGTGGTCACGTATTCGGCGAACTTCTTGGTAACTTCCATAACGGCTCCACTGCGCGGCCCCAGCCGACGTTTTCCCACAGTAAAGCACGCGGCTACCGGGCGCGCAATTCGCCTTATCGTTCGGGGAGGCTGAGCAAGCCTATAATGTGGGTAGGATTGTAACTGCATTGGTGGCGAGGCCAAGTAATGGATTCGGTAGGGATAAGGGAATTAAAGCGAGATACCAGCGCGATTATCAAGCGAGTGCGAGAAGAAAAAGAGCCGGTCGAGATTACCCTTCGCGGGGAGGTCGTGGCACGAATTGTACCGGTCGAGTCGCCGTCCGACCCCGATGAGTTCGTCGAGAGTGAGGAAGAGCGGGCAAAAAGGCTCCAAGCGTTATGGAAGAATATGGACGAACTCACTGAACGAATGTCTAAGAACGAAGGCGAATCGGCTGGAATGAGTGCAGTCGAGGCCGTCCGGGAACAACGGCGCGAGCTTTAGATGTTTGTGGTCGACGCGCGGGTCCATTCTAGACCGGGCGTGATAGTGGGTCTCAACTTGCCGGTCGCCGAGGCCCGGAGTAATATAATCGCCAAAAGCTCGATTTAGGTTTTGGATGAGGTTTTGAAGGGATGAGCACACAGACAAGCGGCAGAGAGTTGAAGGTCGTGCACGGCACAGCCGATCCCGGCACCACTATCCAGACACGGGGCATGGTCCGCAAGCCCGGGGTGGACAGCAACACCGCCGGGGCCAGCAAGGTGTGGCTGGGACACGTCGAATGCACCCCCAACACCATGGGCCCGCCCCACAACCACGGCGAGGCGGAGACCGCCGCGTACGTGCTGAAGGGTCACATCCGCGTCTACTACGGGGAAAACTTCGAGGAACACATAGAAGCCGGGCCCGGAGACTTCATATTCGTTCCGGCCCACTTCGACCACATTGAGGGCAACCCCTACGACGAGCCGGCGGAAGCCGTCCTCTCCCGCGGGCCCGACAATATAGTGATCAACCTCGACGAATAACGAAGGTCGCCCCTCTTCCCGAAGCCACATCCGCCGGACCGCTACCGGCGCCCAGAGCAGACCGACAGCCCGCCCATCCGGCCGGGCTGTCTCTCTTTTTGATGACAGGCAGCTTGTCCCGAGAAAGGCCCTGGCCCAAAAGGACCTGACGAAACCAAACGCGGAAGGAACGCTATACTAGGCCGACGCTTCCGATTGCAGCATTTTCTTCCGGGGTGGATTCCATCCTGTCATGAGGCTGGAGCGGCCCCCTCCGGGAGGCGCCAATCGGCGAGACTCCCGGTGGTTGAATAAGGACGCAAAGCGAGTTGATCCGAGTTAACCCGAAGAGCCTTCTAGCCCGGCCGCGCAACGTGTTCTACGGCTGGTGGATTGTGGTGGTTGCCGCCTCCGCTGACGCTTTGAAACACGGCACGTTCAACCGGGGATTTTCCTTCTATGTCCTTCCCCTCACCCGTGAATTGGGCGTTGGTCAGAGCCTGATCGGGTTGGCTGAAATGTTGGGGCGGTTGGAAGGCGGCCTCCAGGGCCCGTTGATGGGTTGGATTACGGACCGGTACGGTCCGCGTCCCGTGATGGTGCTGGGCGCCGTCGCTTCGGGTGCCGGGTTCATGCTCCTGTCCGTCACCGGAAACTACGTCTATTTCCTGCTGGTGTTCGTAGGGTTGTTATCTTTTGGTTTTCGAGCCGGCTATAACAACGCCATTATGCCGGCCATAAACCAGTGGTTCCGCCGGCGCCGTGGACTGGCAATGTCTCTGGCCAGTATCGGGAGTCCGTTGGGCGGAATGATCATCGCGCCCGTTATGGGCTACCTGGTCTTCGAACTCGGTTGGCGCGAAGCGGCTTTCGTTTCGGGCTGCCTGGTACTTGCCGTTGTTGCGCCGTTGGCTATTTTCATCCAACGCTCGCCGGAAAGCCGGGGGTTGCTTCCCGATGGGGACAAGCCAAGAGACCCGCTGGGCCCCGCCACGGTGGTGGTGACCAGCCCGGCCGGTTCCGGGGCGGCGAGGCCGGGCCAGGCCGGGAGTCGTCTGCCGGGGCCGGAAACCGATTTCACGGTAAACGAGGCGGTCAGGACAACTTCCTATTGGCTCCTGGTGCTCGCGGTCGGCATGCGGAACACGGTGCATTCGGGCACGCAATTCCTGCTGGTCCCGATTATGTTCTGGTTTCTGGAGGGGTCCGGACGCACTGAAGACCAGATCGAGGACCTTTTGCCTCTCCTGGTTGGTCTCTTGTCCCTTAGCTCGATGATCATGAACCCGATAACCGGGTGGCTTGCCGACAAATGGTCAAAGCAGCGATTGAGCGCCGCCGCGATGATTGGCGGCGCCGTCGCTTTGGCTGTCTTGTTAAACGACAGCGGACACCTCTGGCAAGTCCTGCTTTTCGTGGTGCTGCTGGCTTTCTCGGAGACCGCCAATCCTTTGGCGTGGGCCATAATGGGCGACTTCTTCGGGCGCAGCAATTACGCCACCCTGAGAGGTTGGCAACACCTTCCAGACCAGTTGATGTCCATGAGCACACCGTTCTGGATGGGACTGATATACCAACAAACAGGTAGTTACGTCTGGGCGCTCATTCCGGCGGTGGCCCTCTACGTTATCGCCGCCATTTCCTATTGGATCATTCCAAGGCCCAAGCCGCCGGACCGCCGCCCCTATTGACGGTCCCGGATTACGCCAGGCTGGCCGCTGCTTTGGCGAACCCGTCGACCGCCCCCTCCAATACCCAGTCTTCCACGCAATAGGATATGCGGAAATAACCCGGAGTACCGAATCCCCGGCCCGGTACCACCAAGACGTTCCACTCCAAGAGGGACCGGGTGAAGGCCACGTCGTCCTCGATGGGCGACTTGGGATACAGGTAGAACGCTCCTTGGGGCTTCACCACGTCGTAGCCCAGTTCGCTGAGTTGGGTGTGCAGAAAGTCCCGTTTCTTCTCGTAATAACCGGGGTCGACGCTGACGCCCTGCAGGCCGCGAACGATGTGTTGCATGAGAGCGGGCGCGTTTACGAAGCCGAGCGTACGGTTGCAGAATCCCAACCCCGCCGATAGCTCTTCCTTGCCGGCGTAGTGGGGGTTTACCGCGATGTACCCGATCCGCTCCCCGGGCAGCGCCAGGTCCTTCGCATGGGAATTGACCACCACGCTGTTCTCGTAGTGAGGCAGAATTTGGGGGAAGGTCAGCCCGTCGAAAATGATCCGCCGGTACGGCTCGTCGCTTATCAGGAAAATTTCGCTGCCGTGTTCCTGCTGCTTGCGTCTCAGCAGGGCGGCCAAGCCGGCGATCCTCTCGGCGGAATAGACCGCTCCCGTTGGGTTGTTTGGCGAGTTGATGATGATGCCCCGGGTCTTCGGGGTTATTGCCGCCTCGATGGCCCCAAGGTCCAGCTGGAACTGCGAGTCGGTGGCTGCCACCACCGGCACGCCCCCGTGGTTGTCGATGTAGTACAGGTATTCCCAGAAATAGGGGGAGAGGATGATGACCTCGTCCGCAGGATTCAGGACGGTTTTCAGTACCACGTTGGCTGCGGCGGCCGCCCCGCAGGTCATGATGACGTCCCCGCCCTGGAAGGGCAGACCGCTCTCAGTGGCCAGCGTCTCCGCCACCGCCTGGCGGGTTTCCATGTAGCCGGGATTGGGCATATAGCGGTGCATTCCTGGTACCGGGGCGTTGGCCAACCGCCGCAACTCGGCATGAAACTCGGGAGGCGGCTCGGTAACCGGGTTTCCCAAGGAGAGGTCGAACACTTTGTCGGCGCCGATCCTCGCCTTCAGGGCCAACCCTTCTTCAAACACGCCCCTGATCCAGCCGCCTTCGCTCATGAACTGACGGACTTTTTGCGACACCGGCATCCGGGTTACCTCCCACTCGTGGCTTCCCCACGACCAACGGCGAGTGTAGCAACGCCCCTTCGGGGTGTCAAAAAGCAGGCCGGAGTCAAAGCAGGTTAAATGGGGTCCTGGCGCCCGCTTTCGGCCGGCGGCGATCAGCCGGCCGCAGCTGCCGCCAGGTCCCTCGCCTCCACCATCCGGTACCCCATTGCCTTGCCGAATTGGTAGACCAGGCTGTAACGGACCATCTCGGGGTCTGCCGGCTCACCCAATTCCCGCGCTATGGAAGTGACCGGCCGGTCCTCAATGCCGCACGGGACGATGTGCCGGTAGTAGTCGAGGTCGGTGTTCACGTTGATGGAAAACCCGTGGAAGGCGACGCCGCGGGACACCTTTACCCCGATAGCCGCCGTCTTGCCGCCGCCTGTCCACACGCCGGTCAGCCCCGGTTCGATGAACGCCGGTACGCCGAAGTCTCGCAGGACGGCGATGATGGCCTGCTCCAAGGTCCTCACGTACTGTAGCGGGCCGCCCCATTCCCGCAGGTTGACTATCGGGTAGCCGACAATCTGGCCTGGGCCGTGATAGGTTATCTGGCCTCCTCGGTCGGTGTCGTAAACGGGTATTCCGGCGGCGGTCAACGCGTGCTCGTCGGCCAGAAGGTGCTCGGGCCGGCTGATGCGCCCCCGGGTGTATACGTGCGGGTGCTCCAGCAACAGGAGGGTATTGGGTTGCGCACCGTCGTGGACCTGTTCCACGAGGGTGCGTTGCAGCGTCAGGGCTTCTTGGTATTTCACCACGCCCAGCCAGGCGAACCGGCAGTGGTCCGGTCGGGGCATGGGATAGACTCAGTAGACTGGGTCGCCGGGGGACATGGACTGCAGCCGGGCTTTCACCGACTCCAGAAAAGCGCTGGCCTCCGCGCCGTCGTTGATCCGGTGGTCGAAGGACAGGCAGAGGTTCATCATCGACCGGATGGCAATGGCGTCGTCCCGTACCACCGGGCGTTTCTGGATGGTGTCGGTGGTCATGATGCCGGCTTGCGGGTGATTTATGATGGGCCCGGAATAGAAGGAACCCAACGCCCCGGTGTTGTTGACGGTGAATGTTCCGCCCTGAACGTCGTCCAAGGTGAGCTTGTTGCCACGGGACCGCTGGGCCAGGTCCGCCACCGAGTGGGCCAGCCCGGTGATGTTCAACTGGTCCGCGTTGCGAATGACCGGCACGATCAACCCTTGGGGCGCGGCGACGGCGAGGCCGAGATTGATTCGTTTCTTGATGATGATTTTATCGCCGCCCCAGGAGGCGTTCATAGTCGGCACTTTGCGGAGGGCTTCCACCACGGCTCTCAGGACGAAGGGCATATAGGTGAGCGCCACTCCTTCCTGCCGCTCGAAGTCGTCGCGGATGCCGCTGCGCAGGGCGACCAGCCCGGTAACGTCAACCTCCACTGCGCTCCAGGCGTGGGGAATCTCGGTGGCGCTCCGGACCATTGCCGCTGCAATCATCCGCCTGACGGGCGAAACCGCCAGGTGCTCCTCGTCGCCGCCCGGTGCGGGAAGCTGCGAGGGGGCCATGGCCGGGACCGGCGCCTGTCCCCCCTGATCAACGTAGCGCAGGACATCGTTTCGGGTGACGCGGCCGCCGAGCCCGGTACCGGAGACCCGGCTTACGTCGATTGAATGCTCTTGGGCCAGCCGTCGGACTGCCGGCGAAAGCCGGGGGCCGCCGTCGGACACGGCAACCGCCTGCGCCTCCGGGGCGGCAACCGGAGCCGCCGGGGCATGGGGTGTGGCTTGAGAAGCCTGCGGGACCGCGTTGGCCAACGGCTCGATCGCCTCGATAGCCGCTCCTCCGGTGGGGCCCACCGGCGTGACGTCTCGCATCAAGTATGAGGAAGCGCCCGGTGACGGCGGCGGCGCGGCGGGTCGTTGCGCCGGGGGAGCCGAGGGGGCCGAGGGGGCCGGAGTGTTCTGGCCGTCGGCAGTCTCCACTTCGGCTATGGGCGCACCCATGGGAACAGTCTCCCCCTCTTCGGCCAAGACCCGCAACAGCGACCCTGCGACCGGCGACGGGACCTCCATGGTCACCTTGTCCGTCACCACTTCCACCAAGGGTTCGTAGCGCTTCACCGTATCGCCGGGTTGTTTCAGCCACTTGCCGATGGTCCCTTCGACCACCGATTCGCCTACGTGGGGCAGCTCGACCGTTACTGACAATTGCGCACCATACGTCTCAGGTTAATAGGCCGCCAGCTTGCGGAGAGCGGCCAGGATGCTCTCCGGGCTGGGCATGTATGCATCTTCCAGGGTCTGGGCGAAGGGCATGGTGGGAACGTCGGGCCCGCAGACACGGGAGACCGGCCCGTCCAGATAGTCGAAGGCTTGGTCGGCCACCAACGCCGCGATTTCGGCCCCTACGCCGCCCGTAATGTTGTCTTCATGGACGATGAGAAGCTTCCCGGTCTTCTTTACCGACTCCAGGACCATGTCCGTGTCAAGGGGGGACAACGTTCGGAGGTCGACCACCTCGGTGTCGATTCCGTCGGCCGCGGCCTGCTCGGCCGCTTCCAGGCAGTAGTGCAAGGTCAGGCCGTAGGTGACGATGGTCAGGTCCCGTCCGGGCCTCTTGACGTCGGCCACCCCTATCGGGAGGGTGTACTCTTCGTCGGGCACTTCTCCCCGTACCAACCGGTAGGTCTTCTTGTGTTCAAGGAAGACGACGGGGTCGTCGTCCCTCACCGCCGATTTCAACAGGCCCTTGGCGTCGTAGGGAGTGCTGGGGGCGACCACCTTGAGGCCCGGGGTATGGAAGAAGTGGGTTTCGATGTTTTGAGAGTGAAATAGTCCGCCCCGAATCCCGCCGCCGTAGGGGATTCGCACGGTCATGGGGACGTTCAGTGCACCGTTGGTGCCGTAGCAGGTCCGGGCGGCCTCGCCGATCAACTGGTTAACGGACGGCCAGACGAAGTCGGAGAATTGTATCTCCGGGATCGGCCGCTGCCCGCGGAAGGCCGCGCCCAAGGCGATGCCGACGATGGACGCTTCCGCCAAGGGCGTGTCGATGATCCGGTCTTCGCCGAACTCCTCCATCAAGCCTTGGGTGGCCAGAAAGACCCCGCCCCGTATGCCCACGTCTTCACCCATGACGAAGACGCTTGGGTCGCGCTGCATCTCTTCCCGGATCGCCTCTCTGACGGCTTCGATTACGCTTTTTACGGCCACTGTCCTTCTCCGATGGTCCGTCTCCCCATGGTTCGAATCTATTTTACGAGGAGTAAACCATGTAATGCAGGGTGGAAACGTCGGGAGGGTCGGCGGCGTCTGCGGCGTCGGTGGCCGCATCCACTACCTGCAGGGCGGAAGCGGCTGTCTCGTCCGCCTGCTCCCGGGTCAACAGGCCCTGCTCGATGAGCAGGTTGCCCAGAGTCAGCACCGGGTCCCGCTGGCGGGCGCCTTCCACCTCGCCCGCTGGCCGGTAACGGCGGTCGTCGTCGTCCGTGGTGTGGGACATGAAGCGTTCCACTTTCATTTCCAGCAACACGGGACCCTGTTCCCGGGCGTGGCCGATTGCTTCTCGGGTGGCCTCATAGGAATGGACGAAGTCCATGCCGTCCACGATGAATCCGGGGAAACCGTACCCGGCAGCCCGGTTGGCGATTTCCTCGATGCCCATCTGTTTGTGCTGGGGCACCGAGATGGCGTAGCGGTTGTTCTCGCAAATGAAGACGACAGGCAGTTTGTGGACTCCGGCGAAATTCATCGCCTCGTGGGTCTCGCCCTGGCTGGAGGCGCCATCGCCGAAGTAGACTAGCACCACCGTGCGGTCGCCCCGCATACGACACGCCAAGGCATAACCCACGGCCTGGGTCAGCCCGGCGGCGACGACGTTGGAGATCTGGATGATATTGTTGGGCAGGTCGGCGCCCTGCAGAGGGAATTGACGGCCGTTGCTGTATGGGTCGCCCTCCTTTCCCATAAACGATCGCATTACCTGCTCCGGAGTCAGGCCAGCCGCGAATTTGAGGGCCAGGTCCCGGTAGTAGGTGAAAAGGAAGCAGTCGCCGTCCTTTTCGGCAGCGAGAAGGCTGCCCAACTCGGCGGCCTCGTGGCCCTGGCTCGACGCGGCAATGGGGACCTTCCCTTGCCGGTTCAAGGCCCATATCCGCTCATCGATGGTGCGCGCCATGACCATTCTCTGGTAGAAATCGAGCAGGTCGTCGGCGCTCAGGCCCTTGGGCAATGGTATCGCCTCAGGGGCGGCAACGGTGCTGGCGCCGTTGCGCGGAGTCCTTTTCCGTGGCATTGCCTCTCCCGTATTCGTTCCCGGAAATATAATCGGGGCCGTCCAAACGTGGCCCCTTCAGCGGTTTCGGCCTGACGAAACGTAACGATGCCGGCTCCCGCCGACAGGCCAATTATATATGGACGCAACTTTGGCCGCAAACGCCCGAAGGCCCAGGACACACGGTTTCGGACTCCGGTGTAGCGGCTCCCTGGAGGCGACTGCCGCGGCGGATGCCAGGGCCTTTGCCAGCGAGGGGCGAATCGGCGGGCATCTTCTCTCCACCCCGGAAACCAGACCTGTGCCGGTTCAAATACGACGCTGGTCGAAGTCTAAAATTTACGCTCAAAACGCCGGGAAATTGGTGAAGAATTCATCAAATTTCCCCGTTGACAACATCATTGGGATGTTGATAATGTGCCGTTGCTGGATGCCCAATTTGAGGCTGGAATTGCTGGCAGCCAGTCAAGGAAAGAACCGATAGCGGGCCAAACACCCTAGTACACTTCGGCAGCGTCAAGGTCGCCTCTGCGGGCGGCAGGTAGATGAAATACCGGCGTTACCAATGCGTTAAGCCCTAGGGCTTAACGGTTCCCGAACGGTGTTTGGTTCCCCCTCGAGTTTTTGTTTTCGGCGCAACGCTCCGGCGGCGTATTGTTGCCTTTTTTGAGGCCGCCGTTGAAGTCGGAAAGTGTTGTCCCAAGTCAACCTGTGCTTGGAACCGGGAGGTCAATCGCGAACCGGTGGCAATCAACAAACGAATGCGGGCGTGAGAGCTGCAGCTGGGGGGGTGTGCGGGGACATGAGTATGTCGTCAGCCCGAGAGGTCTGGCGGGCTGTGCTGGGCGATCTCCAGCTGCAGCTCCCACGCCCGACGTTCGAGACTTGGTTAAAAAACACCGAAGGCGTGCTGCTACAGGGGGAGTCCTTCGTGGTGGAGGCTCCCGGGACGTTCGTCGTGGAGTGGTTGGAACGGCGAATGTACCACGCCATGGAAAAGACTCTGGAAAAAGTGGCGGGCCGGCCCTTGGACCTTCGCCTCCGGGTCCGCACAAACCCCGACTACTACGCGGCCGAGCCGTCGGCTCGGCCTCCGGATTCCCTCTCCACCGAATCGGCGGCCGCGGTGCCGCTGTTCGAGGTTCGTTCCTTCAACCCCAGGTACTCGTTCGATTCTTTCGTCGTCGGTCCCTCGAACCAGTTGGCCTTCGGCGCGGCCCAAGCGGTGGCTGAGGCTCCGGCAGAGTCGTACAACCCGTTGTTTCTGTATTCGGGAGCCGGGTTGGGCAAGACTCATCTGTTGCAGGCCATCGGTCGAGTCTGCGCCAACCGTGGGATGTCGGTCCTCTATGTAACGTCCGAGCAGTTCACCAACGATTTCATCTCCGCCATCCGCAACCGCACCACCGAGGACTTTCGCCGACGGTACCGTTCTGTGGAGTTGCTGCTGATGGACGACGTGCAGTTTCTCAGTGGCAAGGAGCAGACCCACGAGGGTTTCTTCCACACGTTTAACGACCTCCACACCTCCGGCAACCAGGTGGTGATCTCATCCGACCGTCCTCCCCGGGAACTGCCTCTGATGGAGGACCGGCTGCGTTCCCGCTTTGAATGGGGGCTCATCGCCGACATTCAGCCGCCCGGCCTGGAGACCCGGATGGCCATCTTGGCCTCGAAGGCCCACCAAATGCGCGTAGGCTTGGACGAAACCGTCATTGAACTGATCGCCAAGCGGATTCAACGGAACGTTCGTGAGTTGGAGGGGAGCCTGACTCGAATGGTGGCTTACTCCCAGATTATGAATGTGAGCATCACTGCCGAGTCGACTATGCGGATTTTGGACGACGTGGCCCCGGCCAACTCCCTGGACTCAGCCGACCCGGCGCGGATAGTCGACGAGGTCTCCGCCTACTACGGCGTGTCGGCGGATGACCTGATGGCCCGTAACCGCACCAAGAAGATCGCCGCCGCCCGGCAAGTCGCAATGTATCTACTGATATACGAATTGAAACTCTCTCCAACCCATGTCGGACGGTTGCTGGGAGGCCGGGACCACTCCACCGTGATCCAGGGGGCGGGCAAGATCAACGCCGGGATCAACGAAAATTCCGCACTCTACCGGGAGGTCATGGCCATCAAGGAGGCCATCTTCTCGGTTTAGCGCCCCGGCCGAATCGGCCGGTCTGCCGTACAAGCCGATCTGTCGTACAATACGGGCCGATGAAGACCCACGTAATCGTCAAGACCCACGAGTTGGCCCTCAAGGGCAAGAACCGCCCTTGGTTCATGCGTTGCTTGGAGGAGAACCTGCGGCGGGCCACCCGGAGTACCGGGGTTGAGCGGGTGTGGCGGCAGCGTCTGATGGTGGGGCTTACCCTTGCGGACGATGACCGGTGGCCGGAGGTCAAAGAGCGCGTCCGGGACTGTTTCGGCGTCGCCAAATTCTACCGGGCCCACGATCTGCCCAGAGACCTGGACTCCTTGAAGCGGCTGCTTCCCGGACTGCTCGAAGGCCGGTCATTTGAGTCCTTTCGCATCACCACCAACCGTTCCGACAAACGATTTTCGATGAATTCCGAAGCCGTCAACCGGGACATTGGGGCCTTCGTCAAGGACCTGACCGGGGCCCGCGTGGACCTGACTAACCCCGATTTGTGCGTATTTCTTGACATCCATTCTCACGGCATCCTGGTCTACTTCGAAGAGGTGTCCGGCTACGGCGGCCTTCCCGTCGGGGTCAGCGGCCCTGTGGCGGTGATGCTGTCGGGCGGCATCGACTCCCCGGTGGCCGCTTGGTCCATGATGAAAAGGGGCTGCCGGGCCCATTTCGTCCACTTCCACAGCTACCCGTTGGTCGACCGCACGTCGATGGAAAAGGCAACCGACTTGGTGCAGCACCTGACCCGCCACCAGGACGGCGCAGAGTTGTTCTTTGCGCCGTTGGCCGAAATCCAGAAGCGCATCATCGTGTCGGCGCCGCCGTCCTACCGGGTGGTGCTGTACCGGCGGTTCATGGTGCGGATCACCGAGGAACTGGCCCGGCGGAACCAGGCCCGGGCGATCATCACCGGTGAAAGTTGCGGCCAGGTCAGCTCCCAAACGCTGGACAACATCGCGGTCGTGGACGCCGTGGCGGAAATGCCCATACTTCGTCCTCTCATCGGCATGAATAAGGAAGAGATAGTGGGCATGGCCCGCAAAATCGGCACCTTCCCCATCTCGACCGTGCCGGACCAAGACTGCTGCACTCTATTCGTTCCGAAACACCCCGAGACCCGGGCCCGGTTGGAGACTGTCCGGCGATTGGAAGAGGGCTTCCCGGTGGAGGAGATGGTGGCGGAGGCGCTGGAGCATACCGAACGGCGCCGGGTCGCCGCCGCCCCAGGCGCTGTCAGTGTCTGAAGGAGCGTCCACCGGGATGGCTGCCCTTTCATCGGGATGACAGCTAGGTGATGACAGCTAGAGGGACGCCTTCTGGCGATGAAATCCGTTGGGTTAGCCCCGCAGAACGAAAACGTATCCTCGGCCGGGTACTCAAGGGCGTTTCCCGGTCCTTTTACCTGACCGTCCGGGTCCTGCCCGCCGAAATGAGAGAACCCATCGGGTTGGCCTACCTCTTGGCTCGGGCCGCCGACACCATCGCCGATACCCGCGCGCTGCCGCCGGAAATTCGTCTGGCACGATTGCTGACTTTGCGGCAGCAGGTACGAGGTCCAGCCGACTTTCAAACCCTCGAGTACATCAAGCGGGAAGCGTTGGAGGGACCGGTCACCCCGGCGGAACGGGCGTTGATGGAGTCCCTCCCCGCGGCCTTCACAATCCTGGACGATTTGGATGCCGCAGAAGCCGAACGGGTGCGCTGGGTGGCTGCCACCCTGACTCAAGGGATGGAGGCCGACCTCACTACCTTCCCGCCGGAAGATTCGGGGCGTGTCTCTGCCTTGGGATCGGCCTTCGACTTGGACCGGTACACCTACCTTGTGGCCGGCTGTGTCGGAGAATATTGGACGAAGACGATCATGGCCCACGAACCCAGGTTGGGCCACTGGCGCCCCGAAGAAATGGCCGCCCTTGGCGTACGCTTCGGCAAAGCGCTGCAGTTGACCAACGTCTTGCGGGATGTGCCGCGGGACCTGCGGGCCGGAAGGTGTTACCTGCCCTCCGACGACCTCGCGACGGCAGGCCTGGCTCCTCGAGACCTGCTCGACCCCACGGCCGGCCCCGCCGCCCGCACCGTGATGGTCCCTTGGGCCCGTACGGCATTGGACCATTTCAGCGCCGCCGAGGAATATCTGCTTTCGGCGCCGCCCCAATGCACCCGGCTCCGGTTGGCCTTGCTGTGGCCCATCGGGCTGGGGTTGGCTACCCTGGCGATGCTGGCCGGGAACCGACACTGGTTGGACCCGTCGCGGCCGTCCCGTGTCGAACGGCGGTGGGTCTACGGGATGATGGCGCGGTCTTGGCCTGCGGTGAAGTTCGACTCAACCCTGAGAAGGTGGCTCGGCGGCCTGCGGAGAAAGGTCGAGATGGCCCTCGAGACGGCCCTTATGTAGTGCCGCTTTGCGCGGTGGCCACCAAGGCGACTGCGGCCGATTGCGGGCTTGCAAGCGCCAGTCTATGCCCGCTCTGCTCGCCGGTTCTGCCTCCTGGTTATGCGCCCCGGTTCTGCCCATTGAAGGTTGGCCGCAATGCCGATAGACTGTCCGGGATTTACCCGGAAGCCTTTCGCCAGGAGATACCATGATTGACAGTGGTGATGTTGCCTGGGTACTTACCTCTTCGGCGCTTGTTTTCATCATGGTCCCAGGGCTGGCGTTTTTTTACGCGGGGCTCGTCCGCAGCAAGAACGCACTGGCTACCCTCATGCAGTCCTTCATCGCCCTCGCCATCGTGGGTCTGACTTGGGTCTTATGGGGATACAGCCTGGCCTTCGGCCCTGATATCGGCGGCTTTATCGGAAACCTCAAGTGGGCAGGACTCCATGGGGTGTCCGCCGTGGAGGCCGGGCCCTACGCCGCCACGATTCCGCACCAGACCTTCATGGTCTTTCAAGCCAAGTTCGCTATCATCACGCCGGCGCTGATTGCCGGCGCTTTCGCCGAGCGCATCAAGTTCAGCACCTTCGTGATATTCATCATCGCTTGGTCGACCATCGTATACACGCCGCTGGCGCACTGGATGTGGGGAATCGGAGGCTGGCTGGGCGGCGAGGGCGCCTTGGACTTTGCCGGCGGCGCGGTGGTGCACATCAGTTCCGGGGCTGCGGCCTTGGCCGCGGCGATAATATTCGGGCGGCGTTTGGGGCTCGGCCAAGTGGAGATGAGCCCCCACAACGTGCCTTTTGTGGTGTTGGGAGCCGGCCTGCTGTGGTTTGGCTGGTTTGGCTTCAACGCCGGCAGCGATCTGGCGTCGGCCGGAAAGGCGACCTCCGCTTTCGTAGTAACCCATATCTCGGCAGCAACCGCGGCGGCGGTGTGGGTCGGACTGGACTGGGCATTGCACCGGAGGCCCAGCGTCGTGGGAGCGGCGACCGGGGTTGTGGCCGGCCTGGCGACCATCACCCCGGCTTCGGGGTTCGTAGGCCCCATGCCCGCATTGATCATTGGCTTGGGCGCCGGCGCCCTGTGTTACGCCGCCGTTTGGATGAAGACCCGCGTGAAGCTTGATGACGCTCTCGACGTCTGGGCGATCCATGGAGTGGGTGGAATCTGGGGAATGTTGGCGGTCGGCCTCTTCATCGGGGTGGGCTTCATGACTCTGGGTGAACTTACCGACCTGAGCCGGGGCGCGCAGATCGTGAGGCAGCTTATGGCCATCGGCGTTTCATTCGGCTGGGCATTTGTCACGACCCTCGCGATACTGTTCGTACTGAAATACACCATCGGGTTGAGGGTGGACGAACGGCAAGAAGAAGAGGGGCTCGACATAACCCAGCACGGTGAGGAAGCCTACCCAGACCCAGGGCCTCGATAGCCACGGTAAGTCGAACAGCCCATTTTCGACCGAAGTAGCCCTATTTCCGCCGCTGAAACACGCCGCCGGAGGCGGGAAGCCGTGTTGCGGCGCACGTACCAGCGGACATAACAGGAGGTCAGCAATGCCGAAGTTCGTCCGGGTCTATACTGGCGAGGACGGCCAATCGAAAATCGAGGAACTCGACTTCGAAATGCAGGACTTCGTTGACACCGAAGGCGCCCACGGCCTGTCGACCTCTGTGATCAATACGCCCGGGATCATGTTCCGGGAGTATGAACCGGGCTATTTCCTCGACTTCCACACCGCGCCCCGGCGCCAGTACAGCATCAGCCTCACCGGGGAGATCGAGGTGGGCACCCCGGACGGCACGATCAAGCATTACGGACCAGGGACGGTGCTCATGGCCGAAGACCTGACCGGCACCGGGCATTCCACCCGGGTGGTGGGCTCGGAGCCACGATTCGCTATCATCATCCCTCTGGCCGACTGACCGGCAGGGTCCATCAGAGCAGGTTGAATGACCCAACGATACCCGATTGCCGGCGAATACAACCCCACCGTCCCGAGCCGGATAATCTTCGGACAGGGGAAGGCAGACACTCTGGCCGCCGAGGTCGAAGCCTTGGGCGGCAACCGGGCGCTGGTGCTGTCCGGGCGCAGCGTAGCGGAACGCACCGGCACGGTCCGCCGGGTGAACGCCGCCTTGGGCGGTATCTCGGCCGGTGTCTACTCCGGGCTCACCCAGCGGGCGCCGCTGGCCACGGCCGTCGAGGCGGCCAACCTCGCGGTGGCGGCGGGCGCCGACACTCTGGTGGGAGTGGGCGGCAGCACCATCTCCGACGCCGCCAGGATGATTGCCGTTCTGATGGCGGAGGGGGTCACCACGGTGGAGGAGTTGCGGGACCTCGGACGCCGCAACGAGGGCTTGTTTTCACCGGACCTGATGGGAAAGCCGCTGCCGCTCCAAGTGTCCATCCCCACGACACTATCGGCTGGGGAGTTCAACATGGGCGGCGGGAACGTGCTCGACGACCGGGCGGGCCACAAGATTCGGGTGCGCCATCCACGGCTCTACGCCGACCTGATCGTGCTGGACCCGGATATGACCATCGGCACCCCGGACTGGTTGTGGCTCTCCACCGGCATGAAAGCGATGGACCACTGCATCGAGCGGCTCTACAGTCAAGGCAACCAACCGGCCATTGACGCCCCGGTGCTGACCGCCGCCGAGCTTCTGTTCAACTACCTTCCGAATTCCAGGGAGGGGGACGGCGATGCCCACGCCCGGCTGCAGTGCCTGCTGGCGGCCTGGCTGTCCATGACCGGCGCGCCCAACTTCGCCATGGGTTTAAGTCACGCCCTTGGGCATATCATCGGCGTGAAATACTCGGTGGGCCACGGCTACACTTCATGCGTGACCCAGCCCTACGTCATGGAGTACAACCGCCCGGCATCGGCCCACAAGCAAGCCCTGCTGGCCCGCTCCGCCGGACTGGACACGCGGGGCATGAGCGACGAGGCCGCCGCCGAGTTGGCGGCTCGGGCTGTCGACGACTTCATCGTGGGGATGGGAATGCCCCACCGCATCCGAGAGTTGGAAATCCCGGAGCAGGACCTGCCGGCCATCGCCGAAGAGGTGTTGGAGGACGGCGGCTGCCGCACCAACGCCATTCCCGTCACCACCAAGGCCCAAGTGATGGAAGTCCTGCGCCGGGCCTATTAGAGTCCCCGAAGAACCCGAAATCGTGGCCCCCGTGCTCCCTGTGGCAACCCCCAATCTCCGAACGAGAAGGAGCTAGAGCGATGAAATACGGATTCACCCTGCCGGGAAGAGGCCCTCTGGCCAATCCGGAAACTCTAGGGTTGATCGCCCGGAAGGGCGAGGAGTTGGGCTACGACGCCCTGTATACCGGAGACCATATCCTGGTACCCAGGAACATCGCTTCGCCCTACCCCTATACCGAGAGCGGGGAGTTCCCGGGCTCGCCAACGGGCGAGTCCATGGAGCAGTTGACCCTGCTGGCGTTCCTGGCGGGACAGACCGGCAGCATCCGGCTGGTGACCAGCGTAATAATCGTGCCCCACCGGAACCCGCTGGTCGCGGCCAAGTCGTTGGCGACCCTGGACGTGCTGTCCGGAGGACGGCTGGTGGTCGGCGTCGGGGTGGGATGGATGCGTGAGGAGTTCGAAGCCCTTCAACTGCCTCCCTTCGAGGAGCGCGGAGCGGTCACCGACGAATACATCCGGGCGTTCAAGGAACTGTGGACCAGCGACGACCCGCACTTCGAGGGCAAGTACGTCAGCTTCGACAACATCCATTTCCTGCCCAAGCCGGTCCAGAAACCCCATCCTCCGATCTGGGTTGGCGGGGAGAGCCGGCCGGCCCTGCGCCGCACTGCCGAGCTGGCCGATGGGTGGTATCCCTTGGGCTCCAACCCGACGTTTCCCATGGGTACGCCGGCCCAATTGGCGGCAGGCATGGAGCGTCTGGCCGAATACACCCGGCGTTTCGGCCGGGACCCGTCGGAGATCGAAGTGATCTACCGCACCCACCAGTTTGAGCTACTGGGTAGTCCGGCCGATGGTGACCGGCCGTCCTTCGTGGGCGACGCCGACCAGGTCGCGGGTGACATCCGGGCCTATGAAGAGATGGGCGTTGGGTCTATGGTGCTGGACTTCCTGAGACAGACGGAGGACCTGGACGTGATGCTGGGCCGGATGGAGCGTTTTGCCGACCAGGTCTGGTCGAAGGTCTAAGGCCCGCTGCCGTCACTCAGAAGAGCGTAGCGACGAAGAATCCCGTCCCCGGAGGCCCGGGTTAATCCCGGAAATCGTTTTCGTATAGCTCCCGCAGCTTTGCCAGGCGCTCCGGATGGATGGGCGGCAAATCAACGCATCCGGCGGTCTCTTCCGCCTCGGCCCGGTTTTTCACTCCCGGGACCGTGGTGTGGATGTCGCGGTTCATCAGGCTGAAGACCATCGCCGCCTGCGACAGCGTCGTTATGGGACCTTCCAGCAGAAAGCCCAACTTGGCGGCGCTGGCCAGGTCCTTGTGCATCAGGGCGTCGTCGGCTTGCGGCGGCCGGTCCAGGGCGCTGGTCAGGGCCCCGGCGGCGTGGGACCGGATGCCGATCACTCCCATGTCGCGGCTCTTGGCCAACGGGATGATCTGCCCGTTGTCGAAAAGGGTGGCTCCCGACGGCGGCGGATCTTGGGCCGTCCAGTTGAGCAGATTGTAATAGGCGAGGACGGTGTCGTACTCGTTGCTCTCGATGAGGCGCTTCATGGTGGGCACGTGATGGTCCATGGCCGACAGGCCGATGAACCGGGTCTTTCCCTCCCGCTGAACGGCCCGGTAGGCTTCTAATACCGGCCCCAGCACGTCATCCCCCGACAAGGAGTCCGTCGCTTCCTCCCGGCGCTCGGTGAAGCGGTTGTGTACGTGAAGCACGTCCACGGAGTCGCGGCGCAAACGGCGCAGGCTCGCCTCGACGGAGCGGCGGACCGCGCCGGTAACGTCGCCCATTTCGTCGGCCCGCAGCCGGACCTTGGTGGCGACGACCACCGGCTCCGTACGCCCCTCCAATGCTTTACCCAAGGCTTCTTCGGCCTTTCCGTCACCGTAGGCCGGGGCCACGTCGAAGAAAGTTATGTCCAGGTCCAAAGCCCGGTGCACGGAGGCGATGGCCTCCTGCTCATTGGTGGGGCCCCAGACTTGGCCGATACCGCCGCCGCCAAACCCGGCCCTGGATACCGTCAAACCGGTGCGCCCCAGTTGTGTGTATTCCATTTCTAACTATGCTCTCCTTCGGCGAGTTGGAAGTAGACGCGGTGGGAGCTACTGGGCTCGATGCTGGCGGTCTTGTAGCCGAATGGGCTGGTGGACGGCCCGTCGCCGCGCATCTCGTTACCATTGATCTTGAGGTCGCTGAAGACCTTGTCGATGTTCTCCACGTCCCAGGCAACGTGCATGACCCCGG
The DNA here is from genome assembly GCA_965220625.1 of Dehalococcoidia bacterium. GTDB lineage: Bacteria > Chloroflexota > Dehalococcoidia > Lucifugimonadales > UBA3495 > VXOI01. The sequence goes on from CBDCQN010000001.1 coordinate 1,104,633, forward strand.
GCCCGGTGGCGCGTAGTTGCTCGGCCATCGGCGTGTCGTCCCGCAGCGGCTCGAAAAAGTCGACCAGGGTTTCCCCGATCTGGTAGAGGACCGACTTGAAGCCGCGGTCGGTGAATTCGTCGCTCCGAATGGGCTTGAGGCCGAAATTCCGGTCTAAATACGAGGCCATGTCATCCACGTTTTCCACAACGTACGTAACGTGATGCACCTTGTTGAACATAATGTTCCTCCACGCGGTTGACTTGGCGGAAGCCTAGTAGGTTTCCCTCCGCGAATCAAGTCTAAAATTGACTGTTGCCGCCGCCCCCGCCTATCATCGGTGGCAATCATGACCACTCAAGCCCAGAACAGCCGGCCTTCACCGGCAGCCACCGACGCCGGCGTGATCCAAGCCGTGGCGTTGGCCGTCGGCGAGGCCCATCCCGCCTGTTGCGTCATACTGTTCGGCTCTCGGTCCCGCGCCGACCACCACGCCGCGAGTGACGTCGACTTGGCCATTGTACTCCCGGTCGATGCCCTTGACCCGCAACAGCGCCGCGATGTCAATAGCGCAGCGACAGAGTTGGCCCGCTCCGTAGCTGGTGACAGGTTCCGCAAGTTTGACGTGACGGTCTGGACGGAAGCCGAATATCGCGCCAAGAAGCGTTCCATCAACCATGTTGCCGGACGTGTCTGGCGTGAGGGCAAGATACTGTACGGTGCCCATGAAACCCGTGCCGGAGAAGAGCTTGTGTCGGAACTGGAAAACGCAGCGGAGCTCCTGATGCAATGCCGCCGCCAGACGAGAGGGATGGAGCCGTTCATCGGCCCGGAAACCGACGAGGAGAATTTCGGCTTTCACGCCCAGCGCGCGGTTGAACTTGCGCTGAAAGCCTGGGTCGGCCTGGTGGGGCAACGCTACGAGCGGACTCACGAGATACATGACTTGATTACTACATTGACTAACGCCGGAGTGGCCGAAGCCGGGCCATATGCGCACTTGGCCAGCCTTACTCCATACGCCGTCAAATACATCTACCAACCGGTGCCGGACCCTATCATGGACCGGCCGCTCGTATTGGACCAGATACTTGAACTGGCTGAACGCGTAGAGGCGTTGCTGCAACAACAGGAGTCCAACACCGAAATCTAACTGCCGGAGCGACACGATGCCCACTGCCGAAGTAAACGGAGTGAATCTTTACTACGAAGTCCATGGCCAGGGATTCCCTCTGGTCTGGTGCCACGAGTTCGGAGGGTCCTACGAAAGTTGGGAGACGCAGGTGCGGTATTTCACCCGCCGGTACCGGGTCATCACCTACGCTGCTCGGGGCTGGCCTCCCTCGGACGTGCCGACCGGCCCGGAGGCTTACTCTCAGGATATCTTGGTCGACGATCTGTATCTCCTGCTGCGTCACCTTGGCATAGGGCAAGCCCACGTTGGCGGCCTGTCCATGGGTGGGAGCGTTACCCTCAACTTCGGGATTGCTCACCCCGATATGGCGAAGTCGTTGATTGTGGCGTCCGCCGGTTCGGGCAGCGGCAACCGGGAGGAGTTCTTGGCCAACGGGCAGGCCATGGCCGACCGACTGCTTTCCGAGGGGATGGAAGCCGTAGCCCGGGACTATGGCACGACGGATATCAGGGTGCAACTCCGTCGCAAAGACCCCCAGGGGTTCGAGGAGTTTGTGAGCCTGTTAACCGCCCATCATCCGGTTGGCTCAGCACTTACGTACCAAGGGTTCGTGATGCGGCGGCCCACCGTCTACCAATTGGAAGACCAGTTAAAGGCGCTACAGGTCCCGACACTGATTATGATCGGAGACGAAGACGAGCCCTGCATCGAACCTGCCGTCTTCATGAAGCGGAACGTCCCCCGGTCCGGCCTGGCTGTCTTCCCCCAAAGCGGCCACGCCATCAACCTGGAAGAGCCGGACCTGTTCAACCGCACGGTCTCCGACTTCCTGACCGCAGTAGAAGCGGGCCGCTGGGGCGCCCGGGGCGAGTAGGCCTACTCTTGTAGCTCGCTGATTATCTTCTGCAGTTGCTTCTCATCACTGGGGGCGGTGGCGTCCATGCCGAAGACGACCTCGTCCAGGAGGCCGCCGAAGCGTTCTTTGACGGCGGCGGCCACCTCGTCGTAGCCGACGGCCACGGCGAAGGCGTCGAAGATTTCGCCGGTTATCAGGCCGGTCATCTCCTCCCACTGGCCTTTTAGCGACATCTCGTGGAGCCGCACCGCCACTTCTTCGAACCCGTGCACTTCCAACACGGGAGTGTACGTGCGTGTGGAGGAATAGAAGGCGATCTGGCGCTTGACTGCCTGCTTCTTCGCGTCAATTACCGTTTGGCTGGGCCCTGTAATAATGAAGCTGGAGCCTGACAGGTTGACCTGCTTGGGGTCGCGCCCGGCCCGGGCCGCGCCGTCGGCGATGTTGGGCAGGATGCGTTGCTTAAGGTACTCTGGGGAGCACAGCGGGTGCAGCGATACGCCGTCGCATACCTCGCCGGCCACCCGGCAGTTGTAGGTATTCACCGCGCTGATGAATACCGGCGGACGTGGCTGTTGGGATGGCCCGGGGCTGAAGAACGGCGTCATCAGCGAGAAGTTGTAGTGGTCGCCGTGGAAGGCCAACCGCTTGCTCTCCTGCCACGAGTCCCAGATGGCGTGAAGCGACTGCACGTACTCACGCATCCGCGGGCCGGGGGCCGACCATTCGGCGGAGAAACGCCGCTGGATATGTCCCTTCACCTGGGTTCCCAGTCCCAGGCGGAACCGGCCGCCGGACAGCTCCTGGAGGTCCATTGCGGCGTAGGCGAAGACCATGGGGGACCTGGGGAAGGCGATGGCCACCCGGGGTTCCAGGGTCACCCGTTCCGTGGTTGTAGCGGCCAGCGCCAACGGGATCAACGGGTCGTGCGCCGTCTCCTCGGTGCAGAGGCCGTCGTAGCCCATGGCCTCGGCCCACCGCGCTTCTTCCGCTATGCCTTTGATGTTGCTGGTATTCAAATGGTAGAGCACCCGAAAGCCCATTCTCTTTCCTCCGCTGTCGATTACGAGCAGGAACCCTGAGGTTGGAAGGTAAAGTCGCCAAGATGAGTCCGGTCAATCGCCTGGACGCTTCCAAGAAGGTTGCGCATGAATAGCCAACTCATCCGGCAAGATTCACAAGAATCAATCGTGTGCTAGGATAACCCAACGCAGAAAAACGCACATCCTACGGACCCGAAATAGACATTCTTAGCGAGGTAGGCAGATGACGTCCAGTTTTGTTCAGGCAGGTCCAGTCCGGTTACAGTACTTCGAGCATGGAGAGGGCCCCGAAACCATAGTGCTGGTCCATGGGTACGCCTCCAACGCTCCTATCTGGCGTTACACCGTGGAGCAACTGACGGCCGCCGGTAGGTTTCGAATCATCGCTTTCAACAACCGGGGCGCCGGCGAATCGGACCGGAGTGAGCTGGAATCCGACTACTCTGTCGAGTCTTTCGCCGTGGGCTTGTTCAATGCCGTTGGCCAATTGGGCCTCCGGGATTTCACCTTGGTGGGCCACTCGATGGGAGGCGCCACGGTCAGCCAGTTCGCCTTGGCGCACCAGGACCTGCTGAAGGCCTTGGTGCTGCTTAACTCGGCCCCGCTGAACGGCCGTACGTTGGCCGCCGATTGGGAAGAGGAGTTGAGGGCGTCCTTCGCCCGCGGCGGGCTGATCGAAGGGGACATGGGATTCAACGCCCACCACGTAACCCAGGACTTCAAGGACGAAGTAATCGGAATCATCCGGCGCAATCCCGTCGAACGGGCCATCGGCGGCCGCCGCTCCATGAGCGGCCTCCGGCTGCGCGGGCGTATGGGCGAAATCAAGGTCCCGACGCTGGTGGTCGGCGGCGACCGGGACATCACGGTGGGGGTGGACAATATCGTCGCCGAATACTTCGCCCTGCCCGAGGAATTCAGGCACCTGCACATGTTCCACGGCATCGGCCACTCGCCGAACGTGGAGGTCCCAACCCAATTCGCCGGGCTGCTGGCCGGATTCGTGGAAGAGGTAAATGCCGGCCTGGCGGTCGGAGCAGAGGCGGGGAGGTAAGAAGGCAGAGCAGGCAACCGAAACTCTTGGGTAGGCGAAATTGGGGATAACGGCAGCATACAAAGCGGCGAGTGGTTGGCATGACCTGTTAAGTGGATCTTGAACTCGCCTCGATAACCCTCCGGTTCGAAGTGAACGAAAGACCGTTATTGTTGTCTACGGTGTAGGCTAAATTTGGGTCTCAGCTGACCATGTTCTGGGCGAATTGTAGAAATTGCCGGAGCCCCTGCTCCGGGTCCTCCGATATTTCGCTGGCTGTAACTGTCTGTTGTGCGCCGGCATGGAAATGCTTGGGGAAAGACTCTACCGTCTGCCACCGCAAATGGGGAATGTTGTCGTGCCGGTAGACGGTGCCATCAATTCGTATTCTCTCCCAGTGGTAGGCGAACCGTCCTGATATTTCCTCAGACCACCAGAAGTCGATGTAGGAGCCATCAACAAGCGTCACTCGGAGTTTGTTTTCGATGATGGCGGTAGATTGGACAATCTCGAGAAACTCCACCTCTGCCAATCTGCCAAGACTTTCCAAATCTGGCATTACAGTTCCTGGAGCATCGCTTTTACTCGCTTGACTCGGGCGGTTAGGTAGTCCACCGTCTGGAAGTCTTCCAGCATATCCTCTTCTTCGGCCTTGCCCTCCACCATTAGGCGTTCCATGTCCCAAAGGTCTGTTGCGCCAAACTTGGCGCATCGGGCCTTGCGCTCGGCTTCAAAAAGGCGCAACTGTTCCAGCAGGAAGGCGCGAAGGCTCTTCCTAGTTAGCTCTTCTTCAGTGATTGCGAATTCTTTGGCGATGGTGGTGGCGTCTACGGGCATGGTTACCTCCCTCGTCTCCTTCACCGCTGGCTGGCGTGCAGGATGGTGATGCCGATGATTTCCTCGCCGTCGTAGCGCACAATGATGCCTTCCCCGGTGACGTCGCTGTCGGTGGCCGGCTTGGGTTGCGGTCCGAAATGGATGTACAGCACATCGCCCTCTTCGGTAAGAAGCCTGTAATCGCCCGTTGGGAGAATGGCGAACTGCCGGGAGCAGGGTTAAGTAAGCGTTCAGGTTTTCGGTCGGGTCTTTCAGGGTCATACTTGCCTATCAGATTCTCTCTGTGCCGGACTGGTTCAACAGCCGCTCTAGGGGTTGGCGCAATGCTGGCAATTCCTCTTGGGCCGTGCTGTAGACGACTTCGTTTAGCACGTCAAAATATACGTGAGCCAGCCGGATTCGCATTCCCATCATCTTGGCCCAAGGAATTTCCGGCGCGGACTGGCGGATGGCTTGAGGAATTTTGCCAGCGGCCTCTCCGATGATTTCGATGTCTCTTTCAACCGCTCGCTTGGTCTTGGGGTCCCGGTCGAACTCGCTAAAGGTCATACCCGCTACGAATCCAAGACATTCCTCGCATACGTCCAGAATGTCCTGCAAGAAATAGCTGGCAGGCCGTCTGCTGATCACACAGGCACTTCTTCGCGCAAAATTCGTTCCTTGCAATATGCCTTCAAGGACTCCCTGGGGCCGAGGTCAACCTTTACGCCGAGCAGGTCGCTGAGGTGGTCTTCCAACTCCATGAGACCGAACAGGGTGGGGAGATTCCGGTAATCCACCAACAGGTTCAGGGTGCTGCCGGGCCGGTTCGTCCCCCTTGCGAAGGGGCCGAACACGCCCAAGCCCTTGACATGATAGGTCTTCTCAAGGTTGGGCATCTCCTCGCGGAGCGCCGCCAGAATCTCTTGCAATTCGCTTTTGTCTCTCCGGGTTCGTACTGCCATATCGTTGCTCTCCGTGATTGTTCAACTCACCGCTGACTGGCGTGCAGGATAGTGATGCCGACGACGGTCTCGCCGTCGTGGCGAAAGACGATGTCGTCGTCGTCGGTGATGTCGCTGTCGGTGGCCGGTCTGGGCTGCGGTCCGAAGTGGATGTACAGCACGTCGTCCTCCTCATCGTAAGAAGCCTGTAATCGGCCGTTGGGGGAATGTCGCACCGCAGGCAGCAGGTTTAGGAGATCATTTAGGCTCTCCAAGATCACAGGTATGCTTCGCTGCTCCAGCGGGTCAAAATTCCTGTAATCTTTCCTCTATCAAGATTTCTTCGCAATTCATGAGGTAAGAAATAAGGCCACCAAAGTCCAACCAGGCTTTCTCGGCCAACTCAATTACAGCTGCAATGTCTGGTATGAGACGATTTGGCCGTCCGGTTCCCATAGCTCTTTCTTTAGCTTTTGCGTTAACCGTTACTAATGGATACCGTAGTGATTCCCCAAATACGCCGAACTTATTGATGTCTTCAATCAATTGAGAAGTTGATTCCGTGGGACGCCATTCAGGTATCCCATCCAACTTAGCTAGGTTTGCTTTCATCAGTGAGAACAAACTCAGGAGATCGTGACTCCGAGGAACGACTTCCCCCCGGTTTGGCTCTTCAGCTATTTCTCCTGTCATGTTGCCAATGGAGAAGGTTAACTCGATCCCAGATTTCAGCTCCAATTCCAGAAAGTGATGGACCAGGAAAAGTATCGGATAAACCAAAGTGTCAGGTACGGGAACTCCGCCGTTCTGGTCCTTCCCTGTTTTCTCCCATAGCTCTTTTGCGCCGATAAAATAGGCGTGAGCATATTCCTGAAAATCGGTGGGTACAGGAAGTGTGGGGAAATCAGCATCTCTTGGGATGCGCAGGTATTCGCGTTCTAAATCTGACACGTCACTCCCTTTCGCCCTTTATCTCCCCAAGACGAAGTATCCGCTTTGCATTGTTTGATATCATGGGGTTTGCCTAGAGCTTTGCGTTTCATTGTTCGTCTTGCATTACCGTTTCCATGATAAAGCGATATGCTTTCTCAATAGCGGATAAGCAGTTGTCTTTAAAAAATCCCTCGGGACCATAATCTCCTTGTTGACAGATTTCCGAGCCTTCTAGAACCTGCACCGCAATGCGCATCGCTTCCATTCTTCTGTCCAACTCCGTCTCTCGTTCTGCCACTCGTAGCGTTTCGGAATCGGCTTGGCTGGACGTGGTACAGCCAAAGGTTAAGAGAGCCAAGACCACAACCAAAGCGAACAAGTAGCGAAACGACACTATGCAACGCTCCAAGCTGAAAATTTATCCGAGGCTCCCACACTGTCCCAGTAGCAAGAAAGCCGGACCCATCGGATCCGGCTTTCTTTTGGTTACACCTTAACTGCTGAACAGTGGAAGGGAGGTTCGGAATGTTGTTCTTGAGTGATACAGGTCCCTTTCCGGCGGTTCAGGCCGGGCGGGGTTATCGGTGAGCTTTCTTGGGGAACCTTCTCCATCAGCCCGGGAGCGCATTCGCACTCTATCGCGTCGCCTTTCGGCTGGCTTTCAGGATCGGGAACACCCACCGACCGACCTGGGAGTGGACTTGGCCTCCGTCCCGAGACTCTGGGAGACTCGGGGCAACAGGCCCAGCCTATGCTCCCTTTAAAGGAGGTGATCCAGCCGCACCTTCCGGTACAGCTACCTTGTTACGACTTCGTCCCAGTCACCAAGCCCGACCTCGGCACCTGCCTCCCCTAGGGGTTAGCTCAGCGACTTCAATCGTTCTCGGCTTCCATGACGTGACGGGCGGTGTGTACAAGGCCCGGGAACGTATTCACCGCAGTGTGCTGACCTGCGGTTACTAGCGATTCCGCGTTCATGCAGGCGAGTTGCAGCCTGCAATCCCAACTGGGGCCGGCTTTGGTGGGATTGGCTCCAGCTCGCGCTTTCGCAGCCCATTGTACCGGCCATTGTAGCGTGTGTGTAGCCCAAGGCATAAGGGCCATGATGACTTGACGTCATCCCCACCTTCCTCCTCCTTGTGAGAGGCTGTCTCGCTAGAGAATTTAACTAGCGACAAGGGTTGCGCTCGTTGCGGGACTTAACCCAACACCTCACGGCACGAGCTGACGACAGCCATGCAGCACCTGTGACAGCTTCCCGAGTTACCCCGAGATCGTTACCCTTTCGGGTTTCTACTACTGACATGTCAAGCCTTGGTAAGGTTCTTCGCTTAGCATCGAATTAAACCACACGCTCCACCGCTTGTGCGGGCCCCCGTCAATTCCTTTGAGTTTTAGCCTTGCGGCCGTAGTCCCCAGGCGGAATGCTTATCGCGTTAGCTGCGGCACAGCAGGGGTCGATACCCGCTGTACCTAGCATTCATCGTTTAGGGCGTGGACTACCTGGGTATCTAATCCAGTTTGCTCCCCACGCTCTCGCACCTCAGCGTCAGGCACAGCCCAGAAAGCCGCTTTCGCCGCTGGTGTTCCTCCCGATATCTACGCATTTCACCGCTACACCGGGAATTCCGCTTTCCTCTACTGCCCTCAAGCCAAGTAGTATCTCTTGACCTCTCCCAGTTAAGCCGGGAGCTTTCACAAGAGACTTACAAAGCCGCCTACGTGCTCTTTACGCCCAGTAATTCCGGGTAACGCTCGCTCCCTACGTATTACCGCGGCTGCTGGCACGTAGTTAGCCGGAGCTTATTCCCAAGGTACCGTCCTTTCTCTTCCCTTGGAAAAGGAGTTTACAGCCCTAGAGCCTTCATCCCCCACGCGACGTCGCTGGGTCAGGCTTTCGCCCATTGCCCAAAATTCCCTGCTGCTGCCTCCCGTAGGAGTGGGGGCCGTGTCTCAGTCCCCCTCTGGCTGATCGTCCTCTAAGACCAGCTACCCGTCATCGGCTTGGTGAGCCATTACCTCACCAACTACCTGATAGGACGCGAGCCGTTCCTCCGGCGCCCGAAAGCTTTCATCCTCCCGCCAAGGCAGGGGGATCGTATGCGGGATTACCCTCAGTTTCCCGAGGCTATACCCCACCGAAGGGTGCGTTACTCACGTGTTACTCAGCCGTCTGCCACTTGCCCGAAGGCACGTTCGACTTGCATGCATTAAGCGCGCCGCCAGCGTTCACCCTGAGCCAGGATCAAACTCTCTAAAACAGAACTTTACCTAGCTTCCTTCCACTATTCAGTTGTTAAGGTGCCTGTTGCTCCACCTCCTCTTGAGGCGAGAGCCCGTAGTATACTCACCGCCCCACGGCGTGTCAACCCGCTTTAGCTTCTACTTTATTCCCCTCCACGCTTGCGGCTTCCTTCTTAGAGCAACCTAGCTCGTCCTCCAACGCAAGGCCGTATTTCCAGGTCCATGAAGAGCACTCCATAAGGGGTTTGGCGCAGGTTTGGCGGAATCGAGGCTGGAGTTTTTATTTTCTGAGCCATTCTGCGCCAAAGTGCGCCATTAATGGGTTTGGCGGGCGATTCAGGATTGGGACAGGAGCGATTCTTCACAACAAATATGATAGGGGGCGGCGACCGCAGACGGGAAGGGCAGGTTGTCGCAGGTTGTCAGTGAAGAGGGCCGTTGCCGGAACGTACCTGGATACCGGCGAAAGCCGGTAAGACGGGGGGTGGGCTTATTGTCTGAACAGTTACTTCATAATCATCTGTTTTGGCGTCAATTACCCGGCGGGGGCCACCCCCAACCTAACCTTCCCCCTTAGGGGGAAGGGACTTTTGAGATAGTTTCTTAGCCCCGCGCCCGTGGCAGATTGACCTCTCCTCCCTGGGGGCCTTTTCCGGCACTGGCCAGAAGGAACACCGGGAACGCTGCCGCCGACGCCAGACGCCGGCTTCGGACATCTACGGCGTGAGCCGCGTAGTTTTGCCTTGAGCCGGTTCCGGCTACGGCGATATAATCCAGGGGCTATGCAGGTAAGAGAGTTGGGAGAGTTCGGCGTCATCGAACTGCTAAACGACATGGTGGTCCGCCAGAGAGGCGGCCCGGATAACGCCGCTCCCTTTTCGTTTGAGCTCTTGGTGGACACAGGCGACGACACTGCGGTCTGGCGCACCGGCGAAGCCCGGGAGCTGTTCACCACCGACACAATGGTGGAGGGCGTCCACTTCACACGGGAGACCACCCCTTGGCTCGACCTGGGATGGAAGGCCATCGCCTCCAACATCAGCGACATCGCCGCAATGGGCGGCGCGCCGGCCTATGCCCTCATCACTCTGGGGTTGCCTCCCGAAACGGAAGTCGACCACCTGATGCTACTGTACCAAGGGATGCTGGAAATAGGGAACGCCTTCGGTGTGTCGATAGTGGGCGGCGACATCGTACGCTCCCCGGTGTTGTTCATCACGGTCAGCCTCACCGGCGTGATGCAAGGCGCCCCAATGTTGCGGACCAACGCCCGCCCCGGCGACCTTGTGGCCCTGACGGGGTTTGTTGGCAATTCCGGCGGCGGCCTTCGGTTGATGCAGGGGCCTCCGGGCGAAACCGGAGAGGCGGCGGACTTCCTCGTTGGCTGCCATCGCCGTCCCCAACCCGCCGTTTCCCAAGGCAGGCTGTTGACCGGTTCCGGTATCGCCTCCGCCATGGACGTGAGCGACGGGCTTTACGACGACCTGTCCAAACTGTGCCGCGCCAGCGGAGTCGCCGCCAGTATCGCCGCCCGCCGCCTGCCGGTGCATCCTTTCCTGCGGCAGCGTTTCCCCGATGACTGGCTGGGGTTGGCATTGGGCGGCGGCGAAGACTACGTGCTGCTTTTCACCGGGCCCGAAGACGCAGTGGCTCAAGCGGTGGAAATCCTGGGACAAGGAGCGGCGGTAATCGGTGAAATCGAGGCTGGCCCCCCTGGCCGGGTGACCGTGGCCGGACCTTCCGGTGAGATTATTGACCCAACATCCGGCGGATGGGACCATTTCCTCTAATGCTGGCCGGCCGCTAATGGTGACAGACTGATGGGCGCCCACGCCGCCGCCGCGCCTAAGCCCCTCCGTCTCCAGACCGGAGGTCCGGGGGAGACGCGCGGCGTCGGAGAAGTGATCGGACGGAACGCCAAGGCGGGTGACGTATTCCTGCTGACCGGTCCCTTGGGGGCCGGCAAAACGTGCCTCACCCAAGGAATCGCCCTAGGGTTGGGGGTCGAAGGCTACGTTCGGAGCCCGACCTTCGTGCTGATGACCCGCCACCGGGGCCGGCTTACCCTGCACCACATCGATCTCTACCGCATCGGCGGACCCGCCGAGGCCTGGGACCTGGGCTTGGATGAGGAACTTTCCGGCGACGGGGTTTGCGTTGTCGAGTGGGCCGACCGGGCCGGCGATGTCCTGGACACCGGAGCCCTGTGGTTGGACCTGGCCTACGCCGCCCGGGAGAATGAGCGCATAATCGAAATCACCCAAGGGCCCGAGCGCTATCGTCCTCTCTTGGACGCGCTGGCCTGCCATCCGTCGGCCTCAGGCCGGCGGCCGGCCGGAGAAACGTAATGCTGCTGGCCATCGATACATCGACCCGGTTTGCCGGGGTTGCCTTGGCCGACGGAGACCGGCTCGTCGCCACTCGGAGCTGGTACTCGTCGGTCAATCACACAGCGGAGTTGATGCCGGCCGTTGTACAGCTTCTGAAGAGCCACGCCGTTGCCGTGAAGGACCTGGAAGGCGTGGCGGTAGCCTTGGGGCCGGGGGGCTTCAGCGCCCTGCGCGTCGGTATCAGCGTGGGCAAGGGCCTGGCAGCCGCGGGCGGCATACCCATACTGGGAGTGGGAAGCCTGGACGTCGAGGCGTTTCCTTTTTCCGATTGCGGGCTTCCTGTTTGTGTCTTCTTGGAGGCCGGCCGCGGAGAGGTGGCGTCGGCGCTTTTCCGCCCCGATGGGCAGCGGGCGAGGGACGACCGGGTGACGCCGCCGGCAGAGGCGCTGGCGGAAATCGGAGAGCCTACCGTGTTCTGTGGAGAGGGAATCGCTCCTTGGCTGGAGGAAATCAATCGGGTTCTGGGGTCCAGGGCAGTGGCCTGCCGGCCCGCTCCGGCCGCTCGGACCGGTTCGCTGGCAGCCATGGCCCGGACTCGTTTGGAAGGCGGCCGATACGACGACCCGGCCACCCTGCAACCCTACTACCTGCGTATGCCCAGCATCGGGGTGTCGAAGCGGCGCGACCGTAGGCCTCAAGCTTCATCCCGCCGTCAAGCCGGTTGAACCGCAATCCACCGATCTTGGCGCCAAGATCGGTTAACTTTCGGCTGAAGACGAGCGCCCACTAAACCCACAGGTAAATATATAGGAAGGTGACAATGGAGCGGACTTTGGTTCTGGTGAAACCCGACGGGGTACAACGAGGGTTCATCGGCGAGGTGATTGGCCGATTGGAGAGAAGAGGTCTCAAGCTCGTGGGACTCAAACTGATACAGGTGGACGACGCGCTGGCCCGCCGCCATTATGGGGAACACGTAGACAGGCCCTTTTTCGGCGGGCTGGTGGACTTCATCACCTCAGCGCCGGTTGTTGCCATGGCGTGGGAGGCGCACGGCGCGGTGGAAATCGTTCGCAATACAATGGGCCCTACCAGGCCTGCGGACGCCCCTCCCGGCACAATACGGGGGGACCTGGGGGTGGACATCGGCCGGAACCTGGTGCACGGCTCCGACAGTGAAGCTTCCGCCCAACGGGAGTTGGACCTCTTCTTTGACGCCGGGGAGTTGCTCGATTACGGGCGCAGCACCGATTCCTGGATTAAAGAGCCGTAACGGGGAACCGTAGGGGGATCTCGGTCCCTGCGGCTACAACACCCGTACCACCTGAGGCGCCTGGGCCCATAGCCTCTCCAGTCCGTAAAACTCCCGTTCTTCTGGAGAGAAGATGTGGACGATCACGTCGCTGAAGTCTATGAGCACCCATCCCGAGGCGGCTGCTCCTTCCCTGCGGTGCCGCCGGATCTGGGCTTCCTTCAACGAGGCGGTCAGGTCCTCTTCCAAGGCCTCGATCTGCCTGGAGGACTCAGCGGACATTATCACGAAATAGTCGGCGAAGGGCGCGACGTTCCTCAGGTCGAGCATGACGATGTCTTCGGCCAACTTGTCCGAAGCTACTTCCACTACGAATTGGGCTGTTTCTGTCGAGTCCAGCCTCCGCACCCCCAGCGATCTTTCGGGCGCTACGCCCGTTGATTCGTTCGAAGAGTAGCCGGGACGTCAAGCCCGGTAGCCGGAGTATAGGCTGGGCACGAGGCCGGGTCAACCGGATTCGCCTCTGCCACCCTCCAGGCGGGAATGACTCCACCTATCGGCGTGTTTGAGACCATTGATGAAAGTATACACTGCCATGAAGGGCTTAAAATACGGAAGCAGTAATATCCTGCTACACTTTGGGAATGATTTGGTATATAATCCGGGCTTCTCTTTCTTACCCTGCGGCAGAAGGGATGAACGGTCCCGAAACGCCCCCTTCAGGCACGACCGGCACCCCGAGGAATCGGGGTGGGCTTGCCTATGGGGAATATTGTGATATATTTAACAAACCATGAAACTCCCCCTTTACAGCAGGGGGAATTTCCTATTTTTTGCGTCCGGTCCCGAAGGGCCGTCAGTGCCTTCGGACACCGGCAGCGTTAGCCGGGACTCGCGGCCAGGGTATCGACAAATGAACCCTCTTAAAGAGTTGGCCCAAAGGGGACTGTACTCACCGGAGCACGAACACGATAGCTGCGGGGTGGGTGTCGTAGCCAACATCAAGGGCCGGAAAACCCACCAGATAATTGAAGAGGGGCTTCAGGTCCTGGTCAACCTTGGCCACCGCGGGGCTTGCGGACGCGATCCTGAGACCGGCGACGGCGCGGGACTCCTGATCCAAATGCCCCACGAATTCTTCCGCCAGGTGACACCGGCCTTGGGAATCGACCTGCCGGCGGAAGGGGAATACGGCGTGGGGATGGTGTTCCTTCCTCCCGGACCGGAAGCCAAGGAACGGGGACGCGCCATTATCTCCAGAATAGTCGTGGATGAAGGTCTTGAGCTGCTGGGGTGGCGCGACCTCCCATTGGACCACTCCAAGCTGGGAAGAGACGCCAGGGCCGTTTGTCCTCACATCAGCCAGGTATTCATCGGCCCCGGCGCCAGCGGGCTGGACCCGGCCCAACTCGAACGCAAGCTCTATGTGGTAAGAAAGGTCATTGAGCATTCGGTGAATGAGTCCGGCCTTTCCGAAGACGACGCCGACTACTTTTACGTCTGCAGCATGTCCTGCAACACTGTGGTCTATAAGGGCCTCCTCATGGCCCACCAGATGTCCGGTTTTTACCTCGACCTGAATGACGAGATACTCGCATCAGCCTTCGCTTTGGTCCACTCCCGGTTCAGCACCAACACCTTGGGCCATTGGCGGTTGGCCCATCCCTACCGGTATCTGGCCCACAACGGCGAAATAAACACCCTGCGCGGCAACCTCAACTGGATGCGCGCCCGCGAAGCCCGCTTCGAGTCGCCGTTGTTCGACGGCGACATGGCGAAGGTCTCGCCGGTGATGACCCCTGGCGACAGCGACACCGCCAGCTTCGATAACGCCCTTGAATTGTTGTTGATGACGGGCCGCGACCTGGACCACGCCATGCTCATGATGATCCCCGAGGCTTGGGACCAGCATGAGACCATGCCTCAAGAGAAGAAGGACTTCTACGAATACCATTCGGCGCTGATGGAGCCATGGGACGGTCCGGCAATGATCGTGTCGTCCAACGGCCGCAGCCTCTGCGCCCTGTTGGACCGAAACGGCCTCAGGCCGTTTCGCTATCTGGTAACGAATGAAGACAAGCTGGTGATGGCGTCGGAAACCGGCGTCTTGGACGTCCCACCCGAAGATGTAAGGTTCAAGGGCCGCCTTCAGCCCGGTCGCATGTTCTTGGTGAGCCTGGAGGAAGGCCGAATCATCGGGGACGCGGAGCTCAAGCAGAAGCTGTCCGCCCGGCAGCCCTACGGCGCATGGCTCGCCGAAAACATGCTGTCTCTGGAAGACTTGCCCCCGCCGCCCGCTCTTCCGGCCCCTATCGACCGGGACGAGGCCACCAAGCTGCAGCGCACCTTTGGTTACAGCGTCGAAGAGTTACGGATGCTCACCACGCCCATGGCGGAGTTCGGCTACGAGGCCGTGGGCTCCATGGGCAACGACGCCCCGCTGGCGGTGCTGTCCGACCAGAACCAGTTGCTGTTCAACTATTTCAAGCAACTGTTCGCTCAAGTGACCAACCCTCCGCTGGACGCCATTCGCGAAGAACTGGTCACGTCACTGGGGGCCTTCATCGGGAGCGAACGGAACCTGCTTGAAGAGACGCCGCTCCACTGCCGCCAGTTGAAGCTCAAGTCTCCCATCATCGACAACGAAGATTTGGCCAAAATCAAACGACTGGACCGCGAAGGTTTGCGCACAGCCGTCTTGCCGATGGTCTTTGAACCGGCGGACGACGGCGAACCGCTGAAAGCGGCGCTACAGGAGTTGTGCCGCCAAGCGTCACAGTCTGTCGCCGGCGGGTGTTCGATCATCGTGCTGTCGGACCGGGGCGTGGGGCCCGGCACGGTCCCCATACCCAGCCTGCTGGCCACCGGCGCGGTGCACCATCACCTCATCCGGGAGGGTACCCGCACCAGGGTGGGGCTGGTTGTGGAGACCGGTGAAGCCAGGGAAGTCCATCATTTCGCTCTCCTGATTGGCTACGGCGCGGGCGCGATAAACCCCTACCTGGCCTTGGAAACAGTGCAAGGCATGGTGGAAATGGGCCAGATCAACGGCCACGCTCCCGATTACGCGGCCAAAAACTTCATTAAAGCAAACGAAAAGGGCATCTTGAAAGTGATGTCCAAGATGGGCATCTCCACCGTACAGAGCTACCGCGGCGCCCAAATCTTTGAAGCCGTGGGACTGGACCAGGATCTTATCGACAACTACTTCTCTTGGACGCCGTCTCGAGTGGGCGGTATCGGGCTCGATGCCATACAGAGCGAGTCCCTCCAGCGGCACCGGGACGCCTTCGACGCTCCGGATGTCTCCGCCAACCGGACGCTGCCCATCGGCGGCGCGTACCAGTGGCGCCGGGGAGAGGAACACCACCAGTGGAACCCCGACACCATCGCCAAGCTGCAACACGCGGCGCGGACCAACGACCGTGACGTGTACCGTTCCTTCGCCCGCTTGAGCAACGACCAGAGCCGCAAGATCGCCACCCTGCGCGGCCTCCTGGAATTCAAAGAAGACCTTGGTCCCGTTCCCATAGATGAGGTGGAACCGGCCTTGGAAATCGTGAAACGGTTTGCCACTGGCGCCGCTTCCTTGGGCTCCATCAGCCGCGAGGCCCACGAGACTATGGCCATCGCCATGAACCGTCTGGGCGCTCGCAGCAATACCGGCGAGGGCGGCGAGGACTATCACCGCTACACCCCCGACGACAACGGGGACCAACGGAGCAGCTCCATCAAGCAGGTGGCATCGGGGCGCTTCGGCGTCACCCCCAACTACCTTATCAACGCCACCGATCTGCAGATCAAGATGGCCCAGGGCTCCAAGCCCGGCGAGGGCGGCCAGTTGCCCGGCCACAAGGTCGACGAGTACATCGGTTGGGTGCGCCGCACCACGCCCGGAGTGGAGTTGATCTCCCCGCCGCCTCATCACGACATTTACTCCATTGAGGACCTGGCCCAACTGATTCACGACCTCAAGAACATCAACCCCGATGCCAGGATTCACGTGAAACTGGTGGCCGAGGTGGGGGTGGGGACCGTGGCTGCCGGCGTCGCCAAGGGCCACGGGGACGTGGTGCTCATCAGCGGCCATGACGGCGGCACCGGGGCTTCTCCCGAATCCTCCATCAAGTACGCGGGTCTCCCGTGGGAGTTGGGTATCGCCGAGACCCAGCAGGTACTGGTGGCCAACGGCCTGCGCAGCCGGATCGTGGTACAGACCGACGGGCAACTCAAAACGGGCCGCGACGCCGTGATCGCCGCGATGCTGGGAGCCGAAGAGTTTGGCTTCGCCACCTCCGCGCTGGTGGTGAGCGGTTGCATCATGCTCCGCAAGTGTCACCTCAACACCTGTTCGGTGGGCATCGCCACCCAGGACCCCGAATTGAGAAAGCAGTTTGCCGGCAAGCCCGAACACCTGGTCAACTACTTCACCTTCTTGGCCGAAGAAATGCGGGAGATCATGGCGGAACTGGGCTTCCGGACGGTTAACGAGATGATCGGCCGGGTCGATGCCCTGGACCCCCGGCGGGCCATCGAGCATTGGAAGGCCCAAGGCTTGGACTTCTCCCGCCTGCTTTACCGGCAGGAAGCGACCACTCCCGGCGAGCCGGTCTACTGCGCCGAGGAGCAGGACCACGGGCTCGAGTTGGCCCTTGACCACAAGCTCATCGAACTTGCCGGACCCGCCTTGGACGATGGCCGGGCGGTGGAAATCGACCTGCCGATCCGGAACTCCAACCGGACCGTGGCCGCGATGTTGAGCGGCAAGGTCGCCAAGGGCTACGGCGAAGACGGACTGCCTGAAGACACCATAAAGGTCAAATTCAGCGGCTCCGCCGGCCAGAGTTTCGGGGCCTTCCTGGCCAAGGGAATCAGCATACTTCTGGAAGGCGACACCAACGATTACATGGGCAAGGGGATGTCCGGCGGCAGGATCGTGGTCTCTCCGGACCCCAAAGCCGCCTTCGTCCCCGAGGAAAACATCATCATCGGCAATGTCGCCCTGTACGGGGCCACTGGCGGGCGGGCCTTCATCAACGGCGTAGCCGGCGAGCGCTTCTGCGTCCGCAACAGCGGCGTACAAGCGGTGGTAGAGGCGGTGGGCGACCACGGCTGCGAGTACATGACCGGCGGCGTCGTCGTAGTATTGGGTCCCACCGGCCGTAACTTCGCCGCCGGGATGAGCGGCGGCATCGCTTTCGTTTACGACGAAGAAGACGACTTCAAAATTCGCTTCAACGGTGGCATGGCCGACCTTGAAACCGTGTCGGAAGAGCAGGACGCAGCCATTCTCAAGGAGTTGGTCGAGGAGCACTACCGCCACACCCGCAGCGGGCCGGCTGGCCGCATACTCGCCAACTGGAATGCCAGCCTGAGCAAGTTCAAGAAAATCATGCCCCGCGATTACCGCCGTGTGCTGGAAGAACGAATGGCTGCGGCATTGGCAGACCGTGAGATGGAAGCGGCAATCCATGGCTAACCCCAGCGGATTCATGCGGGCGGACCGTCAGCCCCCGGAACGGAGGCCGGTCACCGAGCGTGTCGGTGACTACCGCGAGTTGTACCAGCGCTGGCCGGAGGCGGCCGCCCGGGAGCAGGGCGGGCGTTGCATGGACTGCGCGGTCCCCTTCTGCCACACCGGCTGTCCCTTGGGGAACGTTATCCCCGAGTTTAACCACTTCGTCTATATCGGAGATTGGGAGCAGGCGCTGCGCACCCTGCTTTCCACCAACAATTTTCCGGAGTTTACCGGGCGCATCTGCCCCGCTCCCTGCGAGGCGAGTTGCGTCCTCAGCATTAACTCCGACCCGGTGACCATCGAATACGTGGAGAAGGAAATTGCGGACCGGGGCTTCGAAAACGGCTGGATCAAGGCGGAACAGCCGGCAATACGCACTGGCAAGAAGGTGGCAGTCGTCGGCTCCGGGCCCGCTGGTTTGGCTGCCGCACAGCAACTCAACCGGGCCGGTCACACGGTAACGGTGTTCGAGCGGGACGACTACGTTGGCGGCCTGCTGGCGCTGGGCATTCCCGATTTCAAGCTCGACAAAGACGTGCTGAAACGCCGCCTCGACATCATGGCCGAGGAGGGCGTCACCTTTGAAACTGGCGTAAACGTGGGGATAGACTTCCCGGCCGACCGGTTGCTCAACGATTTCGACGCCGTTTGCCTCTCCATGGGTTCCACCGACCCGCGCGATCTGCCGGTCCCGGGCCGTGAGTTGGACGGCGTCCACTTCGCCATGGAGTACCTCACCCAACAGAACAAGCTCAATTCCGGCGAGGAAGTGGTAGCAGAAGAGCGAATCTCGGCCGAGGGAAAGCGGGTCGTGATTCTGGGCGGCGGAGACACCGGGGCCGACTGCCTCGGCACCGCTCACCGCCAAGGGGCCGAAGTAGTCTACCAGTACGAACTGCTGGCCGAGCCTCCGCCGGACCGCGCCGAAAACAACCCTTGGCCGGAATGGCCCTTGATACTGCGTTCCTCGGCGGCCCACGAGGAGGGCGGGGTCCGCGACTACGGGATACTCACCAAGTCATTTTCCGGCAGCGGGGGCAAGCTGGAGCGGCTGCACGGGGTGCGGGTGGAGTGGAGCGTTCCCGCCAACGGCGAACGTCCGGCTATGACCGAGGCCCCCGACAGCAGCTTCGAAGTCGAGACGGAGTTGGTGCTGCTGGCGATGGGCTTCCTGCATCCGGAACACGATGGGTTGCTGACCCAGCTCGGCGTGGAACTGGACCCTCGGGGCAACGTCAAGATAGGTGACAACCGCATGACTACGGTCCCTGGGGTCTTCGCCGCCGGTGACGCCGCTCGCGGCCAGTCCCTGGTAGTCTGGGCCATTGCCGAAGGCCGGGAAACCGCACGCGCCATCGACCTTTATATCATGGGCGAAACCAACCTTCCCCGGTCGCTCACCGCCGTCTAGGCTGGCCAATTACCCCTCTACTTGATCTTTGCTGCCCCAAGGCGTCAGGCCTCTTCTCGACGAACTGAGCCCTACAATGGATGGCTGTAATCCGCTGAAATGACTTGAAACGTCAAGCGGTCAGTCGTTGGACTATAGACCATACACCACCTGTCCAAAACGTCTCTACCTAGCAATGAGGGTACATTCATAATCTCTGGTGACGGGCGGCAGATCTCTAAGAAACTATCTCAAAACGGTCTGCCCGCCCTACCCGTCTTTCCCGCGAAAGCGGGAGTCCACGCGCTAGCCTGGCGATTGGCCGTCTCTCAGCGAATCTACCGGGTTTTGAGATAGTTACTAAGTCACGGTCGGACGTCCTATGTGAACGGAACGCGGGATGGCCTGGGTGGCGAGAGCCCTATGGTCACGGAGCCCTTGTAGTAGTCCGAGCCGGGGAAAGCCCGGCACATACGGACAGCCGTCCGGTACAGCCGAGGCGAATGAGTGCAGATGGTTAGACGAAAGCTCATTCGGAAGACACAATAGCAACGGAAAACTGCACTACTCGTGGGCGGTCAATCTGGAGGCCAGCATGTAAGATCACAGTGACATATCCATCCCTCGCAGATGGGGTGGACTTGACGGTAGACAGTACCGTTTTTGAGCTGTTGTTTGCCTTGTAAGAAACCCCTGCTAACTGATTCTCTTACATTGCAGGATACTGGAAAAGTCTGTGGCTTAAGTAGGAAGACCTCTACCGCTGCTGGTAGGTTCTGGGGGCCTCTAGGTCAATGCTGGTGCGATGGTTTGGCCCGGGCGTCCAAATCGGCGGCCACTGCTCTGATGGATCAACCGTTGCCACTGCTCATCAGTGAAGTCTCCAAGTCCTACGTTCCGCCCCTCAATCTAAACTCAGACACTACACTCCAACCCAACCAGCGGGGTCTTTAAACATGCCCTAGCCTTATGGCTGGACTGAGGTTATCGTGGTACAACGACCGTATTTTGGCCGTAAACGTCCCTACGGCGCGCTCGTGACAACAATAGCGGCCGACTCTTGGACACGAAGCTGCAACCCCATCATTAGTGCCCCGCGCAACCTGTCCCCAGGAACTTAGCTGCCCAAGCTTCAACAGAGCATACACCCGCGCTACCACTCAGGCTATTACAAAAATTATGCAAAGGGATCCTTGCTCTAAGAAGCTCTAGCAGGTCTCACGCCTCCCCTGCGGCCTATTCGGTATCCTACCCTAAATACATCAGGTATATTGACTCGGCCGTCCCGCATTTTGAAGAAAACACCCAAACCCTCAAGGTCACTTCTCACTCCTTCAGCCCCATCCTCAAGACGCTGTGGTGGTAATTTCACTGCGTATCGTTCCACCGAGTCTGAGAGATTCTCCAAAACCGAATGGCCGAGCCATCGTTCTTTGACCTGATCGAACTCGCACGGAACCGTTAGACCCTCGAGAGGAGCTAACACCTGGTCAACCCAGGGGTAGTCCTCTCTAATTTCTCCAACCCGTATCTCTGAAGCCTTCTGAACTCCACTCTTGATACTTTCGAAGTGCAGAGCATATTGGTAACCCGGATGTTCAGATGTCGTATGTTCTGCGGCTTCACGTAGGGCGGCGAAAAATGAACGAGGGCTCACTTTTCCATCGGTGTCGGCGAGATGGTTTGGAATCCAAGTATACGGGAATCCTCTCTTTGGACCCCGCCCCATCCACGGTCCTGTTATCTCGTGGAACTTTCCTCTTTGTTCTCCTTCGCCAGGTATCCTGTGCGCATAAGCGTACGCATGCTGTCCACCGAAGTCCGCTGTGAGCCAACTTCCGGCGCCGAATAATTCCCTAAAATACGCTCCCTTGGGCCCATTCGCGAGGCAATGCCAAAGAAGACCGTAAAGCTCTCGCCTTGACCAATCTAATTCCACAGCGGTCGAAAGGACTTTTGTAGCATCAGGGAAATCAGCGATCTGACCTCTATCCACCTGATCTGTCCGCAAAAACACCTTCACTCTCAAGCGTCGATATGACCGCATTTCGAGAGCTGTCTGCAACAGACCACGGATGGCACGATACATTGCTCTCCAGTCGTCAGCGCAACGGTCCAGGGCGTCGAACAAAATCAGAAAGTATTCTCCTTTTCTGTCCAGTTCATTGTCATAGTCGAAAAACAAGCGGTCAATGTTTTCAGGAGAATCTCGGACGTATATTGTACGATCTAGCCACGACTCTTTTGATTTAAGGGGATGTGTGTCCGGTGCTATATGGCAAGCCTGTACCGTCCTCCAGATGATTCTTGGCTCTATACCATACTCGGTGATGTTCAGTATGGCGTCTTTACTCGGATATTGATAAGGGTCTTGCCTGACACCAAAGCCGGTTCGAACTATGGTATCCGACGTTAAGCCAGAACGGTTGGTAGCACGCGAAATCAAACTGCGAACATCTGAGTCTTGAAGAGCGTGCCACCAAAATGTTTTTCCGGCACCACGAGAACCTGTCACCAGTAAGTTATCGGGGTCCATAGCTCTCCGATGAGACCATGGCAAATAAACATACTGACGTTCCAACTGTACCCCATGGGTGGTTTCCTCTGGAAGAGTAGAGAAAGCAAATCGTATTTCGTCTAAACCAATTTCCTTACTCATTGGGCCGCTCTGTTTTTCAATTCTCTGTGGATATTGTCGAAAGTTTCCAGAAACTCTGAGTAGGCAAATCGAGCAGCTTCCTTCTCCAAGTTGCGTAACGACGTACCAGCGGCCAGCCCGCGCGTCCATAGTATCGGGATCGGTATGTGAGGGGCGTCCTCATGATCTATGTCGAACGAAAACAGGTCATCGGTATCGCCGAAGGGATCCACCTCATCATACAAGTATTCAGAGTACAATTTCCACACTCGCTCTCGAAAACCTCTCAAATAGTCCTCACCGTGTAGCTCCGGCGTTAGGGCAGACACAAAGGAAAGCCGCTCTCGGATCTTCGTCGCCAAATTGTACTTTTGCCAATGCCGAAACAGCACTTCGTAATCAACCCAGGTGCTTTCGGAATCCGTTGCGAAAACAATAACTTGGGCTCCGATATCGGTCACAGTGGCTGATGCGAGGTCATGTAGTCCACTGCGGCTTTCAATCAGGACTATATTGGGTTTATATTCAAGCTCAAGTTGAGTCAACAGTCGTTGAAGGCGGTCCGTCCAAGGTCCACCTGCTTCCATGTAAACGCGCCCAAGTTTTGCCAAATATTCACCTGGGTCATACCCGTGGGCCGGCACTATCCACACGTCGCCTTCCAGGGAATGAGACCAGTGCGGCACCGCTACCATGTCAGTGATTAGCAACTTGCCCTGTCCAACCAAGTCTTCCACAAACCAGTCCGTGACGCCGAACTGAGGCTGAACTGGTGGTTCCAGCAATGCTGAAGACAGGCCAGGAGACTCCAAATCCAAATCAATTACCATCACCGATTCGCCGCTGTTCGCTAGGTGCATAGCCAAAACGGCAGCAGTAGTGCTACGGCCCACCCCTCCCTTGATGGAAAAAAGGGTATAGCGAGTGGTTGTACGGGCCGAATCAAGCTCGCCGACAGTCCACCAGCCACGACATGTTACCAAACGATCCACCCAATACACACCCGTGTCGATTTCTAGTGCGATATCTGAAAGCGTATCCAGCGTGCTTTGATCTGCGTAGAGCACAGCAGTATCTGGTGAATATGCATGTGGTCCCAACGCCTCATAAAGTTTGTTGGCCAACTCATTAATCACCAAAGAAATACTCTTATTGCCATCAATATCATCTGACACAGCGATGCGTACTTTCCCCAATAGGTCCCTTACCAAATAAACGGGAACGGCCGATTTTATCGACGAAATTGACGAAGCTACCGAATCCACAACGTGACCTGTAATACTATCGAAAGGCACTAGTGAAGAGTTCATACGACCCCATCCAATCGAGCTTGCTTCGCTATTTGGCGAATTTGAGCTGCTGTAGTGCGATGTGTATCCACGTTGCGCTTGTGAAAGTTGTTGCGATTCGAATAACGATTGTGATGTGACCAATCTGAAAAGGGTTCTCCAGAAGGTAGCACCACAACGTATCGACCTCCAGAATTGCCATTACAGAACGTCTGGAAATGTTTCCAAAGGTCCTGTATATGGCTCTTGTGTTCCTTATTTGAGGGAGCTCCCCATTGGTTGACTGTCATTCCCAAGCCTTGCATGACCGCCTTTAGTCCACACTCCGCACTGAACCCATACAGTTGGTCCGCATTTAACCAACGTTGTTGGAGGTAGAGAGATTCTGCGTCCTCCCAATGACAATCATGTGCGTCAAGAAAATCGGCGGCGAATATCATTTGTTCTTGATGTGCCCAGAACATTGATTTCCTAGCGATATCGTCAAGCCTAGCTGCCCATAGTTGATTCCCATACGAATAGCGTCTACAGGCATGAGCAATGTAGTGTCAGCGCCGGTATCGACGATGAACGAAACGTCCTCTAGTATTCCAAGCCGGGGAAGCGAAAGGCGGCCATCCAGATAGGGCCGCCCAGTTGTGTCCTCGAACCTGCCTCTTAACACCGGCGGATTCACACAACCAATTTGCGGTTGCTCTCGCCGGTGAACCGGATGATGAGGCTCCGCTGCGGCACTTTCCTATCGTCAACTTCGGTCATCAGAGATTCTAAGGTTTCCGAGTGGACCGCTACCTTGCCATCAAGGGCAGTAATCCACTGATTCGGATACTTGGCGGCCAATTGGGGCTGCTGGGACGAGAGAAGCTTAGCTGCCTTCTGGAACGACTCCATTTCTTCGGCGACTACCGCCAGATTCCCGAATTGTTCACGAACAATTGCTTCTGTGAGTTCCATGCCGCCTCCCTGTTGGGCGCTGCGTCGTCCCAGAGACTCCGTAGCTCGAACAGGTTACTATCTGTTCGTCTCACTTGTTACCGCGGTCTTGGCGCGGCCCGCGTTCGACAGGTATTCCCGCATGTCCAGGACCTGTACCGCGTTCGTGGTGCCCGAAACTCCCGGAAGGAATCCGTGTACTATGGTCACGACGTCGGTGTCGGTGATGCTGCCGGTGTCCAAGGCCGCCTGAATCAAGGAGGAGACCAGTTGGGCCACGTCCTCCAAGGGAGGAACTACCCCGGCTGGTGTGATCCCCCAGCCAAGGCAGAGCTTTTGAAGCACTGCCGGGTCATGGGAAAAGGCGAAAATGTCCCCGTCGGGACGGTAGCGGGCCAGTTCCAACGCCGCCCGCCCGGTGCTGGTGATCACCACCGGCTTTGACCCGGTAGCGCGCACCAACTGTGCCGCCGCCGACGCGATTGCCTGGGTCCGGTCCCGGGCCCCTAGATCTTTGTAAAAGGAATACATCCGCTCGGATTCGTTGATCGTGGCTACCGCCACCCGGAGGGTCTCCACCGGGTAGTTGCCCATGGCGGTCTCGTCGGAAAGGAGGATGGCGTCGCATCCGTCCAAGACCGCGGTGTTGATGTCCGAGATTTCGGCCCGGGTCGGGGTGGGAGAAACGACCATGGAATGAAGCATCTGGGTCGCGATGACGCCCACCTTGCCCGCTTCGTTTGCCTTGCTGACGATGTTCTTCTGTACCCCGGGCACCCGCTCCATGGGAATTTCCACCCCAAGGTCGCCGCGGGCCACCATTACTCCGTCCACTTCGGGCAATATGGAGTCGATATTGTCGATACCCTCGCCCCGTTCCAGCTTGGCCATCAAAAGGGCTTTGCTGCCAGCGGCGTTCAGGTGCTCCCTGGCGTAGCGGATGTCTTCCGCGGTGCGCACGAAGGACACAGCCACCCAGTCCACCTGCTGCTTCACGCCGAATTTGAGGTCGACCTTGTCTTTTTCAGTGAAGACCGGATCGTCGATTATGGTCCCCGGCAGGTTGACCCCCTTGTAGGAAGACACCACCCCCGAGGTCAACACCCTGGCGACAACCCTGGTCGGGGCCGATTCCGTTATTTCCAGACGCACAGTGCCGTCGGCGATGAAAACGCTGTTGCCCACCCGGAGGTTCCGCAGCGCGCCGGGCTGGGGAAAGGGCAGCACCCCTGGTCCGGGGGGCCCAGAGTCGGCGGACAAGGCGATCTCCTCTCCGACGGTAAGCTGCACCGGCTCGGCCAAATGCCCCAACCGAAGCTTGATTCCTCCCAGGTCTTGAAGCACCGCCACTGGCCGTCCGTATCGCTTGGACAGCCGCCGGATTTTGGAGATGACCTCGGCGTGTTCGTCGTGGGTGCCGTGGGAGAAGTTCAACCGGGCGCAGTCCATACCGCCGGCGATGAGCCGGTCCAAGGTTTCTTCGTCCCGGGAGGAGGGGCCGACAGTCACGATGATTTTGGTCTTTCGCATGATTACCCTTGGTGTCAAATCGACGCCCAGCAGGGGCGCGCCTACCTGTAAGCCTCCCGGCGGTGTTGGACTCTCAATACCTCAAAGAATCCTTCTTCTTTGTGGAACTTCAACCTCACCCGCTAATCACCAACCCGCAGTCGCCATGTGTTGGTCATACCACGTAACTTTATCAGGTCTCCTCGATTCGTTTCCGCCAATTTGTTTATTTCCGCCACTACGCGGACGTAGACAGGTGGGTCCAAGTTCCTAGGTCTCGGTCAGCGCGGCGCGATACGCGGACATCCCATATCACCGAGGAATACCCAACCGTTGTTTTACATCCTCCAACGTGGACCATCGTCCGGCCCGCATGTCTTCCTCGGCCTCCTCGGTGGCAAGGCGCTGTTCTTCAGACTCCTCCACCTCGTCATCGTAAGGCGCGGTCATTAACTTCCAGATGAATGGGTCGTGCTGCTTCAGGTGGGCCAGCACGACCCAGTAAGTCACCTCGACCTCGCACTCCGGCAGCTTGTCGATGAGCCAGTGCAGGTTTTCCCTGTTGATTTCGTGCGATATGTATTTCGAGTCCATCGCCCTAATTCCGGCTGCGGCCAGCGTCGAATGCGTCGGTGGCGGCCTTGAGGCCGGCGTAACGGTTGGCCTGCAGCACCTCGATGCGCTCGGCGGCCCACTGGTTGGAGGTCTCGATGCCGATGAGTGAGCCCTGGAACCGGGGCATCACGTAGCGGGCCAGCAACTCGTAGCTGCGGTGCAGCTTGTCGCGGGGCGCCCAGTCCTCCACCCGGATCATGAACTTCCCGAACCCGCCGCTGATCTCCTGCAGCCGCTCGATGCCGGCGATGGCGTCGTCGGGGGTGCCGACGATCCACTGGTTGTTGTCCACCATGAAGTCGACTATCTGGTCCCGGGGGACCTCCGGCACCGGGTTGCCCAGTGTGCGCCCGAAATATTCGGTGACAACCCGCGCGCTGCCCTCGCGAATGTCCTCGAAGGCCTGCTGTTTGGTGTCGGCCAGGTGCATACCCATCACGATGCCCCAGTCCTCCCGGTGCACCGTCTTGTCGTGCTCGGCGGCGGTCTCCTCGCAGATGTCCCAGAGCTCCATCAGCGAGGTGCGGCGGATGGTGTCGCGAGGCACGCTCAGGGACAGCACCGACGCGCCGTACTTGCCTGCAACTGTGACGCCGGCCGGCGATTCCACCGAGGCCACGGCCACCGGGACGTGGGGTTGCTGGTAGGGCCGCAACTGCATCACGGCCTCGTTCAACTCGAACCAATCACTCTTGTAAGAGATGGGGTCGGTCTCGGTCATCAGCCGCATGATGACGCCCAACGACTCGTCCATCATTGCCCGCTGGTTCTCCGGCTTGATGCCCAGCATCAGGGCGTCGGAGGCCAACGCTCCCGGACCGACGCCCAAGATCACCCGGCCGCGGGTCAGGTGGTCCAGTTGGACGAAGCGATTGGCCACCATGTAAGGATGATGGTAGGGAAGGCTGACCACGCCCGACCCGAGCTTGATGTTTCTGGTGCGCTCGGCGGCGGTGGCCATAAACAGCTCGGGCGAGGAGATCGTCTCCCAACCGGCGCTGTGGTGTTCGCCGATGTAGGCTTCGTCGAAGCCCAGGGTGTCCAGCCACTGGATCAACTCCAGGTCGCGCTCCAAAGCCAACGTCGGGTTCTCACCGACACGGTGGAACGGCGCCATAAACACGCCGAATTTCATCTTGTTAGGGACGTTCATAACACTCATCACTCCGCGAGAATTGCATTTCGAGTATACACCAAAAGCAATCAAGCCAATTTCACGCAGAGGGCGCGGAGAGTACGCGAAGGACGCCGAGCACATGATGGATGCCCGTTACTCTCCGCGCCTCCTTCGCGCTCTCTGCCCGAACCTGCGTGAGCCTGTTGCGCTGGCGGCGTTCGGGCAAACGTGGTATCTTTGCCGGACTATCAACAGGCTTTCATTTTACTCTAGGGGAGGCAGCGAAATGCCCCAAATCAAGCACATCGCCATCGCCACCAACGACGCCGCCAAGACCGCCAAGTTCTACTCCGAAGTGTTCGGCCTACGCGAGGTTGCCCAGTTGGACGGCGAGAACGCCAAGGGTTTCATGCTGAGCGACGGGAACATCAACATGGCCATCCTGGACTTTCAGAGCGACGCCGTGGCCGGAGAGCGGGGCAAGGACTGGGAGGGCATCCACCACATCGGCTTCGAAGTGGAAAGCCTCGAGGATATCGAGGCGCGGTTGGTCAGCGCCAATTCCCAGCCGATGGAAGAAGTAAACGCCGCCCTTCACATGGGCAACACCGGCCCCCGGCATCAGAACGTCGAGACCAAGTACACGGGCCCCAACGGCGAAATGATCGACGTCTCCCAAGTAGGCTGGATCGGGACCCGCGGCTTCGACTAGCCCGCGCCGCCAACAATCAGGACCGTAACAAAGAAGCCCGACGCACCTCGCGCCGGGCTTCGGTCTATTCGAGCCGATTTGAACGGAACATAGTCCCGGCCCGGACAGCCCCTACATAAACAGGCTGTAGTGGCCTACGATTATCTCTCTTTGGAGTTGGTCCCAAGCTACTCTTTTCTCAGTGATCATTCTTTCCATTATTCCGGTGTCGGCGAGGAACTGGTCGTTCCAGAGGCCGTCGCCGAATTGCATTGCGTCCAGCACGTGTTCGAAGCCGTTGAGGATCATTCCGTTGGTACGCCTTGGGTCGATAATCGATAGGCAGACGCCTTCGTCCTCGGCGCCTGCGGGCGGACGGGAGTAGTACGCGCGCATTTCTATTCCGTTGGATTCCGGCGCGGTGTTCTTGTACAGGAGGTCTCCTTCGGTATCAGTTGCGGCCCCACCCGTGGTCGGAATTCTTTCCCACTTGCAGCTTTCGCCCTTCAGGTACCGGTTCAGGTCTGCCGCTTCCTTCCGTCTCGTCAGGTAGCTAATCCCGAAAAACGCTCCAACCAAGAGCACGGCAAACCCGACGATTATTACCACTATGGAGATTATCAGCACAGACATTGCGACTGGTGTCCTTTCTATTTCCCTACTATGCCGGCTTGAAGGAGAGGGACGGATGGTCCGGGTCGAAGTCTTCCATGTCCAGCACCATGGGCATGCCGGTCCGGATATTCTGGGGCTGGTTGCCGTCGACACCGGTGATGCGGGCGCTGATCCGGGGGCCCTCCTCCAGAGTGACGATGCCGGTACAGTAGGGGTTGTCCCGCCCGTATCCCTTCTTGCCCATGTATTCGGGGACTATCGAGATGCAAGTGAATGTGGCGAGGCTGGCCCTCCCGCTGAAGGCGTGCCACTCGACATCGAAACCGTGGCAAACCGGGCACATTGGCCGCGCCTCCGGAGCGGTGTGCCCGCAATTCTTGCAACGGATGCCGGTGAGTTGCCCGGCTTCTTGGAGCTTCTTGTAGAAGTTGGCGGCGTTGAATTCGCTGGCCATCAGAGCCTTACCCCCGCCGCAGCACGTTCACGACACAGGTGCCGCCGGTGCCGCCCACGTTGTGGGTCAATCCCACCTCGACATTTGGCTTTTTGACCTGGCGCTCGCCGGCTTCCCCTCGCAGTTGGTGGTATATCTCAACCACCTGGCCGATGCCCGACGCCCCCACCGGATGGCCCTTGGCCTTCAGTCCGCCGGAGGTGTTGATGGGGCGGTCGCCGTGCAGGGCGGTGCGGCCTTCGTCTACGGCCCGGGGGCCCTCCCCAGGCGCGAAGAAGCCCAGGTCCTCGCTGGCCACGATCTCAGCGATGGTGAAGCAGTCGTGGACTTCCGCCAAGTCGACGTCGTCGGCGGTGATTCCGGCCATCTCGTAGGCTTGGCGCGCGGCTTCCTTGGCGGCCGAGAGGGATGTCAGTTCCTCGGCGTCGTGCAAGGGTTTGCCCGAGGCCTGACCGATGCCGGCCAGGGACACCGGACGGTCCGTGAAGTTGTGGGCGATGTCGGCCGAAACCAACAGAACGCATGATGCCCCGTCTGTGATGGGAGCGCAGTCGTACAGCCGCAAGGGCCAAGCGATCCAGGGGTTGGCCTGTTCGTCCCTCAGGAAGTCCAACTCCGACTGCCAATCGGGGACGGGGTGGCCGCGCTGCTCGGCCCGTGCTTTGCGGCGCTCCATCATGTCGTTGATGGTCGTCTGGAACTGGGCCTTCGGGTTGAGGGCCCCGTTCTGGTGGTTTTTGATGCCCACCTTGAGCAGGTGGTCCAGGTTGGTCTCGTACCGGTCCATGTGGGCCTTGGCGATAGCGCCGAAGATGCCGGGGAAGGTGAGGCCGGCGGGCACTTCATAGAGGCCGTCGGCGGCCGACGCCAGCACGTCGGTCACGCCCTCCGTGGGCAGGTTGGTCATCTTCTCCATGCCGCCCACCAGCACCACATCGTACATTCCGCTGGCGATGGCCATCACGCCTTCCCGGAGGGCGCTGCCGCTGGAGGCGCAGGCGTTCTCGATGCGGGTGATGGGGATGGGGGTTATGCCCAGCCAGTCAGCCACGATCGGGGCCGTATGGCCTTGGGTCTCGAACAGGTCGGAGGAATAGTTGCCGACGTACGCGCACTCGATGTCCTCGATGTCGAAGCGCTGGTCCATGGTCTCCACCATGGCCTGGAAGGCTTCCACGAACAGGTCGCGACTGTCCTTCTCAGGGAAGGCCCCGAATTCGGACAATCCGGCCCCCACGATGGCGACCTGGCGGCCCAGCTGGCGTTTCTTGGTTATTGCTGCCATGTTGATGCTCCTTCAGGGTTTGGTTTTCGATTAGGCGAGCATGAGTCGTCGGCCTTTTGGTTCAGGGATAGGCCAACCATCTTCCTTTGCGGTGTCAATCCAAATCTGAATGACCTCTTGCGCCATTGCCAGGGCGGCTTCTGGGGTGTCGCCGTCGGCAATGCAGCCGGGCAGTTCCGGCACCTCGGCTATGTAATGGCCGTATTGGTTGCTCCAGTATATGATGATTTCGTATTTATTCATCGAGCCACTCCCAAGCGGGATATTCCTCAAAAATTTCTCGAATCTGCTTCACTTGATACCCTTTTGCCTTACTGCCGATGGGCTGGACGGTGATTCGCTCGGGGAGGCCCGGTTTGGTAAAGACGTGGTGGCTGCCGACGATTCTTTCATTGAAGCCCATCCTCAGCAACAGGCCACAGAGGGAACTGAATCGGATATTGACGTCGGACTGTCCGGAGAATACGCGTCTCAACAGTCTTTCGTAGTTGGGCATATCGTATTATCGTTGGCCCGGCGTGGAGCGTCAACGGGACTCAAACCAACCGGAACCTTCATTCAGGTAAACCGTGCTGCCGGCGTTCGATACGATAATCCGCTGCCGGTACCGCCCATTCGATGTCTCGCGCCCTGCCTCGTGTTTCGTAGTCTGCCAGGCTACGGAGTCCGGCCCGCCCAAGAGGGCTTCGTGAAGGATGCGTCCGTGCATCGCTTCGCCGCCCGGCAGGCCCAGCAGGTGGAGAATGGTGGGTGCGAGGTCCACGTTGCCCGTGGGACTGGCGACGGCTGCGGACTGCTTGAACGCTGGCCCCTTGGCGAAGAGCACGTTGCGGGTCTCGTGGGGGCTCATGGAGCCGTGCTGGCCGAGTCCTGGGGCAAGGCTGGTGGACGGGGCATGGCCGGCGAGTCCGGCGTCGTTGGGCGTGGAGTCCCAACGGAAGGACATGGTCAGGCATGGGGCGCGGGGCCCCTCCAGACCGATCAGGCTCGCGGGCAGAGTCCCCTCGATGGTTCCGGCGGCATCGGACGCCACCAGTGCGCCGCACCACGGCTGGGCGGTCAGCCACCCCACGAGCCGATCAATCGTCGAGCCTGGGCGGCCCTTGGTCTCGGAGGTGTAAAACAGCGCCGAGCCCCCGTTGGGAGCAACGGTTACGCCGCCCGGTCCGCCTCCCGGCGGGAACCCCGCCTCACGCAATAGCGCCTCTACTTCGATGACCTCGGATATGGTCGAGTAGCCGTGGTCTGAAGCTACAATCACGTTGGTCTCCCCGGACAGACCTTGCTCGTCCAACCAGCTCAGCAGTCTGCCAAATTGCCGGTCGGCTTCCAGAATGGCGTCGCCGGCGGCTTGAGAGCCGACGCCGTGGGCGTGCTGAGAGGAGTCGGGCTCGGAAAACCACAGCAGCGAAACGGCGGGTTGCCGTTCGGGTAAGACATACCGGGTGACGATATCCACCGCTCTAGCCAGCTTGTGGGGAGCCGGCGCCGCACGGTCCGGCCACGGGCCGAATCTGGCGATGATATGCTCGTGCAACGACCGCGGCAGGCAGAAGTCGGGGTGGATGGTCGCCCCGCCGTGGGTCTCGGCGTTGGGATTCTGCAGGTAGGCGTTGCCGGATGTCCCGGCGCCGACTGCGACAAACTCCTGGCCGTGCCGGTGGAGAATGTCGCCCAGTGTCGGCCGCAGCAACACCGGTGTTTTGGTTGCGACTTGGGACAGGGCGGGCTCCATTGCGCCGATAGCGCGTTGGGGATCGAATTCCGGTATCACCAGCATGTTCGCGGTCAAACCGTGAGCCCCGGGGTAGTGTCCGGTAACCATCGTCGCGACGTTCGCCCGGGTGACGGTCGGAAAGGCGGCGTGGTTGTTGCTGAAGGTCACTCCCCCGGCGGCCAGTTGCGAGAGATTGGGCATCAGCTCCGGCGTTACTTGGGCTGGCTGGAGACCGTCGAATACGACTATATGGACGCGTTGCATCGGCCGGTATCCTATTCGCCGAGAATGGCGGCTTCGCACATTTGCGCGCCCTGCAGCACTTCCGGCAGGACGGCGGTCTCCCAAGTGGTGTGGAACGACCGCACGCCGATGCCCACCGGCACCGCTGTTATTCCCCGCGCCACGAATATGTTGGCGTCGGACCCGCCGCCCGACGCTTCCAGGACCGGCTCCAAGCCCAGACGGGCGAGGGCGCGTTCGACCAGTTTGATTGCGGGGTTGTCTTTGACGACGTTGTAGGCCTGGTAGGTGTTCACGATATCCAGCGCTATCCGCGCATCGGGGTAGCGGGCCGCGGCTTCGTCGAACACTTTGCGGAACTGTTGCTCCATCCAGGCCAGCTTTTCGTTGCTGCGGCTTCGGAACTCTCCGTCGAGCATGGCCTGTTCCGGGATGATGTTCCGCTTCAGTCCGGACTCCATACGGCCGATGTTGGCCGTGGTCTCGGAATCGATGCGGCCCAAGGGCAGGCGGTTGAGTATGTCCGCGGCTACCAGCATGGCGGACAGGCCTTTCTCGGGCTCCAGACCGGCGTGGGCGGCCCGTCCCGTAATGTGTGCGGTCACCACGTTCTGGGACGGTGCGGCCACTGTCACCCGGTTGGGCGGCCCCTCTCCGTCGAAGACGATGCCGGACTTGGCCGACAACAGCCCGAAGTCCAGGTGGTGGGCTCCCACCAAGCCGCCTTCTTCGTGGCGGGTGAAGACCACTTCCACCGCCCGTCTGTCGCCGCCCGACTCCTTGGCTGCGGTCAGCGCTTCCAAAACGATGGCCAACCCCGCCTTGCAGTCGCCGCCCAGGATGGTCGAGCCGTCAGACCGTAGCACGTCGCCGTCGATTATCGGCTTGATGCCGCGGCCGGGCTCCACCGTGTCCAAGTGGGCCGACAACAGCAACGGCTCTCCGTTGCCCGGCAGATAGGCGATGATGTTGTTGTAACCGTCGTGGGTGACTTCCAAGCCCAGCCGGGAGAGCCTCGCGCTGACCTCGCGGTCAATGGCGTCTTCTTCGCCGCTGGGGCTGTCGATTTTGATGAGTTCGATAAGGGTATTGGTCAGCCTGTCTTTGTCGGACAAGACTCCTCCTTCATGAGCTACGGCGATGGGCTACGGCTGTCTATCGCGTCCCGGGAGGGCCGACGCGGACCGTAATGATGTCGGCGTCGCGATACTGTTGGTGCTTCACGGACGAGGCGTAGCTGCGCAGCAGCCGCAGCGAGAGTTCGTTCTCTACCGGGGTTTCCGAGTCGTACTGCTGGAGCTGCCGGAGCCTGTCTTCCATGTTCTCTTCGTTGCCTCCGCCGATGAACTCCAGGTCCGCCACCGGGCCCTCGCCTGACGCCAGAACGACCAAGCGGCGGTCGTCGCGGGCATCGTCGTTCCCTTCCAAGTCCAGCGGGGCCAGCGTCAGGAGGGTTTCTTCCGCTACCGCGCTCAACCGTTCCTGCATCGCGGTATCCCAGCCCCTGCGGCCAGCGAACTTTGCAATGAACTCGTTAAGCTCCGGCAAAGCGTCGACATCGAGTTGCGACTGGAAGCGCATACGCCTCGGGTTGGTAAATTCGAGATACAGGACCATGACCACTACGGCCAGCCCCCCGGTGGTTATGCCGCTTTCGAGCAGCGTTCCCCATACCGGCCCGATACCCGGGAGTGAGAACAGTCCAAACTGGAAAGCCGCGCCGATCCAGAAGCAGACCCCCGCCACCAGGATCTTTTGCCGGTTCTGTTCGGACTGGATAACCGTACGCGCTCCGTCAACAAACAGAGTTCCTGATAGCACGATGAGGTATCCTGCCATTACCGGCCCCGGTATGGTGCTGAGCAGCCCGGAAACCTTGGGCAGGAAGGCGGCCAGGATGAAAATGCAGCCGATGCAGTATCCAACTCTGAGGGAAGCGACGCCGGTGGTCTGGGTGTAGGAAACGGCGCCCGGATTGATGATGTTAGGCACCGTGCCGGCGACGCCGGCCAGCAGATTGGTCGCGCCCGCGCCGGCCAGGGCCCCCTGCACTTGCCGGAAATCAACGGCCCGCTCCTGCCGCCAAGCGACCCGCTGCTGGGTGATGGATTCTCCGTTGGCTTGAATGGAGATAACCACGCCGAGAAACAGAAAGGCCGGAAGCAGTGTCCAGAACGGGATGCCGAAGTCGAGTCCCAGACCCGGCCACTCGCTCGGCAGCCCAACCCAAGGGGCCTGTATCACCCTCTCGGTGTCGTAGAAACCGAAGGCCGCGGCTACCGCGCAACCAAGGATTATGCCCACGATCGGCCCCCACAGACGCAATACCGCCGAGCCGCGGAGGATGAGCGCGGCAATGACGCCCAAGGTGGCCAGGGCGGTCAAAGGCGCCCCCACCGGCTCGGCCAACGATATCTCCTCCAACAGACGAGGCACCACCGAAGCGAGGGTGATGGAGAGTATCATCATCACCGTGCCGCCAACGGTCGGCGTTACAAGTCGCCTCAGGATGAACAGCCATCTGGAGATAACCAGTTGGGCCGCCGCCGAGACCAGGACCAGGGTCGTCAGCGTCGCCGGCCCTCCGTCCACCACCGCATTGATGCAGAACGGTATGGAAAAGGCGGCCGTAAACATGGGTAGAACGGCCCCGGCCCCGACCGGCCCCAACCGCCGCGTCTGCAACAGCGTGGACGCACCGCAGACCACCAGAGAGGCGAAGACCATCCACGACAGGTAGGAGTCGCCCCTTCCCGAAGCATTGGCCACCACAACCGGCGTCACCAGCATGGTGGCGGAAGCAATCAGGCTGAACTGTGCGCCGAAACCCAGAGAGGCCAGGAAGGGTGGGCTTTCGTGCGCCTCGTAACGGGGGTTTTGAGAAGCCGTTGCCGCCAAATTGTCTCCCGGACTCGCTTGCACAGTAGGCTGCTTGCGAACCTGCACACAATACCACACAAGGGCTTGCGGTTGGCCGCCGAGCGCCGGGGCTCGCGCTCCCCCTTCATCCGGCTCCTTCCCGAAGGGAAGAGCGGCCGGTATCACCGGCTTGTCATCACTCGTAGAGCATAGGAGCGCCGGTGGGGTCCGGGAAGCTATCGTCGCCGTCGAAGGCCCAATAGAAAGCCTTGACCAGCGCCTGGCTGTTCACCGCCCCGCTGAACCGGTGGTCGCAGTTCGGGACCTGGCGGGCCTCAAACGAGGACGCCATAAGCTGGCCCATTCCGACGATTTGACATAAGAAGCCGGCCATTGGGTCTTGGCTGCCAAAGGCCATGTAGATGTCCCCCTTGAACCGGGAGATGCCTTCGTAAAACCAGTCCCCCACGCTGTCGTAGGCCGATAGCAGCAGGATGCGCTTGACTTCGGAGTAGTTGAACGCCACCGCGCCGACCGCCGAGCCCCCCGATGAAAACCCGGACAGGTATACGTCAGGGGATTCGGCTCCGCACAGTTCGGGAGCGCGTTCCAGCGACCAGTCGACCACGTGGCAGAGGCTCTCGACCAGTAAGCGGTTCCAACTGGCCCCCTCGTAGGAATAAGGCTCCCACTCCAGTTGCACCTTGAAGTCCGGGCGGGGGGCGTTGTAGGTGACCATGGTGGCGATGCCCAGCTCCTGCAGATGCCGGGCCATGCCGTCCCACCGGTCGTAACGCCCGTCCTTCAACTCTCCGGAGCCGGGGGAGTTTACCAGCAGTTTTCCGGAGGAGGTGGGATACGCGGAGACCGGGATCTCGTAGGAAACGGGACTGCCGTCGGGCCGCCCGGTTTCGCGGGACAGCACGGTGTCTAGACTGGCCAGGGGCTGCCTCCGTGCTAGGAAGACTTGCCGGGTTCGTCGTCTAAAGGGTTTTTGGGTTTTCCCATTTGGGCGTCTTCATAGCCCCGTTCATAGCCTTCTCGGCGCCCCTCCTCTCGCAGCCTTTTGCGTCTCCTTTCGGTAGCTTCTCGTATCCAGTCGGCGATTGCCATGATTAGCTCCTTGGCTTGCAGCAGCCCCCAAGCTATGAAACCCGCTGCCACGAAACTTGCGCCAATACCCAGAAGGATATTCCGCGCCATTTCGTTAGGCGTGGCGCCGTCGGACCCGTGTACGATTTCCAGTCTCGTTAGTATAACCGAACCTGCTACGCCCCCAATTAAGGTCAGGAGTTGGAACCATTGTCGGTCTTTCGGGCTTATTCCCCAGATTGTTTCACGGTTGGGGTCATAGCAGTTCCTTCCCATTGTATTATCCGCCGGCACTGGCAGGGGTGAAAGCCATCGCTAGGGCAGGGCGGCCACGGCTTTGATTTCCACCAGGAACTCCTCCCGCACCAGCCCGTCCACCACTAGCAGCGTGTTGGGGGGATAGTCTCCGTCGGGAAAAATCTCCGGGTAAACCTCGGTGCGCCCGGCGATGAATTGCTGGACGGAATCGCGGCCCACCACGTAGGTGGTGAGCTCGACGACGTTGCTGAAACCCGCCCCCGCACCGGCGAGGATGTGGCCGATGTTGGCCAAGACCTGCCGGGTCTGAGCGGCGGCGTCGCCGGAACCGACCAAGTTGCCGTCGGCGTCCAAAGCCACCTGACCGGCCACGTACACCAACCGGCCGGCGTTAACCGACATCCCGACCGAGTAGGCCCCGATGGGACGGGGCGCCTGGTCGCTGGTAATCACGGTCCTTTGAATGTCTGCCACAGGCTTCACCTCGCTGCGTTGAGAATATGGGACTATGCTTCGAACAATTATAACCGTTCTTCTATTTGCTCTTCTTCAGGCCGCTCTTCTTCTGGGGGCCGTAGGTCCGTCCTTTCCACGCACTACCCCGGCCCGACCAGTGGCGGCGCGCCGAATCAATCGTCATCAGGGTATAGACCAACCCCGCCAAGGGCAGCAACAACCCGAACGAGGGAGGGGTATCATACCAACGCAGCATGGGCAGATAGCTGCTGGACGCCAGTGTCGAACCTCCCAGTCCGGCCACCAACAGCCAGTACCACCGGTCGTCTCCGGTCAGGCCAAGGGCCAGTGCGCCACCCAACACCGCCGCTACGGGAACTCCGTAAATAACGAGCATAGCAATCACGGTCGCGGCCAGCCGCACGATGGAATAGCGAAGCTGGGTGTAGGCGGTGCGGGCGACCATACGCCAGACTTCCGGCAGGCCGTTATAGGTCCGGACGCTCCGGACGTCACGGCCAAGTCCCAACCAGATGCGGGTCGTACCGTCGCCTCCGTTTTTGATCAGCCGGGCCAAGGCGCAGTCGTCGATGATAGCGCCGGCTACGGCGGGCAGCCCTCCCCGCCGAGCCAGTGTCTGCTTTCGCACCAGCAGGCATCCGCCCGCTGCCGTAGCGGTGCGGTTGCCAACGTCGTTGACCCAGCGGAACGGAAAGAGCTTGGCGAAAAAATAGACGAAGGCGGGTACGAGGAACTGTTCCCAAATGCCGCGGCAGTGGAGTTGGGCGATCAGGGAGACCAATTCGGACTCGGAAGTCGCCGCCTTGTATACCAATCCCTGAAGAACGTAGGGACCGGGGGCGATGTCCGCGTCGGAGAACCAGAAGTATTCCGGGTCCCACGCCGCCGCCGCCCGGACTCCTTGGTGCATAGCCCATACCTTGCCAGCCCATCCGTCGGGGAGGGCTTCGCCGCGGACTATCGTTACCGGTTTCCCCGATACGTGGCTCGAGGCGAGGTCTTCGGCCGCCGTGCCGGTGCCGTCGCTGCTGCGGTCGTCGACCAGGAACACCCGCAGCTCCCCCGGGTAGTCTTGGGCCAGCAGGGCCGGCAGCGTGTCGGGCAGCACCGCCGCCTCATTTCGGGCGGGGACGATCGCCGCTACCGGAGGCCAAGGACCGGGGAAGTAGTCGCAAGGACCGCTTGCGTCCAAGTACACGTCGGTCCTCCAAAAGAAGCCCCGCGCCAGCAACAGGTATAGCCACGATACCAAGGATATTGCGGCAACGGCGACGGACACGTACAGCAAAATCAACATGGCAGGCAGGGAATTATAGCGTGATATACGCGTGATATACTCAGCGCTATGGCGGCTGCGGAGTCCCGGCCCCAGGTGGGGGTGGGTGTGGTGTTTGTCAGGGATGGCCTGGTCTTTTTGGGCCAACGCAGGGGCACGTTGGGTGGCGAGACTTGGGGTGCGGCCGGGGGACACCTGGAGTTGGGGGAGTCCCTGGAAGACTGTGCCCGGCGAGAAGCGCTGGAAGAGTTGGGGGTAGTGGTTGGCGGGCTTCGCTTCCTCTGCGTCAGCAACATCATCGCTTACAGCAGACACTACGTCGATGTGGAGTTTTTGGGCGATATCGGTACTCAGGAGCCGGTCTTGGCCGAACCCGACGCTTTTTCCCGGTCCGGATGGTTTCCCGTAGACCGGCCGCCCGAGCCCCTGTTTCAAGCGATGCGTTACGCGTTGGCCAGCCTGCGCACCGGACGGCAGTATTTCCCCGGCACGCCTCTCTCTGACCCGATTCTGGGATAAACTGCCGGCCAACTGAACTTTAACCGGCAATTTCGGACCGCGTATCTACGGATCAGCCTATCTTCGGACCAACGGAGGACGGACATGGCGGCAAAGAAAGGCGACGGCTTGTTATTGGTGTTCAGCGACGTGGCGCCGGAGAACGACGCCGAGTACAACCGCTGGTATAACGAAGAGCATATCCCCGAACGGCTTTCCATCCCTGGCGTGCTGGACGCCGCCCGTTACGAGGCGGTCGAGGGAGGGCCCAAGTACCTGGCCTGCTACGAGTTGGACTCCCACGAGGCCTGGTACTCCGACGGGTGGCAGAAGTGGCTGAAAAACCCCACCGAATGGTCCCAGAGAATGTCCCCCGGCGTCATCGGCACCGAATACATCCGTAACCTCTACCGCAGGGTCCACCCCGAAACGCTACCAGAGGAGACGGCACAAGCGGGCATGTCGCCGGTGGTGCTGGTCGGCAGGATGTCGGTGCCCGACGAGTTGGACGCCAAGTTCAACGAAGCCTACAACAACGAACGCCTGCCCCTGTGTCTCAGTATCCCCGGATACATCAGGGCGCGAAGGTTCGAGGCCATTATGGGCGCCCCCAAGTACGCGACCGTCCACGAAATGGAGTCTCTATCGGTGGTGGAGAGCGAGGGGTGGGCCAACTGGCGGACGGCCGTTACGCCCGTATGGACCAACGAAGTGCGGCCCACGATGGTGCATGAGGACGGTTCGCCCGGGGTGTACCGGCGGATCTTCCCCTAGTGGCCCGGCGCCCCCGAACCGCCGGAATGGTCGCCTTGACCTGCGGTTTACGAAACCGCTGCTCTGCCACTGAGCTACACCGGCTTTAGCTATGATTATAAGGGTTTTTGGTCAGGTGGAGCTGAATTTGCCATTCTTTTCCCATTCCCGCTTCTCCACTCGGACTCAAAACGTCTCACTGCATCTTCTTGCACCGTAGACAACACATGGGAGTATAGATCACCAGTAATCCCGATGCTACTGTGGCCCAACCGCTCCGAAACAACCTTCAGGTGAATCTCCTTCGAAAGCATCAAGGAAGCATGAGTGTGGCGTAGGTCATGAAGCCTCAGTCCCTCCAGCCCTGCTTCTCCGGCAGCCTTCCGAAACCACTTGCTTAAGAGGTCCGGGTCGCGGACCGCGATGTGCTGGTGGCGCTGTACGAAGCGAACGGGGGAGCGGACTGGTCTAACAATCGGAACTGGGTGAG
The DNA here is from genome assembly GCA_965220625.1 of Dehalococcoidia bacterium. GTDB lineage: Bacteria > Chloroflexota > Dehalococcoidia > Lucifugimonadales > UBA3495 > VXOI01. Next base: position 1,144,915 of record CBDCQN010000001.1, read on the forward strand.
CGAGTCTCCTTCGGCGGAATGGCTCGGCGTAATGACTGACCTCAGCGGCCTCATACTCCGCCTGGACCTCGGGGATAATCAGTTGAGCGGGTCGAGACCTCCCGCAGCGCCACGACCGGTATCTCCCGATCAGTGCGGGACTCGTACGTCGCGTATCGGTTCGCTGCGGCCTTGATCCGCTCGAACCGGCGATGCCGGTCCTCCCCGACCAAAGGCTCGGCTCGCATCCAGCGCCTGCTGGCGCGTGTCTGTACCTCGACCATGGGGTTGGCGACGAGGTTGTGGTACCAGCCCGGATTGCTGGGCGCCCCTCCCATAGAGGCGATGACCAGCAGCGTGCCGTCCTCTTCGAGATAGAGCAGCGGTATCGTCCGCTGCTTCCCCGACCGCCGGCCCGTGGTCGTCAGCAGCAGCACAGGCAACTCGAATTGGCCCAGCGCCCGTCCCCCGGTCAACCGGAAGACAAAGTTGTGGAACGGAACGAAGAAGCGTAGGAAGAACCTCATGCCTGCCTCCTGCCCCGGCGGCCCACCCGAGGTTCACCGGGTACAGCTGCCTGAGACCCTCGGAATGGTCCCGTGGATTGAGTGAGATGTCAAACCCATGGCCGGGGACGGTCTCAATGGCCCGTCTCGTCAGTAGGTCTCCGCTTGGATATCTCGGTGGATCTTACTCTCCGATTTTTGTACTCCCAAGCACCTGGTTCCAGAGAACTCGCTTGCCAGATCGTCCCAGAATGTGGTCTTGACCTCCTCCGGGTAGATGGTCACGATAAATGGCGGCGTGGTTTCCAACCTGTCCGAACCGAGCTGGGTCGTGGAGATTGTCATTGGTTAGGCGTGAAGTCAGCGACGCGGAGATCTGGAGCGGAATCGTCCAGGAGTCGGGCATCAGGTTCATCCCTGTTCTCAGGTTCATCAGGCCTTGCAGGACATCTACCGGCTCCAGGACATCTTTTCTGACGAGTTGGATCCGCTTTGCCCGGAGTGGGTCGGCCAAGCGTGAGAGACCACGTCCCGCGCTCGAAACTATCCTTGGCTAGAACATTTCCTGGCTGGCGATGTCGGCCCCTTCCCGCATGGCGCGTAGTTTGAGCCAGACGATCCCTTTGTCGACGCGGTTGGAGCCCGCAGAGGTGTCGAAACCGCAGTCGGTGCCGGCCATCACGCGCGTCGGGTCGCCCCTCGCCGCCCGCACCGCCAAGCGCAGCCGGTCCGCCACGACCTCCGGGTGTTCCACGTAGTTGGTCTTGGTGTCGATGACGCCCGCCACCAGCAGCATCTCCTCCGGCAACGGGTGATGTTGGTAAACCTTGTACTCGTGGGCGTGTCTGGGGTTGGCCATCTCCATCACCAGCGCGCCGACCTTGGCCCGGTAAATTATTGGCAGAATATCCTCAAGCGGCTCAAGCGGCACGTCGTGGTGGTGAGGGCCCTCGCTGTTGCCCCAGCAGACGTGCAACCGCACCTGCCCTCGAGGAATGTTCACCAAGGCCCGATTGATGGCTTCGATGTGAAGCTCCACCACCGCTTGGAATGCTTCCAGGGGCTCGTCCTGGTAGGAGATGTGACGCTCCATGGCGAGGTCGGGGCAGTCCAGTTGCAGCACCGGGCCCTTGGAGACGATTAGCTCGTATTCCTTGCGCATTTCTTCGGCAAGGGCGAACACGTAGTCCTCGTACGTTGGGTAGTGGTCGTTCTTCATGGTGAGGGCGATGATCCCCGGCGAGGCGGCGGTCATAAATAGCTCTTGATGGGCGGGGCTGGACTCCTCCACCGCTTGGAGCAGGTCGTCGCACTCCCGCTCGGCAATGTCCAGGCGGTCGTAGGACAACGCTCCGACGCACATGGGGACGTCTCGCATCAACTGGACGACCCGCGGCCGCTCAATGGACGGAAACTCGAGCTGGTCGCGGTGACCCCGCCGCGTCCACGCGCCCCCGAAACCTGACACGCGTTGCGTGACGTAGGTGGAAAAACTGATGCGAGACTGCTCGCCGCCGTTGATCACATCGACCCCGGCCTCCGCCTGCGCCCGGACGACACCGTCGGTCGCCTCTCTGGCAGTCCCGGCGAGGGCGGCCTCATCCACAGCCTCACCCCGCGATACCGCACCAAGCATCTCCACCAGCCGCTAGGGCCGCGGCAGGCTGCCAGCGTGGGTGGTCAGGATTCGGCCGTCGCTACGCTTCATGGTTATAACCACAGGGAGCGCAGAAACCACTGAGGGAAATCGCATCCCTTAAAGACCTTCGCGCTCTCTGCGTCCTCTGCGGTTGAACTTACTTCCCTGATTTGATGAAGTCGGCGAGCCTTTCGGCGATCATTATGGTGGTGGCGTTGGTGTTGGCGCGGATGCAGTCGGGCATCACCGACGCGTCGGCCACCCGCAACCCATCGACGCCCTTGACCTTGAGGTACTGGTCCACCACCGTCATGGAGTCCGAGTCGGGCCCCATCTTGCAGGTCCCGGAGATGTGGTGCGAGGTGCCGGAGTTGCGCCGCAGCCATTCGTTCAGGGCTTCGTCAGAGGCGAGGTCCGCGTCCGTGGGTGTGACCCTGTCCTCCAGGACACCCTGGTACATGGGCTGTTCGGCGACCCGCACGGCCAGGCGTACGCCGTCGCGCATCCGGCGCAGGTCTTCCTCGTCCTGGTAATAATTGTAATTCAGGAACGGCTGGACGTTGGGGTCGGTCGACTGGAGGGTCAACTCGCCTTGGCCCATGGCCAGCTGCAGGCTGGCGTTCATACCGACGTAGTTGCTGTCGTCGTCGATGGCCACTTGGGCCGGACGGTGCTCGCTGGTCATCAGCATCGGCTGAAGCTGCATGTCGTTGCGCAGGCTGGAACCGGTGGCGGTGTAGCGAAGCCCCACCTGGGTCATCGGCGCTTGGACGTCCGGGCGGGCGCCGGCAGCCCGGTAGAGTACCGCCGCCGAAGGGTGGTCTCGCAGGTTCTTACCCACGCCCGGCGAGTCGCGCACCACCTCGATGCCGAAGCTCCGCAGCTGGTCGGCAGGTCCGACGCCGGAAAGCATCAGCAGTTGCGGCGAGGCCACCGATCCGCTGCAAACGATTATCTGGTCGCCGTCCACGGTGAACATCTCACCGCCGCTCTCCGCTTCCACTCCCACCGCACGTTTCCCTTGGAACAGAACGCGATGAGCCGTCACGCTGCCCCTGATCGTGAGGTTGAGCCGGTGGCGGGCGGTGTCCAGGTAGTTGAGGGCGTTGCTCATGCGAAAGCCGTCGATGGTGTTGCGGGCCCGTGGGGATACTCCGGTGGACTCCGGGTGGTTCTGGTCCTCGTCGATGGGGTAGCCTTCGGCCACGCACGCCTGCTCGAAGGCGACGGCATGAGGCATCCATTCGGCCCGCGGATAGCGCCGGACCGGGACCGGGCCGTCGTTCCCGTGAAAATCTCCGCCGCCGAAGTCCAGATCGGTCTCCATCTTGTTGAAATAAGGAAGGCAACTGGTGAAGCCCCACTCTTCGTTGCCGCGCTCGGCCCACCCGTCGTAGTCTTCGGGGATGCCGCGCAACAGCACCTGGCCGTTCACCGCGCTGGAGCCGCCGGTGGCCTTGCCCCGGGGAATCGTGAGATTGGGCTGCTCGGCGGTGATCCGGGCCTCGTAACCCCAGTTGTGAGGTCCGTAGGCGGAAAGCCAGACGTTGTTGCCCAGCTTGAGGTCGTCGGGCAGGTGGTCGAAATCAGGGTAGTCCGGGCCCGCCTCCAGCAGCAGGACCGTTACATTCGGGTCTTCCGACAGCCGCGCCGCCATGACGCAACCAGCGGAGCCGCCGCCTACTACGATGTAGTGGTACTTCATTGGACTCCTCCGGCGTTATTCACCGCAGAGAACGCAGAGGACACAGAGAACAAACAGAAAAACCTCTGCGGCCTCTGTGTCCTTTGCGGTTTAACCCTACTTGCCTTCTTTGATGAAATCGGCGCAGCGCTCGCCGATCATTATGGTGGTGGCGTTGGTGTTGGCGCGGATGCAGTCGGGCATAATCGACGCATCGGCCACGCGCAGGCCCTCGACGCCCTTGACGCGCAGGTGCTGGTCCACCACGGTGAGCGGGTCGCTGTCCGGCCCCATTTTGCAGGTGCCGGAGATGTGATGCGAGGTGCCGGAGTTGCGCTTCAGCCACTCGTTGAGGGCCGCGTCGTCGGACAGCTCGTCGTCGGTGGGCATGATCCGCTCGATGATGATGTCCCTGTAGACCTCGTGGTTTTCCGCCATTCGGGCGCCCAAGCGGATGGCCTCGCGCATCCGGCGCAGGTCTTCCTCTTCCTGGTAGTAGTTGTAGTTGATGAACGGCTGGACGTGTGGGTCGTTGGACTGCAACGTCAACTCGCCCTGTCCCAAGGCCAACTGGAGACTGGCGCTCATGCCGACATAGTTCAGGTCCTCGTCGATGGTGACCTGGGCCGGGCGGTGTTCGCTGGTCATCAGCATGGGGGAGATCTGCATATCGTTTTCCAGAGGGCTGCCCGGCACTTGGTAGCGCAGCCCCACCTGGATGACCGGCGCCTGCACGTCCGGCTTTTCGCCCCGCGCCCGGTAGATGGCGGCGGCGGAAGGATGGTCCCGCAAGTTCTTGCCCACGCCCGGCGAATCGTGCACCGCCGGAATGCCGAAGCTCTCCAGGTGGTCCTTGGGGCCGACGCCCGAGAGCATCAGGATCTGCGGCGATGCCACCGCGCCGCTGGACAGGATAATCTCGTTGCCTTCGACGGTGAAGACTTCGCCGCCGCTCTCGGCCTCCACACCGACGGCCTTCGGCTGTTGTCCCGGCTCCGCCGGAGGGGCGAACAGGATGCGGCGGCAGATGACGTTGCCGCGGATGGTGAAGTTCAGCCTATGGCGTGCCATGTCCAGGTAGTTGAGGGCCATGCTCATCCGCACGCCGCTGCTGCCCTTGAAGTTGAGGGTGTTGCGGGCGCGCGGCGAGACCCCGGTGGACTCTGGGTCGTTCATGTCCTCGGAGATCTCGAAGCCCTCGGCCAAGGCCGCCTGCTCGAAGGCCACGGCGTGAGACAGCCATTCACTGCGCGGGGCGCGCCTGACCGGCACGGGGCCTTCGGAGCCGTGGAAGTCGCTGCCGCCGAAGTCCAGGTCGGTCTCCAACTTGTTGAAGTAGGGCAGGCACTGGGTGAAGCCCCACTCGCTGTTTCCCCACGATTCCCAGCGGTTGTAGTCGTCGGGCACGCCGCGATACAGCACCTGGCCGTTGATGGCGCTGGAGCCGCCGGTGGCCTTGCCCCGGGGGATCTCCAGGTCGGGCAGCTCGTCGGTCATGTGGCCGCGGTAGGCCCAGCTATGGTCGCCGTACGCGGAGAACCAGACGTTGTTGCCCAGCTTCAGGTCGTCGGGCAGCGTCTCGAAGTCGGGATAGTCCGGCCCCGCCTCCAGCAGCAGCACCGACCTCTCCGGGTCTTCCGACAGCCGGGTGGCGATGGTGCATCCCGCCGAACCGCCCCCCACAACGATGTAGTCGTACTTCATGACTGTACCTCCATTCTCAGTCTTCGGTAAGCTCCCCGGTGTGCGTCCGCTTAGATTCGGCCAACGAAATCCAGCGGCGCACTTCATCGGTCAATTCTTCGATGCGTTCGCGCTGTGCTGTATTGAAATCCTGAGCAGCCCCGACAACTGCCGCGACCTGCTTCTCAACGGCTTGGACCAACTCTCGGTCGGAGAAATCCAACTCTGCCTCGCAGAGCAAGTCGGAAAGCTCATCATTCTTCAGCAACAACTCTTCCCCGATGGCTTCGGCTATCAGCACTTTAACGTTCAGCCGCTCGGAACCTATGGCTACGAGCCGACGGTCTTCTTCGGTGAAATGCTTGGTTAGCTCGGAAAATGGACGATGTCCGCTCATGAACGCAAGCCCTCCTCATACAACTGGTCGAGATGCTCGTCGTAAATACGATCTGCTGTCGGTACGTATTGATCATAGAATCGGTTGTTGCCGGTTTTGTCTCCTCCAATCAGCAATATTGCGGCCCGCAGTGGGTCGAAGGCGTAAAAGATTCGGAGGGGCCTGCCACTGCTCTGGACCCTTAGTTCGCGCATATGGCTGTGCCGAGATGAAATCACCTGTGAAGAGTACGGACTACCAAGATTCGTTCCGTGTTCGGCGAGCACGTTGACGATTCTTGAGATGGACCTCTGTTGCGCCTGAGAAAGCTCGAGCCACCATTCCGTGTACTCGTTGGAACGCTCGATTTCCCACGCCATTCAGTTGCGGCATCCCTGATGTAAAGTAGCCAATTATACACCACCACCTTGCCGGGTCGGCGTTACGCACTCGGCTCTCAGGGCGTTTGACAGTTGTTCATCGAACACGAAGATGCACTTTCCCGTGGTTGCGCCGTCGAAGGTCTCGAAGGCCTCCACGGCTTGGTCCAACGAATATCGATGGGTTATCAGCTTGTCCAATGGCGCCTTGGTATCCACGAAGAACCTGGCTGTCTCTATCAGTTCCGACTTGCTGAACGTCAGGGAGCCGAAAATGGTCAGGACCTTCAAAATTACGTCCCGGGTGATATCGATCTCGGCCGGTCCGCCGATGCCCACGTAGCAGCAACGGGCGAAGGGACGCAGACAGCCCAGCGCCTGCTGCCGGGCGGTTGGGTTGCCTGATGTTTCCAAGGATGCTGACGCGCCGCCGCCGGTCAGGTCTCGGATTGCTTGGACCGGGTCCGTCTCCCTCGAGTTGACCGCATGGTCCGCGCCCAGCCCTAGCGCCAACTGCAACCGCTCCGGCACGACGTCGACGGCAATAACCCGGGCGCCCATGGCCTTAGCCGACACGGTCCCGCTTAGGCCGACGGGTCCCTGTCCAAAGACCGCAACGGTGTCCTTCCCGTTGACCTCCATTTTGTCGAGACCGGTCCAGGCCGTGCCGGTCCCGCAGGATATCGCCGCTCCTTCTTCAAAAGAAAGCTCGTCCGGCAGGTGTACCAGGGTGCGGGCCGGGACGAGGATATAATCAGCGTTGGCCCCGTGGGCGGTCCCGCCCCCAAAGGTAACGTGGCCGCGGAGGCACAGCTGCTCGAAACCCATGGAGCAAATCTCACAGACTCCGCAACCGGCGTAGTGGTGGCAGATTACCCGGTCGCCCAGCTTGAGGCCGGGAGGGCCGCCGGGCCCCAACTCCTCAATCACGCCGCAGGGTTCGTGGCCGGTGATCATCATGGTGGGCTCTGCGTCTCGATACCGGTGCAGGTCGGTGCCGCATAGCCCCGATGCCCGTATGCGCAACACGGCATCCCCTGGGCCGGCGTGGGGATCCGGGAACTCCTGGAGCTCCGCTTCCCGGTTGCCCCGAAACGTTACGCCACGCATGGTCCATCCTCCTGCCGGCATCTGCCCGGCATCATACCAAAACCGGGCCAGAAACGGAGAAGGACTGCACGCCGCTTCTTGAGGGGCCACCGGCGGCGTGCTATCATTGCCGCATCCTCGAGAGTGGCCCGGCTGCCCAGCGGGTTGCTCGCCCTGAGACTCGTTTGACCATCCCGGAAGGGCTCCCCGCCAATGGGACCCAGGTCTCCGTCGCTGTGGACGAGGCCTTCACCCATTTGGTCGTCGAGGAGTGGCTGGAAGGTGTGGCGAAGGCGGCCCTGAGCGTGGCGTTGGTCTCCCCGGATGCGGCCCAGATGAGTCTGCTTATCACCGACGACGTTACCGTCCAAACTCTCAACCACCGTTTTCGCGGGCTGAATGAGGTGACGGACGTGCTATCCTTCTCCACCGTTTACCCAGGACACTGGGAGGGAGACGACGCCGGAGGGATCGAACTCCCCGGTGGAGTCGAACTCGAAGGTGACGACGCTCAGGATGAACCCGTGGCGTTCGATTTCGTAATGCCCCCCGGCGAACCCGACCCTCTGGGCGAAGTAATCGTTTCCTATCCACAAATGCGGCGGCAGGCCGAGGCCAGGGGCATTCCGTTGGAACGGGAGCTGGCCCTTCTGATAGTCCACGGCGTGTTGCATCTGATCGGGCATGACCACGTGGAGAGCGAAGAAACGATGGAAATGCAGTCCAAAGAGCAAGCGGCGTTGCGTTCGCTGCAGTTGGTAGAGGGGCAGTCCCCGTGACCTCCCTGGTCTACTACCGCAAGTGGCGCCCCTCCAGCTTCGGAGAGCTGGTGGGTCAGGAACACGTCGCCACCACCATCCGGCAGTCCATCCGCCAAGGCCGCGTCTCCCACTCGTACTTGTTCTGCGGCCCTCGGGGCAGCGGCAAGACCACCAGCGCCCGTATCGTGGCAAAGGCGGTCAACTGTCTCGCTCCTCAAGAAGGCGACCCCTGCAACGCCTGTGTCATCTGCCAGGCGGTCAATCAGGGCCATTTCCTGGACATCATCGAGTTGGATGCGGCCAGCAACCGGGGTATCGACGAGATCAGGGACATACGGGAGAAGGTCAACTTCGCGCCGGTCCAAGGCAGCCGCAAGGTCTACATTATCGACGAAGCGCACATGCTTACCGACGCCGCCTCCAACGCATTCCTGAAAACGCTGGAGGAGCCGCCGGGTCACGTGATCTTCATTCTATGCACCACCGAAGCCCAGCGCATCCTTCCCACCATTATCTCCAGGTGCCAGCGGTTTGATTTTCGCCGTATCTCTTCCGAGCTCATCTACGGCCGCTTGGCCCACATAGCCGAGTCCGAGGGCGTGGCTGTGGAACCCGAGGCGCTGCGCTTGGTCGCTCGGCATTCCGCCGGCAGCCTTCGCGACGCCGAGAACCTGCTGGAACAGTTGGCCGTCTCCGTCAGCGATGGCGTGACCCTGAAACAGGTCGAAGAGCTGATGGGGGTTGGCGGCGGTGAACGTGCCCTGGAGTTGGTCAACTACCTGCTCATGGGCAACACATCTGGCTCCCTGTCGGCGGTCAATCAGGCCGCTTGGGACGGCACGGACCTGCGCCAGTTGCACCGCCAGACCTCGGAGTTGCTCCGGGCCGTGATGCACCTGCAATGGGGGGCCGAGAACGGTGTGGACCTGCCCGAACAAGTCGTCGCTCAACTCAAGGAGCTGGTGGGGAATCTGCCGCCGTGGCGGGTGGTCAAGGCATTGAAAGTCTGGGGACTGGTGAACATGCGCCTGGACGCTCCGTCCACGTTGCCGCTGGAGTTGGCGGCGGTCGAGATTTGCGAAGATACGGCTTTGCCGGTTGCTCAACCCGGTCCGGCCGCCGCCGCTGCCGCCCCCTCCGCCGGGCCTCCCCCGTCACGGGCCAGGGGCGGCGGCCAGGGTCCCGGACCGGCGTCTCAGCCAGCGGCCCGCCAACCGGACCGGAACCGCAACCAGGCCAACGCGGGCCGTGCGCCGGCGCCGCCCGTACGCCAGCCAGCGGCCCGTGCCGCGCCTCCTCCACCTGAGAACGAGATCGGCGAACTGGGCGTAAAATGGATGGAAGCAGTGAAGGTGTTGCAGCGCTATAAGGGGAGAAAATACAACCTTGGCGCCCTCCTGCGGGATTGCCGGGCCAATACAATCTCCCTGGATGGGCAGACCCTGGTGCTGCCATTCACCAACAAGGCGAACCTGGAGCGGATGCAGGAAGAGATGGACGACCAAGGCTCCAGGACCAGGGTCAATGAGGCCCTGCTTGGCTCCTTCGGGACCTCATACGAAATCCGGTTTACCCTGGCCAACGGCAACAGCGCTCCGGGCAACGCCGCCAGGAATAGCCAGCAGAGCCCGTTGGTTCGCGCCGCCTTGGGGATGGGCGGCAGAATATTGGAAGAGGTCGAAGAATGAACCGCAACATGATGCGGCAGGCCCAGAAGCAACTGGCCCAACTGCAGAAGATACAGGACGAGCTGGAAACCCTTAAGGTGGAAGGCACCGCAGGCGGCGGGGCGGTCAGAATAGTGATGACCGGCAAGCAGATGGTGGAGTCGGTGTCCATCGAGCCCGAGGCCGCAGAAGACGTTGAGTTGTTGCAGGACATGGTGGCCGCCGCCTTCACCGATGCCTCGACCAAGGCCCAGGAACTGGCGTCCCAGAAGATGGGCGCCCTCACCGGCGGGCTGAATATTCCGGGCTTGACCTGAAGCAAGGCCGCCCGGCCGGTTCCAGGGCCCAACGGCCAATTGACCCTCAGCCGTTATGACGCAAGACCAAATCCCCTCAGCCGCGCCATCTCTGGCCCGCTTGGTGCGGGAGCTTAACCGGTTGCCGGGAATCGGGCCCAAGAGCGCCCAGCGTTTGGCTTACTACATCATTCGCATGCCCGAAGAGGACGCGTTCGCGCTGGCCGACGCCGTGACCGCCGTGAAGCAGAACATCATGGTCTGCCAGGAATGCCAGAACCTCGCCGACACCCCCCTCTGCGCCATCTGCTCCGATTCCCGGCGGGACCGTTCCATGATCTGCGTTGTGGAGGAGCCCTTGGACGTGTTGGCGCTGGAACGGACCCGAAGCTACCGGGGGCTCTACCATGTGCTCCATGGGGTAATTTCGCCCATCAACGGCATAGGCCCGGGAGAGATCAAATTCCGGGAACTGTTGTCCCGGCTGGCCAATCCGGAGGTCGTAGAGTTGGTCATAGCCACCAACCCGACTCTTGAAGGGGAGGCGACCGCCATGCAAATTCAACGCCAGCTCGACCGCGAAGGCCTGCGGGTGACCCGCTTGGCCCGGGGTCTGCCGGTTGGCGGTTCCTTGGAATACACTGACGAGACCACCCTCAGCCGAGCGCTTCAGGGACGCCAGGAACTGTAGCCATGGCTCCACCGCGGACCTACCGTTGTGATGCTCTTACCTTGAGGTCGTCGCCTCTGGGTGAGTCCGACCTGATCGTCACCGTTTACAGCCGTGAGCGCGGCAAAGTGCGGGCGGTGGCCAAGGGCGCCCGCAGGTCCACCAGCAAGCTCGTTGGACATCTGGAACCGCTCACGTTGGTCAGACTCTCCATGTCCCAGGGCCGGGACTTGGACGTGGTCTCCCAAGCTCAGGTCCTGGAGGCCTTCCCCCGGCTCAAGGCTAACCTCGACGGCATCGCCAAGGGTGTCTACGTCGCGGAGTTGATCGACGGGTTCGGCCCCGAAGCCAGCGGCAACTCGCCCCTGTTCCAGTTGGGGGTAGACGTCCTCGGCGCTCTGGCCGCCGACCCCAGCCAAGACATGGCCCTCCGGTATTTCGAGTTGCATCTCTTGGAAGTCACCGGTCTGCTTCCCGAACTTTACCGGTGCGTCGAATGCCGAAGGGAGTTGGAGCCCAACTCCCACCGGTTCAGCCCCAATCTTGGCGGCGTACTGTGCGCCGCGTGCAACCCGGTGGATGCCCACGTCAGGCCGTTGTCGCTGAGAGCGTTGAAAGTCTTGCGAATGATTCATCGAAGCAGCATAAACGAGGCGGCCGGATTTCCGGTTGGCGAGGGGTTGTCCAACGAGCTCAAGTCGTTGCTGTCAACCACAGTGGGTTACTGGGTCGGTAAAGAAATCCGGTCTAATTCCTTTTGGGAGAAGCTTCACAAAGAGGCGACAATTGATGTATAAACTAGGGCTGTCCGCTTGGTGCGTCGCGGGCACAATAGCTGTTGGGTAGGGGAAGGGCCGTGTTCTCGAAAGTTCTGATTGCCAACCGTGGTGAAATCGCCTGCCGCATCATCCGCGCCTGCCGGCGGATGGGCATCAAGACCGTTGCCATTTACTCCACGGTCGACGCCGCGTCTCTCCACGTCTCGGAAGCCGATGAAGCGTACTTGGTCGGCGAGGCCCCACCCCAAGACAGCTATCTCAATATGAACAAGATCCTCGACATCGCCCTCCGGTGCGGCGCCGAGGCCATCCACCCCGGCTACGGATTCCTGTCCGAGAATTCCGCCTTCGTCCGCCGCTGCCAAGACGCGGGTATCTGCTTCATCGGTCCCAAACCGGATGTGATGGAGAAGATGGGCGACAAGCTCCGTGCCCGGAGTCTGGCCATGAAAGCCGGCCTGCCGGTTTTGCCGGGCACCGACGAACCCGTCGAAAACGAGCACGCCACCAGCCGGGCCTGGATGTTGGGCTTCCCGCTGATGGTCAAGGCCGCTGAGGGCGGCGGCGGCATAGGGATACACATCATCGAGTCCATGGACGAGTTGCTTCCCTTGATCGACCGCAGTCGTCAGGCGGCCGCCAGTGCCTTCGGAAGCCCGCGCCTCTATTTCGAAAGGTACCTGAAAGGCGCCTCCCACATCGAAGTCCAGTTGATGGGCGACGAACACGGGAACCTGGTCCATCTGTTCGAGCGGGACTGCTCGGTGCAGCGCCGGAACCAGAAGCTCATCGAAGAAACTCCGGCATCGGCCAAGCTCACTCCCAGGCTGCGCCGCCGGGTGTCCAGCTTGGCCCTTCAACTGGGCCAGTCCATTGGGTACACCAACGCCGGTACCGTCGAGTTCCTCGTGTCCGACGACGGCAGCGTCTACTTCCTTGAGATGAACACCCGGCTCCAGGTGGAGCACGGCATCACCGAGATGACTACCGGCCTCGATTTGGTGGAGGTGCAGCTCCGGGTGGCCGCCGGAGAACCCCTTCCCTTCCGGCAGGAAGACATCACTTGCACCGGCCACGCCATCGAGGCCCGGGTGTACCCCGAGGACCCGGTAACCTTCATGCCCGACGCCGGCCCCATCACCGGCCTTCATCTGCCCGCGGGCGAGAATGTTCGCGTCGATACCGCGCTTTGCGCCGGTTACACTGTTGGGTTAGACTACGAGCCCCTCATGGCCAAAGTCATGGCTTGGGGAGAGGACCGGGAAAAGGCGATCAAATCGCTGCAGGGGGCCCTTCTGGAGTTCCGGCTACAGGGTGTGAAGTGGAATGTTCCGCTGTTGCGGGACATCCTGGCCAGCAAAGAGTTCAGGAATGCCGCCTATCACACTGGCTCGGTACCGATGTGGGTGGACAGACTGCAAAGCCATTCTCACCATAGCTCGGCCACCGGCGGCGCGCACCGGAACGGGAACAGCAACGGGCCCAAGAACGGGCACGAGAAGTCCGAAAAGGAAATGGCTGCCGCCATCGGCGTCGCCATGGCGGTGGCCATGAGCAGTGCCCCCTCAACCGCCGCCGCCAGCCCGTGGCGTATCTCCGGACGTCGCGAACAACTCCTTTCCCGCACTCTGGGGAGCCGCGGTTGGCGGTAACTAGACTACGCATCCGCGTTGGCGACAACTGGTACAACGTAGAAGTCGGTGACCTGACCAGCTCTCCGGTAGAGGTCACAGTCGAGGGCGAGACCTTCACGGTAGAGGTCGAGGGTCTGCCTTCTGTGGCGCGTCCCCGGCCTCGTCGGGGCCGCACACAGACCCCCGGCATCGCCGTACCACCTCCATCCAGCCGTTCCAACGCGTCGAGGCCAGCCGACAACGTCGTACGGTCGCCCATGCCCGGACGGGTCATCTCTATCCTCGTACGTCCCGGCGACCGGGTGACCGCCGGCCAAGAGGTGTGCGTGGTGGAGGCCATGAAGATGGAGCAGAGCATCCGGGCCACCCGCAACGGAGTCGTCAAGGAAGTGCTGGTGCAGCCCATGGATTCGGTCCGCACCAACGACCCCCTGCTGGAATTCGAGTAGGCTGTTCGGCTGGTCCTTGGGCTGGGGGGCCTGCTGCCGGCTTCAGTTGGGGCGTCTATTCACTCCGGCCAGACCCGGTGCTGAAACTGCTCGTCGCGTATTTCGGCTGAGGACGCTCTTTCGATGTCGATGGCAAAGCAGTGGAACTCCGGCTCCTCGGGCCGGAAGCCGATTTTGGCATAGACAGCGTCGCCAAAACGCCGGCGTTCGTCCCTGTCGCTAACTTCGATCGCGCGCCCGTAGACCTTGAACTCACCCTCGACGCCGGTGCGGTCCGATACAGCGTTGTGAATGGTGCAACGAGAGTCGCGGAGCAGGTCCAACGCTTTCACCGACCGCCACATCATCCCCAAGTAAAGCTGCTGGCCGGCAAACACCGGTACCACCGGCGAGACTCTCGGCCACCCGTCCCGCCGCAGCGTGGCCACCATCACCAGCCCGGTCCGCTCGAACCGGGCCGCGCCCCACGCCGCCAGCTCCGGCGCTTGGGCCGCAAATTCTTGCCAAGTCAATTCAGACCCTCAACAGCGTAGTTCTCGAATGACACGCGCATCGACATTGACCATCGCGATGTCCAATAATTACAGCTACGATTCAGCTATAAGTATTATATGGCCATTGACCATGCCAATGTCTTGATTCAGCGAGGAAGCACAATGCCAAGTTGGGACGTACATTTTAACCTGATTCTCAGAGTTGCAGACCGGCAGATTGTGCAGGATGTTGCACAGGTCCATGCCCTCTCCAGGGTGATTCGAGGAATCCCCATACCTCCAACAGTCCAGCGGCGACTCGACCGGCTCAACATCCTGCGCGCTGTTCGCGGAACGACCGGCATTGAAGGCACGGAGCTTTCCGAAGAGGAAGTCGGTCTAATTATGGAGTCTCCCCCGGAAGTTCCGGTGCTAGGGCATGGGCGCGAACGAGAGGAGCAGGAAACCAGGAACGCAGAATCCGTTATGAGACATGTGGGTGAATATCTGGACCATCACCCTGCGGAGCTGGTTTCGGAATCATTGATACTGGAATTCCATCGCATCCTGACTCAAGGGATTAATTATACGCACAATGAGCCGGGCCGGTACCGCAATCATTCTGTAACCGTGGGCGTTTATAGGCCACCCGCAACTGAAGAAGAAGTCCGGCGGCTTATGCGGGAATTTCTCGAATGGTTCAACACAGGACTACCCGCCACGTGGGATCCGGTGATACGGGCAATAGCGGCCCATTTCTACGTAGTCAGCATTCATCCTTTTGGGGACGGGAACGGGCGCACTTCCAGGGCCGTGGAGAGCTTCTTGCTATACAAGGCCGGAGTGAATGTCCGGGGCTACTATTCTCTCGCCAACTTCTATTACCAGAACCGTTCGGAGTACGTGGCCCAGATGAATCTTGTCCAGTTGCAAGGTGAACTCGACCTTACTCCCTTCGTTGCATTCGCCCTCAAGGGGTTGGTGCCGGAACTTGAGGCAGTCCACGAGGAGGTGCTGGGGGAGGTCAGGGTCATAGCCTTCCGGGACTATGCCCGTGAAACTCTGGCTGCCGGTGGAAAATTGGGAACACCGGCAGGCGAACGCCAACTGCGTTTCCTGATTGGTCTAACTGACAGTCCAGTGTCACTGAAAGAGCTTCGGTCTGGTGGTCATTCACTTTCCGGACTCTACCGGAAAGTAACCAACCGAACGCTGACGCGCGACATCAATTCCCTCAAGCAGCAAGATCTCATAATCGTTGTGGGCGATGGAGTACGCGCCAATCTGGACCTTATGACTCGATTCACCGCCTGATTCGATTCGTCGCCGGCAAGCAAAAACCCCGCAGCCAAAGCGTTGCGGGGTCGTGTGTGCTTGGGGGGTTGGTACCCCGGAGGGGCTTCGATCCCCTGATCTCCACCTTGAAAGGGTGGCATCCTAACCGGGCTAGACGACCGGGGCACAGGAATATCTTACTACAAGCCTCCCAGACGTGCCACCGTTCGCCGCGCCGCCGTCTATCGATGGCGTCCGGGCCGCTGCTGTCCGGGCCGCTGCTGTCACGGATAGACCGCCAGCGCGTCGAGGGACATGTCTTCGGGGAAGCCGGACATCAGGTTCATGTTTTGCACCGCTTGGCCGGCTGCGCCTTTCACCAGGTTGTCCAGGCAACTGATGACGATGAGCCGTCCGGTGATGGGTTCTACGACCGGGTGAATCAGGCACCAGTTGTTGCCCAGGGTATGCTTGGTCTGCGGCGCTTTGGGCGTAACCCTCACAAAAGGATGGTCTGCGTAGTAGTCACGGTACAGGTCGATGAGTCGCTGCTTGCCCTCGGTGCCCGCCCAGGCGTCGGGGTCGCTCAGCGTGCCGTAGCAGGTGCTCAGAATCCCGCGCGTCATCGGCACCAGGTGGGGCAGAAAACTCAATTTCACCGGCTCCTCGGCCAACAGGTTGAGTTCCTGCACCATTTCCGGCATGTGACGATGCCCGCCCAAGGCATAGGCGAAAACGTTTTCGTTGACCTCGGAGAAGTGGTTTGTCATGTTCAAGGTGCGCCCGCCGCCGGACACCCCCGACATACTGTCGACTATGATGTCCCGTCTGATGATACCCGCGCTCACTGCCGGCGCCAGCGCCAGAATGGCGCTGGTGGGATAGCATCCAGGGTTGGCTACCAGCCGGGCCGACTTGATGTCGTCACGGTGCAGCTCGGTCAACCCGTAGACCGCTTCCTCAAGATAGGTGGGGTCTTGATGCGGCACTTCGTACCACTTTTCATACTCGTCGGCCAGCTTCAAACGGAAGTCGGCACTGATGTCCACGACCTTCATCCCCTGTTCCAAGGCCGGGATCACCGCCTCTGCGCTGGCTTTGTGGGGCAATGCGGAGAACACCAGGTCGAGGCTTCCGCTCAGTTCCGGCTCCACCGTAAGGTCCAGGCGGTCCAAGTGGGGGAACACCTCCCCGAGACGCTGGCCGGCAGCGCTGCGGCCCGTGACCGAGGTGATTTCCACCTCCGGGTGGTGATGCAAAATACGGGCCAGTTCAGAGCCCGAGTATCCCGTTACGTTGATGATCCCTACCTTCACTTTGGTCAACCCTCCTCCTGGGGTACATGCGGGAGCCGGCCCGTCCCGCGGTCCTGACCGGTTGCCGCAACCGGCATCTTACCCTGATTTCGGGCGTCGGGGCTTCGGTCCTTGGGTTTGGTCATGAATTTCTTGCGAGATGGGCAGAAGCCCGACACCACGCATTCCTCGCACCGGGGCCGCTGGGCCTTGCACACCTGGCGGCCGTGGTTGATGAACGAAACGTGGAAATTGAACACCTCTTCGGGCGGTACCTTGGACTCGAGAATTTCGTGGGCTTTGTCGACCGACACTTGGGGCGCGATCACGCCCAAGCGCTGGCATACCCGGTAGATGTGAGTGTCGATAGCCATGGCCGGCATGCCCAAGGAGAAGCTCAGAACGATCCCGGCCGACTTGGGACCGATACCGGGAAGCTGCCGGAGCCAGGCCTTGGCATCGGCCAAAGGCATCTCCGCCAAGAACGACAAGTCTAAATCGCCGTTCAACTCAATTATTCGCTGTAATACCTCTTTGATTCGGGGGGCCTTGATTTTAGCGAGTCCCCCGGAGGCGATGGCTTCTTCGATGGCCCCGGTCTCTCCATCCGCCACTGCTACCAAGGAGCCGAAACGTTCCACCAAGCGGGCGAAGGCGCGGCTGGAATTCGTATCCGACGTGTGCTGCGACAGTATGGTGAAGACCAGCTCATCGGCGGGGTCCAGCCTGGGTTCCTTTGGGAACGGCCCGTAAACTTGAGTCATTCGGGCCACCGCCTCAACGACCCTGGCGCCGGACATCGTTCGGGGACGGCGTTTCACCGGAGTTTCGGCTGGCATCAGCCCCTGTTTCCTCTGACTCGCGCCCGTAGCGTCCGGGCTCAAAGTCGAATCTCGAGGGCTCCCCGGGCTGCCGGGTGCTCCCGGCGAAATTCTAACACCGGGCGTGGGGTCAGAACAGGTGGCAGGATACGGTGTGCCCTGGAGCGATCTCCTTCACCACTGGCGTTTCCACCGCGCAACGGTCCATCGCCACGGGGCACCGGGTGTGGAAATGGCAACCGGCAGGCGGGTTCAACGGCGACGGCACCTCGCCGGTCAGAATCATCTCTTCCTGCACTATGTCCGGGTGAGAGGGCAGGGCTGCGGACATCAACGCCTTGGTGTATGGGTGGGAGGGGTTTGCAAACAGGTTTTTTACCGGCGCCAGTTCTACTATCTGACCCAGGTACATCACTGCCACCCAAGTGCACATGTAGCGTACCGTGGCGAGGTGATGGGCGATCAGCAGATAGCTGACTTTGTATTCCACCTGCAGGTCTTTGAGCAGGTTCATGATCTGGGCCCGAATGGAAACGTCCAAAGCCGACACCGGCTCGTCCAGCACGATAACCTTGGGGTTCAGGGACAGGGCCCGTGCAATGGCAAGGCGTTGGCGCTGGCCGCCCGAGAACTCGTGGGGATAGAGGTTGGCGTGGTAGGAGTTGAGGCCGACATCGTTCAGCAGCTTGATGACCCGCTCTTGAACTTCCTTCCGGCCCATGTCCCAGTTGATTACCATGGGTTCGGCGATGAGGTCACGTACCCGCATCCGGGGGTTCAGGGAGCTCCAAGGGTCTTGAAACACTGCTTGGACCGAGCTGCGGTACTCCTTCCGCCCGGCAGTAGTGGCCGCGTAGATGTCTTGGCCAGCGAAGTTGATCGACCCTTCGGTCGGTTCCTCCAGCATGAGCAGCATCTTGGCGGTGGTGCTCTTACCGCACCCCGACTCGCCCACAATGCCCAGAGTCTCACCGACCTTCAACTCAAAGGAGACCCCGTCGACTGCCTTGATGTAGCCGGTGACCTTGGAAATCAGTATCCCCTTGGTCACCGGGAAATACTTTTTCAGGTCCTTGGCTTCAAGGATTATCTGCCCGGTTTCCTCGGTCGTTTCCGCCGGTGTTGCCTCGGATGTAGCTCCTGTAGTGGTCATACCAACCGCCAGCATGAGGCCTCGTGGCCCTCGGCCACTGTCGCCTGAATTGGGTATTCCTCCCGGCAACGGTCCATTACGTATTGGCACCGGTCGGCGAAGGAGCAACCCACCGGCAGGTCGTGGAGCGGCGGGGGTTGTCCCTCAATGGAATACAACCGGTCCACGTCCTCTTCCATCCTTGGTACAGACGCCAGCAGCGCCTCCGTGTAGGGATGGGACGGGTTGTTGAAGATGTCCCTCACGCTGCCCTGTTCGACGATCCGCCCGGCGTACATCACGGCGACACGGTCGCACATCTTGGCGACGATTCCGAAGTCGTGGGTAATGAAGATGAGGGACAGGTCCGAGTCGCGTTGGAGTTCCTTCAACAGCTTGAGGTACTGGGCTTGAATGGTGACATCCAAGGACGTCGTAGGCTCGTCGGCGATAAGCACCTGGGGCTGACACGAAATCCCGATTGCGCCCACCACCCGCTGGCGCATACCGCCGCTCATCTGGTGGGGGTAGTCTTTTACCCTGCTCTCGGCGGCGGGGATGTTCACCTTTCGAAGCACGTCCAGAGCCTGGTCCAGCACCGAACGCCTGGGGATATTCTGGTGGATTCTTATGGCTTCCGTCACCTGGTTCCCGATGGTGAACACAGGATTGAGGGAGGTCATGGGGTCTTGAATTATCAAAGCGATCTTACTGCCCCGGACACGGTTCATATCCCGGTCCGACAAAGGGACCAGGTCCTCGCCGTCCAGAACGATCTTGCCCGATACGATCTCGCCTGGAGGCGACGGCACTAGGCGCATTAAGGAGAGCATAGTGACCGATTTTCCAGAGCCCGATTCGCCCACTATCCCCAGAGTCTCGCCCCGGCGCAAATGGAAGCTGATTCCGTCTACGGCCTTTACCGTGCCCCACCGGGTGCGGAAGTAGGTACGCAGGTCTTCTACCTGCAATACGATGTCGGTCTTAACCTCGGATTCTGCGACCATTTCAATCCCTGCAAACAGACCAGGATGAGGGGAGGCTCATAGGAATGGGTATTATAGCAACTCGCCCCGAAACATTCCCTCGCCATTGGCAAAGCTGGCGGAGAGAAGACTCCGGTAGGGCTTAGCTGGATTCGTCCCGGGGTCGCCGTTGTTGCTCAAACCGGAGAAACTGCTCCAGGTCCCGCACGACATCTGCCGGGTCGGGTATCCCGCTGGCCGCCATTGCCTCGTCGTACTGCCCTTCCAGTTTGGCGACGTACGAACTAATCTGTTCGTCTTTGGTCACCGCCTTAGCTACCTCGCTGTCGAAGGTGGCCGCCGCCTTCTCTACCTCTTGCAGGTCGATGGACAGGTCGAGCAACCGGACCAAGACTTGGAGCAGAGTGTAACTGACCCGGTAATTCGGGGCCGCCTGAAGGTAATGGGAGGTATGGCCCCAGATGGAGGCATAGCCCATTCCCTGTCGGATGCAGGCATCCATGACTGATGAACTGATCCCTGTGGGCCCCTGGTAGTTGGACGACCGGATTTCCGAGGCTTCCAGGAACTCTGAGAGGTCGGAACGAGAAGCGGTGCCGCTGAGTTTCACCGGTCTGCTGTGGGGTACCGCGTCCAGCAACGCTCCGATGTGAACCACTGTCCTTACGCCCCGTTCCCAAGCCATTTCGGCTACAGCCTTGGAGTAAGTCCGCCACCGGAGGTTCGGCTCCACTCCCATGAATACCATGAACCCACGGTCGGTGGAAGGGTCAACGAAGTATGAGAACTCATTCTTCGGCCAGTGGATTCTTCGGCTCCCGTCGCGGGTACGGGTCGTGTGGGGCCTGTTCTGCGAAAAGTCGTAGAACTCTTCCGGATCGAATTCGGCGGTCTTGGTGAACTTGAGCTTCCGGTCCAAAAACTTGACCGCGCTGGAAGCCCCTTCGGCCGCGTCGGCCCAGCCGCTGAAGGCGATCAGCAGAGTGTCCAACTCTTGTTTGGGGGTTTCATGAGTGACCAAGAAATCCATCATGCTCCAAGTCTAACACAATCCCTTGGTGTTTTTGCCGGTAATAGAGCTACGAGAGGTTGGCCGCCGCGCCGAATCGAGAGAGCCTGAAAAGGGTGAGATCGTGTCGGCTTTCACCCCTCTGGGCGAGGTCTGCCATAATCTCGCCGATGACGCTGGAGAACTTGAACCCATGCCCGGAGAACCCGGCGGCAATCGACACCTGGGGGTGGTCAGGCAGCACGTCGAGGATGAAATGCTCGTCCGGGCTGTTGGTGAACATACACGTCTTCAGGGTGAGCGTCGGACCGGCCGCGAAGGGGAAGTAGCGCTGGGTAAACTCCCGAAGGACTGCCTCGTCTTCCGGCACGATCTCACGGTCCAACCGGTAAGGGTCCGCCACCTCTTGGCTCAGGTGGTGGGTGCGGCCCACCTTGAAACCCGGGACCCCGTGTACCGGGAAGCCGTAGAAACGGCCCTCCTCGACGGACAGGCCGAACACCGGAAATGTGTCGGCGCGGAAAAGCTCGGGCCGCTCCGGTTGGAACCAGGCCAGCACCTGGCGCTCCACCGAAGTATGCTGGGCCAGCGCGGAGACAATTCCAGCGGTCCAGGCGCCGGCGCAGATCACCAACCTGGAGGCCCGGTACGTGTCCCGGTCGGTCCGCACCGTTACTCCCTCGCCGGCGGGCTCCCAGTCCACCACTCGTTCTCGGCCGTGCACCTCGGCCCCGGCTTCCAAGGCCGCCATCACATGATTCACTATGCACCGTTCCGGCAGTAGGAACCCGCCGTCGGCTTGGTAGACCGCGAAGATATTGTCGTCGAATCGGTACCCTGGGAACCGGCGGTTGGTCTCCGGGCCGGTGAGCACCTCGTAGGGAATCCCGTGAGTGTCGCAGGCCTCCACCGCGCCCCTGAAATAGGTCCCTTCCTCGTAACCGGCCCTGACCGAGCCGGTGGTCACCAGCAACCGCTCGCCCGACGTGTTCTCGAGTTGGTGCCATAATTCGTAGGCCCGGCGTACCAGAGGTACGTAGGATGGGTGCTCCTGAAGCGCGTAGCGGATCATCCGGGAGTAGCCGTGAGAGGAGCCCATCTCGTGGGGGATGTCGAACTGTTCCAAGCCCAGAACATTCCAGCCCCGCCGGGCCAGGTGATAGACTGCCGCGCTGCCCATTCCCCCCAAGCCGATAACGATGGCGTCGAATTCTCGCATGCTTAACTCTGTGCCAAATTTCGTGGGCTGGTTAATGAGACACAATTGGTCGGGAATAAGCCATAATTGGCCAGCAATTGGCCAGCAATTGGCCAGCAATTGGCCAGAATAAGCCAGTTCTTTTTGTTCACAAGCGGGTCCATCGTGCGCCCCGTCCATGACCTGCGCCGGCCACTAGGCCGAGAGCTCTTAGGGTGGCCAAATCTTCGCGCACTTGCCGCTTAACTGTCTCCGCTCCCAAGAGAGAGCATATCTCACTCAGAGCAAGGCTATGTTGGTCCAGGAGAGATAAAATTCCGCGTTGTTGCTCAGTGAGGTCTCGCCCCACTCGTTGTGGCGGAGATGTTTCTGTAGGTGTGTGGCCGCATAGGCCCTTGATTCACACTTACTACTATGGCTTGACGGCCTCCCCCTAACGGAATCCGATCGATGGTTGGAAAGGTTGGCGGATCGATTCTCTGAATTTCCGCGCTAACGTCCTCAATCGTTTGATCACTTACCTGCTGACCGGCCACTGAGCCTTCTTTGGTTATGCCGAATACGATTCGACCGCCGCGTGTATTGAGCATTGCGCACATCGTTTTTGCGGCTTCGCGGCGTTCGCCGGTCATCTTTTTGAACTCCAGCGTTTCCGATTCCCCTTCCGTAGCTAATACGCCAATCTGGTTAGGGGTCACGATGGATGACCTCCGTTGTTCCTGGAACAATTGGCCAGCAATAAGCCGTAATTGGCCATAATTGGCCGGTAATAAGCCATAACTGGCCAGATTAAGCCTACTGTCCCAGCCCGCGCTGCATGCCCCGCAGGTAGCCCGCTTGGCCGCCGTGCTGGTTTACTTCCCAAATCAGGATGCGGAACATGTCGGCCAGCTTGATGGTCTGCCCCTGCCGGTTGGTCATCTCTGTCGAGCCGAGAGAGGCGTCGTCGTGCTGACCGAGGAACGCCAGCAGGTTTTCCCGGGAGGCGGTGGCATAAGCCAGGACCAGCTCCTTCTCGGGGCATCTCCAGTTCGCCAGGTCCTCGGCCGAGTAGCCGAACCCCACGGCCATCGGTTCGGGAGCAAACCCCAGCCGCTCCGCCCAACCCTGCAGGTACAACTGGGTGTCCCGCCGCGCCAACGTCTGCACCCACATGTCCAGCGCCCGGCCGTAGTGCCAGAGGATGAAGCCGATTGAATGGCACTGGTCGTTGGGCCGGAACTCGATCTCCGCCTGAGTCAGGCCGTCCACGTAGCGCTCCATCCATTCCCAATTAACGGTGAACGATTCCCGGATGAACTCCTGGAGCGTCATCTATTCCTACGCCAAGCGCCGGTTTGCGTTAAAGAGGGAAACATGTCAGGCGCGGTGAATGGCTGTGCCGGGAGTTGTCATCTCCATGGAGAAGACCGAGGTGCGGGAGGTGAACAGCATGGTCCGGTTGTCGGCGCCGCCCCAGGCGCAGTTTGCCGGAATTTCCGGCAGCACGATTACGCCGATCAGGTCGCCCGAAGGAGCAAACACCCAGCAGCCGCCGGAGCCGGTACAGTAGACGCGGCCCTCTATGTCCACCTTCATACCGTCGGGCACGCCGTCCTGGTTGGAGTGCATCCCGGCGAATATCCGGTTGTTGCTGAGGCTGCCGTCCGTAGAGACGTCAAAGGCACGAATGAATTGATGGCGGCAGACCGCGCCTCCCTCCTTCTCTTCGATGCAACTATCGCCGGCCCTGCTGATGGCCACGTAAAGCGTGCTTTCGTCGGGGGAAAAGGCGATGCCGTTGGGGAGCTCGGTGTCGCGGGTGGCCACCGAGACGGAGCCGTCGGGGGCGATGCGTTGGACGCCGGCGAAATCCAGCTCCTGTTCCTCGGGGGTCATCCCGAAAGTGGGGTCGGTGAAATACAGCGTGCCGTCGGAGCGTCCCACCACGTCGTTGGGGTGGTTAAGGTGCTTCCCGTCGATTTGAGCGGCTATTGGAGTGTAGGAGCCGTCGGCTTCCCGGCGGGTGATCTGCCGGTTGCTCCCCTCGCAGAGAATCAGGTTGCCCCGCAGGTCGAAAGTGAGGCCGTTGGACCCGCCGCTGTTATCCCGGAAAACCTCCGGTATCCTGCCCGGCGCCAACCTGTAGATCAGGTTCCTTGGGATATCGACGAAGAGCCAGTGCCCATCGGGATGCCAGACCGGGCCTTCGGTAAATCCGAAGCCGGTGGCCAAACGTTGGGGTCCGGTCGCCACGATGCTGGAAAGCTCGTCCGCCATGATTCCCTCCTTGAGTTTGTGTCGTCCTGATTTGTCGCTGTGAATGGTCGGCCCGAACGGATGGAAGGGTCTTGCTTCCGTAACATGGACTCTTGCCGCGCCCGGAAAGACAGGGGGTCACAGATGGGACAAATACTGTCCTTCGAAGTCCATGCCGGCCAGGTCGCTGAACGCCTGCATCAAGCGCCGGGTGATGGGGCCCGGCGGCGGACCGCCGGCAATGGGCGTGCCGTTCATGGAAGCGATGGGGCAGATGCAAAGGCTGGTGGAGGTTAGAAACGCTTCGTCCGCAGTGTAGGCGTCGAACAGGTCCAGGTCCCGTTCCTCGGGGTCCAGGTCCAGGCCGGCGGCGAGGTCCAAGACCGTCTGGCGCGTTATGCCCTCCAGCACGAACTGGCCCTTGGGAGTCAGGACCGCGCCGTTCTTCACCAGGAAGATGTTCGAACCGCGGCCTTCGGTCAAATTCCCGGCCTCGTCGAGCAGTACTGCCCAAGAGCCTGGGTCGGTCCCTTGGGCTTCCAGGTCGCCCAGCACCAGGTTCAGGTAGTTATGCGTCTTGGCCCGCGGACTCACGAAGCGGGGCGGCACGCGGGGCACCGACGGGGTGATGATGCGCGCTCCGTCGCGATAGAGGGGCGCTCGGCTGGCGAAGGGGATGGCGTGGGTTTCGATAAGGACGTTCGGCCGTTCTTCGCCCTCGACGCCCCGGCTGACCCGCTGCATCACCCACATGTCCTGGCTGGGCGGGAGCAGGGGGTGGTTGTGGGCTACGACCTGACGCGACCAGTATTCCATTTCCTCCTGGCTCATACCGGGGTCGATCCTGACGTAACGCAGGGAGTCGTAGAGGCGGCGAACGTGTTCGGTCAGCTTGAAGGGGACGCCGTTGAAGGTGCGGGCGGCGTCGAACACCGCGTCGCCGTAGATGTAGCCTCGGTCCCGGATGGGGATTCCCACCGTGGACTCCGGCCTGAGTTCGCCGTTAAAAAAGACCGTCGGTTCAACCAATTTTCGCACCTGAAAGGGGGGTTGGCGCAATGATACCACACGGAATGGCGGCCGCAGGCGGCGAAAGAAGTGGCCGGAGGAACATCCCTCCGGCCACCAAATGTGTTTCCTGGTTGCGGTCTGTTGGACAGGCCGCAGTATCCGCTAGTTGCCGATCGGCAACTCCAGGGTGTCGCGCTCCGTCAGGACCGCCGGGAAGGTTACGTCGGCGCCGAGAGAGTCGGTGCCATGTCCCGTCGCCTCGTAAGAGACGCTGGTCGACCCGCTCGGCAGAAGCAGGCCGTCTCCCACTATCGCGACGGTGACCAGCCGCCACTCCCATACTTCATCGAGGTCCATAATGCCGTCGCCCAAGTCGTCGCCGCCGATGAATTCGGGCGAGTCCAGGTCCAGGCGGCGGCCCAACGGCTCTACTATCACGTAAGGGTCGGTCAGAGCTACGTCACCCGTGTTGGTTTCCGTGATGGTCAACACGTTGACGATTACCCTCAATACCATGGAATCGGTCTGGCTGAACTCGATGACGGTAGCGGGGCTGATCAGGTTCACGAAGGCTGATGCTGAGGCGGTCACCAGGCCACCGTCAGGAGCCGTGCCCTCGACATTGATCACGTTTTCGATCGTCTCCTGAAGCGCCTCGGAACTGCACTCGTAAGTGATAGTCTCGTTGGTTGCTACCTCCTCCAGTTCGCGGGAGCAGTCCGGCGATAGCTCGTCTGTTACTTTGACGTCCGACAGGTTCGAGCCTCCCGGGTTGCCAATGGTGATTGTGAAAGTGGCCGAGTCGCCCTGGTGAATCGTCGGCTCGACCGGTTCCTTCTCTATGTGCAGGCCCAGCGCGAAGACATCCACATCTACTTGGTCGGAATTGGATAGAGTGTCGATGCCCTCGACTTTGCCGACAACCGTACCGGTTACCGTCGTCAAGCCCAGCGGGACCGTCTGCTGGCACTCGTAATTGACGGTCTCGTCCGCCGCCATAGCTGTAATAAGACGGTCACAATTGGCAGCCTCAGGGACGATCGTGACGGTCACGTCCGTAAGATCGGCGGGACCGGGGTTGGTCACCTCCACCATGATGGTAGCGGCGCTCCCGACCCTGACCTGTTGCAGGTCCGGGGTCAGGTCAATGGCTATCAAGACCGTCTCCACGTCGATGGTGGCACTGGCGCTGTCCTGCACCTGTGATTGGGCTGCCGGCACACCGCCGATGATCTGGGCCGTGACGTTAGCCTCGTTGGTCGAGTCCACTTCGGGAACCGTGCTGCAGGAGTAGTTTTCCGAGCCGCCAACCACAATGGACCCAAATGACTGGGTACAGTCGGTGGACAACGAGTCGACGACCTCTACGTTCGATAGCTCGAACCCGCCGGTGTTGGCCACGGTGACGGTGAAGTCGGCGACGCCTCCCAAGTAGACCAGTTGATCGGGAGGAGTTATCTGTATCTCTATTCCAGGGGGGTTCATCCGGATCTGGTCGGAGATGGCTCCTTCCGCCTCGGGGCGGGCCTCTCCCTCGTCTACGCTATGGGACTCTCCATCTTGGTAGGTGGCCTGAACGACCAGCACCATGTTCTCGGCATCGGCCTGATTGACCGTGTAAGCGACCGCGGGGCTTTCGTACACCGCGCCCACGCTGACCGTGGGAATGTCCGCCGCGCCTTCCGCACCGGCGACATCCACCGTCTCTCCGCTGGGCAGCGTGACTGAGAGCCGTCCGCCGCTGTAGTTACAGGCTACCTCTCCCTCCCGCAACTCGGGGATAGAAAGTCTGACGCTATACGATACCTCGTCTCCGTTGGACACCCGGCCTATGTAGTTGCCCTCCGAGTCGATGGTCACAATCGACAAGCCCACAGAGGAAACGTTACAGCCCGGAGGGGCTTCTTGCCCGAATACAAACTGATTGCTGACCAAGAACGCGCCCAACACTGCGACTATCGACGCGACAAGGATTACCGGAAGGACCGTTCTACGTTGAATAAAACTCATCGACGTGCTCTCCATGCACTATTATGTTCACCGGTGGGAAAACCACGGCTAACATAATACCATCTTTATCAAATAGCAAGTCCCTGAGGTTACCTGCATGGCGTCTTCTTGACATATGGTCGGGGTCGGAGGTTGGCTGACCGATACGCCCAAGCTGAGTTCAGGCAGCCCTGATTACCTGCGAAAGGCATTAGTGCCGGTGACCAAGGCTGGCATGCCGCCAAAGAGGAACGCCACCGCCACGGTCTCGGCAATTTCCTCCTCGGTGGCCCCGGCGGCCCGGGCGCGGTTTGCGATGTTGGCCACGCCTTCCGGATGGGCGAGCAGGGCGTCGCACAACATGGTCATCAGGGTCTTGACCTTCAACGACAGCGCGCCGTCGGCAAGGACCGACTCCCGGGCGCCGTTCACCATATTAAGCAACCCGGGGGCGTTCTTCTCCAAGGCGGTCTGCCAAGCGGCAGGTTGGGTCATGCTGGTCCCTCCTGGTGCAAAAACATACAGACGATATTCGCGGCTGTTCGGGTAGACGATGCGGTGAGGCCCGAGGAAGTTTGACGGTAGTCTCGAATGCCCACGTCCGGCAGCTGCCTCTTCGTGACCGGAATGTAGACCATAAAGGGTCAGTATTCAAGGACCGGCAACGCAAAACAAGTTGGCTGGTCTTCCTGTTGGCTGGTCTTCCTGTTGGCTGGTCTTCCTTCGATCCACGGGCCGGTCCGCGGACCGGTCTATCGGCGAAACCGGGCCTGAAATGCCGGTACCCGTATGCATGAAATCCGGCAATAACCTTGGCTTAATGTTATCATGGCGTGCAGGGTGAATACATTTGAACGACTACCAGAACAACGCTATCCGTAACTTGGCTATCATTGCCCATGTCGACCACGGCAAGACGACCCTCGTAGACGCCCTTTTGAAACAGGGCCATGTCTTTCGGGCCCACCAACAGGTGGGCGCACTGATTATGGACACCAACCCGCTGGAGCGGGAGCGCGGCATCACCATCTTGGCCAAGAACGCCTCGGTCTCCTACGGGGGCGTGAGGATCAACGTCATCGACACGCCGGGCCACGCCGACTTCAGCGGCGAGGTGGAACGGATAATGAACATGGCCGATGGCTGTCTGCTGCTCGTGGACGCCGTGGACGGGCCCATGCCCCAGACAACTTACGTGCTGCGCCAGGCCCTGCGGCAGAACGTCACCCCCATGGTGGTCATTAACAAGATAGACCGCCCCGATGCCCGGGTGGCGGAAGTAGTCGATATGGTACAGGACCTGTTCCTGGAACTGGCCACCAATGCGGAGCAACTGGATTATCCGGTGTTGTATGCATCGGCCCGGGAGGGGTACGCCGCCACGAACCTGGACGCGCCGGCGTCGGACATGCAGCCCCTTTTTGAAGCGATTCTGAATTCGGTGCCTCCGCCCACCGGAGACCCCGGCGCCCCGTTGCAAATGCTGGTTGCCGCGCTGGACTACGACAACTACCTGGGGCAGGTCGCTGTGGGCCGAATTACCAACGGCACGCTCAGGCTGCGCGACAAGGTGGCCCTGTTGGGCCGCGACACTGCGGCCACCACCCACGAGGTGGAGCGTATCTTCGTGTTCCGTGGGATGGAGCGGGTGGAAGTGCCCGAAGCCCGCGCCGGAGACATTGTGGCTGTGACGGGGCCCGAGGGCGTGTCCATCGGCGACACCATCGCTTCTCTCGAACACCCGGCGGCGCTGCCGTCCATCGACATCACCGAACCGACCGTGCGGATGACCTTCGGGGTCAACACCTCCCCGTTTATGGGCCGGGAGGGGTCCCACTGCACTTCACGCAATCTCCACGAGCGGCTGCTGCGAGAGTTGCGGACCAACGTCAGCCTGCGGGTCGAGGCCACCCCCAGCCCCGACGTGTTCGTGGTCGCCGGACGGGGAGAGCTGCACCTGTCCATACTGGTCGAAACAATGCGCCGTGAACAGTACGAATTCCAGGTGTCCCGTCCGGTCCCCGTCACCAAGGTGGTCGACGGCAGAATATACGAACCATACGAGATCTTGAATATCAGCACCCATGAAGAGTATCTGGGCGCGCTGACCGAATACCTTTCCGCCCGCATGGCCCAGCACCGGGATATGCGGTACGACGAGAACGGCTATGTTCACCTGGAGTACAAGATACCCACCCGGGGCCTGATCGGGTTCAACGCTTTCTTTACCCGCACCACCCGGGGCGACGGGGTGAAAAGCAGTATATTCACGTCTTACGAACCGATGGAGGGCGAAATAAAGTCCCAGCGCAGCGGCGTGCTGGTGGCTTCCGAGGGCGGCGTGGCCGTCACTTATGGGTTGATCAACGCTCAAGGCCGGGGCGACACCTTCATCGACCCGGGCGTAGTGGTCTACGAGGGCATGATCGTCGGCTCGTACCGCCGCGAGGGCGACATCGAAATCAACGTCTGCAAGGAAAAGAAGCTGACCAACATGCGTTCGTCAACGGCCGACGTGGCCAAGCGCCTGAAAGCCACCATAAATATGAGCTTGGAAGAAGCCTTGGCGTTCATATCCGACGACGAACTTGTGGAAGTCACGCCCCAAAATCTGCGCCTTCGGAAGATGGACCTCTCCGCCCTGGAGCGCAAGCGTCACCGCCGCGACGGGGCCCGCATCCGGGACTAGCGACCCCAATTCCACACAGAGGTCCATAAATTGAGGCCCAGAAATTCCGATGGCCGGAGGGGAGGGACCTCCGGCCATCAATGGACTGTCACCCCACGCCGTCCGCCGGCAGAGGGGCAATCGTCTGAATTATGAGGGGCGCCGACCCGAAAGATGACCGCGGGTTCCGGTCGCCGGCAAGCTCCGCGCGATGATGCCGGGTCCGTCTAACCGGACCCGGCATCATATCGGAACGGGAGTTAGGCGGCTCCGATACGGAACACATTGGTGCCGCAAGTGGGGCAGGTGCCTTTGGTGGCCGGTTTCCCGTTCTTCATAGTAATTTTCTCTGGACCGCTGATCTCGCGCTTGCTCCTGCATTTCACGCAGTACGCATCCATGTAGCACCTCCAAAGGTAAGTCAACATATTGTGGTACTGGCCGAGCGTAATGTCAATATGTTGTAGGCGTAAATTTAGAAAAAGAGCAGAACTCATACTTGGCCAGCTACGACCGGTCCCGGCTGCATTCTCGCCGTAGCTGGAGGTTGGCGGCGGCTATACTTTCGGGAGGGCGATGATAGAATGAGGCCAGTCCCTGGGAGCAGTGTCGAATGGGAACAATTTACATTGTGCGTCACGGCCAGACGGTCTGGAACAAGGAAGCCAGAATCCAGGGTCATACCGACATCGCCCTCTCTGAACGCGGCATGCAACAGGCCAGTCTGCTGCGGGAACGAATGGCCGCCACCCCACTGGACGCGGCCTATACCAGCGACCTGCGGCGCGCTTGCGAGACCGCGGAGATAGTCCTGCAAGGGCGTGGCGTCCCGCTGTACCCCACGCCCCGGCTGCGGGAATACCAGAAGGGCGCCCACGAGGGCCTCACATTCGATGACATAAGGGCCCGGTTTCCCAACGACTTCCCGACCTACGTCACCAAGGACCTGGACTACGCTCCCGAAGGCGGGGAAAGCACCCGGGCCGTCAGCGTGCGCGTGGGCGGGGTCATCGGCGAAATCAAAGCCAGCCACTTGGACGAGTCGGTGTTGGTTGTCGGCCACGGGGGCTCCCTCCGAGGCGCCATGCAGGCGCTTCTGGACATGCCTCTGGACGCCAACTGGCGTTTCATGTTCGGCAACTGCACCCTCTCCATAGTGGACACCTACCCCGATAACGCGGTCCTCCGGTTGTTCAACGACGGTTCCCACCTGAGCGCCCTGGGCCCGGCGGACTAGACCCATGGCGATGGGCAACGTCCTGATGGTGCAGGGCACCGCCTCCCACGTGGGCAAGAGCGTGCTCGTGGCGGCCCTTTGCCGCATTTTCCGGCAGGACGGCTTCCGGGTTGCGCCCTTCAAGGCCCAGAACATGTCCAACAACTCCTACGTCACCGCCGACGGCGGCGAAATAGGCCGGGCTCAAGCGGTGCAGGCCGACGCCGCCGGAGTGGAGGCCCGGGTCGAGATGAACCCGATTCTGCTCAAGCCCGAGGCCGACCACACCTCCCAAGTGGTCTTGTTGGGCCGGCCGCTGGCCTCCACCGGGGCCAGGGAGTACTTCGCCTCCCTCAAGCCCCGCTTGTGGCAGGCGGTCCAACAGTCCCTGGACAGTCTGCGCCAAGAGTATGACATCGTCGTCGCCGAAGGGGCCGGCAGCCCCGCCGAGATCAACCTCAAGGCCACTGAAATCGTCAATATGGCCGTGGCCCGCTACGCCAACGCCCCGGTGATGCTGTGCGGGGACATCGACCGCGGCGGCGTGTTCGCCTCGCTGGTCGGCACCATGGAGCTGCTGGAGCCGGAGGAGAGGGCGCTGGTCCGGGCTTTCATTATCAATAAGTTCCGCGGCGACGTCAGCCTGCTGACCGACGGTTTGACCTGGTTGGAGGAGCGCACGGGAGTCCCGGTGGCCGGAGTGGTGCCCTATTTTCGGGACATCCACGTTCCGGAAGAAGACTCGGTGCCTTTGGAGTATGCCGCGCCGGCCCCTGCCGCGGCGGTGTTGGACGTCGCGGTGGTGTACCTCCCCCACATCTCAAACTTCGATGATTTCGACCCGCTGGCCCACCACGCCGGGGTCTCGTTGCGTTACGCGGACTCCCCCGCTGCCCTGGGGACCCCCGACCTCGTAATCATCCCGGGCACCAAGACCACCATCCCGGACCTGGCCTGGATCAAGGAAAGGGGGCTGGCCCAAGCGGTGGGGGAGCTTCACCGGAACGGCACTCCGGTGATCGGCATCTGCGGCGGCTACCAGATGCTGGGGCGCACTCTCAGCGACCCCGACCACGTCGAATCCTCCCTCGCCAGCATGGACGGGCTCGGCTTGCTGCCCATTGACACCGTGTTCCAAGGCGACAAGGAGACCCACCGGATCAGGGGCCGGATTGTTGAATCGGCGGGGCTCTTGGCCGGGGCCGCGGGGCTGCCGGTGCTGGGCTATGAAATACACATGGGCCGCACCACCGGCGAGGGCGTGGCTGCTCCGGTGCGGATCGACGATCGCGCGGATGCCCCGGTGGACGCGGCCGGTTCCCTGGACGGGGCATTGAACGCCGCCGGGAGCGTTTTGGGCACCTACGTTCACGGCCTGTTCCACAACACCGAGCTTCGCCGGGCCATGCTCAAGGAGCTGGCGCGGCGCAAGGGGGTCAGGCTGCCCGAATCCACCGTTGAATTGGACTTGGACCGGGAGTACGACCGCCTCGCGGACTGGGTGCGGTCCAGTCTCGACATGGACCTAGTATACGAACTGGCGGGTCTGAGCCGCGACTTCGAGGGCACATAGCCAATGGAGTCAGTTCACCATTGGATTCTCCGCTCTCCCCGTGTTCCCTGTGGTGAAGTGATTGACCGCTGAACCAGCGCAGTCCCCTCCGATGGCCTCCGCCACTGTCCGCGCCCCCGGCGTGTGCGGGGTGCTGGCACAGGGAGCGGTGGAAGGCACCAACTTCATCGTCACTTGCCCGGTGGATTTCCACTCAAGAGTGAGGGTGGAAATTTACGCCGATGGACGCGGCGTCGAAGCTACCGAGGGCTGCGAGAAGACCGCGGCCGCAGTCCGCCGGACGCTGGCCCGGCTGAAACAGGCAAAGCTCCGGGCCCGGGTGCAAGTGAGCAACCCTATCCCCCGCGGCAGGGGAATGGGCAGCAGCAGCGCCGATCTGGCCGCCGCCATAGCGGCCACTGCTCTCGCCCTTGGCCATGCCTTGGCTCCCAACGACATCGCCCAGATCGCTCTTTCCGTAGAACCGACCGACGGCGTGATGCTGCCCGGCGTGGCGTTGTTCGATCATCGGGCCGGGCTGATCCAAGAGAGTCTGGGCCCGCCGCCGCCCATGGAGATCGTAGCCTTGGACTTGGGCGGCGCGGACGACACCATGGACTTCAACATGGTGGACCGCACCCGCGCCTGGAACTCGATGAGCCAAGAGACCGGCGAAGCCCTGCGGCTGGTCCGGAAGGGCATCGAGGGAAATGATCCTGCCTTGGTCGGGGAGGGCTCTACAACCAGCGCCTTGGCCAGCCAGCGTATCCTGCCCAAGGAGCGGCTCGACGAGGTGATAGACTTCTCCCGCGAAGTGGGCGCGGTGGGAGTGAATGTTGGCCACACCGGCGCGATAATAGGGGTGCTCCTGGACGCCAGGGAACGGCGGGGCAAGTCAACCTATCTGCAGGCCCGCCGGGCATTCCCCGACGCCGAGGCGGTCCACCATTTCCGTTTGCTCGGCGGTGGAGTTCAACCAGTTGAGTTCAACCAGTAGGGCGGGCAAGCGTACCGCCCCTGCGATAAGGATGGAAACAAGCATGGTCGAATACAACCTGGCGGTTATTCCTGGTGACGGCATCGGCGTGGAGGTAATTGCCGAAGGGCGCAAGGTGCTGGAAGCCCTCGGCCGGGAGGGTTCCGGGCCGGGGTTCCGGTTCACCGAGTTCCCTTGGGGATCGAGCTACTACCGGGAGACCGGCCGGCTGATGCCCGAGGACGGACTGGAAACCCTCAAGGGGTTCGACTCCATCCTCTTCGGGGCGGTGGGCGACCCCGATATCCCCGACCACATCACCCTCCACGGCTTGTTGCTGCCGATGCGCCGCGGCTTCGACCAAGGCATCTGCGTCCGTCCCGCCTACCTGTACCCAGGCGTAACGTCGCCCTTGGCGGGCAAGAAGCCCGGCGACATCGACATGGTGATATTCCGGGAGAATACCGAAGGGGAATACGCGCCCGTGGGCGGCCGGTTGAACACCGGCACTCCCTTCGAGATCGTGGTGCAGAGCAACATATTCACCCGCCGGGGCACCGAGCGGATCATCCGGGCGGCCTTCGAGTATTGCGTGCGCCGCAACAAACGCAACAAGGTGACTTCGATCACCAAGTCCAACGCCCAGTCCTACGGGATGGTCTTCTGGGACGAGGTGTTCAACCAGGTGGCGGCGGATTATCCACAAGTCGAGACCGAGTCCCTGCTGGTGGACCGGGCGTGCATGGACTTCGTCCGCTGGCCCGAGGACTTCGACGTGGTGGTGGCCTCCAACCTCTTCGCCGACATCCTCTCCGACATCGCGGCGGTGGTCACCGGCAGCCTGGGGCTGGCTCCCAGCGCCAACATCAACCCCGACAAGGAGTACCCGTCACTGTTCGAGCCGGTTCACGGGGCCGCCTTCGACATCATGGGCAAAGGCATCGCCAATCCCTTGGCGACCATCTCAGCCGTCGCCATGATGCTGGACCACTTGGGCGAGCCGGAAGCCGCCCGCCGCGTCGACGCCGCCGTAGCCCGCTGCCTGGAAGAGCGCAGCGTAATTACCGGCGACCTGGGCGGCACAGCCACCACCACCCAGGTAGGCAACGAAGTGGTGCGCCTGCTGGCAGCGGGGTAGGGGCGTGGCCCAGAGGCGGGCCGCCTGGTGCATAATGGGACTCTGGGAACAGGGAGAGACAGCATGACGCTCAAAATTCCGCCAGAAGGCGTTCCGCTATACCTGGACGAACGCGGGTCAGCGCGAGTAGGTGAAAGCCGCGTCACTCTGACCACGATCGTCGATGCCTTCGAGTTGGACTATAGTGCAGAGGAAATCGCCAGCCAATTCCCCACGGTCACTGTTGCCGAAGTCAAAGCCGTCCTGGCGTTTTATCATGACAGACGAGAAGAGGTTGACGAATACCTGAGAGTCCGCCGCAAACAAGCAGACGAATTTCGGGCAAAAATGGAGGATCGGGTCCGCCCGGTAGGTATCCGGCGGCGGCTCCTCGAGCGGCGCGAGAGCCGAACGCAAGCCTAGTGGTCCGGTTCTTGGCCGACGAGAACTTCAACATTAACATCGTGCTTGGAGTGCGGCTTCTAAATTCTTCCGTCGATATCGTCAGAGTCCAGGAAGTCGGTATAACCAGAGCCGAAGACCCGGCAGTGCTGGAGTGGGCCGCAGAAACAGGACGAGTGGTGTTGACCCATGATGCAGACGATATGCCGAAGTATGCTTATGAACGCGTTCTTGACGGCAAGTATATGCCTGGCGTTTTCGAAGTTCGGCAGCACCGCCCGTTAGGAACGATAATAGAAGACATCCTGCTCTTGGCGGAATGCAGCCTCGACGATGAGTGGACAAACCAGGTCAACCACCTGCCCCTGCGGTGAGAGCCAAATGCCGTTCGACTTCGAGGACCGAGACCTACCGACGATACCTGTCACCCCCGGCCGCAAACCGTCCGTCCACGGCGACGGCATCCCCATAGAGGATTTCCTGGCCTGCCCGGCGGAGCATTGGACCTGGGGGTGAGGGCTACTTTAACTTCCCGTGCCCGGCCGCCAACCGACGCACCATGCTTGGGCGTACTGGAATATCAGATTGCGTCTTCCTAACCCCTTGTCTTCCATACCGTCTTCAATATTTTCCTCAATCCATTGGGCGAGATATGGGGCGGCCTCCCTTGCTATCGCGTCCAGGTTCGGATGCTCTATGCGATCGATTTCAGCAATTGATCGTTTCAGGTGGGCAATCGCTTCGCCTGTCGGCGATTCGGCAAGGGTGGACCGATATCGCAGGACTTCGGAGTCTAATTGGATTTCGAGTTTCTTCAATCGCTGTCTCTGCATGATGCAACTGCAGCCGACCTCCTCGAAGGATCTCCCCAAAAGATATTGCGTGAAGGCGTCGTCAAACGTCTCGTCTATTTCTTCGTCTTGTACCCATGAGATGCCCAGCCCGAATACATCACCTTGCCAAGTCTCAATCCTAATCAGGTCTTGGTAATCATAATGCGGGCTCTGCTGTATCCATTCCACCCCACAAACCCCTTCCAGACTCGCCAAGTCGCTCACGATTTCCTCAACGAAATCAGATTCTTCCCATCTATGGGGCATGTTGTCCGCAGGTTCCATTTGCCATTACCGTCCTTATTCTGATATTAAGGATCGGGATCGTTGATCGGAATCGCGAGTATGTCAACCGCTTCTATCGGTTTGATCGTTACGGTACGATTGCCCGAATCGCCTAAGGGACTCTCTGAAAAATGACGCCTAGTTCTCAAACTGACCTGACGGTTGTGACTACACCGACGATTGACTGGCTCGTCGAGAAATCCCGGAACTGCCGCGACCGGCTGCTCATCGCAAGTCCCTTCGTCAACAGTGGAGTGATTGACGTAACTAGCCTGGCTCCGGCAGGCGTCACCCGAAGCGTGATTACCCGCACGGATTTGCGGGATTTCGCCACGGGTGCTTCCAGTTTGGAAACTCTTTGCGCTTTGGCCAGGAACGGAGTGACGGTTAGCTCCCTCGGCGGTCTTCACGCCAAAATTTACATTTTTGACGACACCTGCGCCTTGGTGACGTCGGCAAACGCCACCAATGGAGGAATGCGCCGGAATCTGGAATGCGGCTTGGCGACGAGCAACTCTGGCGTGGTTGCCCAGCTTTCCAGGACGTTGTTACGAGGGTTCGACGCAGAAGTTCCCAGAGTGATGACAATTGCCGCGCTGGAAGCCCTACGACTCGCCCTATCATCCATCCGGGTATTTATGCCTCAACCCACTCCGGTCCCTACGGCTGACACCAATCCGGTTTTCTCGGTGACCGATGACGCCGTTCTACTCGCGGGATTCCGAGGGTGGACGAATCTCGTCTTGAGAGGAGTGATGGCGTTGCCTGCCGGGGAATTCGTGTTAGAGGATGTGGTAAATATCTGCCGACCGCTGGCTTCCCTGCAATACCCGAAGAACCGCAACGTCCCCGCCAAGATTCGCCAACAACTTCAGGTACTCCGCGACAACGGAATCGTCGATTTCGTTAACTACCAAGGCGTGTATCGCCGGACCATTCTAGACCGGACGGCTGTTTCAAGCGATGGCTAGCCCTCTACCCGGAGCCCAGCACTACTCGCACCATGCGTTTCTCCAGAGCTTGGCCTATTTCCATAGCCAGGCCTGGGCGTTCGTGGTCTCCCACGGTGCCCACGAACGCCACCCCCAGCAGCCGCCCCAAGCGGAAGTCGACCACGGTGGAGGAGATGAGCCCGCTGGGACCGCCCTGCAGCACCCGCAGGGACACGGCTTCGTCAAAGAACCCGTTGGTCTCGACCCGGGTGGCCGCTACCAGCTGATGGCCTTCGCCCACGCTGTCGCCAACGTGGTCCTCGAAGTCCTTCAGGAAGATATCGTTCATCCAGTCATGCACCGAGTCGGGGCTGTCGAACAGGTGCACCACCGAAGCCGCCATAAAGTCGAACCCGTCGCCCATCTGCATGTTCGACGTGGGGCCCAGCTCGCGCATGCTGCCGGTCACCCGGCCGGCCCCGGAGAATCTCGCCGCCGTGCTGCCGGCGAACCCGTTGCGGGCCAGGGTCTCGTTGTCCAGTTCGCCGTCCCTTACCACCTGATGACCGTGGAAACCGGCCGGGAATTCCCCCTTTTCCAGCAACATGCCAGCGAGGGAGCCTTCGGTGATGCTATAGGTCGCTCGTTCTAGGGGTGATCTTGCCAAAGCAAGCATACCTCCAATATTTTCGGGTTAGCGGCGTTCGTCCGAGAACGGACCACCACCGCCCGCTTGATACGAGGCGGCGGGCGCCAGGCAAATGGTGTTACCCGCAAACCAGAGGGTAGACGTGGAGGTAGCGGGACGCCTCCACCGGCGGTATGCTCTTTTCCCAGGTGTCGCCGCCGTCCGAGCTGTCGTAGACCTCCCCCGAATAGGCGGCGCAGGACATACGCGACGGGTCGGCGGGGTCGATGGCGACCTGCATCATCCGTCCCGGCGGGACCTCTCCCAGATCGATCTGCTCCCAGGTCTGCCCCACGTCGCGGCTGCGCAACAGCGTTCCCGACTGGACTGTGTCGGGAGGCGCGGCCCCGCCTCCGGCTCCGGCGGCCAGGTAGATAGTGTTGGGGTCGTCGGGCGCGACCAGCAGGTCCCGGCAATAAGAACCGCCGGGGAATTGGTCGGGCGCTTGAACATGCTCCCAGCGGCGTCCTTGATCGTGGCCCCGGAACATGGCGGTCTGCGTGGCGATTTGCACTGTGTCGGGCGCGGCGGCGCTCACCTGTACCTCGTGCAGGTCCAGGGTATTGTTGCGGAGGAACGGGCCGTCGATAAGCTGTTCCCAGGTCTCCCCTCCGTCCCGGCTGCCCAGAAGGCCGCCGACCTCGATGGCCGCGTACATGTTGGCCGGGTCTACGGGGTCGATGGCGATTCCGATAACCCGCTTGCCCAGCGGCGGCATGTAGGTGGTGATGTGAGGGAAGGTGGCCCCGCTAGCGTCCATCTCCTCCCAGGTGTCGCCGCCGTCCTGGGAACGAGCGATGGCGCAGGGCTCGTAGCCGGCGAAGACAACGTCGGGATCGTTGGGGTGAGCGGCGAGCGACCAGACCTCGCGGCCTTCCGACGGGTCGTTCAGCGCTTCCCACGTCCGGCCCCGGTCGTTGCTGCGGTATACACCGTCTTGGGTTCCGGCGAACACCCGTTGCGGGTCGTCGCGGCTGAGTAGCAGCGCGCGCACCTGCGGGTTCTCCGGCAGTCCGGCGGATATGTCCTGCCACTCGCCTTCGCCGTCGGCCTTCCTGAGCAGGCCGCCCTCGCCGATGTAGTCGCCTTCCCCGGCCAAGCCTAGATAAACGTGGGTCCGGTGTCCTGTTGCGGCCATGGCGCTTCTCCTCCGGCTGTCAATTTCACTGTGAACGGATTTTAATGTATCGGGGTGGGTTGGTCTACTCAAGGGATTACATGCCCCCATGATAGAATGCGGAATAGTGAAAGGATGATACGGACTGGTTGGACCAATGCTGGAAACTGAGCGAGGCAGGGTCTTAATAACCGATGCTTGGGCACTCTACGCGGACGCCATCGAAATGCTGGAGCAGGGCCATATCCGGAACGCGGCGGAAAAAGCCTGGGGCGCCACCAAGCGGGCAACCGACGCCCTGATTCTGGAACGCACCGGACGCGAACCGAACAGGACTTCCCAGACCTCCGGCGGCATACGAGCCCTGGGCCGCGAGAGCGAAGCCATGTTGTCCCTGCGTGACCGCTACGGAGCCCGCGCCCATTATTTGCATGGCGACTGCTTCTACGACGGGCATTGCGAGCCGGAAGA
The DNA here is from genome assembly GCA_965220625.1 of Dehalococcoidia bacterium. Classification (GTDB taxonomy): domain Bacteria; phylum Chloroflexota; class Dehalococcoidia; order Lucifugimonadales; family UBA3495; genus VXOI01. The sequence goes on from CBDCQN010000001.1 coordinate 1,184,191, forward strand.
CGTCTTTGCTGGGATGGTCCGCGATACCTCCGACTACATCCGCGACGTCGAAACCCTGGCCAGCGATGGCGATTGATACCGTATGACGCGGCTATTCCCGCCCGGTGGCGCGGCGTCCCGGTCTGCGCTAGTATTTGACGCAATCACCCGCTGGAAGGTGTATGCCCCATGAAGAACAAGGTGTATGCCACCATGGACGACGCGGTGGTCGGCATCCCCGACGGCTCCACCATCATGTGCCCTGGGTTTTCGGGCGTCGGCGTTCCCCGCAACCTGCTGGCCGCCGTCAACCGCCAGGGCGCCAAGGGGCTGACCTGTATTTCCAACAACGCCGGCACGGTTGACGAGTTGGTCGACGTGGGTACCCTGGTGGAAGCGGGCCAGGTCAAGAAGATGATTTGCGCCTTCACCGCCTCCACCCATCCGTCGATGGTGACTCCGTTCACGCGGATGTACAACGAGGGAGAGATAGAGGCCGAACTGGTGCCTCAAGGGACCCTGGCCGAGCGCATCCGCATCGCCGCCGCCGGCATAGGCGGCTTTTTTACGCCTACCTCTGTGGGCACCGAACTGGCCGAGGGCAAGGAGCACCGGGAGATCAACGGCCGCACCTACGTCCTGGAGTACCCGCTGCCCGCCGACTACGCGCTCATCCGCGCCTGGAAAGCGGACAAGTTCGGCAACCTCCAGTTCCGGCTGTCCCAGCGCAACTTCAACCCGGTCATGGCGATGGCCGCCACCACGACCATCGTGGAGGTCGAGAACGAGGTGCTGGAGATTGGGGAGCTCGACCCGGACCAAGTACACGTGTCCGGGATTTACGTGGACCGCATCGTGAATATTCCCGAGGACGGCATCTGGTCGGGAGCCAAGCCGGGCCTGTGACGAGTGGCCAGTTGATAGTGGCTATGGGTCCACTGGTCAGCCCTGAGTACCAACGGCCACCAACCACCATCCACTAATTACTGGCCACTGGCCACCGGAGGAGATATGGCCGAGAAAGAAAAGCTGACGCGGCAAGCAATGTGCGACCGCCTCGCCATGGAGTTCCAGGACGGCTGGATCGTGAATCTTGGGGTGGGCATGCCCACCCTTTGTTCCAACTACGTCGACCCCAGCCGGTCGATCATCAACCAGTCGGAGAACGGCGTAATCGGCTACGGGCCTCTGGCAGCCGAGGGGCATGAGGACCGCCACTTGGTCAACGCCGGCGGACAGCACGTGACCGCCCAGCCGGGAATGGCCATCGTTCACCACGCCGATTCCTTCGGCATCATCCGCGGCGGGATGATCGACGTGACCGTGATGGGGGCCTACGAGGTGGCCGAGAACGGCGATTTCGCCAACTGGCGCATACCCACCCGCAAAGGCGGCGGCATCGGCGGCGCTATGGACCTGGCCGCCTGCGCCAAACGGGTGTTCATCGCCATGGAGCACCTCACCCGCGAGGGAGAGTCCAAGCTCCTTAAGAAGTGCACGCTGCCCATCACCGCCCCCGGCGTGGTGAAGATGCTGGTCACCGACCTGGGTTTATTCGGTATAACCCCCGACGGCTTCGAGCTCCTGGAAAACGCCCCCGGCTGGAGCCCCGAAGACATCCAGGAGCACACAGCGGCCCACCTCAACGTCTCCCCGGCGCTTAAGAGCTTCCGCTTCCGGGAGTAGGGGCTTTTTGTCGCAGAGAAACCAGACTGCGGGAAGTCTCTAGCGTTCGTTGTCGTGGCCCCACAATTACATCTCCTAACGGCATATAGCGTCCACACTGCCCAGCCGCTCATGCACGAAACCCTCTGCGCACTCCACTGTGGACCCTACAATACGCCGTTTCCGTGATGGTCTCGCCGGTGAGGCCGCCGCCGTGGGCGGCCCGTTCACCTGTAAATCTGAGCCCGGTTATCGGCGTCGAACACCGTGACCAACAGATCATCCTCTATGATGTCATACAGGAGCCGATAATCGCCTTCCCGCCATCTGCGGCAGCACTGAAACCTGCCCTTCAGGTGAGTAATCTTTGGGCCGCTGTGAGGCCGTTGGGCCAGATAATCGCTTATTTCGATGAATCGGTCTGTTAACTCCGGATGGCGATTTACGAACCTTATGGCTCTCCGCTCAAACACTACTTCGTATCGGAAAGCGCTAGCCAATAGCCCTCACCGGACTTTTGACTTCCGCAATTCATATTCTTCTCGCGCGGCCTTAATGGACCGATACTTCCGGCGTGTGTTGATGGTCTCCTCGGCTGTGGCGATCCAACTGTTTATTGCTTCCGCGTTTTCCAGGAGGTCTCCCCTCCGGGTTGCTTGAGTGCAATCGTTGAGAACCCCTTCGGCCAATTCCCTTAACTCGGTCGGTTTCAGCGACTCGATCAAAACCCGGACCATACCCTGTGTGGGAAGCTGGTCCAGTGCGTCCGAAAACCGTTCTTCGGGACCGTGCGGCCCCAGAACTTTGAATCCTTCTTTTTCCTGGGTTGGTGTGGATTCACTCATACGCGCAGCTTTCCTGATGTGTTCAACAGATGCGTTCAACAGCAGTATAGCAAACGGTTGACTACTCCCTAAAAATACGCCGTGCCGCCGTTTACGTGGATGGTCTGGCCCGTGATGAACCCGCAGTCGTCGGTTACGAGGAAGACGCACGCGGCGGCGATGTCGTCGACCGCGCCCAGGCGGCCCAAGGGTATCTCGGACGTCTCGGCCATGTTTTGCTGGGGGTACCACGCGAGGTCGCGGGTGGTGTCGATCCGGCCCGGTGAGACGACGTTCACCCGGATGTTGTCGGGCGCGAACTCCGAAGCCAGGCCCCTGGCCAGCCCCACGACGCCCATCTTGGCGGCTGAAACGTGGGAGCGTTGGGCGGAGCCGTTCCATGCCCCGTCGCCGGTCAGGAACACGATTCTGCCGGAGCCGTTGCGCTTCATTGAGGGTATGGCGGCGCGGGCGCAGTAGAACGCCCCGTCGAGCACCACCCCGCGCACCCGCTCGTAGTCCTCCAGCGTCAGTTCCAGGAACGGCTTGTGGGGGCGGATGGCGGCGTTGCTGACCAGGATGTCGACCTTGCCGAATCGTTCTATGGCTGCGGCAAACATGCCGCCAACCTGTGGCTCATCCGCGACGTCGGCAACCACCGCCAAGGACTCGACTCCCAGCGCGGCCGCTTCGGCAGCCACGGATTCGGCCTCCTCCCGGTTCGACCGGGCGTTGACTACTACATTTGCGCCCTCGGCCGCCAGCTTCAAGATAATAGCTCTGCCGATGTTGCGCCCCGAGCCGGTGACCAGAGCCACCCTGCCTTCCAGTCGATTCATCTGTGGCGCCTCCTTATGTACCCTTGCTTCTTTATTTACGCTCGTCCAGGTACGCCAACGGGCCGGAGTTGGCGGCCGAAGTTGGCGGCGCCGGAATTTTTGCCCGCCGGCCGCCCGTTAAGGCCATGAGACCGAACGCGCCGGAAAGCCGTATAATCCCCTGCGTGTTTATTGGGTCGCGCGCCGTCCGGGCAATCGTCCAGACGATCGAATGTTGCTCCGGTTCCGGATGTTACTCTTATTCGGGCCTAGCGGACAGCCGCGGGTCCGCTATCTCACAAGGACTCCTGTAGCGCATGGGCTTACTGGACCTCGTTTATTGGCTGCTCCGACGCCGCATTCGCCATTCTTGGGCGCTTCTGGCCCTCACCGCTTTCGGTGTCCTTGCCGCGGTAACCCTCATGTCCACCGGTTCCCTGTATTCACGGGTCCTAGGAGAGGCGGGCATCAGGCATACCTTGGCCAGCCTCCCCCCCACTGTGGTCAACACCCTCGTCGTCGCCCAGGACCGTCCCTTGGGACCAGCTGACTACGAGCCGTTGTCGGAGATGGTGCAGACCGCGTCGCGGTCCCGGTTGAGCGGCATACTCGAGGGCATTCATCGCTTCGGCCGTACCCAGTTGGGTCTGCCGGCGGATAAAGACCCCGACCGGGTCCCGCGGGCCCAGGATGCGATCAATGCCCGTCCCTTCTTCCTGACCGGGTTTCAAGACCATTCCCGGTTGGTGGCGGGAAGCTGGCCCGAATCACCAGGGTTCTCCGGGCCTCAAGGGGTCGAGATCGACGCGGTCGTGGGAGCATCGACCGCCAGGACCGCCAACTACGAGGTCGGTACTAAAGTGTTCGTCTGGCCATTTCCGGGCGACCCCTCGGAGCGGATAATCCTCAACATAGTGGGCCTGGCGGAACCAATCGACCCGTCCGAAGTCTATTGGATGGGGCCGCCGAACTACTTCACCGTCTACGCGGTGGGCGATGTTAACGTTGCGCCCTTCTACCTGACCGAACAGAACTTCCTCCAGGTGCTGGGAAGTCGGTTCCCCACTCTGGTGGGCGACTTCGGGTTCAACCTCTTCTTGGACCCGAACCGCATAACAGCCGGGGATGCCGACGCCGTTCAGGAGGCGATGGCCGGCCTCGAAACGGACGTCAATAAACGATACCCCCGCACCTTTGTACTGAGCCGTTTGAGCCTGTCTATCGACGAATACAAGCAGGAGTTGACCTTGGCCCGGGTGCCCCTGTACGTGTTCGTGTCGCTATTTGTCATCGTGATAATCTATTTCCTGGTATTGATCACTGGGCTGCTGGGAAGGAGCCAGTCCGAAGAGGCGGCGCTCCTGCGAAGCCGGGGCGCAAGCGTGGCCCAGGTTGCCGGGGCATTGGCGTTGGCCGAGGCGGTGGTGGTCCTCGTCGCGGTGGCCATAGGGCCTCTGATAGCCTGGCTCATAGTCCGTTTCCTGTTGCTGTCCACCATTGACCCGGTGGGAGGACGGGACTTCCCTACCGGGCTGGCCGCCGACACTTACTGGATGGGAGCGGCCGGCGGTGTCCTGGCGTTGGTGGTCTTGGGCGCCACCGCCGTGGGACGGGCCCGGCTGGCAATGACCGATTCCTTGGCGGCACGGGCCCGCCCTCCGTCCAACCCCTTCCTGCTTCGCTACTATTTCGACGTTTTGGCATTGCTGGCGGTCGGCCTGATTTGGTGGCAGGTGCGGGGACGAGACGGGTTTGTCGCTCAAGAACTGGCCTCCCGGGGGGTCAGTGTCGATCCCACCCTGGTGCTCGGACCGGTGCTGGGCCTGTTTGCCGCAGCGGTCTTGCTGATGCGGGCCCTGCCCTTGGCGGCGCGTTTGATGGCTTGGGCCGGAGAGCAGGGGAGGTCGGCTTGGGTGTCCCATGCGCTGGTCCGATTGGCCCGGGACCCCGTTCCCAACGCTTCTCTGGCGGTCATGCTCATGCTGGCCGCTGCGCTGGGCGTTTTCGGTGCGACGTTTCAGTCCAGCCTGGCCGACAGTCAACGGCACCAGGCCCTGTACCGGACAGGCGGCGACATAGTGGCCAAGGGTCCCGCCATCAAGGACGGCTCGGCCCAGAAGCTGTCCACCATACCTGGAGTGGTTGCGGCGACCCCCGTACTCCGCCTGCCGGTGACTCTGCTGGACGGGTACGGTGGTTCGGCCAACCTGATCGCTCTGGACCCCGGCGTCCTGGCCCGGGCTGCGTGGTTCCGGGAGGACTTCTCGGACCAGGGAATTGATGAATTGGCCGCGCTCTTGGATCCGCTGCCGAGCGATGGCCTGGAGCCGGGAATTTCGCTGCCGGCCGACGCCGGTTACCTCGGCGTATGGGTGAATACCTCGGAGATAGACACCGGTCCCGGTTCGATCAACCTCAGCCTGTGGGCCCATGTGAGAAATGCCCGCGGCGCTTACCGCAGCGTCGGACTCGGCAGCCTGATCGACTCCGGGCAGGAACCCAGCGAGTTGGTTGGTTGGCGCTTCCTTTCCGGGGAGCTTCCCAAGGGGTTCTCGCCGGATGACCGCCCGCTGGAACTGGTGGCCCTCTTCGTCAGCGGCAGCTCCTACACCAAGGCGCCGGCCGCCCGGTTTTTCTTCGACGACGTTACCGTCTTTTCGGGCGAGTCCGCCGGGGACGGGACCGTAATTGAAGACTTTGAGTCCCCCAGGGACTGGCGGCCGTTGGTCACGCCGGCACAACGGAGTGATTCGTCCCAAACCGTGGCTGAGGCGGCCCACAGCGGTAACCGGGGACTCGCCTTCAGTTGGGACGTTCCCTTGGAGGATAACCTGCGAGGCATACACATACCGCCGGGTCCGTTGCCCATACCGGTCATCGGCGGACCCACGTTCCAGGTTGGCCAGGAATTGCGGGTTACGCAAGGACGCCTGGCTGTCCCGATTAGGGTAGTTGCCACCACCAGGTATTTCCCAACCGTGGCCTCCCTTAGCCGCCCTCTGCTGCTGATCGGACACGGCCAACTTCGGACCTATCAGGGGCTGCTGCCAGGCCGCGACTCGAAGCCCGCCGAAGAAATCTGGCTGGCGCTGGACCCGGCGGCCGACCGGGAGCAGGTCGCGGACGAGGTGGCTGCCCGGATACCGGGATTCCTGTACGTCACGGACCGTGAGAAAGTCGCCGACTTGGCCGGAAGAAACCCGCTGGCCGGGGGAGGGTGGAACGGCCTCACCGCTCTGGGCATGGTGGCCTTGGGGGTGGCGGCGGCGCTGGGCTTGTGGGCCTATGCCATCATCTCGGTACGCCAGGGACGCACCGACCTTGCCGTGTCCCGGGCAATCGGTTTTTCCCGGGGGCAGTTGCTCCTCTCGCTGTCGATGGAGCGCCTGTTGATGGCCGCGTTGGCCATCGCGGCGGGAGCGGCCATCGGTTTCTGGCCGGGGTTGATGCTTCTGAGAATGATGGATTTCACGACTTCCGGCTTGCAGGCGGTCCCGCCGATGGTTCCGGCGGTGCAATCAGGGCTGCTGGCCGGCGTCTTGGGCGGGCTGGCCGGGGCCGCGGTGATATCCGTTCTTTTCACCGTTTATCAGGCGCGGCGGCTGGACACTGCGGAAACCCTGCGAGAAGGCGGTTGATGCGGATGGCTGCCGGATGATGTCCCTCCTCCGCTTTGCTTACGTCATCGCGCTGCGCCGCGCCATTACCGGATGGCGGCTGGAAGCCGTCTTGTTCGGCGGGATAGTCCTGGCGGTTGCTCTCATGGCCAGCGGCGACATTTTCTCCAATCTGCTTGCCGACGCCGCACTGCGCCACGCGCTGAAGGAGGCCCCTCCCAAAGACGCAAACTTCTGGGTCCGTTCCTTCAGCAGCCGGGACGACCCGGTGTCGGTGGATGGTCGCCGGGAGGCATTCAGGGCCCGGTCGGACTACGTTCAACGAAACGTAGCCGTCCCCATGGAGCACTACCTGACGGAGCAGTCCCGGTTTATCGAAACGGCCACCCTCTTCTTCCAAGGCCACCCTCAGTTGGAGTTGGACAATGACATTCGCCCCAGGGGAGCGGTGGTGCACATGGAGGGGCCCGTTTCCCACCGGGTACGCATCACCCAAGGAGAATGGCCGTCTGACGCCGGAGCGCCTGGAAGTCCCGTGGACGTGGCGGTGGACTCCTTGGGAGCGAAGCTTCTGGGCCTGCCGGTCGGCGGCGTCATGGAAGTGTACCCGGCCGCGTCGTTTACCGCGCCGCCCGCCACAACGGTGCGCATAACCGGGGTGTTCGAACGCGTGGACCCGTCCGACGAATTCTGGCACGCCTCGGAAGGGTACTTCAGCCGGCAGGACGACCGCTGGACTATCGTCCCGTTGTTTACCAGCGAGGAGATATTGATCAGCCGGGTTTTGGGAGCTTACCCGGCGCTCTACACCGATACAACCTGGTATTTCTTCTTGGACCGGGAGGCGATGCGGGCCCGGGATGTTGGCCCGGTCTTGGACCGGATCTCCAGAATTGAGCGGGAGGTGCAGAGAGGGCTGGGAAACTCCAGCTTCTCCATCAGACTGGACAGCGTCCTCCGCAGCTTTGAAGAACAGCTGCTGTTGGCCCGGGTCCCCCTCTTCTTGGTGGTGTTCCTGGTGACGGGCATACTGGTCTATTACCTGGCCCTGATAGCCGGTCTTATCGTCCGGTCGCGGTCCAACGAAATCGCCATGCTGAAGAGCCGCGGCGCCACCACCCGGCAGTTGGGACTCCTGGGGCTGGGAGAGGGGCTTCTTCTGGCCGTGCCAGCGGTGGCCATTGGCCCGTTTCTGGCCGCCGGGGTCGTCAAGGTGCTGGGAGATGTCTTTTTCGGCTTGGGCGGCGGGAGTGACGAACTGGCGGGAGTGACGGTTGGAGTCAGCCGGGGAGCGTTCCTGTTGGGTCTGGCCGGTGGGGTCCTGGCGGTGATCGTATTCACCATCGCAACGCTGGCTGCCGCCAGACATGGCATCGTGGAGGCCAGGCAGGCGGGGGCCAGGCCTCCCTCTGTGTCTTTCCTCCATCGTTACTACCTCGACCTGTTGCTCCTTGCGTTGATCGGGCTGCTCTGGTGGCAGATGCAGAGCCGCGGCGCCTTTCTGTCCCAGGCGGTGGGCACCCGGGAATTGAACATAGATTACAGCCTCCTGCTGGGTCCCGTGCTGGGGCTTTTGGCCGCCGGCCTCATCATCATGCGGGTATTCCCTTGGTTCGCCGCGCTGCTGTCCCGGTTGGTGGGTACGGTCGGTCCCGCATGGCTTGTCCATGCTCTTCGGCAACTGGCCCGGGCGCCCATGGTGCCCGGAATCCTCATCGTCCTGGTCACAATGGCCACGGCGTTGGGCGTGATGGGGAGTGCCCTGTCCGCCACCCTGGAGCGTAACCAGCAGGAACGCGCCCTCTACGCCGCCGGGGCCGACCTCAGGTTGAAACACAGTGGCCTGGGAAAGGGACAGTCCGTCGGCGGCCTCGCCGATGAAGTGGAGCAGATCGATGGCGTCCTGGTGGCTGCGGACGTCTTCCGGACCTCCGCTCGCGTGACGGCCACAGGCTTCAGCACCTCCGGCGACCTGTTGGCCGTGGACTCCGACCGGTTGGAGGATGTGGCTTGGGTGAGGGAGGATTTCGCCAGCGATGTGTCGCTGAACGAACTGGGCACTCTGTTGGACCCTGGGCCGGAAGACCCCGCCGACAGCATCCAGCTGCCACCGGATGCCAAGAGCATGTCATTGTGGGTGCGGCCGGGCAGTGGCGGGGCCAGGGTCGACCTGTGGTGCCGGATACGGGACGCCACGGGACAGTTCACTGACAACTGGGTGGGTCCATTGGACTTCGGGGGATGGCAGCAGCTCCACTGGGACTTGGTGCAACACCCGGAGTCGGTCAGAAGCTTCCGCAGGCGCACCGTTGACGCGACCCTGGTGCCGCCATTCACACTGGTCTCATTTCACGTGACGAATCAGTTTAACGCGTCCAATCCCGGTTCTGTCTTCCTGGGCAATTTGACCGCAGTCACTTCGGACGGGACAGAGGTTCCGGTGACCGACTTTGGCGCCACCGGAGAATGGCGGGTCATTGAGGATTTCGGAAGGCCCGGACTGTACGGGTTGGAGCGGAGCGAGGCTGCGGCGGCGCCCGGGTTCGCGGCCTCCTCCCGGTTTAGCTGGGCCCCCGGCGGAGTAGGGCTGAAAGGCTTCAGACCCGGTGGCCCCCAGGCCCCATTGCCCGCCTTGGTCAACCCGGAATTCCTCGAAGTAGCCGACGCCCTTGTGGGTGATGAAGTCGTTCTGGGGATATCCTCTTACTCCCTGCCCCTGAAGGTTGTCGGCCAAGTGGACTACTTCCCGACCATGGACCCTGCCGACGGCCCCTTCGCGATTGTCGATATCGATGCCTACACCCGGGGGGCCAACCGTTACAGCCCGGTCCAGCCGGGCAGGTCCAACGAGCTGTGGCTGAGCGCCGGCGGTGAGATGCCGCCGACTGAACAGTTGGTGGATGCGGTGGCCGCTGCCGGAGTCCGCGTGACGGAAACAAACATTTCGGCCCGGATGGTCGCCCAGCGGGTCGGGCAACCGTTGGTGGGGGCTGGCTGGGGCGCTCTGTTGGTGCTGCTGTTCTTGGCCATGACCCTGGCGACCGCTTCGGGAGTGATGCTGTACTCGTACCTGGACACCCGGGAACGGCAGGCTGAGTTTGCTTTGCTCCGGACTCTGGGCTCCTCCGGACGGCAGTTAAACCTGGTGCTGTGGTTCAACTTGCTATTTATGATAGCCTGCGGCGTGGGTCTCGGGACCTGGTTGGGTTTCCTGATTGGCGGCGCCCTGCTGCCGTTGATGGAGGTGGTGGAGGGAGGCGCCAGGGTCACGCCCCCCATGGTCTTTACAACCGACCCCAAAACGCTACTTGTCTGCTACCTGGTGCTCGCCGCCGTCACTGGCGTTACTGTCCTGTGGTTGGCCTGGTTGCGTTCCCGTATTCAACTCCAGCAGGTGCTCCGAATGGGAGAAGGGTGATGGTGTCTGCAGAACCCAGGGCGTCCGTCGGCGCGGACAGCAAAGAGCCGTACATCGATTGCGCCGACTTGTTCAAGATCTACAAAAGGGCCGAACTGGAAGTGGTGGCCCTCCGGGGCCTCAACTTGGCCGTAAAACCGGGGGAACTGATAGCCATAGTGGGGGCCAGCGGCAGCGGCAAGAGCACCCTTCTCAACATCCTGGCCGGTCTGGACCGGCCCTCCGCAGGCCGGGTGCAGGTCGGCCAACGCGACCTCCTTGACGTCTCCGAACGCGACCTGGTCCATTACCGGAGGGACGAGGTTGGGTTTGTTTGGCAGGCAACGTCCAGAAATCTCGTCCCCTACCTGACCGTGGCGGACAATGTCGAGTTGCCTATGGCTCTGGCCGGTCGCCGGGGCTCCCTCAGGAGCGACCGTAGCCGGGAGTTGCTGGAGTCGTTGGGTCTGGAGGGTATGGCCAAACGTATGCCCAACCAGTTGTCCGGAGGCGAACAGCAACGGGTCGCCATCGCTGTCGCCTTGGCCAATGAGCCGCCGTTGCTCTTGGCCGACGAACCCACCGGGGAGTTGGATACGGCCAACGCGGTCCAGGTATTCGAGTTGCTGCAAAGGCTCAACCGGACCCTTGGTGTAACTGTCGTCATCGTGACCCACTATCCCGGGGTCTCGGGCTTCGTAGACCGGGTGGTGCACATCCGTGACGGGCGAATCAGCTCTGAAGTTTTCTCCAACGCATCCTACCGCCGAGACGGCGGGATAGTGGAGGACGAATATCTGGTGGTCGACGAGGCCGGGCGACTTCAGCTGCCCCAAGAGCTGGCGGCCCGTTTCCAACAGGAAGGGTTGGCCCGTCTGGCCGCCGACGGCGGCCGGATTACCATCCAGCCTCCCAACTTCGCCCCCGGCAGGCGGGCTGTCGCCGGGTCCGACCCGGACTCTGCCGCTCCCTGATTCGTTGGTGAGTTGAGGCGGGAGCGGCCGGTCGAAGTGTTAGAATCGGAGAGACAGCATCTCCTGACGAGGATAACGTGTTAGAGACTGAGCAGGTTACCATCATATTCGCCGACGCTTGGGTGCTCCACGCCGACGCCCTAGAAGAGTTGGACCGCGGCAAACTGCGCAACGCAGCCGAGAAGGCCTGGGGCGCCACCAAGCGGGCCACTGACGCTCTGGTGCTGGCCCGGACCGGTAGCGAACCCCGATCATCGGGACAGACAATCCGTGGAATACGGCGCTTGGGAGCGCAGAACATTGCATTGAAACAATTGGAACTCCTCTGCACCAACCGTTCCCAAGTCCTGCATGGGCTGTGTTTCTACAACGGCAACTGTGAACCGGAGGAGCTTCTGATCAAGGACATCCGGGAGACGGCCGACTACATCCGCGACGCGGAGGGACTGGCCCAGGCGGAAGTTGAGCTTTAGAGCGGAATCAACGGCGGCGGAGTCGAACGGTACCGTTATTTCCGCCGCAGGGCTGAGCCGGGTGTTCGGCGCCGGGGCGGCGGCGGTTACTGCCGTCGACAACGTCGACCTGGCAGTGATGCGGGGAGAGCTATTGGCGCTGGTCGGCCGTTCCGGGTCCGGCAAGACCACCCTCTTGAATTTGCTTTCCGGTCTGGACCGGCCCACCGCCGGGACCGTCTTGTTCCAGGGCGCGGACCTGACCCGGCTGCCGGAAAAGGAATTGGTGGAACTGAGGCGTCTCCGCATCGGGTTCGTGTTCCAGTCCTTCGGCCTGATGCCCCTCCTCTCGGCTCAAGAGAACGTCGAGCTGCCCCTCCACATTGTCGGGGTCGGGTGGCGTGAAAGGCGTAGGAGGGCCCAAGAGGTGCTGTCGTCGGTGGGGTTGGGGCCCCGCGCCCGGCATAGGCCCTACGAGCTATCCGGGGGGGAACAGCAGCGGGTCTCCATAGCCCGCGCCTTGGTGGCCCGCCCGGACGTCGTCTTCGCCGACGAACCTACCGGCGAGCTGGACACCACCACCGCTCGTGTCATAGCGGACATACTGGCGAATATCGCCTCGAATCAAGGCGCCACGGTCATCGTGGCGACCCACGACGTTAGCCTGGCGGACCGGGCCGACCGTAGCCTGGAAATGGCGGATGGCCGGTTGGTCGACGGCTGACCGCAATGCCGGGACCCCCCGGCGCCGCAAATGAGGAGAGGTTTCACCCCATCTTTGATTAGGGCCGCAGCAGGCGGCCCACCGGAGGAACAGTCATGATCGTACGAATCTACACCGGCGAAGACGGCGAGTCCCATTTTGAAGACCTCCCCCAACTCCCTCCGGGCGAAGTCGACCGGATCGCCACCAAGTCCGGGGAAGACCTGGTATTCCGGCACTCCCAAGAAGATAGCTTCAGCGACTGGCACCACCCCACCCGCCGACAGTACCTGATCGTGCTGTCCGGAAGCATGGAAGTCTCGGTGGGCGACGCCTCGTCCCGCCAGTTTCAGCCCGGAGACGTGCTGCTGGCCGAGGACATGACGGGGCAGGGCCACCAGACCCGCGCCGTCGGCGGCTCCTACCAGTCGGTCTCCATGGGCATCCCCGACCTGTAGCGGACTCCAAACGGCCGCCGCCGCGCCTCAGCTACCGCCCACCAAGACAATCAGGTCGCCGTAACGGCGAAAATCGGCCGTGTCGAACGTCAGCAGCCTGCGCTCCCCGTGCGCCAGCATGGTCGCGACGATGTTCGCGTCGTGAATCTGCCGCCCTCCGACGAAGACCTCACGGCACAGCGCTACCAAGGCAAGCGCGCCCAAGCCGCCCGGCTTGACACCCCACGGCCCGTTGGGTAGTCTGCGAAGCAGTCGCTTGGGGTCCAAGTAGGCGAAAATTCGGTTCTCCGTCCGGTTGTTGAGGAGTGGTTACATGAAAGACCGCGTCGAAGTTTTCTGGTTCTCGGAACAGCCCTACGCCCACATCACCGATCATGACCTGGAACAGTACGACTCCGGGCGGCTTGGGTTTCCCAACACCTTCTTCGACCCTGAGAAGGCCCATTTGCTCTACAACCAGTACCACGAGCAATACGCCTTCGCCGATGAGTGCGGGTTCGACGGAATCATGTCCAACGAACACCACGCTTCTTACTGGTGCATGAAGCCGGCGGTGAACCTGGACGCCGCCGTGATCGCCAAGATCACCCGGAACGTCAAGATCGCCATCCTAGGCAATGTTATCGCAGTCAACGACCCCATCCGCATGGCCGAGGAGATCGCCATGCTCGATTGCTACTCAAACGGGCGTATCATCTCCGGTTTCGTGCGTGGGACGGCTGTCGAAAGCCTGGCCGGAGGCATCATTCCCGCCGAGAACAGGGCCCGATTCGAGGAAGCCCACGACCTGATCATAAAATGCTGGACTCAACCCGGCCCCTTCCGCTACGAGGGCCAGTTCTACTCCTACCGTGTTGTCAACCCGTGGGTACTCCCGGTACAGGACCCTCACCCTCCTATCTGGTTTCCCGGCCTTTCCAGCGCCGAGAGCGTAGTCTGGGCGGCGCGGCACCAGCATCCATACATGAATCTAGGCTCTTTGTTGGACTACACCGAAGGCCTCAAGGGAGTGTATATCGACACCGCCAAGGAAGTCGGATTCACTCCCGGGCCTGAGCATTTCGGCTACCTCTTGCGGGTCTTCTGCGCCGACACGGATGAAAAAGCCCAAGACATCGGCCGCACTTTCCTCTGGACCGAGGACCATCGCAACCGCGGCCCGGTGGAACACAACGACCCTCCGGGCTATCAGTCGCGGGAGGCAGTCCGGATCCAGCGTCAGTTGCCCGGCGCAGGGGGTTTTGGCCGCCGCATGAGCTACCAAGAGCTACAGGATGTGGACAACGTAATCGTCGGGAGCCCCGAGACCGTCACCAAGAAGTTGAGTCACATCATCGAGCGGTTGAACCCAGGCTATCTTCACATTTACGGGAACGAAGGCGACATGCCCCACGCCGACGTGATGCGTTCGATTGAGCTGCTGGGCCGCGAGGTGATCCCCGCCCTCCACGAAATACAACTACCACCTTACGAATAGACGGTCCCTATGCGGAACAATCGGTCCCGTCACCTATGTCAATGGGAGGCCATGGAATGATTACCAAATTCGACAGTCTATATGCCGGCCACGTGGATATGAACAACCTCGGGTACGGCGGCACGGCGGTGAACGACCGCGGTTTCGGCAATGATCATCTCTCCACGGTTTTCGAAAAGGCTGAGGCCATCGCCACCACCATGGACCGGAACGGCTACGACACGATGTGGATGGCCGAGCACCACTTCCAACCGGAAGGCTACGAGTGCCTGCCCAATCTGCTGATGGTGAACGTCCACCTCGCCCACCTCACCAAGAACCTCAAGTTCGGTTGCGGCTTTAATATCGCGCCCATGTGGCATCCCCTCCGGCTGGCCGAGGATTTTGCCACCGCGGATATCCTGACCGGCGGCCGGGTGATATTCGGAGTGGGCCGCGGTTACCACACCCGCGAAGTGGAAAGTTTCGGCTCGCCCCTGCTCGACCAAGACGCCAACCGGGAGCTCTTCGAGGAGCAGGTGGAAATCATATTCAAAGCCTTCAACGAGGACTCGTGGTCGCACCAAGGCGCGAACTACACTCTGCCGCCCGAGGTCCCGTATCGTGGCTATACACTGAAAGAGCTGACCTTGGTCCCACGCCCCAGGACCCTGCCGGTCGAATGCTGGCAGCCGATCCAGGGCGGCACCCAACGGGCCCTCGACTTCATGGTGAAGCACGGCATCAAGGGGATAATCGGCGGCGGCGTGGCCGAGGGCGGAGCCATGGACAACATTGTCTACGGCTACCGCGACGCGTTGGTCCGCGCCGGACGCCAAGACCCGCTGCCCGGCGAGGGGTTGAGCGTGGGATTCCATTTCCATCTGGCTCCCACCGTGGAACAGGCCATGGAGGAAGCCCAGGGTTTCTTCGAAGAGAACCTGAAGATGTTCGGCCCGCTGCGTTTGACCCGCCGTTTGTCCGAACAACAGATACTCGACATCAGCGACCCCGGACGGGCCCCTTACGCCGGCCTACCAACAATCCAGGGCGCCGTGGAGTCGGGGGCGTTTCTGGCCGGGCCTCCTGACCGGGTAATCGACCAGCTGAAACGGGTTGAAGCGGGATATCCGGGGTTGGAGCGAGTCGGCGTGAGCCACCCGGTCGGGACCCCCCAGAGCCTGATTACCGAACAACTGGAATGGTTCGCCAAGGAAGTAATGCCCGCCTTCAAGGGCAAGGTGGAGGCCACCGTTCCTGCGGACTAACGGCTGCTGCGGGCCAGGCGCTTCGCTTGATTATTGGGCTTGGCCACGAATCATCCGCCCATCGCCGCGATACGGCGGACTATCCACGTGATATACGTCTTGCGGGTCATACCACGTCGGCGAGCTTCGCTGTCAATGAACTCCGCGACTTCCTCGTCTAAGGTCAGACCGGCCCGGACGCTCTTGCCAGAGGGACGGATCAAAGGAATGGAGACTAGCTGGTTGCCCTTAGGTGTTGGTATGGCCTGGAATGGGCTGGGGACCGCCAGTTCTTCGCCATCCTTTTCAGCCTCTATGGCATAGTCCCTAAGCGCGTCTTCGGCGTTCAGGAGGGCCTCGTCTATTGTGTTCCCCATCGCACCAACGCCGGGAATGTCTGGAAAGACTACGCCGTAGGCTCCTTCGTCACCATCAATCAGTGCCGGATATCGAATCACTGTGCCCTCCTATTCGCTCCAGCCCGCTTTCTTGGCAATGGTATTCGCCATCCCGATGGACAGTACGCGGTGCCGCGGCAGGGTAATAATTCCTGCGATGCGTGGATTCCTATAAATGTCGTGATTGGAGCCATGCCGTTCCAAGTACCATCCGTCTTGTTCCAGTCTCCGCCTTACCCGCCTCGTGTTTGTCTCCATAGAGAGTAAATATTAGCACTTCAGGCCCAATATGCATCCACTTTCTAGTCGGCCTCCCAGCCCAGCCCGGTCTCGCGCCCCACATTGAAGAGAGATTCGGGAGAACAACCGGTGTCATCAACCCACAACGCCGCAGTAAATTCAGCTTGGAGCTTATACAAGCGGCAAGTTGGTCATTTAAGGAAATTAACGCAAGCGTATTGGCAGCCAGCCAATTACCAGCCGTTCTGACTGGCATCCCCGGCCAAATCATAAAACCCTCCACTTGGCAGGTTCTGTCTGGTTTATGGCGGATAGGGTGCGTTTGACACTCTGAGAGGACAGACTTACACTCGCCTCGGGTGGGCCCAATCGCACTGCAGGACAGTCCAGCTTTCAGGGATCATGCTTTCCACCGAAGTAGCCGATGCCATAGAGTTGATGTTTGAGACGGGGTGGACCGACGGGCTGCCCGTGGTGCCTCCGTCCGACGGCTTGGTGCGCAAGTTCGTCGCCCAAACCGGACGCGGCGGCGACGAGTTGATCGCCGAGCTGCCGCCCCTCGGCGGCCGGGCAACTGTGGAGCGCATCGCCGTCAACGCCGTGATGGCCGGCTGCCTGCCCGAGCACATGCCGGTGATAATCACCGCGCTGCAGGCCATGATGGACGACCGGTTCAACCTGCGGGGCGTCATGTGCTCCACTGGCATACACACCCCGCTGCTCATCATCAACGGCCCTATCGCCAAGAAGCTCAACGTCAACGGCGGCTATAACTGCTTCGGGTCCGGCTGGCGGGCCAACGCCACGATAGGCCGGGCGGTCAAGCTGGTGCTGCTCAATCTGGGCGGCGCAATCCCCGGTGAGACCAACAAGGCGACCTTCGGCCACCCCGGCGCCTACACTTACTGCGTCGCGGAGGACGAGGACGCCAACCCTTGGGAGCCAATGCACGTGGAGCTTGGCTTCGACCCCTCGGACAGCACGGTGTCCGTCTTTCCGGCGGAAGCGCCCCACAACGTCATGTACCACGCTTCCGATTCCAGGAACTTCCTTACTGTCCTTGCCGACACCATGTGCGCCTTGGGCAACGTCCAGATGTACGTTATGGGCGATACCCTCGTGGTTATCGGCCCGGAACACGCCAAGTTTCTGTACCGGGACGGGTGGAACAAGCGGGACATCCGCCAGTTCCTCTACGAGCATGCCCGGAAGCCGGTGCGTCTCCTCCGGAAGGGCGGTCCTCCCCAAGGCGACTCCCGGCGGGGACACTTCTGGCCGCGGTTTATCGACGCCGAGGATGACGACCAGATGGTCCCGGTGGTGCGTGCTCCGGACCGTATCAACATTTTCGTCGCTGGCGGCGCTGGCGGACCCCATTCGGTCTACCTGCCCGGTTGGGGTTCCCGAAGGGTCACCCGCAAGATTGAATTTTGAATCACGAATTGGGAATTGCGGATCGAAGTCCGTCCGGCTTTTGATTCCTGATTCGGAATTGACCGGGAGAGGGAAAATGACCGCCACCAACTACGAGGACCGGCTGCGGGAACTGGGTTTGGCCCTCCCTATCGACCCTGAGGCCGCGTCCCGCTGGCGGGCCGCGCCGCGCCTGGATACCCTTCACGACAAGGTGGGCGGCTTCTTGGGCAACCGGAAGGCGAACGCCGGTCTGCTTTTGCAGAACGTGGGCGAGGGGCTGGCCAAGAACCTGGAATTGGGCGACATACTGGCCGTGGACAAGTACGTCTACTCCCGTCCCGCCGCCGATGACATCATCGGACAACTCTCCGAACGATGCGACTTCGTGGTCACCGCGATAGCCGATTGAGGGTCCTGCACCGCGTGCAGTGTGCACGACGCGATGGCCTTGGAAAACTTGGGAATCCCCACGGTGGTAATCTGTACCGACCCGTTTTTGGACTCGGCTTTCCGCCATGCCCGCACCTTCGGCCGTGGCGGCTTCCAACCCTTGGGCATCCCCCACCCGCTCGCCGGTCTGACACCCGGCCAGGTCTCGGACCGTGCGGGCGAGTTGCGACAGCAGGTGATAGACGCCCTGGTGGAATTACGAATCGAGAATTAGAAATTTGGACAGGGCTTCCGCGATTCCTGACTGTTAGTTCCGCACTCCGCATTCCTTACTCGTGATTCTCCGGAGGGAATATGGCAACGGTTGGCAACGGCAAGCACACCTACGAACAGGTGGAAAACTGGGAGAAACTGCCCGATGGATGGGAGTTGGGGCAGACGGCCATAGTCACCGACTCCCAAGACCGGGTGTACCTCTTCAACCGGGGCGCGCACCCGCTCATTGTTTTGGACCGCGACGGCAATTTCCTGGCCTCGTGGGGAGAAGGCACGCTCCCCGACGCCCACGGCATGTTCATCGACGGCGACGAAAACCTCTTTTTGCCGGTCAAGAACAGCCATGTGGTGCTGAAATATGACCCCAAGGGGAACCTGCTGATGACGCTGGGCGAGCGGGACAAGCCCTCTGATACCGGCTGGTCCGGCAACTACAGCGATACCGTGGCGCGGGCTGCCGGGCCGTTCAACAGCCCCACCGACGTCGCCATCTCACCCTCGGGCCACCTTTACATCTCCGACGGCTACGGCAACGCCCGCGTCCATCGCTTTACCCTCGACGGTACGTTGCTCGACTCTTGGGGCCAGCCTGGCAAGACAGGACCGGGCGAGTTCCACGTCCCCCACGGCGTTTGGGTGCACACCGATGGCCGGGTCTTCGTCGCCGACCGTGAAAACAACCGCATCCAGATCTTCGATCCTGAAGGAAATTACTTGGAGCAGTGGCTGAACCTTGCCCGCCCCTGCGACATCTACATCGATGGCGATGAGGCGGTCTACGTCCCTGAATTGGACGGCTTTATGACCATCCTGGACATCGAAGGCGAAATCCTCGCCCGCTGGGGCAGCCCGGTCGAAGTAGAGCACGGCCAAGGCGCCCACGCCGTTTGGGTCGATTCCCACGGCGACATCTACGTCAACCAGAACCTGGAAGGCCACCGGCTGGTCAAGTACCGCCGCACCGGAAGTTAGGGCAAGCGCAAGGGTTGCCCTTACCTACTGTGGTTCCAACTTAAGGGCGCCTCCTGTGGGCGCCCTGGAAAATCATTGCGGAGGCGCACCCATGCGCGTCGGGTATCAGGTCGGGCAGGTCGTGGGGCGGGACACCATAGACCTCCAGCAACAATGGCAGGACCACTTGGGGCAGTTCCGGGCGTCCCGGGACGCCGGGTTCGATATCTACTGCTGGGCCCACCACTATCTGATCGATCCTTTCCAGCATTTCCAGCCGTGGCCGGTGCTGGCCCGGTTGGCGGCCGAGCCGGGCGACATGAAGCTGGCGACGTCAGTGTTGTTGCTCCCGCTGCTGAACCCGGTGGAGGTCGCCGAGCAGGTCGCGACGCTCGACCATATCGCGGAGGGACGCTTCATTCTGGGCGTCGGCCTGGGCTACCGTCCCGAGGAGTGCGAGGCCTTCGGCACCCGAATGTCGGAGCGGGGCGCCCGCTGTACCGAGTCGATGGGACTGATGCGCCGTTTGTGGACCGAAGACGAGGTCACCCACCACGGCAGGTACTACCACGTCTCCAACGCCCGGCCCACGGCCCGCACCTATCAGAAACCTTACCCCAAGGTCTGGCAGGCCGCCATGAGCGACCCGGCGGTCCGGCGCGTCGGCCGGGAGGGCGAAGTCCTGTACGTCGGCCCCGCCCAGTCCAACGAGACCATTCGCCATCAAATCGATCTCTATCACGAGACCCTGGACGTTAACGGCCACCAAGCCCCGGAAGACATGGTGATCGTCCGGGAGTTCTTCTGCGCCCCCACCCACGAAGAGGCCCTGGAACGCGCCAAACGCGGCTTCGCCAAGAAGTACGAGGTGTACGCCCACCACGGGCTGCACGGCTCCGACGGCGAACTGACTCGCAAAGTAACCGGCGACCTGGAAACGCTGATGGACGACACCTTCCTGGTGGGCAGCCCGGAAGAGTGCATCGAACAGATAGCCGCCTACGGCCGGATGGGGTTCACCGATGTCTCCATCCGGTTGTTCTACCCCGAAATGTCCCAGAGCGAGGTGTTAGAGCACATAGACCTGGTGGGCAAGGAGGTTCTGCCGGCCCTGCACGCCCTTTAACGCCAACGCCCTGGTCCCCGCAGCCTGCGGAAAACGCGGCTGGAACGCCTGCGGGCGCGTAAGCTGGTCTATCGCGGCATCCGCCCCCGTCGATCCCTGTCGCTCTGGCCCGTCCCGCAACAACGCCATTCGGATGGAGGACTCCATGACGACCACCAACCCTTTGCTGACCATCGGCGACTACGAGGCCCGCGCCCGGGAAACCATGCCAAAGGCGTTGTTCGACCGGTTGTTCGGCGACCTGGGCGCTCCCGATTGGACCACTAATACCAACAACGTCACCGCAATGGACGCGGTGAAGCTGCGCCCGCGGGTCTTGGTGGGCGGGGGCGAACGCGACCTTACCACCACCGTTCTGGGGGACGAGATCAGCTTCCCCGTCATGCTGGCCCCAACGGGCACCCACCAGCGCGCCCACCCTATGGGCGAGTTGGCCGCTACCCGGGCGGCCGGGGCCGCCGGCACCATTCTGGGTTTGAGCACCGCGTCGAGTTTCAGTATCGAAGAGGTCGCCGAGGTCGCCACGAGCCCGCTGTGGTTCCAACTGTATTTCTTTCAGGACCGGGAGCTTACCGAAATTCTGGTGCGCCGGGCGGAGCAGGCAGGCTACAAGGCCATGATGCTGACCGTCGACAACCTGGGCGCTACCTCACGGGAGCGTGAATACCGCTACGCCTACATCCTGGAGCAAGAACGCTCCCTCAAGAATTTCGAAGGGATAGAGTTGCCCAACCTGCCTACCCGGGACAACTTCGTCGAAAGTTTCGAATCGGCCCTCAATTGGGCCGACCTCGAGTGGCTGCGTTCCCTGACCTCCATGCCGTTGGTGGTGAAGGGCATACAGACCGCCGAAGACGCCCGGCTCTGCGCCGAGTACGGCGCGGAGGCGTTGGTGGTGTCGAACCACGGCGGCCATGCCATGCAGGAAACCGAGGGAACCATCGACATGCTGCCCCAAGTGGCCGACGCGGTGGGCGACCGTCTGGAGATTTACTTGGACGGCGGCGTCCGCAAGGGCGCCGACGTGCTCAAGGCCCTGGCGTTGGGTGCGCGGGCCGTGTTCGTGGGACGGCCCATCTTCTGGGGTCTGTCGGTCGGTGGCGAAGACGGAGTCCGGCACTGCCTCGAGATCCTGAGGACCGAGCTAAGCGTGGCTATGGGCCTCTGCGGCGTAACCGACGTAAAAAGGGTGGACCGTGCCTTGGCTCAAGACCCCGGCGCCAACGGCGGGGGTGTCGTGGGCGAGCTCGAACGCCTCGCCCGCCTCCTCGACCAAGGCTACCTGACCCGCGAAGAGTTCGAGTCCCTGAAGGCCCGGTTGGTGGGGTAAGAGCGGCCAGCCTTTATCCGGTCCGCCCTCTTGCCTGCGGTCGACCCGGTTCGCAGACCTTCTCCCTCCGGCTGGCCCTTTCTGGCGGCTGGGTGCGTTCCATACGATTGCAGATGAAAAATACACGATGAAAGAAAGACTGCGCGACAAATCGCGGGATACCCTGACAGCCGCCCTCAACGTATTGGGAGTCGACGCCGAGATGGCCGAAAGAGGTCGGGCCGAAGAGGATATCCAGAAGCCGTGGGGACGAGAAACTTGGAAGTACGCCGGTACACCGAAGAGTTCCAAGGATGGACGCTGCAAGTCGACAAGGTATTTGACCCAACGCACCAGGACTGGGCAGCGATTGAAAGGACTGCCGAACACCTCCTGCGCCATGCCGGATGAACTAACCCCCGAACCACAAAGAAACCGTCTCAAAAACGGCGGCTCGACCTACTCGTCTTTCCCGCGAAAGCGGGAATCCACGCGCTAGCCCGACGATTGGCGGTCTCTCAGCAAATCTACCGGGCTTTGTGAGATAGTTTCCAAGAATCTCTGCGCACTCTGCGTCATATGCGGTGAAGAAATGGAAATAGGCGTCATTTTGCCCCAGACCGAAATCGAGCCGGACCCTTCGGCCATCCGCGATTTCGCGCAGGCGGCCCAAGACATGGGCTACAAATACTTGTTCATCGCCGACCATGTGCTGGGGGCCGACGCCCGCCACTACGACCATCCCCTCTTCGGGATGTACAACCACGAGACGGTGGTGCATGAGTCGATGACGCTCATGGGCTACTTGGCGGCGGTTGTCCCCGGGATGGGTCTGACCTCCGGTATCCTCATCCTGCCGCAACGGCAGACGGCGCTGGTGGCCAAGCAGGCCGCCGAAATCGACATCCTCTGCGGCGGGCGGTTGCGCCTCGGGATTGGAGTCGGCTGGAATCACGTGGAGTACGAAGCCCTCGGCCGGAACTTCCACGACCGCGGCGCCCGCAGCGCCGAGCAAATCCAGGTGATGCGGGAGCTCTGGACCAAGGAGTCGGTGGACTTCCACGGCAAATGGCACGACATCACCCACGCCGGCATCAACCCCCTGCCCGTACAGCGGCCCATCCCGGTGTGGCTGGGCGTCGGCAGCCCCGTCGCCCCGGTACCGCCCGACGTTTCCCTGCGGCGGGTCGCCCGCATCGCCGACGGCTGGTGCCCCAACTTCGGCCCCGACGCTCAGGGCCGCGCCCTTCAGGAGAAAGTCCACGGCTACATGGCTGAATACGGACGCGAACCCGCCGGGCTGGGCCTCGACGGGCGGCTGAAAACCGTCGGGGCATCTCCCGAGGACTGGGTGGAAGAGGTGGCCGCTTGGCGCGAGATGGGCGCGTCCCACCTGTCCATAGAGAACCGGCGCGGTGGTCTCAAGACCGCCGCCGAACACATCGAGGCCATGCGCCGGTTCAAAGACGCGGCGGGTGAGCTATAATTGCAGCGGTTGACGGACAATTGTGCGGCGGATTTTTCACGAGATTACTGCGGGAGTAGACCATGACCGGTCAGCAAGTGCGTTACGAGCTTAGGGATAGCGTGGCGGTGTTGACTCTGAACAACCCCGGCCGCCGGAACGCCCTCTCCACCGAGCTTTTGGGGGAGTTGCGCGACCGCTTCCGGGAGTTCGAGGACGATCCCGGCGTCCGCGTGGTCGTCCTGCGTTCCGAGGGCCCGGTGTTCAGTTCCGGTCACGATCTGAACGAGATGGTCGGCCGCGACGAAGAAGCCTACACCGGCGTGTTTGCCCTCTGCACCGAGGTCATGGAGGCGATACGCTTGCTTCCCAAGCCGGTCATCGCCCAAGTGCAGGGCCTGGCCACCGCCGCTGGCTGCCAGCTGGTGGCCACCTGCGATCTCGCCGTGGCTGCCGAGTCCGCGTCTTTCGCCACACCGGGCGTCCAGATAGGACTCTTCTGCACCACCCCCGGCGTGGCCCTCGCCCGGTCGGTGCCCTCCACCAAGCGGGCCATGGAGATGCTGCTCACCGGCACGCCGGTGTCGGCCGCCGAGGCCCTGGAAATCGGGCTGGTCAACCGCGTGGTGGCCGATGATGAATTGGAAGAACAGGTCATGGACTTGGCCGCCCGCATCAGCGCCGCCAGCTCCCAGACCCTCGCGTTTGGCAAACCCGCTTTCTACCGGCAGATAGAGCTGGACCGGCCCGCCGCTTACGAAATGGCCCAGAAGGTAATGGTGGACAATCTGCTGAAGGAAGACGCCAGAGAAGGCATATCCGCGTTCCTGGAAAAACGGGAGCCCCGCTGGAACTACTAGTAATCCGCGTGGATTTCGAGGGATTGCCCTCGACCCCCTGAGATACAATCGATGCGGTCAATATATACCGGTCCATCGTTACCGGTCTCAGGAGCTTCTTGTGTCCATCTCTAAAGTATGTTCCTTGGCGGCTGTCCTCTTGGTGGTGGCATTGCTGGCCTGCTCCGGCGCGACGCCGACTCCGGAACCGACGCCAGCGCCCGTCCCCACCGCCACACCGGTACCAACTCCAACGCCGGAGCCAACCCCGACGCCGGAGCCAACGCCGACGCCGGTTCCCACGGCGACCCCTGCTCCGACTCCTGTCCCCACGATGCCCCCTGCCTCAACGTCCGTTCCCTCGGCGCCCCCCGTGCCGGAAGGGGATGATATGGCGGGTCCGGGGCCTGGAGCCATCCCTCCTATAGACATATCAGAGTTGTCCGCCCCCGAACAGTCATGTCTCAGGGACAATACTGCTCCTGACCGGCTCGAGTCGCTGCTGCAAAGTCCAGACCTCGCCACACCGGAGGAGGCAACGGAATTAATTCAGTGCCTTGAGGCCGATACGCTGCTGAACTTCTTCTTGGCCGGACTTGTCGGACAGGCCGGGTCGCTGAGCGAAGAGACCTCAATGTGTATTGCCGCCGGGTTTGAGAACATCGACATCGGCCCCATAATGCTGTCTTCGTTGACAGGGGATCAGGACGAAGCTGCCGCGATGATCGCGGGGATGGCGGGGATGTTCTTGACGCTGTCCTGCCTGAACGACGAGGAATGGGAGGCCGTCGCCCCGGCCTTGGGAATGGGCCCGGACGACCGTGAAAGCCTGCAATGCATGCTGGCCGAGTTGGGCGGGCCGGAAGGACTGGCCGCATTGTTGGACCCCGCAGCGGGCCCCCCGATGGCCCTCTTCGGAGCCGCCATGAGCTGCGGCCTCCAAATGGACGGCGGTTAGGCCCGCAGCGGGAGCACAGCCCCGCCGTGCACGCTGGCAGTAGACACCATGCAATGGAGGAGCATCTGCTCCCCTTTATTGCATGGTGGAACTTTTCAAGCCGTAGTATGTGCAAGAACCGGAACGGATTCTACGCTCCGGGCTCCAAGAGGGAACTAGTCAAGCTCATGCGGACCAAGCTCACCTTGCGGCCCAGTGAGCCGATGGTCTCCCATCGCCAACCGTCTTGGGAAGCGGCAAGTTCTTCGCCGTTCACCGTCTCCTTAAAAGGCAAATCTGCGGCTATGTCTGGCGTCCATCCCGACTAACGGGACGACGTTCCCCGTCCACTCCGCAGACTACATCTTCACGCTAGCACCCTGCACAGTTCTCGTCAATATTGTGGGCAATTATCCACTTGAAACACCCGCCTTAGGCTCTGTTGTGGTTCGCTACCGCCGACTCCAACGAGCAACGAGGGGCCCTCGCCTTGTTCCAAAAAACGGCACTCTGTTCCAAAAGTCTCTTCGCCTATTCTGTATCGCGCCTAAGGCCGTCAGAGCCTGCGCCACGCCTAGGCTTGGCAATGATCAACTACCCGCCAAAGGGCGAATCGTCGTCGTCCCACCCGTAACTACATTCTGGATGGTCGCCGCCGCAGGAGCACTCCGGTTCTGGCTCCTGAGGTTGCTTGTCCATATCCGCATCCCGAACTGCTTGAGCGTGGCCCTCAACGTAGCACACGCAAGATCCTTCATGGTCACACTTGTTCATGTTCTTCCCTTCCGAATCGGGTAAAGAAGAAGTGGATAGCCACAACAGGCACCCCATCAGACTGACGAACGCTCCACGTTCGTCACCTTCCTCCGCTTGCGCCTGAAGTCAAACTCGCTCAGGTAGCACGGCAGATAATCTTCGCTGATATGGTGGAACACCCCGTAGATACCACGCTTGAATATCGACTAGTAGTTGTCGATATTCTGGGTGTGCACGTCTCCCCGGACATACTCCGTTTCATGGTCGATGGTTTCGTGCTTCACGTACATCTTGGTTAGCGGTATGCTGGATGCTGGTCTGTAATCAACCGCGTATTTAACGAGTCTATCCAGCCGGATGATGGGGTGGAGTGTCCGGGTAGTGGAATCAGGAACATGAACGGTACGCACTTCACCGCCTCGCTCTTGCATTCCAAATACCACAGCTTTCCCTAAAACGTAATCACGCTGCGCGCCACGTTGCCTTCCTTCATGTCCGCGAAGGCTTGGTTGACTTGGTCTAGCTGCATGCGCTGGGTCACCAGTTCGTCCAATTTCAGGCGGCCTTGCAGGTAGAAGTCGACGTAGCGGGGCATGTCGGTGCGGAAGTGGTTGGAGCCCATGCTGCTGCCCTGAATGCGCCGCTCCCGCAGGAACGACGGGCCGTCAAGCTCGATCTTGGTCCCTTGGGGAATCATGCCGATGATGGTGGCGGTGCCCCCGGCCCGCAGCATGTCGAACGACTGCTCGGCCGTCTCTTTCTTGCCGATGGCCTCGAAGGAGTAATCGACCCCGCCCGAGGTCAGGTCCCGCACCCGGGCGGCCACGTTGCCGCTGGAAGCGTCGATCACGTCGGTGGCGCCGAACTCGCGGGCCAGCGTGAGCTTGGTCTCGACCGCGTCGATGGCGATGACGCGGAGCGCCCCGGCCAAGACCGCTCCCTGGACGGCGTTCAGGCCAACCCCGCCGCAACCGATGACGGCCACGGTGCTGCCCGGTCGCACCGCCGCAGTGTTCATCGCGGCGCCCAGGCCGGTGGTCGCGCCGCAGCCGATGAGGGCCATCTGCTCGAAGGGGATGTCGCGGTCGATTTTCACCACCGAGTTCTCGTGTACCAGCATCTGCTCGGCGAAGGACCCCAGGTTGGCGAACTGGGTCACTTCCTCGCTGCCGGCGCTGAGCCGGGGCGTCTCGCCGGGTCCGCGGGTCAGTCCGGCCCGGGAGCAGAGCACCGTGCGCCCTTCGGTGCATCGCTCGCAGTGCCCGCAGAATACGGAAAGGCAGCAGATGACACGGTCGCCGGGTTTGACGTAGTCCACCAGCTCGCCCACGGCCTCGATGGTGCCGGCCGCCTCGTGGCCCAGCACCACCGGCATCGGCGTGGCGTAGAGCCCCTCTACGAAGTGCAGGTCGCTATGGCAGACACCGGTGGCCCCGGTGCGCAACAGCACTTCCCGTGGGCCCGGGTCGGCCACTTGCACGTCTTCGATTTCCAGTGGCCGGTTGACTTCCCTCAATACTGCCGCTTTCATCACTCTTACCTACCTGTCTTGAACTGTGATTCGTTTGATTTGATTGATTCGCTTGATTGGGTAATCACAGCAATCACTTAATCACAAGAATCACAGTTCAGACAAGCCCTCGAACCACGGCATCACCAGTCCCGAATTGATTCCTGCGCAATATGAGTGCCCCCAATCCGGCAGTTCTTTGTAGGTCGCGTTGTAGCCGAGGCGGTCCAGCAGGGCCTTGCCCCTACGGATCGAGTCGACCGGGAATATGTGGTCGTGGGCGCCGTGGACGATATAAATGGGCAGGTTGGCGCCTCGCTTCTTGCGTACCATGTCGTCCAGCATTCCGTGGAAATCGGCGGCGACGGGAGCGATTCCGGTGAACATCTCCGGTCGGCTCAGGCCCATCAGGTAGGTGAACGTGCCGCCGTCGGACAAGCCCGACAGGAACACCCGGCTCCGGTCCACCGAGTAGGATTTGCACACATCTTCGAACATCCCGGCGACCGAGTTCACGTCGCGGGGCGGCTGCAGAATCGACCAGGTAACGTCTATCGACTTGGGGGCAAGGAGCATGTAGCTTTGGCTCTTGGCCGCCCGCAACCACGACCATATGTGGTGGTCGCCGCGTCCGTAAGCGCCGTGCAGGCAGATGATGAGCGGCCACTCCCGTTTGGGGGTGTATCCCTCAGGGACGTAGAGCGAATAGTCGGCGAGCGGGTTGGTGCGCTTGTTGTGGATGATGCCCACGGGCGCGCCGGCGTCGGGTTGGCGGGCCTCCAACTCGTCGTGCCGGGGCATCGCTTCGGGCAGCAGCCAGTAGCTGCGTAGAATCGGAGTGTGCTCCCGGAGGTTGTACAGCAAGTCCAACGCACGGTACAGCGACCGGCGAGTGTCGATGGACCTCATGGGGAAACTCTCCTCGTCGGAGTTCAAAAACGATTCGCAGGCGTTCCCACAGTGGCGAACGGCGGCGACGAAACTCTGGTGGAACCGGGCGAGGGACTCCGGCGGGGCGTGTTCCGCCAGCTCGACCGGAATGGTGGAAAATATGTCCGAGGCGGTTTCCCGCAGACGGTCTTGAAATTCGCCCAGCCTCTCGACGCGCATGTTCTCTTGGATGTCATCCAGCGTTTCCAGAAACCGGAGGAGCCTTGCCTCTGCGGCGGAAACTGTCTGGGTGTATTGCTCGGCTCCCATGGCCCACCTCTGAGACGCGACAAGTTGTGAATCTGAAGATAGCCCGTGATTTCGTTATCCACTACCACATTATGTCTGCAAGGCCTTAGAATAAGGCCAACGGGTTTGGGTATAATGGCCTGTGTGTTGGGGTATTCTCATCGTCACCGGGAGACGGGAAGAATTGGGGTGAAGGGGATAGACATGGCTAAAGTCAGCAGATCGGAAAAGGTGCCCAAGCAGATGCAACAGGCCTTTGACGTCATAGTGGCCCATACCGATGGATTCTGCAATGCCCACCTGAACGAGGAATACGCTCAACTGGCGCGGCAAACCGCGGCGGCCTTGTCGCGGAAGCGTCCCTCTCCGTTGACAAGAGGCCGCTCCGATGTCTGGGCCTGCGGGATCGTTTACGCGGTGGGTTCAGTCAATTTCCTGTTTGACCGAAGCGAAGAACCCTACCTAAGCTCTGCCGATCTGTGCAAAGAATTTGGTGTCGGCCAAAGCACTGCGGCGGGCAAGTCCAAGACCGTCCGTGATCTGCTGGGTATGAAATGGCTGGATCCTGATTGGTGTTTACCGAGCCAGTTGGACAGGAACCCGATGGTCTGGATGGTTATGATCGATGACATTGTCGTCGATTCCCGCTACCTGAACCGGGATGTACAGGAAGTCCTGGTCGCGGCAGGCATCATTCCCCACATCCCGGGCGGACGGGAAACCGCTGGTGATCCCGCGTAGACGCCCGCAATTGTAATTTCAGCGTACTTAGTAACTATCTCAAATAGCGAGGCGGCGTTGACGGCGGTACCAGATGAGGGCACAAGCCAATTGAAGCAGGCCCAGGTAATTGGCGGGCTTCTTGTCGTAGCGCACCAGTATCGCCCGGCACTTGGACAGCCAGCCCAAGGTGCGTTCCACCACCCATCGCCGGGCGGGGAAGGTTTTCCCGCCCCATTGATCCAGCTTCTCCTCCCCAATGCGCCGGATATGCGGACAGTACTGGAAAGCGGCAACGGTCCCGTGGCCTGTGGGATTGTCATACCCTTTGTCCAGGCACAGGTTTTGAGCGCCTTCCGGACGCGCCACCACTATACTCTCCAAGGTCGGTCTCAAGAGTTTCGTATCATGGACGTTGGCTCCAGCCAACGCTACGCTCAGGGGTCCGCCTGCCGCGTCGACCAGGATGCTCTTCTTGCTCCCGGCTTTGCCCCGGTCGGTGGGGTTGCGTCCAATAGCACCCCCCCAAAACGCGCTTTGCCCATAGAGCAATCCGCCGACTGCCATTCCCAGTTCACGCCTCCCAACTCCCCGCATTCTTCTATCAGGACAGCCCAGATGCCCGCCAGCGCTCCACACCCCACCCAGCGCTGGAAGGTCCGATGGATGGTGCTATCGTCTCCCAACTCCTGGGGCAAGTGGTTCCACTGGCAACCGCTTCGCATCCGAAAGATAATGCCTTCCAGCATCTTCCGCTGGTCCACCCGTTTGCGCCCCTTGGATTTGGGCGGGTCCAACTCCAGTATCACCGGTTCGATTCGCTCCCAAAGGCCGTCCGGAACATCCCAAATCGTAGGTAACGGTTTCCCCTCCAGCACGATTCACCTCCACCCACCTTTTGGAATAATCCTAGCGACTACCTTCACACATTAACTACAATTTGAAACCGCTATTTGAGATAGTTACTTACAGGTCAGGAGGTCGAACTATGGCAACGGCAAAAGTAAACGGCGCGGAGCTTTATTACGAGGAGGCCGGGAGTGGACCGCCTATCATCCTCTCGCCCGGCGGACTGCAAGGAGTGGCCAGCAGCTACGGACCGGTGGTCGAGGCCCTTTCCCAAGAACACCGTGTCATCGTATACGACCGGCGCTTCGGCGGCCAGTCCCGGAGCCCCTTGGTGGTGCAGACCTGGGACATGGTGTGCGACGACGTGTTCGGGCTGATGGACGCCTTGGGAATCGAGCAGAGCTACTTGGGCGGAGGTTCCTTCGGCGCGGCGATTTCCTTCGGCTGCGCTTCCCGCCGTCCCGAGCGGGTGCGAGCCATCTTCCCTTCCAACGTAGCGGGCGGAGTCATCTGCGACGGGTATCTTACGTCGAAGCTGTTCAAGAGCATGGAAGTGGCGGCAGCCGACGGCATTTCAGCGGTAGTGGACGCCTTCGACGCCGACGATCGCTTTGCCCCGTTCAGCCCGGAAATCGCCCAGACCGACGCCGGATATCGGGCTGACTTGGAGGCCATGGACACCGAGGAGTTTATTCAGGTGATGCGGGACACGATCTATGCCTTCTTCGGCGTCCCGTTCCCGACTCTGGGGAGCACCGAGAAGATGCTGAAGGGCATCAGCACGCCGACCATGATCATGCCCGGCGAAAACGACGTCCACCCCAGGGCCGTGGCCGAGATGGCCCACCGCTTGGTGCCCAACAGCCAGTGGGGCGAAGTCCGCCCGCATTCGGAAGAGCCGGAAAAATACGCCAACCGGGTAATCCAGTTCCTCTCCGAAGTAGAGGCCAACGGCCGCTAGCCAGCTTTTATTGACGCGGGTCTATCACGGTGAGAAAGGGGAAAGCGCGGAAGCCGTTGTCGAGAGTGCAGATTTCACGGACGCCGCTTTCCCGCATCAATATCGCTGTGTGCAAGTCGAAGAAGCGGTTGCTGTGTACCCGCGGGAACTCCCTCAATGTTTGCGTTAGCACCTCCAAATGGCGGGCCGTTGGATAGATAATCCGAACCCCTGGCGAGTTCAGCAATTCGGTTATGAAGCTCAAGGCGGTCTGCGTGTTCAGGGGCGGGCGAAGAACATTAGGGTGAGTGCTTACCCGCAGAAATTCGTAGCAGACGTTCCGGGTAAGCCATGATGACGACGTGCTTTCGCGTGCTTCTCGAAGTTGCCGGGCGCAAGAAATATGAAACTCGGATGTTTCGTTTACGGCATTGATGAGCACGTCCGTGTCGAATGCCGGCAAGTTCACTCCCGTTCTTTCGATGCACTATCAGGCTTGTATCCGTAGAGTCGTCTGAGGTGGGAATCTTCAGCTTCGTCCAAGACTCGATAGAGCTCCTCTTTGTTGGATATATCAACCAGAAACTCGGCCTTCCACGTGGGCAACGGAGGCAATGGCTTGCGGCCAGGTTCAGGCGACAGCTCCGTCTTGTGCCGGTTGAACAGGCCCTGGGGCAGGGCCATTTGCAGCGCCGACTCCACCAAAACCGACATACTCACTCCGCTGCGTTCCGCTTCCAGCCTCAAGACCTCTAGGGTTTCTTCGTTGATGTCAAAAGTCGCTTCCATGCTTTACTCCATGGCGAAAGCGGTTTGTATGCCAAGGAACGTATATTATCTTACACCGTCAACCCCGTGAATCGGTGATATCGATTTCCATGGCCCCCATCTCGGTCCAGACGAAGCACACTCGCGATTGATCGTTGATTCGTATACCGGATGGGAAAGACATCATGACCTGATTTACCCACAACCAACGGTTAACGGCTAGTCGGGAGATACTCCCAGAATCGACTATCGAATTCCTCTTCCTCTCCGCAGGCTACAGCCAAAACCACCACCGTCAATAGCATTAGGTAGGGCAGTTGTGTCGCAGTTCTTTTGTATTTCCCTTCAAAAACTGGCGACCAGTTGCCAAAGCGCTCATACCACTGAAACGTTTCGGGATATCCGACAGCCAGTCAATCAGGCAGCTGAAATCTGATACTACGCCCCCTACACCGTGACGCCCGTGAAGTTGAAGCTGGCCAGCTTCAGCGCGGGGACTCGAGTGGCGAAGCCAACTTCGTTAAGTACCAGCTTCGCGTCACGGCCGACAGCCTCCACTTGGGCCAAAGCGTCGACGTAGGACTGGGTGAAGCGCAGGTCTTTCACCGGACCGGCGATTTCCCCGTTCTCGATTAGAAACGTGCCGTCGCGGGTCATGCCGGTCATTACGCAGCGGCGGTTGTGGGCCAGCCGGGTGTAAAAGAAGCGGGTGATGTAGAGGCCGCGCTCCGTGGACGCGATCATTTCCTCCACGGAACGGTCGCCCTCCAGCATGAACAGGTTGGAGGCCACAGGCGGGCCTACGAAGTAGGCTTGGTGCCCGGTCGACGTGGCGCCCTCTTTACCGGCAGTGTAGGAGTTATGCACCGGAGTGTTGACCACGCCGTTGGTGACGAGGTCGACCCGTTGCCGGGGCATCCCCTCGGCATCGAAGGGCAACGGCCAACCGTGGATGGACGAACCGTCGTCCCAGATGGAGACCGACCGGCTCATTGCCTGCGTGCCCAGCAGTTCGTTCATCCAACTCCGCCCTTCCTGCACGGCTTGGCCGCCCATACCGTACAGGCTCAGGGCCTCCAGGATGTCGTCGACCGCGTAGGGGTCCAGCACCACCGTGTATTCGCCCGGTTCCACCGGGACCGGGTTGCGGCCGTCGACGGCTTTCGCCACCGCCTCTTGGGCCAAGGAATCGATGTCCATTTCCGATAGCCGCCACGAGCCGCCCTTGGCCCAACCGGCGGAAGTGTCGCTCATGGTGGTGATGATCAGCCCCGCGAAGGTGCCCGCGTGGTAG
Organism: Dehalococcoidia bacterium; assembly: GCA_965220625.1. Taxonomy (GTDB): domain Bacteria; phylum Chloroflexota; class Dehalococcoidia; order Lucifugimonadales; family UBA3495; genus VXOI01. The sequence continues at coordinate 1,217,144 of CBDCQN010000001.1, forward strand.
GCCCGGACGCCCTTGCTGCTGAGGACGGCCGCCTCCTGTACGCCGGTGCGGCACGCCCCCGAAGTGGTCAACTGCGCTGCGGCCCCTTGACGGCACACCCCGTCGACCATGCGGGCACGGCTGTCGGGGCTGCATGACGCGGTCGTCTCGTCCCAGCTTTCCACCCGGAACGGGGCCGACGGCTCGGGAAGCCCGAAAAAGTCAGGGTCTTCCGGCATCAGCAGTGCGTTCTGCCGGGCCGCTTCGACGGCGCGACGGAGTCCTTCGTCCGTAGGGTCGTTGGTGGTGGCCCGCCCCAGCCGCTTGCCTTCCACGGCCCGGATGCTCAGCGTCAGGTTGCTGTGGGAAACATTCTGGTGGATTGCGTTGTTGGCGAACCGGGTGAGCCCAAGGTCCTGGCTGTTCAGGTAAAGGTCAGTCTCCTGCGCCCCGGACAAGGCCAGCGCCCTTTCCAGCAACTCAAGCGCCGCCGTCTCGCCAATCATCGCATCACCCCAAACCACCTAAGCATCACTCCGCACCCCAAATTCCAAACTCCGCATTCCACATTCCGCACTCCCCATTCCCCGTTCCGCACTCCCCATTCACCGCATCACCCCCACCCGTACGTTGCGGAACCGGGCGGGAGCGGCGCCGTGGCCGGTGTGGCCCAACTGCCCCGGCTGCCCCTTGCCGCAGTTGGGCGTGCCCCACATGGTCCAGTGGTTGGAATTGCACACGGCGTCGCAGGAATTCCAGAACTCCGGCGTGATGCCGGTATAGGTGCAGTTGCGCAACAGACGGCCCAGTTTGCCCTTCTTGATTTCGTAACCGACCTCGGTGCCAAACTGGAAGTTGTAACGCCGGTCGTCGATGGACCAGGAGCGGTTCATTTCCATCAGGATGCCGTCGTCGGTGTCCGCGATCAGGTCGTCCAGATCCCACTCGCCGGGCTCGAGGCTGACGTTGGTCATCCGGATCAGCGGGATCCGGTTCCAGGAGGCGGCGCGCATTGTCCCGTTGGAGGCTAGCCCCAAGGTCGAGGCGGTCTCCCGCGACATCAGATAGCCGACGAAGCGTCCCTCCCGCACGATAGGAGTGGATTGGGCCGGGACGCCCTCGTCGTCCCAACCGAAGGAGCCCAGACCCGGTACCCGGATGCTGTCGGCGGTGATGTTGATCTGCTCCGAGCCGTAATTGAAATTGTGAAGCTTTTCGGTGGTGAGGAAGGAGGTGCCGGCGTAGGCGGCCTCCGAGCCCATCACCCGGTCAAGCTCGATGGCGTGCCCGCAGGACTCGTGAATCTGCAAGCCCAGCTGCGAGCCGCCTAGGATCAACGTGGTGGTGATGTCGGCCGGACACCGTTCGGCGGTCAGCAGGACGATGGCCTCGTTGGCGGTACGCTCGGCGTTACCGGCCAAGTCCATATCGCGCACGTATTCCCAACCGCTGCAACCCTGCTGGCGGCCCATGGACTGGGGATAGGAGCGGCGTTGTATCTCGCCGTTGCCGACGGCGGTGGCCTGGATGCCGCCGCCCGCTTCGAAGATGGTCTGCTCGACGTGAGCGCCTTCGGTGCTGGCGAAGGTCTTGTGTTCCCGGATGAAAATGAGGTTCCCCTGCCGTGCTGAAAGCCCTGGCACGGCCGCCATGCGCGCGTCGGCCTCCAAGAGCAGGGCCAGCTTGTCCTCCTTGGATACGGTGAAGGGGTCGATCTCGACCGGCGTAGTGTACCGGCCCCGGCTGGCTACGGGAGGCCCGAGGTCAACGGGGGTGCCGCCGGTGTGGGCGGAAGCGCGGGCGATTTCCACGGCCAAGGCGGCAGCCCGGTCCACTTCCTCCGCAGAGAGCAGGTTGGTGGAGGCGAACCCCCACGCTCCCTCAACCAGTGCCCGGACCCCGATGCCCAGCGACTCGTCGCTGCTCAAGGTATCCACAACCCCGTTGCGCACGGTGAAGCGCTCTTGGCTGGTCTGCACCAGCCGGGCGTCGGCATACCCCGCGCCCCGGACGGTAGCCGTATCCAGCACTCTGGCAACAAGTTCTTCCATCTTCAGATTCTCTTTTTGGCAAGTCTATCGGAGACTGCCCAGAGTTTCGGATATTGTATCTGCTGACGCAAGGAGCGGGATTATCTTGATTCGACTCAGTAGTGGGGGTATTCTTCCGGCATGGACATTTCGATTGACGAACAGCTTTGGGCCCGCATCAAGCAGAAGGTCGATTCCGGTCTCTACCCGTCGGCAGACGCCGTGGTGGCCCGTGCCTTGGGGCTGTTGGAGGAACGTGACTTGGCGGACAGCGATCCGGCTATTGCCAAAGAGCTTGCCGACTTCCGCGCCAAGGTCCAAGTGGGTATCGATGACCTCCGAAACGGGCGCTACAAGGTCTACTCTAAAGAAAACCGCCAAGAGCTGCTTGATGATATAAAGCGGCGTGCTCTGAAACTGGAGGCCGAGCGTACGCAGCCCCACGATGTGTAATGGACAACTACCATCTGTCGGAAGAGGCCGCCAATGATCTTGCCCGTATACAGAGATACTACCGCAGAATTGGCGCAGAAGAGGTTGCTGTCCGGCTGATTGATCGCTTGGTGGATAGTCTCGAGCTTTTGGCGAAACAGCCCTATATGGGCGTGGAACGTCCTTATCTCACAGGGATGCGTAGCCACTCCGTGCCGAACACTCGCTACGTAGTCTTGTACTTTCCCGACTCGAGGCCTATCGAGATAGCCCGCGTGGCACATGGCCGCCGCGACAGCGAGGGACTGTTCGAGCAATTACCCTAAGCCATCTCCGGCGGCCGCCTGGTATGCCAGTCCGTGGCTTGCTGATAAGCGTGGCCGACGCGCATGATTGTCCCCTCGGCCATGGGCCGTCCGACGATTTGCAGGCCGATGGGCAGGTTGTCGGCGGTGAAGCCGCAGGGGATGGATAGCGCCGGGACCCCGGCAAGATTGAACGGGCCGGTGAAGTTGCGGACTCCGAAAATGCGGCTTTGGGCGTCTTCCAGGCTCTTGATGCCCGGCCCTTCGGGAATCAACGGCGCGGGCGCGGGAGAGGTGGGCAGCACGATGACGTCAACCTGCTCCAGCTTTTCCAACACCATTTGGCGTATCATGGTCCGCAGTTTCTGGGCCTTGTAGTAAACTTGGGCGGGCGTGAGAATGGCGGTGAGCAGCCGGACCCGGGTGTTGTAGTCGTATTCGTCCGCCCGCTCCCTCAGTCCCTGGTAATGGACGGCGGCCCCTTCCATGTCGGTTATGGCCTTGGAGAACGCACCGGCGTTCTCCACCAGCGGAATGGAAACTTCCTCCACCGAGGCTCCAATCTCTCCCAACTGGCCGATGGCAGCCTCGACGGCGCTCCGCACGTCGGGGTGCAACTCGCTCCCCGCCACCTTCTCCCGCAGCACTCCCACCCGCAGGCCCCGGGCGCCCCCTTCGATTTCCTGCCGGTAGTCGGGGACTGGCGTGTTCCAGGAGTACGGGTCTTGCGGGTCGTGGCCGGCAATGGCCTGGAAGGTGATGGCGCAGTCTTCGGCAGAGCGTGAGATGGGCCCCACGGTATCCATCGACCACGACACCCCGTATACTCCGCGACGGCTCACTCGCCCCCAGGTGGGCCTCAGCCCGGTCAGTCCGCTCCAAGTGGCGGGGATGCGCGTCGACCCGCCGGTGTCCTCGGCCAGCGACGTGGCGCACAGGAACGCCGCAGTAGCCACCGCCGACCCGCTGCTGGAAATGCCGGGGTTCCGCGACAAGTCCCACGGGTTGCGCGGCGTCCCGCCCGGATGGTGGAAGCTCTCACCCAACGCGAACTCCGAGAGGTTCAGCTTGCCCAGCAGCACGGCTCCCGCCTGTTTCAGCCGCGCCACGACCACAGCGTCCTCGCTGGGCACGTTGTCCCAAGCAAGGGCGGAGCCGTAGGTGGTGCGGATGCCGGCGGTGTCAAACTGGTCCTTCACCGCCACCGGCACGCCGTGCAGCGACCCCAGGTACCCGCCGGAGGCTATGGCCTGCTCCGCCTCCCGCGCCGCCTGCCGGGCCTCGTCCTGGCACACGGTGATGTAGGCGTTGAGCCGCCCATCCAGCTGCCCGATGCGCTCCAGGTAGGCCTCGGTCGCTTCGACGGGCGAGACCTCGCGGGACTGTATCAGCCGCCCCAACTCGGCGGCGCTGAGGAAGGGAATGTCACTGCGTTGCATTGTCTCCTCTAGTCGGCGGACGCGGGTTCGAGCTCGTAGGGGTCGAGGACCGCGCCGGTTTCCCGCATGAAGGTACGGGCTTCTTCACCGTGCAGGTTCTGGAAGAAGATTTCGATGCGGTTGCCGCTGGGGTCGAAGCAGTAGAAGCTCTTGGTCAGGCCATGGTCGGCGGTGAAGTCAATAGGATAGCCGGCGTCCTTCACCTTGGCGAATATCTCCTGCAGTTCGGGCTCGCCGCCTTCCAGCGCCAAGGCGGTATGGGAAAGACCGGGACTGCCCGTCTCCACTCCCTCTGGGACCTTGATCAGCGCGATGTCGTGGTCCAGAGTGCCGAATGACAGGAACGCCATGTCCATGCCCTCGTCGTGGACCATCAACTCCATGCCCAGCGCGTCGGTGTACCAGTCGATAGCTTCCTTGGTGTCCTTGACGTTGAGGACGACGTGTCCGACTTTGTTAATCTTCGCCATGTCAATTCCTCCAAAGTAGGGTCAGGCCAGCATACAAGTTTTTTTGTCTGCGGCGCAAGGGCGGGCTGGAGCATGGCGGAGTATGCGGCTTCCCGGCCTTGTGCTAATATTCGGCGAGGATGCTTCATCCCTACCCGTCCGCGCTGATTGAGGCCCCAGATGACCTCCAAAGTCGCCCGTCAGAATTTCACCTACATCCCCTATCGGAAAGTCTTGCCGGAGGGATTCCTCTGTCCGGACGCTCCACACAGGCCGGACTCGATGCACCAAAGCCCCGCCATTTATGAATGCACTGGAGTGCTCTGGGACCATTTCTCCGGCCGTCCCGACGTACATGTCGGTTCCGGTGGCTTTCTGTTCTATGACCAGAGCAGTCTGAACATACGAGTGTCCCCGGATCTTTACGTTGCTTTCGGCGTGGACGCCGACGCCGTTTTCGCGCGCAACGGCTACGTAATGTGGGAAGCCGGGAAGCCCCCGGACTTCGTGCTGGAAGTCGCTTCGGAAACCACTCATACGGTTGACACCCGCAGGAAGCCCGACCTTTACGCTGGCATCGGCGTTGGCGAGTACTGGCGGTTCGACCCAACCGGCGGCGAATTTTATGGATATCATCTGGCTGGGGACACCTTGGTGGATGGGGCCTATCAACCCATTCCGATAACGACCGAGGCCGGCGAGTCGTGGGGGTATAGCCCGTCGCTGGAGCTGAACCTCTGCTCGCGAGGCCGGCGGTTAGTATTCCACGACTCCAACACCGGCCGCTACCTGCGCAACCTGCCGGAAGCTAATGTCGCCCTGCAAGCGTCCCAGTCCGAGGTAGAGCGGCTCCAGGAAGAACTCCGTCGCTTGCGGGGGCAATAGCCGAATCCTGCGGCCTGATGGCTCTCCAAGCGGCGCATATTCGGCCCAAAATCAGGCCAATAAGCGTCCGGTAATTGAGAATGTCTTTCAGCCGTCAATCCAGAACGTCAAGCCTCGCCCCCCAAACTCCCAAGGTTTATCAATCGGCCATCAAGGCAGCCACAAGGGCTGTCCTAGGATAGGGAGCGGGGCGTATGGCAGCTGCAATCCTCGTGGTTGCCCGTATGGGTTTGGCCATCGTCCGGCGAAAAACCGTGGAGTCCTCGTCAGGCCCGCAACTTGTACCGTTGTACTTTGCCGGTGGCGGTCTTGGGCAGGTCTTCGACAAAGTTAAACCAGCGCGGGTATTTGTAACGGGCGAGTCCTTCCTTGCAGTGTTCCAGCAGCTCTTCGGCAAGTCCCTCGCCCGCGTCGGAAGGGTCGTTCAAGACCACGAAGGCTTCCGGCTTGATTAATTGGTCGTCGTCGGCGCGGCCTACGATGGCGGCTTCCAGCACTTTGGGATGTTCGACCAGACGCCCCTCGATCTCCACCGGGGAGCACCAGATTCCGCCGACCTTCAGCATGTCGTCGCTGCGTCCACAGTAGACGAAGTAGCCTTCCTCGTCCTGGTAGTAGGTGTCCCCGGTGTTGAGCCAGCCGTCGACCATGGTCTCGGCAGTTTTCCCGGGATCGTTCCAGTAAACGTGGGCGGTCGAGTCGCCGCGGATGAACAGGCGGCCCGCTTCTCCGGAAGCTACCGGAGTACCGGACTCGTCCAGTATTTTCGCCTCGTAACCGGGGACGGGCCGCCCGCTGGAGCCGGGACGGAAGTCCTCGGTGGTGTTGGAGATAAAGATGTGCAGGGCCTCGGTGGAGCCGATTCCGTCCAGGACCAGGACGCCGGTGCGCTCCCGCCAGCGGCGGAATATGTCGGCGGGAAGCGCTTCTCCCGCAGAGACGCAGCAGCGCAGCGAGGAGAGGTCGGGGACCCGGTCCTCCAATAGTCCATCGAGGGCCCGAAGTTGGGCCGCGTAGAGTGTCGGCACGCCGAAGAACAGGGAGGGCCGCCGCCGTTCGATGATGCCGAACGTCATTTCAGGAGTCGGGCGTTCCCCGCTCAATACAGCCGTGCCGCCGGTCCACAGTGGGAAGGTCATCGCGTTGCCCAGGCCGTAGGCGAAGAAGAGCTTTGCGGCTGAGAAGCAGACGTCGTCTTCGGTCACGCCCAAAGTGTTGGCGGCGTAGTGTACGCAGGTGGTCACAATGTCGCGGTGACGGTGTACCGCGCCCTTGGGCCGGCCGGTGGAACCCGACGAGTAGAGCCAGAAGCCCTCGGAATCGGCGGTGGTCGGGGCCGGGGCCAGCACCGGGGACGATTCCTCCATCATGTCGGTGACCGAACTCGGCCCTTCGGTGCACAGGACGAATTGGGGCGAATGGTCGGCGGCAGCCAGGGCCCGGCTGACCTCTCCCAAGTACTCGGGGGAGTAGACCAGCCCGGCGCACTGCGAGTCTTCAATCATGAAGCGGTAATCGTCGGCCCGCAGCAGCGTGTTCAGGGGCGCCGGAACCAGCCCGGCCTTGATTGCCCCCCAGAAAAGATAAAAGAACTCCGGGCAGTCTTTGACCACCATCAACACCCTGCCGCCGGTCTCCCCGGCCAGCGAACGCAGCAGGTTGCCGCACCGGTTCACCCGCTCGGCGAGTTGCTCGTAGCTGACGGTCGTGTCCGTATCGTCGGCGATGATGGCCGTCTTGCCGCCCCGTCCCTCGTCCAGGTGGCGGTCGATGAATGGGACGGCGACGTTGAAGACCGTCGGATAAGCGATGGTCGCCGGGGTAGTGGAGTTATCAACTGAAACGGACATACTCAAAGCCCCACGGCTTGCCATCGATGCCCCGGACCGGGGGCGCGATCCAGCCAGCGATTTTGCCCGGTTCGGTCACCCGCCGCATCAGCGAGTCGACGAATTCCTGGTCTCCCGTCCCCGGCAGCCACTCGCTGGCGTTGGCCTGCCATTCCGCCTCTCCGATGACCCGGCCGTCGGGCGAAACACGCAGGCCGGCGGCGTTGCCGATGCGGCGGTTGAAGCAGCGGTGGGGCAGGGCCAGCCGGAAGTCGATGCCCACGGACTCCAGCGCGTTGTTCCAGCGGTCGACGCCCCGTTGGCAGTCCTTGATGTAGTCGTCGCGAAGCCGTTCGTTGACTGCGTTCAAGGCCGATAGCTGCTCCAGGGTGATCTTGCCGTCCTTAACGGTGTGCACCGGCCACAGGCCATCGATCAGCCGGTGGTCGTCGTCCAACCGCGATTCCTGGTAGCGCCCCTTGAGGCCGGCGGTGAAGTAGTTGGAGGCGTTGGTGGACACTTCCTGCCCGAAAAGGTCCACCGAAACGCTGTAGTGGAAATTGACGTACTTCTGGATGGTGGGCAGGTCGATGACCCCTGCCTCCCGCAACCGCCGCGGGTCGTCCGTGCCCAGCTCGTTCATCACCTCTGCGGTGCGTTGCGCCACTCGCATCACCCCGGTCTCGCCGACGAACATGTGGTGGGCTTCTTCCGTGAGCATGAACCTGCAGGTGCGGGCCAGCGGGTCGAAACCCGACTCAGCCAAGGCCGCCAGTTGGTACTTTCCGTCGCGGTCGGTGAAATAGGTGAACATCAGGTAGGAAAGCCAGTTCGATGTCTGCTCGTTGAACGCCCCCAGGATGCGCGGGCGGTCGATGTCGCCCGAATGCCGCTCCAGCAGCGCGTCGGCCTCCTCCCGCCCGTCGCGGCCGAAGTAGGCATGAAGCAGGTAGACCATCGCCCACAGGTGCCGCCCTTCTTCCACGTTGATCTGGAACAGGTTGCGAAGGTCGTATAGCGAAGGGCAGGTCAGTCCCAGACGGCGTTGCTGTTCCACTGACGCGGGCTCGGTGTCGCCTTGGGTGACAATCAGGCGGCGGAGCGGCGCGCGGTACTCTCCGGGCACTTCATGCCAAACAGGCTCGCCCCGGTGCTCGCCGAAGGAGATGGCCCGCCCGGCTTCCGCCTTGGCCAGGAAGATGCCCCAGCGGTAGTCCGGCATCTTCACGAAACCGAAGTTAGCCCAACCGTCGGATTCGACGCTGATGGCGGTGCGCAGGTAGACGTCGAAGTCTGATGAGCCGTCGGGCCCCATCTCCTCCCACCATTTCATGTAGTTGGGCTGCCATGACTCCAACGCCCGTTGCAGGCGGCGGTTTTCGGAGAGGCCGACGTTGTTGGGGATGCGCTCGGTGTACTCCATGCTCACGGTCAGACCCGCCCCCGGTCGTAATGGCTCTTGGCCCCGGTGCCGTACCGTCGCAGGGCCCCCTCGGGGCCGGAGGCGTTGGGCCGCTGAAAGACCCAGTTCTGCCATGCGCTGAGCCGGCCGAAAATCTTGCTCTCCATGGTCTCCGGCCCGGCGAACCGCAGGTTGGCTTCCATACCGGTTAGAGCGTCGGGCGAGAAGCTGGCCCGCTCTTCCAAGGCGAGGCGTATTTCGTCCTCCCAGTCGATGTCGTCCGGGACGAAGGTAACCAGGCCGAGACGATGGGCCTCGGCGGCGTCGAGGTCGCCGCCCGCGCACTCTCGCAACTCCCGCAGGTCACGTCCCAAGGACCTGCCTGCCAGCCGGGAAATCCCGGTGACCATGGGGAGTGGACCGAAGTTCATGCCGGTCAACCGGACCGTGGCGGGAGTCTGGCAGCCGCCGTCGAAAACGCCGTCGAGCATGTAGCTACGGTCGGCGGCCAAGGCCAATTCGAGCAGTGTGCCAGCAAAGCAGCTACCCGGCTCAATCAAGGCAATCACCGACCGCGAGCTAACGTCGAGCCGCTTGAACGTGCGCTTCAGGAACAGCGTGGTCTCGCGCACCAGCCAATCTTCGGCGTTGTCCAGCAGAAAGCGGTCATAGGCCGACGCCAACTCCGGGTCTCCCCTCGTGCGGAACACCCAGACGCCCGCGTCCCCCTCGTTGAGCCGCAGGTGCAGGAAAGCGTCGTCCAGTTCGCGGGCCAAGGCCAAGGGCCAGAAGTGTGCTCCCAATTCCGGCACAGTCTCGGGACTGCCGGGCGGCGGCTCCGACGGGCCTCGCACCAAAAACTCTGCGATCCCCGATTCCCGGTCGATGTCGACAGCCAGGTGGTCGTAAACGACCCGGTCCTCTGCCAGCGTCCGGCGCAACGGTTCTAGGGTGATGCCTTGCCTGTCCGCCGGGCGGTCCGATTGCGCGGCAAGTTGCCCGGCGCGGTGAGCGACTGCCGCGCCGAAGTTGGACCGCGACGCCAATTCGTCGACCAGTCGCCACTCCAACGCCCGGTTCCCCCTGACCCCTTCGGTTGTTGTGCAGAGAAAGTCGGCGTGGTCGCGGCGCACCCGCCGCTTGTCCACCAACCGGGTCAGCCCCCCGGTGCCGGGCAGAACGGCTAGCAGGGGCAACTCGGGCAACGATACCGCGCTCGACCCGTCGTCGATCAACACAATGTGCTCGCAGGCAAGGGCCAGCTCGTAACCTCCCCCTGCCGCCGGGCCGTTGATCGCGCAGATGTAGGTCTGTCCGGAGTTGGCGGAGGCGTCTTCCATGGCGTTGCGGGTCTCGTTGGTGAACTTGCAGAAGTTCACCTTGAGGGCGTGGCTGGCCTGCGCCAGCATCCTGATGTTGGCCCCGGCGCAGAACACCCGGTCGTTCCCCGATGTAATCACGACCGCGCCCACCCCGGGATGCTCGAACCGCAGCCGCTGCACCGCGTCGTAGAGTTCGATGTCCACGCCCAGGTCGTAGGAATTCTGCTTCAACTCATAGCCTGGCAGCAGCGGCGCGCCCTCCCGGACCGCCAGTGCCAGCCAGGCCACCCGCCCGTCGATGGACAGCGTCCAATGCTTGTACCGCCCAGGGCCGGTGGCAAAGTCTATCAGTGCCGGAGTGGCGGTTTGGTCGGTTGTATTATTGAGGGACATGGCTTTGCCCGCGTGATGCTGGTGGTGCCAGTATCGCAGGTCTTCGGCGCGCAGTGCTACAATCCGTCCAATCGACGATGGAAATGAGAGGCGCCTGAAATGGCCGTTAAGGACGTGAAAGATGCCATACGAATGGCAAAAGAATATGTCATAAACTTGTTCGACGAAGAACAAATCAGGGATGTCGGTCTGGAGGAGGTCAAGCTCAACCACGATACAAACACATGGGAGATCACCATTGGATTCGCTCGCCCTTGGGAGCAGGGAGGCAGCCAGCAATATCCGTTCGACGAGGTGGGCAACCCGGCGCGCTCTTATAAGGCTGTTCACATCGGTCGAGAAACCGGGCGCATAAAATCGCTCAAAGACCATTTTCTGGTGGATTATATCTTAGCGAACCGAAAGTGATCAGGCGTCCGTCCCGATATCTTATCGACGCGAATCTGCTCGTGCTGCTGGCCGTCGGCAACGAGGGGCGCGACTTTATTGCAAAGCATCGCCGGCTGGACGAATACTCAGCAGCAGACTATGACATTCTGATTGGGCTGCTCCCGCAGGTTAGCCGGGTGTTGGTAACTCCGAACACTCTCACCGAGGCCTCCAACCTGCTAGGCCAACACGGTGAACCGGAGCGTTCCCGTTTCATGGGAAGTCTCCGGGACATCATAGTGAGGAGCGAGGAAATCGTTGTTGACAGTACAACTGCATCCGCCACCAATGTCTTTGCAACCATGGGGTTGACCGATGCGGCGCTCGTGGAAATTGCCACCGTCGACACCCCGGTGCTCACCGTGGATGCTGACTTGCATAGAGCGGCGTTAATAGAAAAGCCGAATACTACGGTGAACTTCGCTAATCTCCGGGACCAATAACCAACGACTGGTTGGGAATGCCCCCGACCGTTACCCAACCTCCTCCAATGCCGGCGCCGGCCCGCCTTGGGGGCGAGGTGCCTGCAGGCTTGGCTGGTAGGCCGCTGAACGGGGAGGCAGGTCAAACCGTCCGCTACTCAATATGGGCCGGGTGGAGGAACGATTCGGGAAGGACGGCTGTTCAACCCGGAGTGTTGAGGGCGCCGCCTCACGGGGAAAGCCGCTCGCCGCTGGCAGCGTCGGCTACCAGGATGGCGGCCACCGGGCAGTTTTCCGCCGCGTCCATAATCAGCTCTGCGGAATCGGCGTCCACGTCCGCCGGGATGGCCTGACGATCGTCGTTGAGCGTGAAAGCCTTGGTGGCGATGGTGATGCACATCGCATTACCGATACAAAGGTCGTGGTCCACGGCAACACTGAGCTTTCTGGCCATGTCTCTCTCCCGATGGGCTGCTATAGGAATGCCCACCGGTTGATGGGCCAATCCGGGATTTCATTCCGCTGCGGCCACGCGGCCAAGGTCGCCGGATTCTATCAACGGCGATATACGCCGTCAATAAGCCCCTCGTGTCTATGATGGCCGGCCTCCACCGCAGTGCCCGGCCTATCCGGAAGGCCGATAGCAAGATACAGGCGGTAGTATACTGGGCATAAGACACCAGACTACCCGCATTACGAGATGCGAATGGACGAGCAGATGGGACCCGCTTCGCGGAACAAGGCTCGATTACCGGCGCCCAAGGACGAAGAAGAATTGAACGCATGGTTCAAACAGTACCGCTTGGATAGAGAGTTCCTTGAGGCAAATCGGGACGAGTTGATGAGAAAATACCCCGAACAGTGCGTAGTGGTATTCGAGGAGAAGGTCGTGGAAGTTGCCCGGAGCCACAAGGAAGCGGCCGACAATGCCTACAAGAAAGGAATACCTACCAATCGGGTGGTAACGGCACACCTACAGGCCAATCCTCCTACCCTCATCGTCTGAGCTTATTTTTGGCTTTCCCTGGTCGCTACCAAGAAGGGGGCGGGATTCCCGCTCCCTACATTGACGCATTCATCCACCTACCAAGACTCGATCTGGAAGGAATAGTTGTTTTCTTGATCGACACAGGGGCCGACCGAACATCTCTCCACCCCCGAGATGTCACATACCTGAGAATTAACTATGAGACGTTGGATTCGGCGACTCTAACTCATAGCTCCGGTATCGGCGGCCAACTTGGGTATTACGCGGAACAAGCCACTATAAGATTCAGGGATGAGGCTGGCCTCTGGCGACCGCTGCGCACGGAAATTCTCATCTGCCAAGAAGGCTTGGACGAGCAGGTCGCGCCTCTCCCATCGGTTTTGGGCAGGGACTTCTTGAACCTGTTCGAAGTCCGCCTCGATTACCGCAACGACCGCGTCACGTCGGACTCGGCTTAGGCCGGGTCCACGTCCACGATGACGTTGCCGATGGCGCCGCCCTCCACCGCTTGGTGGGCTTGGACCACGTCATCCAAAGGGAAGCGGGGCCCGATAAGGTGAGAGAGCGCCCCGGACTCCAGCCAGCGGGTGATGTCGTCCACTGCAGCGGTCTTGGCCGGTTCGGGCATGTCGTAGACCAGCACCATCCGCACCGTAATGTTGGACGACCGGAACTGTAACGGTACAGGAGGTTGTGGGGCCCCGCCGGCGGCATAGACCGCAACAACGCCGGATAACTTGAGCACTTCCTGGGTGACTGGGAAGTTCCCGGCAAAGTCCACCTCGACTATGTGGTCGACGCCAACCCCACCGGTGATCTCCATGACTCGCTGGGCGGTGTTCTCTGTGCGGTAGTTGACCACATGGTCTGCCCCCGCGTCGATGGCGATCCGGGCCTTATGGTCGGAGCTAACGGTGCTAATCACGGTGGCCCCGGCCAGCTTGGCTTCCTGTACGGCGTAGTGGCCCACCGCGCCCGCTCCCCCCGGCACGAGCACCGTTTTGCCGGATATCGGGCCGTCGGCGAAGAGACACCGGTGGGCGGTCATCGCCGGCACTCCCAGGCACGCCCCTTGTTCGAATAAAACAGCGGCAGGCAGCGGTACTGCGTGGTTGGCGGGTTGCACCGTAAACTCAGCGGCGGTGCCGAAGGGGCGGCCGAACTGGGACTCGAACAACCACACTCTCTCTCCGATCCTGGACCCCGGAACTCCAGGTCCGGACATGTCGATAACCCCCGCGCCGTCCTGGTGCGGTATGACCCTGGCGAAGGAAAGCGGCTGGGTGAGGCCCTGCCGGCGTTTCCAGTCGGATGGATTGACGCCGGACGCGACAACACGGATCCTGACCTCGCCTGGTCCCGGTTCAGGCTCCGCCATCTCACCCAGTTGAAGGACTTCCGCCGGACCGTTCTGCTCGTACCAGACCGCTTTCATCAAACCTCAGCGCAAGTGCGGGTGGAAGCTTAACCGGTACGGCCGGCGTAATCGGCTCTGGCCCGTTCGATAGCGGCGACTCGGCCTGCGGCGAGAACGTCCCGGCGCTCGTAGGCCCAGTAGTTGGATGCGGCGGTGCTCAGGGTCGATCCTTGGAAATGGGGCATTACGTAGCGGGCCAGCAACTCGAAGCTGTGCAGTATCTTCTCCCGTGGCGCCCAGTCGATGGCCTGCACCAGGAACCCGCCGAAGCCGCCGCTCCGCTCCTGCAGCCGTTTGATGCTCTCCACACAGTCGTCTGGTGTGCCGACTATCCAGGAGCCCCGCTCGACCATGGTATCGATGATATTCTCGGGCGGGCCGTCGACGATGGCCGCGCGGCCCATGGTGTGCTCGAAGTACTCCCGTTGATAAAACCCGCCGCCTATCCGGGCCTGCTCGATGGCCTCTTCTCTGGTCTCAGCGAGATGCACCGGCAGCACCAGGCGCCATTCGTTCCGGTCCATGGGCTGGCCGTGTTCCGCCGCCGATTCCTCGGCGATGGCCCATAGAGCCCCCAGGTCGGACTCCGGGGCCCCCGGGTCCCTGGGGACGGTAATGGTCAATACCGACGCCCCGTACTTTCCGGCCAAGGCCACCCCGGAGGGGGACTGGACCGACGCCACCGCTATGGGCATGTGGGGCTTGGTATAGGGACGAAGCTGCAACATCGCCTCTTGGAGCTCGAACCAGTCGCTCTTGTAGGTGATGGGTTCGGTTTCGGTCATCAGGCGCAGCACCATCCCGAAACCCTCGTCCATACGCCGGCGCTGGACGGCTGCGTCGATTCCCATCATGTAGGCGTCGCCGGGCAGGGCGCCCGGACCCACCCCCAGCATCACCCGGCCATGGGTCATATGGTCGAGTTGCACCATGCGGTTTGCCACCATGAAGGGATGGTGGTAGGGAATGCTGATCACCCCGGTGCCCAGCCTGATGTGCTTGGTGCGGTCGGCGGCCACGCCGATGAATATCTCCGGGGAAGAAATCGTTTCCCAACCGGCGCTGTGGTGCTCGCCGATCCAAGCCTCGTCGTAGCCCAAGGAATCGAGCCACTGCACCAGTTCCAGGTCGCGGTCAAGCGCCAGGGTGGGATTCTCGCCCACTCGATGGAACGGGCCCATGAAAATCCCGAACTTCATTCGCTCTGGCAAACCCATTTTGATCTACACTCCTATCGGATTCCGAAGGCAAACCTGGAAACGGGCTCGCCTCTCGGGAATTGACCGTAATTATAGCCCGGTTGCCGTTGGATTGCCAAACGAGAACACTCAATGTCTGACGCCCGGAAGAGATGAGCGGGACGGCTACCGAAAGAGTCTGGAAGTTCTGGAGCAGCAGCCTACCACAGCCGCCGGACGCCGTACCGGTCAAAGAGTGATTCATTTGATATGAGCACCAAGTTGTGCGCCAGCGCATGCGCGATGAGCAGACGGTCGAAAGGGTCCCGGAGGGGACCCGAAAGAGCACCGGCACGGGCGGCGTCGTCTACGGTTATGGGCAACCCCTCAAAGTCCTGGCTGGCTATTGCTCCCATAAAGTTCAGGGCCAGTGCCTCTGCTTCCGGCAGTTTGCCAAGCCGATGCTTGGTGGTAATTTCCCAAGCCGACGCCGCGCTGACTAAGACGTCGTTGCCGTTATCCCCAATCGCTTGCCCCGCGGCTTGTGACAACCGTTCGCTAACGGCAAACCACCATATCACGGCATGGGAGTCGAGCAGTATTCGCACCTGCAGTCACCCTCCCAAGCGGCCAGCTCTTCCTCCGGCAGCGGGTCAAAGAAGCGGTCGTCGAATTTTATCAGGCCCTTCATGGTATCGGGCTGCCGCTTGCCCCGCTTTTGGACGGGCACTAGCCGGGCTACCGGCTTGCCGTTGCGGGCGATGATGACTTCCTCGCCGGCCTCGACTTGCGCCAGCAGGCGCGACAGATGGGTCTTCGCTTCATGCACATTCACCGTTTCCATTGACTAAGCATATGACTAACTCGGCGGCTGGTCAAGCTGAGAGTAAGCCATGCCCAGGCTCATTCGATTCTCGGCGCACGATAGCCGGACCCGCTGCCGGCAGCCCTGGATGGACTATTGAACGACCCTGAACCCACGCCGCGCTCGGATTGACGCCACTTGCCGCCGGTAGTAGGCTGGGGCCGCCGTCAGCCCCATAATACAGGAGGGATTAACGCATGAAATACGAGGGAATGCTTGCGGAAACCGTGTTGATCAAAGGACATGAAGGCGACCAGATCGACGCCTACCTCGCCCGCCCGCTGGGCGCCGGCCCCCATGGCAGCGTAGTCTTGATTCACCACATGCCCGGCTGGGACGAGGCTTCGAAAGAGATGGCCCGGAAGTTGGCCTATCATGGCTACGTGACCATCTCTCCCAACCTCCATTTCCGGGAGGGTCAGGCCACTCCCCAAGAGAACAGCGCCAGCATCCGGGAGAAGGGCGGCATGCCCGACGAACGCACCATGGGAGACGTGCAAGCCGCGATGAACTATCTTCGAGCCCTCCCCTACGCCAACGGCAAGGTGGGCGTCATCGGATTCTGCTCCGGCGGCCGCCAGACCTATCTGGCTGCCTGCACTCTCTCGGGTGTGGACGCGGCGGTGGACTGCTGGGGCGGCGGCGTGACCCAAGGCCAAGACCAGCTCACCCCGGCCATGCCCGCTTGGCCGGTTGACTTCACCGGGGGGCTGAACTGCCCGCTGCTTGGTCTCTTTGGGGACGAAGACCCGAGGCCCTCGCCCGCCGACGTGGCCGAAACCGAAGCGGCGCTGAAGCAGCACGGCAAAGACTACGAATTCCACATGTATCCCAACGCGGGCCACGGCTTCTTTGCGGTCGACCGTCCCAGCTACCGGCAAGAGGCCGCCGTAGACGGCTGGGAGAAGGTGCTTGAATTCTACGGCAAGCACCTCCGTTAAGTCCGCTGGTCCCTGACTGGGGAGCAACCAGGGTTGGACTTCACGCGAATGAACGGTGACCGAGGGGGCGGAAGACTGCGGCTTGGTCTTCTGCCCACATCTTTGTCGAAATCCCCTTGCCCGGTTCTGCCGGCAGGAGACCGGCATCCAGCCCCCCGCCCCGTAAAGCGACAGCTACGATGAGACAAATGCTGCTCATCGCTTTCATGCAGGCGTCCAACTGCTCCAACTACACCGGGTCCTGGCGGCACCGGGAGACTGCGGCCAATTTCCTGGACCTGCGCTATTTCCAGGACATCGCCGTCAGCTTGGAGGCCGCCAGGTTCCACATGGCCTTCATCGACGACCGTCTCGCCATGCCCAGCGTATACGGCGACTCCTTCGAGGAGGCTGTGGCCAACGGCATCCGGGTGGTCAAGCTGGACTTGGTCCCGGTGATTACCGCCATGGGCTTGGCCACCACTCGCCTGGGCTTGGGGGCGACCTACTCCACAACCTACTATTCCCCCTTCCACGTCGCCCGTCTCTTCGCTTCCATCGACCATTTCACCGGCGGTAGGGCCGCTTGGAACGTGGTCACTTCCCTGAACGACGCGGAGGCGCAGAATTTCGGCGTCGCTCAGCACTTGGAGCACGACGAACGGTACGACGTGGCCGACGAATTCATGGAAGCGGCCTGCTCCCTTTGGGACTCCTGGGAGGCCGGGGCGGTCATAGGCGACAAGGATAGGGAGTTGTTTGCCGATCCCGGCATGGTCCACCGGGCCGGCTATGCGGGCAGTCATTTCCAGACCCGGGGCCCTCTGACCGTGCCCCGCTCTCCCCAAGGCCGTCCGGTCATCATCCAGGCAGGCCAGAGCGAACGGGGCCGGCGGTTTGCCGCCCGCTGGGGGGAGTTGCTGTTCGTCATCTTCCCGACGGCCGACGCCTGCCGTGCCTACCGCGACGAGATGCGGGAGCGGGCCGCGGCGGCCGGGCGCGGTCCCGGCGCGGTCAAAGTCGCGCCGGCAGTCTACGTGGTCGTGGGGGATTCGGAGAATGCGGCCCGGGAGAAGCTGGAGTACCTCGAGAGTTTGGCCCGGCCGGTGGACTCGCTGGCCCTGCTCTCCGAAGTGTTCAATTATGATTTCGGCCGGCACCCGTTGAATGAACCCCTGGACGACGCGACGCTGGCGTCCATGACCGGCCTGCGGGGCTTCCTGGACCGGGTTATCCAGCTCAGCGGCACGCGGAATCCCACAGTCAACGACTTCATACGGTGGTCGGGGCGCGGCACGCTGAGCGAGCTCCCCCTGTTTGTGGGCGACCCCGTCCAGGTTGCCGACCAGATGGAGTCGTGGTTCTCTTCCGGAGCGTGCGACGGTTTCGTTCTGGCCGCCACTCACATGCCTGGGGCCTACGATGAGTTCGCCGCTTTGGTCGTGCCGGAGTTGCAGCGGCGGGGCCTGTTCCGCACGGGTTACACTCCGGGTACGCTTCGCGACAATCTGGGCTTCCCCGCTCAGGAATAACGGAGACGGTCCGGGCGCCCGTGCGCTGTCCGCTGCCGGTCGTTTGACTTGGCCTCCACGCCGCCATAGACTAGCCGCTACCACACACGGGCTGCCACAGAAAATCCGTCGGTTTCAGATGGCGCCAAGCGCTCTGATGCGGAGGCCGGGAACGCTATGAGAATTGGACTGTTTTTGGGCCCCCTTGATACCTTCCGGAGTATTGCCGACCAACTGAGAAGCTTGGAGGACGCGGAACAGGACGGCTTCGACAGCTTCTGGTTCCCCCAGCAATTCGGTGCCGACGTACTGACCATAATCGCAATCGGGGGGCAGCGCACCAACCGCATCGAGATCGGCACGGCAGTGGTGCCCACCTTTCCGCGCCACCCGGTGGTCTTGGCCCAGCAGGCCTTGACGGCCCAGGTCGCCACGGGCGGAAGGCTTACTCTGGGCGTAGGTGTTTCCCACCAGTCGACCATAGAAGATTGGCTCGGCCTCTCCTACGACAGGCCCGCCCTGCATATGAAGGAATACCTGTCGGTGCTGCGGCCCCTGCTGAACGAGGAAGGGGTGGATTTCGCCGGTGAAATGTTCAATGTCAGTGGAGCCCTGCAGATCCCTGACGCTTTACCCTGTCCCGTGGTCGTGGCGGCCCTTGGCCCCAGGATGCTGTCCGTCGCCGGTGAGCTGGGGGACGGGACTGTAACCTGGATGACGGGCCCCCGTGGCCTCGCTCAATACGTAGTGCCCCGGTTGAACGAGGCGGCGGCGTCCGCCGGTCGTCTCATGCCCCGGGTGTGCGTGGGGATCCCCGTCGCCGTCACCGACAACCCCGACCGGGGGCGGGACCGGGCGGCCCGGCTCTTCCAGGGATACGGCTCCCTTCCCAGCTACCGGCGGATGCTGGAGCGGGAGGGCGTGTCGGGCCCTGGCGACATCGCCATACTTGGCAACGAAGCAGCCGTTGAGGACCAGCTCCGGGCCCTGGCGGCCGGAGGCGCGACGGACCTCCTCGCCACAATCTTTCCCGTGGAAGACGGGCCGTCCTCGGTAGCCCGCACCCGTTCGTTGCTGCAAAGCCTGGTGGGACGCATTTAAGCACAGGAAATAAGCACAGCAAATAGCCCGGTCTCCGCCTCGGACCTCCTCCACTCGAACCTTGCTTCACGTTCCGCTGAAGAACCCGTTTTCCGTTTGCTGCCGGTGTCGGCCCGGCCTGCGTCCGATTGTCACAAGCTGCGCCTCTTTTCCGGTTCCTGGATCGTTGAAGTAGACGGCAGTTGTTACGGATTCCAACCTTAGTATTCCCGGTTTGTGAGCTGTATGGTGAAAATCATCACAAATGAGGGTGGAAAGACTACGGGAAATAAATCACAAATACGAAATCTATTGACGTCGCCAATAGACATATCATATATTGAACATGAACCCACGTACGGTGGAATAGTCAATATCTGAATAAGTCATAATAAGCGGACCGGATCATCAACCTGGATGATCTAGACCGGGAAACGTGAGGTGGAACGACATGTACGCAAAGGTGTTGGTGCCCTTGGATGGTTCCATCAAAGAGGTGGAGGGAGTGCTGAATATAGCCTCCGAGATGGTGGGGCCGGAGGGCGAGGGAATCCTCTTGCACGTGGTCCTGCCGAGGGAAACCGGGGCGGCCGGGCTCGGCGTCAATCCCGGGACGCAAGGCGAGAAACAAGCCCGGGCCCGGGCGAAGGGATATTTGAAGTATTTCGCCGATGGCCTGAACCGCTCCGGGTCCCGGTGGAGTTGCGAAGTGGTGGCGGCAAAGTCGGTGGCGGACGCCGTGTTGGAATTCGCCGAGCGGGAAGAGGTGGACGCCATCGCCATATACACTCACCAGAGACGGGGATTGGCAAAGCTGATCAAGGGCAGCGTTGCCGAAGAGGTGGAGCGGCGGGCCAATGCGGATGTTCGGGTGGTGTTCCCAAAGGAGTTGGTCCCCGCTGTTCGGGTGGTGTCCCGCAGGGAGTTGACCGCCGCCTAGCAGCTTCACCTGGCCCCTGGCTCAACCGGGTCCGGCTAATTGGAGGTGTGCGATGTATCGAAACGTACTGGTGCCCTTGGACCGCTCGGTGGAATCAGAGGGCGTCTTGGACGTCATCCCGCAACTGGTCGATCCCGACGACGGGCAGGCCATCCTCCTGACGGTGATCCCACCGGGCCGGACCCGGAACCTCGGTGAATTGGTGGTGTTGGGCAGCCAGCAGGAGGAAGAGGACCGCGCCAGGGCCATGTTCCACCTGAACCGCATTGTCGAGCGGCTCCGGGAGGCTTCGGTCAAGGCTTCGGCGGCCGTGGTGGTCAATCAGTCGGTGGCCGACGCTATCGTTGCCTACGGCAAGCAGCAGGAAGTCGATCTCATCTCCATGTACACCCATGACCGCAGGGGACTGGCCCGCCTCATGAAGGGGAGCGTGGCCAGTGACGTCGAGAAAAAGGCATCTTCACCAGTCCGGGTGTTCCGCCCCGGCGACCTTGTGGCGCCGGTAGCGGCCCAACAGGACGAGGACGGCGTCGTAATCGCCGCCGATTACCGGGACGTCGACCTCTTCGCCCGGCTGTCCCAAGAACAGGTCGCGGGGATCGTCGCTTTGGCCCACCCGGTCCATATATCTGAAGGCCAAACGCTGGGTGAGGGCGGTGAGGCGGGGCAGAAGCTGTTCATCATCCTGGATGGCGAAGCCCATTTGACCGCCCATTCCGAGATCGGCGAGATCGCCGTTCGGGTAGCGGGCCCCGGGGAGTCGTTTCCCTTGGCGGTGCTTTTGGGAGAAGGCACGTTGATCACCGCCGGGGAGGCAATTAGCCAGATGCGCGTATTGGAGATTCCCCGGGGTCCGCTGTTGGAACTCTGCGCCAACGAACCCGCCACCGGCATGGCCATCTACGCCGCCACGGCACAGCTCTTCGCCGACCGCTACAGCGCGACGCTGACCCACCTGGCAGCCGGCGCCGCCAGGGAGTTGCGCGACATGGAATCTGACGGGCGTTAAGACACCTCCCAACATCCCGGACCTTGGATGTTGGGAGGCTATTCTCCTGCCGGATTCTCATAAAATGATGGGAGGTGTACCATGGTAACTCTGGTTGAGGATCACGAGGCCGCCAGGACCCTGCCGAAACCAACTGGCAGCCCCAAGTACACCGACAGGGTGGTCTGGCTCTTCCGGATGCCGTGTCCAGGGGTGAAGTATTTCGCCTTCGCCCCTGAGCCCGTCCCCCCGGACGATTGGGACCTCTGGCCGGCAGACGACGGGGCCGGGTAGTCCGGTCCCGTCAAGGCTTAAATTTACTCGAGGGCACAACATCATGTACGTTCAAATGGTATGGGGCAGGACCCGGCCCGGAGCTTGGGATGGCTTGAGGAAGCTATACGTGGACAAGGTTCTCCCTTTGACCATGGCCATGCCGGGGGTCCGGGAGCGCCAGCTATGGCGGGGCGCTTCCGACCCGGACGAGATGGTGTTTTGGAGCGTTTGGGACTCTCTTGGCGAACTCCGGAATTACGAAGTCAGCGACGCGCGGCGTGACTTGGCCCAAGAGGCCGACCAGTATTTCTACCCGTTGGCCTACCCCAAGGGAGAGACTTGGATCAAGCATTTCGAGGTCCTTTCCGACCACGGCGCGTCAGCCAACGGCGGGACGGAAGACCCCGGCCTGGTCATGATGGCTTGGGGAAAGCTCCGGCTGGGTACTTGGGACCAGTACGAGCGCTTCTACCGGGAGCGGGTGGAGCCCACTTCCGCCGAGACCAAGGGACTCCTGGGCCGGCGGTTGCTCCGCAGCACGGAAGACCCGGACGAAGGTGTGAGCGTCAGCCTCTGGAACAGCGAGCAAGACCTGATGGACTACGAGAGAAGCGACTTGAGGCGCGATTTGGCCCGGGACGTGGCAGACCTGTACCGGGGAGAATTCTGGGTCAAGCACTTCGAGGTCGCCGACTCAACCAGCAACTAAAGTCATGAATCGTCCCGGAGTTTCTCGCAGGGATGACGACCTGGGAAGAGCGAGTTGCCCACCTCTCGGAGAGGTGGGCAACGTCATCCAGGCCCCATAGAAACCCGCCACACCACACCGTCATTCCGGCGAAAGCCGGAAACCACGCGCCCCCGCCGTCATCCTCCGCCACGTCCCCCACAGCAAACCAACCCAACCCCAAAATCACCCAAATCAAACGAATTACAGTAGGGGCAGCCCTTGTGGGCGCCAACCCGCCATCCCACCCACGCGCCCCACACCGTCATTCCGGCGAAAGCCGGAAACCACGCAACCCCAACTCCCAGGAACCGCCCGGCAACACCAGCCTAACGGCAACTCCCACCCCTCCCGTCTTTCCGGCGAAAGCCGGAATCCACGTACCCCCAACTCTCAAGGACACCAAGCCCCCTCCAGCCTAACGGCAACTCCCCCCTCCCGTCATTCCAACGAAAGCCGGAACGAAGCAAGGGGCAAAGTCCGGCAGAGAACGAGTTGCCCACCTCCCGGGAGGTGGGCAACTCGTTCTTCCTCATTCATCATCCCGGCAATAACCTCCGGGATAACTCATGTACAGGGACTACGTTACCGGGATTGCATACGAGACTTATACCTCGATGCGGTAAACGCGGGCGGCGGTATCGTGAAACATGTCGGCCCGCTCCGAGGCGGAATACCCGTTGGACAGCCGTTTGAAAGCGTTGTACATCACGTTGTAGGAAAACGAGACCTTGTCCACCGGGAAGTTGCTCTCGAACATGCAGCGGTTGGGCCCGAACTGTTCGATGCAGTAGTTCATAAACGGCGCCATGCTGTCGGCCAACTCTTCCGAGCCGATCGGCGTGGCGCGGGTATGCCAGTCGAAGCCGGTCCGGGGCATGCCGATTCCGCCGAGCTTGACGACCACGTTGGGGCACTCGGCCACCGCCGCGATCCCGTTGCGCCACGTCTGCAGGACCTCATCGTCGCGGTTGGCGTAGGGGCCGTCCCGCAACAGGCCGCCGATGTGGTTCAGGATGATCGTCAGGTCCGGGACCGCCCGGGCGAAGTCGGCCAACTCGGGCATTTGAGGAAAGAACAGCCAACCCTCCAGGGACATCCCCATCCCCGCCAGCACCCGGGCGCCGGCCCGGAAGTTATCGCCGGCCAACTGATGCCCCATCCGGTGGGCCGCCGTGTTTTCCACGTCCGGGTTCGGGTCCCAGGTAACCGAGTGGCGTATGCCCCGGAAACGGTTGGGGCTGGCCGCCTGTAGCCTTTCCAAGACGGGGCGCACGCCCTCGCCCAGGTTCAGGTCGGCATGGCCCACAATGGCCGCCGCCACCTTGCAGGGGCCGTATAACCCGGTGTCGCTGGCGGCAGCCAGGCCTTGAACGAACTCCACTTCACCAACCGGGCGCATCTCTGCCGGACCGCTTGGCCGGTACATGGACCGGGCCTCGATGAAAACGGTGGACCGGACGTTGTGGCCGCTGTTCACGTCGTCCGCCAACTCGTGTAGCAAGTACCGTTGGTACGGAATGCGCTCTGACCTGAAGTCCCAAAAATGGTGGTGAGGGTCGCAGATGGGGAGGTCGGGTTCCAAGGCCGGTTCCGGAGTCAGGGCGAGCCAGTCGTTGCCCCCGAATGGCATGTCGCACCTCCATTTGTCGGTTCGGTCACGAGGGTCGTTAACAGCCGGTCATACAGCCCAGAAGGCGGCACAATGATAACACACAGAACCGCCAACGCTGGCGGAAGTGTTGTAAATCGTAGAAGACGGAACGACGCGACCGGGTCGATACGGTACGGCGGCGGTGAAGAAGAATGGTCGGGGTGAGTGGATTCGAACCACCGGCCTCTACGTCCCGAACGTAGCGCGCTAGCCACTGCGCTACACCCCGAAAATGGCGTCGGCCCAAGATCCGGCGACCAACATGACGTATTGTATTATAACCCATATCTCAAGAACAGTGGGCCGGCAGGCCCAAATCCACCACCTGAGGTAGAAGAAAATACCCCGTTGGAGCCGGCTGCGAAGCTGGCTATGATGGTAAGGCTTCAATCAAAACCATCACCAACGGGGTGCAACCATTATGGCGCAGGGGACATTGGCTTTCCAGTACTCCGAGGAGAAGAGTTCCACGGGGATGACGGCCCTGTCGGGACTTGCAGCCTACCTGGACCTGGCCCAGGCAGCCGGGCTTAGCGAGTCGGTGCGGCGTCACATAGGTATCAGGGAAGGAAAGCAGGGTTGGACCGACAACCAGCTGATCACCTCTCTGGCGCTGCTGAACCTGGCAGGAGGCGAGTCGGTGGACGATCTGCGGGTCTTGGAGAAGGACGAGGGCTTGGGCCGGGTGTTGAAGCTGGCGGAGAGCCACGGGAAACGTCGCAGGGAGGGCTGGGAACTCAAGCGGAGGTGGCGCAAAGAACGCTGCCGTGGGGTGCCGTCAGCCTCGGCGGTGTTCCGTTATCTCTCAATGTTCCACGATGTCGGCGAGGAGGAGAGGAGACTCCCCCATACGGCGTTCATACCTGCCGCCACCGATGCTCTGCTTGGCCTTAGGAGGGTCAACGCCGACTTGGTGAGCTTCGTCCAAAGACATACCGGGCATGGGCAGGCGACCCTGGACATGGATGCGACCCTGATCGAGACCCACAAGCAGGAGGCGCTCTTCAGCTACAAGAAGTACAAGGCGTATCAACCGCTGACCACCTATTGGGCGGAAGCCGACTTGGTGGTCCACACGGAGTTCCGGGACGGCAACGTGCCTGCGGGCCACGAGCAGTTGCGGGTGCTCCGGGAGTCGCTGGAGTATCTGCCTTCCGGAATAGACCAGGTGCTGATGAGGTCGGACACCGCCGGATATCAGCAGGAATTGCTTAGGTACTGCGCCGAGGGTCGGGATCAACGCTTCGGGGTGATCGGGTTCGCCGTGGGGGTGGACGTGACCTCGGAGTTCAAGAAAACGGTGGCCCAGGTGGGTGAGGGGGATTGGCGGGAGTTGCGCCGGGAGGTGGACGGGCACCGGGTGAACACCGGGCAGCAATATGCGGAAGTACGCTTCGTGCCCAACTGGATAGGACACTCCAAGAACAGCCCGGAGTACCGTTTCATCGCCATCAGGGAGCCGCTGCGGAACCCGCCGCTGCCGGGACTGGCCAGTCAGTTGAACCTCTCGGTTCCCGTCATGGAGACGGCGGAGGGAGGCTGGTTCAAGGTCTTTGGAGTGGTGACCAACCGGGACATTGACCCGGAGGAGTTGGTCTGGTGGTCCAGGCAGCGGTGCGGGAAGGGAGAGGAGGTCCATAGCGCGCTGAAGGAAGACCTGGCCGGTGGCCGGCTGCCTTCGGGACAGTTCGGGTCCAACGCCGCTTGGTGGGCCATAACGGCGCTGTCCTTCAATCTGAACTCGGCTATGAAGCGGTTGGCCCTAGGCGGCGCGTGGGTGAGCAAGCGGATGAAGGCGGTACGCTTCGGGGTCATATCCCTACCGGGCCGGGTGGTCCGCCACGCCCGGACACTGATTATCAACCTGAGCTGGGGCCACCCCTCATACTCGCTGCTGTGCCAGGCGCGGCGGCGCATCCTCGCCTTGGCCCACGGGCCGCCGTTAACCTGACCGGCCCTGACCGGGCCAAAGGCCACCAAAAAGCGGCCCCGACAGGCCGCCGCGGGTGCGTTGCGCCCTGTAACCGCCAAGACTGCCCGCCACAACGGCTCTTGGCCCCCGAAACAACCCTCAGGCCGTTATAGCCGACGCCCGGACCTCCCCCTAACGCCTCACAGCAGCCGGATTTCGCTCCCCGTCGCCTCTACCCTGGGCTAGGTGGTGGATTTGGGCAGGACAGTTCAGACTTCGTGATAATCCCTCTGAAAACCTCCTGTCCTTTGACTCTGCCTCCCGGACTGTCCGGTATCCGTGGAACCCCTCGCCAGGGGTCCGGTAGCCCAGGCCTTGATGGGCCTCCGGTTATTGTAGAACGTGTAAAATTGGGGAATTATATCGTTGATTACCCGAGCTCCCGGCAACCCTCACATCATCTAGCGAGTACAATACTCGCTCACGAGCTATTCACCTGTACGCATTCTTCCTATTGAGGTGCCATCCAACCATTTCTCGCGTTCAATCTCCGCAATCCACTCAATGTGTATTGATTACTTTTGGCCCGATTGCACGGACTACACAGAAGAATACGGTTAGAAATATGGTTGAGTCCCCCATCCGACCTCGGAGTGTTATGGTCTAACTCCAAATACCGAGTGTCATCAAATACTCTGTCGCATCCTTGGCATTTTGAACCGTGCTGAGACAAAAGGAACTCGTACATTTCATTACTGCTCATTCTGGAACCTTCCGGTTCCTGTACGCGCAATTTGACCCTGAGCGACGGTGCCGCCTCAACACCATCATCTGTCCTCCGCGGAACCTTTTGTTCGTAATGAAACTCTCCAAAACAATCGTGAATTGTTTCTATTTTCTTCTCGAAGATACTCATTCTTTAATCGTTCAATAACAGCGTTATTCGCTTTCTCCCAAATGTCAATTCCTACCCATTGT
Source organism: Dehalococcoidia bacterium (assembly GCA_965220625.1). Taxonomy (GTDB): domain Bacteria; phylum Chloroflexota; class Dehalococcoidia; order Lucifugimonadales; family UBA3495; genus VXOI01. The sequence goes on from CBDCQN010000001.1 coordinate 1,243,894, forward strand.
CTGCTTGTCTGCCTAATCGCTCAGCCGCAACCAGTATGGTTGCACACCCGCAGAATGGGTCTAACACTATATCCTCTTTATTTGAAGAAGCACTAATAATGCGCTCATAGAGGCCAAGAGGCTTCTGCGTAGGGTATCCGCTCTTTTGCTGTCGGACTCAGGATCGGTTGAATGTCCGCCCACCAATCGTTTTCCACAGCCCCTTCTTCTTTCAATGTGTATTCTTCATTGAGCTGTGTTAAGCCCCGTTGCAATGTCCCTGCTGAATAATTGCGATACTGAGTGTTAAATTGGTAGTAACGCTATTGCTCAAGTCAACGAGGCTTTGGGGAAGATTTTGTGCCACGCGATTCACCTCCCCCAATGATGACGTCCAACATGATCGCACCGTAACCCATGGCCGTGTCCACGGAACAGACCTGATGACCCAGGAAACGAAACCGGCGCCAACAGCCGAAGTAGTAGACCTCGGATATCAGGGGTCTGCCTCCGCCCAAGAGCGCCGGATCGAGGAAGGGAAGTGTCGTGAGTGCGGCAAAAACGACGCCTTGCCTGACCTGACAATATGCGAGGAATGCAGGGAAATAAAAAGAACGAGGAACGCCCGCCGGGACGGGAGACCGACGCTGGCGTTGGCCGAGACAAGTTGAGGGTTCGCCGCTCCGCTGAAAGGACACCGTTTCTGTTAGAAACGGTTAAAATAGCTACGAAACTGAGGGCGACGTGAAGTTCTGGGGAGGCGAAGACATGACACTTGAGGAACGGCTAGACGCGCATGATGAGTACGTCCGGCTGGCTACCCGAGTCCTGGCCGAGAACCAGGGGCGGCTAGAGGCGCATGGCGAGAGCATCCGCCTACTTACCCAAATCCTGGCCGGAATCGAGCGGCGGATCGAGCAAAACGAGCGGCGGATCGAGCAAAACGAGCGGCGGATCGAGCAGAACGAGCAGCAGAACGAGCAAAACGAGCAGCAGAACGAGCAGCGGATCGAGCAGAACGAGCAGCGGATCGAGCAGAACGAGGCCCTGTTGGAAGAGGCCAGAAGGGACTCGGCGCAGACGCGCCGGTTGTGGGCCCATCTAGCCCAGCGGTACGGCTGGCTGGACGACGACGAGCCACTTGGGTGACGGTGCAAAACCCAGGCGGACCGAAAACTGTTACATCGTCGAAAACTCTGACCGAGAGGAATATGCTTAAGCTATGCTGAATAGCCCTACTGTTCCAGCATTTCGAGGGTCTTTTCCTTGAGGGTCTCCTCGTTTAGCGGCCCGGTCCAGGTATCGAAAACTTCCCCGTTGGCGTCGATGAATATCGTGCTGGGCATACCCAGCACCCGGTATTCTTTGATGACTGCCCCGTCTTCCGTGAAACCGGCGGGGTAGGTTACTTGCAGGTCGGCCAAGAGGTCCGTGGCGTCTTGCTGGGTGCCCAGACCGGTGAACTGTCCGAGGTCGATCCCCAGTAACAGCACCCGGTCGTTGAAATCCTCGTAGAACGCCTGGAAGTCGGGCATCTCGGCCCGGCATGGAGGGCAGAGGCCGGCCCAGAAGTTGATCACCATGGGCCGTTTGCCCAGCAGTTCTCCCAGTTCAACCATGTCCCCGCCGACTTCGTCCTGTCCCTGAAACATCGTGACCGGGAAGCTGTAAGCCAGGTCGGCATCGGCTTTCGGCGCCTCAGTGGCCGCGGGAGTTTCGGCCGCCGCCGGAGCGTCGGTCGCAGTGGGGGCGGACGTCTCGGTGGTCTGGCCGCTGCAAGCGGCAAGCGTCGCGGCCATCAGTCCGGCGAGCAATAACGACACCGGGACCCGAAGATTCAATAATCGCATACTCGATAACCGGGCTCCGTCTAACCGGCGTGGCAATTGCATCTTGAGTGGCATGGGTAGTTTCCTCGGGGAACGTGACTGCATTTGAACTCACGAAGAATTACGATAGTGCTACTGCCAGCGGGTCTTCGCTGTTCTACGGGGACCGGGCGAGGCGGCCCTCGGTCCCCCTGCGAAACACGCCGCGCCAGCCTGGCCGGGCCCCTAGACGGCGGTAGAAGCGGCGGCCAAGTTTTTGAGGTTCTCTTGGAACACGTAGAACCGCTCCAGGACCCGGGTCAACCGGGATAGCCACTGGTCCCCCAACCGGCGAAGGGGCAACTGGATTTGTGTGTTCCCCACCTGTGCGGACGGCCCCAATGCCCGTTGCAGCGGCGTACGGGCTCCGCCCACCGGGACCCTGAGCGACAGCACTATGGCTTCGCTTCCCCGGGTGACCGACTCGACCCCGGCGGTGGCCGCCAATGCCCGGACCTCGGCCAGTACCAGCAGGTTCTCCAGCTTCTCCGGCAACGGCCCAAACCTGTCCCGCAGCTCGTCCTGTATTTCCGGAATTTCGGCGCGGTCGGTCAGCTTGGCCAAGCGTTGGTAAATGGCCAGCCTGGTGGGCAGGTGCTCGATGTAGTCCTCAGGTATGCCGCAGTCCAAGGGCAGCTCCATTCGCGGCAGGTCGCCGGGGGACAATTCAGGGTCGGCGGCGGCCCCCCCTTCCCGTTCCAGCTCCCGGACCGCCTCCTGCAACAGCCTGGTGTAGAGGTCTAACCCGACGTCTTGGATGTGGCCGCTCTGGTCGGCCCCTAAAATGTTTCCCGCGCCGCGAATTTCCAGGTCGCGCATGGCGATGCGAAATCCCGCGCCCAGGTCCGAGGCTTCCAGAATGGCCTGCAGCCGCTTTTCTGCTGCTTCGGTGATACGTCGGCCCCTGGGGGCCAAGAGATAAGCGTAAGCCCGGTGTTCGCCCCGGCCCACCCGGCCCCGTAGCTGGTATAGCTGCGCCAGGCCGAACCGGTCGGCTCGCTCCACGATCAGGGTGTTCACATTGGGCATGTCCAGCCCCGACTCGATGATGGTGGTGCAGACCAGGACATCGGCTTGGCCGTTGCTGAAGTCCACCATCACCTCTTCCAAGTCCGTTTCCGCCATTTGGCCGTGGCCTATGATGACCCGGGCTTGGGGCACCAGGCTGTTGATCTCGGCGGCGGCCTGGTTGATGGTCTTGACCCTGTTGTGCAGGAAGAACACCTGGCCGCCCCGTTCCATCTCCCGCAGTATCGCCTCTTTGATTACGTCCTCGGAGTATTCGGAGACGAAGGTCTTCACGGGCAGCCTGGACTCCGGCGCGGAGGTCATCGTGCTGAGGTCGCGGATGCCGGAGAGGGCCATGTTCAGCGTACGGGGAATGGGAGTGGCGCTCAGGGTGAGCACGTCCACTTGGCGGCGGAGTTGCTTCAGGCGTTCCTTGTGACTTACTCCGAACCGCTGCTCTTCGTCCACCACGGCCAGACCAAGGTTCTTGAACTGGACGTCTTTTTGCAACAACCGGTGGGTCCCGATCACGATGTCGACGCTGCCGCCCTTCAGGCCCTCGATGACTTCCTGCTGCTCTTTGGGAGTCCGGAAGCGGCTGAGCACCTCCACCCTCACGGGGAAGGGGCTGAGCCGTTCGCTGAAGGTCGCGTAATGCTGTTGGGCCAGCACGGTGGTGGGCACCAGCAGGCCGACCTGCATGCCTTCGTTTACCGTCTTGAAGGCGGCGCGCAGCGCAACCTCCGTCTTGCCGTAACCCACGTCACCGCAGATCAGGCGGTCCATGGGCCTGGTCTGCTCCATGTCGGTCTTGACTTCGTTGATCGCTTGGGCCTGGTCTGGAGTCTCGACGAAAGGGAAAGAGTCTTCCAGCTCCTGCTGCCATATCGTGTCGGCGCCGAAATCGTGTCCCTTCGCCACCTGCCGGGCGGCATTTACCCGGATCAACTCTTGGGCCATCTCCCGGGTGGCCCCCTTGACCCGCTCCTTGATGCGGGCCCACTCGGCGGTGCTGAGGCGGGTGAGGTTGGGGGCGTGGTCTTGCGCCCCCATGTAGGCGGTGACCCGGTCCAGGTGGTCGGTGGGAACGTAGAGCTTGTCGCTGTCGGCGTACTCCAATACCAGGTATTCCCGGTCTTCGCCGCTGTCGTCTATGTGGGTGGTGCCAGCGAACCGGGCCACCCCATGGTCGATGTGGACTACGAAGGCCCCGGGGATCAGGTCGGCAAGAGCGATTTCCGGCCCGTGTTCCGCGCTGCGGGGCCGGTGACGGCGGCGTTCTTTGACCGTGCCGAACAGCTCGGCGTCGGTCAGCAGCTCGACCCGGGTCACCCCGGCGCCGTCGTGGGGACGGGGCAGCTCCATTACCCAACCGTCCCTCAATGAGCCCTGCACGACGGACACCTGTCCGCGGGCGGGCGCATCGTCGTACGACGTTGCTATACTGGCGGCCACACCCTCTTGACCCAGAACGTCGGCCAACCGTCGGGCGTGCTGGGTAACGGCCACCACGGCGTGGTTCTCGCCGTCCCTCCGCCGGATGTCGGCGGCCAACTGGTCCAACCGGCCGTAATAGGGGGTGGACGGTTGGAAGACATGGTCTTCCTCGTCGCCCACCCAGGTCTGCAATTCAACCCTGGGCGCTGCGGTCAGGCGCTGGGCGAATTGGGCCCAGGTCATGTAGGGCGATGGGAAGTTGGCTGGCAGTTCGCCTCTTTCCTCCCGGGCCAGCCGCATCCGGTCGAACCTTTCCTCCAGCTCCAACGCCTCGGCCTCGATCCGTCCGGGGCGCTCCAGGACCACGCTGCTCGTGGGGCCCAGGTAGTCCAGCAGGTGGGCCTCGTTCACCAACCCGTTGTAGAACGAGAGGGTCTCCAAGTTGGGGGCCGACGCCAGGTTCAGCAGCTCGTCCTGCATCCTGTCTTTGATTTCGGAGCTGCAACGGGTGTAATCCATGGCCGTGATGCGGGCGGCGACCCTCTCCGCGTCGGCCAAGCCGGGAAGCTGCTCCCTGGCGGGAACCAGCCGCACCTCTTGGACCGGCCGGATCGAGCGTTGGGTGAAAGGATCGAAGGCCCGGATGGTGTCGATTTCGTTGTCGAATAGCTCGATTCGCAGGGGTAGGTCCGCAGTGGCCGGAAAGAGGTCCAGAATGCCGCCCCGGTGGCTGAACGAGCCGGGTGACTCCACCACCGGTTCGTTTCGGTACCCCAAGTCCAGCCATTGGGCCAAGAGGTCATTGACCCGCACGTGGTCGCCCACCCTCAGGAGACCGGGCTCCCCCGGTCCAGAGGCCGTGCCCGAAACGAGGCTGGGGGCCAGCGTATACAGCAGGGCCGAGCCTACGGAGCACACGACGATAGGGTCATCGGAAGGCGTATCGCCACGGCCGTTGGCGCCCGCCAGGCTGGCCAGGGCGGACAGGCGCTGGTTGCTGGTGTTGGCGTCGACTGCCAGCCGTTCGTAGGGCAGCACTTCCGGCTCCGGCAGAAGCAGCGCCGGGCAGTCTTCGCCAAGGTAGGTCAGGAGATGGTCGTGGAGGCGGCGGGCGTCGTCAGGCCGGGGCGTGATCACCAGCATTGCCCCCTTTCGTCTGCGGCGAAGGGATGCAATAAACGCGGGCCTCGCCCCCTGCCGCACCGTAACATTGGCGAAGGGCGCTGGTCCGCTGGCTGATTCCAGATAATCGCGGTACTCCGGGTGCCGCTCCAGTATTGTCAGGAGGCCGTGTAAGGACATGCTGCGGTGGTCTAACCCCCGGCGAACAGGTCGAGGATGTTGCCGAGAGCGGAAGACTCGCCACGGTACATCTCGGTGAAACCGCACTGGGTGCAGGACACGGCGGTGAACTTCTTGTTCTGGATGTCGAAGAACCTCGAATATTTCCCGGTCGTGCGGATTTCCTGGGTCTCAAACTGGGTGTGCTGGCATTTGGCGCACAAGAACCCTTTACCGACGGCCATAATACACTGTCCTTCCCTTTCCTATTCCGGGGACGCAGGGCGTTGTAGTACCTTTCAAGCCTACCCGACGGCCTCCGGGTTTTCAAGATGATGGTTTCCCGGCTAGATAAGCGGCGGTCGCGGAAAAGGTATGAGCCGCTCCCCGGCAGGGTCTACCACCAAGCCGAAGATTTGCAACGCTGTCTGACCGAGCAGGTACCGGTCTTCGGGCCCGAACAACACCACGCAAGGCCAGTCTTGGCCCTCGATCACCATGCGGACCGCTCCCATGTCGTACTCGACAATTCTCCCGTCTATGAGCTCGTAACGGTTATTCTGCCGGCGCTCCACATGCAAGGACTCGAGCAACGAAGCTGGTAGCATGGAATGACACGCCCCGGTATCGACAAGTACCTCCGGCAGTGCCTCAAGATCGCCGCCGTCAAGATGGCCCACTTCGATGGTTATATGGACTGCTCCCATAGGTTTGCGCTCGGCTCAAGTTGCGTCGATTCAGAAGTCCTCTGTCTCCCTTCGAAATCGTCCCACCCGTTCAATCCGCCAGCTATTCGTCAGTAGATGTTTTCCGGCCATTATACTCCCGCCCGGCGGCGTACAGCCGCTTGGGATGCATTTCCTTGGGACGCTTTTCAAGGTGTTAGAATATCGTCTGTGCGATACCAGCGCGTCGTGGTCAAAGCCGGAACGGGAGTGCTCACCGGAGCTTCGGGAGCAGACCTCGACATCGACGTGCTTCGCGATCTAGCCCGTCAGCTATGTCGGCTGCGGAAGGCCTCGTGCGAAGTCCTGCTCGTTACCTCGGGCGCCATCGCCGCAGGCCGGGGCGCATTGGGCGACGGCTATCAGGAGCACGGCGTCCAGTCCCGCCAGGTATTGGCGGCCATCGGCCAGAGCCGCCTGATGCAGACCTACCAGGAGCTCTTCGCTTCCCACGGAGTTCAGGTGGCGCAGGCCTTGCTCACCATCGCCGATCTCTCCAACCGGAAGTCCTACCTCAACGTCCGCAACACCCTGCAGGGCCTCCTGGAACTGGGGGTGGTCCCGGTGCTGAACGAGAACGACGTGGTGGCGGTGGACGAGATCGGCGAGGTGTTCGGCGACAACGACCGGCTTTCCGCCTTGACGGCCAACTTGGTGGACGCCGACCTGCTGCTGGTCCTAACCGACATCGACGGGCTCTACACCGCCGATCCCCGCACCGACCCATCCGCGACCCTGATCGAGCAGGTTGACCGGGTGGACGACCGCGTCGAGGCGGTTGCCGGACGGGCGCTGCGGCCTTGGGCCCGCGGCGGGATGCCCACCAAGCTGGAGGCCGCCCGGCTGGTCACGACCTCCGGCATCCCCATGATTATGTGCCACGGCCGCGCCGAAGACGCCGTCTTGCGGGCGGTGGCCGGAGAGCGGATCGGCACCTACTTTCATGCCGCCGAGAGCAAGCTGGAGGCGCGCAAGCGCTGGATGTTGGGCGGGATATCCCAACAGGGCCAGGTGACGGTGGACGGCGGGGCGGCCGACGCGCTGCTGAACGACCACCGGAGCCTCCTTCCCGCCGGCGTGCGCGCGGTGGACGGCGGCTTTCAGCGGGGCGACACCATTTTCGTGATCGGCCCATCGGGACAGCGCATCGCCTGTGGCATCGCCAATTACTGCGCCGACGACGTCGCACGGATTAGCGGCCTGCGCTCGGCCCAAATCGAGACGACTCTGGGTTACCATTACGGGCAGGAAATCGTCCACCGCAACAATCTGGTCCTTCTATGAGCCTCTATCAAGCGAGCCCCCTATCAAGCGCGGCCCGTCGTCATACCCCCGTCGTCATACTAGTGTCAGCCGCTGTCCGGAGGGTGGAGCCTCCGTACTGGGACTGAATAGCCAAAATCGAGGTCCTCGCAATTGGAATCCTCACTATGACAGATAGCCCGATAGCCACTAGAACTGTCGAAGACTTGCTGCTTCAGGGCAAGGCCGCCCGGGCCGCCGCCCGGCAGGTCGCGCGCCTCTCCACCAACGCCAAGAACGACGTGCTTCTGGCGCTGGCCGATTCTCTGCAGTCCGACACTGCCGAAGTGCTGGCGGCAAATGCCGCCGACTACGCCGCCGCCCAGGCCGAAGGGCTCAGCGAGTCGTTGCTGGACCGCCTGCTCCTCACCCCCGACCGTCTGCGGGACATCGCCGCCGAGTTGCGCAAGGTCGCTTCCCTGCCCGACCCGGTGGGCGAGGCCATCGATATGAAGACCCTGCCCAACGGCATGGTGGCGGGCCGCCGCCGGGTGCCCTTGGGCGTCGTGGCCAGCATCTACGAGAGCCGGCCCAACGTGACCGTGGACATCTTCGGCCTCTGCCTCAAGTCGGGCAACGCTTCCTTCCTGCGCGGCGGCAAAGAGACCATTCGCTCCAACACGGCCCTTATCGGGTTGATACGCCGGGCCCTGAACGGCGCCGGCGTCACCCAAGACGCGGTGCAGTTCGTCGACAACCCCGACCGTACACTGGTCGAAGCCATGCTCCGGATGGACGAGTACATCGACCTTGTGGTGCCCCGGGGCGGGGCGGGACTGGTCAAATTCGTGGGCGAAAACGCCTCCATGCCAGCGGTCACCGGCGGCGTCGGCGTCTGCCATACTTACGTCGACCGCGCCGCCAGCCTCGACAAGGCGGCCAGCGTCGCCCACAACGCCAAGGTCCGCCGCCCGTCCATCTGCAACGCCTTGGACACCCTCTTGGTGCACTCGGCCGTCGCCGCCAGCGGGCTGCCCGTCATCGCGCGGCAGTTGACCGGTTCCGGCGTCGAGCTCCGCTGCGACCGGAGGGCCCTGAGCATCCTGGGCCCCGCAGCGCCGGGCCCCGCCGCACCTGGCAAGGTGGTCCCCGCCGGCGAGGACGACTGGGGCAAGGAGTTTCTGTCCCTCACCGCGGCCGTCAGGATTGTGGACTCCTTGGACGACGCCCTGGAACACATCGAGACCTACGGCTCCGGTCATTCCGAGGCCATAATCACCGAGGACTACTCCGCCGCCATGCGTTTCTTGGACGAGGTGGACGCGGCGGCCGTTTACGTGAACGCCAGCACCCAGTTCACCGACGGCGGGCAATTCGGTCTGGGCGCCGAGGTCGGAATCAGCACCCAGAAATTCCACGCCCGCGGACCCATGGGCCTGCGGGAAATGACCTCGTACAAGTGGGTGATCATGGGGGATGGCCACATCAGGCCGTAGGCAACTGTTCAGACGACGTGACAGCTCCTCGCCCGGCGCAGCCCACCGGAATACCGGCAAAAGCGAGTATCCGAAAAGCCCATACCGTCGCATACCGGCAAAAGCGAGTATCCAAAAAGCCCATACCATCGTCATACCGGCGAAAGCCGGTATCCACGGGGTTGCGGGGGGCGGCCCCTCACCGGGACTGGACGCTACGGCAGCAGGGCAGGAGGCGGAATTGGCCGATTTTTCCTTTGAGCGCGAAGTGCGGACCCCGTATTCGGAAGCGTACACCATATTGGAGCTCGACCGGCCCGTGGGCCGGGTGGACATCCATTTCACCGCCGAAATGGTGCACGTAGCGCTCGCTGTCGACGAGAGCCTGACCCAAGACGTCATTCGGGAGATCATCGACGCCGTGGACGGCGAAATCGTCGACGTGGTCGGGATCGACCGGGGCAATTTCGTGGTCCACGTCTGGCAGGGACGGGAGACCGGCGTGTTCAGCGACAACGACTTCAGCGAGAACGGCCACGACCACTAAGAAATTATCTCAAAAGTCCCTTCCCCCTCAGGGGGAAGGTTAGGATGGGGGTGGACTTGACGCCAAAACAGATGATTACAAAAGGCGCCATCAGTTTTGAGATAGTTTCTAAGAGACCGGAGACCGGGCCTGCGTAAAGTGATCAGGTCACGGGACCAGCACCACCCGCCCGAGCGGCGTCCTGTCCGACAGCAACTCGAAGGCCTTGGCTGCTTCCTCCAACGGCAGGACTTGATGAATCACCGGCGTAATTCGGCCAGCGGCGGCCATGACCCCCGCATGTTCCAAGGCCCGGCGAGAAACCCCCGAAGCCCCAAGGACCTTGGCGTCCCGGAAGATTATTTCCGCCGGGTTGATCGACATCCGGCCCCCGGCCACCTCGCCGAGCAACACCAGTCGCCCGAATTGGCCCAAACTGCGCAGGGTGGACGGGAACAGGACGGACCCCACTGTGTCGATCACGACATCCGCGCCTTCGTCTCCGGTTAATGCCATCACGAGCTCGGCAAAGTCCAACCCTCCGGTCTTCAGCACCTCGTCCGCCCCATATCCCCGCAGCCGGTCCGCCTTGCCGGGAGAGGAAGTAACGGCCAACACCCGGCAGCCCAACGCTGCCGCCGCTTGCACGGCATGGACCCCCAACCCGCCGCCCGCGCCGGTCACCACCACCGTTTCGCCCGCTTGAGCCGCGGCGATGGATTCCACGGCCTCCAGCGCCACTCCCATGGGGCACGCCAGAAGCGAGGCGGAAACGAGATCGAGGCCCTCCGGCACGGGGACCAGTGTGTGTTGAGAAAGGACAGTGTACTCGGCGAACCCGCCGTCCCTGCCGTGGCCGATGCCCTCTCCGTTCCGGCAGCGGTGCTCCCGGCCGTTGCGGCAACGGTCGCAGGCGCCGCAGGCGTTGGTGAGCAGCGACGTCACCCTGTCGCCGGGACGAACGCCAACCACGCCCGCCCCTGCTTCCTCCACCACGCCCGAAATTTCATGCCCCAAGACTACCCCCGGCCTCACGCCCCGGCGCAACACCCCAGCCATCACCGCCCGGTCGTGATGGCAAAACCCGCAGGCGGCCACCCGCACCAAAACTTCCCCGGGGCCGGGCAAAGGCTCCGGCACATCCACCACCGCCAACCGCGGCGGCTCGCCAGCCGATTCCACCAACAAGGCACGCATAAGCAACCATTATATTGCCTCAACCATCGTCACACCGGTATCCAATAGTCATGAGTCATCCCGCCGTTATCCCCCGCCGCCAACCAATTCCGCACTCCCAATTCCAAATTCCCCCGCCACCCTCCACCGCTATCCCCTCCAAGGCTCGGGCGGCAACCAAACCAATCCCAAAAATCACCCAAATCAAACGAATCACAGTTCAAGACCAACCACCGCCCGCCACCCCGCCCCGTCTTTCCGGCGAAAGCCGGAATCCACGTACCCCCGGTATCTGTATGCCCGCCAGTTGCCGTCACAGTAGCCTACACCCGACCACCGCGATTTATTCTATAATCGTTCCCGGCTGGCAACGGCTAACAACGGCTAACAACGGCTAACAACGGCGGGCAACGGCGGGAAACGGCGGCCACCGGCCGCATCGGGAGGCCCGGCATGAAAATCGGCGCTCACGTCTCAACTTCGGGCGGCATCAGCAAGGCCCCGGCCCGCGGGCGGGAAATCGGCTGCGAGGCCATCCAGATCTTCGGCTCGTCTCCCCAAGGCTGGGCGTTCAAGGCGGTCCCCGACCAAGAGGTCGAGTCCTTCCGGCAGGGCGCCGCCGGCTCCGGAATCGAAGCGGTGTTCCTTCACGCCATCTACTTGGTGAACTTGGGCACCTCGAATCCCGCCAACCTGACGAAGGGCATTGACTCCCTCATCAACTACATGACCCTGGCCTCGAGAATCGGTGCCACGGCGGTCATCTTCCACCCAGGCAGCCACGGGGGCGCGGGCTATGAGTCGGTGCTGCCCCAGACCGTCGACGCCATAAAATCAGTGCTGGAAGCCTCGCCCGACGGCCCCTACCTCGCGGTCGAGAACATGGCGGGCATGGGACAGCACATCGGCGCGCGGTTCGAGGAGCTGGGCGGCATTTTGGAGGCGGTAAACAGTCCCCGCCTCAAGGTCTGCCTCGACACCCAGCACAGCTTCGCCGCCGGCTACGACCTGACCACCGGCGAGGGAATCGAGGATATGCTGGCAAAGCTGGACGACGGCCCCGGCAGCGCCAACGTGGTCGCCATCCACGCCAACGACTCCAAGCGTCCCTGCGGTTCCGGCGTTGACCGGCACGACAACATCGGCGACGGCTTCATCGGCGAGGACGGGTTCGCCGTTTTCATGGGCCACCCGGCCTTCCGCGACGTTCCGTTCCTGCTGGAGGTGCCGGGGTTCGAGGGCAAGGGCCCCGACCAGCAGAACGTCGACATCCTCAAGAGAATCCGCCAGCAGGTCGGCGCCGGCCCTTGATCCGGATGACCCACCGCGAATTCGTCCGCGTGGTGCGCCGGGCTTACTCCCGCGTGCCCGTTGCGATGCGCCGTTCGCTGGAGAACGTGGACATCGTGGTGGAAGAATGGCCCGGCCCGGACGAAGCCGGCTTTCTGGACGAAGAAGTGGGCCTGTTCGGACTCTACACCGGCTGGCCCCTCACCGAAAGGGAGGGCGTAGGCCCCTCCCTCCCCGACCGGATAACCATCTATCGTCAGCCGATCCTGCGCCACTGCGACACCCGTGCCCAAGCGGAGCGGGAGATCAGTATCACCCTCTGGCACGAAATAGGACACTATCTAGGAATGAGCGAAGAGGACCTCGACCGCTTGGGCTACGGCTGATGCCCGATACCCATTCAAGCTCGAGAACCAACCCCACCTCTCCCACTGCCACAGGCAGATTGAGAATCAACCCTGCCTCTCCCCCTGGCAGGAGCAGATTGAGAATCAACCTTACCTCTCCCCCTGGCAGGGGGAGATTGAGAGGGGGTCTCCTTCGGAGCACGACCGCCCATGTCACGCCGGGCCCGGGCCGTTGCGATGCCTAGTCTCTCCTCGGCGACGGGTTGGGTCCTTGGCGCGGGCGCGGGACTCGGGCTGTTCCCGGTGGCCCCCGCCACTGCGGCCAGCCTGGCGGCGGTGCTGGTCTACGGCTTTTCCCCCTTGCCCGAAGACTCCTACGGGTTGTTCATCCTCATCGGCGCGGGTTTTCTCGTCGGAGTATGGGCCGTGGGCACCCTGGTGACCAAGGAGGACCCCGACCCCAAGCTGGCGGTCTGGGACGAATTCATCGGGATGTGGGTCACCTGCCTGTTCCTCCCCAAGGACCCGGAATGGCTGGCCGCCGCGTTCATCTGCTTTCGGGTGCTCGACGTCCTCAAGCCCTGGCCCATACGACGCTTCGAACGCCTGCCCGGAGGCTGGGGCATCATGGCCGACGACCTGGCCGCCGGAATCGCGGGGGCGGCGGCCCTGAACCTGATCTACCATATGGTTCTAAATAGCGTATGACTATGGCCCCGCCCTCCGCCAGTCCAATGGAGAATATTCGTTCCGAACGTTATAGTATTGCCCAAAGGAAATGATTAAAGCCGCCAACCAATACAATCCGGACTACGCCGTCCCGCCCGGATGGGTCCTTGAAGAAGAGTTGGAAGCAAGGGGCATCTCGCAGTCCCAATTCGCCCGTCTTTGCGGCCTGTCCGCCAAGTTAATCAGCGAAATAACCGCTGGTAAAGCTCCCATCGAACCTGAAACGGCAGCCCAGTTCGACCGCGTACTGGGAGGAGGCCCGGACATTTGGCTTCGCTTGGAATCCGCATATCGCTTCCGGTTGGCACAACAAGAGGAAAGATTACCAAGGAGATCGGATATCTGACTCTCCATCTGTCCCACCGCCGACTACATCCGCGACGCCGAACGGCTGGTGGGGATGGGAGAATGAGTAACCGCGTTTTTACTGGGATGGTGGGCACAGCTTGATAATAATAAAATCAAAAATAAGAGCGCCTCAGTAAGTGACGGACGAAGAATTCGCGAATGCCATAGCCTTGCGCCATGAGATAAGCGATATAGAGTTCAAGGCGCCTGGGCCTTTGTCCAACAACAGGCTTATGGCACAAGTCGTTAAAGCGGCATTAGGCATGTCAAATAGGCGTGGTGGTGGCAAGGTCATAATAGGTGTCAGGGATCGTGGAGGCAATTTGGACCCGGTTGGCCTAACTGACAATGACCGGCGCACCTGGACCTATGACGCCGTGTCAGACCAGATTGCACGCTACGCAGACCCCGGTGTCGCTTTTGAACTGGAAATAAAGGAACACTACGGCGGTAACTACGTGGTCCTTGAAGTAGAGGAGTTTTCCGACATACCAGTTCTGTGCAAGAGGTCTTTCGGCGATGTGCTACGCGACGGCGCCTGCTACGTAAGGCCTCGCAGAAAACCGGAAACGTCGGAAATACCTACCCAAGCCGATATGAGGGACTTGCTTAACCTCGCGATAGAAAAAGGCATACGGCAATTCCTTGACATGGTACAAAGGGCCGGGCTGTCCGCCCCACAAACGGTTAGTGATGCGGACACCAATCCTGACCACCCTGACAATCAAATGGGTGATTTAAGATGAGCGAACTCTTGGACAAAATACGCTCCCGCGGCTACTGGAGAGTGGTCATCCGCCCGCACACTTTCGTGGAGAAGCTAATCGCCGACCGGGCAGAGCTTCTGCCCATTCTGGAAAAGACCTATGTTGAAATCCATTCGTCGGGTTTTCCTCATCTGGGTTCCGGTGCGCCAACCCACTGCGGCAAAGACTGGATCGGTCACGAGTCCGACTGGGGACGGCGCCTGGAACTGTGGCGATTCTTTCAAAGCGGGCAGTTGGTAGTCCTTAGAGGGATGCGTGAGGACTGGTGGGACCAATCGGACCTATGGCCGCCGCCCGACGGTTGGAAACACGGTCAATTTATCGAGGTAGTAGACGCAGTGCACCAATTCACTGCTACATTCGAGTTGGCCGCCCGGTTGGCGTTCACCAAGGCCAGCACCGGGCAATCGCACTTGGAGATTAACGTTCGGGGGCTCAAAGGACGGGGCCTCAATATCAGTGACAACCTGATGGATCCTTCCTACTTTGGTCCGTTTAAGGCATCTACCGACGAATTTACCTGCAAGGTTGACGTTTCTCACACCGAGTTGATCGCGGATACTAAAGAGCTTGCCTTGAAGCACGCCGTCGCCCTTTTTCAACACTTTGGTTGGAACGCTTATACAGACTTAGTCCGAGATATACAGGCTTACCCCCGGCGTTACACGGTATAGTCCCGCGCCTTGCCCAAAGCCTGTTCTCTCCGGAGCTCCCCATGCCTAACACCCTCTTCTACGGCGACAACCTCCAGGTCCTCCGCGACCACGTCGCCACCGAGTCAGTGGACCTGGTCTACCTCGACCCGCCCTTCAACTCCAACGCCTCCTACAACGTGCTGTTCCGCGAGCGCACCGGCGAGGAGTCTCCGGCCCAGATCAGGGCCTTCACCGACACTTGGGAGTGGACCCAGGAAACCGAGCGCACCTTCGAAATTGACATCATCCAGAACCCGGCAATCCCGTCGGCGATCGAAGAGTGAGACGGCCTGGGCTCCAGAGGCTGTTCATCGTTACCGTGCCTCCCCGGTGTCCGTTCGCCCGCCAGTTGCCGTAGACGCCATCACCCCACCCGTCTTTCCGGCGAAAGACGCAATCCACGTCGCCCACTCTTTCCCTGTCGCATCCTCGGCCTGTCAAAGGCTGTCCGCCCACGGTTCTACAACCCCACCGCGAACGGACCCATCCACTGCCGCCAAGTATCTGAATCAGGATTTTCTGGATTGTTTCTGGATTGAAGGATTAGCAGGACGAAAGGCGCCCATCTTGAGAATCCGTAAATCCCGTAAATCCTGATTCATACAAAAATCTCGTATCAAACCGCCCCTGGTACTTGCCCGCCGCCCCCACCCCCGTCTTTCCGGCGAAAGCCGGAATACACGTCGCCTCCCCAGTGTCCTTATACCCACGAGTCGGCGTAATTTCCGAGAGAATTCATCTCCAGCCGCCCCCAACTGACACCCACCCCTTCCCAACCCCGGATACACCTCCCTACCATAAATACCTGCCAGACCCGAAACTTACCGCCGGGACGCGGACCAAATCCAACCCGCCACTGAGGCGACATGGCATCTGATGACGAAAAATCGCGCCAAGACCATACAATCACCATCCACCGCCAAGCAGCCATTCCGGGAATCAACCCCAGGATCGTCCGCCGGGGCGGAATGTCTTGAAATGTCCGGAAATGTCCGGCGGCCTGAAAATTTCGGCCTCACTCACCGCCAGCAGGCCGTCTTGCCGGTCATGGCGTCCACACCTTCTTTGGCCGTGGCCGCCCGCATGTCCGGATTCAACGAGAGAACTCTGCGCCGCTGGCTTGATGACGATGGCTTCCGCGCCGAACTGACCCGCCTCCGCCAAGAGTCCGCCGAACTCGCCCGCCGGGAACTCCAGGGACTCATGCTGCGCAGCGTCTCCGTCCTGTCCGAAGCCATGGACGACCCTGATAAGGCCCTCCGCCTCCGCGCCGCCCGTTACGCCTTGTCCTTCGCCGTCCGGGTTTGCGAGACCGAGAAACTACAGAAGGATATCCAGGACCTCGAAGACGCCCTTCCCCTCAGGGCCGCCCACGACACGTAACTGCTCAGACCCCGTGACAGTCCGACAATGAGCCCATCCCCCCTGGCATACCGCGAAAGCAGGCATCCAAATTGGCAGCTCCCCGTCATACCGGCGAAAGCCGGTATCCACGGGGTTGCGGCGGGGGGCGTCCACCGGCACTGAACACTTACAAAACCGCCAACCAAACGCCGATAAAACGAGGAGGACCCAATATTTATACCCTGAGCGCCTTGAGAGCCCGCGTCCGCGCCCTCCAAAGAAAAATGGCCCTCGAACTCGCCGTCGTCCGGCTCCGCCGGTTGGCCGGGGAATTTTGCCTCCAATCGTCTGCGGCCCGCCGCGACAACCAGCCCTCGCCCGACCCCCTGGCCTTCATCTGCCGCGTCGCCGCCGCCGGCTTCCGGCTCCCCTCCTTCATGGCGGCCCACAACTACCTCGAGAGGTGCCGCGACAACAACGCCCTCCCCGACACCGAAGACCTCCTCCGGTCCTTCCTCCCCTGGTCCCGCCGCTATCCCCCGCCCAGGTTCCAATAGGCACGATAATATTCACAGAAATCATCCAAGAAATATCCCCTCCCCCGCGCACGAGGGAGCCTCAGGCCAAGAAATATCCCCTCCCCCGCGCACGGGGGAGGGTTAGGGTGGGGGAGCCCCTGCGGTCCCTGGCGGCAGCGTCATTTGATTGTTGAACGCCCATAAGAAAACGGTCAATAATAAGAGCCGGACTTGCGGGGTCGCGATAGTAGTGGCCAGCACGCCGGCCTGATTGAGATAGGGAGGTTTCACATGGTGTCCAGCAATGAAATATGCAGTATGGACGCGGTCTCGTTGGCGAGGAACATCCGCGACAAAACACTGTCGCCCGTTGAGGTGGTGGAGGCAGTGCTTGCCCGCATGGACAGGCTTGAACCCATTCTCCATGCATTCTGTACACCAACTCCGGAGCTGGCGAGAGAAACCGCGAGGCGCATCGAACAATCCATCATGGCGGGAAACGATGTTGGGCCGCTCGCTGGCGTACCGGTGGGCATCAAGGACTTGGTCTGCACCGCCGGCATTCGCACCACGTCGGGCTCCATCGCGTACAAGGACTTCGTCCCCGAGGAAGACGACGTCGTGGTGGAACGCTTGAAAAACGCTGGCGCGGTCATCCTTGGCAAGACCAACGTACCGGAGTTCGGCTACAGCGGGGCCGGCCACAACCCGATATTCGAGACCACTCGCAATCCTTGGAACACCGGCCTTACCCCAGGAGGTTCCAGCGCGGGCTCCGGGGCAGCGGTCGCGGCTGGCATGGGTCCCTTTGCGATTGGCAGTGACGGTGGCGGCTCAGTCCGCATCCCCGCCGCCCACAGCGGTGTATACGGAATCAAGGCATCGATGGGCCGGGTGCCATTGTACCCAGGGTCCCGCGACGAGCGTTATCCGGGAGTGTCCGGCTGGGAGGGGCTGGAACACATAGGTCCTTTGAGCCGGACGGTGGCGGATAGCGCGTTGATGCTCTCGGTCATCGTGGGCCCCGACGACCGGGACCGGCACACGTTGCCTGCCCCTGACTTCGACATGATGGCGTGTCTCGAAGGAGACCTGAAGGGGCTCAAGGTAGCGTACAGCCCCGATTGGGGGTACGCCGCGGTCGACCCGGAAGTGCGCCGGGTTGTGGGCGATGCTGTCCGGGTATTCGAGCGCGATTTGGGCTGCACCGTAGAGGAGGCCCATCCCGGGTGGGACGACCCGATGAACGCCTTCTGGGGACTGGTGGCCTTGGAGACGGACCTGAAGGGCATGCGTGAGATGGCCGACAAATACCCTGGGCAGATGACCCCCCACTTGGTCGACTTCCTCCGGCGCCCGTGGACTGCCGAAGACTTGACGAACGCGGTGATCACTCGCAAGGCGGTCGTCAACAAGATGTGGAAATTCATGCGTAACTATGACCTGCTGCTGACTCCGACGCTGGCGTGCCCTCCGTTTCCGGTCCACACCCAGGGTCCCGAGAAGATCGACGGCCGCATCGTCGACCCATTCCAATGGCTCGCTTTCACTTTCCCGATGAATATGACGGGTCAACCGGCCGCCTCCGTTCCGGCCGGTTGGACTGAGACCGGCTTGCCGGTTGGCTTGCAGATTGTGGGGCGGCACCTGGACGACCCCATGGTGCTGCGGGCGTCGGCTGCGTTCGAAGCGGCCCATCCCTGGAAAGACCGGTGGCCGGCCATCCTGGATGAGCCAGGCCGCTGATGGGTATCAGGGCCTTTTCATCCTCGGAAATTACGTGAGAGTCCGCTCGTGGCGAGCCCTCCGGCGCACTCGGGACAGGCCCAGGATCTTTTATTAGTCCCCTCTCCCTCTGGGAGAGGGTTAGGGTGAGGGCGCTCCGTCATTGGATGCGAAGTTGCTGGTCCGCAGGATTTCACTGCAGGGTCATGTAATAGTCGGAAAATCCCCCCGTCCTTCCGGCCGCAGCCGGAATCCAGACTCCAACTTTGGGTTAGAGACGTCTTGGGGAACCAAAATCGGCGCCGGGTCCTGGGTCCCGGTTAACGACCGGGACGACGAGGGGGAGCGAATTCAACAATTGAATGACCCTGACGGCCGCGGCGCCGTCGTTGCCTGCTATCGGGAGCTATGTTATACTCCGCCAACTTCATACGGCCCTCTGATGGCCGATTTTCGACCGAAAAAGGCGGGTATTAATGGTAGAGTCGCTAGAGCGACCAGCAGAGTCAACCGCGGTATTGACTGAGCCCAGGATCGCGGAGGAAAGGCCGCCTGATCCGCGTCCGATAACACAACGGGAACCGATTACGATGAAGGCGCTTCTCGAAGCGGGCGTCCACTTCGGGCATCAGACTCGAAGGTGGAACCCCACCATGAAGCGCTACATCTTTACCCAGCGCAACGGCATCCACATCATCGACCTCCAGCAAACGCTGGGAATGATCCACGAGGCCTACCGGGACATGGTCGAGCTGGTCGCCTCAGGCGGGAAGGTGATGTTCGTGGGCACCAAGCGCCAGGCCCAGGACGTTATCCAGGCCGAGGCCGACCGTTGCGGCATGTGGTACGTCAACCAGCGGTGGCTGGGCGGCACTCTCACCAACTTCCAGACCATCCGTACCCGCATCAACTATATGCTGGAACTCCAGCAGAAGCGTGACCAAGGCTACTTCCGCGTCCTTCCCAAGAAGGAAGGGGTCAAGATGCGGGACACCCTGAACCGCCTCGAGAAGTACTTCACGGGCATGCGGGATATGACCGAGCTTCCCAAAGCCCTGTTCGTAATAGACATTGGCCGGGAAGACATCTGCGTCGCGGAAGCCCGCCGCTTGGGCATAGATATTTTCGCGATCGTCGACTCCGACTGCGACCCCAATCTGGTGCAGCACATCATCCCCGGCAACGATGACGCCGTCCGGTCCATACGCTTGGTGACCAACCGCATGGCCTCCGCAGTGTTGGAGGGCCTGGCCCAGCGTGAGGCCGCCCTGCAGGCCGAGATGGAGGAAATGCAGGAGCTCGCCGCCGAAGCCTACTCGTTGTCCGAACGGGAAGACGCGGCTTTGTCCGAGCTCGAAGAGCTCGACGAAACAACGATCGCCGAGGTTGCGGCCGCCATGCAGTTGGAAGCTGCCGCGACCCGGGAGCGAGCGGCCGAGCCGCCTCCCGAACCGGTAACCACCAGCCCCTCGGAGGCGCTGGAAAACCTGATGACGACCCTCAAGCCGGTCACCGATTTCGAAGGCGAGGAATAGCCTCACCCGAGGTGACCGACACGCCGGCGCTCACCTGCGCCAGCGCTATCCCAGCACTGTCAAGGAGTATTTCGTTGTCCACCGTCGAGTTGGTTCGGGCCCTTCGCGACCAGACGGGCGCCGGTATCATGGAATGTAAGCAGGCCCTCGAGGAGGCCTCAGGGGACTTGGCGAAGGCTGCCGATTCCCTCAGGGCCAAGGGCTTGGTCGACACGGCCAAGCGGGTGGGGCGCGCCACCAACGAGGGCGTAATCGGGTCATACATCCACACCGGCGGCCGGGTCGGAGCTATCGTCGAGTTGGGTTGCGAGACCGACTTCGTGGCCCGCACCGAGGAGTTCCACCAATTGGCCCACGACATCGCCATGCAGGTGGCGGCAATGGCTCCGGTCTACCTGGACAGGGACGACATGGAGGAGGGGGACGAGAGGCCGCCCGCCCAGGTCGCCCTTCTCAACCAATCGTTCATCAAAAACAACTCCTCCTCTGTTGGAGAGACGGTGCGGGAGTTGGCGGCGAAAGTCGGCGAGAACGTCCGCGTAATTCGTTTTAACCGTCTGGCGGTCGGGGAATAGTCCCCCGGCGTTCCACCCCCTCGTCCGCGGCTGCCGGGCCCACGGGAATGACCCCTTGAGCCAGAGTCCCTATAGCCGGGTAATGCTGAAGATAAGCGGTGAGTCCCTGCGGGGGGCGACCGCTTTGGGCATCGACCCCGACGCCGTTTCCTATCTGGCCGATCAAATCGGCCAGGCCCACGAGTTGGGCGTGCAGATAGGCGTGGTGATCGGCGGCGGCAACATCTGGCGCGGGGGGGCTGCCGAGCAGCGGGGGATGGACCGCGCAACCGCCGACTACGCCGGCATGCTCGCCACCGTCATCAACGCCTTGGCCCTTCAGGACGCCTTGGAGCAGCGCGGTGTCGACACCCGGACTCAGAGCGCCTTGGCCATGCAGGCCGTGGCCGAACCGTACATCCGCCGCCGGGCCATACGTCACCTGGACAAGGGAAGGGTTGTCCTCTTCGCCGCCGGCACGGGCAACCCCTATATGACCACCGACACCGCCTCGGCCCTTCGGGCCCTGGAGATCGACGCCGAGATTCTGCTGATGGCGAAGAACAATGTCGACGGGGTCTACGACTCCGACCCCAACCAGAACCCGGACGCCGTCCGGTTTGGCACCCTGGACTACATGGACGCCCTCAACTTGCGCCTGACCGTGATGGATTCCACTGCTGTGTCTCTTTGCATGGACAACAAGCTGCCCATAGTGGTGTTCAACATGTTCAAAGCCGGCAACATCGGATGTATACTCTCCGGTGACACCGTAGGGACTATGATTACTGGGAGGAGTTGATCATGCCTCCAAAAGAAAAGGACAGCGAGTCTGACTTAACCCCGGAACAGGTATTGAGCGAAGTGGACACCATGATGGACCGGACGCTCGAGGCCTTCAAACGGGACTTGAACCAGTTGCGGACCGGGCGGGCCACCCCCGCGCTGATCGAAAACGTGCCGGTGGACTACTACGGTTCGGCGACCCCCTTGAAGCAAATCGCCTCCATAGCGGCCCCAGACCCCCGGGCAATCCAGGTGACTCCTTGGGACAAGGGTTCTCTGCGTGAAATCGAAAAGGGCCTGATGAAATCGGACCTCGGCCTCAACCCTTCCAATGACGGCGCAATCATCACCGTGCCGATCCCGCCCCTGACCAACGACCGGCGCCAGGAAATGGTCAAGCTGCTCAAGAAGAAGGTGGAAGACGGCAAGGTGTCGCTCCGGAATGTGCGCCGGGACGGGTTGGACACGCTTCGAAAGCTGGAAAAGGATAAAGCGATCTCCCAGGATGAGAACCGCCGGGCCCAAGAGCAGTTGCAAAAGGTGACCGACGGCCACAGCAAGCAGATCGACGAAACGGGGTCCGCGAAAGAGGCGGAGATACGCCAGGTGTAATCGAGCACGGGTGAAGGCCGGGTTGGACCAGGCACGGGATCAATTGCCGCAACCCTTGGTGGGCCGGTCGCCGGACCGGTCGGCTGGCAGTGCGCCCGTTGGACCGGCTCAAGGCGGCCCCAATATCCCGGTCCACGTCGCCTTCATCATGGACGGCAACGGCCGCTGGGCCCTGCGGCGGGGATTGTCGCGGCTGGAGGGGCATCAGGCCGGAGTCGACCGGATCCAGGCCATCCTGGAAGCCCTCAGAGACAAGGGTGTTAAGTTCGTCACCATCTACGCCTTCTCGACAGAGAACTGGCGGCGCCCTCAAGGCGAAGTCGAAGGCCTTATGGATATCTTCTCCGAGGCCGTCGGCGCCCAGACCATTGAGTTGCATGAGAAGAATGTGCGCATCGTCCACGTGGGCCAGAAGGACAACATGGCTCCGGAGCTCCGGAGGTCCATTGCCGATGCGGAAGAACTCACCCGGAACAACACGGCGGTCACCCTGAACGTGGCCTTCGACTATGGTGGCCGCGCCGAGATCACCGAAGCGGTCCGCCGCATTATCCGCGACGGCCTGACTCCCGAAGAAGTCGATGAAGAGACCTTCAGCCGGTACCTGTTCACTGCCCACTGCCCCGATCCTGACCTGATAGTCCGGACGGCCGGAGAACAGCGCATCAGCAACTTCCTGTTGTGGCAATCGGCTTATAGCGAGTATTACCACACCCCGACCCTGTGGCCCGACCTCGGGACCGAGGAGTTGGATACCGTCCTTGAGGCATATGCCAACCGCCGGCGGCGTTACGGCAGGGTGGATTCCCAGGGCTGAGCATCTGCGACTCAGACTGCTCACGGCGGCGGTGGGCCTGCCCATTCTCTTGGGCGCTGTCTGGTTGGGCGCTCCCTGGCTCGCCATACTGGTCGTCGCAGCGGGAGCGGTCGCTCTCTGGGAGTTCTACCGCCTCCTGCCGTCCGGCGTCGGACCTCTTCCCGCCGCTCTAGGCATAACCTGGGTTGCCGCCATACTGCTGGCGGCGCAGGCGTCGTCAGGTCTGGAGAGCTACCTGACGGTTATGGGTGTGGTGCTGGCCGCCGGCGCCTTAGCGGCCACCCTCTGGTACATCGCCTTCTACGCCGGGCAACGCCATGTGCTGGGCTACCTCTACCTGCTGGCTGGCCCCCTTTACGCCGGCTTCCTGCTGTCCCACAGTCTGGCGCTCCGGGAAATCCCCGGAGGCAGCGAGCTGGGGCGGAACTGGCTGCTGTTTTGCCTTCTGGTGACCTTCGCCACCGACACCGGGGCCTACGCCGTGGGACGAGCGGTGGGACGGGCGCCCTTGGCCCCGTCCATCAGCCCCAACAAGACCTGGGAGGGCAGCATCGGCGGGTTCACTGCGGCCGTGGCGGCGGCGCTATTGGTGGGCCTGTTCTTGGATCTCGGACTGGCCGGGTGGCAGCAGGCGGTCATTGGTGCTACAGTGGGGACTATCTCCCAAGCGGGGGACCTGCTGGAATCTTGGCTGAAACGACTGTCAAATGCCAAGGACGCGGGTAGTATAATCCCGGGACACGGCGGAATACTGGACCGGATGGACAGCATCCTCCTCGCCCTGCCCGCCGTATATTATTTGCTGGGAACGGTGTTTGAGCCATGAAACGGATCGTGGTCCTCGGGTCCACTGGTTCCATAGGCCGCCAGACCCTGGACATCGTCCGGGCGTTCCCGGATGAGTTCGAAGTCGTTGGGCTGGCCGGCGGCAACAACGTCGAGTTACTGACCCAACAGGCGGCCGAGTTCAAGCCCCGTCACACCTGGTGTTCCTCGCGGCCCGATATGTCCCTCCCCGGCGCCTCCATTACTCCCATGGAGGATATGGTGTGCCTGGAGGAGGTCAACCAAGTGATGGTGGCCCTGATGGGCAGCGTCGGCTTGGCGCCCACTCTCAATGCCTTGAAACACGGCAAGACGGTGGCCCTTTCCAACAAGGAACCCATAGTGATGGCCGGCCGCCTGATCAAAGAGTACGAGTCCCGCTACCACGGGAAGGTCCTGCCGGTCGACAGCGAACCCAGCGCCATCTGGCAGTGCCTCCGGGGAGAGGACAACGAGATACTGCGGCTGCTGATTACCGCGTCCGGCGGCCCCTTCCGCACGACTCCTCTGGAAGAGATGGAAAGCGTGACGCCGGAACGGGCGTTGCAGCATCCCACCTGGAAGATGGGCAAGAAGATCACAATCGATTCCGCCACGCTGATGAACAAGGCGTTCGAGGTGATCGAGACCCATTGGTTGTTCGACGTGCCTTGGGACCGCATTGAGGTGGTGGTGCATCCACAGAGCACGATCCACTCGATGGTGGAGTTCGCGGATGGCTCGGTAAAGGCCCAGATGGGCCCCCCGGACATGCGGCTGCCTATCCAGTACGCCCTGTTCTACCCCAATCGGCTGCCCAACGAGATGATTCCCCGTCTGGACACCCGGGTTTCCCACTCCCTGACGTTCGACCCATTGGAACCGGAACGCTATCCCTGCTTCTCCCTAGCCGTATCGGCCGGCCAAAAGGGGGGCACCTACCCGGCGGTGTTGAGCGCCGCCGACGAAGTGGCGGTGCAGGCCTTCCTCGACGGACGAATCGGCTACACTGGAATCCACCGGTTGGTGGAGCAGGTGCTCTCCGAGCACGAGTCCCTGCCCGCCGGGAACGCCGAAGAGGTGTTGAGCGCCGATGAGTGGGCCTCGGCACGGAGCAAAGAGATAGCATACGCCTGAGCCTTATCCGGGACCGCCGGCCCATTCGACTCCGGATTCTGTTTTCTTCGACGCTTATGGACTCCTTCCTGATCGCCATCGGATCCCTTCTGCCCCTTCTGGTGGTTCTTGTAGTGGTGCACGAGTTCGGTCATTTTGCCACCGCCAGGGCCATGGGGGTCAAAGTTCTGGAATTCGGCATTGGGTTCCCGCCTCGGGCCTTCGGCATCTACACCGGCCGCACCCCGGTGCTCACTGACAGCGCCACCCTGTTCGCCGGGTTGCCCGGACCGCAGGCTATCCAGCCGGGGATGCGGCTCAAGGTGAGCTCCGCCGAGGACGCCGACGGCAACCTGCTCGCCAAGCGCGTCGAGGCGGCTGGCGGCCCACGGGAACATGAAACGGACGATGAGCCTCGCTTCGATGACGAAGACCTGCTGAAGCACGAGGGGAAGGTCCGGGCCGTTGCACCCGGATCATTCATCTTGGCCGACATGCTCTATTCAGTGAACTTGATGCCCTTGGGGGGATTCGTCCGGCTGGCCGGGGAGTCCAACCCCAACGTGCCCCGCAGCCTGGCCAGCAAGGGAGCGGGCGCCCGCTTGCTGGTGCTGGTCGCCGGCCCGTTCATGAACGCCATCCTCCCCATCGCCATATTCACCATACTGCTCATGATTCCCCAGGAAGTTGTCGTCGGCCGCCTCATGGTTTCCGAGGTCGGCCCCGGCACGGCCGCCGCCGATTCCCAAATTCAGGAAGGCGACATCATACTGGCGGCTAACGGACGGCAAATAGAAAGCCGCCGCGACTTCGCCCGCGAGGTAAACCTAAACGGCGGCTCGAAAATGGAGTTGCTGGTGCAGCGAGGGGACGGGGAGTGGTTGCTGCTGGTCAATCCCCGCTTCGACGCCGACGCCGGACGATGGCTGGTGGGGGTGGTGCCCCAATTGATAGAGTCACGGGTGGAGACCCGCTCCGAGCCCATCTGGAAAGCGGTCCCCCGGAGCTTCGTCGACATGTGGGAGATGCTGGTCCTGCTGAAACAATCGTTGGGCGGAGCAATTTCCCAAGGCTCGGCCCCGGAGCTATCCGGCCCCGTCGGTATCGCTCAGGTGACCGGGGAAATCACGCGGCAGGCCGGGCTCACCGGCTGGTTGGGAATCGGTATACTGCTGAGCATCAACTTGGCCATCCTGAACATCCTTCCTATACCCATGCTGGACGGCGGCCGGATAGTCTTTGTCGCCCTGGAATGGGTGCGCCGGGGCAAACGAGTACCGCCCGAAAAAGAGGGCCTGGTGCACATGATCGGGCTCGCCGTCCTGCTGGCGGGGATCGTAATCATCACCGCCAACGACATCAACCGCCTTCTGGAGGGCCGCAGCTTCCTGGGGTAGGATAATGAGAGGGAACAAAAAGGGAGAATGGTAGAATCTACGTGACCGGAAGCGCCGAGGGCACATGTTAGAAACAGAACAAATAACCGCCATATTCGCTGATGCTTGGGTGCTTTACGAGGACGCCCTGGAAGAGTTGGAGCGCGGTAAGCTGCGCAACGCAGCCGAGAAGGCCTGGGGAGCGACAAAGCGGGCCACCGACGCTCTGGTCCTGGCCCGGACGGGGCAGGAACCCCGCACGACTGGGCAAACGCGGCGTGGAATCCGAAGCTTGCGTAACGAGGGTCAGGCTTTCATCGATCTAGCAGTCCGATACGGCGCAACAGCCCACAACCTCCATGGCGCATGTTTTTACGACGGGGACTGCGAACCCGAAGAACCCGTTGTCGCGGATATCCGGGAGACGGCGGACTACATCCGGGGCGCGGAAGGGTTGGCAAGTAACTAATGGCGGA
Organism: Dehalococcoidia bacterium; assembly: GCA_965220625.1. Classification (GTDB taxonomy): domain Bacteria; phylum Chloroflexota; class Dehalococcoidia; order Lucifugimonadales; family UBA3495; genus VXOI01. Next base: position 1,270,450 of record CBDCQN010000001.1, read on the forward strand.
AAAACGAGCGGGTGAGTCCTCATTCGAGAGTCAATGCGTCTTATGGAACCGGTCACCTCTATCGTGTAACATGTCCGTAACTCACCATCGGCAGCCGAGGTAGCCTGGCCGCCATACCGCAACATCGGAGAGGACTGACAAATGAGTAAACGACGGCCAACCAAGCCGGTATATGTGGGCGGCGTCAAAGTCGGCGGCGACGCCGACATCACCGTACAGTCGATGACCAAGACGGACACGCGGGACGTGGCGGCAACGGTCCGGCAAATCCACGAATTGGAAGAGGCCGGCTGCGAAATCATCCGCTCCGCCGTGCCCGACATGGCCGCCGCCGAGGCCATGGGAGAGATCAAGAAGCAGATCAACATACCGTTGATCGCCGACATACACTTCCACTACCAGTTGGCGTTGAAATGCCTGGAGGGCGGCGTGGATTGCCTGCGCCTTAACCCCGGCAACCTGAGAAACGAGGACCAGGTCCGGGAGGTCGTCCTGGCCTCCAAGGCGATGAACGTCCCTATACGCATTGGGGTCAACTTCGGCAGCCTGCCCCCGGTGGGCGGCATCGGCCGCACCCGGGGCTTCTCGCGGCATATGGACTTGGTGAACAAGCTCCCCAAGGCCGGTGAGGCCAGCGAGGGCGACTACAGCGCGGTCGACCACATGGTGGCCACTGCCCTGTGGGAGATCAGCCTATTGGAAGACCAAGACTTCGATCAGATCAAGATCTCCATGAAGGCCTTCGACGTCCCCACCACTGTGGAAGCATATCGGCGTCTGGCCGATATGGTCCCCTACCCCCTCCATTTGGGCGTCACGGAGGCCGGCACCCCCATGTCCGGCTCCATCCGCACGTCGGTGGGACTGGGAGTGCTGCTCTACGAAGGAATCGGCGACACCATCCGCGTCTCCCTCAGCGGAGATTCCACCGAAGAGGTGACCGCCGGGTATGAAATTCTCAAGTCCCTGAACCTGCGGCGCAAGGGCGCGGTGCTGGTGGCCTGCCCCAGCTGCGGCCGGGCCGACGTGGATGTGGTGAAGCTGGCCAATGACGTGGACGCCTTGCTGCGGGCCAAGTCCAAGGACATCAAGGTCGCGGTGATGGGGTGCGAGGTCAACGGCCCCGGCGAAGCCAAGGACGCCGACGTCGGCATTGCCGCCGGCGCCGGCCGGGCTGTGATTTTCCGCAAGGGCGAAAAGGTCAGGGTGGTCCCTGAACATGAGATGCTGACCGCCCTCATGGAAGAGGTGGAGAACACGCCCGCCCCTGCTGGCGATTAACGTCGAAACCCGAAGACCATCCGGTGTCAGTGCCGAAGGCCTCCCCCGGGAGGCCCTCTTTTTTCGTGCCGCGCCCGAGCCGTTTCACTGGTTATAATGGTCTGGACAGCTGGACCGGGTTTCACCGCGTCCCAAACCTGCTAATGATCGAGCCGTTGTCATGAAAGTCTCTCAGATGGTCGCCAAGACCCTGCGCACCGACCCGCCCGAAGCCGAAACCGCGAGCCACCGCCTGATGCTCAAGGCCGGGCTCATTCATCAAGTGGCGGCCGGGGTCTACTCGTACTTGCCGTTGGCCCTGCGCTCGCTGCGCAAGATAGAAGCCATCATTCGCGAGGAGGTCGACGCCGCCGGTGGTCAGGAGCTGATGATGCCCGCCCTGCAGCCGTTGGAGCTCTGGGAGCAGACGGGCCGGAGCGCCGCTTTCGGCGACAACCTGTTCTCCTTCGAAGACCGCCGGGGCCGTCCCATGGTGCTGGCGCCCACCCACGAGGAGGTCGTTACCAACATTGTCAAGGCCAACGTGCAGAGTTACCGGGACCTGCCGCTTCTCCTGTACCAGATACAAACGAAGTTCCGGGACGAACCACGTCCGCGGGCCGGGCTGGTACGGGTGCGGGAGTTCGACATGAAAGACGCCTACAGCTTCAACGCCGACGACGAAAGCCTCGACTCGACCTACCAGGACATGGCCCAGGCCTATCGCAACATCTTCAGGCGTTGCGGACTGCCGGTCCTGATGGCCGAGGCCGACAGTGGGGCCATCGGCGGGAAGGACTCCCACGAGTTCCTGCTCTCCACCCCAACCGGGGAAGACACCGTCATTAACTGCCCCGACTGCCAGTACACCGCCAACGCCGAGAAGGCTGAGTCGGTGCGCCCCGATGTGGCGCTGGAGCCGGAAGAGTCGCTGCGGGAAGTCGCGACGCCCGGCATCAAGACCATTGACGGCCTGGCGGAATTCTTGGGCGTCCCGGAAGCCAAGACCCTGAAGGCCGTCTTCTACATGGCGGACGGGGAGCCGGTATTCGTCACCATCAGGGGAGACCTGGAGGTAAACGAAGTCAAGCTGAAAAATGCCCTGCATTGCGCCGACCTGCGGTTCGCAGACGACGCCGAGGTCCAGTCCGCCGGACTGGTGGCGGGATCCGCCTCGGCGGTGGGCATCGCCCACATCAAGAAAGTCGCCGATCCTTCGATAAACGAAGGCAACAACTTCGTGGTCGGCGCGAACAAACCGGACACCCACCTGCTCGGCGCCAACTATCCGCGGGACTTCCAGGTCGACCTCCTCGCCGACATCGCCCTGGCCCAACCCGGGCAGTCTTGCCCCCGCTGCGGCAGCCCGCTGGAGTCGGTCCGGGGCATCGAAGTGGGCCACATCTTCAAACTCGGCACCTTCTTCAGCGAGTCCCTGGGTGCCAACTTCCTGGACGCCTCCGGTCAGCAGCACCCCATCATCATGGGCTGCTACGGCATCGGCGTGGGCCGCCTGCTGGCCGCCGCAATAGAGCAGAACAACGACGAGCAGGGAATCGTGTTCCCGGTCCCCGTCGCCCCCTTTGACGCCTACCTGGTAGGCCTGAACCTCTCCGACGAGTCAGTATCCAAAGCGGCCGAGGACCTCTACGCGGAATTGACATCACACGGCATCGACGTGCTCTACGACGATCGGGCGGACCAAGCAGCCGGGGTCAAGTTCAACGACGCCGACCTGCTGGGACTGCCGGTGCGCTTGGTGGTGAGCCCCCGCAACCTGAGGAACGGCGTCGTCGAGGTCAAAGGCCGGCAAGACGACGAAGCCCGTACAGTGCCCGTCGCCGACGCGCTCGACGCCGTACGCCAACTCCTGGCCGGCGCTGACTTGCAGTAGTCTCCGGTCTGCTTACTACCGCTCGTCCTCTCGAGGCAAGCTTGAGGAGTTGGGTGTTAAAGTTTCCAGCCATTGGTGTAATTGCATTGCTGGCGCTGGCTGTCTTCGTGTCCTGCGGGGACAGTCCGGACATCGATACGCTGGCAGCACCCGCGGTAGAAACCCCGCCCGCAACCGCAACTCTGCGGCCACCGGCCTCGCCGTCCCACGATGGGCCGCCAACCGAAACGCCGCGCTTGACTGGAACGCCAAGGGCGCCCACCGCCCAAATCCCCAATAGACCCGCCACGATAGTCCCGGACCGGCCCACCCCCGCAACCGAGCAGAAACCCACCGAGGCATCGGGGTACGGGCCCACCGCCCAAACCCCGATGGCCGGCCCGGCGGCGCTGCTCAGCGTACTGCCCGCCGACGGCGCCTTCTTCGTTTATGTCGAAGTCGAGACCGTGTTGCAGCGGCCCGGTCTGCGAGGAGAGCTGGAGGACGAGATGGACACGCTGACCAACGAGACGAACGGCGTGATCAGCGAGGAACTGTTTTTGTCCGCCGACGTACAGAGCGCGGCCTTTGGCGGGGCGGCAGCTGTCTTGTCAGGCAACTTCCAGCGCTTTCCGGCCGCCCTCCACGAGGCGGCCAGTGCCGGAGCGGCGGAGCTCATTGACGTAGAAGCGGTCGAGATTTACCGCGATACCCTGATACTACGGGTCACCGCCGACCTTGGTTACCCGGCGCAGGCGTACGTGGCGGTCCTGCTCCCGGACAAGGTCGTCATAGCGCCTCCGCTGGACCACGTAAAGGATCTCATAGACCTATACTTGGACCACGGCGAGGAACCGCAAAACGCTTACCTGGACCTGAGGGATATCGCAAGCGCGGTCCAATCACCCAAGGTCATCGAACCTTATCGCGGCATCGACGTATTCTTATTCCAAGACCGTTCCGATCTCTACCTTGCTGTCCCCGACGCCAACACCCTGCTATTGGTACAAGCCGACGGCACTATGGGCTATGACTCGTTGACGGCGATGATCGACCGGCGCTTGGACGGCGGGGAGTTGCCCGAGCCGTTGCGCCATTTATTGGCGGAAACGGGCCCCGTCGATTTCATGATAGCCCGGTCGATGGAAACCGGCGGCTCCGACCAAGGCAGCCAGCCCATCGCTCTGCCGACGTTCCACGCCTTCGCCGGCGCGGTGAACGAAGGCGACACCAGCACCGTATACGTCTACTTCCGGTTCGAAGAGGAGGAACAGGCGGAACAGGCCGCCGATTTCATGAGCGTCCGGGAAGACCTGGGCGACCTGTTCTATATCTACCTGAGCGAAACCGCCAGGCCCTCCGGCGAAATACGGCAGGCGGGGAGGGCGGTGATAGCCGAAGCCGTGGCGCCGGATGTCGACGTATCGGACCTGTTCCTTACGGACTGACGGGGCCTTAAATCCCCTCTTCCGGAGGGAGAGGGTCAGGGTATGAATCGAGGTAAGAAAGCCCCCTACGCACCCTTAAAGAGCGGTGCCGTAGATATGGTCGGGCACTACGACAATCGCCGACCGGCGGTCTTGCACCATCACTTGATCGTACTCGTCCCAATTGGGATGTACTTGTCCTGAGGCTGCCGTAAACACGTCCCGCAATGCCTGTTGCAATTCCTCGGGGTCCGTGCGACCTGGGGACAGGATTCGCGCCGTTCCTTCCAACACGACGAACGGACGCCAGTCCCGGTGAGACACCAACAGGGAACACCTCGGATTACGGCGCAGGTTGTGAAGTTTGGACCGGTCTTCCGTGGTGGTGAACGCCACGCCGTCCTGGTACGCCCCGCAGGTGACGATGCTCATCTGGGCGGCGCCGTTGCGCCTGAAGCACGTCAATACGCCCTCGTGGTTAACGGTGATGAATTCTCTGACGTTATCGGGCAACATCTGAATTTGCCTCCCCACATCTTTTTTTAAGCCTATTGATTCCCGGACCGCTCTTCGAACTCGACTTCGAACATTTCGTATCTGGTCTGCCGCATGCCAAGACCAGCGTATACCTGTTGGGCGAGGTGATTGTCCTTGTCGACGTAGAGCCTGACGCCGCATACGCCGCCGCGCTCCGCCGCTTTGGCTGCGACGTAGTCGTGCATCGCCCGGTAAACCCCGATACGGCGGCTGTCCGGCCTCACGTACACACTCTGTATCCACCAGAACAATGCGTTCCGCCAATCGCTCCACTCGTAGGTGACGAGCAGCCCTCCAACGATTCGGTCCGAGCGCTCTGCAACGACGTAGAACCCTTTGTCACCGCCGGCGAAGACCGCCTCGACGCCCGAACGCACCAAGGCGCCATCCAATTCGCGGCCTTCAGTTTCCAAGGCCATAGCCCGGTTAAACCATGCCAGGACCTCGGCGTCCTTGGGGCCGGCGGTCCTGACGTAAACCGAGCTGTCCGTAGCGTTGTTCATGGTTGTTCCGTTGCCGCCTATGGGTATTCGAGTGGCTCAAAGGCTCAGGTCAGGCAGAAGGTGGAGCTGTTATCTTCTTTCAGGACCTCGATGCGCACCGGGAAGGCCTCCTTGAGGTCGTCAAGGTGGGTTATGACGATTACCTTCTCGAACTCGTCGCCGATGGCGCTGATCACGTCCAGCACCCGTTCCCTCCCGACGGTGTCCTGAGTGCCGAAACCCTCGTCGATAAACAGGGTGGGCAGCGGGGCGCCCATCCGCTGGGCCAGTACCTTGGACAGGGCAATGCGCAGGGCGAGATTGACCCGGAACGCTTCGCCGCCGCTGTACATTTCGTAGCTGCGCGGGCCCAGCTCATCGCTGACCAGTATTTCCAGCGTCTCCCTGGGAGCGCCCCTGCCCGATGAAGGCTCTTTGAGGGTTTCCAATTTAACGTTCATCCGGTGGTCGGTCATTCTTCCCAGCAGTTCGTTGGCTTCGTCCTCGATTCTAGGCACGACTGTCTCGATGAGCATAGCCTGGATACCCTGCTTACCGTAGGCTGCCGTTAGCTCATGATAGAGGGAGTATTCTTCGCGAGCGCTAACCAACCGGCGGGTTTCCTCTTCCAGATCGCGGCTGAGACGTTTCCTGAGGTCCACTTGACCCTGGAGATAACCACGGCGGGTGGTTGCTGTTTGTATCTCTTGTTGGATGGCCGATTCCTGGGTCTTCTCAACCTCGAGCTCCGACTCCAAGGCCGGCAGACCGGCCAACGCGGCTTCATCATCGGCCAAGGAGCGCCGGAGGTTGTCCAACTCCTCTTCGCGGCGGACGATCATATCGACGGTCCGGCCCAGCGCCTCCCGCAGGCCGGGCGCCTCGGTTTCCGCCCGGTCGAGCAGCCGTACCTGCAAGGCAAATCCCTCCAGTTCCTGGGTCTCCCGATAGCTGGACTGGCGGGCGTTATCGTCGTAGGCCATTTCCAGGCTCCGCTCTTCCAGCGAGCGGAGCCTGGCGGCCTCTTCTTCGGCGTACCCGCCTTGATTCAGGAACACCGTGTATTCGGCCAGTCCTTTCGACGATTGCTCCAATTCTTGGGCGGCCAGCCGAGATTCTTCGATCCCGGCGGCCAGTTGTTTCAGCCTCACCTCTCGGTGGGCCTTGGCCTCCGCCAATTCCCGTTCCTGCAAAGGCAGGCCGTTTCCCAGTTGCTGGTTGTGGGCTTCCAGCTGTGTTAGCTGGGTTTTGGCATCCTGGAATTCCTTGCGCTTAAACTCGATGTCCCGGGTGTACGATTCCTCTAGGCGTACGCAACCGTCTTCCCGTAACGGGGTCTGGCAGAGGGGGCAGACCGCGTCTCCGTCATCGGAGGCCTTGCGCAGCAACTCCAATTTGCTAGCCAGTTCCTTGCCCTCGCTCGTGAAGCGCTCGACGGAGCCCTGGATTTGGCCCATCTTGACGGACAGCTTGGTGATCTTTGCCCGCGCTTCGTTTATCTCCTTTTCCCGTACGGCCAAGACCGGCTCGTATTCTTGTGCCACCCGGAGATCCTCCTCCAGTCCGGGGCAGGCTTGGGCTTTGGGGGTCTGGCGGTCGATGTTGCGCCGCAGCTCCTCTATTTCCGACTCCAAGCGGGTCTTCCGGACTTGAATGGTCCCTCGAAGAGCAGTCTTCTCCCGCTCCAGGCTGTCGAACTCGGCGCGGGACTGCTCCAGGTCCTCGAACCGGCGGCGGGCGGCGGCCAACCGGGCCGCCCCGTCCCGGATAGAGGCCGATTGCCCGATAAGCGTTTCGAACTGTTGGACCTGTTCTCTAGTAGCCGCCTCCGCCGATTTCAAGCCTTCCAACTCCACCGGCAGCGACGCCAAGCGTTCGACCGAGTCCCTGAGCTGAAGTTGCCGCCTCCGCAGATCGGCTATCCGGATGTCCAAGGCCAACGTCCTGTCGTTCTGAAGGGCCAGTTGCTGTCCCAGTGCTGTCAACCGGGTGGAAACCAGCGCCAGTTCGTCCTCCGAGCCAGCCGACTGCTCCAGCTCCAAGCGAATTCGTTGGATGCTGGCCTCCAAGCCATGGGCCGTGGATTCGAGCCGGTCCCTCCGTTCCTTGGCCCGGACCTGCAACCGGTCGTAGGTCTCCAGGCCCAGTATCTTGCCAAGGACGGTCTTGCGTTCGGCGGGGGTCCGACGGGTGAACTCGTCGGCCCGGCCCTGCACCAAGAGGGCGGAGTTGACGAAAGTGTCGTAGTCCATGCCGACCGTCTTGTCGATGCGGGCTTGGGTCTCCCGCATTACGTTACCGGTCAGGGGGGCTGCCACTCCTCCGCTGACCAATGCCAATTGCAGCCCGCTGGAGCCGCTTCGCCGTCTCCCGGCCCGGCCATGGCTGCGAGTGACCCGGTATTCCTGTCCCCGAGATGAGAAATCGAGGTCGACCCGGCACTCGTCGGCGCCGTAGGAAATCAACTCGTCGTTGGTCCGGCTTCTGGCCCGGCCCCACAGGGCCCAGGTGATTGCATCCAATAAAGCCGACTTGCCGTGGCCGTTGGGGCCGCACAAGCAGGCGACGTGGATGCCGGTGAAATCCAGGGTCGGGACGTTGTCCCGGTAGCAAAGAAAGTTGGTGAGAGAGAGTCTAATGGGGATCATGGGGACGAACGGTCCCGACACCGAGCCGTTCCACACCTCCGCCGCACCATCTGGCCGTCCCTGCGGCCCGAAAACGCCACAATTCTAGCACACCCCGCCGCCCAACCGGGCTGGTGGCCACGATTCCTTCTGAGGGAGACCGGAACTTCCTTGACCCACTTATTCACCATAACTAGAATCAAACTACCATAACTGTCATAGCGCCGATGGAGAAATGCAATGTTTGACAACCTGACGGACCGGTTGACCGGGATATTTAACCGGTTGTCCAGCAAAGGTCGGCTGACCGACAAGGACATCGACGAGGCCCTGAGCGAGGTCAGACGCTCGTTGCTGGAGGCCGACGTCAATTTCCGCGTGGCCCGTGACTTCGTCGCCAGCGTTAAAGCGCGGGCCCAAGGCTCCGAGGTGCTGGAAAGCCTCACACCGGGACAGCAGGTCGTAAAAATCGTCCATGATGAGTTGACCTTTCTGCTTGGCGGGGGCAGCCACACCCTGACGCTGTCCAGCCAACCGGTCACCGCCATCATGCTCGTGGGACTGCAAGGCTCGGGAAAAACCACCACCGCCGCCAAACTGGCCTTAGAGCAGCGCAAGCAGGGCCGTCGCTCGCTCCTCATCGCCGCCGACCTGAGGCGTCCCGCCGCCATCCAGCAACTGGAAACCCTGGGACGGCAACTGGACATCCCCGTCTATTCCGAAGACCCGAAGTCGTCGTCCGCCGTCAAGGTGGCCCGGGCCGGCTTGGAGCGGGCGCAACAACTTGGCGTCAACTGGGCTATTATCGACACCGGCGGCCGCCTGCAGATCGACGACGGGTTGATGAAAGAGTTGGAGGAGGTCAAAAAGGCCGTCTCCCCCAACGAAATCCTGCTGGTCGTCGACGCCATGACCGGGCAGGACGCCGTCAACACCGCTGAAGGATTCCACGGCCGGGTGGGGTTGACCGGCCTGATTATGAGCAAGATGGACGGCGACGCCCGAGGCGGCGCAGCCCTGTCCATCACGCGGGTCACCGGCGTTCCGATCAAGTACATGGGCGTTGGGGAGCGCCCCGACGGGCTGGAAGCCTTCCACCCCGACCGCCTCGCCTCCCGTATCCTGGCCATGGGCGACGTCCTCACTCTCATCGAAAAGGCCCAGGGCGCCGTGGACGAAGACCGGGCCAAGGAGATGGAACGAAAGTTCCGGCAGGCCAGCTTCGACCTGGAGGACTTTCTGGAGCAGATTCAGAGCGTCCGGAAGATGGGCTCCCTGAGCCAAATAATGGAAATGATTCCCGGTATGGGTCAGATGAGCAAGCAGCTGCCCGCAGGCGACTTGGACGAAAGACGGATTGAGCGCATCGAAGCGATTATCCGCTCCATGACCCCCGACGAGCGCCAACGCCCCGAGATCCTCAACGGCAGCCGCAAGCGGCGCATCTCCCGGGGCAGCGGCACCACACCCCAGGACATCAACCAGCTCTTGAACCAATTCAAACAGACCCAGAAATTGGTAAAGCAAGTCTCTCGGTCCCGCAACCCCGCTTCTCTCCTCAAGATGTTCCGCTAAGAGGCCAAGTGGCGTCGTTGGATTATCCGGCGGTCGCCGCCGGGGCTGACCGAGGGTCATTTAATTGTCGGAAAATACCCCCGTCCTTCCGGCCGCAGCAGGAATCCAGACCCGAATCTTGGGTTAGCGGCATTCGGGGCAACCGACATCAGCATCGGTCCCTGGGTCCCGGTTGCGACCGGGACGACGAGAGGGAGGCGGATTCAACAATGAATGACCTTGGGGGCTGACCGGTCCTCGATTGGCTTCCGCTATTCCACCCCGTAGCGGAGGGCGGTGAAGAGGTAGACGGTGGCGTAAGTGCGGTGGGGTTCCCATTGGCGGGCCAGCGCTTCCACTTGAGCGTCGGTTGTTTCTTGTCCGTCGAAATAGAGGCGGGATACTACCCGTCGCAGCGCCAAATCGCCCAAAGGAAGCGCGTTGGGGCGCGACAGACCCCGGATCAGCGCCCATTGGGCCGTCCATTTGCCGATTCCCCGCAAGGAAACCAGCCGTTGGACCACCTCCTCGTCGGGCAGATCCCCCAAGGCGTTCAGGCCTGTTGCGGGGTTCAGCGCCGCCCCGGCCAAACCGTGTATGTATTCGGACTTTCGCTGGGTCAGCTTCATCGTCCGCAGTACATTCGGAGAGGAGGCCCAAATGGCATCGGGACGGGGGAAAGCGTAGTAAGTTTCTCCGTCAATGACGTTGCTGAGTCCGAACTGCTCGATTATCAGGGTGCGGATGATACGGGCCACGTTGGCGGCTATCTGCTGTCCCAGCACCCCAAGTACCAGGGCCTCGAACAGTGTGGCGGTGTGGGTTGGGTGCAGACCGTAAAACCGCTCCACCAGACCGGCCATCACCGGGTCCGACGCGGCCAACGAGTAGAAGGGCAGCGGGTCTTGGGTGGTGCCCAGCAGCCATTCCACCTGTCGGGTCGACCGCTCGACGTCGTCGTCCCGAAGGCCCTCCCCCTGCAGCCGGAGTTCCAGTTGGGGAGTGTTTATCGACCCCACCGACCGGGCCGTAGCGAGCACCAGCTTGTCGCCGAGGTCCAGCAACCTGCTGTAGGCGCCGCCGTCCATGCTGTCGAGGCCATAACGGCTCTGGAACGCGGCCGTAAGCTCGAAATCGTAGGGTGGGACGGGACTTATTGTCGCAGCCGCCCGGTCCATCAGGGGCCCGCCGGACTTGTCGCCTGGGTAGACCCTGAACCCGCCAAGGGCGCCGATGCCAGCACCGTATATTCGGCGCCCGTGGGATGGAGGATGCTCCTCATGGTCTGTACGGACTCGATCTGCCATGGGCCGGAGGAGGGGAGGTCGATTCCAGCGACGGCCGCAGAAATACGTGACAGCAGAGCTTCGCTGGCGTCCCGCCGCACCCGTCCCAAGGTGAGATGCGGGGAGAAGGGGCGTCCCTCCGCGGGAAATCCAACCCTTACGGCGGCGTCCTCCACCATCTGCCGCAGGTCGCCCAGAGCTTCCAGTTCTCCCTGTACCCCGGCCCACAGCACCCGGGGCCGCCTCCGGTTGGGAAACACGCCGGAGCCGGACAGGCGCAGCCGGAAGGGTGATTGGGCGATTACCCCGGCGGCCAACGCCTCTTGCAGCCGTGACAGTGGTTCTCGCTTCACGTTGCCCAAGAACTTCAGCGTCAGATGGATTCCCTCCGGCCTGACCCAGGTAACTCCCGACGGAAGCTCGAGGCGCAATCCGTCGATGACCTGCTCCAAAGCCCGGTGCGCTTCGCCGGATATGGCGGTGGCGATGAATACCCTAAGGGTGTGGTCCTGTTGATTCATGTAAGTCGCCTGACTTTAGGCTCTTCCCCCGGCCTTGGGAAACAATGAAAAAAGCCCGTTATGTCCTTTTCAGGCTATTGAGACCGAATTGGTATAATAGACCTTTATAAATAGGGCGCAGGAGGCGCAGTGTGATAACCAAAGTCAGCGTGGCGCGAGCCAAGGCAGAGATTGCCGCCATAATGAACCAGGTAGCCTACAGCGGGGAACATGTCGTCATCGAACGAAGGGGGAAACCCATGGTGGCGCTGGTGACGATTGAGGAGTTCGAACTCATTCAACGAGAACGGCCCCATAGTACACGGATGCAAGGCGCATTAGCCCTGACCGGAGCCTGGAATGATTTGGAGGACTGGGAAGCGGACTCGTTTATTGCCGACATTTACGCCAGCCGCGACGAAGACATTGGCCGCCGGGTGGACTTAGAGGACTAATGTACCTGCTGGATACCGACGTTCTTAGCAACTTGATGAGACGCTCGCCCTCTACCTCGCTCATCGCCAAGCTGGCCTCAATAGATCCGGAACGCCAATTCACCACCAGTATAACCCTTGGAGAGTTGGTGTATGGGGCCCATCGGGCTGGCCCCCCGCGTACTGCCCTATTGATGAACGCCATCGAGACAAGACTATCCAGCAACCTGCGGGTTCTGCCGTTCGACGATCAGGCGGCACGGCGGTATGGCGCCGTCAGGGCCTCGCTGGAACGTCAAGGTTCTCCACTGGGAGATGCGGACCTTCGCATTGCCTGCATCGCTTTGGCCAGGGACTTGACCGTAATAACGGGGAATATTCGGCATTTTCAACGGGTTCCCGGGCTTGAAATAGATAACTGGCTATGAATATCACATCATTCAAGGGGACAGCACCGCCTTCAACTCCCGATACCAGCAGGCCAGGTCGTTGACCGAATATTTGGCGTTGGCCGGGCTGGGGTTGGGAACGACGAACACCCGGGATGCGCCGATGGTCCGTAATTGCAGCCCCAAGCCCGGACTCTCTTGGAGACCGTCAGCGTAACGGAGGTAGGCCTTGTAGGCCATCAGGCCGTGGAAGCAGACCAGACCCGGCTGGCAGCGAAGCAGCTTCTCTTTGAGCACCGGGGCCCAGCGGCGGTAGTCTGCGGCTTTCAGTCCCGATCCTTGGGGTGTTGGCCGTTTCACCACGTCGGTCAGCCCGATGCCGAAGTCCAACAGGCTGCCGTCATCCTCAGGGGAAAGCTCGTGGGGGACCAGGCCCGAACGATTTAACGCGGTCCAAAAGCGATTACGCGGGTTGGCGAAGTAGTGTCCGGCCTCCACCGAGTACTGGGACGGGTTGAGGCCGACTAACACGAGGTCCAACCCGTCCTTCAAGTAGTCCGGTAATGTGGTGAACTCGGGTTCCATTGTCACAGCCCTGGCCTCACGGGACCGGGAGGTCCAGGAGGCGCGCGGCGTTTTCACCCAGTATCAACCGCTGGTGTTCCGGGGGCAGGTCAAGGGACCGGAGTTGACGCAGCGGACGGGACGGGCTCATCAGGGGGTAATCGCTGGCGAAGAGCACCTTGTCCGCCCCGGCCAGCGCCGCCACCGTTCTGAATATTTCCGGGGAGTACAGAAACGGCGAAGCCGCCGAGTCGAAGTACACCCGTTCCAACTGACCGGGCACTTCCGGCATCAGAGCGTAGAAGGGCAGGCCGCCCCCCCAATGGGCGCAGATAATGGTGTTGTCCGGGAAATTGGTGATGAAGCTATACAGCTTTCCGGGTGTAGTGTTTCCCTTACCAGGGTACTGGTGACCCACTGGCTCCGACGAATGCACCACCACCGGCAGGTCCAGCGAGTGGGCGAGGTCCATGAGCGGGGCCATGAGCGCCCGGTCGGTGATGTCGATTCCTTGCGTATCCGGATGAAGCTCACCGATGCCCCGCGCGCCAGCGGCCGCGCAACGCTCGACCACCCGCAGCGCCTCCTGGCCCCACGCCGGGTTCACGGAGCAGAAGCCGGTCAGCCGGCCGGGGTAAACCGTGGCCGATTGGATGATGTAGTCGTTGGCCTCCGTGGCGGTCCGCCGGTCTACCCATCCCAGTCCCATAACTACCGCCCGGTCGATCCCGTCTCGGTCCATGGCCTCCAGCAATTCCTCTGCGGTGGCCAGCTTGGACTCCGGCCGGCCGAACAGGGCGCCGAAGGTGGCGTCCGCATCCTCCAGTTCGTGGCGCCGGGAACGGAACGAGGGAGGAACGATGTGACAATGAGCGTCGATTACCACCATATGAGCCACCGCATGAACGGCCGGAGCCACTCCTCCCCCTTCGCAAAAGCGCAACTAAGGAAGATTCCTACTACGCTGGGCTACAGCCTTTTGGGAGGGCTGAGGGATCACCCCGGGCCCCTAACCCCAAAAGGGACGTCTTCTTGGTCGTTAAGCGGGGGCGGGTGAACGGCGGCGCAGTATCCGGCCCAATTCGCCGCGGTCCCAGGAGACCAGGAACTGGCTGGCGATGAAGATCGAGCTGTAGGTGCCGACAACGGCTCCGATGGCCAACACCAGCAGGAGCTCCCGGATGCTCGTCCCTCCGATGAGCAGCATGGCAACCAAGACGAAGAGGGTTGTCATGCTGGTGTTCAACGACCGGCCCAGGCTTTCCATGATGCTCAGGTTCACCAACGGTCCCAGCTCCCGGTCGGGGTGGCGCAGCACGTTCTCCCGTATGCGGTCGAAGACCACGATGGTGTCGTTGACGCTGTACCCGGTGACTATGAGCAGACCCACGATGAACATGGAGTTAACTTCGAGGTCGATCACCCGCCCCAGGATCGAGAACACGCCCAGGATCACGAGGATGTCGTGAACCAGGGCCAGTATGGCGCTGACCCCGTAGCGATGGGCCTTGGGTACCCGGCGGAAGGCGTACCAAACGTACAGCAGGATGAACACTGAGGCCGCGATGAGGGCGTAGAAGGCGGTCTGCACCGTTTCCTGGGCCACGATGGGTGAGACGGTGTCGAACTCCACGCGTTGTCGCTGCAGGCCGAGGTGTTCCTCAAGGCCCTGCTCGATGGTCTCCCGCTCCGATAGGCCGCCGGCGACTGCTTCCTTAAGCACCTTGGTGCGGATGAAGAAGTTGTCCCGGCCTATTCTCTGCACCAAGGCTTCCGGGTGGCCCAATTGGGCCATCCGTTCCTGTACATCCGCCTCGTTGACCGGAGCGTCGAAGGTCACGTTCAAGACCGAACCGCTGGTGAAGTCGATCCCGGGCAGGAATCCCGAGTTGCCGCTCACCCAGCCCGGCGGCGCCAGCATCGACACCAGCCCCGGTATGATGATCAGCGCCGAGAAGAGGAAGTACCACTTCCGCTTGCCCACTACGTCTAACATTTGTCGTCCAGCACTAGCGGTTTCCTCCAGTGGTCTGGGCGGGGCTCGACGCCGACTCCGGGGTGAACAGGCTGATCCGCTGTCCCAGACCAATCCAGGCCATCAACTGGAGCAGGTTCCTGCTCACAACCACCGCTGTGAACATGCTTGCCGCCACCCCGATGAACAGGCTGATGGCCACCCCGGTGACCAACCCGCCGCCCAACCGGTCGCCGAACCACATCAGCACCAAGCAGGTGATCATCGTGGAAATGTTGCTATCCCGGATGGCCGGCCAAGCACGGCTGAATCCGACCTCCATGGACGAAGAGAGGGTGCGCCCAATGCGGACCTCTTCCTTCATTCGCTCGAAGATCAGTATGTTGGCGTCCACCGCCATACCGATGGAGAGGATGAACCCTCCGACATGGGCCAGTTCCAACGTGATGGGAATCAGTTTGAACACGGCCAGCACAATGACGGCATAGAAGATCAGCGCCCCGGCCGCCACCACTCCGGCCATTCGGTAGTAGGCGATCATGAATATCAGCACCAGCCCCAAGCCGACCATCCCGGCCAGCAGGCTGTTCTTGAGGGACTCGGAGCCGAGCAGGGCGTCGACGTCTCTTTCTTGGACCAGCTGCAACGGCACGGGCAAGCGCCCCGATTCAAGCTGGATGGCCAGGTTGCGAGCTTCGTCACGGGTAAAATCCCCGCTTATTACAGTGCGGCCGTTCCTGATCCAGGCAAGGGCCACGGGAGCGATGAGCTGCTCATCGTCCATAATGACCGCGATCCGCTTGGTAGGAACATCCACAATTCGCCGGGTGAGTTCCGAGAATATTTCCGTACCCCGGTCTTTGAACTGCAGGTTTACAACCCAACCGATTCCGGAAGGGTCGGCTCCGGCCTCGGCACGGTCCAGGTCGTCGCCGCTCAGCCCAAGGTCCGCGTCGGCAAAACGGACGCAGCCCTGGTCGGCACAGGTCCGCTCTTTGAATTCCAACCGGGCGGTCTGGCCGATGAGGTCTTTGGCGGCGTCAATGGCGCTGTTTACTTCGAACGACTGAATATCGCCGATCTGGTCGGTCAGAGCGGCTTGGGCGTCGGCACGGATGTCCGCTCCGATGGTGCTCGAGATGACGTGGAAGGTATTGTCGTCGAGCCGGGTGACGGTAGCGTCCTCGAATCCGGCGTCTCCCAGAATGCCGCGCACCAGTCCCAACTGTGCGGGCCCGGCCGCCGGTTCAATGAACCGGATTTCCGACGTGGAACCGCTGGCGCCGGGCAGTTGGACGATGATCCGGTCTTCGCCGAATATCTGGATAATGGGCTCTTCGGTGCCAAAGCGGTTGACCCGGCGGGTAATGTTGTCCAGGACCCCTTCCATCTGGTCCTGAGTTGGACTGGGGATATCCGTGATCTGGAACAGACTGATCTCCCCCAGCGCGGTGGAGAGCGCCTCCCTCAGACCGTTCCGGCGCGGGTCGGCTGCGTCGAGGAGCGTTGCCCGAATTTGGAACCGGCTTACAACGGAGACGAACGCCGGCTCGGGAGGCGCTTCATCCTCAGCCTGCTCGTCCGGCGCCGGTTCATCCTCAGCCTGCTCGTCCGGCGCCGGTTCATCGCGAACGGCCTCTCCTTCGTTTTCCGGCGCTTCCTCGACCGGTTGCTGCACCTGGGTCAGCGTCAGGTCCCTGGGGACGATTTGGTAGTCTTCCAGGGCCAATTCGTCTTCACCGAAGCGAAGCTGTTCCAGGGTCGCGGCTAACTCGTTGAAATCAATGGGTTGCGTATAGGCGACGTCGAAGCGCGTGCCGGTGTCGGCTTGATAGACCAAGTGGCCGCCCCCACGGAGATCGAGGCCCAACTTCAGACCGAGCGGCCCGGAGCCGCCCCGCGCCAGCGCGGGGAAACCCGGAAGGTCTATATTGATGGACGTGAAGCCGAGAGCGACGATTGCGAGGCCGAGAACCAAAAGGATCCCGATGGACAAGCGGATACTACGTGAGCGCATTGATGAGTGTCAGTCTTCCAAGTTTTGCAGTGTCTGGGCGGCCAATTCCAGGGCCTGCTCGGCCGATTCAATCTCACCGGCGGCCCGGGCTTCTTCAATTGCTTCCAGTAACGACCCGATCCTGGGACCGGGGTCCAACCCGAGGCGTTCCATTAAGTCCCGGCCGGTAACCAAACGAACGGTTGCTGGGGAGACCGGCTCAGTGGCGCCCACATGGAGGATGTGCGTCATCATTCTAGCATGGTCAAGCCATTCCGGATGCGATAACTCGGGCCCCTTTGCGGCCAAATAATCGGCGAGACACAAATAGATGGTGTCGGTGGCGACTTCCCCTACATCCCGGAAAAACCGGTAAATTGCCCGATTGGAGGGCCATTCCTGTCCCTGCATCATGTTGGTGGGCCTGAGGTGTTCCTCCACCATCCGTGACACCATGGCGGTCCCCCGGGAGCTTACGCGAAGCCGTCTCAGGCGTCTGGCAGCGGTCTCGGCCCCCTGCTCCGGATGGCCGAAGAAACGGGTGCGGCCCGTGGCGTCCACGGTCTTGGTCTGCGGTTTGGCGATGTCGTGGAAAAGGGCCGCCAGCTTGAGCACTGTGCGCCTATTGTGCCCGTTGGCCACGGTCTGGTCGAAATATGCCGCGCTTTCCGGGCACCAAGGCACACAGAAATAGATGGGCGAATTCTGATGGCCCTGGGTCACCGATTCGGCGGTCTCCACGGCGTGGAGGGTGTGTCCCCAAACGTCCCAGTAGTGCATCCGGGGTTGGTCCACTCCCTTGGTGGCCTCCAACTCCGGGATGATCAACCTCAGAAGCCCAAGGCGGTCCATGGCTTCCAGTTGTCCCTTGGCGCCATTCAACGACATAATACGCAGAAACTCATCCCTGACCCGGTCTGCGGACACATCCGACAGCCGGTGAGCGTTGGAGGCCACCAGCCGGACTGTTTCGGGCTCAAGGCGGAACCGCAATTGAGAAGAAAGCCGCATGGCCCGCAACAACCGGCCGGGGTCCGACTCGAAAATTCCGGACCCGAGCGCACGTATCTGCTTCCGGGCCAAGTCCGCCAGTCCGCCCAGCGGGTCCAACAGGGCCTCCCGGTCATCCCATCTTGCGAGGGGCAAGGCCATGGAGTTGATCGTGAAGTCTCGGCGTCCCAACTCCTCCTCGATGCTGCCGGAATAGCCGGTGAGGTCAACCGTCCACTGGGGCCCATCATCGTCCGGACCAGATTGTTCCGGGTCGACGTGCCAGTCGACTTGCGAATCGAGTCCCGCGGCCTTGTGCGACGCTGCTTTTACCACGATGCGCACCGACCCTCGGGAAGGGCTCAGCGGCACCAGCGAGCCGCCCAGGTGAGGGGCCAGGAAGGCGGCAATCGCCAGGGCATCCCCCCCGACGGCAAGGTCGATGTCCCGGTCAGTGGGGCGGGACAACAGCCGGTCTCGCACATACCCGCCAACCAGATATACCGGCGTCTCGCGAGAGCCGAAGAACTCCAATAGTTGATCAATCATCTTGCGGTTGGCATCTCACGAAAAATCTTGCCGGTTCGTTGCTATGCAAATCCAACCGGCTGGGCCCAAGGCGCTGCGTGCGGATGAAAAAGCGAAGCCGGACTCGCCGAGCGTCGCTTCTCCTCGGCTAGGCCGTCGGAGCTGCGGTGGGAGTTTCCGGAGTTTCGGCCCGGGCTCCGGATTCATCGCCAATGCCGTGTAACCGGCGATGCAATTCTTCGAAACTAGAATCGGCGCCCTCGGCGTGGCTGTGCCCCGACCCGGAATCCGGTTCGTCAGAATCCGGTCCGTCCGAGTCGCCTTCTTCCAACTCTTCGTCAGGGGACTCGTCGACCTTTCGCAGGGTTTCGTGGCTGATCAGGTGGTCCATGTAGAGAATGCCGTTCAAATGATCGATCTCGTGTTCCAACGCCTGGGCCAGCAACTCTTCCGCATCGCGCTTGAACTGCTTGCCGTCCAACGATTGGGCCCGAACCCGGACCTTCAGAGAACGCCGTACTATACCCCGGTAACCGGGAACGCTGAGACACCCTTCCTCCACTTCCCGTTCACCTTCCTGCCGAACAATCTCCGGATTGACCAGCACCATGGCCTCTTCCATTTCAGGAGTGCGGACCACTGCGACTCGTTCCAGCACACCCACCTGGTTGGCAGCCAAGCCCACCCCGTTGTGATGGTCCATGGTTTCCACCATGTCGTCGGTCAGTTTCTTGTGCCGGGGGGCTATCTTCGCTATCTTTCTGGCTTTCTTGAAAAGCACCGGGTCCGGCACCGTCCGGATCGTTAGTACCGCCACGGGATACCGCCTCTGCTCCGCGGACGAATCCGCAGCATCTTGATTCTCGATTACCTGTGCCCCCCCCCAGCTTACACCCGACGCCTGCAAGGGGCTGACGACCATTATATTGAACCCTTCCGGTGAGTGCAAAACCGCCTAGAGCAGATGGACCGGGTCAACGTCTACCGTGCAGCCGGCGGGAAGGTCCATACCCTCCAACACCTCGTGGAGGTCTTGGCCCCGCAACAAGAGTCGCCACCGGTAACGGCCGCGCACCCGCTCCGGAACACCCGGCGCGGGGCCGGAAACATCCACATCAGCCAGTCCCTTCGAGAAGGCGCGGCGGTCCAATTCGCGCCGGACCTGCGCCGCCTGACGTTGGGCCGAAGCGCGATTTGAGTTGTGAAATACCAGGTGGACCATCCGGTTGAACGGCGGATTGCCCAGTTGCCGCCTCGACTCGATCTCTACCGGGTAGACGGCCGAATAGTCTTGGGCGCCTGCGGCCCTGACGGCGTAGTGTTCCGGGTTGTAGGTCTGAATGATGGCCCGCCCCGGCGCGCCGCCCCGGCCTGCCCGGCCGGCCACTTGGCACAGCAGGCTGAAGGTGCGCTCGCCAGCACGAAAATCGGGCAGAAAGAGGCCTATGTCGGCCAGCACTACACCAACCAGGGAAACGTTCGGCACGTCGAGCCCTTTGGCTACCATCTGGGTCCCAACCAGCACTTGGGTCTCTCCTCTGGTCAGCCGGTCCATCGCCAGCTCCAAGCCGTGCCCGGAGCGTGTGGAGTCTCCATCCAACCGGTCAATGCGGGCTCCGGGCAGGAGTTTCGTCGCCTCGTCCACCACCCTTTGGGTACCCACACCGAGGTGGCGGATATGACTGCCGGAGCAGCGGCGGCACTGCCGGGGCATGGGAGTCCGGCCGTAACATTGGTGGCAGACCAGCCGTCCCAAAACGGAGTGATAGGTCAGCGAGACGGAACAGCGGCGGCAGGTCTCCACGAAACCGCAGTCCCGGCACTGGACGATGGGCGCGGCGCCCCGGCGGTTCAAGAAGAGGATCGCTTGCCGCCCTTCACCGATACATTTTGTCAGCCCGGCGGCCAACTCCCGGCTGAATATCTCCCGGTTTCCTTCCCGCAACTCTTGGCGCATATCAACGACCCGCACCTCGGCCAAGCGTGCCGCCGCGGGCCCGTTCCCGGGGCCGGGAAGCTCCGGCGCCCCGGCCACCGGCCCCAGCGGCGCCGGACCTACGCGGTTGGGTAACGTCAACAAGCGGTGCCGGCCGCGGGAGGCGTAATAGTAGGACTCGACGTCCGGGGTGGCACTGCCCAGGACCACTCCGGCGCCGGTCAATCTCGAGAGCTCCATAGCGACGGTGCGGGCATGGTAGAAGGGATGGGACTCTATCTGCTTGTAGGTCCACTCGTGTTCTTCGTCGATGACGATGAGCCCCAAGTCTTCCAACGGCGCAAACAACGCGCTCCGCGGCCCGACCACCACGTCGTAACGGCCTTCTCTCACGTTCCACCACTGGTCGAACTGTTGCCTCGGGGTCATTCGACTGTGCAACAGGGCGGCCCTTCCGGGGAACCACGCATTGACACGCTCCAGCGTCTGGGGTGTAAGGGAGATTTCCGGCACCAGGAACAGGGCCCGTTTTCCGTGGCGCACCACACGGTCGATGGCCCTCAGGTAGACTTCGGTCTTGCCGCTGCCGGTTACGCCGTGCAGCAAGAAGCTCCGGGGCTCATGGGCCGGGTTGTCCAGCGCGAGCTCGATGTCGGCCAGCGCCGTTCTCTGCTCCGGCGTCAGCGTGAGGCCTGCCGGCCCGGAGCGTGGCGTTCCGAAAGATGGCCCCGCCTTTTGTTCACGCCCCGCTTTTTGGTCACGAAGGGAGTTGGGCTCGGTGCGCCGCCATTCCATCCCCACCAGCCCCTTGTCGAACAGCGCCTGGGCGGTACCGGAGCCAAATTCCTTGTTGGCCAGCCTGGCAGGATACGGCCCGTCGTGGGCCTGCAGGGCCGAGAAAAGAGCTCCCTGCCGGCCGCCCAGACCGGCGTCAGCGGACGAGGAGTCACGGAGAAGCAGGAAAGACTCGTACCGGGGAGCCATTGGGGTGGGGAGGGAAACGGTCCGCAGCACCACGCCTCGTTCCACGAGACGGTTCACCTCCCGCTGGCCCGACCGGCCCAGAGCCTTCAAGAACTCCCGCTCTGGCTGGGAAGTCCGCGCGGCAAGTGCCTCAAGAGCCGCTGCGACGCCGGGTTTCAAGCCGAGGGAGTCCACGTCGATTTCCGGGGAGGCCTTGAGGCGGGAACGGACTTGAGCTTCGAACCCCGGAGGCAGGAACAGGGATAAAGCGGTAAACAAGACGCAACGATAGTACCGGCTCAACCACCGTCCCAACTCCAGCTGGACCGGGCCCAACAAAGGGGAAGGTTCCACGACTTGGAGGATGTCACGAGTGGCCGCAACCGGTGACGACGGGGAGAGCCCGACCACCAACCCTTTGAGGACTTGGCTGCCGAAGGGCACCCACACGAGGTGTCCGGACTCCACAGATAAGTGAGCGGGTATCTTGTAGGAGAAGGTGGTTGGGTGGGTTACCGCAGCGTCCACCGCCACATCCGCGTATCTCATGCAAGCCATGGCCGGAGTCGAATCCCGGCGCGTTGAGGTGAGCCGGGAGGTCGCGGCCCGGCCGTGAAACCAACCGGCCCGCTCTTGGCGGGCCGGTTCATGGTCTTATTCTTTCGCTTCGGGGTTATCGGGAGGTCCCTGTTCCGGTCCTTCCTCTGCAGGTGTTTCCAGTTCGTCCACCGGCCGACCTTCGGCGACCGGCGGTTCTTCCTCGGCTTCCGCAGCCAGCGCCACAGCCAGCGCGGCCAATGCCACAGCTTCGGCATCAACGGCCGCCTGCGTTGGCCGAGAGGCCTTGCGCCGCTGCAGCGGACTTTTTTCCTTGATGCGGGCTGCCCTGCCCTGGAGACCGCGCAAGTAGTAAAGCTTGGCCCTGCGCACCGAGCCGTACCGGGTTACCTCCAGCGACTCCACCAACGGGGAGTAGATGGGGAAGATACGTTCGATGCCGATGCCGCTGGAGATCCGGCGCACGGTGAAGTTGGCGGCGGGACCCGTGCCGTTCTGCAGACGGATGACCACGCCCTGAAAGGCTTGGATCCGTTCCCTCTCACCCTCGCGGATGCGGAAATTCACCTTTACCGTGTCTCCCGGCCCGAACCTTGGAATTCTGGGATTGACGGTAGGTTTCGTCAGTTGGGCGGCGTCCATTTTTTCTCTCTGATGTAACCGGCAGGGCTACGACGTGGGCCGAAGGGTCGGCCTGACGCCGAACGGTTAGCCTGATGATGGGATGGGTCGGGAATCGGCGCGGTCACCATGCCAAACAGGTGGCGGGTGGTGGGCGGTAGTGGACTCGAACCACTGACCTCTTGCGTGTCGAGCAAGTACTCTAACCAACTGAGCTAACCGCCCGCACGAAAACAGTGTAACAACCAACCCCTACCGGGTCAAGATAATGTGGCGAACCGACAGGGTCATTCAATTGTTTGAATGCGCCCCCCTTCTCGTCGTCCCGGTCGCAACCGGGACCCAGGGACCGACGCCGAATTTGGTCCCCCTCCCCGAATGCCGCTAAACCAAGATTCGGGTCTGGATTCCGGCTGCGGGCGGAAGGACCGGGGGATTTTCCGACAATTGGATGACCCTGGGTGGACCAACTACATGATAACTGCCATTTATCGGTGGCGGATTGCGCCGGGAAAGGAAGAGCGGTCCCGCAGCGGATGGCGGATGGCCACCGAGGCTATGTACTGGACGGGGCAGCCCCGGCTCGAGACTGATGGGGGCGGAGGATGGGACCTATTATGCGCTGGCCCAGTAGCCCTCCAGGATGTGTGGGAGGCCAGGAACCAAGCGGGCCTACGCCAACGCCTAACCCAGAGCCGGCCGATGCGGGAGTCGGTAGAATACCACTTCCCACTGGCATTGTAAGGTATTTTGGACGACTACCTGCAGGACTTCACGTCCTGATCGCCGGCGGATTTTCCTTCGACCTCCTGGCGACTCCGAAGAGGAAAACGACCGCTCCCAACAGGGCCAGTACCGAGCCCAACAGGTAAACGTCTCGCAGGGCTTTGACGAAGGCCATGCCTTCGGAGTTGACTATTCCAGCCAGGTTAGCCAGATGGTAATCGCTCCGCCAAGCGAAAACGCCTCCCAGGATTGCGATCGCCAATACCGAGCCCACCGCTTGGGCCAGGGACAACGCCGCCCCCGCTGTCCCGAAGCGTTCCTCCGGCACGCTCTTCATCATCAGGGCGTAGGCCGACGCTTGGAAGAGTCCAAGGCCAGCGCCCACGATGGCCGCCCGGAAGCCGACATTACCGAGGGACGATTCTTGGTCCAAGAACGCCATATAGGCGAGACCGGCGGCCATCAGCAGCAGGCCGGCCACCCCCACCGGGGCGGTGCCCGTGCGGTCGCTCACCCACCCGCCGAAGCCGGAAAATCCGGAAATCATCAAGGCGTTGATGCCCAGCAGGATGCCGATGGTCACCGGTCCCCGTAGCAGGCTGTCGGCCACGTAGAACGGGAAGATGAACCAGATTACGAAGGCGCAGAAATAGGCGAGGAACATGGTGATGGTGGAAACGGCGAATCCACGGTTGCGGAGCAGTTGCAGCGGCAGGACCGGCCAGGAGGCTGTCCGTTCCAGGCGCCAGAATAGCCATAAGAGGAGCGGCGCCAGCGGCAACAGGACCAATACGGGCAACGAGTCCCAGCCGATTGAACGGCCCAAACGCAGGCCTATTACCAAGCACAATACGCCTGCCACCAACGAGAAAGCTCCCGCGATGTCGAATGGCGGCGCGTCCGCGCCGCCATTCGACCCGGTTCTGGCGGGACTCCGCTGCAAATATATGAAGGCCAACACCAAAGCGACTGCCGCAAAGGGGACTCTTCCCAAGAACGTCCACTCCCAGCCCAGCCATCCGGTCAACAACCCCGCGCCGAGAGTCCCGGCCAACATGCCCAGAGCGTGAGACCCGGCCGTGAACCCCATCGCCAGCCCGCGCCGGTGGGCGGGGAAGACGTTGGCGGCAATGGCCGGCGACACGGCGTATAGCGCGCCCGTCCCGATTGCCTGCATCGCCCTGAAGCCCACCATCGTCGACAGGTCGGGAGAGTAGGCAATACAGAACATGGAAACCGCGTAGGTTACGGTGGCCCACAGGTAGACGGGCCTCAGCCCGACTCTGTCGGCCAAGCTGCCCGCGCCCATGGCAATACCTGCCCGGGTTGCGATGAACACGACCAGCAGCCACTGGACGCTCTGCAGGTCCGCACCCAACGCGTCGGCCACGGCGGGCAGCGCCACGTTCAGGGAAAAGTCCAGCGTCCCCAGGAACATGCCCAAACCGGCAAGGGAGGCCAAGGCAACGTCGTTCCAGCGTCCGGCCGCTGATGCGCCGCCACCGGGTGCGGTTATGGGACTGCCGGAGGCACTCATAGCTCATGAATTCTACGGCATGGGCGGACGACGCGGGTGCGGAGGCGGGGAGCCACCGCCAGCCAGTCGTTTACAAGGGGGTTAGCGTGTGCTACAAATGGCCGGCACGGGAATTTGAGCGGAAAATTAAAAACTCCGGCGTCATCACCGATCCAAGAACCAGGAGAGGACGACCCGGGGAATATGCCACGATACCGGCAGAGGGCGATAAAAACCCCGGGGTCATCAGCGGCTCGGGGCCGCGAGAGGGCTATCCCGGGGACTGCATATGAAATATAGCATTCCAAAGGGATCAGGTCAACAGTACTTCTTCAATCAAATACGTGAAGCGATATCGAGTGATCGAATTGCTTCGTATTTACTCCGACTCAATCAAAACGAACTGCAGGCATACGGGGCTTATGCTTGGAACGTCGCGCTGTGCGAAAGTCTTTATATCGCGCTTCATGGAATTGAGATAACATTACGTAACGGTATCAATGATGCTGCTGTGGCCGAATTCGGCGATCTTGAATGGTACCTTGCAGACAGAAACCCGAAACGGGCCCAAACCGTGAAAGACGCGACAAGCACACTGCAGGTTAAACAAAAGCCACTCATTCCCGGCAATTACATTGCGGAATTCACCTTCGGATTTTGGATAGGGCTGTACAACCGGAAAAACCAACACGGCCCCTGGCAGCGCGTGCTTGTTTCGCCGTTTAAGCATGCGCCCAAAAAGAGGCGATCTCTGAGCACCCTACTGCCAAGATTGGAAAGGATTAGGCGATTGCGAAACCGCGTTTTTCACCATGAGCCAATTTGGCATTGGCAAAAGCTTCCGTCGCTCCATTCCGAAATAATCGAGACCATCGGCTGGATCAACCCTGAAATGCGACGGTTCGTTGAAATGCTGGACAGGTTCCCTGAAACGTATGCCACGGGCGCCGAGTTCTACGAGCAGGAACTTTTATCAGTCTTTCAAAGCTGACCGGAAGGACAACGGCCAAGTCGGAGGGCTTTTATGGTAGAGAACTCAGGAAGCATTGACGCCTTGCTCCAGGAGGAGCGCACCTTTCCTCCTTCTGGGGATTTCGTCGGGAAAGCCAACATGGCGGACCCGGACATCTACGAGATGGCCCGGCAGGACCCCGAGGCGTTCTGGGCCGATCTTGCCGAAGAGCTGGACTGGTTCCAGAAGTGGGACAGAGTGCTGGAGTGGGACCCTCCCTTCGCCAAGTGGTTCGTCGGCGGAAAGCTCAACGTGTCCTACAACTGCATCGACCGTCACCTGACCGCCGGCCGGCGCAACAAGGCCGCCATCATTTGGGAGGGCGAGCCGGGCGACTGGAAAGTCTATACCTACTGGGACCTCTACCGCGAGGTCTGCCGCTTCGCCAATGGCCTGAAGAGCCTCGGTGTGAGGAAGGGCGACCGGGTGACCATATATCTGCCCATGACCCCTGAACTACCCATCGCAATGTTGGCCTGCGCCCGCATTGGCGCCCCCCACAGCGTTGTGTTCGGCGGGTTCAGCGCGGAGTCGTTGCGGGACCGCATCAACGACTCCGCGTCCAAATTGTTGATCACAGCCGACGGCGGCTACCGCCGCGGCGGAATTGTCCCCTTGAAGCAGAACGCCGACGATTCCTTGGACGGCTCGCCCAGCATCGAACGGGTGGTGGTGCTGCGCCGGACCGGCAGCGCGGACGACAAGATGGTGGACGGCCGGGATATCTGGTGGCACGACCTGGTCGAGGGCCAACCCCAGACCTGCGACCCGGAACCGATGGACAGCGAGGACATGCTATACCTGCTGTACACCAGCGGCACCACCGGCAAGCCCAAGGGCATTGTCCATACCACCGGGGGATACCTCCTGGGCACCTACGCCACGACCAAGTGGGTCTTCGACTTGAAGGAAGACGACACCTACTGGTGCACCGCCGACATCGGCTGGGTCACCGGCCATAGCTACATTGTCTACGGGCCTTTGGCCAACGGGGCCACCTCGGTTATGTACGAAGGGTCCCCCGATTACCCGGACCGGGACCGCTTCTGGGCCATTGTGGCCAAGTACGGCGTCTCGATCCTGTATACCGCGCCGACGGCCATCCGCACCTTCATGCGCTGGGGCGTCTCGTATCCCCAACGCCACGACCTGTCTACCCTGCGGCTGCTGGGCAGCGTGGGCGAGCCCATCAACCCGGAGGCCTGGGTCTGGTACTGGCAGAACATCGGCCTGGGCAACTGCCCGGTGGTGGATACCTGGTGGCAGACAGAGACCGGCAGCATCATGATCGCCCCTTTGCCGGGCCTGACCACGCTGAAACCGGGCTCAGCAACCCAACCGTTCCCCGGTATCGAAGCCGAGATTCTGGACGAGGCCGGGAACGCGGTGGGCCCCGGTGGCGGCGGTTACCTGACCATCAAGCGGCCCTGGCCCTCGATGCTGCGCAACATCTACGGCGACCCGCAGCGGTTCAAGGACACCTACTGGTCGCGGTTTCCCGGCATCTATTTCACCGCCGATGGAGCCAAGCTGGATGAGGACGGCTATTTCTGGCTCCTAGGCCGCGTGGACGACGTGATCAACGTATCGGGACACCGCATCGGCACCATGGAGGTCGAAAGTGCGCTGGTCGACAACTTGAAGGTCGCCGAGGCCGCCTGCATTGGCAAAGACCACGAGGTGAAGGGCCAGGCTATCGTGGCCTTCGTAACCCTGAAGGACGAAGTGGCCATGTCCGACGATGTAATCACCGAACTCAAGGCCCACGTGGCCGGGAAGATCGGGGCGATGGCCCGCCCCGACGACATCTACTTCGCCGCCGAGCTCCCCAAGACTCGCAGCGGCAAGATAATGCGCCGCCTGCTGCGGGACGTGGCCGAGGGCCGCGCCTTGGGCGACACCACCACTTTGGCCGACCCCGCCGTGGTGGACTCCCTCAAGAGCCAGTACGGCGACGAGGAATAGAGCCTTGATCTCTGAAATTCAGCTAAAAGTCCGCCGGCACCTGGAACATTCCGAGCAGTACTTTGAAAACGGCCAGGAGGCACTGGGGAAGGGAGAGGTCTCAAAAGCCGGGGAAATGTTTTGGGGAAGCGTTACCCAAGCATTCCACGCTCTGGCGGTGGTGGGTGGAGTGGATGTGGGGCGGCATCGCAGATTGAAAAACTTCGCGATTCACGTATCCAATCAAACCGGTGACCCTTACCTGTTGGCCGGATTTGAAAGCGCTGAAATCCTCCACAGGGGCTACTATGACATCGACGTAGAACTGGAGGATCTCGAAGCAGCCGTCCCAATAGCCAAACGAACCATTGAGACCGTTCGCAGCTTGATTCCCGCCGAGTTGTACACCAGCAGTAACTAAGCCGCCGTGTGCCGAATCAAATTCCAACCACCCTCGTGCCGGGTTCGAGGACGAAGAACGGTCGGGAGTCTTTGTGGAAGCTAGAAACACGACTTTCCAACAGATAATTTCGGGTCCTGAGCAGTTCGTGATTCCAGTGTTCCAACGGGATTACAAGTGGAGAGAAGACAATTGGTAGAAGCTATGGGATGACATACTAGGAGCGGGCAATGCAGAACATTTTGCGGATCCAATCGTCCATGCGCCGGATACCGCATTCTCTTCGATACCCACATACCTCGTAGTCGACGGCCAGCAACGGCTAGCAACGTTGACAGTCCTGTGCGCCGCCTTGCGCGACGATATCAACGAGATAGGATGGCAGGGTAATGATACCGGCCCGACAGCTGGGCAAATAGAGGAATACTGCCTCAAAAACAACCTGGAAACTGCGACCTAAAGGGTAAGCTGCCGCCGAGGCGCAGCGACAACCATATCTTGCGCTCGAACCAACAGTGTCACGCCAATCGTTCGCCAAGCGTATAATCTGGCCTGCGACTAATGTGCCCGTCGCGTTTCCTGCGAAGCAACGGAATGGACGCGGAGTAGCCCCAGTTTTGTTCTGTCAGCGATGGGCGGAGCGAACCATGACGAGTAATACGGTATGCCCTTGCAGCTTGTTGGAGGGGTGCGACTGCCATGCTTGCTGCGGCGAGTGCCCGGACGACCCGCGGGTCTGGTGCGGCGAATGCTGGGATGCGGCATGCAAGGACCATACTTGGCCGGAACGCGATGCTATCCTGCGGACGTACGGTCCACGTGATTCCGGCGTCACATCCTAAAGGAGTGTGCATGTAATGGCTAATTACCGGAAACAAGAGGCCCAGGCGTGGGCGTGGGAGGCCCTCAAGGGCCAGTGGACGACACTTGTTACCCCCTTCACTCCGGATGACAGCTTCGACCGGGAAGGGATGAAGCGCAACATCCGCCACATCAGAAGCCTCGGCACCACCGGGGCCGGCTGCACCTGGGGTATGGGGGAGTTCTGGAGCCTGACCCACGACGAACGCATCGACGTAATGGACACGGTCGCCGAGGAGTCCGCTGGTGACTGGCTCATCGCTGCCCACGTTACCGATTCTTCGGCCCCCGAGATGCTGTCTCTTGCCCGGCACGCCGAGGACCAAGGGTTCGACCTGCTGGTCGTGGCTCCGCCCTTCATGGTGACGAAGACCGAGGAACAGGTTGTTGAGTACGTCCGGCTTCTGGCCGAGAATACCAACCTGGCCATCATGTTTTACAACTCGCCCCAGTTCGGGATCGTGATGAGCACCAATGGCCTGGAGCGGCTCTGCCGCATCCCCAACGTCGTCGGCATCAAAGAGGCCAGCTTCAATCAGCAAATCTCCATCGAGGCCCACCTGACCCTGGGCAAGGAAGCAATCATAAGCACTCCCGACGAGTGGATATTCTTCAAAGCGCAGGAATTGGGCTTCCAGCAACAGGTGATGTTCTCCAACACCTCGGACTGGCGGTTCGACGTTCCGGGGGCCAACTACTACGTCCAGTTTATTGACCGGGCCACCAAGGGCGACTTGGACGAGGCCTTCTACGACCGGCACATACGCCGGTTGAACGAGCTTTCCGACACCTGGTGGACCCGGACGCTCGACAAGTACAACGGGGCACTGCCCGTTTCTATGGTGAAACATTGGGCGGAGTTGATGGGACTGGCCGCCGGGCCTCCCCGCCCGCCCCTGATCGACCTTACACGACAGGAGAAAGAGCAAATGCGAGACGAGCTTGAGCCCCTGAAACCCCGGGTGCCCATGGCTGCGGCGGCACAACCCAGGGCCGCCTGGCTGGACGGCAACAACAATTTCGCCGCCGGGATGCTGCTGATGGTGAGCGTCCAGGACGTTGACGAAGCCCTGGAAGCGGAGCAGGGCGGGGCCGACGTCGTCGACGTCAAAAATCTGCAGGAGGCCCTGGTAGGGTCGGGACATCCTTCAATCGTGCGCCAGGTACGGGGCATAATCCCGGTGGAAAAGCACGTCAGCGTCACCTTGGGCGTGGTGCCCAACCAGCCCGGCACAGTGGCGATGGCCGTCTACGCGGCGGCACACCTGGACGCTACGTCGGTGAAAGTAGGCTTCCAGCGCGGCGACTACGATACCGCCGTCGATGTGCTGCGGCAGGCCAGGCGGGCACTGGAGGGGTTCAATACCAAGCTCATCGGCTCGGTGTTCGCCGACAACGAGCTCTACGAGGACGGCCTCGACCCGCTTTGCATGGTGCAACTGGCCAAGGACGGCGAGTGTGACGGGTTCCTGATCGACACCCTGACCAAGGACGGGCGGAATCTTTTTGACTTCATGCCGGAGCCTGTCTTACGCGACATCGTGCTCCGGGGCAAGGAGATGGGCATGAGCACCGCGCTTTCCGGTCACCTTAAGATCAACGACTTGGACGAACTGGCCCGCATAAACCCCGACATAGTCGGGGTGCGCGGCGCCGTCTGCGCCTCCGGAGACCGCGGCCGGGCCGTGGCTTGGGAAGCGGTAGCGGAGTTCAAACGCCAGTTGGACATGCGGAAAAGCGGCGAAATTAGCGTCCACGGCGATATGGCCCCCATAATCAGCGACGGCAACAGCGGCTGGGTGGTCATCGATGGCCGCGGCAAGAGTTGCGCCGGGGTGATCGCAGCTCTCACCTACCAGATGGACCATGACCGCCAGTCATTCGTCGAAGCCATCCTCGCCGACGCCCTGAACATCTACGACGTCATCCTATGGTCGGAACAAGCAGGCCACAAACTCTTGACCCAACGCAGAGACACCGACGGCTCGATGCGCGTGCTGATCCAGCCGTAGAGCCTGAACCGGGTCTAATATGGCAGCCGCGACACCAGGCGCGATCGGAACGAAGCGCGGAACCTTCAACGCCCCGAAACGGCGTTAACGAATATTGGCTAATCGACCCCGACGCACACACACTAACGGCGCTGCGGCTAAAGGGTCAGGAGTATGAAGTACAGGCCTTTGCGGGTAAGGAAGACAATAACACTGACGGTGCTTGAAGGCTTCGCCGCGACGGTGTACGTAATCTTTCGGCAGGAGGGAGGGTTTCTACGCCGGGGCTGGTATTCTTGCCTAGACCATGAACACCGGAGCGGCATCCCGGTTGACGCGGGTCTCGTTTTCCAGCCCGTTGCGGAGGTACTTGGAAAGGGAGAACATACCGCGATGGGTCTCGCCGTCGTAGTGCTTCAGCCCTTTGCTTACCCTATCAGCCAGCAATTCATCCACCGAATGCCCCCCCGCCGGAAGAAGTGGCGAGTCGGAAGCCAGGGTGAAACCCCAAAGGGTCTGGAAGGCCGGAACGTGCACTTGGGCCCCGGCGGCGTGGACAAAAACGCGCCGCAGGGTATTGTAGATGGTGGTAAAGCATTCTTGGTGGTTGGGCAGTCCGGCCGGTCCCGATTGGGTTACCAAAACACCGCCGCTGTTGAGTCGCGCCCTCGCGATCCGGTAGAACTCTTCGGTGTATAGCAGGAAGGCGGTGCCCCCCTCAAGGGGATCCACCAGATCGAGGATGATGACGTCGTACCCCTCTCCATCTTCCGCCAGAAAGCCCCTGGCGTCTTGATGGAACAGACCGGTCCTGGGGTCGTCGAAGCTGCCTTGGTGATGGTTGGGTAAATAGCGGCGGCAAAGGTCCACGACCTCCTGGTCCAAGTCCAGCATAGTTGCTTCCTGGACCGTCCGGTGGGCCAACACCTCCCGGAGGGTACCGCCCTCGCCGCCCCCGCCGATGAACACCCGGCGCGGGTCCGGATGACATAGCATCGCCGGATGCACCAAGGTCTCATGGTACACGAACTCGTCCCTTTCGGTGGACTGGGTCTTGCCGTCGAGGACCAGAGTGCGTCCGAACACCTCGGAGTCGATGATTTCGACCTTTTGGTAGGGTGTTTCTCCGGAATAGAGAATCTCCCGGACCCGCAACATTACCGCCAGGTCCGGTGATACGCTCTCGATAAACCAATTGCCGGATAATTCCATGGATTCCGAGGACCCTGCGGTGGTTCAGCCAGCCACGGCGTCGGCCACCAAGCCTCTCTGGATCTCCCTGATGTCCGGGTCGAGGGACTCAAATTGCTCAATCAGCCGGGCGGCGGCCTCATGGGGCAGGAACGATGACCCGCACGAAAATATGTCTGCGGCGGCGTACCTGTACTCCGGCCAAGTATGTATGGAGATGTGTGATTCCGCGATGGCCAGAATTCCGGTAACACCCTGTGGGGTAAAGCGGTGGAAGGACTCTCCGACGACTGTGGCGCCTACGTCATGGGCGGTCGCCAGCATCACCCGACGTATGTAGTCTAGGTCGTTAAGGAGGGTGGGGTTACAGTCCCTGAGTTCCAGCAAAAGATGACAACCTAGTACATTCAATCACCTGTCCTCCTCTTATGGCATGAGAATTACACGTCGCTCCCTGAAGTCCGGTCTGGGAAGGTTCGGTCTGGGAGACAGTGCCTAATTCTATATGCGTATCCATGACTAATCAATACCCTTGCCAAGTCTATCGAAATCGAGCGGATGAAGCGGTCAAGCGCCGGCAGGTATAGGCGGTCTCGATTCAGCCGGGAGGCGGAAGGCAGCCGCGGGCGATACTATTCGTTCTCCGTCCAGTCGTCTTCCATGACTTCCTCCTCGATAGCGTCTTCCCCCTCGTCATCTTCGTCGGACCCGTCGCCTTGATCGCGGCGTCGGTCGTCGTTCCGAAAGAGCCGGGCAACTTTGTCGTTAAGGTGAACCAAGGCGTCGTCCTTGGCGCTATTGGGAAATGAGCATACGTTGTGCAGGCTGCGATGGCGGAAAGTCTCCCGGATGATAACGGAGACTCCCCGGGGGGTCACTCCAATTACTGCGGCTGCGTACGTGTTGCCCCCTTTCATCAGCCCGGCCAGTCTTTTGCCCAACTTGGGCTCCAATTGCCCCAAGAAATCGCCGTCCCCGGAATAGGCGTTCAACGTGTTGTTCTCCTGCACCAGGTCAACCGGCTCCCCGGGCGAAACGCCGGCGGCAACGGGACGGCTGGTGGGACGGCGCAGGATGGTCGTGGTGGATTTCCCGCTTTCCTCGATGAATAGTTGGGGTTTGCCCGCCGCTCTTGGGGAGTGGCGCCTGCTACCGGAGGGATTACTGCTCAACTGGTCCAGTCTCGCCCGGTTCTTTTTGGCGATTTTGTTGTATGGAGCGACGGCTGAGACACTGTCCAGTACTTTCCCGGCTTCGCCATAGTCGCCAAGTTCCATGAGTGCTTTGGCGAGACGGTTCATCGCTTCCACGTCATCGGTGAACAACTCGATGACTGCGCGGTTCACTTCGGTGGCCCTTTCCCACTCCCCTTTGAGGGCAAGGTCCACGGCTTCCCGGTCCAAGTCCCGTTTAAGCCTGAGACCGCTAGGTGTTTGTGTTGTGTTCCGGTTCATCGGTTCTCCAGGACAGCTTGCAATTGAGCCAGTCGTATCGACCTAGGGCGGCGGCCTCGAACATGAGAACTGAGGCTGGCGAGCGCGGTCTCGAAGCTGCGACGGTTAAACTGTTACACCAATTGCATGGGATAGGTCAATACCAAATATCGGGGTAAATTCTACGTTTTTCACCCGCTCCGCAAGCCCCTTGCGACCGGGCTGCCGGTCCGGCTTCGAAACCGGCGCCGGGCCCGTAACAGCCGGACATCGGTATCCGGCGTATGGTACGGTGCCGATGGCTCAGGCTTTCCGGTGTCGCCACTTGATCCGCAGCAGGTCCAGGGCCATCGCCAATGAGTCACGCAGGGGCCGGACTTTGCTCCTCTCCCGGTAGTACCAGTCCACCCCGGTTTCCCGGACGGTCAACTCCTGCTGGCGCGCCAAGTATAAAAGTTCGACGTCGAAAGCGAACCCGTCCATGGTCTGCCGGTCGAACAGGTCTGTGGCGGGACCGCGCTTGAAACATTTGAAGCCGCACTGGGTGTCTTCCAAGCCTGGGACAGCCAGCCGGCGGACCAAGCCGTTGTAGACACGCCCCATGAAGTGGCGGCGGGACGGCTCACCGTACCGGGCAGCTCCAAGGGCTTCCCTGGACCCTACTGCAATGTCCGCGTCAGGTCCCAACGGAGGCAGCAAGCGCTCCACCTGCTGGATGGGCACGGAGAGATCGGCGTCGCACAGAAGCCGGTAGTCGCCGGTCGCGGCCCGCATGCCGTTTTTGACCGCCCACCCCTTGCCCGCGTGGGGGAGGGATAAAAGGCGCACCTGGGAGTAACCGGAGCCTTGCCGCTGGACGATTTCGGCCGTGGCGTCGGTGCTGCCGTCGTCCGCCACGATCACTTCCCAAGGATAGTCGCGCTCGGCCAGGTACCCGATAACCTGTTGCAGCGTATAGGCTATACGGTCTTCCTCGTTGTAGGCGGGAATGACGACCGACAGGTAGGGCAAGCAGGGTTGGGACAAGGGGTACCTTCCGGCTGGGGATTCTGGCCCGGCGTAACTCTTCGACGGGAAGTCTCAGGGGCCGGGAGCGTGAGACCCGTCCAGGACCAGATCAGTCCTGGTCCAGTTCGAAGTCTCGATGCAGCAACCGCACCGCTTCCCTGCAGTCCTCCTCTTTGATGATACAGGAGATACGAATTTCCGACGTTGTGATCATGTCGATGTTGACGTTCCCGTTGGCCAGGGAGCGGAACATACGCGAGGCATATCCGGGCGTGTTTTGCATCCCTGACCCCACGATACTCACGGACGCCAGTCCGGCGTCGCTGACCACACCGCCCGCGCCCAGTTCCCGCGTGAGCGCCGTCACTCTGGCCAGGGCGACGGCCAGGTCGTCGCGGCTTACCGTGAAGCTGATATCGGTGTTGAGGTCGGCGCTGGTGTTCTGGACGATGGTATCCACGCTGATGGATGCCTCGGCCAAGGGTTCGAATAGCGCGGCCGCGATGCCCGGACGGTCGGGAACCCGCCGCACCGTAATCTTGGCAACGTTGGCGTTCAATGCTATACCGGTTACTTTAACTCTATCTTCCATCGCATTCCCCGGCGTGTCCCGGAGCGGATTTTCGGTCGAATTTTCCGCCAGGCCAGCCGGTGGTCCAACCGTTGGTAAAATATGTTCCGGCAGCTTGCCCGCCGTTTCGCAGCCGCCGTGGATCAGGGTGCCCGGAGCGTTGTTGAAGCTCGACCCCACGAAAATGGGCACCCGGTAGGCCGCGCCCAACTCGATGGACCGGGGATGCATCTTGGCGCCGTGATTGGCCAGTTCCAGCATCTCCTCGTACCCGATCTCTTCCAGTTTCCGGGCCCGGGGCGCCACCCGGGGGTCGGCGGTGTAGATTCCCTCCACGTCGGTGTAAATTTCGCACCGGTCCGCGCCCAGAGCGGCGGCCAACGCCACGGCAGTGGTGTCGCTGCCGCCCCGGCCCAGCGTGGTGATGTCCTCTCCTTCGGTGATTCCCTGAAAACCGGCCACCACCACGGTCCGTCCTTGCGTCAACTCATGTCGCACCCGTCCGGTGTCGACCCGGTGGATCCGGGCCCGCCCGTGGCTCGTGTCGGTCAGAATCCCCGCTTGCGGTCCGCTCAGACTGATGGCATCCTGGCCGAGGTCCCGCAACGCCATAGTCAGCAGGGTGCACGACACTAATTCCCCGGTGGAAAGCAGGAGGTCCAGCTCCCTCGGGTTGGGGTCACGAGAAACGGAAGTAGCCAGCTCTATCAGGTCGTCGGTAGTGTCCCCCATAGCAGACACTACCACCACAACGTCTATGCCGCCTTTCCGGGTCTCAATGACCCGCCGGGCGACGCTCAAGATTTTCTCGGCGTCGGCTACGGACGATCCGCCGTATTTTTGTACCACGAGTCCCATGCTTAGTTGACCCGAACGGGACTATCGACCAGGTGCGCTCCCAATTCGGTGGTACGAGTGACCTTGACGGCGCCCTCTACCCCGGCCTGCCGGGCAGCCTCGGCCATCTCGTAGGCCACTGTCATTTCCCGGCCGCGAGTAAGCGCCAAGACAGTCGATCCGCTTCCCGAAAGAAAAACCCCCAGTGCGCCGGCGTCCATAGCGGCCTTGAAAAGGAGCTTCATCGCCGGGAAGAGCGGTTGGCGGTAGGGCTGGTGCAACCGGTCCTGGGTGGCCACTTCCAGGTACTCCGGGTGATTCGTCGCCATCCCCGCAACCAGCAGGGCCACCCGCCCCATGTTGTGTACGGCGTCGGCCACGGTCACCTGTTCCGGCATGACGGCGCGGGCATCCGCCGTGGCGATTCTGACTTCGGGAACGAATAACACCGCGTGAATCTCGGATGGAACGTTGACCGAGACCGTGTAAAGTTGCCGCCCCTCCGTAACCACCAAACGCAACCCGCCGAGCACCGCCGCCGCCACGTTGTCCGGGTGGCCCTCGATGGTGGCGGCCATCTCCAGGAGGTCAGCCGCCGGGAACTTGGAATCGCACAGGTGATTGGCCGCGGCCAAGCCGCCGGCGATGGCGGCGGCGCTACTGCCCAGGCCCCGGGCCAAGGGAATTTCGTTTCGGCAACTCAGGCCGACCGGCGGCATCTCCGCGTCCGCTTCGGCGAACAGGAACTCCATGGCCCGGTACACCAGGTTGCCGGTCCCCTCCTCGAGTTCACCGGCCCCCTCGCCGGTCACTTCGACCACGGGAGACGATCCCCGGGGCAGCACATCGACTTCCACGGTGTTCCACAGGTCAAGGGCTAGTCCGAGGCAGTCGTATCCCGGCCCGAGGTTGGCGGTGGTGGCGGGGGCGGCGACACAGAAGGCGTTCATGGGGTGTTCTGGTCAGGCCAAAAGTTGGTCGAGAACGAAGCGCCCCACATCGCGGTTCTCCCTGAATTGGGACGGATCCAGCCCGGGACCAAAGCCAACGACCGGCACGTCGGACTCGTGGGACGAAGCGTGCGACCGGAGGTCCGGCGGCAGTTCGGTTTCATCGGGGTCTCCGAATACGACGTCAGGGGCTCCCATGACCATGATGTCACCGATGCGTTCCGGCATCAACCGGAACCGGCGGGCCGCTTCATCTCGAGGCAGGGCCTCTTCGACGCCGTCGGTATTGAGCAGTACTTCCATAGCTGAGGACACACGATCAGGGTCCAGGTGCAGGTAGATGCAACCGCCCAGATTCGAATGGTGTGCCGTATACAGATCTTTGATGATGGGGACCGCCCGCACCTCAATTCCTGCTCTGCGGAGTTCATGCGGCAGATGCACCATGCGCCGTTTCGAGGACATGCCGTGGTCGGCGGTGATCAAAATGCGCGAATCGGGGAAATCGTCCATCAACCGGCCTATTGCTTCGTCCAGCAGGGTCATGTGCCGTTGGGACTCCGGATGTTCCGGTGGATAGGTGTGCATCGCGTAGTCGGTGGTGGTCAGGTAGACCAGGTCGAACTCCTGCTCCGCCATGAGATAGCGGCCAGTGTTTATGACCCACGGGTTGACCTCGAGGGAGTAGACCGGCGGAGGCTCACCGACATACTGCGCCAGCCAGCCCGGCGGTTTCTCGGAGGAGACGTTGATCGTCGTCCCGTCGCTGAGCAGCCTGCGGAGCTTGTCTTTGGCGGTGACCAGCAACGAGCGCGCTCCCTTCGCCTTGGCCCTCTGGAACATCGTTTCCGTGCAGAGGTACTCCCCGGACTCCATGTAGTACTCGGCGTCACGTTGCCGGTCCCACCAGTAGTTGGACGTGATGCCGTGGGAACTTGGGTAGCTGCCCGTCACGAGGGACACGTTGTTGACGTTGGTTACCGTGGGCATCAAGGCCTTGGCGGCGGTACGGAAGCCGAGCCCGGCGATCTCCGCCAACCTGGGGGCTTCGCACACGTCCAAGTACTCAGGGTCGAGACCGTCAATCATGACGATTACCGTTGTGGTGTCCATAGACATCTCCCGCCCCTGGCCTGTCAAGCACGTGGAGTCTGTGCGATTGCATTCTGACTCTACCCCATCCAGGTACCAGGGGCAACCAGCGGCCTTGAGGTACGCTCTGGCCAGACGGGTCAGGGGTCCAAGTCGAAGAGAGTTTCCGGCCTAAATGGAATGGGCGTTGGGGGCGCCAACCTGGAATTGCGGCCTGCGACCGGGAATCAGGTGTTCCAGGGCGCTCGCCTCGTCCGCACCGTTGGCGTACGCGCGCTGCCGCCGGGACTTGTGGGACTGGGCCACGCTCAGGTAGTCATGGGTCAGGCGAGGCAGTAGAAACCGTTGGCGGACGCTTTCCCGGGCGGCCCCGCCGATTCGCAACCGCAATTCCGGCGATTGGACCAACTCGACGATGCGCCGGGCGCATTCCTCCGGCGAGGAAACCAAGTGTCCGGTCACGCCGTCCTTTATTTGCGTTCTAATGCCTCCGGCGTTGCCGCCGATCACAGGCCGGCTCTTCCACATGGCCTCGGTAACGGTCAGACCAAAGCCCTCCCGGGTGGACTTCTGCATCAGCACCAGTGACGCCACCTGAAAGGCATTGACGATGCGGTCGATAGTATCGGGAAGACCAGCCGGGTCGTAGTAGAGATGAATGTCCGGGTCCCCGGCGGCGTGGGCGCGGACGCTGGCCAGTACGTCCAGAGCCTCGGGGTCGTCGGTGGCCTGGCTCAGGCCCAACAGCGCGAGTTGCAGCCCGGGGACGGATTCACGGGCGGTCCGGAAGGCGTCCACCACCCCCCAAGGGTCCTTCCACAGGTCGAAGCGCGACACTTGGGAGATGAGGGGCCGGTTGGTGTCTATCCCCATAGCCGACACGATGCTCCGGGCCGAATCATCTGGCATGGCGGTGTTCTTTACGCTGAGTGGGTCGATGGCTGGCGGTGCGATGTACACCGGCGTCCGGCTGTCCAGGCCGTCGGGAACGTAGTCCTGCAGGCTGAACACCAAGTGATCGAAGTGACTGGTCAACGGCAGCAGCGTGTCCAAAACGCTGTCGTTGGGAGTCGTGAGGTCTATGTGGCACACCCACAGCCAAGTGGAGCCGTCCTGCTCCCGCAGGAATCGGGCCAAGGGCAACAACTGGGGGTCATGAAGCACCCAAACGTCGGCCTTCAGCCCGTCCCGCTTCATGGCACGGGCCACTTCCTTGATCGAACGGAAGTAGACTTCCCATTCCTCACCGGTCAACGAGCCCTCGGCCCCCTGCAGAAGGTTGTGTATCTTCTTGGTGGCCTGGAAGAATTCGGGATAGGGTGGGTTGATTACGATCCTTTCGGTCTCGATGCCCAAGGAGTTGCTCAGAGGCACCATTGACTGGAGGACCTCGGCCACGCCGCCCCCGGTGGCGGTGCTGTTGAGGTGCAGGACCCGCTGGTTTCCCATCTCCGAGCGGACCGCATCAAGGTTGGCGGCCAATTGAGGGTCAATCAATGAAACATAGTTCGCGTAGCGAACCGGGGGGTGGTCGAGTTTCAGGTACATCGGATCAATCCTTCGATCTTGGTTCCAGACTTGGGTAAGTTGCTCGACTGGCATCGAGTTTTTCAAGTACTCAATAATTTCATCGCACGATTGCCGAGTTCAACAGATAATTGGCCGATTGTCAACGACTACTGTCGAACGGCCAACGAATTGGCTCAACATAGCCGGTCGTTGACGAATCAAGGAGCCTCCAGATGGATACCACGGGCAGCAGCCAAGGTGGTTGGCGGGACGGGGTACCGGTTAACCCTACTCTACGGTGACCGACTTGGCCAGGTTCCGGGGCTGGTCCACGTCGCAGCCGCGCAGCAGGCCGACGTGATAGGCCAATAACTGGAGCGGTATGGTGGCAAGGATGGGGACCAGGTGGTCGGGGGCCTCGGGGATGTACACAGAAAAGTCCACGTCTTGGGCCAAGTCGGTGTCGCCGGCGGTGAGCACGGCCAAGACCGTGCCGTCCCTCGCCTTGACTTCTTTCAGGTTGCCGGCCACCTTATCGTACAGCGCGTCCCTCGGAGCCAGGGCTACGGTACACATTCCCGGGTCAATCAAGGCGATGGGGCCGTGTTTCATCTCTCCCGCCGGGTATCCCTCGGCGTGGATGTAGCTTATCTCTTTGAGCTTCAGCGCCCCTTCCAGGGCGATGGGGGCGTTGAGACCGCGCGCCAGGAACAGGAAGTTGTTATAGCCGGCGCACTTCTCGGCCAGTTGACGGTATTCCTCCGACCCGGCCAGCATTTCGCCGATCAGCCGGGGGCACTGGGCCAGCCCTTCCACCAGCTTTTTTGTCGCTTCCGGCTCCAGGAAACCACGGGACTGCCCGATATATATGGCCAGCAGGTTCAAGATCGTCAGCGACGCGATAAACGTCTTGGTGCTGGCGACGCCCACCTCCAGGCCGGAACGCATGTATAGTGCGCCGTCCGCCATACGGGCGGCCTGGCTGCCCTCGGCGTTGCAAATGGCGACCAGATGGGCCCCTTTCTCCCGGGCGAGTTGCATGGCGGCCACCGTGTCGGCAGTCTCTCCCGATTGTCCGATGGCGACGACCAGGGTATTGGCCCCAATGTAGGGGTCACGGTAGCGGAACTCCGAGGCGCTTTCGGCCTCGGCGGGAAGCCCTCCGAAACGCTCGATGAGGTGCCGCCCCACTTGGGCGGCGTGGAGGCTGGTGCCGCAGCCGATAAAGACCACCCGGTCAAGACCGGCGACCTGTGCGGGAGACAACGGGAATTCCGGCAGTTCCACCCGGCCGCGTTCGAAGTCCACCCGCTCACGCATCGCGCTGGCCACGGCTTGGGGCTGCTCCATGATCTCTTTGAGCATGTAGTGGTGATAGCCGCCCTTGTCGGCGACCATCTCATCCTGGGAGACACTCCGGGTCTGTTTGGCCAACTGCTCGCCCTGAAGGTCCTGATACTCGACGCCGTTCCGGTTTACAATGGCCACTTCCCCGGCTTCCAGAAAGCCCACCTCTCCGATCTGGGTATTTCGCTCCAGCATGGGTAGCAATGCGGGCAGATCGCTGCCTATCATGGCCTGTTCGCCGTGATGGGCTACTACGATGCCGCCGGCGTACCCCAGGCGCAGGGCGCAGATCTCGGTATCGTCGTCCAACAGCATGGCCATGATGGCCTGGGACCCCTTCACCATGCCTCCCATCCGGCGGAATGCCTCCGGGAAGTCCAGTCCCAGGTCGAGACCTTCTTCCACGAGATGCGTCAGTACCTCGGTGTCGGTCTCCGACCGGAACATGTGGCCGCTGGCGGTCAACCGACGTTTGATCTCACGGTAATTTTCGACGATGCCATTGTGGACCACCACAACCCTGTCGTTGCAGTCAGCATGAGGGTGGGCGTTGGCTTGGGATGGCCGGCCGTGCGTGGCCCAGCGGGTGTGGCCCATGCCGACATAGCCGTCGGGGTGGGAGACTTCGTCCAAGTCCTCCAGTCCGTTGACCTTTCCCACCGTCTTACGAAGGTGGAACTTGCCGGAAGGACTGACTACGGCGATCCCGGCGCTGTCGTAGCCGCGGTACTCCAGCCGCCTCAACCCCTCGTAGATTATCGGCCAAGCGTCATCGTTGCCAACATACGCGACTATTCCGCACACAAATTCATCCTGCCTGACTGCATTCTTTTTCCTTGGAACACCCGGACGGACCACCCGGCCCACAATCTTACCAATGCTATACTACCCCTCAGCGGCGGACAAGGGAAATTTGCGAGAGGGCCCCCAAAATGCAGGACCGAAACGGCGACACTCCGACACAGCGCATCAGCTCCACCGTGATGGTGGTAATGATGGACGTAGACCCTGCCGACGAGGAAGAGTTCCACCGCTGGTACAACCAGCAGCACATTCCGGAACGTCTGGAGATTCCAGGTTACGTCAGCGCCCGGCGATTCAAGTTGGAGAGCGGCGACGACGGAATGCTCAAGTACATGTGCCTGTGGGAAATGGAGGATTCCAGCGCGCTGCGCCACGAGATGTACCAAGCGCAAAACGCGGACCCCACGGCGCTTTACGAAAGGGTCACCAAGACGGTAACGGCCCGTTCCCGCGCCATCTACACTCAAATCTTCCCCGAAACAGGCGCTTACGAGGACAAGTCAGGCTTCCACCCCCGCCACCAGGAGATTTCCGCCTAGGTCCGTAATGGATATGTGGGGCGGTTTTGTCAGCTTGGCCGGCCTTGTCGTATCAACGATAGGGCTGGCGTTCGCGATACGAGTGGCATTGCAGGCCCGTACGGCGGCACGCGCTGCCGAAACCGCCAGCGTTGAAGCCCGTCAGTCTATAAGGGGCAGACTAAGCGTTGTCGACCTGAGAAATGCCATCGGGGTGATCGAACGGATCAAGACGGTCCACAGCGACGAGCAACTCCGCTACGGACTTGAACATTACCATTATCTTCGCATGATTCTTGGAGACATTCAGGGCGCCGTGCCACGCGAAGATTGGTTCGAAATGCGCGAAACGCATATTCCTAATCTGATTGGTCTGGAGAATCGAGTGGCAGCTACGGTCGCAACCGGTGGTCAGATCGAGGGACTCGACGACTTCTATCCGGCGCTGAACTCGATTCAGGATGCGCTGGTCAGGTTGGCAAGTAGTATGATGTTTCCAGAGGACACAGTGGGTGAATGACATGGCCGATATGAATGAAATCGCCTTCAAGTTGATGGAACGCACTAGCGAAAGCAGAATCCCGTGGAAATCTAACGTAAATCCGAACTTCTTTTCAGCCGTCGTCGGCAACTTGTCAGTGATGATTTCTTCTGAAGCGACGGGAGTTGCCAATCGAACATCGATCAAGCTTGCCATTTTTGACGAAAAGAGTACCGAGTTGGAATCCCTTCAGTACGGGGGAGGTTCCCGGGACGAGAATGAGTTTCTGGTCCCGTTGTTCCAAGCGGCCAAACGCTCGGCGCAGGGCGTGGACAAGCGCTTGGATGAGTTGTTGGCTACGCTGGAGACTGGGCTGTAATCAAGTGCTGCCCGCCGGTGGAAACCAGGCCCCGCACCAACCGCCCGAGGTGACCCTACATGGCAACGATGATCGATATCCTCGACAAGCTCCTGGAGAGGACCCAGGCCGACAAGGTGCCTTGGAAGCCTACCACGGATGAGGACACGTTCGTTGCTCTGGTGGGAGACCTCTCCATCGTTATCGACATGGACTGGAGAGGCATTGGCTCCGACATCCCGACGTTAAAAGTCCTCAACAAGCGCGGCCGGGTAGTCGACTGGATCAACGTCGATACGCCTCAGGGCTCAGTGCACAAGTCCGACCTGGATAACCTGTACCGGATGGCCCGGCGATGCGCCTTCGGCGGCGACAGCGAACTGGACGGCCTGCTGGCCGCTTTGGACTGCGAACCTTAGGTATTGGCCCATGGCCTCGATTGAGGACTAGTTGCCCGCTACCGTAATCTTCGGCGATGGTTTTCTCGCTCCCCGGCGCTTGGCCCAACTGGAAGCGGAACAGGCCCCGGAAGGGGTGCTGGACGCCAACCGGCACCGGTTGCAAGGGGGCCGGGCGAATCCGGCCGAAGTCCTCAGTATCGTCAACGCCATCCCCTTTATGGACGACCACCGGGTGATTGTAATGGAGGGGCTCCTGGGCACGGCTGAGTCGTCCACTGGCAGGCAGCGTTCGGGCCGGAGGGCGGCTTCCGCTGACTCGCCGGCGGTCAATGAATGGCGGGCGCTGGCTGACGGCATTCCCAATATGCCCGAATCCACGGTCCTGACGTTTATCGACGGACCGTTGTCGGGCAACAACCCATTGTTGCGGCTGCTGCGTCCCGTGTGCCAGGTTGAAGAGCTGTCGGCTCCCAGGGGCGAGGCGCTCGCCCGTTGGACCAAGGAGGCGGCGGAAGCCAAAGGCGCTGCTATCTCACCCTCCGCGATCCGCTCCCTCACCGATCTCGTGGGCAACGACCTCTGGACCCTGGAGCAGGAGTTGGAGAAGCTGTCGCTGTACGTCTCCGGCCGGGGGTCTCGGGAGATTGCCGAGGCCGACGTTCAGTCCATGGTGTCCCAGGTCCGAG
This sequence comes from Dehalococcoidia bacterium, assembly GCA_965220625.1. GTDB lineage: Bacteria > Chloroflexota > Dehalococcoidia > Lucifugimonadales > UBA3495 > VXOI01. The sequence goes on from CBDCQN010000001.1 coordinate 1,314,586, forward strand.
AGGCAAGCATCTTCGTCGCCGTCGACGCCATGATCGATGGGCGCCCGACCGTAGCGTTGCGTCTCTTGCACCAACTCAAGGAAGACGGCCGGGAAGCTCCCTACATCATCGGTATGGTGGAGCGGCAACTGCGGTTGTTGGCCTTGGCCCGGGACGCGATCGATCAGGGTGTGGCCGCAGGCGAAATCGGCGGACGATTGGGCGTATCCTCGGATTTCGTGGTCCGCAAGACCCTGGAACAGGCCCGCCGTCACCCGCTTCCGGATATCGTCTGGCGCTACAACCGGTTGTTGGAAGCCGACCTTGCCATCAAGCAGGGGCAACTGGAGCCGGAGTTGGCCTTGGAGTTACTGGTGGGAGAGCAGGCGGCGTTCCGGTAGGCCCGGCGGTGGCCCATCGTTGACCGGGACCGGATGTCAGTCTGGCGGCAGCACCGGATTGTAGCAGGCAACGTAGTGGTCCGGCTCCACCTCCGCCAGGCTGGGCCGGGGGTCGGTGCGGCATCGACCCATCGCCTTGAAGCACCGGGGCAGGAATGGGCATTCATCCGGGAGGATCATCATATCCGGTGGGGCCCCGGGAAGCGGCTGGATCCGGCGCCCAGGCTCGTCCAGCCGCGGCAAGGACTGGAGCACCGACCAAGTGTAGGGATGCTGGGCTCGGCGGAACAACGGAATGACGTCGGCATGCTCCACCATGGTGCCGGCGTAAATGACTCCCACCTTGTTGGCCATTGAAGCCACGACGCCCATGTCGTGGGTAATGAGCAGAATCGATGACTTCTGTTCCCGGACCATGGTGCGAAGTTTCTCCAGGATTTCGGCTTGGAGGGTGACGTCGAGGCCCGAGGTTGGTTCATCGGCAATGAGCAGCTTGGGACGCAACACCAAGGCTATCGCCATCATCACCCGCTGGCACATCCCGCCGCTCAGGGCGAACGGGTACTGTCCCATCACCCGGCGCGGGTCGGGCAATCCCATTTCGTGCAGTGTCTCTTGGGCCAACCGATTGGCATTTCTCAGGGAGAGGTTGCTGTGTTGCAGGATCACCTCTTCCAGTTGAGTGCCGATGGGCTCCACCGGATTCAGGGCCGCTTGGGCGTCCTGGAACACCATGGCGATTTCATGGCCCCGGAGTCGGCGGATATAGTCCGGGCTCGACCGCAACAGGTCGGCGCCTTGGAAAGAGATGCTTCCCTGCATGACGTTGGCGGTGTTGGGGAGCAGTCCCATGATAGCCAAGGCCAGGGTGCTCTTTCCCGCCCCGCTCTCGCCCACCACGCAGTAGATCTGCCCTTCCTCTTGAGTCAGGGATATTCCGTTGAGGGCTTTGACCGTCCCCGCCCGGGTACGGAATTCCACGTGGAGGTTGTCTATCGCAAGAATTGCCACTACTCTGTCCGGCTGCCGGCCACAAACCCATTGGGCCGCAATTCCACAGGACTGTATTCCCCGCCGCGCAGACAGGCGATCAGATCGTCCAACCCGCGAACATTCTCCGGGAACTCGGTGGCGGCAGTCCCAAGCTGTTCCACGCGGTGGGCGTCGCTGCCAGCGGTGAAAGGAGCGGACAGACGGTCGCCCAGGTCCTGGGAAAACCGGTTCTGTTCCGTGGTGCCCCGTCCGTTGAGGCCCTCTATGGCCTGGCAGTATTGGAATAACCGGTCTTTGCTGGCCCGTTCCAGCATTTCTTCCCTGGCCTCGGCCTTTTCGGCCGGACCGGGCAAGAACCGGCGGCGGTAGGGATGGGCGGCGATGATCGCGCCGCCGGCCTGCTCCACCAACGCTTTGAGGTATTCGGGACGGTGCATGCCGAACTCGTACCGCTGGAGGCCGAACACCAGGACATGTCCGGAATCGGTGTTGACCTCGCAACCCGCCAGCACCAGGAAGTCATGGCGGCGCGAGAGCTCCATCACTTCTCCGGCGGTCCAGAAGATGTCGTGTTCGGTCAGACACACTCCGTCCAGTCCCACCACCTTGGCCTCGTGTATTAGTTCGTCCACGCTCATGAAGCTGTCGTCTGACTTGGGATAGGTGTGGCAATGCAGGTCAATGAGCAAAGAAGCTTCCGGAACACGGCTGAATATGCGTGTCAGATGAAACGGTTAAGGAACGGTTAAATAATATCAAAGGGGCTGGCCAATTGAAATCGGCTAGCCCCCTCGAATAGATGGCGCCTTAATGCTGTCTAGATAAATCCCTCTTCCCCCAAGACTTCCATAATCTGATCAGCCTTGCGGCCGCCGATTTTGAGGCGGCGCTCCAGGTAGGAGGGAGTGAGATCGGGATTGCGGGCCGCCAGCTCCCGGGCGGTCTCCAGCATGTGGGCGTCGATATCAGGACCGTCCGGTCCGGCTTCTTCCTCCTCTTCTTCGAGGCTGATAGCCGGGACCGGGGGGCCCTTCTGGTTCAGCCAAAACTCCACAATCTGCTCGATCTCTTGATCGTAGACCAAGGTGCCCTGGACCCGTCGCGGCTTGGGCGATTCTTTGTGCAGCAAGAGCATGTCGCCTTTGCCCATCAGCTTCTCGGCGCCCACGGCGTCGAGTATCACCCGGGAATCGACTTGGGAAGCTACCGCGAAGGCGGCTCGAGCGGCGATGTTGGCCTTGAGGAGCCCGGTCACCACGTTCACCGACGGACGCTGGGTGGCCAGCACGAGGTGGATGCCGGTGGCCCGTCCCAGCTGTGCCAGCCGCACCAGGTTTTGCTCGATGTCGAACCCGCCGACCATCATCAGGTCAGCCAGCTCGTCCACGATCAGCACAAGGTAGGGCATTTTCTCCTTGGAGCGGCTGTTGTACCCGTCGATGTTGCGAGTGCCCATCTCCTCCATTAGCTTGTACCGCCGCATCATCTCCCGGATCAGCCCCTGAAGGGAGCCGTTGGCCTCGTCTGCGTTGACGATGACCGGGCAAATCAAATGGGGAATGCCGTTGAAAGGGGTCAACTCCACGCGTTTGGGGTCAATCATCAGGATGCGCAATTGGTCCGGGGCGTTGGTCAACAGGAAGGAGGCCACTATGGAGTTGATCATGACGCTTTTCCCGGCCCCGGTTGACCCGGCAATCAATATATGCGGCAGGGCAGCCAGGTCCAATGCCACGGCGCCTCCTCCGGTGTCTTGGCCAATGGCGATTGGCAGGCCGCCTTTGGAGGCCATGCCGGAGAAACCCGGCGTTTCCATCACCTCTCGCAGGTGGACCTTACTCGGAGACGGATTGGGCACTTCCAGACCCACCAAGGCCTCTCCGGGCACAGGCGCTTCCATCCGGAGGTAGGGGGTCTTCAGGGCCAGCGCCATGTCTTTTTCCCGGGTCAGAATGCTCTGTACTTTGACCCGGCTGCGTTCCCCTGGCTCGCCGCCGTCTTTCGAGTCTCCGCTTTTCCTGGAGACCCAGCCCGGCACCAGGCCGAATTGAACGATGCGTGGGCCGGCCTTGATGTCGGTAACCTCTACCCTGACGCCGTGGTCGCCCAGGGTGGTTTCCACCAGCCGCGCCATTTGCTGCAGGGCAGACGCCGGCGCATGGTGAGTGTCGGGCGGCGCCAGCAAGTCGACGGGCGGCAATTGCCAGGCGGAGCTATTCTGTTTGCCCGATGGAGCACTGTCCGCGGCGGACGGGGAATTCTCCGGCGCCGCTATTCGGGCGGCGGGTTCGACCGGGTCCCACGTCGGTATCATGCCGGGTTGGGACTGGTTCCAGGCCGACGACTCCGGGCCCGCCCCATCCTCCGCAGGCGGTCCGGCTCCTCCCTGGGCTTGCGAGCGCGTCCCGGCCTCTTCCTTACGGCGGCGGGCGACGTCACGCATCTTGCCGTCGAACCGGTCCAGTTGGTGTACGACATAAGCGCCAGCCATCCACAGGACCCGCCAACCCGCCCGCAGAGCGAAATACGCTTGGCGGATGCCACGGTAATAGAATGGGCCGATACTTCTGGGCCACAGCAGGGCTGGGGCCAACAATGCAATTGCCAGAAGTTTGGCTGCAGCGAGGACGAGCGGAGTCCCGCCGACTTGCAACCCCCACAGACCGCCGAGGCCGGTGTCTTCGAAGGGTCCGTCGGAAGGGACGACGGTGGAGAGCATCCCCACCGCGAGGGCGACGGCAACGGCGCCCGTGATCCAGCGGCGCCAGTAGGAGACAACGAGGCGGCGATTGTGCCTCAGGGCGATGGCGACCGAGGCCGTCCAAAGAACCACCGGGGCCCACCCGAGGCCCAGAGTTTGGGCCAAGTGGGGAACGGCCCACTCCCGGGCAGCGGTGATGGTGTAGAGGACCAGACCGGCCGCCACGGCGATGGTGAAGAGTATCAATCCATCGCGCGCCGACCCCGAAATAGCATGGGTAGCGTCTTTGATCGATGGCGCGGCGGCCGATTGCCGCCGCCTCCCTACAGAACTTGCCACTACATTCCTCCAGTGGCAGTTACGTTTTAGTCTGTTTTAGTCTTTTGTACGGCTGTCGCCGGGTTCAGACCTCCATAACTACTGGAATAATCATAGGCGACCGGCGTGCTTCGCTAGCTATGTAGCTACGAGCAGTTTCGCGGACTTTGGACCGGAGCTCCTCCCGGCCAGGGTCGGTATTGCCGTCGACGGAAAGTCGTTCAAAGAGCAGAGAGCCCAGGTCAGTGAACAATTGCTGGCTTTCAGCGTCTTCCATGAAGCCGCTGGCCAAGGCTGCCGGCCGCTCCAGAGGCAGCCCGGTACGCCGGTCGACCTTCACTACCAGTACTACCACCCCATCCTTGGACAAGCTGCGCCGCTGGGTGAGCACCGGGCTTTGGGTGTCCCGGGCCGAGAGGCCGTCGATGTAGATGGGACCGGCGCTGATCCGTTCCTCGGACCAAGCCGTCTCTCCGTCCAGCTCCAGCACGTCGCCGTCTTCCAGTACGAAGATGCCGCCTTGGGCAACGCCCAGGTCCCACGCCAGCCTGGCATGGGCGGCGAGGTGGCGGTATTCACCGTGAACGGGCACGAAGAATCGTGGCCGCACCAGGCTCAACACAAGCTTGAGCTCTTCCTGGCTGGCGTGGCCGTGGACGTGCACCGTCGCCACCCGGTCGTATAGTACCCGGGCGCCTTGACGCAGCAGGTTATCTATGGTCCGGCTCACCGGAAGCTCGTTGCCGGGAATGGGAGTCGCGGAGATCACTACCGTGTCGCCGGGGATGATGTTCACCTCCCGGTGCTCGTTCTTGGCGATCCGCACCAGCGCTGAGGTCGGTTCTCCTTGGCTGCCGGTGGTCAGGAGAATCACCTGCTCCGGAGGAAGGCGCCGGATTTCGTTCATTGGCAACAACACGCCGGGCGGTACCTTAAGGTAGCCGAGCTCGCTGGCGACATTTGCCGTATCGACCATGCTGCGGCCGACGATGCCGACCTTTCGACCGTACCGGTGAGCGGCGTCTATTACCTGCTGGACCCTTGAGACCAGCGAAGCGAAGGTGGCCACCATCACCCGCCCCTCAGCCTCGGCGATCGCCCGGTCCAGCGCTTCACCCACCACCTGCTCGGAGGCAGTGTAGCCTGGGACTTCGGCATACGTCGAGTCCGACAGCAGAAGCAGCACCCCCTCGGTGCCGTAGTTGGCCAGGGAGGCGAGGTCAATGGTGCGTCCGTCGACCGGTGTATGGTCGATCTTGAAATCCCCGGTATGGATTACGGTACCCAAGGGAGTGTTGATGGCGATCCCCATGGCGTCGGGTATGCTGTGGCACACCCGGAACCAGCTGGCGCCGAAATTCTCGCCGAACGTGTATTGTGTGTCGGGTTCGATGGGTTCCACCTGGAAATCCCGTGTGGCCGGGCGCTCCTTCAGCTTGGCGGATATCAACCCATGGGCCAGCCTGGGGGCATACACCGGCGCAGACAGTTGGGGAAGGACGAACGGCAGGGCGCCGATGTGGTCCTCGTGTCCATGAGTGATCAAAATGCCCCGGACGTGATCGGCCCGTTCGACCAGATAGGAGATGTCGGGGACGATGAGGTCTACCCCGAACATACCCTCTTCGGGAAACTGGACCCCGCAATCGACGACTATAATATCGTCTCCGTACTCCAGGGCCATCATGTTTTTGCCGATTTCCCCGAGACCTCCCAAGGGAATGACGCGTAGTTGCGAAGCCAATTCTTTACGTTTTCCTAGACTAGAATAGTGTCAGTTGTTCGGGTTGGGCCGACTCTTCGGTACGTACTCCGATCGTGCCAACGACCGCCGCCGTGGGCTCGCCGTTGACCGGGCCGTTCAGCAGCCCAAATTGCTCTGGATCCACTCCGGCAGCCTGGGGCGGAGTTGCTTCGCCGCCGCTGGCGGCCGGTACCGGCCGGTCCGTTTCCGCCAACACCTGGGAAAGGGTGCGGAAGTCTTGTATCAGGGTCTGGCGCAGTTCGTTCCGCCGCAACGCCGCTGCCGGGTGGATGACCGGAAAGATTGTTCGTCCGTCTTTCTGGCGGGCTTTGCCGCTGGCCCGGGTTATGCTCTCGCCGGGGAAGAACCTCCCCAAGGCGAACCGGCCCAGTGTGACTATCACTTTCGGGTTGACCAGCTCTATCTGGCGGTCCAGGTACTTGCCGCAGGCCCCGATTTCGTCCGGTGAAGGGTCCCGGTTGTCCGGGGGCCGGCACTTGACCATGTTCGCGATGAAAACTTCGTCACGGTTGGTGCCCATCGACGCCAGGAGCCCTTCCAGCAGTTGGCCTGCCGGGCCAACAAAGGGCCGCCCCTCCCGGTCTTCCCTGGATCCGGGACCTTCGCCGATGAACATCACTTCGGCTTCAGGGTTTCCTTCACCGGGTACTGCGTTGTTCCTCCCTCGGTACAATGGACAATCGGTGCATTGCCTCACCGTCCGGGCCACGTCCTCCAGGCTTTCCAGTTGCGGGCCGTTCAATTCCGGGTTTTCCGGGTTTTGCATTGTTCCCGCACCTCCCGCCGACTTCCCTTCTTTACAGCGTCTACCTTACGTAAACTGTGTGATGCATTTCCTTGAAATGCTGTGGTCCCGCCCGAAGACCCCGCTGAGGCTACCAGACGACCGCAGAGGGCTGCGGTAGCGGACGATCCCCGCTGTTATGCCCAGCCCCAGGATACCGGAATCGGGCCCTGGCGATTGGAAACCGCGTTCCGGTTTGACCGAGATCAGGTATCCTCGACCCCGTGCGCCTTGAGATACACCACGGCGTCGTTGATAGTGGCAATGCCGCCGGCGTCTTCGTCGGAGATTTCCAATCGTGACGACGGCGTGGAAAATTCCTCCTCGAAGGCCATTATCAACTCGACCAAGTCCAAGGAGTCGGCGTTGAGATTCTCCACGAAGGAGGCGGATTCGTCCACCTCGCTTTCGTCGACTCCCAATTTGTCTATTACTATATCTTTGACCCGATCATAAACGGTGGCCAAGTGTTCATCTCCCTTCAGGCACAGGTCCAGTGGTAGTTACTTCTCCGGACTCCAGGCCAGCCATAACGGAGCCCAAGACCCCGTTGATGAACCTGGCGGAGCTCTCGCTGCCAAAAACCTTGGCCAACTCCACGGCCTCGTTGACAGCCGTTTTCCTGGGAGTCCCCGGGTTATGCAGCAGTTCATACAACGCTATTCGCAGGATATTGCGGTCGATAAGTGAAAGCTGGCTTACCGGCCAAGCCGGCGCATAGCGGCCGATCAGACTGTCCAAATCAGGACGGGCATCAAAAACGCCGCGCAGAAGCGTGGTGGCGAACTCCAAGGCCTGCTGTGCAACCTCTTCCTCTTCGTCCAGCCATTCGAAAGACGGCTCCGTCCGATTGTCCCGAATGTCAGACGCAAAAAGAGATTGCAACGCGACGGTTCTTGCCTTTCGCCGGTGGTCTGTGGACTTAACCATGGCCATGGGTCACCAGAGACAACGAGGAGTCTAAGCGGGTTCCCCTGCCAGCCGCCGCATCGAGGCGGAATCGGCTACCGTGACAACCTGGACTTCCCGGTCTATTCGCTTGATAAGACCTGCCAGCACCCCGCCGGAGCCGAACTCCACGAATCGTGAAACCCCGGAATCGACCAGATACCTCACGGAGTTCTTCCATTGGACGCATCGGCAGAGGCCGTTGACCAATTCCTGGCGGATTTCGGCGCCAGTGTTCAACGGTCTTGAATCACAGTTGGCTACTATGGGCATCTTCGGGTCCTTGAAATTCAGGGCGGCCATTGCCTCGGTGAGACCCGCTTCCGCCTCCCGCATGAGAGATGAGTGGAACGCTCCGCTCACCGGCAGCGGGACAGTCTTGCGGGCGCCCCGGGCCGAGGCCAAGTCCATGGCCCTGGCCACGGCGATCTTGTCGCCGCTGATCACTACCTGGTTGTCGGTGTTGATATTGGCCAACTCCACACCGGTCTCGGCACAGATCTGGTCGAAGGCAAATTCGTCCAAACCTAGAATGGCGGCCATCCCGCCTGGCCGGTGAATGGATGCCTGCTGCATCAACTGGCCCCGGCGTTGCACCAACTTCAGGGCGTCGGCGAAGTCCAAAACCTCGGCCGCGACCAGCGACGTGTATTCGCCCAAGCTGTGACCGGCAACAGCCATTGCCTGCTCGGGCACGGAGCCCTGGATTTCCCGCCAAGCCCGCAATGCGGCGATGCTTACTGCCATAATCGCCGGCTGGGAATGGATTGTCTCTTGCAGATCGGCAGCCGGACCGTTGAAGATCAACTCGGTTAATGGGTACCCTACGCTGTCGTCAGCTTCTTGAAAGGTTTGGCGGGAGGACTGGAACGTTTCGAAAAGGTCAAGTCCCATTCCAACCTGTTGGGACCCCTGTCCCGGAAATATGTAGGCCGGGTGGCCTGTTTCTCGTGTACTCGTATTAGCCTCCGACTAGAGGTCTGAATTGAGTTGCCGGGACGATTCTAGGGCACGGCGCCCGGAAGATACAATGCGAATTCCTTGGCTTATTCCTCTTTTTTCTTTCCGTTATTGGACCGTGTCTAAGCCGAGCCCTCCACCACTTGCCGCCCCCGGTAATACCCGCAGGTCGGGCAGGCGGTATGGGGGCGCTTGGCGCTTCGGCATCGCGTGCATTGGGCGGCGTGGACCGGCTCGAGCCGGTACGATGCCAGCCTTCGTCCCTTCCGGGCACGGGTCAATTTCTTTTTGGGAAGTGCGCCCATTTCGGGTTGTAACCTCCAGTTGGCTCGGGGCCAGCGATTCCAAGTAAGAACCCAACCGTCCGACGGGAAGGCCTCTGAATTGGATTCGGGCTATATTTCCGAACAATTAGACTCCAACTCAACCCTTCGGGTCAAGAGCAGAAACCGTAATCCAATCCGGAAACTTGCCGTCCGGTTCGAGCGGGTTGACTGGGCGTATTTCACGCGGTGGGCGTTCGTCGGTTTGCCTCTACCGGCTAAAGCGTTGGTGAACGATTCGGGTTCCAGGTTAGGGTCAGCCCTGGTCCTCGGCCAGCAGCTCCGTCAACGCGTTCCACCTGGGATCGACGGGAGCGGCGTTACATTTGCATTCTTCCTCGTTCAAGTTGACGCCGCATTCAGGACAGAGTCCCAGGCATCCATCCTCGCAGAGCGGTTTTATGGGCTGGTCGGTCAACAGGTACTGCCGAATGACGTCGGACAGGTCCAGCATGTGGCGAGAGTCTATGTGAATCACGCCTTCCGATTCGTCCGGTGGAAAAGCCTTCTTTCCGGTGCTGGGGTCTACCGTAGGAAAAGACTCTTCCTCCAGGGTAAGGGTCGACTGCCGACGGTATTCGCTCAGGCAACGGCTACAGGTAGTGGTCGCCCTGGTATCCAACCTGGCCCTCACCAACACGCCTTGATGGGTACGAAGCACCTCGACCGTTCCGGTGGCCCGGGCCGGGCTGCTTTGGATACCCTCGAACGATTCGTCGAGACGATAGCTCCTGGTGGAACCCGTGGGCTCCATCAGTAATTGAGCCATGTTATACCGCATTGCCCCCAGCCCCTCCAAAAATGGCGTGGGCCATCATAAAATCGCTCCCCATTCGGCTGTCAAGCGAGATTTCACGCCTGCGATTCCTTTGGGTTTGTACGCTCGGTCATGGCTGTCTGGATGTATCTCACGATGTCGCCGGTGGAAGTGCCGGGGCCGAAGACCTCGCTGATCCCCATGTCCTTCAATATCTGGCGGTCCGACGCGGGAATGATGCCGCCCACCACCACCAAAACGTCGTCCATCTCTTGGGCTCGCAGCAAGTCGACCACTTCCGGAAGTATGTCCAAGTGGGCCCCCGATAGAATGCTCAGTCCCAGAACGTCGACGTCTTCCTGGGCCGCGGCCTGGACGATCATCCGGGGAGTTTGGCGGATCCCGGTGTAGACGACCTCCATGCCGGCGTCTCTGAGAGCCCGGGCTATGACCTTGGCTCCCCGGTCATGGCCGTCCAAACCGGGCTTGGCCACCAGCACTCTGGTTGGCCGTTGGCTATCTTGCATCTCTACTCTGCCGCCTCACTCTCGTCATACCGGGTATTGGGCCAGCAACTGCCGGGCGATCAGCAGTCGTTGCACTTCCGAAGTGCCTTCGTAGATGGTGGTGACCCTGGCGTCGCGAAGAATCCGCTCCACCCCGGCCTCCCGGAAGTAGCCCGATCCGCCGTGGATTTGCACGGCTTTGTCGGCGGCCCGGATGCACATCTCGGAGGCCATCAGCTTGGCGATAGAGGCCTCTTGCAGGAACGGCTGACCGGCGTCCTTCAAGGTGGCGGCGTTCATCGTGATCACCCGGGCGGCGTGGACCTCCGCGGCCATGTCGGCCAGCATGAACTGGATGGCTTGGTGCTGGGCGATGGGTTTGCCGAATGATTGGCGCTGCTGGGCATAGCGCACCGCCGCCTCCAAAGCCGACTGTCCGATTCCCACGCTCTGGGCCGCGATGATGATGCGGCTGGACGTGAGGATTTCCATAGCTTGGTTGAAACCCCGGTATTCTACTCCCAGCAGGTTTTCCGAAGGCACCGGCGTGTCTTGGAAAACTATCTCGTCGGTGGTGGAACTCCGCATCCCCAGCTTGCCGTGCATCGGGTTGATGGTCAGCCCCGGACTGTCCTTCTGGACGACGAAGGCGCTGACGCCCTTGTAGCCCATGGAGCGGTCCTGGGTGGCGAAGACGACGATGGACTGGGCGACCGAGGCGTTGGTGATGAACATCTTGCTGCCGTTCAGGAAGTAGGTGCCATCCCGCTCGGTGGCGGTGGTCTGCAATGCCGCGGCGTCGGACCCACCGCCCGGTTCGGTCAGCCCGAAGGCGGCCACCCCTTGCCCGGTGGTCAAGGGCGGCAGCAAACGCTGCTTCTGGTCTTCGCTGCCGAATGCGTCGATGCTGGAAACGCCCAATGCCAGGTGCGCCAGCCAACTCACGCTGGCCGAGGCATCGCCCCGGGCCACCTCCTCTGCCGTGATGGACACCTGCCGGTAGCTGGCCGGGCCGCTGCCTCCGTACTTGGTGTCGACCCCCAAGCCCATCAGCCCCAGCCCGGCCAAGCCGCGCCATTGCTCCCATTGGAATTCGGCGCGTTCGTCCGATTCCTTGGCCTTTGGCGCAATCTCTTGGTCGACGAATCCCCTGAGGGTCGTCTGGAGCATCTGCTCCTCTTCGGTCAGTATCAAGTCCGGCATTGGTGTTCGCTCCACCCAATAACTTAACGACGGCGGTGACCGCCCCCGGAATCCGGCCCTAAAAGGCGGCTATCTCTTCCTGCTCCCCGAAGACGTTCCGGAACACCTCGGAGACCTCCCCGAGTGTGCAATAGTTCTCCACGCACTCCAGAATGGCGGGCACCGTGTTTTCACTGGTTCCGTCAGAGCGGGCCGTTTGATCCAACCGGGCCAGGGACTCCCTGACGCTGGCGCCGTCCCGCTCCCGGCGTAACCGCTCCAGCCGCTCCACCTGGCTCCGGGCGGCCGCTTCGTCTACCCTCATCAACCCCTCGACCGGAGGCTCCTCGGTCGTGAACCGGTTGACCCCGACTATGGTCCTCTCCCCCGATTCGACTTCCTGCCGGTGCCGATAGGCCGCGTCGCCAATCTCCCGCACCTGGAACCCCTGTTCGATGGCGGAGACCGCTCCGCCCAAGTCGTCGATGCGCCGAATGTAGTCCTCCGCTTGGGCCTCCAACTCGTTGGTCAGGCTCTCCACGAAATAGGAGCCGCCCAAGGGGTCCACCACGTCGGCGGCCCCGCTCTCGTAGGCCAGGATCTGTTGGGTGCGCAGGGATAGCTGTGCCGATTCTTCCGACGGCAGGGCCAGCGCCTCGTCCCTGGAATTGACGTGCAGCGACTGGGAGCCGCCCAAGATGGCCGCCAGCGCCTGCACCGTGCACCGGACCAGGTTGTTGTCCGGTTGCTGGGCGGTGAGGCTCACGCCGGCGGTCTGGGTGTGGAAGCGCAGCATCATGGACCGCGGGTCCCGGGCGCCGAACCGGTCTCGCATTATCCTGGCCCATATGCGCCGGGCGGCCCGGAACTTGGCCACCTCTTCGAACAGGTTGTTCTGGGCTACGAAGAAGAAGGAGATGCGGGGACCGAAATCATCAATTTTCAGGCCGGCATCCAACGCCGCCTGGACGTAGGAGATGGCGTTGGCGAAGGTGAAGGCCAACTCTTGGACCGCCGTGGCCCCGGCTTCCCTCATGTGGTAGCCGGATATGCTGATGGTGTTCCACTTGGGGACGTTGTCCGAGCAATACTTGAAGACATCCACCACTAACCGCATGGACGAACGGGGCGGGTAGGCGTAGGTGCCCCTGGCGATGTATTCCTTGAGTATGTCGTTCTGTACGGTCCCGCTTATGTCGTGCTGCTCCACGCCCTGGCGTTTGGCGGCGGCGATATAGAAGCACAGCAGAAGCGACGCCGTGGCGTTGATCGTCATCGAGGTGCTGACCCGGCCCAAGGGAATTCCCGAGAACAGGGTCTCCATGTCTTCCAAGCTGCAGATGGGGACTCCGACCTTGCCCACTTCGCCTTTGGCCAAGGGATGGTCTGAATCGTAGCCGATCTGGGTGGGGAGATCGAAGGCTACGGACAGCCCCGTCTGGCCCTGCTCCAGCAGGTAGCGGTATCGCTCGTTGGTCTCTGCGGCGGTGCCGTAGCCGGAGTACTGGCGCATGGTCCAGATGCGGCCGCGGTAAGTGTTGGGTTGGACTCCCCGGGTGAATGGGAATTCCCCCGGAAAACCGATGTCCTTGGTGAAGTCCAGCCCGTCTCCCGCCAGGCCCTCCGGACCGTACAGCGGGTCAATGGCCAGACCGCTGTCGGTCTGGAAGGCCTCCCGGCGTTCAGGGAAGCGGGCCACAGTGGGTTTGAGGACTTCCTCCTCCCACTGTTGTCTGTCTTGGCTGGGCATTCCGCCTCCTGGAGGCTTGGCTTGGGGGCTTGGCCCAAGGCCTGTTAGCGGGCAGGTAATTCGACGAGTCATTGTACCCCCCAAGCCGGGCGGCCCTCAAGAAGACGGGCCACGCGTAAGGCTCCACAGCGGTCGGTACGCTATTGCCGTAGCGGAAAGCCGCTCGAACGCGAAATCGTAGTAGAATATGAACACCCATAATTGAACAGGGAAGATCGCCGGGGCAAGAGGCGATTGTCTGAGGAGTAAATTCGATGACTCTTGGAAACTTGGGCAGAAATCTCAGAGACGCGTTGACGGGCGTGGTCGGCGGCGCAGGCGACGTCGTGGGAAGTACTATTGAGGTCGCCCGCACGACCACGGTGGCAGCCTTGCAGGGGTCTCGGTCTACGGCAACGGAATTTTCGGGCTTGGTCGGCGACGTGATGAAGGGGGCCATTCAGGCCACCAACGAGGTGGGCACGGAGTTGGCGTCCACCGCGAAAGGGGCGGTCATTGGCGTAATCCGTGGGTCCGGTGAGATTAGCACCGTCTCCGTCGGCGTGCTCAGCGATACCGTACGGGCCGCCATCAAGGGTACCGGGGAGGTCGGCGGCGACGTCGGCACCGTTGCCCGGGGCGCGGCCGAAGGCGCGATGGAGACCACCAAGAGCCTGGGGCTCCGGGCCGAAGACATGGCGTTCAGCGTGGCCCGCGGCGCTATCCAGGGCACCAGGGAGGCAGGAGCCGACCTCGGAGGAGCCGCCAGAGACACCATGAAAGGCACCGTCACCGGGACCCAGGAAGTGGGCGGCAATGTGCTGGAAGCCATTGAGGACACCGCAAGGGGCCTCATCAACGGCGCGTCGGAGGTCGGCGGCGACGTGGCGTCGGTGACCCGCAACGCGGTCGAGGGCGCCATCGAAGCCACCGGCAGTATCACCGTACGGGTGCAGGACGCCGCCTTCAGCGCCGCCCGGGGCGCGATCCACGGCTCCCAGGAGATTGGTGGTGAATTGGCCACCACCGCCAAGGACACGATCAATGGCACCGTGACCGGCACACAACAGGTAGGCGGTAATGTGCTGCAGGCCATTGAAGACAGCGCCCGGGGATTGATCAAAGGCACTGCGGAGGTTGGGGGAGACGTCGGCGGTGTGGCCAGGAATGCTGTCGAAGAGGCCATCGATTCCGCCAAGTCCATCGGCCTGCGGGCCGAGGACGCCGCGTCGGCTGCGGCGAACGGCGCGATGAGCGCCGCGGGGTCGTTCGGCGAGACGACCGTAAACACCGTCACGGGAGCGGTCTCCGGCACAGTCTCCGGGGTACGCGTCGTGGTGAGAGCGCCGTTCCGGAAGTCCGAAGAAACGGACGGTTAATTTTAACCTGGAGTCCCAAACGGTGACCGCCACACCCTGGGTTATTCACTGAGCGTAGCCGTGCGTATACCTGGCAGGCAGCTATGGTACGGCCTATCGGCGCCGCTGGTATCGCGATTCCATGGGCCGGTCAGCTACCTTCGCGCCAAAGAAGAGAGGGTTAAAGACCGGCTCCTGGAAATCCCGGTGTTCGTGCTGGCAACGCGGACAATACGGGAACTCAGCGACGACGATGCCACGCACATGGCGGCTGGCGTCGCCTACTACGCCATCCTCTCCCTGTTTCCCATGACCGTGGGGCTCATCGCCCTGTTGAGCCTCGTCCTGGAGTCAGGCGGCGTACAGGCCCAGTTGCTGGACTTCTTTCAGACGTACTTGCCCGGTTCGGCCAGCGCATTGGAAAACAACATCCAAGCCGTAGGCAAGGTACGGGGTGTTCTGGGGTTCCTCAGCATCGTCGGCCTTTTCTGGACCGCCAGCACCGTCTTCGGCGCCATCAGCAGGGCCGTCAACCGCGCTTGGGACATTCATCGCGACCCCCCCTTCTACCTGGCGAAGTTGCAACACCTTGGAATGGCTCTCGGCGTGGGCCTGCTATTCCTTATGTCCCTGGGTACGACCGCGGCCGTACAGGTCTTGGGCCGGGTAGACTTGCCCACAGTCGGGCAACTCGCCTTTCTGGAGAACGACGCCATCAGTATCCTGACCCGTCCATTGCCGTTTTTGTTCACACTGGGTATTTTCCTGGTGATCTATAAATTCGTCCCCAACACTCCGACCCGATGGCGGTACATTTGGCCAGGGGCCCTACTCGCCGCAATCGCCTTTGAGGTCGGCAAAAGCGCGTTCGTGTTTTACCTGGAAAACTTTGCCAATTACGAGAAGATCTACGGTTCCCTTGGTTCGGTTATTGCCTTGTTGGTCTGGACCTACGTCTCCGCGTTTATATTGATAGCAGGGGCGGAGATATCCTCGGAGTATGGACGGATGCGAGAACGGGTGGAGCGGGGCCAACTCATCGCCAATCGTGACCAGCCGACTGAAGATGTGGAAGACGGCGATGAGTTGTGGTAAAGACGGGGAAATCATGGGACCGATAAGGCCAAGGCCCAGCGGGAGGGCAGCATGACCCAATCGTACATCGGCGCCCCCATGATAAGAGGGGAAGACGTGCGCTTCCTTACCGGCCGGGGCAATTACCTGGACGACATCACCCGGCCGGGTATGCTCCACGCCGCCTTGTTGCGCAGCCCGCACGCCCACGCCCGAATCGCGCGCACCGAAACTGCCGAGGCTGCGGCCATGCCGGGGGTGTGGGCAGTCTTCACCTACGACGACATCGCTTCCTTGGCCAAGCCCATACCCATTCGGGTGTTCGAATTGCCGGGGTTGGACCGCTTCCTGCAGGTACCGCTTGCCCGCGACAAGGTGCGTCATGTTGGAGAACCGGTCGCAATGGTCGTCGCGGAAAGCCGCTACCTCGCCGAAGATGCCCTGGAAGCCATATACGTGGAATACGAGCCGTTGCCTGCGGTCACCGGCGTTCGCGACGCCCTGAAAGACGAAGTCGTGCTGCACGGAGATAGCGGGACCAACCTCGCGGGCCATACCAGAATCGCCACCGGCGACGTGGACGAAGCGTTCCGGACGGCTGACTACACCCGGCGGGAGGAGTTCACCACCAACCGGCACACCGGCAACCCCATGGAAACCAGGGGGCTCTTGGCCGACTACGACGCCGATTCGGGCGAGCTTACGGTCTGGGGCCCCACCAAGGTCCCTCATTTCAACCGGGCGATCCTCGCCCGCCACCTGGAGTTGTCCGAGGAGAGAATACATTTCATCGAGCCCGACGTTGGCGGCGGATTCGGGATCCGAGGGGAGTTCTACCCTGAAGACTTTCTGGTGCCCTTCGCCTCGATGAAGCTGGGCCGGCCCGTGAAATGGGTCGAGGACCGGGTCGAGCACCTGATGTCGGCCAATCACTCCCGAGAGGTGGTCTGCGAGGTGGAAATAGCGGCCCGGACAGACGGGACGCTGTTGTCCATGCGCGCCACCGTATTTGGCGACATGGGCGCCTACATTCGCACCCACGGCAGCGTGGTGCCGGCGCTCACCGCCAGTACCCTCACCGGGCCGTACCGCGTTCCCGCCTTTCAGGCGGACGTCAATTGCGTGATGACCAACAAGATGGGGGCGGGAACCTACCGCGCTCCCGGTTTCTTCGAAGCCGCTTTCATACGGGAACGGATGTTGGACCTGGCGGCAGCCGACCTCGGCTTGGACCCGGCGGAGATCCGCCGCAAGAACCTCATCAAAGCCTCGGAGATGCCATACACCGTGGGGCCTACCCGAATCGACGGAAGGCTCACTGTTTACGACAGCGGCGACTACCACAGCGCATTCGACCGTGTCCTCCGGGAGATCGGCTACGAATCGTTGAAGGACCAAGGACGCGACCCCCAAGGCCGGTACCACGGGGTCGGGTTGGCGAGTTACGTGGAGCCCACGGGGTTCGGCCCTTACGAAGGCGCGCGGGTGGCCCTCAATGACGCGGGGGAGGTGGAGGTCTACCTCGGCATTACCACCATGGGCCAAGGCCACGAGACGGTTATGGCCCAGATCTGCGCCGATTCCTTGGGAGTGCCCATCGAGGAGGTGCGGGTCTACCACGGCAGCACCGATTATCTCCCCGCCAGCGTCGGCACCTTCGGCAGCCGGGCCTCGGTCATGGCCGGCAGCGCGATTCACCTCACTTGCCAGACTCTCACGGCCAAAATACTGGCGGTGGCCGCCGGGTACCTCGACACAGAGCCGTCTTCCCTTGACCTTCGCCAAGGGCGGGTGTCCAGGGTCGACGGTCCGCCCGGCGGCGAGACACTGACCCTGCGGCGGGTGGTCCAGCTTGCCGAGGCCAGCCGCCAATTCGACAGCCCGGAAACGGCCCTGGAGGCCACCGAGTATTTCCGGGTGGAGGAGTGGACCTACGCCTATGGCAGTCACGCCGCTCACGTTGCCGTTGACCCCGAAACCGGAAAGATCGAGGTCATCCGTTACCTGGTAGTGGAAGATGTGGGACGCTGCATCAACCCGCTGACCATGCACGGCCAGTCGGTGGGCGGCGCCGCTCAAGGTATCGGCGGTTCGATTCTAGAAGAATTGGTCTACGACGGTTCCGGACAGTTGCTGTCCGGGTCGTTTATGGACTACCTTCTACCTACCAGCAACGATGTCCCCAACATTGAGTGCATTATCCTTGAAGAAGCGCCGTCTCCGCTGAACCCGTTGGGGGTGAAGGGAGCGGGGGAGGGCGCTATTCTGGCCACCGGGGCCGCCTTGGCCAACGCGGTGGCCGATGCCCTGTCTCCCCTTGGCGTTCCGGTTAACCGGTTGCCGTTGAGTCCCGACAATATCCTCGGCTGGATTCGGTCCGCCGGGGGGTAGAGAGCGGGTCTCTCAGTCCAAAACCGCTATAGCCTCGATCTCCACGTCCAACCCCGGTTCGACCAGTTCGCTGATCCCGATGAGGGAATTGGCCGGGTATTCGCCTTCGAAGTAACGGGCGAAGATTTCCTCCTGTTCTTTGGGGGCGTTCCGCCAGTCGGCGATGCTGGTCACGAAGCAGGTGATCTTTACGATGTTGCCGGGGCCGGACCCCTCGGCTTTGACGATGCCGGTCACCCGAGCCAGGGTCACGTTCAGTTGTTCCATCAGCCCTTTGCCTTGGGCGTCCGTCCCCCTGGCGGTGCAGCCGGAAATAAACAGCAGGTTTCCAGCCTTGACTCCCCGGCTGTAGGTAGGACCCGTCGGGGCGATTTCATACTCTTTTCGTTCCACCGGCATCTCCGTCACTCCCGCGCTTGGCGTTTGGCATGACTAGGCCGACTCTAACGGCCTGCCTCCGACCGCAATATAGCAGATTCAGCGAGCGAGTCGCTCCAGACAGTTTTCGCCGTTGGGCGTCGGACCCCAGCCACCTTGGAACGCCGCCTGTATGATATGCTCCAAGCTAGGTTCCTTCTCCAACCCCGGCATTCCGAGTCCCCAGGCGCCTGATCAGATGGACCAAAACCTGTTCGCCGACCTAGCGATCGTAATCGTAGCCGCCTTTGCGGGCGGGCTGGCGGCGCGCCTGGTCCGGGCCCCCGTCATCTTAGGTTACCTGGCCATGGGCATGATCATCGGCCCCCATATCCTCGGCGTGGTTGAAACGGCGGAGGCGGTGCAGACGCTGGCCGAGATAGGGGTCGTCCTCCTCGTATTCACCATTGGAATAGAAATCTCTTTCCGGGATGTCTACCGGCTGGGACGGGTGGTGATGGTCGGGGGAGTCCTCCAGATACTGGCTACGACCTGGGTAATGGTGCCCATAGGCTTTCTTCTGGGGTTCAGCCTGGAAACCTCCGTGCTCCTCGGGATGGTGGTGTCTTTGAGCAGCACTATGGTGGTCTTGAAGACCCTGTCCGACCGGGGTGAGCTGCACAGCCTGCACGGCCGGTTGCTGACCGGGTTCCTGCTGGTGCAGGACCTGGCTTTCGTCCCCATGATCGCGATACTTCCGGCGCTGAACGGCGGCGGGGACTCGGTGTTGCAGGAAACGGGACTGGGGCTGCTCAAGGCGGTGATCGTGCTGTCGGCGACGGTGCTGCTGGGCACCAGAGTGATACCGTGGTTGATGGACCGGATAACCCGCGTGGGTTCTCGGGAGATCTTCGTCTTGACGGTGGTGGCGACGGCCTTCGCCATCGCCGCCGTAACGGAATACGTGGGCCTGTCGGCCGCCATGGGAGCGTTTGTCGCAGGTCTCATGTTGAGCCAGTCGGACTTCGGCCACCGGGCCTTGGCCGAAATTACGCCCATGAAAGACATCTTCGCGGCCCTGTTCTTCGCCTCCCTGGGTATGCTGACGGACCCGATGTTCGTGGTGGAAAACTACGTCCCGGTGCTGGCGATTGTGGGCTCGGTATTGGTGCTGAAATTCGTCATCACCGCCGGCTTGGTCCGGGGGTTCGGGTACCTGCCTGGCACCGCCCTGACCAGCGGGTTTGGGATGGTCCAAATCGGAGAGTTCAGTTTTCTCTTGGCGGCCGCCGCCTTCGCTCTGGGGGTTGTCGACCAGTCATTTCACTCTCTGGTGGTAGTCTCGGCGGTGATTACTATGGCCATCGCCCCAACTATCATTGCCGGAAGCTCGCGGGCGGTGGAATTTCTGGGCCGGCGCTTCAGGACCCTTCAACCCTACCGGTTGGGAAACCCTCGCTCCGAAGTGCGTGTTCCTCACTTGGGCGGCCACGTCATCGTTTGCGGGCTGGGCAGGGTTGGCACGCTGGTGGCCCAGGTGTTGCAGGAGTACGGAATCCCATTCATCGCCGTTGACCTCGACCCGTATGTCCTGGAACACTGGAAGTCCCAGGGCTATTTCACCATTCACGGCTCTTCCGGCAGCGTGGAGGTGCTGCGAGCGGCTCGAATTCAACAGGCCTCGATTCTGGTCGTGACCACCGGCGATCCGGTATCGACCTGGGTCACTGCGGAGCACGCGCTGCAACTTCGGCCGGACCAGGACATTGTGGCCAGGGTCCACTCGCGGGAGGAGGGCGAACGCCTCCAGGAGATGGGGGTGCAGGAGGTGGTTTGGCCGCAAATGGAGACCGGCCTGGAGATACTTCGTCATTCCCTCTACCGGTACCACCATTCCCGCGACGAGGTGGACGAATTCGTAACGCGTCTGAGGGCACAACTGAGCTTCACCTTGGGCCGGGACGTGGAAGACCTGCTGCCCCCCGAAGGCGTCGGCCCGGCCCACGGAGCCGAGCATACGCGGGGCCGGGACTCCCGTCCGGACCCGAGGGAACGAACCGCCCCGCCGTCTTCCTCCGACGATTAGGCTGCGGCGTCCATTTCAAGTGGGTGTTGCCGGACTGTTTAGCCGGGGACTGTTCGACCGGAGCATGCTCATCCTGGCAACCCGGTGGGCTAACATCTATAATCGTAATAGTGAATTCCCGACGGGCGGGCGTAGCTCAATGGTAGAGCTCTAGCCTTCCAAGCTAGCCATGTGGGTTCGATTCCCATCGCCCGCTCCACCTTCCATCGCCGACCTCTGCGATCTCGGGAACGAAAACCCCGTTTGACCGCTGCGCGTCCAGCGATGGGATGGCGGTCAGGCCTTGTTGGCGGAGCTCGACAGCAGGGCGAGGGCGGCCTCTCTCACCGCGCCCGCGTCCAATACAGCCTCCAACTCTCCGCTTTCGGCGGTCTGGAAGGACGAGTCTTGATGGAAGGCTTCCACCAGCTCCCGGACAGCTTCTTCTCGCCGGTCTTCGGGGATGGCCACCAGGTGTTCCGGGTCCTGTAGCAACCGGTCTATCTCGGCGGTCAGCAGTTCAGCCTCCACGTGGCGGCGTTGGATCTCGGCTATCTTGCCCAAGTGCTTGCCCAGGTAGCAACCGCCGAACTGCATGAACTCGCTGTTGTGGCCTTCGAAGTCGCCGACACGTTGGTACTTGGGTTCCAACTCCCATTCGTTCATGTAGCCACGGGCTGCCCCGTCCTCGGAGTCGGGACTTTCCAGGTCGAAAATCATGATGACCCGGTACATGAAAAACTCGGCCGGTTCTACTTTGATGTACATTGGTTCCTCCCAGCGGGTCTTTCCTAGCGTCCGACGGCCTTGAGGACTCGGTCCACATGGTTCGCGCTTTGAGGGGCCGTGCCGTCATCCACGCCGTGCATCGCCTCGATGACCGCGTCATTGAACGGAGTTGGGACGGCGAACTCTCTCCCTTTTTGGGAAATCAGTCCGTTCATGAAGTCGATCTCGGACCGCCGGCCCTTGTGAACGTCTTGGGCCATTGACGCCAGCCAATTGACGCGCCCGCCGTGGGACGCCATAAACGCGTCAAGCTCTTCGAACACGTCGCCCTTGTCGGCGTCGGCCCAGGTCGCGGCCGCCACTCCTTGAACGTCCGCCACTTGAAGGCCCATTGCCAAACCCACCTGTGCGCCTTCCTTGCATAGGTGTATCCGTATCGAGCGGCAGCGCGGGTCCTCCGCCATGTCCTGTGAGCCCAGCCCGGAGGCTGCCGAAAGGGCGTTTCCCATCCCGTTTTGGCAGAGCTTGGCCCAGCGCTGGCCCCACAGGTTGTCTGTGGCAAACGAGCCGTCGATGCAGTCCAGCATCGCGGCTACTTTTTCCGAACGGGGGGAAAGGCGCTCATCTTGCTCGCCCACCCGGAACACATGGTGGCCCGAGTCCCGGCCCACTGCTCCTCCACGGGTGACGTGTCCCGGCTCCCACAGCGCCACCTCTATGTGAGAAGCGATGCAGCCGATGGCCCGGTTCTGGCCGACGATCTCCGCAATGGGTACGTCATTCCAGCAGTTTTGCAGCGACACGAAGAAACCGGTGTCTTTCACGTAACGCTTGATGAAATGAGTGGCCCATTCAGTGTCATAGGACTTCATCGCGATGAAGGCGAAATCGAAGGGTTCGGTGATGCCTTGGGCGTCGGTCAGGTGGATCGCTTTGACCGGCACCGTGAACGGGCCCTGGCTGCCGGAGACGTGGAGACCGTCCTTCCGCATCTTCTCCACGTGTTCGGGCCACATGTCTATGAAGGTTACGTCCTCACCTTCCCGGGTCAGGAAAGCGCCTACGTAGCAGCCCAGAGCGCCCGCTCCCATGATCGCAATCTTGTCACTCATAGCTCCTCCTCATTCCGTCAGCGTTGCTAGGCGTGCGTCGTAGATGTGGGATAAGTCCTTGATCTCGGCCATAACTTCGGGCGGCACCGGGTCGTCGAGCCCGATCACCATCATGGCCCGGCCCCGAAGCTGCAGCCGGCCCACTTCCATGAAGCTAATGTTGATGTTGTGACGACCGGCGATCGTGCCCACCGCGCCGATGGACCCCGGTTGGTCCTGGTTGTCGACGAACAGCAGGTAGGGGGTGTTGGGCACCATGTCCAGCCAGTAGTCGTTGATCTTGACGATGTGGGGCTCGTTGCGCATGGACGTTCCGGCCAGGGTGAGATTGCCCCCCGTGGTCTCCAACGTGGCGCTCACCATGCTTACGTATTCTCGTGAAACGGTATTGTGATGCTCGGTGACGCTGAGTCCGCGCTGCCGTGCCAGCACCGGGGCGTTGATCAGGTTCACGTTCACCGTGCTGACCGGCGCCAGCAGCCCGGCCAAGACCGCGGCCTGGATCATGCGGGTGTCGTGGTTGGCGATCTCCCCCTGGTAGCTGATGGTGATGCCCGAGACCTGTCCCTCGGCCAGATAGGCCAGAAGTTTGCCCACCACCGAGGCCACCGGTATAAACGGGGCGAGCACGTCGTGGACCTCGGGGGCTACAAAGGGGGCGTTCACGGTGTTGCGGGCCGGTTCGCCGTTCAGCACGGCCAGCACCTGTTCGGCCGCTTCGATGGCCACTTCTCGCTGCGCCTCTTCCGTCGATGCGCCCAGATGGGGGGTAACAATGGCCCTGGGGTGTTGCAACAACTTGCTCGGTTCAGGCGGCTCTTGGGAAAATACGTCCAGCGCCACACCGCCCAACCGCCCGGATTCGAGACCGGCCAGCAGGGCCGACTCGTCCACCAGCTCGCCCCGGGCTACGTTGATGACGCGCGCGCCGGGTTTGATCCGCTCGATCTCCTTGTGGCCGATCATATTCCGGGTGCCGGAGGTGAGCGGTGTATGAAGGGTGACGAAATCGGCGACTTCCAGCAGTTGCCCCAAGGGCATCAGCTCCACGCCGATGCGCCGGGCGTAGTCGGGGGCGACGAAGGGGTCGTAACCCACCAAGCGCATATCGAATCCTTGGGCCCGCCGGGCCACCACGGATCCCACCCGTCCCAAGCCGCAGATGCCCAGAGTCTTGCCGCGGACCTCCACTCCCATGAAGGCGCTGCGCTTCCACTCTCCGGACCGCAGCGATTCATGGGCATGGGGCACGTTGCGGGCCAGCGCCAGCATCAAGGCAATGGTGTGCTCGGCAGCCGCCACGGTATTGCCGGTGGGGGCGTTCACCACCGCGACGCCGGCCCGGGTGGCCGCTTCGAGGTCGATGTTGTCGACGCCTATCCCGGCCCGGCCCACGACCCGCAGGCGCTTCGCCGCTTCTATCACCTGCCGGGTGACCTTGGTCTCGCTACGGACCACGAGGGCGTCGTAATCGCCCACAGCGGCGATCAACTCCGCGGGTTTCATTCCCGTCTTTACGTCAACTTCGGCTTTGCTTCGGAGAAGCTCGGCGCCCTCCGCGCCGATGGGGTCCGAAATCAGAACTCTGAGCATAGGTGTAGTTTCCTTGGAGAAAGCAATGACGCAGTCAAATATAGCACAGGAAAGGATGGCCGATGCGTCCGCGCGGGAGGGGCCGGCACTGGCCTGCGGCAAACCTTGTCCGCGCAGGTACACGGGCGCGGCCCAATGGGTCAGGGTGCGTCAGGCAGTGCGCTCCAGCAGCCAATTCTTGACCCTTGCAAGCCCCACGCGTAGGATAGGCAGGGCTAATAGTCCGCTCGGCATTCGTGCCGGACTGGTCAATCGGCGTAATAACCCTCAAAGCAGTAGCCTTCACGGAACAGGGAAATCGTGGCCATTAAAAGCGTACGGCTCGTTTTGGATTTGGACGCCGAGTTGCGAGAGCGTCTCGATCTGGCCGCAAAACAGCAAGGCATCACCATAGAGGATCTCTGCGTTCAAGCCATCGTAAAGGAGTTGGCTTTGGAAGAGCAGGGAACTGAATCCGCTGAAACATACGTTGAACTCCTGGCTCTGACCAGACGGCGGCGTCAACTCGAAAGGATTACAGTTCGCAAGAAACCGGACTCCACGGACTACATCGCGGAGGGACGCGGACGCCTCAGCGCCATCGACCTGATATCCGGTGACGAGTTGGAAGCCTACCGGGAACACGAATACGCCCGTATAGTCGGCGAAATCCGACCGCCCACGGAAGAGGAGAAGGCTGGCTCGCTCAAAGCGCTGGAAAAGTTGGCCGCCACTCGGGAGCGATTATTCCAAGGGCGCACGCTGC
Organism: Dehalococcoidia bacterium; assembly: GCA_965220625.1. Classification (GTDB taxonomy): domain Bacteria; phylum Chloroflexota; class Dehalococcoidia; order Lucifugimonadales; family UBA3495; genus VXOI01. The sequence goes on from CBDCQN010000001.1 coordinate 1,339,356, forward strand.
CCGGCGATTCGGTGGATTTAATCCGGGAAGCGAGGGAGGAGCGTTCGGAATACCTTGACCAGACATTTGGCAGTAGTTGACGCTAGCATCGCGGTGAAGTGGCTGGTGCCCGAGGAAGACAGTGACCTTGCGCTCAGGCTTGCTCACTCCTGGGCCGCCGACGGTGTTCAAAGAGTAGCTCACAGGTGGTTCCCCATTGAAGTCGCCAGCGCCCTCTACAAGCGGGTACAGAGGGGAGCACTCTCGGTTACAAACGCCGCTTTCCTAGTCGCCGATTTGGCGGATTACGGCATCGTCCTGTACGACCGGACATCCCTTCATCTTCAAGCCTTGCACATCGCGCACAGACTCCAGCAGAAGTGGGTCTACGACTCGTATTATCTTGCTCTTGCCATCGAAATAGATTGTCCTATGTGGACGGCCGACCGGGTATTCTACGACGCCGCTCATCCAACCTATCCCCGCGTTCACCACATCACCGAAATTTGACCCTACCCAGAAGCGGAGAGACTTCTGACATTCTTGCCAATGGCAACGCCGACGGGCATTTCTATATTGAAGTCCTGCCAACTGATACCGTACTAGACACGGACCGCGAGTTGGTAGCTTTGGAAAATACGCTAGTCATATCGGAGTTCTTAACAGAACCGCCTCCCGGCGCCTACATTGTAGGCCGGGATATCCGGCAAGCTTTGTATTCGCGAGAAGCAGACACCGGTGTCCTGGACATTTGTTATTGGGAGGGGTTAAGCGGTGTGAGCGGGGACTTCACCGCGATTATCGCCAATCATATCGCCTCCGGGCAGTACTTCGTGCAGGTTAGTCCCTCCGATTTTGCAGTCACGTTTGGTTGCGCCGCCGTTTTCGACCCGCCGTTTTTGAAAGATAGTTGCACCTCATCCTATCCATAAATCAGGAGGCCAACAATGTTCCTAATGCGGTTCACCGAGCGGGCCTACACTAACTACACTGAGGACGACGTTCGAAACAGCCAGAACCAAGCGGTCCGCCTCACCTTTTCCAACAGCAACTTCGACCCACAGGTGGGCCACCGCCAGTACAACGAGTACTTGGACGAGTACGAGTACTGCGAAGAAGTGGGGTTCGACGGGTTGATGCTAAACGAGCACCACAACACGCCCACCTGCCTGGGGGCCACCATGAACCTGGAGGCGGCCATCCTCGCCCGGAACACCAAAACGCCCAAGATCGTCCTGCTGGGCAACCCCCTGCCGGTCTTCGACAACCCCCTCCGGTTGGCCGAAGAGCTGGCTGAAATCGACATGATCTCCGGCGGCCGGCTGGTGTCGGGTTTCGTCCGCGGCACCGGAGTCGAGAGCCTGGCGGCCAACATCAACCCGCTGTTCAACCGGGAGCGCTTCGAAGAGGCCCATGACCTGCTGATCAAGACCTGGACCACGCCGGGGCCCTTTCGCTGGGAAGGCAAGCACCATCATTTCAGGGTCGTAAACCCCTTCCAACGGCCCATGCAACAACCCCACCCGCCAGTGTGGATTCCCGGCTTGGGCAGCCCCGAAACGCTGGTCTGGGCTGCGGAGCACCACTATCCGTACATCTATCTGGAGACCGACCCCGAAGGCACCCGGGACATGATGAGCATCTACACCGAAACCGCCCGGGAAAACGGCTACGAGCCGGGCCCGGAGCATTTCGGTTACCTGTGCCGCATTCACGTTCAGGACACTGACGAGAAAGCCTACGAAGCGGCCAAAGGGTTCCTCACCGGCAACGTGGGGGTGGGGCGGGTACCGATGCCACGAGACTATATGATGCCGGTGGGTTACAGCGGCAGTGTCAAAGACCCGCGGGTTGCCCGGTACCAGGGCCGCGTTCGCAAGGACCCCTTCCTGGGGTTGGGCCTGGAGACGGCCTCCTACGACGAGATCCTGGCCTCCAACCGCTGGATCGTAGGCAGCCCCGAGACGGTGGTCCGCAAGCTGCGGGACGTTTTGAGCGAGTTGAGGCCTGGGATTCTCGGCGTTTGGACCAACGACGGCGACACCACCCATGCCGACACCATGCGGTGCCTGGAGTTGATGGGCCAGGAGGTCCTGCCGGCCCTCCGGGAAATCGGCGAGGAGCTGGAGCTCACCGACCCATTCCAGAAAGCCCCGTAGGCGCGGTGGCCGGTGGATAGTGAATAGTGGTTAGCGTAGGTCAGTCACCGACCACTGAACACTGACCACCGGCCACTAACCACTATCCACTCACAACTTACTCGTAGGAGAACAACCATGCCCGGATTCAATGAAGAAACTATCGATGTCGGCGGGACGAAAGTTCAGATGCTGAAGGGCGGTAGCGGCGAGCCGCTGTTGCTGCTCCACGGCGCCAGCGGCAACACCGGTTGGCTCCGCTACGTCCAAGCCCTGGCCGAGCACTACACGGTCTACTACCCCACTCACCCAGGCTACGGCCCGTCGGACCGGCCGGAATGGCTGGAAACAATACCCGACATGGCCGCTTTCTACACTTGGTTTATGGAAACGGTGGGGTTGGACCGCCCCCGCGTCATCGGGTTCTCTCTCGGCGGTTGGCTTGCCGCCGAGATTGCCGCCACCGCCAGCGGCCCCTTCAGCAAAATGATGTTGGTGGGTGCGGCGGGCATCAAACCCGTCGAGGGAGAGATCACCGATATCTTTATAATCAGCCCCGCCCAAGTCCGCGACCTGCTCTTCCATGACCCCAGCCAAGCCCCCGAATACGAGGCGGTCTACGCCCGTGATCTATCGGCCGAGGAACAACTGACAGCCGACCTCAACCGCGAGATGACAGTGCGCCTCTCTTGGAAGCCCTATATGCACGACCCGCGCCTCACCGGCCTGCTGGCCCGGGTCAATATTCCAACGCGCATGGTGTGGGGACGGGAGGACCGCATCGTCCCGGTGGAATGCGGCAGCCTGTACCGGAAGGCCGTCCCCGGCTCCGACCTAGTGGTCATCGACAACTGCGGCCACTCGCCTCAAGTGGAGAAGCCCGAGGAGTTCATCAAGACCGCCCTGGAGTTCCTCGCCTGACCAGCGAGAAACACCGGAATCGTGCGAGCGCGGTTTTGTCCCTGCTTGCGGCCTTCCCGCCGCCGGCCGGTTTCCTATCGGCCTGCGGCGAAGATGAGGACACCCGGCGGCGACTAAAAGGGGCGGAACCTCGCCGCAAATACGGACACATAAACGAACTTCAACGGGAGTCGACAACGCAATGGATGTTTTCTACTTCACCGAATTGCCCTACACGGCCTTCCCCGAATCGGAAGCCGACAAGTTCCCCTCCATGCGGCTGACCTTCCCCAACACCTACTTCGACCCGCACGCGGCCCACGACCTGTTCAAGCGGTACCTTGATGAGTACCAGTACGCCGAAGACGTTGGCTTCGATGGCCTGATGATCAACGAGCACCACAATACGCCTTCGTGCATGGACGTCGAGGTCAACATCACCGGCGGTATCCTGGCCCGCAATACCACCCGGACCAAGATACTGATGCTGGGCAATATGCTGCCGACTTCAGACAATCCGGTGCGTTTGGCCGAAGAGATCGCCATGCTGGACGTGATCTCCGGCGGCAGGATAATCTCCGGCTTCGTGCGGGGCATCGGTATCGAGAGCTGGGCCAACAACACCAATCCGGTGTACAACCGGGAGCGCTTCGAGGAATGCCACGATCTGATCATCAAGACATGGACCACGCCGGGGCCCTTCCGCTGGGAGGGTAAGCACTATCACTACCGTGCGGTCAACCCCTGGATGCTGCCCATCCAGCAGCCGCACCCTCCGGTGTGGGTGCCTGGCACCGGCAGCCCGGAAACGGTGCAGTGGGCGGCGGAGAACCGGTACACCTACGCCGCGTTTCTCACCGAGTTGAGCGTGGCCCGCAACCTGTTCCAAAACTACCGCGACATCGCCGGCAAGAACGGGTGGGAGCCCGGTCCCGACAAGTTCGCTTTCATGATCTGCGCCCACGTGAACGACACCGACGAAAAGGCCCAAGAAGCCGGCAAGGCGTTCATGTGGAGGATGGGCCACCCGTTGAAGGGCCCCAAGGAATATTGGGCCCCGCCCGGCTACTTCTCGGCCGCCGGGGCCGCGGCCAACGCCCGGCGGCGCTCGACACCCTTGAACGAGATGTCCTACCAAGAGTTGCAGGACAACTACCATTTGGTCGTCGGCAGTCCCGACACCGTCATCAAGAAACTGCGCTACATCAAAGAGGAATTGGGCATCGGAGCGTTGCTCCTGGAAGCTCAAGGAGGTCCCCTCTCCCACGAGGATACCATGCGCTCCCTGGAGCTATTCGGAAAAGAGGTAATCCCCGCACTTAAAGGGGACTGATGCCGCCCGATTCCCCTCGGATAAAAACGGCATGGAGGAGGACCTCCCGTGACCAGAAGAACGATTCTGCTCTTGGCCGGCGGCGCACTCCTGATAGTCGCCGCGGTTGTAGTCGTCGTGGTGGTGTTTCTGCTGCTGCGCGGGATGAGCCACCCCGGCGAGGTGACCGCCCGGTTTCTGCCTGCCAATACGCAAGTCTACATCTCCGTCAATCTCCGGCCTGGACCGGAGCAAATGGGGCTGGCGCGTAAGGTAATAGACCGGCTTCAGACGGACGACTTCCTCGACCGCCGTGGCGATCTCCTCGACGACGCGGAGGACGAGACGGGCATCCACTTCCTTGACGACGTTACCTCTTGGATCGGCACCGACGTCTCTCTGGCCTTGCTCGACGCGGGCCCGGACCAGCTCGAATGGATATTGCTGGCCCAAGTCAACGACCGGGAGTCCGCCGTCGACTTCATCTACGATCTGGCCGATTTCCTCGAAGGTGAACTCAATACGGAATTCGTGGCCGACCGTCGCAGGGGCGTCGACCTGTGGGTGACAGGCGAGGACTTGGCGGTGGCGCTCACCGGCGAATACATGCTCATGGCAGACAGCGAAGACACCATAGACGAGATGCTGGACAACCTGGAGTCCCCTCCCTCAAGGCCGCTCGGGGATAGCCGGGCGTTCCTGGAAGCGCGGGAATCGCTGCCGGACGAGCGGGTCATGTTCATGTTCGTCCAGGCCGAGGAGGTCCTGGAAACCCTCGTGGATGCCGTCGGTCTCTATGAGGAGGAAGAAGAGGAGGTGCTGAGGCAGGCCCAAAGGAACACGCCGGAGTACGTGGCGGCGTCCGCGTCATTCGTCGATAACGGCATCAGGTTCGAGCTGGTGGGCGAGACCCCCTCCAGAGCGTTCACACTGGACGGCGTCAACCGCTTGAACTCGGCCGAGGCGCTGCCAATGGACACCCTCGTCCTGTTCTCGGCAGTCGGGGTCGATCAAGCTTGGGAGGAGTTAAGAGACTCCATCGAAAACCTCGATCCCGACTCTCAGAACGACTTCGAAGGGTTCCTGGAAGACGTCGAGGACGAGATGGGCGTCGACCTGGAGCGTGACGTGATCGACGCGCTGACCGGCGAGGTCGCCTTCGCCCTCCTGCCCAGTGATCTCGGTGGCTTCTTGGGGGGAAGCCCGGCCTCCGGTGTAGTCGAGGGCCTGCTGCTGGCGGGCGTCCGGGACGCGAGGTCCATCATGAACGCCCTCGACACCTTCGCCGACGCGCTGGAGGATGAGGGCTTTGACATCGACCGGGACTCCCTGGGCGAGTACGAGGTGGTTACCACAAGGGTCGATGACATTCTTGGCGGAGATTACGAGCCGGGATACGTTGTGACCGAAGAGTGGGCCGTCGTGGGAAGCAACATCGGCGGCCTTGAGGCCTTCTACGAGGCCGTGTCGGGAGAAGCAGGCACGCTGGGATCGAAGGCTGAGTTCAGAGAGTTGGCCGAGGCGGCCCCCGAACCCCTCCACTACCTTCTTTACACGGACATAGCGGGCGTATTGGAGATGGTGGAAGACGCTCTCGATGACGACACGGCCAAAGAATACAGACGGGAAGTGAAGCCGTTGGTCGATCAGCTCAGCGCGTTTATGCTGGCCGTTTCCGTGACCGACGCCGAAATCCGTCTTTCGGCCACGCTGACCCTTCGTGAGTAGTCTTCTCTCGACTCCGGAGCCCGCCGTTTTTGGGGGATCGGTCCGTGAGTAGCAGCGGCGAGGGGCGTGACCGCACGGTGTCTCCGTCCTGGGACGCAACCCCGATTACTACGAGGACGGGCTTCCGTTTCTGGATACTGTGTCCCTCCGCGTAACGCCGGAAAGGACGACGCGTACCGCGGCGTTCCAAGCAGGGGATATCCATTTCTTGGGATATCCATATTCACGGACAAGTTCCGGCCACTTCCCGCCCTTGACGAATCAACAACACGCGACAGTTTCCCGAAACGCCGCGTTCGGGACTTACCCGGCCGTGTTCGCGCTGTGGTTCGATACCAGGGACCCGCCTTTGTCCGATCCCAGAGTCAGGCTCGCGGTGAACCGCGCCATCGACAGGAACGCCTTGGACCACCTCGGTGCGGGCGAGCCCCAGGGACCGGTCCCGGAAGCCATCTTTCCGGCGTGGCGCACCCGTCTCGGTGGACCGCGTGAGCTCGATGAGTGGAACCGTTACGACCCGGAAAGGGCCAGAGAGCTGTTGGCGGACGCCGGCTATGCCGACGGGTTCGCTACCTCAATTCAAGTCCCGGCCGGCTTTTCGCAAACTTGGAGCGATCTGGCCGCTTCAATTGGCGAGATGCTGGCTGACGCGGGCATATACGCCGAGGTGGTGGAGAATGATTACAACGCCCCTGCGGAACGGGGCATCAAGCTGGCGCCCGTGATACGCTTCGGGCAGGACATCGACCGCTTTTTCGTAGAGCACTTCGGCGCAGGAGGAGAGTACAACTACAGCCGGACCCGCCTGGAACCGCCCTTGGCGCGGCCAAACCATCTGAACAGTATCATCGGTCTCCATCAGGAACTGGTGGAGCAGGTATACTACATCCCGTTGCCGGCGCCGCTCTATGCCCGAAGCGAAAGTGTGCGCGGCCCGCTCTGGGCTGAACTATACGACCTCCGCACGACCCTGAGGCAAGTGTGGATCGAAAACTGACATTTCCGTGGACGACGGTCTCGGCGCCAGCCGAAGCCCCCTACCCCGAGGAGGTTCTCATGGACCAACAGGACATTCCGTTTCTGACTACGGCGGAACTCGCGGAGCTAATTCGCGCCCGGGAGGTATCGCCCGTCGAGGCCGCCTCGGCGTACCTCGACCGTATCGACTCCCTGAACTTCAAGTTCAATTCGTACCTGACCGTCTCCCGGAAGGAGGCCATGGCGGCCGCCCACGAGGCGGAGCGCGCCATCGCCGGCGGCGAATACCTGGGCCCGATGCACGGTATCCCCGTGGCCCTCAAGGACCAGATTTGGACCAAGGGCATCAGGACCACCGTCGGTTCCCGGCTCATGGCCGACTTCTTCCCGGACGAAGATGCCACGGCCGTGGCGAATTTGAAACGGGCCGGCGCCGTCTTGCTGGGCAAGACCAACCTCACCGAGTTCGCCTTGGCGGCATCCCAGCGATACGGCCTCAACCGCAACCCGTGGGACTTGGACCGGTTCACCGGAGGTTCCAGCGGCGGCTCCGGTTCGGCCACCGCCGCCTTCCTGTGCTCCACCTCCCTGGGCGAGGACACCGGCGGCTCCATCCGCCGTCCGGCGGCTTGGTGCGGCATCGTCGGTCTCCGGCCCAGTTGGGGCCGGGTCAGCCGCTACGGTGTCTCTCCCGGGTCCTGGTCCATGGACCAGGTGGGTCCCATTTCCCGGACGGTGGAAGACGCCGCAATAACGTTGGGCGCCATCGCCGGCCACGACCCGAAGGACCCGTATACCTGGGACGTGCCGGTCCCGGACTACCGCGATTCCTTGGGCGGCGGGCTTGCCGGGGTTAGAGTGGGAGCGATCCGGGACTTGATAGACAGCGACATCGTGGACCCCGAGGTCCGCGACGGAGTGGAAGCCGCCGGGGCGGTGCTTCAAGAACTGGGGGCGACAGTAGAGGATGTTTCCTTGCCGCTAACGGTACACGGCGGGACCCTGGCGGCGTCGCTGATTAACGTGGACGCGGCGATGACGTTCCGGGACTGGATACGCGACCGGCTCCACGAATTCGGCCAAGCCAACAAGATAGGCCTGCTCACCGGCAGCATCATGCCGGCCCAAGCCCACTACAAAGCGCAGAAGCTCCGGGAGTTGGTGCGGCGAGAGGTGCTGGGGGCGCTTTCGGACTATGACGTTCTGATTCTGCCCACGTCCAAAAGCTGCGCTCCCCCGGTGGGTGACGACCCGGTCCTCACCTCCAAGGAAATGGCCCAATCAATGCCGCCGGTAATGACCCGTCCCTTTAATCTGGCCGGCGCTCCGGCGATTTCCATCAACTGCGGCTTCAACTCTGAGGGGCTGCCCATCGGCCTGCAAATCGGAGGACGCCCGTTCGACGAGGCAACGGTGTTAAGAGTAGCCCACGCCTACGAGCAGCATACCCCCTGGCACACCATGCGCCCGCCCCACGCCTGAGGTTAAGTAGTAGCATCAAGAGGTAACTGGCATCGGCGCCGTGTCGCCGGACAGCGCAGTCGGCCCTCTCTCACCAAGACACTATGCGTTCTCTGGAACTCTTCGCAAAAGAAGTCATCCACGCCCTGAAAGACTACGCTAGTGTCAACAGCTCGACGTCGGGCCATCTCGCAGCGGCATACCAGCGTTTCACACGGCGTCAGCACCCAGACCGCCGACGCCGCTCAGGAACAACAGCGAAGCTGTGCGAGCTATTGCCTTCTTGCGTCAGATGCGCTGCCATGCTTCGAGCGCCTTCAACCTTCTGAAATCTTGGCGCCAGCTTTTTAACGTCTTCGGAAGGCTTGCGGCAGATATCTGGATTGCGATAACGCGCTCTGTTTCCGATTCGGCGCAGGTTATCATCGCCAAAGGCATCGGCCATTGCATCTGGTTCGCCGAGATACCACGCCTCAAGTTCTTGGCAAACAATGCGTATCAATGTGTCATCCCGTCCGCCTTCATGACAAAGCTGGCGTATCCGATCTTTCAGGACATGGCAATCCAAGCTGTCATTGTCCCGTACAACAACGAAACGGTCTCCCGGACTCCGCCAGCCGCGTAGTTTGCGAGGGATACTGCGTTCCAGATCGCTCTTGCCTTCGTGAGCCACACAGAGAAAATCCAGCTTGGGAAAGATGCGGGGCAGTAGGCCTTGCAATAACGCCTTCATGGAATCTTCCTCGAGCAGAAAAACAACCCTACCCACTAAAGCTCTGCCCCTACTAACAAACCCTGCTTCCAAAGAGCTCCGGGGAGGTCGCCCAATTCAACCAGGCTCCGCAGAGTCTCACTTTCGGAGACTCGTTTCACCGTCGTAAAACCGTTCTGCTTGGTCAAGCAGAAAATTTCGTCAAGTTCGACACCATTAAGAAAATCCGGGGAATGCGTTGACACAAATACCTGCCCACCTCGATCTGCGTAGTCTCGAAACTCCTCTGCAAGCTCACGCAGCAACTCTGGGTAAAGCTGGTTTTCCGGTTCTTCGATTGCCAGCAGCGGGTGAGGCTCCGGGTCATAAAGCAATACCAAGTACGCAAACATTTTTATCGTGCCGTCGGACACATAGCGAGCTATGAAAGGGTCTTTGAAGCTGCCATCCTGAAAACGCAGAACAAGGCGTCCGTCATCGGTGGGCTTGGCTTCAACGCTGCGCACACCCGGAACTCGTCGGCGCATCGCCTGCAGTACCTGTTCAAAGTGGCTACGGTGATTGTCGTAAAGGTACTGCGCGACCAGCGCAACATTGTCGCCGCGCACGGAAAGATGCTCAGCATATCCGGCGTCAACGCTGGGTCGGGCGTCGGCGATATGGAAGTCGGAAATGTGCCAATTTTCAATCAGGCTACGAAACTCGGAGACAACGCGGAATTCACGAAATTGGCCCAAGCCTTTGATAGCGAGTATGCTGGGATCATCCAGTGCATAATCGTCGCGTTCCTCTGCTACACCTTCCTTTCCATAAGCGGACTCGTTGGTAATCGCCGTGCCAATACCTCTACTGAAATCCACGAACCGCCACGGCTGCCCGCGCTGCCCACGACGGTAGCGGAGGACCTCGCGTTCCACGACCACACGCCCCTTTTCAGGGCCTATCACGAGCTGATAGGTCACCAGCCGTCCGCCGCTCTCACGGAACTTGATAGTGAACTCGATCGGTTCCGTAGTATCACGGCTGACCAGCTCACGGAAACCGCCGCGCCTGGCTACTGCGGCGGAGACATTCTCGGTCAGGGCGTCTTTGAGGAAGGTGAATACGTCGAACAAGGTCGACTTGCCGGAACCATTGGCCCCAACTACCACGGTCATGCGCGGCAGGTTGCTCAAAGACACATGCTGGAAGAGCCGATAGTTCTTAATCTCAATCCCTTCAATCTGCATTACGCAGTCTCATCCTCAGTTGAGTCCCCTCCACTATCCGGGATGAGGTAGCCGAAACCGCCGACTATTCCCATTAAACCAAGCACTCCACTCCCAGTTCCGCGCACATATCCCGGATCGATTGGGCTACGTCGGGGTGGAGGGGTATGCCCTCGGCGCGGCGGACGGCCTCGATTTCGGCTTCGGGTTGGCCCGCCACCACGACACGGTCGTGGCCGGGGGCCGGGCGGGTGTTGTTCATCATGCGGACCCACTCGTCCATTTCCTGCTTGAACTCGGTGACTTCGGTGAAGGCGTCGATGCTGTAGGCGGCTACGTAGTGGCCGAAGTTGGGACGGCCCGGCACCGCGCCGTAGCCGAAGCCGGTCAGCACTCCGGCCAGGATGTCGACCACGCAGGCCAGGCCATACCCCTTGTGGGAGCCTCCCTCGCGGGTGCCCCCCATGGGCAGCAGCCAATAGTCGTCCGGCGCGAGCCCTTCCTCCATGACGGGCGTGCCGTCCTGCCCGGCCAGCCAGCCGCCGGGGATGTCGGCCCCCAGCCGCTGCGCGATGCGTATCTTGTTGACCGCGACCGAGCTGGTGGCGGCGTCGAACACGAATGGGGCCTCGTTCAGGGTTGGCACGGCCACTGCTATGGGATTGGTGCCCAATCGGGGCTCCGCGCCGAAGGTCGGCAGTACCGAAGGGGGGCAACTGGTCATGCAGACGCCGATCATGTCGTGGGCCAAGGCACGAATCGAGTGGTACGACGCCATCCCCAGGTGCCGGGCGTTGCCAATGGCCACCATGCCCACTCCCACGGCGGCGGCCTTCTGGATGGCGATGTCCATGGCCTTGGGGGTAATGATAGTGCCCAGGCCACGGTCTGAGTCGATGGTTGCCGTGCTGGGCGTCTCGCGGACCACCTTCCAGTCAGGCCGAGGGTTTATCGAGCCGTCTTGGTAGCCGTTGATGTAGCTCCGAAGCATGTTGGACACGCCGTGGGAGTCCACTCCCCTCAGGTCGGCCAACACCAGCACATCGGCCCCGAGCTCGGCGTCGTCCGGGGGTACTCCCAGCTTTTTGAATACCGCCGCCACCGTCGCCTTCAGGGCGTCGCCCTGAACGAATTCCGCCTCGTCGTGACCGACTTTAAACCGCTCAAGCACTGCTTATCTCCCTCGCGCCTCGTATGATTCCACCCCGTATAATTCCAACGGGAGTATAGCACCGGAGCCCATTCACCACAGAGAGCGCAGAGGACACAGAGTTCAGCTCTGCATTGCTATAATCGGGCCGATATCGGGAGTGACGGTCAGGAGCGGCTATGGCTAACGAAAGGGATGAGGCGCTTGATTTTCTGGCCCGGCTGGGCCGGAACCCGGCGGTAGCCTTTTACGAATCAGGCGTGGCCGCCACGGTCCTCGCCATCCTGGAGGAATTGGGCGTCGAGCATCGCTTCGACGAATTTGGCAACATCGTTGCCCGAATCCCGGGCGGTGAGGCCTCGGCGACGCCGCTGGCCATTGTGGCGCACATGGACCATCCGGGCTTTGAGATTACCGGGCGGTCGGGAGACCGCTTCGTCGCCGACGGCCTGGGCGGAGTTCCGGCCAGCAGCTTTGGTGAGGGCGTGCCCCTACAGTTGCTGCTGCCCGGCGGCAGCCGTCTACCCGCCGTGACGGCCGGTCCCCACGGCGAAGAGTCGGACCGCCAAGTGCTCATCAAGCTGGCCGGCCCGGAAGAACCTGGGGCGGTGGAGCCGCCGGTTGCGGCGGTGTTCGACCTGGTGGAATTCGAGTTGGACGGCGAATTCATCCGTATGCGGGCGGCCGACGACCTTGCCGGTTGCGGCGCGATTCTGGCTGCGCTGGCCCGGCTGAGCCGCAGCGGCGTCGCGCCATCGGGCGACGTCTACGGGCTGTTCACCAGGGCCGAAGAGGTGGGGCTGGTGGGAGCGCGTTTGGCTGCGGAAGCCGGGACGCTCCCGCTGGGAACGCTGGTTATTTCCGCAGAGTCCAGCCGTACGCTGCCGGGCGCGGAGCAGGGAAAGGGGCCGGTGGTCCGGGTGGGTGATGCCGGTTCCACCTTCGACGTCGACGCGGAGTCTGTTCTAATCCGGGCGCGGGAATCACTTCTGGAACGGGACGATGAATCGGGAAGAGCGGGCGAGGACAGGTTCAAGTCGCAGCGGCAACTGATGAGCGGCGGGGTCTGCGAGGCCAGCGCCTTCGCGGTCTACGGCTACCAGGTTACCGGCATAGCCTTCCCTTTGGGAAACTACCATAACGCGGCCCCCGAGGGCGGGGTCGAAGCGGAGTTCATCCACGTGGATGACTACCTGGGAGGCATCGCCTTGATGACAGAGGCCGCCTACCGGGTGGCCGACCGCTCGAATACCGCGTTCCGGCAACGCCTGCGGGAAGTCCCCGGCCAAATGCGCCAACGGCTGCTGGACACTGCGCGGTAACTGCCTCGTTCCAACGCGCAGCCTCTCCCGTGATGCCGGGGCGTTCGGCATGGTCGTGTACCGTTATGGTGTCCAATGACAATGAGAGAGCTGTTTTCCATTGGGATTGACTCTTGGGTTTGAAGATATAAACTCTGCTGACGAGACCGCAGATTAGCGTCATATGGAATCGGAATACGGGTTGGAGGCAGTTATGCCCGACGGCAAGATTACGATAGGCGAGGTCGAAGTCATAAGCCTAACGGATGTCGAAACCAATTACCCGATACCCCTCAGCCAGGTCTTCCCCGATGTTTCGGCCGCCGACTGGGCCCCCTATCGGGAACAATATCCGGAGATGTTTGGAGGCCCCGACCATTATCGCGGCAACTATCGGAGCTATCTTCTGCGATCGCAGGGCCGGACCATCCTCGTGGACACCGGTGCCGGACAGGGCCCGGAACAACCTGAAATCATGGGTTGGCTCGGGAAGCTCGAGGGCCAATTGATGGCGAAGTTGCACCAGTTCGGCGTGCAGCCCGAGGATATTGATATTGTTTTCCAGACCCACCTCCACCCGGTGCACACCGGGTGGAACCTGACGAAACAGCCCGACGGGACGTTCCGCCCGACGTTTCCCAACGCCCGCTACCTCATAAACAAAGCTGATTGGGAGAGCTTCGGAAGCCCGGAGACGCAGGCGGAGATGCCCATCAAGCACTGGGACGATACATTGGGTCCGCTGGAGACCTTGGGGGTGCTGGACCTCGTGTCGGGCGACGAGAAATTGACCGGCGAAATTACGGCGTTCCATACTCCGGGCCATACCCCGGGTCATATGAGCCTATCCGTCGTATCGGGAAGCCATCGCGGGGTTATCACCGGCGATGTGGCGATTCATCCGGCGCTGCTGGCGGAAAACTGCTGGCAGCACATGTTCCAGATGGACCATGAGACGGCTTCAGAGGTCAGGAAAGAACTGTTCGACAGGGCCGAGGCGGAAGACGCGGTGTTGGCAGTGTGCCATTTCCCCACCCCCGGTTTCGGACGAGTCGAAACAGTTGATGGACGCCGCAGCTGGCGCCCTCTCGAGCGGTAGAGCGGCCCGGGCCGGGCCTGTCAGTCAAAGCGTGCCAGTTAGCGAATTTCGGGACGAAATCCCGCGCCTCAATGTTGGCCCTGGCACTCCGCGGACCGGACAACCACGGCATAGGAAAGGGCGGATAATCCGTTAGGCTCTGGTCAGCCTGCGCCAGCGGTTGCGCTGGTCGCGGGTTTCGGGAGTGAAGGGCGGGGGCGGCGTTTCGTCGCGAATGCGTTCCAGTTCGGGCAGCAGTTTTTTTACATCGTTCAGGTAGATTCCGACCGTGTCCGACGACAGCCAGTTTTCGTAGAAGTTAGTGTGTAACGCCTGAGCGGTTCCAAACAAACCAACCAAGTCGGGGCGGCCCTGCTCGTCAGCGATTTGCTGGGCGATGTCCACTATCAGGCCGTGACTGTTGTGGTTCCAGCCCCGTTCCTCGGCGATGGCCTTCAGGGCTTGGGCCGCTGCGCCCCAGCCCTTTTCGGATGCCTGGACGTTGTTCCGCCGCCTCAGGTAATCATTGGCTTGGCCGATACACCAGTGGCTTAGCTCCGCGTACTGATTGGCTTGTGACAGTGGAGTTTCCATAATCTCCCTACGAGGCTGACTGCCTCCCGGTCAGTCTCCGCCAGCGGTTGCGCTGGTCGCGAGTTTCCGAAGTGAAGGTTGGCGGCGTCTCGGCGCGGACACGCTCCAGTTCGGGTAGCAGCGATTTGACGGCGTCAAGATAGGCTTCTACAGCGTCCGTCTCCAGCCAGTTTTCATAAAAGTTGACGTGCAAGGACTGGGCTGCCCCAGAAGCAATGAACAAGTCCGGGCGGCTCAACTCATCGGCTACTTGCTTGGCGATGTCAACTAACAGGCCATGCCCTTGGTGGTTCCAGCCCCGTTCCTCGGCGATGGCCTTCAGGGCTTGGGCCGCCGCGCCCCAGCCCTTTTCCGATGCCTGAACGTTGTTCCGCCGCCTCAGGTAATCATTGGCTTGGCCGATACACCAGTGGCTTAGCTCGGCGTACTTGTTTGCTTCGGGCCCGCTTGATTCCGGTGTCGAGGATTCCATGCTCTCGATTGTCTTAGTGTGGGTTTGGGCCGACTTACTATGCGTCCCCTGCCGCCTTATTGTACCAGTCGAGAATCTCGCTGCCGGTCATGAATACGACGCCTTCGAACTGCCTCAGGTAGTCGAAAATCATGTTGTAGTACTTGATGCGGTGGGCCACGCCGGTGATGTAAGGGTGGGTGGAGATGCACATTATGCGGGCGCTCTCCGCCCCCTCCCGGTACAGGGTGTCGAACTGGTCCTTGGCCCGCTCGAACAGCTCGGGAGACTTGTGGTGTTGCACCAAGTAAATGGGGATGTCGTTGAGCTCCACGGTATAGGGGACCGCGACCAGCTTGCCCGACTTCACTTTCATCGGGTATGGCTGGTCGTCGTTGCACCAGTCGGCGATGTACTCGATCCCTTCCTCGGCCAGGATGTCGGGGGTGTCGAAGGTCTCGGCCAGACCGGGTCCCATCCAGCCGCGAGGGGCGGAACCGGTGGACTCGGCGATGGTGTCGATGGTCTTGCGAATGACGGCCCGCTCGTCCGGTTCCTTGTTGATGACCCGCTGAATGAAGCCGTGGGCCAACATCTCCCAGCCGGACTTGAGACTTTCCTCCACCAACAGCGGGTAGCTGAGACAGACTGAAGCGTTGAGGCTGACCGTGGCCCGTATTGCATGCTGGTCCAGCACCTGTTTCATGCGCCAGAAGCCGACCCGCAGGCCGTAGTCGAACCAACCGAAGTTGGGAATATCCGGGATAACGCTGACCCCTTGCGGAGTGGGCAGCACCGTACGAGCCATGGCCTCCTTGATGTCCCATTCCTCGACGTTAATCACGGGCCAAACGGCGACCCGGGCGTTGCCGGGCAGCTTCAGGGGTTCGCGGTGGAAAATCGGCGAAAAGTCGGCGCGGGGATTGGCCATGACGGCCTCCTCAGGAGCAGTTTGCCCACAACAGGGCCGGAGCGGAATTGGGCAATTCTACACGGGCCCTATTGGGCTGACAAGGCAAAACGCACGGCGGAGGCCCTTCACCCGCCGAAGCCTTAGAGCAGCCCGCCGACGGTGAGCCAGTAAAACACGAGATAGGCGCCCGCAATGACCATCATCCAGGCGCCGAAGGGCTGAACGAAAGGCAGCGCCTTTCGGACCATCCCTACCATGGCCCCTTTGAAGAAGGCCATTCCCAGGGTCAGGGCCATTATCACCAGCCCCATTCCGAGGGCGAACAGGAAAAAGTTCTGGGCTATCGAGGCGATGCTGGCTCCGGCGACGCTGATGCCAACCACCGCCAAAAAAGTGGGCAGCGTGCAGCCCAGGGAGGCGGTGCCGTAGCTAAGGCCGAACATGAAGTAGCCCTTGATGCCTACGTCGCCGGGGTTGCCGATGTGGCTCGCGGCCCGGGCGGCGAGGCCGGAGTAGAGTTTGCCGCCGCCGACCAGCCAGGCCCCCGCCACGGCCAAGCCTATGCCGATGACCAGTCCGAGCCAAGGGAGCAGGTCTCCGATAAAGGACGCTCCCACACCGATCAGAGTCCCCACAACTCCAAACAGCAGGAGGAATCCCAAGGTTACCGTGCCGCTGATGAGCAGGGCTTTGCCAAAATGCTTCGCAGGACCGGCCTTCGTTTGTTCCGCCTCCCGCTGTCCCAAGTACATCCCTAGGTAGGCGGGCAGCATCGCGAACCCGCAGGGGTTCACCGCCGAAGCCATTCCGACGGCCAAGGCGAAAAGGGCCGAGGCGCTGATCAAACCGCCGAGGAAGCTCCCCGAGCCGCCGGACAGCCGTTCGACGAAATAGTTGATGCTGTCGAGTCCATCGCCGCCTCCAACGATTAGGGCCCCGGCTATGGACGCCGCCAAGGCCACCCCGGCAATCAACGCCGGCACCGCAATGTCGCGGAGGGGCAACGGTTCGCTGGGTCTGAGAGATCGAATGAAATTAGTCAACGGGAGTCACCCGCCTGTCAGGTTTCCTGCGATGTGTATATCTGTTATATACGTTGACCGAGACAGGTTTTGGATTCATTTGGCAGCGCGCCCGCTCAGACCATCGAGCGTTTGTCGAAAATTCCGTCCGGGGCTATCCCGTCGAACTCCTTCGGGTGCATGGCCTCGGCCAGTCCTTCCAGAACATCCACCACGCGGGGGCCGTGGCGGCTGGGGACCCGCCCGTCGAATAGAAGCACGCGGCCCTCTGCCACTGCGGGAAGGGACTCCCAACCAGTGTATCCCGGCAGCTTCTCCAAGGCCTCTGCGCGCCCCCGCTCGGGCCCGAAGGCGCAGGGCATCACCATCAGGTATTCTGGGCCGTAAGCGGAGATCTCGCCCCAGCCCAACTCCCTTGACGGCCCGCCTTTGACGGCCAACCCTTCTTCGCCTCCGGCCAACTCCACCAGCTCGGGCAGCCATTGGCCGGTGTTACGCAGGGGGTCCAGCCAGTCGAGGCACAGCACCCTTGGTCTTGCGCGGGCGCCGTCTACGCCGCAGCGGACCCGTTCGACCCGCCTCTTCAAGTTGGAGACCAGGTCGTCGCTGCGATGAGGCGCGCCTGCGGCCGTTCCGATGCTGCCGATGTTACTCAGGATGTCGGCTAACGTGTTGGGCCGAATGGTCAGAATATCCGGCTGGTAGTCCAATACTTTGGCCGCCGTCTCGAAAACGGACCCGCTGGAGATGGCGCAAACTTCGCACAGCTCCTGGGTGATGATCAAATCGGGCTGCAGCTCTCGCAACAACTCCTCGTCGATCCAGTACATCGGGTTGCGGTTGGCCCGGGCCTGTTGAACGAGGGCGTCGATCTCGCGGCTGTCCAGATTGGTCATCTGCCGCAGGCTGTGACTGACGATAGGCTTGGCGGTCGCTTCTTCGGGGTAGTCGCAAGCGTAGGAAACGCCGACCAGGTTGTCGCCAAGGCCCAGGGCGTAAACAATTTCCGTCGCGCTGGGCAATAGGGAGCAGATACGCATATGGGACCGTCAACTGGTAAACAGGATATAGAAGGCCAGTATAAAGGGCGGCCGAGAACTCGTTCAATGGTTGTGCCCGGCCTCATGTCGGTAAGGAGTCACCGTGCTAAAATCCGGGTTACGATATACCGGGAGGACGACTTGGCGGCGAAGCTTTTGGACGGCCGGGCGCTGGCCGAGGAAATCAGGGCCGAGGTCACTGAGGGCGTCACCGAGATGCAGGAAAAGCACGGCGTCACCCCCGGCTTGGCCGCGATGCTGGTGGGGGACGACCCGGCGTCGGCGGTGTACGTCCGCAACAAACGCCGGGCCTGCGAACAAGTGGGAATGTTCAGCGAGACTTTCCTGATGCCAACCGACTCCAGCCCCGCCGCCGTCCTGGAAAAAGTCAGGTCATTGAATGCCGACCCCCGCTTCCACGGGATTCTGGTCCAGCTACCCTTGCCGCGTCATGTTGACGAACAAAAAATCATCGAGGAGTTGGACCCCGACAAGGACGTGGACGGGTTACACCCCTACAATACCGGCCGGCTGCTGCAGGGGCGGCCCATATTCGTGCCGGGGACTCCCGCCGGCATCCAACAACTGCTGCTACGCAACGGATGTGACCCGGCGGGAGCGCACGTTGTAGTCTGCGGCCGCAGTGACATCGTGGGTAAGCCTCTGGCCGCGCTGCTGATGCAGCGGCAAGAGGGGGCCAACGCCACCGTGACCGTCTGCCACACCAGGACCCGGGGCCTCAGCGAGATTACCCGCCAGGCCGACATTCTCGTTGCCGCAGTCGGCAAGCCAAACGCGATCACAGCCGACATGGTGAAGGAAGGGGTGGTCGTGGTGGACGTGGGCATCAACCGCGTCGAGGATGCGACCCGCCGCCAAGGGTACCGCTTGCGGGGCGACGTGGACTTCGACGGTGTAGCCGAGAAAGCCAGCGCGATCACTCCGGTGCCAGGCGGCGTGGGGCCGATGACCATAGCCATGCTGCTGGTGAATACCCTCACTGCCGCCCGGACCAGCATCCACGGCCACTGAAGTGCCGGCGGCGGACCGATCATCCGGCCTGCGACCGGGCGGAGGATTCCCCCAATTTTGACCCCGGCTGCGGCCCAAACATGCTGACCAGCGATTTCGACTACGAACTGCCGCCGGAACTTGTCGCCCAGACGCCCCTTGAGCCGCGGGACTCGTCCCGGTTGCTGGTGATGCGGCGGAGCGACGGCGCCTTGGAACACCGCCGGTTCTCGGATCTCACGGACTACCTCCGTCCGGGAGATTTGATGGTGTTCAACCGCAGCCGGGTTATTCCGGCCCGTTTGGCTGGCCGCCGCGACGATACCGGGAGTCCTGTCGAGTTGCTTCTGTTGCGCCGGGAGGCTCCCCGAGTGTGGCAAGCCTTGGCGCGCCCGGCGCGAAGGCTGCACCCGGGCCTCATGATTACGGTGGTCCATCCGCCGGACCGGCCCAAGGCGACCCCATCCGCCGAGGAGCCGCGCCTGGAGATTCTGGAAAGCCGCCAAGACGGGGTTAAGCTCGTCCGGTTCTCGTCGTCCGACGAGGCCATCGAAGAGTTCGGCGACACCCCTCTGCCCCCGTATATCCACCAGCGTTTGGACGACCCGGAACGGTACCAGCCGGTGTACGCCAGAGACCCTGGGAGCGCTGCCTCGCCCACGGCCGGGCTGCATTTCACGGACGGACTGCTGGAGCGGATACGAGACGGCGGAGTGGAAACGGCGTTCGTTACTCTCCACGTGGGTCTGGACACTTTCCGGCCGTTGCAAGTAGATGATCCCTCGGAGCATAGGATTCACACCGAGCAGTACGAAATTGACGCGTCGGCCGCAATGGCCTTGAACCGGGCCAAGCGAAGGGGAGGGCGAATCGTGGCGGTGGGCACGACTTCCGTACGGGTCTTGGAACAGGCTGCCGCCGACGCGGCTGCGGAGAGCACTGAAGAGTTCCGGCCGGTCAACGGCCAAGCGGGGATCTACATCCTGCCCGGACACCGGTTCCGGTCAGTGGACGCCATGGTGACAAATTTCCACTTGCCCCGCACCACGCTGCTCATGCTGGCGGCGGCCTTCACCGCGGACGGTGTCGAAGGGGACCTCGGACAAGGGCGAGACAACGTGCTTGCGGCGTACCAAGAGGCGGTCCGGCAGCGTTACCGGTTCTACAGCTTCGGGGACGCCATGCTATTGATGTAGCCGGTGGACTTGACATTGGGGTCAAATGAGGTAACATGGCACCGTATCCGGGTATTTACGTATACGGAGATACAAATGACTCTCAGGAAACGGGTCGAGGTGCTTTTCGACCCGGAAAAATTCACCTATCTGGAACAGGCAGCCCGGGAGCAAAACACATCCGTGGGTCAACTGATCCGGGAAGCCGTAGCAATATATTTGGTGCCAACCATGGAAAAACGTCATGAAGCGGCCCAGTGGCTGACCACCCAGGAGTTTGACTTCGGAGCGGACTGGGAGGAACTCAAAGAAGAACTGGCCGAGTCCCGGTATTCCCAGGCCCGCGACATCCTTGACCCGCTTGAACCTCCGGACGCCCCACTCCCGCAGTGAAGCTGCTGGACGCCAACATCGCTATCTACGCCCTCGGCCGGGAACATCCTTACCGTGGGCCGTGCCGTGCCATCATCAATCAACTGGCTGAACGTCCGAACGACTACGCGGTTGACGCGGAAATGCTCCAAGAAATCCTTTACGTCTTCCACCGCAGAGGGGAAACCGACCGCGGGGTTGAAGCCGTGACCCGGCTGTTGGACCTGTCCTCGGAAGTCATACCCATAGGCGGCGCGGTAATCGAGGAAGCGGGGCGCTTGCTCCGCCGCTCGCCTCAATTGGCGGTGCGGGACGCCGTACACGCCGCCGTGGTGTTCCACCACGGGTTGGAGGGCATAATCAGCGCCGACCGGGACTTTGATCGTATCGGCGGGCTGGCCCGATATGACCCCATGGACGTTGCGGCTGAATTCTGACCGGCTATTCCACGGTCAGGCCGATCTGTCCCAGACCTTCGAAGGTGAAGGCCGCTTCGTCGCCGGGATTCAGGAACTTGGTGCTGACGATGCTTCCGGTCATTACAATCATCCCGGCCGCCAGGCTGCGGCCTCGTTCCGCCAAGGCGTTGGCCAGCCAGGCCAGCGCGTCTAGCGGGTGCCCCAAAACGTCCCGGCCGTACCCCTCGCCGGCCGGTTCGCCGTTGATGGTCATCTCGCCCCTGCCGGCGCCGAGGTCAACACCCCGCCAATCGACGATCTCCGGCCCCAGTACCACTCCGGCATTCCAAGCATTATCGGCGACCAGGCTGAAGAAATGGATATGGGAGTAGTCGGCGAAACGGTCATCCACTAACTCGAAGGCGGCCATGAGCCCGCCAACCGCCGCCGCCGCCCTGTCACGGTCGTAGGGCGCCCCCGACGCCGGAAGATCAGAGGCCAGCCGGACCGCGACCTCGCACTCCGCACCCAGACGGCCGTAATCGGAGCCGGCGACCCGGGCGGGTGAAGAATGGACTCCGCGTTGGAAGACCACGCCGAAGCAGGGGGCGTCGTGCCCCACCATTCGCTGCATGACAGGAGTGGTGAGGGCAATCTTGTAACCGGCGATGTCGCCTCGCTCCCCGGCCAGTAGTTCTTGGAATGCCTCTTGGGCCGCGTAGGCTTCCTCCAGCGTGCGGGGTGAGATGTCGTCGGGCAACGATTCGTGTTGCCTTCGTTCCCGGTGGGCCTGATACAAAAACTCCGCAGCTTCCCGGGTGCGGTCGCTATCTTCCATCGGGCTACCTCTCTCATATGGCTTGGATGACGGGCGCCGGTGTTAGAGCTTGGGGATTCTCGATCCGTCGCTAGGCCAATTGCAATAGCTGCAATATGTTGCCGTCGGGGTCACGAAACGTGGCTACCCAACCGCCCCAACTCTCTTGCTCCGGTTGTCGGATGAACTCCACCCCGGCCTCGCCGAGGCGGTCCGCTTCACTGTGAATGTCGTCCACTCCCAAGTGAGGCATGAACCGGAACGCGTCTTTTGACGGCCCTTCGACCCGGTCATGGGCGCCGATATTGAAGCGAACGTCTCCCAGCTCAAAGGCGATGAAGTCGCCGTGGTTGGAATGCAGCGGCAGCCGCAGCACATCGTTATAGAACCGGTACATTCGGTCCAAGTTGCTGGTCCAGAGGGTCACCCCGACGACGCCGGTGATCATGATCATACCTCCATTGGTAGCCTTCCGCTGATAACCTTCCGCCAAGCGGCGCCGGTGAACAAAAAGACCGGCCGGTAAATCACCCGGCCGGTCATTGCTGGCGGTATCGGCAGGTCTGGTTCCGGGCTTAAACCTCGGAGAGTTCGCCCCGGCGCTTGGCGGCGGCGCACCGGGGACAGAGGCCGTAGAAGTCCAGGCGTTGCCAGGCTACTTCAAAGTCCGAGTGGGCGGAGATGCTGTTCCGCAGCCCCATTACGACCTCTTGGGCGTCGGTCCCGGTCTCGGCGTCGATGACGTTCTCGCACTGGATGCAGACCAGGTTAACGTGGGGTTCCATGTTGGGCTCGTACCGGGACATCCTCTGGAAAGGAAGCTCTTGGATCAGTCCGCTCTTCTGCAATACTCCTAGGGTGGAGTAGATGGTGGCCAGTGTCATTGACGGAAAATGGGAACGTACTCGCTCGTATATCTGCTGCACAGTGGGATGGTCGGTAGAGTTAAGCACCACCTCGGCTATGGCCAGCCGTTGCGGTGTTACACGGACCGCCCATTGGTGCATCCGGTCCACGAGCTCTTGCTGTGTTAACATATTCGCTCCCTGGGAGATCGCCCGTAGTGGCACGGCTGAAACACGCGGAACAACGACCATGTTATACGGGAAAGCGATAATATAACCGTATTACCCTTGGGCGGGCAACCCCGACCGTTCGTGACATCCGCAATTCTCGTTCGGAAACGCAGCACCGGCTACCCCATTTCGCCGCGGCGCCGGCCGCGATTGCCCAAGCCCAAGGCGTGGCAATTGGCTCCGTCAGATTATAAAATAGATGGCAGCCTTGGGCGGATTGCAAACGGCGGTCAGCCTTGGGTTAGCATGAGAACAGCGGCCGCGAGTGTATCGCTCGTGAACTGGCCGCACCGGCTTCCCGGAGAGATGGCTGAGTGGACGAAAGCGCCGGTCTCGAAATTCGAAGTGCTAACTCCAGTAAGCCTCATTTAAGCTCATTCAGATACGTTGCAGCCGGAAGACTTGTCCACACCCTCCGTTCCAGCTTTGAGGCCAATCAAGGCGCAAAGAGAGGAATGGCAAATTATTCCCACTCGGGAGGGTTTTCGCCGAGGTAATTCCGGTGCGTCGGCGTTTGTATCTGCCGGACTCCCGCCCGATGCAGCCCTCGATCACTTGCAGCCCGTAGGGCAGCCCCCTGAAGAGCCGGTCAATGTGTGTGTTCCCACATGCGGGCTTTTTCCGTTGCCCGGAAAGCCGGGCGACGACCCCTCCGCTCACCCGCCCGATTCGTCATTACGCCAGCCGGACCCGAACGTCATGCCGTCGTAGCCGATCACCCAGACGCGTACGGACCCCGTGGTCACCCAGTGGCCCTCTTCGGGGACCTCGAATACATCCGTGCCGAGCAGGTCATTGAGGGCCGTTCCGACCTGTGCTTTGTCGTAGTGGTCTACGATTGTGCGGCTGCTGTCGGCTATGAATGCGAACCATTCCCCTTCAACGTTCTCGGCGCTGTTGTAGTATTCGATGGTCGCTGCCAGTCCTGAATAAACGCTCTCGGGGCCGGTGAAGTATGCGATGGTCGCTTCCAGTCCCGCCGAACGGAACTTGTTGACGGCGGCCGACACCAGGGACTTGGTGAATTCGTCGGCTATGACATACCAACCTGAGCCGAAAAACAGCCCGTCGTGCCTCACCACCCAGGCGTTCTTGAGCTGGACTGCGCCGAGGTGGTCGTCTCCGGCATTGTCAGATGCGGGGTTGTTGTAAACGTAGGACACCCACGCGCCATCCTCCGTGGCTGCCAGCATTTCAGGCCCGAAGTTGTAGCCGTTGGCGTCGGTCCCAAGGGGGCCGTTGAGGTTTTCGCCCAAGACGTGGGCGTTGAAGTGCGAGATGACGACGCCGTCTTCGTCCACGCTGAAGACATACCACTGATCGTCTATGCTCTCCACTTGGTTGTAGTGGGCCAGGGTGGCTTCCAGTCCCTCAGTTTCGTACCTGCTGATGGCATTGGTTACGAAGAATTTGGTGTACTCGGCAGGCGCGGACTTCGGGGGAACGGTAGCCACTGCGTACTGGGCCAGTCTCCGGGCCTCATCGGCGGTGAGACCGGCTTCCGGCTTGGGCAGGTCCGCTATGGCCGCTTGTATCAGCTCTTCCACTTTGGCGCTGGCGAGGCCGGGTTCCGGCTGTGGCATGACCGCAATCGCCGCACGTCTGGCCGCTTCCACCTCGGCAGCAGTCAGACCGGGTTCTGCCTGAGACATAGCTGCCATGGCCGCTTGAATGGTCGCTTCCACCTCGGCCTCGGTGAGACTGGCCTCCGGAGCGGGCATCCCCGCTATGGCGGCCTGGATAGCCTCTTCCGCCTCGGCGCGGGTCAGGCCGGCTTGGGCAGGCGCCGGAGCGGAAGCGGCCACGTCCGAGCGCACAATCTCCTGCACTTCCTCGCGGGACAGCCCCGCGGCGGTGTCCGCATCGTCATCGCCGCATGCGGCCAACAGGATGGGGACCAACAGGAGCAGAGCCGCCAGCGCCAAAATCTTGAGCTTCAGGTCAAACATTGGGCGTCCGCCTTTTCCCTTCAGCATTGGTTTCCGTAAAAGCCTGTCACCATTATCCGCCGTGAGGACTGGTTACCGTCCTCACGGCGGAAATGCCTAAATGACCAGCATGGGCGGCGCCGTGCCGATGCCGCCGGATGTATTACACGCCGCCGGCGCCGTTCACGAAGTGATCGGAGGGAACAAAATAGTTCGAGTGCGTCAGCGTAGCGTTGTTGCCGGAGGCGTCCTGGATGGCGCCGCCGTTCAGCGTCAGCTTGTTGGCCCGGATTTCCAGACCGTCACTCGCCCTGTCGCCCACCGCAACCGTGTGCTCGAACACCACATTGGCCCCGCTGCTATTGCTGCTGCTGTAACTGGCCTGCCGCACGAATTGGACATATTCAGTTCCAGTTGCGGCGCGCCCGCGACGATCACATTCTCGCTGAAGGTCACCGTTACCTGGATGGTGTCGCCGGTGCCGGAGGTGCTGTCGTCGCCGGGATCGCTGGTGAATGACAGAGATGAGATGGTCGGAGCGGTGGAGTCCGAGCCGTCCACCTTGTGGCCGGAGTCGGCGGCCACAGCGTCGTCGGTCAGGGTGGCGGCATTGTCCGCGCCGTCCTTGATGGCGCCGCCGTTGAGGCTCAGCTTGTCGGCGCCGATGGCGATGCCGTCGGCGTCGCTCTCGTCCTGCGCCACGGTGTAGCTGAAGACCACCGCGGCTCCGTCGGTGCTACTGTAGTCCGCGGTCTTGGCCGTGCCGTCGAAGTCCAGTTCCAGTTGCGGCGCGCCCGCGACGGTCACGTCCTCGCTGAAGGTCACCGTTACCTGGATGGCGTCGCCTAGGCCGTAGGAGTCGTCGTCGCCGGGGTCGCTGGTGATGGCAACGGAGGAAACGGTGGGGGCCGTCGTGTCCGAGCCTTCAACCTTGTGGCCGGAGTCGGCTGCCACGGCGGCGTAGGTCAGGTCGGCCTCATCGTCCGCGCCGTCTTTGATGGCGCCGCCGTTCAAGGTCAGCTTGTCGGCGCCGATGGCTATGCCGTCGGTATCTATGTCGTCCCCCGACACCGTATAGCTGAAGACCACCGCAGCGCCGTTGATGCTGCTGTAGTCCGCGGTCTTGGCCGTACCGTCGAAGTCCAGCTCCAGTTGCGGGGTGCCGGTGACAGTCACATTCTCGCTGAAGGTCACCGTCACCTGAATAGAGTCGTCCGCGACGTAGGTGTCATCGTCGCCGTGATCAGATGTGATGGAGATGGACGACACGGTTGGCGCGTCGGTATCGGGGCCTCTGAGGGATCCATCAACCTTGTGGTCAGGGTTGTCAGCCATGACTCCGCTGACGGCGGACCGGTAGAATATCTGAGTTCCGGTGGCCTGGATGTTCAGACCAAAAGGTAAAACGGCCTTAACGCCATTGGCATCGCTGTCGGAATCCCGCACCCTGTATTCAAAGACCAACGTGTCGGCGCCGCTGCCGGAAACGTAAGATGTGGGCCTCGCATAGAAAAGTTCGGGCCTTTCATCGTTCTCGGCCCCGATGAACAGGATGATATTGGCAGTACCGATAACGGTCACGTTCTGATCGAACTTGACACTGACCTGGATGATCTCGTCCTCCCCGTATATGTCCGCCCTGAAGGCGGGGGTCGATGTTATCGAGATGTCCGTCGGGTAGGGCTGGCCGCTTACCCTGTGGCCTGCCTGGCTGGACAGCCCGGTGAAGTTGGGGGGCACGACGACGTCGGTGCCCTTGACCTTGACGGTGCCGCTACCGCCCCAGCCGTGGCGGACACCGTCCTGAACGTAGCTGTTTTCGACGGAGATACCGTCGGTGTCCAGGTCCCTGGCCTGAACGATATATCCGAATACCAGAGGTGTTGGTGCCGGTGCCTGATTTGTACACGGGGCCGCGCCAGGTACCGGCGCCGGCGCCGATGTTGGCGTTCAGATTCTTTGCGCCCACGACGTCGACCGGGGCGCTGAGGGTCAGAGCGATGTCGATGGTCTCGCCATAGCGGTAGAAATCGCCGTCGGTGGGCTCGGAGGTAATCTCCATGCCGGTGCCTATGCGGGCAGGCTGCCGTCCACCTTGTGCCCCGGCTGTTGGTCGAGGCCCTGGTAGACCCGGTAGGCGGTCACAGGACCACCATCCAAGCCCACGTAATTTCCGGAGGCCGTCACGGCGTGGTGATTGATAAAATTGTGCCAAGTGCCGTTGCTATCCCTGGTAGCCTCCGTCCATGCTTATGCCGTTGTCGTCGCGGTCCTCCGACTTGACGGTGTATCCGAACACCAGCGTGTTGGCGCCGGAGCCGCGGAGGTAGCTGGCGGCCTGCCAGTTTCCGACCCACATGCCGAGGCTCGGGGTCCCGTCCACGTCCAGTGCTGTGCTGAAGGTGGCGGAGATCTCGATGGTCTCGCCCACGCCATAGGTGTCGTCCCTGGCGGGGGACGAGGTTACTTCAACTTCCGTGATATTCGGGTCATCATCGATGATGGTGATTTCGCACTTATTGTCGCGGGCCGGGTCGTTGAGGTCCACGGTTCCGGCTTCGTCTGTACGGACGGTGACGGTCTCGTTGCCTTCGACGAGAGCATCCTGCCGGGTCTCGAAAGTCTGAATGACCCGGTTGGCCGCCCGCTCCTCGTCGTAAGAGAAGCGGAGGGAGTCGCCGTTTTGGGGGACGTAGTCGTCGGTACCGGCGGTACCGGCGTCGGTGGACCAGTAGGCTCCGAAGTATTCCCACCAGTGATCGTAGTTGGTCACCCGGACCAGGAAGACGTCCACCGAGTCGCCTTCCCGGACCTCAGTGGTGGGGCAGTCCAGGTACAACTTGGACTCGTCGGCCGCAACGGGCGCAGGGTTGAGGACGCCGGAAATCCAGAACAGTGCGACCAAGGCTGAGATAATCAGCACCCCGAGGGTGAGGGCCGGTCTCTGCAGTAGGCTTCCGTAATTCGCATTCATTTTGGGCCTCGTTCGGATTGAGATGTCGTTAGTTCGAGCCTGCTTGTCGTCCCGGACCGGCGGAGCACTATGGCGTCCGCTGTTTGACAAAAAGATAGGCTGTATCTCGGATACATTCCCAAACGGTCGCATGCCCATTCGGTGTTTCGATAGGTGAGAAGGGAAACTTTTGCCTTTGTCTTTTGCTCACTTTTGAGCCAGCACTTTGCCTAGTCCAATTGGTGCAGTGTGCTCTGGCAGGCCCTGAGCAACAGATGCAAGTTGTCGCTGGCAAGCGCCGCGAGATTGCGCGTCCATGGGGAGGTAGTCGATCCGTAATGTCAGAGCGCATCCCGGCGGGTGAATCCGGACCGGCAGGGCGCCCCGGCGTATCCGGAAACCGTCCTGGGTACGCCGGGGCGCTATCGCGGCGAGCACGTTGGGAATTTCTTTCTTGCCAACAAGCTGGGAGCGGAGGAGTTCAACCGGGATGACGAGTGACCCTGGAGAGGTTCCGTTTGCTTATGGGGTATGGCTGGTGAAGTGCCAATGAATGAAGCGAACCGAGGCGAGTTATTCCGTCGCTGAGCAGAGTTGGCCAGAATACTCGCCCACGTGGCGTGTTCCTGATTGCGCTGTTCGTCTTCACCCCAGGGACGGGAATTGGACTGTCCCATAACCCGACGTATGGAATGCTCCTGTGGACAGCAGTGGGGCTGATTGCGTTGGCGAACGTCTGGTGGATGTTCCGAGCATCAGGCCGGAAAGCCCCTGGGCGGAAGTGAGCCACTGCGATTGTTATGAGGGCATACCCCATAAGCGAACGGAACCTCCGCAGGTGCTCCCGCTCGTTGGTCCAGCCCGACTGGCCCGTGCGATTACGGGTTCTTCCCCCCGGGCGCGGTCTTCGAGGCAACCCTTTTGCGTTTCCAACGGGCCGCACGCATGGGGGCATGCGCGCTGGCTGAAAATGTCGGACGGGTCCCATTCCCAACGGGCCGCACGCATGGGGGCGTGCGGCCATTCTCGTTGCCGGGAGCCGTCCCCGGCTCTACGGGTCCACGTTGACGTAGTTCGAGCGTTGGCTCAGGCCCGCCGCACTGATCGCCTGCGGCCAGCAGCGGGTGATAGCCTCGCTTGCCAGTGTAGCCATGGTGTCGCGCCCCCTCCTTGGCCAGCCCGTAGGTCTCGCAGATGGTGGAGTCCAGGTCGATGGTCAGGGCCCGTCGCCGGGTCCACCACCGGCGGCCCAGGCCCGGGCCAGCAGCTCCCGGCTCACCCGGTCCAGCTGGCGGACATGGCCCCACCGGGAGCTGCGCAGGACCGTCCCCAGGGTGGAGGGCGCTTTGACCATGCACCCCAGCACCGAGGAGGTCCGCCCCGCACGCAGCGCATCGGCGTCGTCTATGCAGTCGCCGCCCGCCAGCGCAGAGGCCACCAGCGTCAGCATCTTGTCTCCCGCGTTCGCCCGCCCCGGCGCATCCCCGAGGTCAAGGTGACGGTCAACGAATTCACGCAGGCCCTCGTGCTCGGCCAGGGTGGCCGGAAGGAGCAGCCCGGCATTGTTGACCAGGCGGTGGTCGTCGAAGGCGATTTGGATGCGGTCGGGGTGCTCAAGTGGTAGCATCTGTTGGGTGCTCCTCGTTTCTGGTCGGTTTCCTCTCTCGAAAACCATTATCCCAGATGCAAAGGAGCACTTTCTTACCCATTCACCACGCCGCGACCCTCATCTCTTCGGTGGATTGGGGTTTAGGAGCAGGACTCTCATAGCTACTTGTCCGATTTTCCCGGCCCACCTTAATATAACCACACAATCCTGATTATAATGGGCATATTGCGTGGGTAATATGTTCACATACAGTATTCGAGAATTTAAGTCCAAGGTCAGCGAAATACTTCGAAGCCTCGAATATGGACAAGAAGTAACCATCACCCGGCATGGCAAACCTTGCGGCAAGCTGACGCCAGTACAGCCATTCGAGGAAGAAAAGCCTTCACTGCGGACTCTCCGGGGTTCCATGGCTTCCCTGCCTGACGCCAGCTACCAGGACTTCGTGGAAGTCAAATCTCTCTGGGAGCCGCGCCTCCCCGGGCCTGCCGAGGCGCAGAGCAGCGGTGCTGAATAGGCCGCTCCGTTTCGTAGTAGACACCCATGCGCTGTGGTGGTACCTCCGATCACCCGACCGTCTCACTGCGGCGGCGTCCGCCGTCTTCCGATTGGCCGAGACGGGAAATGCCACGATAGTAGTCCCCGCGATCACGGTTGCGGAATTCTATTACCTTTCGGTAAAACTCGGCCACCCGGTGGCGCCGACCGCGCTGCTGGACATACTAACCGGAGTGAGCGGCGTAGAACTGTCCGACTTGGGCCGAGGACAGCTTGAAATACTTGACCTGTTCCCGGAGATCCCTGATATTCACGCCCGCCTCATCGCGGCAGAGGCGGTCGCCTTGGATGCCCCCTTGGTGACCAAGGATGGCGCCCTCGCCGCATCGGCGCAGGTCGAGACCGTCTGGTAGAGCGACGCGATCGATGCAAATCAGCTTTCTAGGCACAGGTTCCGGCAGCTCCAGGCTTCGCAGCCATACGGCGATTGCCTTGGAGTGCCCCGATGGAACGCGAGTGCTGCTTGACGCCGCTTCCGGGAACTCGGCGTTGAGGAACGCGGCGCTCCTCGATATAGACCTGCTGGGATTCGACAACGTGCTGCTTTCTCACTCGCACGGCGACCACATGTCGGGACTGGCCTTTCTCCAGTTCGAGCGGGCGTTATCCGGCGACGACAAACCGCCGCTGATAGTTCACGCCAGCGACGACACGCTCGAAAGCGTGAAGTTGTATTGTTTGAAGTCGCAGTTGAACGTAACGGACGTCTCCGGCGATTTCGGCAGGAACTCTCAAGGACGCGAAGTTTTGCACTGGAGTCCCATCGGCCCAGGCCGCGTAATCGAGCTGGGACCAAGGACGACAGCTTTTCGATTCCCGGTTGACCACATCGCGGGAGCGGTGGGTTGGCGCATCGAGTCCGGCGGCATTTCCATAGTGTTTTCCGGGGACACCATGTATTCCACGGGACTGGTGAACGCAGCGGAGGGCGTGGACTTGCTGATACACGAGGCCTTCAGCGTTGGCGGCGCAGAACTCGCTCACGGCCGGGGCCATTCCACCGCCAGCGAGGCGGGCCAAGCCGCCGCCGATGCCAAGGTGTCGCGGCTGGTGCTGACCCACTTCCCCGAC
Organism: Dehalococcoidia bacterium; assembly: GCA_965220625.1. Taxonomy (GTDB): domain Bacteria; phylum Chloroflexota; class Dehalococcoidia; order Lucifugimonadales; family UBA3495; genus VXOI01. The sequence continues at coordinate 1,370,289 of CBDCQN010000001.1, forward strand.
GCGTACCATGCCGTCCCCAGACCTCTTGGAGAGGAAGCGGCACGGTTTTATACCGGGGGTATCGACCTCGCCCACGACCTCCTGCAGATGACGATAGCCAGTCGCTAGGATTCGAGGTCCGGCCGGCCCACAGCGTCGCATTGGCTTCGTCCTGGGTGCAAAACAGGCCCCTACCGACAGACGCCCCACCAAGAATCCCTCCCAATCACCGCTCAGTCCTTAGCCGGCGACCCCAAGGCCGGAAGAGCGACGTGCGTCCCCCACGGCTGCCGCTCGATAACGTAGAAGGCCGGTCTACATGCGGCGCGCCGTCACACATCGGGGTGACAGTTGCTGGTAGCGAGAGCTTTCCCATTGTCCTATATTGGCCGCGTCCCCGGTCACCCCAACCCCGGAACCAACGAGAGGCCAAGGAGCGACGAACGTGCTTGCCAACTCGCATACCTGCGCCGTCATAGGACTGGACGGATTCGTGGTACAGGTCGAAGTCGACATTTCCCCAGGCCTGCCGGCCTTCAACATCGTGGGGCTGCCCGATACTGCGGTCCAAGAAGCCAAGGAGCGGGTCAGGGCCGCCCTGCGCAACAGCGGCTGCGAATTTCCCCTGAAGCGCATCACTGTCAACCTGGCGCCTGCCGATCTGAAGAAAGAGGGACCAGCCTACGACCTGCCAATCGCGGTGGGGATGCTCCTGAGCTCCGGACAGATTGATTCGGCGCCTCCCGGCGCGATTTTCTTGGGCGAATTGTCGCTGGACGGCAGTTTGCGGCACACCAACGGGATATTGGCTATGGCGTCGGTGGCCAGGGATCAAGGATACGACTCGGTGTACGTTCCGGCGGTGGACGCCGAAGAGGCTTCTTTGGTGGAAGACCTCCAAGTGTACCCGGTGGCTTCCCTGGCCCGGCTGATCGCCCACCTCAGGTTGGAGGAACAGATTCAACCCATGAACGGCGACGGCTGGGCCGCGTGCGGCGACCTTGACGTTCGAGACCAAATGAACTTGGCCCACGTGCGGGGGCAAGAGCACGCCAAACGCGCCTTGGAGGTTGCGGCAGCGGGCTTCCACAACCTGCTTTTCAACGGCCCTCCGGGCAGCGGCAAGACCCTGTTGGCCCGTTGCCTGCCGTCTATACTGCCCCGTATGGCGCCTCAGGAAGCCTTGGAGGTCACCAAGATTTACAGTGTTAAAGGCGCGCTGCAGGCCGAGAACCCTCTGGTGTTCCAGAGGCCCTTCCGGTCTCCTCACTACACCATTTCCAACGCCGGGCTGGTCGGCGGGGGGCGCACCTTGCGGCCCGGCGAGATCACTCTGAGCCATCGAGGGGTGCTGTTCTTAGACGAGCTCCCCGAGTTCAGCCACAGCGCCCTGGAATCGCTCCGGCAACCGTTGGAAGACAAGGTGGTGACCATCAGCAGGGTGAGCGGGACGGTCACCTACCCGGCCAGCTTCATGCTGGTCGCCGCCATGAATCCCTGTCCTTGCGGGTACTACTCCCACCCGGGGAAGCAGTGCACCTGTAGTCCTTCGGCCGTCGACCGTTACCAGAAACGGATAAGCGGCCCGCTCTTGGACCGGGTGGATGTATTCGTAGAGGTGCCCCCGGTGGAATACGACAAATTGATAGACGATACTCCCTCAGAGGACTCCAGCCGTCCCCGGCAGCGGGTGGGGCAGGCCAGGGAGTTGCAGCGGGACCGCTTTCAGGAATCCGGATTTCTGTGCAACTCGGAGATGGGCCCCGCCGAGGTGTGGAAGCACTGCCAGCTTGACGACTCGGCCAGGGCGCTTCTGCAAACGGCCACCCACCGGCTCAACCTTTCGGCGCGGGCGTTCCACCGGGTCCTTAAAGTATCGCGCACCATCGCCGACCTGGACTCTTCAGATGACATCACCGTAGCGCACTTGGCGGAAGCTCTCCAGTACCGCTCCCGCAGCATTGTCGGGTGATTCCAGATAGGGCGGTCTGTAGCGTAGAGACCGTCGGCAGCGCCGTTCGGCGGGCGCCTCGAGGCATACGTTTAAAGCCTTGCCACACGGGCATGGGTGTGACTATCATATTGGCCATGGAATCCAAACAAGTTCGTTACCCTCTGGGCGGCCTGTCCAGCATTCAACCCTTCACCTTTGGTCAACCCGGCCAGCGCACCTTCAGGTTGGACTTGAACGCCGGACCGGCGTTCTGTTCCGTCTGGCTGGAGAAAGAGCAACTGCTGCAACTGGGCGTCTACCTTAAAGAATTGGTAGAGCGGCTCTCCGACGACGACAAGGGCAAGGAAAGCTTCCCCAAAGAGGCGGCCTGGTCCGCAGGCGAGACCAGCCTGGACTTCAAGGCAGGTCAGATGATGCTCAGCCACGACGCCGAGTCCAACTCCTTCTATCTGGAGGTCCACGAACGGGAGACTGAAGAAGGGACGGAAGAGCCGGAATCGGTCAGTTTTTGGATCACTCTACCCCAAGCCCAAGCCCTATTCGAAGAATCACTGAAGATCTGTGCCGCCGGCCGGCCCATCTGTTTTCTGTGTGGGCAGCCCATCAATCCGGACGGCCACGCCTGCCCCAGGGCCAACGGGCACACTGTGTTGGAAGCCGGTTAAGGTAAGCGGGTGAGGCTCTTGGACCATTGGCAGCCGACACCAAGATTCAAGACGTAATCCGCCGCGGCGAGATTACCTCCTACCAGCTGACCCGCATGGGCTCCAACTATACCTTTTTGTGTATGGTGGAGTTGGACGGGCAGTCGGAACTGGCCATCTACAAGCCGCGGGACGGCGAAGCGCCGTTGTGGGACTTTCCCCGGGGCTCGCTCTACAAGCGGGAATACGCCGCGTATCTCCTCAGCGACCATCTGGGTTGGGACCTCGTCCCATTTACCATCATCCGCGACGGGCCTCACGGCGTCGGGTCGGTACAGCAGTTCATCGAGCACGACCCCAAGCAGAACTACTACAATCTGAGCCCGGATTTCGCTCCTCAACTCAAGGTGGTTTGCTGCTTCGACCTGGTGGCGAACAGCACCGACCGCAAGGCCAACCACCTGATTACCGACGAAAGCGGCAGGCTATGGAGCATCGACCACGGCCTGACGTTTCACTCGGACATCAAAATCCGCACGGTCATTTGGGACTTCGGCGGAGAGGCCATACCCGGCGACTTGCTGGACAGATTGACGGAAACACATGCGCAGCTTCTGGGGCCGCCGGGCGAGGTCACCGGCAGCCTCCGGGAGTTGGTAGAGGTACTGGAACCTGGAGAGGTGAACGCCCTCAAGGAGCGCCTGGAGTGGGTGCTTACCGAACGGACCTACCCGGGAATACCCGGACGCCGGCGGAGGCGGTAACGCCCGCTGCGCGAGCCCGTCCGATGGCCGGAAGGACCGGACGAGGGTCCAACGGCATGGAGCGTGATAATGCCCGTCGAAACGATAAGCGCGGTTACCTTGGCGGTGAGGGACATGGCCCGTTCCGTCGAATTCTACCAGGACCAAGTCGGGCTGGAGTTCGTATACGGCGGGCGGGAAGCGTCTTTTACCAGTTTTCGGGTTGGGGAAGGTTTCCTGAACCTGATTCTGGGAGGACCGGCCGCCCAGTCTTGGTGGGGCCGCCTGATATTTCACGTAGACGACGTCGACGGTCACTACCGCCGCCTCACCGCGCTAGGCCTCACTCCCACTACTCAGCCCGCTGACGCCCCTTGGGGAGAGCGCTACTTTCACGTCACCGACCCCGACGGCCACGAGCTAAGCTTCGCGAGAGTCATCAGCCCACGCTAGCTCCGGGGGCAATTTCCGGCAATTTACATGGTCAAACGTTAATCAGAAAGTTGATGACGTCGCCGTCCTTCACCGCGTAGGTCTTGCCTTCAGAACGCAGCACGCCTTCTTTGCGGCCTTGGGCGATACTGCCGCAACGCACCAGGTCGTCGTAGCGGATGACCTCGGCACGGATGAACCCCCGGGAAAAGTCCGTATGAATAGCTCCGGCCGCGTCTTGGGCCGGGATCCCGTCCGGGACCGGCCAAGCCCTGACCTCGTCCTCGCCGACGGTGAGGAAAGAGACCAGTCCGACCGTGCCGTAACAGACCCGCTTCACGCTCTCGATGGCCGGTTCACCCAGTCCCAAGGCAGTCCGGAACTCGTCGGCCTCGTCCTCCGGCATGAGCGCCAAGTCTTCCTCCAATTTAGCGGACAGGTCTACTTCGCCGAGCCCGGCGATCGATTCCGTCTCGAGGCCCAGGCAGTCCAGAGTCGGAGCGGCGTCCGACTCCGCGGTGTTGAATGCCACAATCACCGGTTTGCCGGTCAGAAGCTGGAAATCCGAGAGCGCCGCCGATTCCGAAGGGGTCAGCGCCTGCCGACGGAAGGGAGCGCCAGCCTCCATGGCTGCCTTCACCTTGCGCACGGCTTCGAGCTGGGCCACGAGAGCGGGGCGCTCGTCGGGTTTCGATTTGTTAAAGTTGCTGGCCAACCGCTCTTCGGCCCTCTCCAAGGATTCCAGGTCGGCCAGCGCCAGCTCCCCCAGCATCGCGGCGAGGTCGCGGGCCGGGTCCACGCTGCCCATCGGATGGGGCGAGGCCGGATCGTCGAAGGCGCGGATAACGAGCAACATCGCGTCGGCCGCTTGAAGCAGATTTCGCTGCCGGCCGCTCAGCAACTGATTAAGGGAGTGCCGGCCAGCCAGTGGCAAGTCCCAAAATTTGATTTCGGCATGGACTATCTTCCTGGGCATGTACATCTGCCCGAGAGTGGCCAGCCTGGGGTCTATCACTTTCACGACGCCGACGTTCAAAGGCCCGGCCCCGCCGCCGGTGGTAGCCGAGTGCCCCGCAGTCAGCGCGTTGAACAAGGTAGTCTTGCCGCTCTGCGGCAGCCCGATGATTGCAATGTCCATATAAATCGCCCGTCTTTATTATCTGCAAGTAAACCGGTATGGACTGCCGGGGGCCAGTCCTCGTTCAGTCCTCGATCGTGAAACCACTCTCTTCCAAGAACGTGCGGGCAATGCTGGATAGAGCGGAGCCCCGGTCTACCGCATCATCCAGAAATTGCGAGCCAGCCTCAGAGTATTCAGCTTGATTTTCGACTAGGACGCTAATTGAATTCAGCCAGCGTCTGCGTCTCGTGAGGTGATATCTGGCATTGAGATCGAGGTCATTTATCATCTGGAACGCTCTCTGCCGGTGGTCAACCGGAATGCCCGTCCTTGGGATTAACATTCCGGATGCCGTATCAAAAGCAAAGTAGCGTTCCGGCTGGTCGGGTTCGTCCTCCGCGCACGGGTCGACGTATCCGTCCGGCGGCCATTTGTTTGATTTCATATGATTACATCCATGACAAGCAAAAACCCAATTCGACCATTTATATACCAGGCTCGGAAACTTGCTAACCGGCCTGAAGTGATCTATTTCTCCTCTGGTTTCTTCTTCGCAATAAGCGCAAAGTCCAGAAAATACCTGGATTAATTGATTGTGAAATCCTCGCCACCGGGCGTCGGTTGGCCTGACCCTGTTTCGCTGAAAATGGTCTATCCACCTCTGGGTGAACTGCAAGCGTATGGCTGCTACACGAGCCGGTTCGGCGCCTCGATTAACCCAGTGCATCGATCACGAAGACCCGCTGTCCCTTCTCCTTACCCTCGGGCGTGTTCTTGCCGGAAGCTCCGAATCGGATTTCGGCCTTGAGTAGATTTGTTTGATCTGCTTGAAGAGGAATTCAACCTGGGCGGCGGCTGGGCCGGCCGACACTGCCTGACCTACTCGATTCCGGAGTTCCTCCAATTCCGCGGTTTCCTCATCCGTTAGGGTCATCTTCGAAATCAACTCCCCCAACCGGTCTAAGTCTATCGACGCTGCCAGATCCGTGGGATTCCGAACACCTTGAACGTGACTCAATATCTCTTCGGCTGACCACCCTATCATATCGGTCTCGTTCCGAGAAACCGTGACGTTCCCGTCCAAGTCTCGGCTGAGCAACTGCACCTGGCCCTCGGCCAGTCCCGCCAGCATCAGCGGCGAGTGTGTCGAGCAGAAGATTTGCAGGTTGTGGAAGTTGCCGGTCAGGGCGGGGATAATCCGCCTCTGCCAGGACGGGTGCAGGTGGGCGTCGATTTCATCGATTATGAGGATGGCGGGTTTTTCCACCAGGTCTTGCGGATAGTCGTAGTATTGAGCGTAGCCGAATAGGAAATGGGATAGCCATTGGATGATTGATTGAGTTCCTTGGCTTAGCACGTTGAAAGGAAGGTCGCCAGCCGGGGTGCGAAATTCCGGCAAAAGTCCTCGCTCGTCTTGGCCGATTCCCAAGAACGCGATTGGGAACCCTTCCGTGATCTCGGACGCTACACCGGCGACCTTGTCAATGACCTGGCGTACCTGCGGCTGATTCAGGCGGTAGGCGGTGTAGTCCAGATCGACCATCTTGCGAATAACCGACTCGTCGCTCACGAGCGCAGCGTCCGTTGCGATAAGGTTCCGTCGTTTTCGCAGTTCAGGGGCGTTGTAGCCTTCGCCCCCGGGAGCCGGGTGTTCTTGGCTGGCATGTATCGTCGGGCCTTCCGAGCGAAAGTCAGTGCTCCGGCGCAGCGCCGGTACGAAGGTTGTGAATCCCACCTCAGGCAATGGGCCAACCGACCCATCTTGTTGCGCAATGTCAGCCGGAAGCCTGCCCCTAAACCGGTTCTTTCGACGCCCACGTCCGCCTGAGATAGTAATTTCCCAGGTGCTCTCATCACTCTTTAGGATTTTGCTTGGGAACACGAACGGGTAGACCACCGTTTCCGCCAAAACCAGCAGCGTCGTGGACTTGCCTGAATTGTTCGGGCCAACAAAGACATTCACCTGCTTGTCGAACTCGAACGTGATGTCGTCAAACGGGCCGGCGTTGGTGATTCTCAAGCTGGAAATTGGCATTTCGTACCTGCCGTTGGCTCCTAATACGACTGGAAAAGCCGTCCCCATTCGGTTTTCAGGGCGGCGTCAATGCGGCGCTTGCCTTTGGTCTTGAGCCAGTAGCCGTTGTGGTAAAGGTTGGAGGCGAGGAAAGCCCACCCGACAAAGGGGCTCCGGAGCAGCATTTTTTCCACGGGCTTTAACGGCCCCCAGTAGATCAGCTTCTGCCCGCGGCTGGCGAAGGTGTTCTCGACGCCGGAGAATTTCCAGTTTACTTCGCTGATATCCTCCCCGGCCACCTCGATCTTGCTAACGTCGCCGCAGCCCAGTCCCCGCTCGTGGGCCAGCCGGATGAACTTCAGGTCCATGGGGTCGAACCCCATCATCTTCGCGGCCACGGCGTCGATGGCTACTTGGTCGGCGCTGGCCAGAATCCGGTCTTTGATGTGCCAGCGCATCGCCCGGGGACCCGGACCATCCCCGGCGAAGGTGCCGTCCATCACGGCGAAAATTCCAGCGTGAATCTCTTGCTGGATGGCCAGCAGGTCGACCAGGGTTTCGTGAATCACCGAATGAGTCCAGTGACGCCTACGGTGGAGTAGACCGCCGAACGCATTCTTCATCGCGCCGGTCATAGTGGTGAAAACATGGGTCTTCATCGTCGGCAGGTGCACGATGTTCGTGCCGGCGAACGACTCGGGGATCTGGATTCCCTCGGGGAAGATTTCGTCCAACACCATCATTTCGGCTTTGGGCTTGTAGTCCACCCAGCGGTTGGGAAGGCTGTCCAGGTGTACCGAGGGAAGGTCCATGCGGTCTTGGGCGGCCTTGTGCTTGTTTTTGGCCTCTCCTTCGTAGGAGTCGACCACCACGGTGCCGTTGTGGGCGGCCACCAGGTCTTTGAAACCCCGGGCCCGTAACCCGCCGGCTACTCCTTCGATCTGCCAAGGGGTAGTCGAGCAGCCGGGGTACCAGTGCTGCCAAGAGATGTTGACCTTGAGGAGCGTAGTCGCCTCCGGGGAGAGGTGTTCGGTAATCCCCGCCAAATCCATGGCCCGGTCCATGTCCTCCAGCACCGTCTCCGGCCGGGTAGCAACCACCGCCACCACCGGCGGGCCGGTGCGGGAAACGGCCGGGGCCGTCCCCGCCGGGACGGTCATGGCAGGGTTTTCTTCGGGGCTCCGCATATATTGAAACTCCTCTCCGCCGGTCCGGTACGTCTCAGCTGTTGATCAGCAAAACGGCGGCGGAGACCGCAATCCAACCGACGATAGACAGCGATAGCGGCAGGTCCCGGATGATCAACTGCTCCGGCGCCTCGGCCCTCTGACTGTGGTTCAAGAGGAAGAGGTACCGGAACAGCCCGAACACCACGAAGGGCAAGGTAAAGAGCATGGCGCCGTTGTCGGGAAGATTTTCCGCCTCTATTGTGTATAAAGTATAGCTGAGCCAGGCCGCCGTTGCCGAGACAGTCAGTAGCTGATTGACGAAGACCCCGGAGTAGGCCTGCAGCACCGGCCGCTGTTCCGCGGCGTTCTCGCCAGCCAGCCGGACCTCGGCGTACCGCCGCCCCAAGACGATCAGCAGGGCGCCGGCGCCGGTCGTTACGTAAAGCCACGGCGATGGCGCCACGTCAATGGCCAGCGCCCCCGCCGCAGCCCGGATGACATAGCCGCTGGCGACGGCAAAGACGTCCAGGAGCACCACCCGCTTGGCCCCCAAGGAATAGCCCACGTTGATTGCCAGATATACCAGGCCGACCAGCCCCAGCAGCGGGTCCAGCAGCATGACCACAGCCAAGCCGGCAGCTTCCAAAACGATCATCAAGGCTACCGCAGCCGGTACGCTCACCTGACCGGAGGCGATGGGCCGGCGCCGTTTCGCCGGGTGTTTCCGGTCGGCCTCCCGGTCCATCAGGTCGTTCAGCAGATAGACGCCGCTGGACATGGCGCAAAACGCCACAAACAGTAGCACCAACCGCACCAAAAGGTCGGGGACGAGGCTGAGGGAGTCCACCGACCAAGCGACATTGACGGCGAACACGAAAGGCAGGAACACGAGGCCGTTCTTGGTCCACTGCAGGGGTCGGAGGGTCTTGAACAGCTCCCTTATCCAGATGGCCACGGTGGCGGGACCAGCGGTGGCCCCGGTCTTATCCATGCCCATTCGCAAACAACACGGCTGGCCTGCCCTGCCGCGACGGTTCAGGGGGCCGCACGAAGCTCTGCATACCAGGCCCCGAGGGCAGACATGCTCCCGTAATAGAGCGTGCAGACCGCCACGCCCACCCAAAGGATGGCGAGACGGTCGAAGTCGGTGGCCGCTGTCACAATGGCCGCAGCGATGGCGAACACCATCAGCATCCAAGTCCCGAACCATGCGCCGAACACCGCTGCTTTCCGGCCCGCCGAGCCCCCGTAATAGTCCACCGAGGAGACTCCATAATAGCCAGCGACGAAGGGGCCGAAGGGGATTCCCACAAAGTGTATGACGGGTATCAGGGCGAGCAATACAATCACTCCGAAGCCCACTGCTACCCCTTTAACCATCGTATCGGACCCTCCCGTCTGACAACCTTTGGCAACCTCAACTCGATTCTGGCGTACCTCATTAGGTCGAATCCGGAGCGGCATTAACCCCGGCTTCGCCCGCCACCGGCTATTATAGACTGGCGGCCGTGGGGATTGTTGCCCGCCCAAGTACACAATCTTGGAAACGAAACTGCACTGATGTATAATCCCGATGTCCTTAGGCACCGGAGGTGCGTCTGATGAAAATCCCCATGAAAGTAGATTACGGGGTACGCGCTCTGGTTGAGTTGGCCCTGAACTACGGGGATGGTTACGTTCAGACCGGCCAGATTGCCGCGAGGCAAGGGATACCCGAAGCCTACCTGGACCAACTGATGGCGTCCCTCAACAGGCTCGGGTTCATCAGCAGCCGGCGGGGGCCCCAAGGCGGCCATGCCTTGGCTATCGACCCGAAAGAGATCAATCTGAGCATGGTCATGGCAAGGCTGGATTCCGGTAACTCGCCCTTGGACTGCTTGGCGAACCCCGATGATTGTGTCTTTTCCGACTCCTGTGCCCAGCAGGAAGTGTGGCAGTTGGTGGAAGACTCCATCCGAGACCTCCTCAGCAACATCAGCGTAGCCGACCTTGCCGAACGCCAGTTGAGCCTCGCGGCACAGACCGCGTAGCGGCAACGACGGGACGGCCCCCAATTGATTGCCGTAGATTGGCGACTGCGGTAGATTGGGCTGAACGGTCCCCAAGTCGCTGGATGGTAGTGCGGTTGACAACGGATTAGGCCGGATATAGACTCCGAAAGTTGAAGATTCCAGCCATTAAAACGCCAATTTACTCCTGTACCTGTCCCCCAACATAGGGGGTAGGCCGGAACCACGGTTTCCAAGCCTGCGTCCACCCGAATGGGTTACCCTGGGGGGTAAACGCGGGCTTTTCGTTTGATTAAAGTGCGGAGGGACCGGAAAAATGGCCACGCAACCCATAGCGCTCACGCCGGACCAAGTGAAGCGGTACAGCCGCCACATCATAATGAACGACGTTGGCAGCAAGGGCCAACGGGCACTGATGCAAGCCAAGGCGTTGATCATCGGCGCTGGCGGCTTGGGCTCTCCTTCGGCGATCTACCTGTCCTTGGCCGGGGTTGGCACCGTCGGGATAGTCGATTTCGATGTCGTGGAACTGTCCAACCTGCAACGCCAGGTGTTGCACCACACCTCGGACGTAGGCCGGCCCAAGGTACAGTCGGCGTTGGACAACATCAAGTCCTACAATCCCGACGTGAACGTGGTGCTCCACGAGACCCGGCTCGAGTCCGACAACGCCATGGATATCATTGGCCAATACGATCTGGTCATCAACGGCGCCGACAATTTCGCCACTCGTTACCTGGTGAACGACGCCTGCTATCTGTTGAACAAGCCGTTGGTGGACGGCAGTATCCTGATCTTCGACGGACAGGCCACTGTATTCCTGCCTGGCGAAGGCTGCTACCGTTGCCTGTTCCCTTCACCTCCGCCTCCAGGGATGGTCCCCAACTGCGCCGAGGCCGGGGTCCTGGGCGCTCTAACCGGACTCGTCGGCAGCATCCAGGCCACCGAAGCCCTCAAGTATTTCTTGGGCATCGGCGATTCACTCAGTTCACGGTTGCTGCTCATCGACGCCCTCAGCATGAGCTTCCGGGAGGTGCGGCTAAAGCGGAACCCGAAATGCCCGCTGTGCGGAGACAGTCCCACCGTCACCGAGTTGATCGACTACGAAGTGTTCTGCGGGGTAGCCGAGCCACAACATGAACCTGCCGCCGCTGCCCTGGACTAACCGGCGGACGGCATCAACCGATAACCGGCTCCACTGCCCACATTCAGGCAGGCGGGCAGCGGATTTTCAGGACGTATGGCTACGAAGCTGACTTACAAAGGAATCCTGGCCACCATAGGCAACACGCCGGTTGTGGAGTTGCAGAATATGAGCCCGAAGGAGGGCGTCCGCATCTTCGCCAAGCTGGAGGGCCAGAACCCCACCGGCAGCGTTAAGGACCGTATCGGCCTCAAGATGATCGAGCAGGCCGAAGCCGACGGCGAACTTGGCGCCGCCCGCACCATCCTGGAACCCACCAGCGGCAACACCGGCATCTCCCTGGCCATGATCGGCCGCCTCAAAGGGTACAAAGTAGCGGTGGTGATGCCGGAAAACGTCAGCGTCGAGCGAGTACAACTGCTGGAGGCCTACGGCGCTGAAATTATCTCCTCCGACGGTTCCCGGGGCACCAACGGTTCCATCGAGGTGGCCCAAGACCTGGTGGGGAAAAATCCTCACGACTACGTCATGATGTACCAGTACGGCAACAGCGGCAACCCGGGGGCCCACTACGAGACCACCGGCCCGGAAATAATCGGCGCCCTTCCGGAAGTCGACATGTTCGTGGCGGGGCTGGGTACCGGCGGCACACTCATGGGGGTTGCCCGGCGGCTGAAGGAACACAACCCCGAGGTCAAGATCGTGGCGGTCGCTCCGGAGCCGGAAGACTTCATCTCGGGCCTGCGGAGCCTGGAAGAGGGCTTCATACCACCAATCCTGGACATCAACCTGCTGGACTCCCGGATGTTGGTGGGTAGCTTCGAGGCCTTCCACACGGCCAAGCGGCTGCTGAACGAAGAGGGCATTTTCGCCGGCGTATCGTCGGGGTCGGTGGTCTATGGCGCCATACGGCAGGCCGAGCGTATGGAGTCGGGGACCATTGTATGCCTGCTGGCCGACGGCGGATGGAAATACTTGAGCACCAGCCTTTGGACCAAAGACTACGACCAGCTCCGGGAAGAATCCCAAGGCAAGATCTGGTGGTGACGGCCTAGCTCCAACCGGCTCCGGTACCCTGTCCCGGAGCCCCCTCTCACCAACGGCCGCAGTTTGCCGGCCGCCCTGCTTTTCAGGTTGAAAGCGCCACCGGGCGGTGCTATACTTTCGTCGAACGGTCCTTTCTTTTGAGAGCGGGTGCAACCCGCTTTCTTGTTGACGGAGACATCCGTTTCCAACAGGTTTTGGGAGGGGGCTCAGCGATGAAAAGTGATTTTCTGATAGCGTTGACACAACTGGCGGCGGAGAGGCACTTGCCCAGAGAACAGGTGCTGGGCGCCATCGAAGTCGCTTTGGCCTCCGCCTTCAAGAAGGACAACCCGGCCTCCGGTCAGAACATCTCGGTGACCCTCAACCCCAACACCGGCGATGTCAGCGTTTACGCCCTCAAAATGGTGGTCGAAGCGGTGGAAGACCCCGACCGGGAAATCACCCTCACGGACGCCAAACTGATAAAGAGGAGCGCCGCCATCGGCGATGAAATCGCCGCCGCCGAGCCGCTCCCTCATAATGCCAGCCGCATCGCGGCCCAGACCGCCAAGCAGGTGGTGTTGCAACGCCTCCGGGAGGCCGAGCGGGAGTTGCTGTTCCAAGAATTCCAGCAGCACGAAGGCGACATCGTATCGGGGATGATCGAGCAGGCCGAACCGGGGCGCGCCATAACAATGGACCTGGGGCGAGCCCAAGCTATATTACCCTACGAAGAACAGGTCACGAACGAACGCTACCGCAAGGGAATGCGCTCCAAAGTCTTCGTTCTCAGTGTGCGCAGCACCCCCAAGGGGCCGGAGATTCTGGTCTCCCGCAGCAACCGGAACATGCTGCGGAGGCTGTTCGAGATCGAGGTGCCCGAGGTCTACAACGGCGTGGTAGAGATTAAAGCCATCGCCCGGGAGGCCGGCTTTCGTAGCAAGGTCGCCGTAACCGCCACCCAACCCGGCATCGACCCCGTGGGCTCGTGCATCGGTATTCGCGGGAACCGCATTCAAAGCATCGTGAATGAGCTACAGGGTGAAAAGATCGACATCGTCTCTTGGGACGCTGACCCGCGGACCTTCATCTCGAAGGCCCTGAGTCCTTCCGAGCCGGTCCACGTAGAGCTGCTGGGAGCGGAGCAGACCGCCGTCGTAATCGTCCCAGACCGGCAGCTGTCCTTGGCTATTGGCAAAGAGGGACAAAACACCCGGTTGGCAGCCCGGCTGACCGGTTGGCGGCTGGACATCAAGGGCATGACCGAATGGGAAGAGATCAGGGAAGCCCGTGTCAGCGCGGCGGCCGCCGAGGCGGTTAAAGCGGCCGAGGCAGCCTTGGCAGTTGCAGCCGAGACCGCAGTGGCAGTGGCGGACGAGTCCATGGCCGGTACCGCGGTTGCTGCTGAACTGACCGCCGAAACCGTGGCCGCGGTGCCGGAAGAAGCCGGGGCGACCGCCGTCGTAGAACCGGCGCCGGCGCAGGATACACCGGTCTTCGCAGGACCGGCCATTTCCCCGGTCGACGAAGACAGCATCCTCGAAGAGCTGATGCGCGAAGACGAGGCCGTGGTTGAGGCCGCCGTCGAAGCCGAGCCGGGGCTGAGCGTGGAGGACTTGGGTTCCTTCACCCTGGACGACGTGGAAATTGGGGAACAGGAAGCCGAAGAGGACCTCGAGGACCTCTTTGAAGACGGAATCGACGAAGGCCCAATCGACCTCGGCGAGTTGCCGGTGCTGACTCCCGACGCCGGCAAGATCCGGTTCGCTGAGGACATCGTGGAAGAGTTCCGGGGCGGCGGCGCCCGCCGGGGAGGCCGTTCACGCCGGGGAGGCGGGGGAGCTCGCCGGGGCGGCGGGGGCCGGTAGCGGCCTGTATCCCCGTGTAGGAGGGGGCCCGTGGCCAGAAAACAGCACGTTCCCGAACGAAGCTGCATCGCCTGCGCCAAAAAGGTCCCCAAGCAGGAGTTGGTGCGGGTCGTGCGGACCCCGGAAGGGGAGGTCGCAATAGACCTCACGGGCAAAGCCTCCGGGCGCGGCGCTTACCTCTGCCAGTCGACCGATTGTTGGGACCGGGCCGTAGATCGCGGTGGGTTGGCCCGTAGCCTGAAGGCCGAGATTTCCAGCCAAGACCGGGATGGTATACGGGCGTTTTATCAGGAATCTATCGTCCGGGAATCCATTGCCAAAGACTAGTAAGTGGACGGAAAGATGACTTCCGAAACACGATCAACGCCAGTTGACGAAAGAGCTAGACCCGCCAGGCCCCGCCGGGCGGCCGGAGATAAGCGAGGCGGACCGCCTCGCCCTCTGGTATTGCCGGAAACCATGACCGTCCAATACTTGGCGGAAGTTTTGGACCAATCGCCCATCGATGTCATAAAACAGCTCATGCGCAATGGAATCATGGCCTCGATGAACCAGTTGATCGACTACCAAGTGGCCACTCTGGTCACGACGGCCTTCAGCGTCCGGACCACCATGGCCCAAGAACCCGCCGCCGCGGCGGGGCGGACCACAGCCGCCGGAGGCAAGAGCGACGACGCTGATCTGAGTTCCCGGCCCCCGGTGGTCACCGTTCTGGGTCACGTCGACCACGGCAAGACCTCCTTACTGGATTACATCCGGCAATCGCGGGTCGCCGACCGCGAACTGGGGGGCATTACTCAGCACATCGGCGCCTACCAGGTTGACGTACAGGGCCAGCGCATTACTTTCCTGGACACCCCCGGTCACGCCGCGTTTACCGGCATACGGGCTCGGGGAGCCAGGGTGACCGACATCGCAGTTCTGGTGGTGGCGGCGGACGACGGCATCATGCCCCAGACAATGGAGGCGATCAACCACGCCAAGGCCGCGAAGGTGCCTATAGTTGTTGCCATCAACAAGATGGACCTGCCTGGGGCCGACCCCGAGCGGGTGAAACGGCAGCTCAGCGAGCAGGAACTGCTGGTGGAAGACTGGGGCGGTGATGTCGTATCCGCCGAGGTTTCGGCCACCACCGGTGACGGAATAGACAACCTGCTGGAAAGCATCCTGCTGGTCGCCGAGATTTCGGAGCTAAAGGCCAACCCGGACAAACCGGCCGCCGGAGTGGTTATCGAAGCCAAGCTGGACCGGAAGCGCGGCCCCAGCGCTACTATCCTGGTCTCCGACGGCACGCTGAAGGTCGGCGACTTCATCGCGGCGGGCGCGACCTCGGGAAGAGTCCGGGCCATGACGGATGATCAAGGCCGGCCGGTGGACCGGGCGACTCCCGGTATTCCGGTGGAGGTGCTGGGATTCGGGGCGATCCCCGAGGCTGGAGACCAACTGACCGTAGCGACCAGCGACCGGGAAGCACGGTCTATTGCCGGCAACCGGGACCGCGCCCACTGGACCACCCCGGGCCAGACCAGGGCGTTGACCCTGGAAGAGGTGGTCAACCGCGTCGACATCGACAACGTCAAGGAATTGAACCTCGTGCTGAAAGCCGACGTTCAAGGCAGCGTCGAAGCGGTGAAACAGGCGTTGGAACGGCTGGTCGACGAAGACGCCAAGGTCCGTGTCCTGCACACCGGCAGCGGGGCCGTCACCGAATCCGACGTCCTATTGGCCAGCGCGTCCGAGGCCATCGTCATCTGCTTCGCCACCGGCGCCGAGCCCAGCGCGGAACGCTTGGCCGACCGCATGGGCGTGGAGATACGCCACTACGGCATCATTTACCATCTCATCGACGATATCGAATTGGCCCTTCACGGAATGTTGGAGCCAGTCTACACAGAAGTGGTGGTGGGCCGGGCCGAAATCCGCGAGGTCTTCGAAGGCCGGCGTGGTGCGCAAATCGCCGGCTGCCGCGTGTTGGACGGCCGGGTAGTACGCAACGGTTCAGCCCGTGTCGTCAGAGCCGGCGCGACCGTCGCAGATACTACGGTCACCAGTCTGCGTCATTTCCGGGACGAAGTAAACGAAATGACCACTGGCACCGAGTGCGGCGTCGTGCTCCAAGGATTCAACGCCTTTCAACAAGGGGACGTGTTGGAGGTTTACCGGCAGGAACGAGGACGACGGTAACCGGCCTCGACCGGCCTCGTTCGTCTTGGGGGGCCGCACCATTGTCCGCTCCCCGGTATTCCATGAAGGGGAGTACACCATGGCCAGACGCACCGACCGCGTCAACGAATTGTTGCGCACCGAAATCAGTCACCTGCTGGCCCGTCAGATCAAAGACCCCAGGCTGAGCGGTGTGATCAGCATCACCCGGGTCAGCGCTTCCAACGATTTGCGCACCGCAAGGGTTTACGTGAGTGTCATGGGCGGCGGCGAGACGAAGCGGCTGGCCTTGGACGGTTGCCAATCGGCAGCCGCCTACCTCCGGCGGGAACTCCGCAGCCGCGTCAACCTACGGCACACCCCCTTTCTGACCTTCGAATTGGACGATTCCATCGAAGAGGCCGAACAAATCCTGCGGTTGATGGACACACTGACGTCCGACGACACCGAAAAACTGCAATTCCAAGTGGCGCCGGATGAAGTAAGGGCGACGCGGCGCCAGTCCGCCGATCAATAAAATGCCCAATAACAAGCTCGACGGACGGCGCTCCCAACGCCCTGTCAACAACGGTTTCGTAAACCTCTACAAACCCCCGGGCATCACCTCAATGGAAGCCCTCCGCCAAGTGAAGTGCATCACAGGCCAGCGTCAGAAGGTGGGGCACGGCGGCACCATGGATCCGTTGGCCCGGGGCGTGCTGCCGGTGTGTTTCGGGCAGGCCACCCGACTGATGGACTACGTGGTCAGCGGCAACAAACGGTACATGATGGACGTCACCCTCGGTGTCACCACCACTACCTACGACGCTGAAGGAGAAGTGGTGAAGACCGGCGACCCCGGCCACGTCACCGTCGACGACATCGACGCGGCGTTACAACCGTTCATCGGCGAAATCCAGCAGATTCCTCCCATGTATAGCGCCGTCAAGGTGGGCGGCCAGCGGCTTTACAAGCTGGCCCGGGAGGGCATCGAAGTTGAGCGGGCGCCTCGAACGGTGGAGATACACTCGGCTCGCATCGTAAGCCTGGAACTTCCGAAACTAACCCTTGACGTCGAATGCGGCCGCGGCGTTTACATGCGCTCTTTGGCCCACGACCTTGGGGACTCATTGGGATGCGGCGGCCACGTTACCGACCTGGAACGCCAGAGTTGCGGAGGATTCCAGGCTGCTGATGCAATTACCTTGGAGCAACTGGCGGCGGATGCGGACGCCGAGGCGGAAGGGTGGAAAGAGCATTTGATGCCCGTCGACTGGGTCTTGCGGCGCCTCAAGAGCGTTACCGTGGGCCGGCACGCCGAAGAGTTCTTGAAGCACGGTCAGCCGGTCAGCTTGGGCCGCCCGGTTTTGGACGCGGGATACCTGGAGCACTTCCGGGCCTACGACAGTGAGGGCCGGTTCCTCGCTTTGGTGCGCTACGAGCGGCCGGCTAACTCGTGGAGGCCGGTCAAGGTCTTTCAATTGGATTCCCCGTCGCCGCTGGCCCCGGTGGAAGTCTGATAGGGACGGTTCCGCGCCGTGCCCGAAGGGGCCGGCGCCCCATGCTCCACTGGTTCCCGGTATCTCAGATCAACAATAGTCCTTGACAATATGAGACTGGCCGCTATAGTTGGGAAATCCACGTTATGTCCGGCGGTTCCGGCCTCTCCCCGCGTTCGGGGAGAGGCCGGAACGCAGTCCACTCGGCGGCCGTTTTCAGGCTCCCGGAAACCGGGCGTTGCAACCAAATAGGGAAGGCGAGGTGCACACAATGGAGGCGTATTGCTTCAAGTGCAGGGGAAAACGCGAGATTTCCAACCCGGAGCAGGTAACACTCAAGAACGGCAGGCCGGCGACGCAGGGAGTCTGTCCTCAATGCGGGACCAAGGTATTCCGGATCGGTAAATCGTAGCAGAAGGCGAAACGCAGAAGCCGGTCAGCCTGCCGCGGGGGCGTGATCGGGCCCGAAACCCAACTTCCCCAGCAAGTTCCGCGGGTTCGTTTCCAGTATGGCGTGGACCTCATCTTCATCGAGGCCCGCGCCTTTTGCGACTCTCAGCCTGAACTCCGGAGTCAGCAGGTCTTCGGGTTCGTGGGCGTCGGAGTCCAACACCAAGGACGCTCCGGCCTGTTTCGCCATCTTGGCCACGTGCCCATTGGCGTATGCGTGGCTACGCCGGGCCGAAACCTCCAAGTACACTCCTCTCTCCGCAGCCAAGCGCGCCTCTTCCAAGGAGATCAGGCCCGGATGGGCCAGTATATCGACGAAAGATGAGCGTATGGCGGCCTCGTTGGTGCCAGGTTCCACCGGCTCCACCACCGTCTCCCCATGCACTGCCACCATCTTGGCCCCCATCTCCTTGGCGGTGCGGGCCACAAGGTCGATGTCTTCCTTGGGCACGTGGGTGACTTCGACGCCGGGAAGTACGAGGATGTCCCACCTCTTGGTGGCTTGAGCACAGTCTGTGATCAGGGTCTTCACAACGTACTCGACGTTGCCTAATCCGACATGGTCGGTAATGGCCATGGCCCTGTACCCTCGGACCAACGCCCGCCGGATTAACTCTATAGGCGAGAGAACACCGTCGCTCAGGAACGTGTGGGTGTGGAAATCGTACATTGGTCGGCTCCATTTAACGTCGGTCCCAATACCACCGGACCAAGGAATCCACATTGGATTATAAGATCCCGGAGGCCCGCCAACAAGAAATCGAGGACCACCGTTTCAGGGTGACGGTTCAGGGTTACAGTCACTGTCGGTTCATTTAGAATGCGTTCCCGGACGGCCGGGCCATTCACCGGCCCGGACTTTATCGATCAGGTCTTCCGTGGCCCGGTCTCCATCTTAAGGAGCGTTCAAGCTCCCGAGGAACGATTGGCTCCGATTCAGGCAGCCATCCCGGCGCCAACACCGGCGCCAACAGTTGAGACGGCTACCTGTGTGCGCTGCGGCCGCAAAGCCCGGCACCGCTGGGGCTTTGCCTTCGACAACCGCGCCGGTGGCTCGGTCATGAAATGCGCTCGGTGCGCCTACCGGCACTGGCCGATGCTGCGCCGCTCGATTTTGACCGCCGTGGTTGTGGGCACCATCATTACCGCCCTCAACCAAGGAAACGTCATCGTCGGCGGCAATTGGGTAAACGAGCTCTTTTGGAAAATTCCCCTCAGCTACATGGTCCCATTTTCTGTCGCGACCTATATAGCCTTGAGCAACGCCCGGCGTTGAACGCGGGGCGGCCGCACCGCGGGCATTGAAAACGTGAGTCATCCCGGAGTTTGGGCAGCGTAACCGTCGTTCCGGCTTTGGTCGGAATGACAGGCGGGGGTGCCGGCATCCCTTACAGGGCCGGAATGAAAGTTGCCCACCTCCGGGAGAGGTGGGCAACTCGTTCGTCATCCCTGCGGCAAACTCCGGGATGACTCATGGTTCCAATTCCAGACTCTTTTGATATCAGGCTTCAGGAGGGTCAGCCAAACTTTCGCATTACCGAAACGACCTTGCCCCGGACCTCCACGTTATCCGCCGGACTGTAGATGGGCGTCATCTGGCTGTTGGCTGGCTGGAGACGCACCCGGTCCCCTTCCAGGTAAAACCTCTTCAGGGTCGCTTCCTCTTCCTGCTTCAACCAAGCGACAACCATGTCGCCATTCGAGGCCTCATGTCCGGGTTTGACGATCACCACGTCTCCGTCGTCGATCAAAGCGTCGATCATGGAAGTCCCCCGTACCGCCAGACCGAAGAGCTTGCCGTGGCGGCGAGGCAGGTCCGGAGAAATTTCAACAGCGTCGAACTCTTCGCTGGACTGGACCCCCTCGGTGCTGAAAACAGGCAGCGGTTGACCGGCGGCGATAGCGCCGACGATCTGTACCCGGGGAGCATTGGACACGGGTTGGCCCTCGTTGTCCAAAAGCTCGATACCCCGGGCGACATCCGGCCGGCGGTTGAGGAATCCGGCCTCCCGCAGCTTGTGCAGGTTATAGTCGACCACCGATGTCGAACTGATATCGCAGGCCTTCTGGATGTCCCGGACCGTTGGAGGGATCCCGTTATCGGAGATAAAACCCTGTATGAACTCAAGAATCTGTTGCCGGCGCTGTGGCATTCGCTTCCTGGTAACCATATTCACCTTACATAACACGGATGTTCTAGAAGGAAGTTAACAAAGCCCATAGTATCTGTCAACGCTGGGGTGTCACCCGTAACTGTTCAGAGTTGGTGAGGCGAATTGGGCAGAAGTGGTAGGAAAAGCACAGTGCGTCGGTTTTCCGGTTATGTTAAATCTGAAGCATGGATACGGGTCTTGACCTGACTACCGCCAGCCGGGAGGCCTTGCAGGCCCTCATCGCCCGGCAGCAGGCCGTCATCACCGAGTTGCAGGGAAGGCTTGAGGTGCTGGAAGGAAAGGCCAAGCCTGGTGGGTCGCCCCGGATGCCCGGCATTAAACCGAAGTCGGGCCAGGGTCCAGCCAAAGGATAAAAGGCCCGGGAAGCCCAGGCCCCACGGCTTTGCCCGCCAGCGCATGGCTCCTACCCAACGGGTGGAGCATGTCCTGGAATCCTGTCCCCAATGCGGTACCGGCCTGGCCGGGGGCTGGGTGCAGCGGACCCGTGAAGTCATTGACCTCCCCCTGGTTCCGGCCCAAGTCACCGAGCACGTCTTCATTGCCCGGACCTGTCCGGTATGTGAACGGCGCCGGACTCCCCAGGCGGACCTGGGCCGGGTGGCCCTGGGTAAACATCGGTTGGGAGTCAACCTGCTCAGCCGGATTGCCGCCCTGCGGGAAGAAGGACGGCTGCCCTTGCGCACCATCCAGTGGTACCTGCAGACCGTGCATCGGTTGCCCCTGAGCCTGGGCGCCATCGTCCGGGCGATTCACCAGGTGGCCCAAAAGGCTCAACCGGCACTGGCGGAGATCCTGGACCGGATCCGAGGCAGCCCAGTGGTGCACGCCGACGAAACCGGCTGGCGCCAGGACGGGGTCAACGGCTACGTCTGGACCTTCAGCACCCCCACCGACCGGTACTTTCTGCGCCGGGGTCGAAACAAGGAAGTAGTAGACGAGGTGCTGGGCGATTCCTTCAGCGGGGTCTTGGTCAGTGACTTCTATGCCGCTTACCACCATTACCCGGGCCTGAAGCAGCGGTGCTGGGTTCACCTGCTGCGGGATATCCACGACCTGAAGGCCCTCTACCCCCAAGACCAAAAACTGGCCCAGTGGGCTGGGGCAGTCCACCAAATCCACACTGGGGCGAAAGCCTTCACCCATCCCGATGCCCGGCAACGCCGGCGGGTCCAACAGCAACTGGAGCGGAAACTGCTGGCCCACTGCCGTCCTTTCCTGGAAGACCAGGCGGCGGTCCAGAGCAACCTGTGCCGGCGTATCGAGAAGTTCATCAAGGAACTGTTCGTCTTTGTGGCCCAACCCGCCGTGCCGTCGGACAACAATGCCGCGGAACGGAGCCTGCGGCCCTTGGTGGTCAGCCGCAAAATCAGCGGCGGCACCCGCTCAGCCCAAGGCACCGACTCCAAGTTGACCCTCGCCTCCCTCTTCGGTACCTGGCGCGCCCAGGGCCTGGACCCCCTCCTGTCCTGCCAGCTATTACTCACTTCCCCTTAACTCTGAACTGTTACACCAAAACTTGCACATAAACCAAAGAAAATAGATGGGTTTATGTACAAACGGGTTTCCTGCACATTAACTCCTGAGCAGATTCGCACATATCACACTCGGCTCACACTCGGCGTCGAAGCAGGCGTAGGAGTTTACTCCACGCCATCAACTCTCCAATCTCAATCACAAGGGATAAGGAGTGGGCCACGTTTCTCACCTTAACTATTTCTGATACCTCTCCGACTGGAGTATCGGAGATAGTCACCACGCATCCCCATACATCCACCTTTTTTTACGCCTGTGCCCTGCGCTCGAACGCTTCTAAATTGTCTCACGGCGGCCAATCGACGTTGGGGCATTCGGGTTCTTCAAACGTGCGATAGCCGTGGGGATAAGAGGGTGTCCCAGTAATAGAATGAACCTGACCCCTCACTTCGCCCGTCTTGCGAAAGAGTTTGTTATGTTCGGCATCACAGTCCACTTCTAAACCGGTGATCAGGTCTTGGACAAACTCAGATTTGTACCAAGACGGCTGACTATCAATCTCTTCGGCGTATTCTTCCAAGAAAGATGGAACACGCTCCAGAAAATGCTTTCTTGCAATGACTGAACCAATGATGCCGTCAACCACCGTCAATTCGATTTCATCACCCAAAAATTTGAATTCCTCGGATGAAACGATGTGGTATGGAAAGCCGTTTTGCTGAGAAAATCGGAGTTTGATGTCGAACTTTCGTTTACGCAATCGGTCTTGTGTCGTTTCGACTTGGACGTACTCTCCGTCTCTATCGAACCCTCCGCCCAGCCCGTCAAAATCAATGGCAAGAATTGGGCGACCTTCATTCGTACAAAGCACGTAATCCACGCTAGTTTTGAAGAAAAAGCTGGTCGTATCCCGCCGATTGGGGTCCGGCGTGTATAGCACCGATAAAGGAATCTGTGGTTAGACCACGTAATCCTCACCTCACGTATGTTCAATGGAGCGAAACCCTCTTTTTTTGCTCTTGCTGCCAAATATGAAATCCCTTACAGCCATTTCCTAACCTCCTCGTGTTAAGAGTTGGTGTACCAGGCGCCGTTTTATGTGCAACGCCGGGGGAGGGTAGGGGTGGGGCGTTCCCTAACGTGAGCGGTCATCGTTATTGCCAGCATTTCACCCTCACCCCAGCGCTCTCTTTCAAGGGAGAGGGACAATCAAAAAACCTCTGCGCCCTCGCCGGCGGGTCAGGGTGACGATGGGGATGGGAACCGGGCCGAAAGGATGTCGATAATCAGTCTCGCCGCCACTTGGACCGTGATCTCCGAGGAATCATAAGGGGGCGCGACTTCGACCATATCGAAGCCCACCAGATTGGAGGAGGCGACCAGCTCGGCCAAGCACTCCCGGACCTCTTCATAGAACAGCCCGCCCGTCTCCGGCGTCCCCGTCCCGGGGGCTTGGCTGGGGTCCATCACGTCGATATCGAAGGTGATGTACAGGTTCTCTCCCCTGGGTATCTCTTGGGCCACCGCTTGGGGGCCCATCTCGCGGAAACGCTTGGTGCTGATGACCAGCGTGCCGTCCCGCCGGGCTTCTTCGTAGGGCCGCCGCCGGGCCGTTCGTATGCCGATGGAGGTGATGTGCTCAACGTGGTCCAGTTCCCGGCAACGTCGGATCGGGCTGGCATGGGTGTAGAGGTTGTCTTGGATGTCGTGGCTGTAGTCCAAGTGGGCGTCGAAGTGGACGATGTTCAAGGGGGCGAACGAACTCAGGCCCCGTACCGCAGGGAAGGTGATGGCGTGGTCGCCGCCCACCACTACGGGGAATGCTCCGCGCTCCACGGCCTTGGCGACTGCGGCGGTAATCTTGTCGAAGTTACGGACCACTTCCGATGGCACGACCGTGACGTTGCCGCAATCGGCCATGGTGACCCCCCGGAGCAGTTCGTCCCGTACGTCGACGTCGAAGAAACCGCCAGCCGGGGCCTGGGACCCGTAGGGGTCGGAGTAGGCGTAGGCCCTGGGAGCGTCCCGGACCGCGTCGGGCCCGAAACGGGCCCCAGGCCGGCCCAGGGTGCCCTGATCGAAAGGGACCCCGATAAACGCTACATTCGCGTCGAGATGGTCCATGTCGGTACAAAGGGGCGTCCGGAAGAAACTCCTGGGCGCCGCCCTGATGTTGGGCCAAGCGCTGTCGGCTTGGGTGCTGGACTGTTCTTTTGGGTCGTTCAAGTTCAATGCCTGGTTACGCTACCTGGTTACGCTGAATCCGGGCCGGCTACTGGGCAGTGGTGCCGCCGTCGATTACCAGTTCGGAGCCCGTCACGAAGGAAGACTCGTCGGAGGCCAGGTAAAGGATGCCGTAGGCGATGTCGTCGGCGTTGCCCAAGCGTCCCATGGGGATGCGGTCCAGAGACCAGTCGCGGCGTCCCTCTTCGTTGGAGTAGCTGGGATCCGTGAGGGGAGTCCAGCAATAGCCGGGATGCACCGAGTTCACCCGGATCTTCTCGCCAGCGTATTGGATCGCGGCGGACTTGGTGAAGAGTCGGATGGCCCCCTTGGCGGCGTGGTAGGCGGTGGAGGTGGGACTGCCCACCAGGCCGTAGATGGAAGACACGTTGATGATCGAGCCGCCGCCGGCGTGGCGCATCTCGGGTATCGCGTGCTTGGTGCCCAGGAACACCCCTTTGGCGTGAACGTCCATCTGCCCGTCCCAAGCGGCCACCGTGGTCTCTTCCACGGTGGCCCTGGCCCCGGTGCCCGCGTTGTTCACCAGCACGTTGATTTTACCGTACCGGCTGACGGTTTCCCGGATCACGCTGATCCACTGGTCCTCGCTGGTAACGTCGTGGGGCAGAAACACTGCCTCGCCGCCGTTCTCCCGGATTTGGGCGGCAGTGGTTTCGCCCATCTCCTCCTTGATGTCGGTCAGCACGACACTCGCCCCTTCGGCGGCGAACATGCGGGCGGCGGACCCGCCGAAGCCCATCAACTGGCCTTCCACCCCCGCAGCGGCCCCGGTGATTATGGCAACCTTGTTTGCCAATCGCATGGCGGTCCCTCCTAGCCTGCCTGGTAGCTCTGCCCGAAGCGCTCGCCGTGCGCGATCTCCGCCAAGGGTTTGCGCCTTTTGCCGCCGGACCTGGCGGCGTCCGTAGGGTAGCCGCAGGCCATCACGGTGACCAGCTCCTTATCCTCGGGGATGGCCAACAGCTCCTTCACCCGGTCGTTTTCCTCCCCTCGTATCCCGGCGATGCAGCCGCCGACGCCGTGAGACCAAGCTACGAGTTCCATCTGTTGCAGGGCGCGACCGGCGTCCAGCTCGACGCGGCCTTGCCGGTCCATCACTACCGCGATGCCCAAGGGGGCGCCGCCGATGAACCCGCCCGACGATGCAATTCCCCCGATCTGCTCCAGGGTCCCTTGGTCCTGGATGACAATGAAGTTCCAGGGTTGCCGGTTGCGCGCGCTGGGAGCCCACCGGGCCGCCCGCAGCATGGCGGCAATGACGCGACCCGGGACCGGGTCAGGCTTGAACTCGCGTACACTGACCCGCGACCTGATGCACTCGTAGACCTCCATCCCTTCCTCCTTGGCTGCCGGGTGGGCCTATATTAGTCGCCGGCCAGTCCCGGCACAACCGGCGTTCAGTCGTTCTCGGTTAGCAGGTCCTCTTCCGGCATGAGCACGAATTCGGGATATGCTTCGATTCCCAGCTCCCCGGCGTCCTGCCCCAAACGCTCCACCTGTGGGGACACCCTTACCCCGATGGTCAAGTCCATCACGCGCCAGAGCACGAAGGACGCCGCGAACACGAATGCGCCTATAGATGCTATGCCGATCAGCTGCACTCCGATGTTGCCGCCAGCGGCGATGCAGACCGCTATGGTGCCCCAGATTCCGCAGAAAAGGTGGGCGGGTACCGCCCCGACAACATCGTCCACCTTGATTATCTCCAGGAGCTTGATTCCGGCAGTACACACTACGCCGCCGACCAGCCCGATGACGATCGCCCAGTAGTGGTCGACGAAGTCCGGGCCAGCGGTAATAGAGACCAGCCCGGCGATAGCGCCGTTCAGTGCGGCGAACAGGTCCATGCGCCCAAGGATGGGCCGCGAACAGGCGAGGGCCGCCAAGACTCCCGCCGCCGCCGCAAGGTTGGTATTCACCAGCACGTGGCTCATCGCCACCGCGTCGGCCGCGCTGCCAAGGGCCAGTTGCGATCCGGCGTTGAAGCCGAACCAGCCGAACCACAGGATGAAGACGCCCAGCGTCACGACCAGGACGTTCGACGGCGGTGTGGGCCTGGCCGAGCCGTCACGCCGGAATTTGCTCAGCCTCGGACCGACGACCAACGCGCCGGCGAGCGCCGCCCAGCCGCCAACCCCGTGCACTATGGTCGAACCGGCGAAGTCCTGGAAGCCCAGATCGGCCAGCCAGCCGCCTCCCCAGGTCCAGGCGCCGACAATCGGGTATATGACCGCGGTCAAAACCACCGTGAAGAGGAAGAACGACCACATTTTGACCCGTTCGGCCAAGGCCCCGGACACTATGGAAGCGGCCGTCGCCACGAAGACCATCTGGAAAAACCAGTCGGACATGGTGGAGCGGCCACTCTGGATCACGGACGCCACCGCGCCTTCCTGACCGGACACCAGCGCGATCTCGTCGGGCGAAGGGCCGCGCAGGAATTGGAATGAGCCGATGACGTGATTGACGTCGACGTACATGAGGTTGTAGCCGATGAAGAAGAAGGCCAGCCCGGCGATCGAATAAAGCCCGATGTTCTTCATGCAGATCATCGAGGTGTTCTTGGTGCGCACCGAGCCCGACTCCAGCATGGTGAACCCCGCGCACATCCACATCACCAGCGCGCCCCAAATCAGGAACGAGAAGGTGTTGAGTATGAATGTTGTTTCCGCGCCAGTCATCAAGGCCTACAATTCAAGAGCCATGTGCCCGAGGGACCATCCGAAGTCTTGAATCCGTGCCGGATTATACATGACCTGCGGCCTCGGCCCCAATCGTCGCCCGGCCGCCCTCCCGTTTGCGGTAGAATGCGCGTGATGTCGATTACAGGAGGAAAACGATGGCTGAGACGATACGAGAGACATACATCCGTAGAAACCCCAGGTCTGCGGCCCTATTTCCCCGTTTCCAGCAATATTTCCCCTCCGGCGGCGGTGGCCACGACGGCTATGTTGCCGATCCGTTCCCGGTGACCATCGAACGCGGGCAAGGGCCGCGCAAATGGGACGTGGACGGCAACGAATACATCGATTACGGGTTGGGATCGGCGTCCCTGCTCTTGGGTCATTCCCATCCTGAAGTCGTCGAGGCCCTCATGCAGGCCGCTCCGGCCGGTTCCCACTACGGGTCCCCCGTGGAGAAGGTGCTGGAGTGGGGAGAGAGGGTGTGCAACATGGTCCCGTGCGCCGACAAGGTCCGGTTCGTCGGTTCCGGCGCCGAAGCCACCGCCTTGGCCCTGCGTATCGCCCGGGCGTTCTCCGGGAAAGACAAGATCGTGCGTTGGGAGTCCCACTACCATGGCTGGCACGATTACGTGATGCCGGGCAACCTCGCCCCCTTCGACGTCCCGGCGTCCACGGGAATCCCCAAGGGCACGGTGGACTCGGTGGTCGTGCTGCCGCCGGACTTGGACGCCTTGGAGCGGGTGCTGGCCACCGACAACGACATCGCCGGCGTTATCACCGAAGGCTCCGGGGCCTCCTACGGCACCGTCCCTCTGACGCCGGGGTTCGTGCAGGGCGTGAGGGACCTGACCCGGCGCTACGGCGTGGTCATGGTCCTGGACGAAGTGATCACCGGTTTCCGCTGGAGTACGGGCGGTCTGCAACAGGTCCTGGGCCTGGACCCGGACCTTTGCACCATGGCCAAGATTCTCACCGGAGGCCTCCCCGGAGGCGCGGTGGCCGGCCGGAAAGACGTGATGTCGGTAATGGAGATAACCGGGGACGCGGACCATGACCGCTTCCAGCGCGTCTACCACGGCGGCACTTTCAACGCCAACCCCTATTGCGCCGCCACCGGCAACGCCGCTCTTCGCATTGCCGCTACCGGCGAGATGCAGGACACCGCCGACCGGATGGCGGAGCGGCTGCGCGTCGGACTCCGGGACATAATCGACCGGCGGGAAGTGGCCGCGTCCGTTTACGGCGAGTCTTCCACTTTCCACATCTACTTCGGAGGCCGTTCCATCGAAGGGCTCGATGCCAACGCCCTCAAAGGTGGGTCGTCCGCGATTCAGACCAACTTCCGGCAGGCCCTGCAAGTCCGGGGCGTGGACCTCATGTCCCGCACCAGCGGGGTGCTGTCCGGCGTCCATACCGAGGCCGACATCGACCAAAGTTTGGAGGCCTTCGACGGTGCGATTCAGGCAATGATCGAAGAGGGACTCGTGTAACCGGACATCTGTGGGGGCGGTCGGCGCCCCCGTCGGGTGGCAGTAAGTTGACACCCTCATAAGCCTGTGTTGGAATCGGGACCAAGAATCGACCCAAACTCCATTGGGAGGCGACCGATATGGCTAACTCTTACGTTTTCGCAGGACTGGCGGGAGAGACGGCGCCCGGCAGAGAGGTCAACAGCGGCCTCTACCGCATGACCAACGACGACGGCAACTGGGAGACGCTGAGTAGCGGCCTGCCCGAGGCTCCGGCAGTGCGCTCCATCGCCGTTCATCCCAGGACGCCCGAGGTGGTCTACGCTGGCACCCAGGACGGGCCGTACCGGAGCAACGACAACGGCGACCACTGGGAAAAGGTCAACGTAAGCGACCACGGGCTGCCCGTCTGGTCGCTGATGTTCCATCCCCGCGACCCCGATGTCATCTTCGCCGGGTACGAATCGTCTGAGATATACCGCAGTGACGACGGCGGAGACCACTGGGCCCAGTTGCCGGTGAGCGTGCGCTTCCCCGAGGTGACAGTCGGGCCCGGGGCCAACCTGGCCAAGCGGGTGCTGATGATGTCGGCCAGCGTCGCCGACCCCAACGAGCTCTACGGCGCCATCGAAGTGGGCGGCATCATCCGCTCCACGGACGGCGGCGACCACTGGGAGAACCTGAGCCACGGCCAGTACATCAACGACGACCCGGTGGACATGCACGGAGTATTGGCCAGCAGCTTCCGGCCCGGCACCGTCCTCAGCATCGGCAGGGCCGGTATGTTCCGCAGCGACGACCGGGGCGACCACTGGTCCCGGGTGCCCATCGACGCCCTGAACGACAAGGGGCAGACCTACTGCCGCTACATCCGCGAGACGCCGGGCGACAACCGGAACGTTTGGGTGGCGGCCGGCCCCAACTTCCAGGCCGACACGGGCATCCTTTTCCACAGCCCGGACGCCGGGGCCAATTGGCGGCAGGTGGAACTGGGTCACGAGGTCAACAGCACCCTCTTCGGCGTGGCTTTCGACGAGGCCAACCCCCGTCGGATGTACGTGGCTTCCAACGGTGGGCAGGTGTTCGGCAGCCGCAACGGTGGCCACACCTGGGGCGACTACCCGTTGCCCGAGGGAGCGACCCAGCTCTACTCCCTGGCCTGCAACTGACCATCGAAAAAACCACGGACACGCGGAGGACGCGCCGTTGGGCGCGATCGCCGCGTGCCCCGTAGTTGACGACATTGGGAGGACGCCATGCCCAGAGTAGCTTTGGACCTCAACGATGCCGGAGACCGGGCCCTGGTCGGCGCTGAATGGCGGATGGCCCCAGGGCTGGTGCCCGGAGAACCCAACGAAGGCCTCACCGCCCGACTGCTGGCCACCGACGCCCGCCTCGCCGGTTATGACGACTCCGGCTGGGAAGTATGGCCGAACGTCCGCCAGAGCCTGTCGGTGGGCTTCACTTTCGCTTGGTACCGTATAGCCGTAGAGTTGCCCGCGCAGGTCAAGGGAATGGACGTGGCCGGGTCGCGCCTGTGGTTTGAGACCAATGCCGACAATTACGGCGAGATATGGGTCAACGGCGAAATAGACCGTACCGCCGGGGCCATCGTCGGCCTGAACTCGCCCCAACGGGTGGAGCTAAGCCCCAGCGCCGAACCGGGGGCCCGCTACGTGATCGCCTGCCTCGTCGGCAACGGCCCCTTGGCCGAGCCCAGGGGCGGCATATTTCTGCGCTACGCCTACCTGGCCTTCGAGGCCACCGACAACTGACGGTGTTCCGGTCATAGCCGCCCCATTGGGAGGTCTGTATGGTCAAGAAGAAGGGGACCGCGCTGCTCATAGTCTTCGTCGATGTCGACGTCGAACATGACGCCGAGTTCAACGAATGGTACAACCAGGAACACCTCCCGGAGCGTCTCAGCGCTCCCGGATTCTTGGACGGGGCCCGGTACGAGGCGGTGAAAGGCGGTCCCCGCTACTTGGCGGTCTACGAGCTGGAGTCGGCCGAGACCCTGCAGTCCGACGAGTACCGGCGGCAGTCCGAGAACCCCACCGAATGGACCAAGCGGATGTCCCCCAACGTCATCGGCCGCAGCATGGTCAGGAACGTCTGCGCCCAGATTTATCCCGCCGCCAGCGACCCCGACACCACGGGGCGCGGTATGGCCCCGGCCCTTCAGATCGGGCGCATGGACGTCCCGCCGGAGTTGGAAGCCGGATACAACGACTATTACGATAACGTGCGGACGCCGGCGAACTTGACGATTCCCGGTTGTTTGTTTGTGCGCCGCTACCACGCGGTCGAAGGCGGCCCCAAATACCTGACCATGTACGAGTTCGAACACGAGAAAGTTCCCGAAACCCTCGCTTGGGAACGCCAGCGGGGCCAAGACACCATGAACCAGTACATCGGCGGTACCTACGGACACGCCGCCGGCTCCCCCGGCGTTTACCGGCGGGTGTTCCCGCCCCGGGCTTTCTAGACCCCGGCGAATCGACAATACGGAGTTGGAGGCAAGCCAATGTTTTTGATGCGGTTTACTGAACGCGCTTACACGGACTACACCGAGGAGTCCGTTCGCGGCAGTCTCAACGAGGCCGTGCGCCTCACCTACTCCAACTCCAATTTCGACCCGCAGCGAGGGTCGGACCTCTACAACATGTACCTGGACGAATACGAATACTCTGAGGAGATGGGGTTCGACGGCCTGATGCTCAACGAGCACCACAACACACCCACTTGTCTGGGCGCGACCATGAACCTGGAGGCGGCCATCCTGGCCCGTATCACCAAGAAACCGAAGATCGTCCTCTTGGGCAACCCGTTGCCGATCTTCGATAACCCGATCCGCCTGGCGGAAGAGTTGGCCGAGATCGACATGATATCCAAGGGAAGGCTGGTCTCCGGGTTCGTGCGGGGGACCGGCGTGGAGAGCCTCGCCACCAACACCAACCCGCTGTTCAATCGGGAGAGGTTCAACGAGGCTCACGACCTGGTGATGAAAACATGGACGACGCCCGGCCCGTTCCGCTGGGAGGGCAAACATTACGAGTTCCGTGTGGTGAACCCCTTCCAGGTGCCGTTGCAGAAGCCCCATCCTCCGGTCTGGATTCCGGGCACGGGCAGCCCGGAGACCCTCGTATGGTGCGCCGAGCACCGCTACCCTTACATTTTCCTTGAGACCGACATCCAAGCCACTCAGGACATGAAAGACATCTACGCCGAAAGCGCGCAGGAGATTGGCTATGAGCCGGGCCCCGAGCACCTGGGGTACCTCGTCCGCATCCACGTCCAGGACACCGACGAAAAAGCCCGGGACGTGGGCCGGGGCTACATGACGGGCAACATCGGAGTGGGCCGCATCCCCCTGCCCCGCGACTACCAGTCTCCCGTGGGCTACGCCAGTGCCAGTCAGGACCCGCGCTACCTGCGTATCAGGGAAAAGATTCGCTCCGATCCCTTCCGTGTCGGCGGGCTCGATACTGCCGCCTATGACCAGATTTTGGACTCCAAGCGCTGGATCATCGGCAGCCCGGAAACGGTCATCCGCGACCTGCGCGAGGTACTGTCGGCAATGCGGCCTGGGATCTTGGCCATATGGACCAACGACGGCACCATAAGCCACGAGGACACGATGCGCTGCCTGGAGCTCATGGGCCAGGAAGTGCTGCCGGCGCTGAAGGAAATCGGCGAGGAACTGGAGCTAACCGACCCCTTCCAGCGAACGCCTTAAGCGACTCACTGGTCTTCTCGCCCGGTCGTTTCCAGTATCCTGCGCAGTTGCGGCAACAGCGCCGGTATGGCGTCTTGGATGATGCTCCAGACGATGTCGTCATCGACTGAAAGATAGCCGTGGATTATGCGGTTGCGAGCGGCCGTGACCACGCCCCACGGTACCTCAGGGTGCATCTCGCGTACCGTGTCCGGGACATGGGTAGCCGCCTCCCCAATGAGGATGATGTTATGCATGGCAGCGTCGTGGGTGCGGCTTTCAGCGACAAACTCTGCTTGGTCGAGTCCGGCGGTATAGTCCAGCACCCTTTCACAGAAGCCTGCCATGTCCTCGACGTAGAAGCGCCATTGGCGTGGTCCCAAGCGAGGGCCATACCCAGAGTCATCGACAAGATCATTCATAGACGCATCGGCCTCGACGTACGGGCGTAGTTCCGGGCGCAGCGATTTTTCGGTCGCCAAGTCTACAGGACAGCCAAGCAGTTCTTCCAGGTAGAACTGGGCGCCGAAGAAACGTTGTGCGGTAGCCGGGCCGTTGAAACGGACCAGGATGTCGACGTCGCTGCTCTTGGTGGCTTGATCACGCGCAACTGACCCGAAGAGCACAAGGTCGACCACTCCGAACCGCTCGGTCAGGGCCGCCTTGTGTGTTCTTAGCAAGGCCAGCGTTTCGCGCCTGCTCTTTACTCCTTCATTCATTTGGGCTCACTGTGTAGGGACAAGTCCTTCGACAAGCTCGGGACGGACGGTCTCAAACTCGCCCCCGCGCCGTACGAAACGCTACTCCTTCTCCCACAGGGCTTCCAGGACTCTGCCGGGGGTCATGGGCAGATGGGTCATTCTGACCCCGGCTGCCTGGTAAATGGCGTTGGCGATGGCCGCCATCGGTGGCACCAACGGCACCTCGCCGGTCCCCCTCACCCCGAAGGGATGCCCGTCGTTGGGCACTTCAACGATCACCGTCTCGATCATCGGCAAGTCCAGGGCGGTGGGCATGCGATAGTCGAGGAAGCTGGAATTCATCATCTGGCCTTGGTCGTTCATCCAGTATTCCTCGTTGAGCGCCCATCCGATGCCCTGCACCGCGCCGCCCTGCACCTGCCCTTCCACGTAGCTGGGATGTATGGACCTGCCGGCATCCTGAAAGGCGGTGTAGCGCAGGATGTCCACCTTGCCCGTCTCCGGGTCTATCTCCACGTCCACCACGTGCAGCCCGAAGGCGTTGCCCACGCCCCCGGGATTGGCCGTGGCCCGGCCCACAATGGGACCGCCGGTGCCGTTGAGCCTGGGGGCCAGCCCCTTGAGAGTGATGACCAGTTCGGTGTCCTGCTTGTGCCGCACGGTCCCCCGGTCATACTCCACGTCGTCCGCGTCGACGTCCCAGATGCGGCGGCGCGCTCGATCAGCTGCCGTTTCACATCTTGGGCGGCCTGGTAGCAGGCCGTGCCCATCTTGAAAGTGACTCCGCTGCCGCCGGCCCCGGAGCTGTAGCCGATGGAGTCTGTATCTACAATCGCCGGCTTGACCTCAGTCACCGGGATACCCAGCACCTCGGCCACCTGCATGGCCATGGCTGCCCGCGACCCGCCGATGTCCGGCGACCCTTCCACCAGGCTAATCGTGCCGTCTGAGTTGACGCTGGCCACTGCGCTGGCCGGCCCGGTGCCGTTGAACCAGGCCCCAGCGGCGATACCGCGGCCCTGGTTCGGGCCCGTAAGCGGCGTCCGCAGGTGCGGATGGTCTTGGGCCGCCTGCAGTATCTCCTCGAACCCGATGCGGCGGAACACGGGCCCGGTGGGTTGCCGGGTCCCTTCCTTGGCCGAGTTCCGCAACCGGAACTCCACGGGGTCCATTTCCAAGCGCTCGCAAATCTCGTCGATGACCGATTCGGCGGCGAAGGCGGCCGTGGGGGAGCCGGGCGCCCGGTAGGCCGCAGCTTTTTGGGCGTTGACCACCACGTCCACGCCCACGATGTAGCTGTTGGGAACAATGTACGGGGCGAGCATGGTCCGGCAGCCCGAAGGAACGGGCGAACCTGGGAACGCTCCCGCCTCGTAGACCAGTTCGCAGTCGGCCGCCACGAGGCGTCCGTCTTTGGTTGCGCCGAGCTTGACTCTGATGTGGCTGGCCGACGTGGGGCCGGTGCCTTCGAACACCTCGGTCCTGGTCATGGTGATTTTGACCGGCTGACCGGACTTCCGCGACAGTACGGCGGCCACCGGCTCCAAGTAGCAACCGCCCTGCCCCTTGCCTCCGAACCCGCCGCCGATCTCCATGGGAATTATCTTTAGTTGCGACACACCGGCCCCCAGGATGGCGGCGGTGTGGTCACGGAGAGCGAAATGGCCTTGGCTGCTGGCCCAGATGGTCACCAGGTCGTCGGCGCCCCAGAGGGCGGTGGCCGAGTGGGGCTCGATGTAACCTTGGTGGACCGGCCGGGTGTGAAACACCCGCTCCACCACCACGTCGGCCTCCCGAAATCCCTCTTCAGGGTCGCCGAGCCGAAACTCGAACCGGTTCGAGACATTGCTGCCGCTATCCCGGTCGCCGTACCCGCCCTGGCGCATGTCTGGATTGGCCAGGGTCACCAGCCGTTCGTGGAGCACGGGCGCTCCCTCCGCCATGGCGGCGGCGGCGTCCAGCGCCGGTGTCAGCACTTCGAATTCGACGTCGATGAGCCGCAGGGCCTCCTCCGCAACCGCGGCCGAGGTCGCCGCCACTGCGGCTATGGCGTGGCCCCGGTAGAGGGCTTTTTCCCGGGCCATGACGTTGCGGCTGTAGAAACCGTAGTTCACGGTCCCGCCTTCCTCTTGGTCGGCGATCTCTGCGGAGACGTCGGGGAAGTCGGCGGCGGTCGCGATTGCCTTGACGCCGGGCAGAGCCAGCGCTCGTGTGGCGTCGATGTTTTTGATTACGGCGTGAGAGTGGGGGCTGCGGAGTATCTTGCCCTGCAGCAGTCCCGGAGGGTGTATGTCGGCGGCATAGCGGGCCCGTCCTGTCACTTTGTCGGGGCCGTCGTGGCGGATGGGGCGGGTGCCGATTACACTGAACTCACCCTCTCCGGGTGGCGCGTTACGCTGGTCGATAGCCACGGTTCGCCTCCTTGT
Source organism: Dehalococcoidia bacterium (assembly GCA_965220625.1). Lineage (GTDB taxonomy): Bacteria > Chloroflexota > Dehalococcoidia > Lucifugimonadales > UBA3495 > VXOI01. The sequence goes on from CBDCQN010000001.1 coordinate 1,405,371, forward strand.
GGTCGGTCTAACGCGGAGCCTTGCACGTATTAGTTAAACGTATTAGTTGAACGTATTAAAGGGGGTAGAGTATCCAGCCGCAGCGGCCAGTGTCGTTGACGCGGAACAGGTGCCCGCCCCGGGTGGTTACGTAAAGGGTGTCCAACGCCCGCCCACCGAAGGCGCCGTTGGTGGGCCAGTCGGCCGGCGCCGGATGGGTCTCGATAACCCGTCCCGACGGGCTGAACACGTAAATCAACGGCCCCGGGCCCGCCTGCCGCCAACCACCGGCGGCGATGATGTTCCCTTCCGTATCGAGGCACATGCCGTCGAGTCCCCGGTGAACGCCCCGGTAGTCTTCGCCGAAGACGTGCAACACGGTGAACCTGCCTAGGGTGTCGTCATCCTGTAACGGATAGGCCCGTAGGTCGCGGGTCCCCTCGTAGTCGCTTTGCACCACGTAGAGAGTGCGTTCGTCTTGGGAGAACAGCAATCCGTTGGGGGCAAAGGTGTCGAAGGTCATCCGCCGCAGCGTCCAACCGCCTTGGGCCGCAGGGTCGGGGTCAAGGCGAAGCACCGAGGCGTGGTCCAGCTCACGTTCGTCGGCGGGGATTTGGCCCGAGGGATCAGTGAACCAGATTCTGCCTTTTCGGTCGATGGCAAGGTCGTTGGGACGGTTATGGCGGCGTCCGTCCAGCAGGTGGGGCAGCGGGGTAGCGGTACCGTCCGGCTCGAACCTCAAGATGCGACGGCCGCCTCCGGAGCATCCGTAAAGGTTGCCTTGGGCGTCGAAGTTGAGGCCGTTGGTCCCGTTGGTCCCGGTGCGGTACTCGGTACAGTCGCCGGTAACGGGGTCGTAGCGCATGATGCGGCTGTTGGGGATGTCGGTGAAGAGCAACGCCTGGCCGTCCCAAGCGGGACCCTCGGTGGTGCCGCCGTACGGTCCGGCGACGAGCTCGAACTCCCAACGCATGACTCCCTCCTCGTTTTCCGGGTCTATCGATAGCTGGGCCAGCGGTTAAACGAAACGGGCGCCCACGCTGCCCAACCGGGTGTAGGTGACCTTGACCGAGTCTCCGGGCTTGAGCTCTACCGGCGTCACCATGGAACCCGAGATGATGAGTTCGCCAGCCTTGAGGTAGTCGTCGAATTCGGCCAGCTTGTTGACCAGCCAGACGACGGGATTGATGGGGTTCCCCATGACCTCGAACCCGGTCCCGCTACCGTGAAGGCTGCCGTTGAATTCCACCGTCACCCCTTCGTATTGAAGGTCGAGTTCCTCGAGCCGGACCATCCGGGAGCCAACTACCACCCCGCCGTGCAACGCGTTGTGGGCAATTACGTCGGTGGCGTCAATGCCGTCGCCTGTCACTTTCAGGTCTACCAGCTCTAACGCGGGCACCACGGCGTGGGCGGCCTTCATCACCTGGACCGGGGTAACGCCAGGCCCCTTCAAGTCTTCGCCCATTACGAACGCGGTCTCGGCTTCGATGTGTGGATTGGCCAGGTTGCCGATGGGCACTTCGGAGTTGTTGGCGTAGACACATCGGTCCAGGATGTGGCCGTAGCAGGGTTCGTCCACACCCAGGTGGGCTCGGGAAGCCTCCGTCGTTAGGGCCACCTTGTGTCCGACAACGACCTCCCCGCCATCCTTCAACCGGTCAATGAGGCGGTATTGGACCCGGTAGGCGTCCTCCTGGGTGAAGCGTGGCTCGGCGAAGGGAACGGCGGCGGTCCCGGTGCGGAAACACTTGACGACGCGTTCCAGGTACGAGTCCAAGTCGGCAACAACCATCCTGCCTCCGGTCCAACGGGTAATTGGGCTGGTCCTGCTGGAATATTAATGGGAGTAGGACTGCTTGTCCATCGAGCGGGAGCCGTCCGGTTGCGGCGGCTGACGCGGCTGGGGATAATGGGCGGAATTCCTCTATCACCGAAAGGGAGGCGACACCCATGCCGGGACCCTTGGACGGCATCAAAGTAGTGGACTTCACCGAAATCATTGCCGGGCCTCTGGCTGGGAAGCTCCTGGCCGATCTGGGAGCGGACGTAATCAAGGTGGAACCGCCCTGGGGAGAGCCTTGGCGCTTGACCCAGCGTTTCAAGCCCACCGAAAGCCGCACGTTCATGACCTACAACGGCGGCAAACGCAGCTTGCCTTTGGACCTTACCAAGGGACCGGCCAAGGAGATACTTGCCCGTTTGGTCGCCCGAGTGGACGTTGCCTTGGTCAACTACCGGCCAGACGTCGCCGCCAAACTCGGAGTGGACTACGACACCCTGTCGGCGCTCAACCCGCGGCTGGTGTACTGCGAGCTCACGGCCTACGGACGCCGGGGGCCCGACGCCCACCGGCCCGGTTACGACATGATCATCCAAGCCATGACCGGAATGATCGCTTCGGAGACCAAGATGGTGGACGATGTTCCGTCCTGGGTCTGGTCTAGTCCCTTGGTCGACACCTCGGCGGGAATATGCATGGCGGAATCGGTATGCGCCGCCCTCTTCGCCCGGGAGCGGACGGGCCTCGGCCAGAAGATCGAGACCTCGCTCCTAGCGTCAGCTCTTACCCTGATGGGCGCTCGTTTCCTGCATGTGGAATCCCTGGACCGGGAAACACGGGAAAAGACCCTCCAGGACCTTCAGGACAAGCGGGAGGCCGGGGCGCCTTACGACGAGTTGGTGGCCGCGTCGCCGGGAAGCCGCCGCCGGGAGCACCACGGCAACCTGTATTACCGGGTCTACATGACGGCGGACGGTCCCATCGGCGTCGGCTGCCTCAGCGACGCCCTGAGGAGGCGGTTGGTGGACGCCATCGGCCTTACCGACGATGCCCTGGAACCCGGTTGGGACCCCGCCAAGCCCGAGTCCCAGGCCTACAGCCGCAATCTTGAAAGAACGGCGGAAGACCTGTTCCGGTCAAAGACCAGCGGCTACTGGTTGGAGCTGCTCGAAGCCAGGGGCATACCGGCCGGGCCGGTGCGTTTCATCGAGGAGCTCTTCGACGATCCCCAGGTGCGGGCCAATGGCCTGGTGGCCGAGGTCTCCCACTCCCAGGAAGGCCCGGTAAAAATGGTGGGGCCGATGGCCCATTTCAGCGGGACTCCATTGCCGGCCTCCGGGCCCTCCCCGGCTTTGGGCCAGCATGTCGACGAGATACTCGACTGGCTGGGTTTCGACTCGGCTGACGTGATAGCTTGGCGGGATGAAGGGGTGATCGGATGACTTCGGATAAAGAGAGGGGCAGCCGTGCGGCCGCCCTTTTCTGCTGTCGATGTGGCTCCGGAGGTCAGCCCAGCCCGTCCAAGAAAGCGCCGACGGCGGCGTTGAACTCGGCGGGTTTCTCCATCTGAGGGCGATGCCCGCAGTTCTCGATGATGCTCAGTTGGGAGTTGGGAATGGCCTTCTGGAACAACTCGCCGCATTCCACCGGTAGCACGGCGTCCTGCCGGCCCCACACGATGAGGGTGGGGGTAATGACCTTCGACAGATAATGGGGAAGGCTGGGGTTGTGCAGGTATGGTTTCCATCCCAGCCGGGAGAGCATCTCCATGTTGGAGTGAGCAACCGCCGCTTCCTCAGGTGTGCGTTCCCGGGTGAAGAAATCGTAGTTGGGGACCTGCGACGGGTCGTGGAAGCCGCGTTCCAGTCGGACCGCCCCGGACACCATGAACATCTCGGCGATTTCACCTTGTTGCGGCTTGATGCCTGCGGCGTCGATGAGCACCAGTCCCTTCAGGTCGGCGCTGGCCATGGAGGCCATCTCGGCGGCAATCCAGCCGCCGATGGAGTGGCCCATCAGCACGTACTCGCTGATTCCAATTTTCTGGGCCAATTCCAGGGTGAAGTGGGCGACGTCGGTTATGGTGTAGACCCAACCGGGCCGAGGCGTGCCGAAGAAGCCGGGATGAGACGGCGCGTACACGGTGAACTTTTCGGACAAGGGGCTGTCGGTGGGATCGAAGGTGCCGAATCCCTCGCCGCCGTGGAGGAACAACAGTGGGGGGCCGGAGCCGCCAGAGAACACCTCGACGGGTGTATCGGACACGGTAACGGTGGTCCTGTTGCCAGCAGTCGTTTGGGTCATTAACAATACCTCATCGTCGGTTAATCGGGTATTGGCCCGCAGTGGTCAGTTACGGGATTTCGTCACGGCCGGAGGTTGCGACGGGAGCGGTGGCCGGGTCCCGCCTGCGCGGCCGGCTAGCGCGGCCGGCGGTTCTGGCGGCGGCGGCGCCGGGCAGCCCGTTGGGCGGCCAGCCGTTCCTTCTGGGCCTTGGACCGGAAAAACCGGCGGTCTTTTAGTTCCCGCAGGATGCCAGAGTGCTGGACGGAGGCCCTGAACCGGTTCACCAGGCTTTCGGGCGTCTCGCCCTCGCGAGGGGTTACGTAAGCCATGGACTACTCCACGTCAGAGAGGATAACAAGAGTATGGCCCGGCCAATTTACCACAGGGGGAAGAGCCCGGCAACCGGGATGGCGCCAAGTGATTGCCCGGCCTATGCTTCGGAGGGGACGCTGATGAAGGGCAGGTCAACCGCTCCCTGACCGGATTCTACCGGAATTGGAGCGGGCGAAGGGATTCGAACCCTCGACGTCTTGCTTGGGAAGCAAGCACTCTACCACTGAGTTACACCCGCTCGGACGAAGCTGGCGCTGCGGCCAGTACCCTAGTATAGCAAACGGGCCGCGGGTCGACTGCACGTCCTCCCCGCTGCACGTTCTCCCGGCCCCATGTCGTCTATAAGGCTACCCCGCTTCCCGTAGCTGTTGCAGACGGGCCTGTTGCACCGCCGCCCAGTGGTCGGCCCATTCCAGGCGGGTGCCTTCCTCGGTCCGGTCGGGGGTATAGGCCGGGGAAACCAGCGCCCTCGCGGTATCCACCTTCATCAGCACGTAGGCCTTGGCCGGGATGGTCACTTTATGGACGCCCCGGCCGCCGGTTGCGAAGGCATCGGAAATTTGCTGGAACAACTCGCCCTCGGTCACGATGGAGGCAGTGCCTTTGAACCGGTAACCCTTGCGGGCGTAAGTGTCGACGATGTTGATCTCCAACGCCGGGTTGTGACGCAGGTTCTCCATGGTGGCCGGGGAGGCGAGGTCGCCGAAAACCAGGTGTTCGTCGTCCCAGACCGCGGTCGTGCCTTTGGGCGACAGGTTGGGGGAATTATCCGGGCAGACCGTGGCGATGAATCCCAGGCGTTGCTGGCGGATCACCCGCTTCATGTCTTCGGTCAGGATTCCCATGCCTGCTCCTCAGTATCGACACTGTTGCACTATCCCGCGTTGGCCGCTGGCCTTCAGGACAGCTGGATACGCTCCCACGTCGGCGGCCTGTCCAGCAGAGTGCCTTGAAGCCGTTCGAGTAACGGCTGATAGCGGTTGTTGGGGTCGAATCTTACCTGGAGGTAGACGGGTCCGTTACTTCTGGACAGCAAACAGGACACTGTTTCGATCACCTGAAGCATCCGGGACTTGTCTTTGACAGAGAAGTTGCTGTACTTTGCCCAGCGCAACCACAGGACTGAAATTTGGCTGGCATGAAGGACTTGCCCGTGGCTGGTATAGGCGTCCCAGTCCTGAGTAATCCACAAAGCCCGGTGACCCGCTTTACCTCCCAAGTGGCGGATTATCTCCTCATCCGGCGGAGCATCGGACCGCAAGTCTCGCCCGGGCCACTCCTCCTGTATCGTTGTAATCCGACTACCGGATATGCGTACCCGCTGCGCAATACGGGTGCCCAGGCATTGGTCCGCCAGAAAGAACAATTCAGATTCCGACGTTTGAAAGCTGCCTTTCCCATTCCAGGGCCTTCTCCACTTGCTCTCTGGCTACGCCATAATCGTTAGCGATTTCTTGAATGCTGTCTTCGCTTTTCACCATGCCGGGAAGTATCCAAGTCGGGATTCGTGTTCCGTCTAAGCACGGGCTGCCAGATACAAACCGTGGGTCAATCCTGATGTCCTTGACGGGCCGCCACTCGCAAGACACTCCATTCTCATCGAACTTCAGGTCTAGGGGAGAATTTTTCAAGAGGAGCAGGAAAAGAACCTTATCGAGGCGGCTCACCGGCCCGTCATAGGAGGCGGCCGGAGGACTCATGCTATGAGTGGAGGTCCAGATCTTCTTGCTGGCGAATGGCCAATCCACACCCAGCTCATTCCGCAGCCGGGGAGCGACTTCGTTGATGTCTTCAAGCGACATTCCTGAGGAATGAAGCTGGAAAATCAGCCGCAGTGAAATCAGGGTGGGAAAATCAATGTACCTCTTAATTTCTCCAGCTTCTTCCCAAGTGTCGGCCCAATCCAGCAATCCGACACGGCCATCAATCCACTCTATCAATTCCGCCTCGCTGAGCGGCTTTACGCCAGCTTGCCGGTTCGCCCACGAGATGAGCCGCGCCGCTTCCGCCGTGTCATATGCCAAACCCGCACCTCCGCGAAAAGGCTTCTAAAATTGTATTATGCGTCATCGGCGCCAATTTCCCGTTGGCTGGTTGGGAGCTGGCGGTCCCCATTTTCGCCGACGCAGTAAGCGACGCAGCGTTCACAAAAAGACAGAGTCATCACCTCAAAGGGCTTCGCTATTCGGCCGCACTACACAAGGCGGTATCAGGCTAGGCGATCCAACCGGCGGCTCGCTCGGCTATCATGATCGCGGTCGCGTTCGTGTTGGCCCTTACCACGTTGGGGCAAACCGACAGGTCGACCACCCTCAATCCCTCCAGACCCCGCACCCGGCAGTACTGGTCTACCACCGCCATGGCGTCCGTGTCCGGCCCCATTTTGCACGTGCCGCTGCTGTGAAAAGTAGTTGCGATGTTCTGGTGAAGCCAGCGGTCGAGGGACTCGTCCGACTCCATGTCGTCGTCCGAGGGTGTGGTGCGCCGCGCGGTCATTGCCGCCAGAGCGTCTTGCTCCAGCAGACCGGCGCAGATATATACGCCCTCGCGCAGGCGTTGGACGTCCCGCTCGTGTTCCAGGTAGTGGTAATTGAGGCTTGGTTTGTCCTCGGGATCGGCCGAAGCCAGGGTCAACTCTCCCGAGCTCTCAGCCAACCCCAGGATGATTGTCATGTGCATGCCCTTCGAATTGTTGCGGCTGGACCCGGCGATGGGATCGCCCATACCCTCGCCGGCGTAGGTGGTCAGGAGGACCGACATGTCGTTTCGGGTGTGGGACCCTTCCGCCGTGTAACGCAGGCCCGTCTGAATGCGCGGTTGGTCTTCCGCCAGTTCGACCTCTTCTTTTGGCTCCAGCTCCATCAGCACCATGGGATGGTCCCTGAGGTTACGGCCCACCCCGGGAAGGTCCGCCACCACCGGAATGCCCAACGGGCCCAGATGGTCTGCCGGCCCGACTCCCGACAAGAGCAGCAGTTGGGGCGAGGCGATGCCCCCGGCGCAGAGCACGATTTGTTCGCCTTCGACCTCGAAACGTTCCCCGCCGCTGTCAACCTCGACCCCGACCGCGCGGTTGTCCTCGAACAGTACCCGGCGGGCCGTGACATTGCCTTTGACCGTCAGGTTGAGCCGGTGGCGTACCGGGCCCAGGTAGGCCAAGGAGGCGCTCGTTCGTATGTTGCCGGGGTTGTTCATCGGGACCGGTCCCGCCCCGGTAGTCTCGGGATTGTTCATGTCGGGGTCGTAGGCGTAGCCAGCCCCCAGAGCGGCTTGCAGGAACGCCTCGTACACCGGCAGCCGCTGTTCGGCAGCCGCGCGCGTCACCGGAATCGGACCGTCGGAGCCGTGGAAATCGTCCCTGACGTCCAAATCGGTTTCCAGCTTCCGGAAGAACGGCAATACGTTCACGAAGCTCCACTCGTCGTTGCCCTCGGCCGCCCAGGAATCGTAGTCCTCGGGAAGGCCGCGCAGGAACACCTGGCCGTTGACCGAACCCGACCCGCCGATGACCCTGCCCCGGGCGACCTCCATCGGCCGGTCCTGTAAAGCGCTGCCGATTGCCTCGTAAGACCAGTTGAACGGGGAGTCCACTTCCGAAGCGGCGTTGTTGCTGCCGTTCGTGATCTCGTCGGGCAGGTGTTCGGAGTCCGGGTAATCGGGACCCGCTTCGAGCAGCAGGACCGACCGGGCGGGGTCTTCGGACAGCCTCGTGGCCAAGGTGCAGCCGGCCGAACCGGCCCCAACGATTACGACGTCATATTTCATGGCTTGCTCCCGTTGTGCGAAGCCACGCCAGCGCTTCCGGTTGGTCTGCTTCCAGCGCTTGTTATGCGACGTTTGAAGCAGTATGAACAACCGGCGCAGCTTCCTGAATGAATCGACCGGTGGCCAGAAATCATCTTAAAAGGCTGGGTTGGGTTTGGCAAACCCTTGACCCAGTCCCCAGATCCACCACCTAGCCTGAAGAAAGCACCTCGTTGGAGCCGGCTGGGAAGCCGGCTATGATGGTAAGTGCTCAAAACAAAGCCATCACCAACGAGGTGCAGCCATTATGCCCCAGGGAGCATTGCCTTTCCAGTACGCTCAGGAGAAGGGTTCGACGGTGATGACCGCTCTCGCCGGACTGGGGGCCTATTTGGACCTGTGGCAGGTTGCCGGTTTACCCCAGTCGCTCCGGCGGCATCTGGGCGTCAAAGGGGGGCAGGGCTGGACCGACGAGCAGATGGTGATCTCCCTGGTGCTGTTGAACCTGGCGGGGGGTGAGTGTGTGGAGGACCCCCGATCAAGTCGGGGGCAGGCTCTGCGCCTGTTGGAGAAGGACGAGGGCTTGGGCCGGGTGTTGAGGCTGGCAGAGACCCAGGGGATGGGCCGGCGGGAGCGCCGGGGGCTTCTGGGGAGGTGGCGGAAGGAACGCCGGCGCAGTGTGCCGTCATCCTCGGCGGTGTTCCGGTTCCTGAACCGATTCCACGACGAGGAAGAGGAAAGCAGGAGGCAGGCCCACACCGCGTTCATACCTGCCGCCACCGCCGGACTTCTGGGTCTGGGACGGGTCAACGCCGACTTGGCGGGCTTCGTCCAACGCCAGGTTCGGCATGAGCAGGCCACCCTGGACATGGACGCGACCCTGATCGAGACGCACAAGGAGCAGGCTTTGTACTGCTACAAGAAGCACAAGGCGTACCAGCCCTTCACCATCTACTGGGCCGAAACCGGGCTGGTCTTGCACTCGGAGTTCCGGGACGGCAACGTGCCGGCGGGCCATCAGCAACTGCGGGTGCTCAGGGAGTCGCTGGAGCGCCTGCCTTCGGGGGTGGAGCGAGTGCTGGTGCGCTCGGACACGGCGGGCTACCAGCAGGAGTTCTTGCGCTACTGCGCCGAGGGCAAAGACCAACGCTTCGGGGTGATTGAGTTCGCCGTGGGAGTGGACGTGACTCCGGGATTCAAGGCTGCGGCGGCCCGGACGGGTGAGGAGGAGTGGCATGAGTTGGGCCGGGAGGTGGACGGACGGCGAGTGGAAACGGGCCAGCAATACGCGGAAGTGAACTTCGTGCCCAACTGGATAGGGCACTCCAAGACCAGCCCGGAGTACCGGTACATCGCCATCCGGGAACCGCTGCGGAACCCGCCGCTGCCGGGGCTGGCCGGCCAGTTGGACCTGCCCGCCATCATGGAGATGGGAGAGGGTGGGTGGTACAAGGTCTTTGGAATGGTGACCAACCGGGAGGATGAGCCGGGAGGAGTTGGTCTGGTGGTCCAGACAGCGGTGCGGGAAAGGGGAAGAGGTGCACTCCGTGCTGAAGGAAGACCTGGCTGGGGGCCGGCTGCCCTCGGGACTGTTCGGAGCCAACGCCGCTTGGTGGGCGATAACGGTGCTGGCCTTCAACCTGAACTCGGCGATGAAGCAGTTGGCCTTGGGTCAAGAGTGGGTGAGCCGAAGGCTGAAAGCGGTGCGCTTCGGGGTCATCAATCTTCCGGGGCGGGTGGTGCGCCACGCCAGGACCCTGGTCATCAATCTGAGTGGGGGTCATCCCTCATACCCGGTGTTGGTGGCGGCGCGGCGGAGCATCCTCGCCCTGGCCCACGGGCCGCCGACGGGCTGAGCCGGCCCGGACGGCGCCAAAAGCCACCAAACCGGGCCCCCAGCCGGGCACCGCGGCGGGACTGCGCCCCGCGCCGGCCGGGACCGCCTCTCCGAAGGCCCCTTGCTTCGGAAAAGTACCCTCAGGCCGTCATACCCAACCCCAAAACCCCTTCCCAATGCCTCCCACCAGCCAACCCCCCAAGCCCCAGAACCCGCCACACTATTTAGGTGGTGGATTTGGGACCAGGTGGGCGGAAGCTGCGGCGACTCAGACTGGGACTGAGTCCACCCGCACCTCGACCTCGAGGCGCGGCTCTGATCCGCCTTGCAGGACTCCCCGGACCGGGGCCACGTCATGGTAGTCTCGTCCCACGGCGACGCGAGTGTGCCGTTCGTCAGCCAGGCAATGGTTGGTGGGATCGAAGCCGGTCCAGCCGAGTCCGGGGAACCAGCATTCCACCCAGGCGTGACTGCCTGCTGCCGGAGCTTGCTCGCCACTCTGGCCGGTGACATATAAGTAGCCGGACACATACCGGGCGGGTACTCCCCATGACCTTGCAATGGCGATCATGACGTGGGCATAGTCTTGGCAGACCCCTTCTCCTGACGCAAGGATATCGTCTATAGGGGATGACGCCGATGTGCTGCCGGGGACGTATCGCAGGGCGTGGAAAAGGGTATCCGAAAGTAACAGCATTGACTCTAACGGGTCGTCCGCAGGCTTGACCCCGACCCGTTCGACGAAAGCGGCGAGGGCGGGCGAGGGCCGAACAAACGCGCTGTCGTGAGTGAAGTCCCATTCGTCGAAAGACTCCCCGCGTGAACGGACCTCTTCCCATGCGCCGTGGCCCAAGGAACCTGGCAGCCGGACAGCGGGCGCCGTTTCCACCGTGGCAAGGGCGGTGATTTCCAGGGCCTGGTGCTCCCGGTGGATGTTGAGGACGTGTTTGATGTTGCCAAAGCGGTCCCTTTCGGAATTGATAGAGGACTGCGGGCTTGTCGAGATGTTGAAATGAAGGAGCCGCTGTCCCGCATCATCGCGGGGCATCAAGCAAAGCGACATCACCGACTGCCGTACGTGGGCATCGTAGAGGAACCGGGAGACGTGCTCGATCCGGTATCGGACCAGATCCACCATGACGTTACCGCACCGGAGTATCTTCTATAGAGTACTCAAAATAGGTGGCGGTCACGAACTCGTGGAGCCTTCGACAATGCTCGCTCACCTGGCGCAATAGTTCCTCGCGGTCTTCGCGGTCCGGCCACTCGTAGTATATCAATGCGCTCAACCGCCCGGCCAACCGCCGGGCCATGCCAGTAGAGTGGGCGTTTGGACCGGAGGCGATAGCGGCCAATTCCTCCTCGGCGGTTGCCACAGACCGGGAGAGGGAGTCCGGCAGTTGATGGTCCGTCGCCAGCAGGTCCAACGCCTGGTCTGGCCGCACCTCCACGCCGTAACGACTGCTGTAGGCTTGGAACGCGTGGTAGAGGCGCAACAAAGTCGCCCAGTCCTCCTCAGCGTATTCCGTAGCAGCCTGATCGACGGCCAGCTGGGCCAAAAACAATGAAGCGGAAAGCTGGGCCCGTTCGATGAATCGGCCAAGCTGCATGAAGTGATAACGTTCATCCCGGTACATGGTGGATGCCGCCACACCCGAGAAGGTGTCGATCTCCGCAGCAACGTCAGCGTAATAGCTTTCGGGTGAGGTAGCCCAGATGTCCGTCATCGCCAGGTTACGCAACCGCAGGTAAGCCAAGTTGAGACAGGTCCACATTTCCCCGCTGATGCAATGGCGCATTTGCCTGGCGTTCTCCCGGCCCAAGACAAAACAACTCCACATTGAGCCGGGGTTAGAGCGCTCGAAGGTGAGGTGGTCGGCCAGGGTGTAGGAGTCAGCCAAGGTAAACTCATCGTTGTATTGGGGTTCGAGACTTCCGCCGGGCGGCTGCTGGCGCAGGCTGTCATAGATGCGTTTCCAACCGAGGTGAATCTCCCCAATCGGACGGTCAACCAAGGCTTCCGTTTGCAACCGCAACAGACCGCAGAGATGTTCCGCCCGCGCCAGGTAACGGCTCATCCAATATACGCCTTGCGCGCTGCGTGAGAGCATCCGGTTCAGTCCCCCAACACCCAGAGGTCTTTGCCGCCCCCGCCTTGGCTGGAGTTCACGACCAGACTTCCCCGGCGCAAGGCGACGCGACAGAAGGCTCCGGGCACTATGCGGGTCTCTTTTCCATTCAGCACGAAGGGCCGCAGGTCCACATGGCGCGGCTCAAACCCGCCTTCGATAAGACAGGGCGCGCGGGAAAGGGCCAGAACAGGCTGGGAAACGAAATCCGCCGGATTGGCGCGTACCTGTTTGGCGTATTGTTGCCGTTCCTCAGGCGTGGAGTGGGGGCCGACCAGCATCCCGTAGCCGCCGGACTCGCCCACCCGTTTGACCACCAGGTCTTGCAAGTTGTCCAGGGTGTATTCCAGGTCTTCGGGCCGCCGGCAAAGGTAGGTCTCGACGTTGGACAAGACCGGTTCTTCACCCAGATAGTACCGGACCATATCCGGCACGTAGGCGTAAACGCTTTTGTCATCGGCTACGCCGGTTCCAGGCGCGTTCGCCAGCGTGACCCTCCCAAGTTTATAGGCGTGCATTAGTCCCGGCACACCCAAGAGCGAGTCGGGCCGGAAAACCAGCGGATCGATGAAGTCGTCGTCCACCCGCCGGTAAACGACGTCAACCCGCCGGAGGCCCGAGGTCGTGCGCATGTATACGAACCCGTCGTCGACCAGCAGGTCGCGGCCCTCCACCAGTTCGGCGCCGATTTCGTGGGCCAGAAACATGTGCTCGTAAAAGGCCGAGTTGTACACTCCGGGAGTCAGCAGGACGATGCAGGGGTCCGGCTTGCCGCTGGGGGCCAATTCGCGCAGGGTTGTCAGCAGGGTCCGGCCGTAGTGTTCCACTTCCCGCACTCGGGAACTTCGGTACAGGCGGCGCAGGCTCGCCTTGACCGCTTTGCGGTTAGCGATCATGTAGGACACGCCCGAGGGGACCCGCAGATTGTCTTCCAGTACGTGGAAGCCGTCGTTGGTCCTCACCAAGTCAGTCCCGCAAACGGCGACCCAGGAGCCATGGGGAGCGGAGAAACCCCGCATCTCAACACGGTATTGGGGACATCCGCGGACCAAGTCGACCGGTATCATTCCGTCTTCGATAATACGGGCTTCGTTGTAGATGTCCTGCAAAAACAGGTTCAGGGCTTTCAAACGCTGGGTCAGACCGCGTTCCAGGAACCGCCAATCTTCGCCGGAGAGGATCCGGGGAAGGCAGTCGACGGGAATGATTCGTTCTTCGCCTTCGGCATCGCCGTAGACCGTGAAGGAGATTCCTTCGTTGGAAAACGAGCGCGTCACTCGTTCTTGAATGCCGCCGATTTGTTCGCCGGACAGGCCGCTCAAGGTCTCGTGGAGCCGTCGCCAATGTTCCCTTGTTGCCCCGTCCGGCAGGAACATCTCGTCATAGATGGACGGGTCAAGATTGTAGGTGTCGAATTCCACAGCGGTAACTCACCAACCTCGGACCGATATTATCACGGAGGGCTGTCGCCTTCAGGTTGCCGGGTTCAACTTTCAATGACGATCTTGCCGTAGAAGTCCCGGTCTTCCATGGCTTGGTGGGCGTCGCTAACGGCTTGCTAGATCGTCAGGCGGGGAGTAGGGATCAGGCGGTGGTGGTTGGTGTCTGCCACCAAGTTGAAGTTCTGGAGGGTGGTGGCCCCAAGCAGGTATTGGTCTTCGGGGCCGAAGACTACCGGGCAGGGCTTCTGCCGGTCCTGGATTCGCATCAAGGCAGTCCCGAAGCCATAGACCTGCTCCCGTCCGTCCCCCAGCGTGAAAGTCAAGTCTTCTTCCGGGGCGAGGTGAAGCATCTGTTCTAGCAGGGATGCCGGGAACATAGTGTGGGACGCGCCGGTGTCCACTAGAGCGTCCACGTATTGAAATTCTCTAGCTTCGGGGTTCGCGATGCCGATGCGGGCCGTGAAGGTTCCCATGGCGCCTCCGCAAGCGCATTGGCGCGCTGCACAATCCATTCTATCAACTTGCGCAAGGAGTTGGATAGTTGGACAAAGCAAGTGACTCTAACTCTCGATGACTACTTTGCCGTAGAAGTCCCGGTCCTGCATCGCTTGGTGGGCGTCGCCAACCTTATCCAGCGGGAAGATCCGGCCAGGGATGCCGCGCAGGGAACCGTGGTGCACCACCTTCATGAAGTCGGCGAAGGTGCGGTTGCTCCGTCCGCCGCTGCCCATCAGATGGAGCGGCTTGCCCTGCAGCAACGAAAGGTCGAGGTTGGCCGTGGCCCCGGAGGTGACCCCGGTTATCACCAGCCGCCCTCCCGCCTTGAGTGCCAGCAGGTTGTGCTCCCAAACGTCGGCCCCCACGCAGTCGAAAACCAGGTCCACTCCTTTGCCTCCGGTCATTTCCTTTACACGGTCGCTGAAGTTGGGGGTGTCGCGGTAGTTGATTACCTCGTCGGCGCCCCATTTCTTCGCTTCGTCCAGCTTCCACTGGCTGCCGGCGGTGGTGATGACGCGGGCGCCCACCATCTTGGCGATCTGAATAGCCATGCTGCCGACCCCGCTGCCCGCAGCCTGCACCAACACGTCGTCCCAAGGCCGCACCTGGGCTTGGGTGACCATGCAGTGCCAAGCGGTGTGGGCGGCGATGGGCAGGGCCGCGGCCTCGGTGAAGCCCATCGAGCCGGGAATGACGTGGGCGTTCACGGCGGGCGCGGTGACGTACTCGGCATGGCCGCCGTCTAGGTCCACGCCCAGGCGTCTTTGGTTGCCGCACCACTGATCGTTGCCCATGCGGCAATGCTCGCAGCTTCCGCAGGTAACGCGGTTGTTCAGGATGACCCGGTCGCCGACTTGCAGGGACGTGGCGGCGGCCGGGCTGACCGCGGCCACCTCTCCAGCGATGTCGCAACCCATGATCCGTGGCAGCGGGCCGTTGTAGGTGCGGCCTTCCCGGAGGTTGAGATCCAGGTGGTTCAAGGCGCTTCCCCTCACCCGGAGCATGACTTCGCCGGGGCCAACCTCGGGATCGGGGCGGTCCCCGTAGACCAGCTTATCGGTGCCGCCGTGCTCGTTGATAAAGACCGCTTTCATTTGGCGCCCCCTCGAGCTTTTTGGGTGCAAATGCCGTTGTGGGCTGTTGTGGACAAAGATAACGCCTGTTCCGGCAATCGTCAAAAGAGAGAGACTGGCTACCATTGCCAGGGCCTTCTCATTCTTCGCCGTGGGCGAATGCTGTCGGGGGTTGTCTTGAACTGTGATTCGTCGGATTTGGATGATTTCCGGGATTGTTTCTTTGTGATTGTTTCGTCCCTAGCAGAACCTGGGAGGGGGATAGTCCCGGGACCAGGGGATTAGGGCACGGAGGAGGTCTTCGCGGTCGGGGAGGGAGCTGTTGGCGCGGCACCGCTCCAGGTATTTATGGACCGCCATGAAGGTGGGGAGCCGGAAGCCGGCGGCGGCTACCCGGCGGATGAAGGCATGGGACTCGGGAGGTGGTTGGCGGTCGGCGCGGGCCGCAGACGATTGGAGGCAATGCTCTTCGGCCAACCGGCAGAGCCGGAGGAGGGCCAATTCGCGGGCCAATTTTCGTTGGAGGGCGCGGACGCGGGCTCTCAGGGCGCTCAGGGTATCCATATGGGGTTCACCTCATGAAGTTTACTTGACGGCGGGGGAGCCGAAATTTTTATTTTTCGTGCCATTTCGTGCCATATTGCCACGGTGGTGGATTCCCGGAATGACGGGGGGTGGGACTGTCCGGTTTTGGCGCGAATTTTGGTCATTGGGTGCCACGGATGCCGGATGCCACGGATGCCGCATCGCATCAGTGGCGTGGCCGGATTTGGTCCGCTCGGTCCGGTCAGGATTAAGGGCGGGACGTCGCGCCGGACAGGTACCATGCTAGGGTGTGGCTTCAAGGATTGGGAACGGGCAAGTGTCAGGGCCTTTTCATACGGGGAGGGGGCGGCAAGGGACGTCGAATGGGATGCTTGGTTAAAGCGACGGACCGAAGCTGAAAAGCAAGGCTAGCCTTCGTCCGCGTTATGGCGGGACACCAGTCTCACTTTGCATTCGATCCGCCGATACGCCCGAAGCGCTATATTCATCGTTGCTTTCATGAGGACCGCGCTCTCCAAGCAGCGATTTTGCAACAGCGCATTGTGCTGCGAATCCGTACCACCGGTGCCACTATACTATCGACCGTACAATAATTGTAACAACGGTAACCGAGCCTTACTTTGACTGCCTTATTACACTGACGAAGAGCACGATAGTTTCATGGCGGTCTGGCGCTACTCCGGCCACTTGATGGGCATCCCGACACTATCCTGTTCCGAGATGGCGAAGAAGCTCTGAAACTCTACGATGTCGGATTTATATGTGAGCCTTCCGTCGAGCTCGAATCGCTGGTGATGGCGCACTCCTTGGTCAACTCCGCCCCGATGGTTGCCGGAGTGAGCACTCCGGTCGAACGGCGCGAATTTGCGAAATACGTGTACCGGCTGTCCCGGGGGCTAATTGGAAACGAGCTTGCAGACCAGCTTCAATTCCCTTCGGCAGGCGCGAGCTTTGTATCCGTGAAGTGGTTCCGGGCACTCGAACTTTGGAAACGCTACGTGAACAACTTGTTGCCCGGACGGGCAAGTTCCGACAATTTCAGCAGATTCACCGGTTTGCTTGAGACTTCGTTATTCGACGAAGCCGGAATCCGTTACACACTACCCGACCACGTATGCGCGGAAGAGTCCACCAAGTGGTGACGGCGGCCGCTGTCGTCGAGACATCGCGTATCGGGACCAGGCCCGGCGTCGTGGGAAGAGCAGCCTGTTGACCGAGTTCCTGGCCCGGATCAGCGCCCGGCGTCCGCTGTTGGTTCTCACGGTGTGGGCAGTGTTGACGCTGGTTGCGGGCGCGATCAGCATAAAACTGCTTGATAGCGCTACGACTACCGAGCTCAAGCTGACCGGAGGGGCGGAGTCCGAGATAGCCGGCAGGCTTTTGGAAGAAAGGCTTCGCGGCCCCGAACCCCTGATCGAATTGGTCGTCGTTCATCGGACGCCATGACAGTCGACGACCCCGCGTTTCAGGCAAAGGTCCAATCGGTCTTCGAGTCCATCGTTTCCCTTGGCGGCGGCGCGGTCACCTCAAGCCGGAACTACTACCAGGATGACGACGAGTCCCTGGTATCGGCAGACCGCAGCGCGACGATCATCCAGGTAGTCTTGGCCGGTACCCTGGACGAAGCCGAGGAAAACGTCCGCCACATCATCGAGATCGTCGAGGAAGCGGACGCCGGGGAAGGCTTCCGCGTGCTGGTCGGAGGCGCCGCCAGTATTTCCTTCGAAAACGCCGAACTGGCGCAGGAAGACCTGGAGCAGGGAGAACGGGTCGGCATACCGGTGGCGCTGGTCATTCTCCTGGTCCTCTTCGGCGCGGTTGGGGCCGCCTTCGTGCCCTTGGCCCTGGCGATAGGCGCCATCATCGTCGCGTTAGGGGTAGCGTCTCTCATCGGGCAGGTCTTCGAACTGAATTTGTTCATCACGTTGATGATCACCATGATTGGCCTCGCGGTGGGCATTGACTACTCCCTCCTCATCGTCTCCCGCTTCAGGGAAGAATTGGACCGCGGGCTGAGTAAAGAAGACGCAGCCGTGCGCGCCGGCGCGACGGCCGGACGCACCGTGCTGTTCAGCGGCCTCACTGTGGTGATCGCCCTCTGCGGAATGCTGCTGGTGCCAGCGTCATTCTTCCAGTCTCTTGGCGTGGGGGCGATCATTGTCGTTCTCGTGTCACTGGCGGCAACCCTGACCAACCTGCCAGCCGCGCTCGCGCTGCTGGGCCACAAGGTGGACTTCCTGTCTCTTCCGTTCCTCGGCAGGGGCAGGGGCAGGGCGGCATCCGCCGAGGCCTCCGGCCGCGGTTTCTGGGAGGTCATCACCCCGGTCGTCACGAAGTTTCCGGCGATCAGCATCCTCGTGGTGGCCGCTCCGATGATCGCGGCCACCTACTTTTACTTCGAGATCGAAACCGGCCTGAGCGGGGTCGATTCTTTCCCGGAGGGCGCTTTCTTCGTTCTCGAAGAGAAATTCTCCTTCGGGCTGGTCAATCCCATGGAAATAGTCATAGACGGAGACGTCGAGGACCCCCAGGTGCAGGAGGCGATCGGCAACCTGGAGGTTTCTCTCAATGACGACCCGCGGTTCCCGTTTCCTCCCGCTCTGGCCGTCAACCCCGCCGGCGACCTGGCCCTGCTGACCCTTGCCGTACACGGAGAACCCCGCAGCCAGGAGGTAGTGGGCGTCCTTGGGGACATCCGCGACCGGTACATCGCGCCCGCGTTCGACGGGGTCCCCGCGACGGTCTACGTGGGCGGTGCGACCGCCGAGGCGGCAGACGTTTTCGATATCTTCGGCACGTATACCCCCATAGTTTTCGTCTTCGTGCTTGGTTGCAGCTTCATCATTCTGATGCTGGTCTTCCGGTCGATAGTCATACCCATTAAGGCCGTGGTAATGAACCTTCTGTCCGTCGGCACGGCCTACGGGCTGCTGGTCCTGGTATTCCAGAAGGGCCACGGGGCCGAATTCTTCGGCTTTCAGCAGGTGGAGGTTATCGACACCTGGATACCTCTGTTCCTGTTCTCCATCCTCTTCGGGCTTTCGATGGACTACCACGTTTTTCTGTTGAGCCGCATACGTGAACGCTACGATCAGACCGGCGACAATAACGAGTCGGTGGCCTACGGACTGCGGGCAACTGCTGGCATGATCACCGGCGCGGCCCTTATCATGGTCGCCGTGTTCGGCGGGTTTGCGATGGGCGAGACCGTCATCAACCAGCAGGTCGGCTTCGGGCTTGCCGTGGCGGTCCTGTTGGACGCGACGCTGGTGCGGTCGGTGTTGGCCCCGGCCACCATGGACCTGCTGGGCCGGGGCAACTGGTACCTGCCAGGCGTTCTTCGCTGGCTTCCCGACCTGCGGGTAGAACCCACTGACGAACGCCCGGCCTGAGAATTTCTCCACTTCCTACCTTCCCTCTCTTGGGCCCCTGTGGGGTGTGCGTCAGATTCTCGCGCACTTGATTAGGGATGCCTGATTTGCCCGCGCCGGCCTTCAAGTTACGATGTCCCAGAACCATCCCTTGTCCTGTTCACCCGCTGAAATAAGCTCCGGGGGCCTTGTGACACTTGTCCCTTTCCAACACCGGGAACGATGCTTCACCATAGTGCCTTCCCGGAATAGTGCAATCCTGATTCTGAATCCAAATAACACAGGACCTCAAAAATCCTCGGCCGTCTCCCGCCGCGGCCTTTGCGGTGAAAATGGGTGAAAATGAGAGGGAATGAGAGGGAAAATAAAAAAACCGGCACGTGACCCAAGGTTTCCGGTTGCTGGCGCGAAAACCTGACGCACACCCGCCCCGACGAGGGGGCTTTGAGTGACCTCGCCCGCTTCATTACAATAACGGCGTGAGCCAAAGATTGCCAGACCCACACCGATTGCCGTTGCTCTTGGCCGAGCTGCAGGCCGCATACCGCGGCTTCATTTGGGAGTCGCAGCTTTGGCGGGAAGTCGGCTACCGGCGCAGTCTCTACCGGACTCTCGTGTTGTTCGGGCTTAGCACTCGCACCAAAGATGCCCTGCTGGTGGAGATGTGCCGTGGTTTCTTCCGGAGGTTCCCGGACGAAGCCTCTTTGGCTGCCCGTGGAAGCAACGTAAAGGACGAGGCGGCGCACCTCGTGCGCGCCGGGCAATTGCCGTTCGTTATCTCGATGGCTGAGGCTTTGGTCGAGGGCGTTCCGAAGCGCCGCGAGGACTTGCTCGATATCAAAGGGGTCGGCGAGAAGGTCGCCGAATGCGTCTTGGCCTATGGTTGGGGAGATGAAGCCCTGCCGTTGGACGCCAACTGCATCCGGGTACTGGTCCGAGTGTTCGGCATCGAGACGACAGGCCGGGGTCCCGGACCGTTGCGGGAGGGGCTGAAATGCGTTTATCGTATGCGCCGGGAGCAGTTCGCGGAGCTGTCCATCGGAATGGTGGACATTCACGAAATTCTCCGGTTGCACGGGCAACTATGCTGCGCCAGAACGCCTGATTGCGCCCGGTGCCCCGTGAGCGGGTGCCAGTCCCGCAGGGAGTCCCGCGACGCGGCCCTCGAGGTCCAGGCTCCGCAGGAGATCTGGGACGATTGGAGAGAGTTAATTAATGAGCCGTTCCCCTGATGAGCCTTCCCCGCTTGACGTAACCGGCCAGAAGGCGCTTTTGGTTGGCGCCGGACGCGGCATCGGCAAGGGTATCGCCTTGGCGTCGCCGAAGCCGGCATGGCCGTCAAGGGGAGATGGAACAAGCTTTTCAAACGAGAGGCGATGCTGCCATGATGGACTATCCGCTGTTGGTGCCCCGGATGCTGGAGCGGGCCAGCACCTTCTTCCCGGACAAGGAGATTGTCACCCGGGAGGGTGAAAGCACCCATCGCTATACCTACCGCGACTTGGCCGGGCGGGCGGCGCGGCTGTCGAACGCTCTTCGCGATTTGGGCGTCGGGCAGGGCGACCGCGTCGGCACCTTCGGCTGGAACACATTCCGTCACCTGGAAGCCTACTTCGCCCCGTCGTTGCTGGGAGCCGTTGTCCACACCATCAACATCCGTCTCGCGGTCAACGACCTGGTCTACATAATCAACCACGCCGCCGACAAGGTGATCCTGGTCGACCCGGACTTGGCCCCGATTCTCGAGGCCTTGGCGCCGCAATTGGAGTCCGTGGAGCATTTCGTCGTGATGACGGATGACCGGGACTTCACGACTTCGCTGCCGTCGGCGCACAACTACGAAGAGCTGTTGGAACGGGCGTCCGCCGAATACCTGCCGGTGGACCTGGACGAAAACGCCCCCGCCGGCCTGTGCTACACCTCGGCCACTACCGGCCGTCCCAAGGGCGTCACCTATACCCACCGCGCCGTGTACCTGCACACGATGGCCGAGTGCCAGGCGGACATGCTGGGAATCCGGGAGCGTGACGTGGTGATGGCGATGGTGCCCATGTTCCACGCCAATTGCTGGGGCTCGCCCTTCGCCGCGACGATGGTCGGGGCCAAGCAGGTGCTGTCTGGAGTCCGGCCCACCGCCCAGGTGATTTGCGAGCTGATTGACCGCGAACGGGTGACGATCAGCCTGGGTGTGCCGACCATCTGGGTGGGCCTGCTGGACTACTTGGAACGCACCGGCGAGGAGTACGATTTTTCCAGCGTGCGGGAAGTGATCAGCGGCGGCTCGGCGGTGCCGTTGAGCTTGATCCAGGCCTACAAGGAAAAACTGGGGGTGAACCTGGTGCAAGCCTATGGTATGACCGAGGCCACCCCCTTGGTCGCCTACAACCGGCGCGTAAGCCGCTTGGACGGGCTCTCCGACGAAGCCAAGCTGGAGTTGGCCGGCAAGCAGGGGTCGTTGGCTGCGGGGTTGGAGATGCGGCTGGTGGACGAAAACGGCCACGACTTGCCGTGGGACGGCGAGGCCCGGGGCGAATTGCTGTTCCGGGGCCCCTGGATTGCCAGCGAATACTACAACGACCCGCGCAGCGAGGAGACCTTCATCAACGGCTGGTACCATAGCGGGGATATCGCATCCATCGACCGGCATGGGTACATTCAAATAGGCGACCGCGTGAAGGACATGGTGAAGAGCGGCGGCGAGTGGATCTCGTCGGTGGACTTGGAAACGGCCATTGTCGCCCACCCGGGGGTCCTGGAAGCGGCGGTGATCGCGGTGCCCCACCCCAACTGGCAGGAGCGTCCCTTGGCCTGCGTGGTCCCCAACACCGACCACCGGGACACCCTGCAAAAGGACGAGGTGCTGGATTTCATCCGGGGCCGTTTCGCCTCGTGGTGGGTCCCAGACGACGTGGTATTCCTCGACGAAATCCCCAAGACCAGCGTCGGCAAGTTCGACAAGAAGGCACTGCGGGACAGGTTCCAGGACTTTCAGTCCAGCCGGTCCTGAGATCAGTTGACGCCGGTCTCCGTGCCCTCGGGAGCAGGATCTGGCGGCGCTTCCGGTTCTTCCCCGGCGGCACGGCTGAGCCGGGCGAGTTCGGCTTGGGACTCCTTGGCGCGGCGAAGGATGTAGAGCCCGTAGCCCAGGAAGAACAGCCAGGCTACGATAAAGGCCGCGAAGAGGTACCCGAGGTTGGCCGGAGGCTGGTCCGCCTGGAGCAATATCGTGGGGATCACGCGGCTCCTTCCCCCGCCGGGGGCCGGCCCAGTCGTCTGAGATTGAATCGAATCCCGGCTAATTCGTCGTCGATGTCCCGCAAGGACATGCGCAACATCACCATGTATCCCAAGAACAACAGGAAGGAGACCGACGACACCAAGAGCACCATCGACACGGTGCGGTCCAGCGAACCGGTCTCGGCCAGGGGCCCTACCACCTGTTCCGGGTGCAATAGCGATCCCCACCACTCTACGGCGAAGTAAACGATTGGCACGTCTACGAATCCGATAATGCCGACCACCGCCGCGTAGACGCCGGCCCTGCTCCGGTTGGGCGCGAAGGACCGCACCATCAGGTAGGCGACATAGATGAGCCATAGCACCAACGTGGTGGTCAGCCTCGGCTCCCACGTCCACCAGGTATTCCACACGGGCCGCGCCCAAATCATACCGGTTAAGAGCGCCACCGAGATGAAGACCACCCCCACTTCGCCAGCCGAGTGGGCCAGGCTGTCCCATCTGAGGTCGCGTTTGATCAGGTACATGACGCTCCCGACGAACACGAAGAAGAAGGCCAGGAACGACATAATGGCTACCGGAACGTGGAGGTAGATCACCCTCGCCACCTCGCCTTGGGCGGCGTCGGTGGGCGCTACCGCGAAAATCAGGTACAGGTTCGCCACCATCAACAGCCCGGCGACGGCTCCGAAAATCGTCCGAAAGTTCAGAACGTTCATTCTTCTACGACAACAGAAAATAGCCACGGACATATTACCAGAAAGAGTGCGTCGAAGACTGCGATCAGCGGCAGCCAACGCCCGGCCCCGAAGAGTGTTTCCCCACCGATAGCCCTGGTGGATACCTCCACCGCCGCGATTATTACCGGCAGGACGATGGGAAAAAACAGTACCGGCAGCATGATTTCCCGCGAGCGCGTCTGAGCCGCCAAGGCGGAGAAAAGCGTCCCAATGAGCGCAAACCCCAAGGTGGCCAGCACGATCGTCAACACCAAAGTGAAGGAGAAGGCGGAGAATTGCAACAAGACGGCGTAAACGGGCAGCAACGCAGCCTCGACCACCAGCATAAACAGGAAACTGGTGGCCGCCTTCGCCAAAAATATGGCGTCGCGGCTGACTGGCGACAGGAGCAGCCCGTCCAAGCCGCCCTGTTCCTGCTCCCGGATGAAAGAGCGGTTCATTGCCAGTGTGGCCGCAAAAGCAAAGGCCACCCAGAGAATTCCGGGAGCCAGCTCCTCGGCCATCTCCGGCGTTGGCTTGATGGCAAAGCTGAAGACCACCACCAACAGCAAGCCGAAAAAGACTACCGACACCAAGAGGTCCCTGGAGCGGGCCTCCAATCTCAGGTCCTTCCAGACTATGGCGGCCATCGGCCCCAGCGCCCGGTTCATGGACTGTCCTCCACCGGGCCGGTGCGGCTCCGGCGGCCGGACAGCGCCTCGCGAATTGCGGGAGCGGCCTCAGGGCCCCGTTCGGTGGCCAGGAGGACCCTGCCTTGGGAGAGAACACCGGCCGAATGGGCCCATGACAGGCCGAGGTCAATGTCATGGGTCGCAATGATTGCCGAACGCCCGGCGCCGGCCCACTCCAGCAGCAACTCCCCGAACATTTCCCGGGAATCGCGGTCCAGGCCCGACTCCGGCTCATCGAGGAGCAGCACCTGGGGTTCGTGGAGAATGGCCCGGGCGATTGACGCCCGCTTTTGCATACCGTTGGACAGGTCCCGTACCCGGTGGCCCGCGCGGCCGGCGAGGCCAACCCGGCCTAGCACTTCGGCGGCCCTCGATTCACAGTTGTGGAGGCCGTAGAGCCGGGCGTAATAGACCAGGTTCTCCCGGCAGGTCAGGTCGTGATAGAGGAAACTCCGGTGGCCGACCACGCCGATGCGGCGACGGACCGCTCCAGGCTGCCGGCGCAGGTCACGGCCCGCTATGGCAGCCGAACCGGAGTCCGGCCGCACATGTGTGGAAAGTATGCGAAGCAAGGTCGTCTTGCCCGCGCCGTTGACGCCGAAAAGGGCCAGGGTCTCGCCCCAGGGCACAGCCAAGTCCAGGTCCCAGAGCACTGGCCATTCACCATAGCTCTTCTCCAGCCCCCGAACTTCGACCGCGTTTTCACTGGAAGCGGACGTCAATGGCGCGCCCCGACCCGTTGGCAACAAGTTCCACGGTTTGCTATCATACCCCTATCGGATTGGAAACAGCACCCGATGCGGCGGCGGTCTGTCGCCAGCATCAGCCACGGAGACCCGCTTGGAAGACAAGGCGCCCCTCCTCTCTCAACCGGTGGATGACGAGTCCCCGGGACATTCCAACCGCACCAGGTTCATCATTGTCATCGCAGTCGTGGGGTTGGCCTTGGCCTACATGATCTATGCCGCATTTCCTCAGAACGCCTTGGCCATTATCGATCCCAGCGAACTGGACTCCAATATGGAAGAACATCAAGGGACCGTTGTGCGCTTGGCGGGCAAGCTGGTGGAAGGATCGTTCCAGCGGGAAGACAAGTCGCTGGTGGCCCGGTTCCAACTTGCCGACAAAGATGGCGAATCCCCCCATACGGCGGTAAACGCCACTTACAGCAGTGTGCTGCCCGACCTCTTTTTCAATCCGCATTCAGAGATCATATTACAAGGCAGCGTCGGCGAAGACGGGGTGTTCCAAGCAGACCACGTGCTGGTGAAGTGTCCGTCCAAATACCAGGCCTTGGAAGAGGGAGAACAGGCCAGCAGCTAACCTGTGCTTGCCTGACATCACTTCGCGGCCATCGCTTTGCGGTATGGAACAAAAAAATCTCCCCGCGACCGGGGAGATTTTTTATCAGGATGCAAACCGGCGGTTAGAAGCGGAACGCTTCCATCAATTCATCCGCAGACTGTGACTTGGCCACATCCCACATGCCCTCGACCCGCTGGTCCAAGGATGGCCGGTCGGTGTCCCGGTAGATGACTCCGACGGGGATTCCGCCTTCCTGCAGAAGGTCGTAGGCCGCGCCGCGGTCAGAGGGATCGTAATCGTCGGGCACCGGGTGCAGAGCGGGTTCGATGCCCTTCCGGACATCGCCCTTCAACTCTTCGTAATTGTCGTTATAAGTCGTGCAGGGCGATTGGACGTGCACTATGGAAAAACCCTGATGCTCCATCCCTTGTTTGATCAACTGGGCGAGGGGCCGGGGCTGGGCCGAGAAACCGCTTGCCACAAAGGAAACCCCCAGCGTCAGGTAAAGCTCCAAGGGATCGGTCTTGGCCTCGATCTTGCCGAACGGAGTGGAGCTGGTGATGACGCCCAGCTTGGTTGTGGGGGAGCTCTGGCCCTTGGTCAACCCGTAGACGCCGTTGTCCATAATCACGGCGCAAATGTTGAGGTTGCGGGCGGCCTGGGGACCGATGTGTTCGCCGCCGATACTCAGAAAGTCGCCGTCGCCCGCCACCACCACCACGTTCAGTTCCGGCTGGGCCATCTTGATGCCGAGGGCTATGGGCAGAGAGCGGCCGTGAATGCCGTGTATGCCGAAGGGCTGGTCGCCCTCCAGAAGGTGGACCAGGTTACCGGAGCAACCGATGCCCGCCACGACGACGTTATTCTCCATCGGCCGGCCTGTTTCTTCCATCCGGTCGATCATGGCGAACTCCAAGGCGCGACGCACGCCGAAGTCGCCACAGCCGGGACACCATTTGAAATCGTATTCCGGGTTCTTTTTACTCATACTCCGACGGCCTCCTGCGACCACTTCTTGGTCATTTCGGTAACGCGCTCAACCAGCGTCCGGGCCTTGAACGGAAGACCGGTGTATTGCGTGACGGACTCCGCTTTGACACCCAACGACCGGAGAATCCCGGAGAACTGCCCTTGGTAATTGAGTTCCGGGACGATTACCAGTTCCTTTTGCTTCAATTCTTCCAACAGCTTGGGCGGCAGGGGGTTCAGGTACATGGTGTAGCACCAGCCCACCGGCACGCCGTCTCGCTTCAGCGTATTGTAGGCTTCCAGGGCCGGTCCCTTGCTGCCGCCCCACGGCATCACTGCTACCGGGTGCTCCGTACCGTCGCTTTCGTACTCGTCTTCTTCCAGGAGCTTGATCTTTCCGAAACGTCGCTCGGTCATCTGTATGTGGCGTTCGGCCAAGTGGGTGGTGTCCCCTATATCGTCATGCTCGCTGCCGTTGGCGACGTAGGCGCCCGGACCGCCGGGAATGGGCATGGGGGAAAGCTCGGTACCGGCGTAGCGCTTGTAACCGTTGCTCCCTTGATACACGATCCGCTTGGCCGGCTCCACCTGGCTCAGGTCGGGCGCGGGTATGTTCTGGGCCCGCTCCGCCAAGGACATTTCGCTCATCAAGATTACGGGCCCCTGGTATTTCTCGGCCCACTCGATGGCTTTCACCGCGCCGTAGAAACACTCTTGGACGTCTCCGACGGCGATTATGGGGATGCGAACGTCGCCGTGGGCCGGGAACATGCAACTCATCAGGTCCGACTGCTCGGTCTTGGTGGGCAGTCCGGTGGCCGGGCCCCCCCGCTGGACGTCGACCACCACCAAGGGAATCTCGGCGACCCAGCTCAGGCCCAGTCCCTCGCTCATGAGTGAAACGCCGGGGCCGGCCGTGGCCGTCATCGCCCGCTTACCGGCGTATCCCGCGCCCAGGATGGAAGTAATCGACTCGATTTCCGAACTCACCTGGTAGGCGAACCGGTCTCTCCCCACCAGGTTCCGCTCCATATACAGCAGGATGGGAGTGGCTGGGGAAATAGGATAACCGACGTAATAATCCAGGCCCCCGGCAATGGCCCCCAAGGACAGGGCCTCATTGCCTTTGATCATCAGTTGCTCGTACTCGGGCTTTTGGGCGGGGGCCAGATCGCCCAACTGAAGACCGCTGTTCGCTATGTGCTCGCGGCCCAGACCCAAGGCCTGGATGTTGGAGCGGATGATTTCGTCGTCGCCCGGACGGCCTCGGTTGAAACGCTGTTCCACGAACTCTTCCAGGTATTCGTGAGGCATATTCACCAAGTGGGCCAAGGCGCCCATGATCACCATGTTGGCCGCCCTGTTGTTTCCGGTGGACCGGGCCAACTCCTCGATGGGCAGGCCGAAGGCCCGGGGTTCGTTATCGAGGCTGAATTCGGTGGAGTTGAAGATGATGACGCCATCTTCCCGTACTTCGGTAAAATGGTTGTTGTACGCTTCCTGGTTGAAGGCCACCAACACGTCCACGTCATCGCCAGGGCTCAGGACCGGGTCGACCGAGATGCGGGCCTGAGTCCAGGTGGGCCCGCCCAGGATTTGCGAGGGGAAGGTAGCGAAAGTCAGGGCGTGATAGCCCACCTGCGTCGACGACTGCGCCAGACCTTCGGCGGACGTGACGACGCCTTGCCCGCCTTCGCCAGCGAAGCGTACGACAAAATCACGCATCTGCATGTTCTGCATGTTAAGGAGACCTCTCAACCCGCGAATTGGAGTACAGCCCGTTCAGAATTGATGTTGTCGAGGAGGGGGAAAGGGGTCCAAAGAAGGGGTCCAATAGAGACATCTGAGGAGAGGGGCGTGAGCGCCCGAAGCCGCCCAGTGTTGAAGGCAATATCATGATTGTCGGTGGGTCGTTGGGATGACTTAGGCCCAGTCGTTGTTCCGGGCGTGCTTGAGCCGAATATATCACCGGCCTCTTTGCATTGTCAATGAAAATTCGGAGCCAGTAAGAGGCCAGACCGAGACAAGCCCGCCGAGAAACCGTGTACGTCTACGGATGGCAACGAGGTCTCCAATGGGTCCTCCTGGTAAACAATGGGTCTAGACGGACAAACCCCGAGGTCCAGCGCCAAGGAGGCAATGGCGCCACCATCAAGGGTTATTAAGCGGAACTGTGGCGCATCAACCCCAAGGTTGTCCCTGATAGAATGGTCTTACAGCATGGTGTCCTCGTACTTACCGCATCTGGAAGTTGCCATGAGCACGCAAGCCGCAAGAACGAGAATGGTGTTCGAGGAAAATTCCGGACTTGACGTGGCGGCACCGATTGATCGTATTGAGGACATTATCGCTCTTGCGTCAAAGAATACTGAGGCGGTATTACGGAGTTCGTCCCTACGTACGGTGAGGTTCACGAGATCTTCCAAGGCCACAATCATTGAAGCCGACGTTGAGCAGGTTGGAGCCGTCGGATGACCGATAGCCTGCTGACAGATCCCGACCGGGAGGGAGCCTTGTCCCGTGCCTACGCACACGCAGTAGCTGCACAGGCTGGCTACGTTACCGCAGTCTATGAGCAGGACAGGGACGGCGTTGATATGCGGATTCAGGCTGGCGGCGACATGCGGCCCGCGTTGGAGTTGCAGTTGAAGGCGACCGTCAACCTGGGCGGACCAGATGATGACGGCGAATCCAATGAGACTTAACATCCGTGACAGAGAAGCCTTGACCGCCGTTTCACCTGCGGCCCTGTCGGCCTACGCTCGCACCGAGGGTTGGATCAAAGGTGAACCTTACGGTGATTATTCCGATGTGTATGTCAAAGAGGGACAGCGGGAAATCATTGTGCCGCGGACTCAACGCATCGGTGACTACGCCAGTGTCATGTCGCAGCTCATTGTCATTTTCGCCCAGGACGCCGAAGTAGACGAGCTTTCCATTTATCGGGACCTGGTCACCTCCGACCGCGATGTAATCCGGGTGAGGGCAGACGCCGTGGGCAATGGTGACGTGGCACTGGACGTTGGGGTCGATCTCATGGTCGGCGCTCGTAGCATGCTTTTGGCCGCCGCATGTTCGCTGTGGGACCAGCGGCCAATCTACCGGTCGGACGAATACGAATACAAGGCGGCTAACGATTATTTGAGCCGAATGCGCCTCGGGCAGACCGAGCAAGGCAGTTACATCATTACGCTGCTGACCCCGTCGTTCGACCAGGAATCGGAATTGGCCAATCGTGACCCAATCTATCGTCAGATAACACGACGTTTGGCCGGTGCCCTGACAGCTACTAGAGAGGCAATTGAGGGGACCAAGGGAAAAGACACCGAACTTTTCTTTGGCGCTCTGGGGAATGGCGTAAACGCCAACCTGTGCAATGCACTCGTTAGGATGATCAATCCGGTGCCGGCCTTGGACGTTAATCTGACTTGGGCAAGAACGCTTCCGGTGGCCGATACGAGGGAAGTTATACGGTTCGCCAATGACGACGTACCGGTCTTGCGTAACGCAGCGCGGTCGTTTCGCGACCATGAATTTCTACGTGGCAGGCGGTTGATCGGCGTCGTGCAACGTTTGGAAAGTGATGAAATCGAGAGGGGCGGAACTATGACCATGAGTGCGCCAATCGGTGAGAGACACCGGCGAGTCACGGCCGTTCTAAACCAGTTCGATTACCGACGTGCCCTCCAAGCCCATAGCGCTCGCCTCAGGATCATAGCTGAGGGTACTCTGAGACGTGCCGGTCAACAATGGACGTTGCTGGACCCGAGTATCGTGGAAGTTCTATCCGACGGTGATACACGGCTGGAATGACCATCAACGAAGCCGATGTTGAGGCCGCCGCCCTTAACTGACTCGCCGACATCGGCTGGCACGGGCTCACGGCCGGGGACACAGCCCCGGATGCGCCCACCGCGGAGCGCGACGACTACGGCCGCAACAACGTCACCATCGACTGGACGCTGCGGGAGAATGTGCGGGCGTGGCTCCGGGTCTTGGTCCGGCGCATCCTCCGTAAGCACGGCGACCCGCCGGACAAGCAGGAAAGGCCACACTGACGGGTCCTGGAGCAGGCGGAGATGGCGAGTCCAAACGCGTTGCGACGCAATGGCGTTGTTGGTCTAATTTGGGCTGTGCTAGAATCACGCCATGAACGACATCCGATTCTGGGCGGCCCTTAATCGTATTCCTCAGTTGGGGACCGTCCGCTTCCGCCGCTTGGAGGCATTCTTCGGTGACCTGGGAACGGCCTGGAACGCGCCGGTTGACCACCTGAGGGCGGCCGGTCTGGAAGAGCGCCCTGCCCTGGAGATCGTCGTCGCCCGGAATTCGTTTTCTCCGGACGACGAGATGGACAGCCTGGCCCGGGCCGGCGTTTCCGTAACCGATTGGCGTTCCGACATCTACCCGCCCCGCCTGAAGCAAATCGCGGACCCACCGCCCGTCATATATTACAAGGGGACGCTACAGCCCTCCGACGAACGGGCCGTGGGTATCGTCGGCACCCGGAAGCCGACTACCTACGGACTGGAGGCCGCGGCCGTCTTGAGCCGGGACCTGGCGGTCAACGGCATTACCATCGTCAGCGGACTGGCCCTGGGCATCGACGGCGCCGCCCACCGGGCCGCCTTGGAGAGCGGTGGCAGGACGTTGGCGGTATTGGCCGGCGGGCTGGACTCCGTTTATCCCAAGGAGCACACTGAGTTGTTCCGGCGCATCCAGACCCAGGGGGCCGTTATCAGTGAGCAGCCTCTGGGGATCAGGCCGGACCCCCGGAGCTTCCCCCGGCGGAACCGGCTCATCAGCGGTATGACCCTGGGGACCGTGGTGGTCGAAGCTGCTGAAGGCAGCGGGGCCCGCTGGACAGTGTACCAGGCGTTGGAGCAAAACCGGGAGGTATTCTGTGTGCCAGGCAGCATATTCTCCCCGGTCAGCAGCTTCACCCACCGGATGATACAGGAGGGCGCCAAGCTGGTGACCAACTGCTCCGACATTCTTGAAGAGTTGAATATTTCCAGCATCGGCGCCCCGGTTCAGGCCAGCGCCGAGCAGCAGGTCGAACAACATACGGAGTTGGCGCTCGCGGCGGCAGGCTGCGATACCGACAGCGAGGAGATGGCTTTGCTTCAACATATCGGGGCGGACCCGGTCCACATCGACGAGGTGGGTCGCCGGTCCGGACTCCCCATCACCGCCGTCAATGGGATGCTGACGATGCTCGAATTAAAAGGCATGATAAGGCAGGTTGGCTGCATGCACTACGTTAGATCCGCGGCTGTTGGGGCCGCTCATGGTCGCTAAACCCACTCCGGCCGGGAAGGCCGCGGCGAAGAAGAAGACCAGTAAGGCGAAAGGGGCCAAAGCCACCAAGACGGCCGCCGTAAAGAAGCTGAACTCGGCTGGCAAGAGCCTGGTGATAGTCGAGTCTCCCGCCAAGGCCCGGACCGTCGGCCAGATCCTGGGCTCGAAATACGTGGTGGCCGCTTCCCAAGGGCATCTCCGCGACCTCCCCAAGAGCAAGATCGGCGTCGACATCGAGCAGGACTTTCAGCCGTCCTACGTGGTGATGCAGGACAAGCGGTCGCTGTTGAACCAACTGAAGAAAGCCGGGGACGACGCCGCGAATATATTCCTCGCCACCGACCCTGACCGGGAGGGCGAGGCCATTTCGTGGCACCTTCAGGAAGCGGCCAAGTGGGACACCCGGCCGGAACCGCCCAAGCGGGTCGTCTTTCACGAGATAACCAAAGACGCCGTGGAGGATGCCTTCCGCCATCCCCGCGAGATCGATATGCAGTTGGTCAACGCCCAGCAGGCGCGGCGGATCCTGGACCGCCTGGTAGGCTACCAGATCAGCCCGCTGCTATGGAGAAGGGTGCAACGGGGCCTGTCCGCCGGACGGGTCCAGTCGGTGTCCCTGCGCATGGTGGTGGACCGGGAACGAGAAATAACCAGCTTCGTCCCAGTCGAGTCCTGGACCATCGACGCCAAATTGCGCAAGGAGGGCCAGAAGACCGAGTTTGAGGCGGCGCTCCACTCGGTCAAGGACAAGCGCGGGCGCATCAACATTCCCAACGAGGACGACGCCCGACGGTATGAAGCAGAGTTGGGAGGCGCGGCTTACCGTGTCGCCGAGGTCCGTAAACGGGACGTGCGGCAACGCCCGGCGCCCCCATTCACGACCAGTACTCTACAGCAGGAAGCCGGCCGCAAGCTGCGGTTCACCGCGCAGCGGACCATGACCGCCGCCCAACAACTTTACGAGGGACTCGACGTGGGCGCCGGCGGGCCGGTGGGGTTGATCACCTACATGCGGACCGACTCCACTCAAGTGGCGGCCTCGGCGATCACCGAGGTGCGGGAGTATATCTCGGAGCGGTACGGGAAAGACCACATGCCCGACAAGCCCAAGTACTACTCCAAGCGTTCCAAAGGGGCCCAGGAGGCCCACGAGGCGGTCCGGCCCACTTCCATCCGGCGGGACCCTGATTCGTTGAAGGCCCATCTGAGCCGGGACCAATGGAACCTCTACAGCCTGATCTGGTCGCGGATGCTCGCCAGCCAGATGGCTGATGCAGTGTCGGAGGCGACCACCGCCGATATTGACGCGGCCTGCAAGTCCGCGACCGTATACAACTTCCGGGCCACGGGTTCGGTATTGAAGTTTGCCGGCTTCCGGCAGGTCTATCTGGAGGGAAAGGACGACCAAGAGGGCGGCGATGGCCGCAAGACGCTGCCGGCGCTGGCCGCAGGCGACCCTCTGGAATGCGCCAAACTAGAGGCCAATCAACACTTTACGGAACCGCCGCCCCGGTATACTGAAGCCACCTTGATCAAAGCTATGGAGGAGAAGGGTATCGGCCGGCCCAGTACCTACGCCCCCACCATCGGGACGTTGGTAGGCCGTCATTACGTGGAACGAGAACGGAACCGGCTTACCCCCACTCAATTAGGCATCACGGTGTCTGATCTGCTCACCGAATATTTCACCGACGTGATGGACCTGGATTTCACCGCGAAAATGGAAGGCGAGTTGGACGACGTGTCCCGAGGGGAACGAGAATGGGTCCCCATGCTGGACGAGTTCTACAAGCCTTTCCAAAAAGCGTTGGACAACGCCAACGAGCAGATGCCCCGGGTCCGCTTGGAAGAAGAGACCGACGAGGTCTGCGAGTTGTGCACCAAGCCGATGGTAATCAAGACCGGACGCTTCGGACGCTTTATGGCCTGCACGGGCTTCCCGGACTGCCGCAACACCAAACCCATCCTGAACAAGACCGGAGTCAATTGCCCCGACTGCGGCGGGGACATTGTGGAACGCCGCGCCAGAGGCCGGGGACGGGCCTTTTGGGGCTGCTCCCGGTACCCCAACTGCGAGTTCATCATCAACCGGCTTCCGCTGCCCACGCCCTGTCCCGAGTGCAGCGGAATGATGGTCCAGCAGGGCCGCAATAATTCGGCCTGTACCGTCTGCGACTGGCAGGAGGCGGTCCGAGAAGAGTCAGACGAGCTGGCCCCAGTTGCCGACTAACCCAAACGGCGCCGGTATTTCCCCAAGCGTCGGCGGCTCCGATGCCGGCGACGGGCCGGGGACTGCCCAGTTCGACGAATACCTGGAGAAATACCCCCGTTATCTGCGGGGTCAACGCGGCCTCTCCGAAAACACCGAGCGGGTCTACTTGGCTGACCTCCAATCGTTTCGCCGTTACCTGGCGCTCGAGGCACTGAGCCTGACCGATATGGACCGCCAGATCCTGCGCGGGTACCTTGCCTGGCTGGCCACCGAGGCCAACGGCGGCCAAGGCTACGCCAGGGTCAGCGTTGCCCGCAAACTTACCGTGGTCCGTTCTTTCTACCGGTTCTTGGTCCAGGAGGGGCTGTTCCGTTCGACCCCCGTCCCCTCGGGCCGGAGCTTCAAACTGAAAGTGAGCAAGCCGTTGCCGACGTTTCTCGGCCACAAGGAAGCCGAACGGCTGATGGATGCACCGGACGAAACGACTCCATTGGGCCTTAGGGACAAGGCCATCCTCGAAATGCTCTACGCCTGCGGCACCCGGTTGGCGGAAATACAGGGTCTGGACGTTCCCGACGTCAACTTCCCGGAACGGGCGGTCCTGGTCCGGGGCAAGGGTTCGAAAGAGCGCTGGGTGCTGTTCGGCCGCCCCACCGAACAGGTACTGCAGCGTTACCTGACCGAAGCGCGGCCGCAACTGATGGCCACGGCGACCCAGGCCCTGTTTCTCAACCGGTACGGCCAGCGGCTTTCCCGGCGCAGCATCGAAAAGCTGGTAGGCCGTTACGCCGTCGTGTCGGGAACCAGGGAGGACGTGCATCCCCATACGCTGCGGCATACTTTCGCCACCCACATGCTGGAGGGCGGGGCGGACCTCCGGGTGATCCAGGAGCTGCTGGGACACTCCAGCCCGACTACGACCCAGATATACACCCACGTAACCAAGCAGGAAGCCCTGCTCGCCTACCTGTCGAATCATCCCAGGGCCGACGAGCCCACTGGCGGGGCCCCGGCGCCGTCCGAGAGTCCGCCGGCTGAACTCCAAGACGATCAGGAGGCCGAGGGGCGCTAGGTTATGGCCAGGTTCTTGATTCTGAACGGCCCCAACATCAACATGCTGGGCCGGCGGGACCCCACCATTTACGGCTCCAAGACACTGGAGGAGGTCAACCAGGAGATATCCAGAGTGGCCGGCGGTTTGGGCGTCGAGGTGGAATTCTTCCAGTCCAACGTCGAAGGCCTGCTGGTGGATTGCATCCAGGAGAATTGGGACAAGGTCCAAGGAATCGTCATCAACCCCGGCGCCCTGACCCATTACGGGCTGACCCTCAAGGACGCCCTCATAGATTTCAAGCGGCCCTTCATCGAGGTGCACCTGGGAAATCCCTACGCCAGAGAGCCTTGGCGCAGGCACTCCGTGCTCTCCGACGTCGCCCGCGGCCAAATTGCGGGGTTCGGATGGAGAAGTTATACTGCGGCGTTGGAGATATTGGCCGCACTGGTTGAGGAGGAGACCCAATGATGAAAGAACGCCTGGACCGTTTCGTCGCCCGGCTGCCCGAACGGGAGGTGGACGCGGTCCTGGTTTCCGCTCCGGAAAACCGGCGATACCTCTCCGGTTTCACCGGGTCGGCCGGCAATTTGCTGGTTAGCGGCGAACGCGCGGTGCTGGTCACGGATTCCCGGTATAGCGAGCAGGCGACCAACCAGGCAACCGAGTTCCAGGTCCACCAGGTCCGTGGCGGCTGGGACTGGTTGATGGAGCAACTCAAGGAGTCGGGCATCAAGCGGCTCGGCTTCGAGAGCCAGAACATGACCGTCTCCTCTTACAACAACCTGCTGGACGCCTTGAAAGAGGAGACTGAACTCTCCGGCGTTTCCCTCATCCCGGTAACCGAAGTGGCCGACGACCAGAGAATGATCAAGGACTCCGCCGAATTGGCCCTGTTGCAACGGGCCATTGACGCTTCGGACAAGGCTATGGAGTTGGTGTGTCCGGCAATCGCCGAAGGCATGACTGAACGGGAAGTCGCCTGGAGAATGGAAGTCGCCATGAGGGACGCCGGGGCCGACACCATCAGCTTCGACACCATCGTGGCGGCCGGACCCAACGGGGCGATGGCCCATCACCAGCCGACCGACCAGGTAATAAAACGGGGTGAGCCGATAGTCATCGATATGGGGGCCCGGGTCGGCGGCTACTGCTCCGACATCACCAGGACGGTGGTGGTGGGGGAGCCGGACGATATGTTCCACAAGATATACAGCATTGTCCTTGGAGCCCAACTGACCGCGATCAACACAGCCAAGATAGGGATGACGGGAGAGGAATGCGACTCCTTGGCCCGCAACGTCATTTCCGACGCCGGGTATGGAGACAACTTCGGACACAGCTTGGGGCATGGGGTCGGGTTGGCGGTCCACGAAGGCCCCCGCGTTAGCCCGAAGTCGACCGACTCCCTCGGTCTGAACACCGTGTTCACGGTGGAACCGGGCATCTACATCTCCGGTTGGGGCGGCATACGCATCGAGGACATCGTGATACTGGGCGAAGACGGGGCAACTCCCCTGAGCAGGGCATCGAAATGAGCAAGGCGTCGAAATAGCTGGCAAATCAACTTCGAGACCGGCAATTGGTGGGTGGGGCGGTGGCCCGTTCAAAACGCTGTCAATCTGACCTGGAGGAGTCCCAATGAGCATTAACTTCGGCGACTTGAGCCGAGGCCTTGTCATTGAGTTGGACGGGCAACCCTGGCAGGTGATGGACTACGAACGCCACAAGATGCAACAGCGGGCGCCGGTGACCAGGATCAAGATGAAGAACCTGTTGAGCGGCGCGGTGGTGGAACGCACGTTCCAGCGCTATGACACCGAATTCTCCATAGCGGACATGGACAACCGGCCGACCCAGTACCTGTATACCGACGGCGAGTTTTATTATTTCCTGGACCAGGAGACTTTCGATCAGTACGAGCTTACCAAGCAGTTGCTGGGCGACAACCTGGGTTATCTCAAAGAAAACATGATGGTCGAGGTGGTCTTCTATAATGGGACCGCCATCGACATCAACCTTCCCACACACGTCGAGTTGGAAATCTCCGAGACTCCTCCTTCCTTCCGAGGCGACACCGCCCAAGGCGGCAACAAGCCGGCGACCCTGGAGACTGGCCTTCGCATCAACGTGCCCATGTTCATCACGCCTGGCACGATCGTCCGGGTGGATACCCGCACCGGCGCCTATACCGAACGCGTGAGCTGATACCGTGGCGGTCTACACGGTCAGCCAGGTGACCTCCCACATCAGGCGGTCGTTGGATACCGACCCTTGGCTCGAAGACCTCTGGGTCCAAGGAGAGGTCTCGAACTTTCAGGTGGCTTCGTCGGGCCACACCTACTTCAGCCTCAAAGACCGGCAGGCGGTCCTCCGGGCCGTGATGTTCCGGGGCCAGCCCGGCGCCGACTTGCTGTCGGAAGGCGCGTCGGTTTCGGCACACGGCAAAGTCTCCTTCTACGAACCCCGCGGCAGCACGGACTTCATAGTAGATATCGCCATGCCTCTGGGCGTGGGCGAACTGGCCTTGGAACTGGAGCGGCTGAAACGGAAGTTGGAGGCCGAAGGCCTGTTCGAGCTCTCCCGAAAACGCCGGCTTCCCCAATTCCCCAAGGTAGTCGGCGTGGTTACGTCCCCGTCCGGCGCCGTTTTGCACGACATATTGAACATCCTGGAGGGCCGTTACCCGTTGGTGGAAGTGGTGTTGGCGGCCACCCGGGTGCAAGGAGAAACCGCAGCGGCGGAGATCGCGACGGCCATCGAACGGCTGGACCGGGAAGCGGGCTGCGACGTAATCATCGTAGCGCGCGGCGGGGGTTCGCTGGAGGACCTCTGGGCCTTCAACGTGGAAACGGTGGCCCGGGCCATCTACGCCAGCAAAACGCCTATCATCAGCGCCATAGGCCACGAGACCGACGAGACCATCTCCGACTACGTGGCCGACGCGCGGGCCCCGACGCCGACCGCCGCCGCCGGAATGGCCGTCCCCGACGGTCCGGCCTTACTGCGGTCGCTGGCCGCGCTGCAGACCGGAATGTCCCATAACCTCTCCCGGCGGATGGGCCAACAGAGAGATGAAGTCGGCCGGGTCCAGAGGCGAATGGAATCGGCGCTGCCCGATATTGGTACTTGGCGCCGGAGAATCGACGACGTGGGCCGCGTTGCCCAGTCTGCGGCCAATGGGATACTGGCGCAAGCCCGGTTGGGGGTCGACGGCGCTCA
This sequence comes from Dehalococcoidia bacterium, assembly GCA_965220625.1. Taxonomy (GTDB): domain Bacteria; phylum Chloroflexota; class Dehalococcoidia; order Lucifugimonadales; family UBA3495; genus VXOI01. Next base: position 1,443,100 of record CBDCQN010000001.1, read on the forward strand.
CCACCGCTTGCGGGGGCTCGATCCACAGGCGACCCTCGGCCGGGGGTTCTCCATCGTCGAGTTGACGGCCTCCGGCGAAGTCGTTTCCAGTCCCGGCCAGGTTGTCCCAGGAGACCCGTTGAAGATAACCGTCGCCCATGGCGTGGTCCCGGCCACGGCCTCCGGGAACGCCAACGGACGCCGTTCCGGCCGAAAATCGAAGGGCGTCCCCACATCGGGAATGGACCGCCTGCTGTAACCGGTACCCCCGCCGGGGTCTGTAACCCTGTCCGCCAATAGCCAGTCAGGAGGGAACGGTCATGGTTTCCCCCGAGGACCAGCCAACAGCCGACCTGGAGTCGCTGAGCTTCGAGGACGCTTTCAACCTGCTGAACCAAATGGCGGAGCAGCTGGAGGCCGGCGGCCTCACCTTGGCCGACGCCGCTTCCCGGTTTGAAGAAGGAATGCGGTTGGTCGCCCGCTGCAACAATCTGCTCAACACCACCGAGCTCAAAATCACCGAGCTCAGGAACAGCTACCGTAACGGCTCGGACGCTCCAGGCCCTGCTCAAGACCTCGCGCGAGAGCTCGCGGACGAATTGGACTCGGACGAATTGGACTCGGAGGAATAAGCGGGTGCGCCTGGACCTGCATGTCCACACCCGGTTCTCCCACGATTCCGCCGCTCCGGTGCGCTCTGTATTGGAGCGCTGCCGGGAATCAGGACTAGGGTTGGCGGCCATCACCGACCACAACAATATCGACGGAGCGCTCGAGGCGCGGAGCGCCCGGCTCTTTCCTGTCATAGTCGGCGAGGAGATCAAGTCGGCCTCGGGCGACATCATCGGTCTGTTCCTGGAAGAGGCGGTGCCCGGAGGCCTTCCGCCCTTGGAGACAGTCCGACGGATCAGGGACCAAGGAGGACTTGTGGGAGTCCCCCACCCCTTGGATCGGATCCGTCCCAGCGCGCTGGGACGCAACGCCCTGCTGGATATCGTCCACTTGGTGGACTTCCTGGAAGGATACAACGGTCATACGATGCTGGCTGTAGACAACCGCAAGGGTGAGGACCTCGCGGCCGAGCATGGTCTGCCCACCGTCGCCAGCAGCGACTCCCATTCGGCTCTCGAGCTGGGGAGGACCTACACCGACGTGCCGGACGAACTCTGGGACGGCACCCCCGACGGGCTGCTCAGGGCCATCCGCGCCGGCCGGTGGACGGGGCGGCGGCCGAACCCGCTTCTGCTCATGGCGCCGGGGTACGCCAAGCTTAAAAAGGCGCTGACCTGAGGATGTTGCGCATCGGGTGGTTCTCCACAGGGCGGGGAGAGGGGTCCCGGGGGCTGTTGCGGTTCGTGTACGAACGTCTGGCGGCCGGGGCAGTAGACGCCTCGATAGATTTCGTTTTCAGCAACCGGGAACCGGGCGAGGCCGAAGGGTCCGACCGTTTTTTCGAGTTGGCGCATTCCTACGGGCTGCCCCTGTTCACCCACTCCTCCACGAAATTTCGCCGCAGAACGGGCGGCCGGTTAGCTGGCCAGCGGGACGAATACGACGCCGAAGTGAGGCAGGCGCTCTCCGGCCGCAACCCGGACATCTGCGTGCTGGCGGGGTACATGCTGATAGTGGGCGCGGAGATGTGCCGGAGCTATCCGCTTCTCAACCTCCATCCGGCGTTGCCTGACGGGCCCGCCGGGACCTGGCAGGAAGTGGTATGGAGCCTGATCGGGCAACGAGCGGAGAAAACGGGCGCAATGGTCCACCTGGCGACTGAAGAGGTGGACCGGGGGCCGGTCCTTTCTTACGTGACAGTGCCGATAACCGGACGACAATTCTCCGGCCATTGGCAGGGCCTGGAAGGACAGGACCTCGAGGCCATAAGGGCCGCCCAGGGTGAGGCGTTCCCGTTATTTCAACTGATCCGGCGGGAGCAGTACCGCCGGGAGCCGCACCTGTTGTTTGAGACCATACGGGCGTTGAGTGAGGGAAGGATCGCCGTGCGAGACGGAGCGGTCCTCGATTCCGAAGGGAAGGCGTTGTCGACTTACGCCCCGAAAGGAGTCTGCCTCGACCGGCAGGTAGAAGCGTCGCTGGCCTGGGAAGCGCGAAGAGAGGAGGGCTAGGCTGACTTCTGGAACAGCTCGTCGTCCACTTGCACCACCCGGCCGTCAGCGGCCAGCAGCACCGGAAGCGTTGAGCCTTCGATGTTCTCCCGGTCCACGAGGCAGCGAGCCACGCCGCTGAGGGACGGCAGGTCGTACATGACGTCCAGCAGCGTGTCCTCGATGACGTAACGCAAACATCGGGCACCGGTCTGGTGGTTCAATGCCCGTTCCGCAGCCGCTTCCAGCGCCTCGGGAGTGAACTCCAATTTGACCCCGTCCATGCTGAAAAGTTGCTGGTATTGCTTGACGATTGCGTTCTTCGGCTCGGTCAGGACTCTCACCAGAGAGTCTTTGTCCAGCGGTTCCAGTACTACCGTGACGGGCAGGCGGCCCACCATTTCGGGTATGAACCCGAACTCCAAAAGGTCTTCCGGTATGACGTGGGTCATCGCGCTGCCTTCGGACCTTCCGGCCCCACCCCGTCCGGCGGCCAGAAAACCCATCTGATTGCCCGAGGCCAACCGTGCCGACACTACCGAGTCCATCCCGTCGAATGCGCCGCCGCAGATGAACAGGATGTTCCGGGTGTCGATCTGGAGGAATTCCTGGTGCGGGTGTTTGCGCCCTCCTTGGGGAGGGACGTTGGCAACGCAACCTTCGATGATCTTGAGGAGTTCCTGTTGGACGCCTTCGCCTGAGACATCCCGGGTGATCGAACGGTTCACCCCTTCTTTGCGGGCGATCTTGTCCAGCTCGTCAATGTAGATAATCCCGTGTTCGGCGCGGGCCACGTCCCAATCGGCGGCCTGGACCAGCCGGAGGAGGATGTTTTCCACGTCTTCGCCCACGTACCCGGACTCGGTCAGGGAGGTGGCATCGCAAACAGCAAAGGGGACGTCCAGCGTGTGGGCTAAGGTTTCGGCCAACAGTGTCTTGCCGCAGCCCGTGGGGCCGACCAGCAGGATGTTGGTCTTTTGCAACTCGACATCGGAACCGAGATGGCCGTTCCAGATGCGCTTGAAGTGGTTGTAAACAGCGACGCTGAGGATGCGTTTGGCCCGGTCTTGGGCCACCACGTAAGTGTCCAGGTTTGCGTAGATTTCCCTTGGGACCAGGGTCCCGACCGGTTCCGGCGGCTTCGCCGGCTCCGGTTCTTCCTCTTCCACAACCTTGCCGAGAACCCGGATGCAACTGTAGCAGACCGAGGCGTGGCCCTGCCCGGCCAGCATCAAGCTCGAGCCGGGACGGGGTTGTTCACAGAATGAACACTTGGCAAGGCGGGTCCCGCCGCCACGGTCGCTTGTCACCGCTCACTCTCCCCTGCACATCGACGCAATAAAGGTCATCGGACCTTAATGGCGGACGTCGGACCCGGCCCGCCCGTCGGCCTCGATTTTTAAGAAGTCTCGGGCTTGTCACTCTTGGGGCCCAGAATCTCGTCGACCAAGGAATACTCCACGGCCTGCTCGGCGGTGAGGTAGTAGTCCCGGTCAGTATCCCGCGCTATCTTGTCGTAGGTCTGCCCGGTGTTTTCCGAGAGCATGGTCCGGATTTTGTCCTGCAGCCGGATGATTTCCCGGGCCGCAATTTCGATGTCCGAAGCCTGGCCTTGAGCGCCGCCCATCGGTTGGTGCATGTGGATGGTGGAATTGGGCAGGCAGTACCGCTTTCCCTTGGCGCCGCCTGAAAGCAGGACGGTGGCCATGCTGGCGGCCATGCCCAGGCATATGGTGGATACCTCGGGGTTGATCAATTGCATGGTGTCGTAGATCGCCAGGCCGGCGCTGATGACGCCGCCGGGGCTGCTGACATAGAGGTTGATCCCCTTGTCGGGGTCTTCCCTCTCGAGGAACAGCAACTGGGCGATTATCAGGTTGGCTATCTGATCGTTGATCGGTGTGCCGAGGAAAACGATGCGCTCCTTGAGCAACAGGGAGTAGATGTCGAAAGCCCGTTCCCCGCGGGGGCTGGTCTCGATCACCATCGGGATTATGGCCTGGGGCACGAACAACCCGCTGTCGCGCGGCGTGTCTAACATGAGGACATGCTCCTTAATTGGTTGCTTCTTCTTCGGTCGCCGGGGTTTCACTATTGTCGGGGCCGGCCTCATCTGTTCCGGAGGCGGTCGCGTCGGCCGCAGGTCCCTCCGGGGCTTCGGGGGCCGCTGAGTCTTCCATAGGTTGTTCGACCAGTTGTTCCACCGGTCCGGCTTCCGATAGCTCGGACGGGGCGGCTTCCACCAGTTCCACGAGGCGGGCCATCACTTTGCGGTTCAACAATGAGGCGCGTAGCGAGTCTTTGGCGTTTTCCGTACTGAGGGCCATTCGCATGGCTGCCTCGGATTCGGTGGAGGACGTTCCGAGCAATTGCTCTATTTCGGCCTCGATCTCTTCGGCCTCCACGTCCAGGCCTTCCTGTTCCGCCAACTTGCGTATAACCAATGAGGCCTTGAGCCGTTCTTCCGCCTGGGGCCGGTACTGGTCCCGCCATTCCTGTTCCGTTTGTCCGAGCATTCCCAGGTAGGTATCCATGTCAAGACGCTGATTGCGAAGGGCGCGCTCCCGGTCCTGGTACATCGCTTCCAGCTCTCGTTGGTAGATCAGGTCGGACGCCCGGATGGTCGACTGATTGGTCAATTCTTCCAGGCTGCTCTGCTCCAACTGGCGCTGGGCGACGGATTCCCCGTTGTCGGTCAGGCGCTGTCGGATGTCCTCGTTCAAGGCATCCAGGCTCTCGTAGCCATCCCGGACGCCCTTGGCGAATTCATCGTCCAGCTCCGGGAGTTGTTTCTCTTTGATGGAAAGGACCTCCACATTGAAGCGGCAGTCCTGGCCAGCGTAGTTTTCCTGGGGAAAGTCGTCCGGCACCGTCAGGGTGAATTCTTTCTCCTGTCCCTCGGTCATACCCTCGAGATAGATGGAGAAACCGGGGACCGGCAACTGGTTGTCCTGCTGGGGAATGAAGTCCACGCCGTCGTCGTCGATGACCTGCTCTCCGACTATGGAACCCTTCACGTTGACGGTGAGGAGATCGCCGAAGGCTACGGGGCGGTCGGCTGGTTCCCAGGGCGCCGACTCGTACCGGAGTTCCTCCAGCACCCGGTCCACGTCTTCCTGAGAGATGTCGACAGGAGTGCGTTCGACCACTATCGCGCCGATCTCGCCCAGCTCCACCTCGGGCTCCAACGCTACGACGGCCTTGAAGGACACCGGTTCCAAGTCCAGGACTTCCAACTCCGGCTCCACGAAGGCGCTGATGTCATGGTCTTTCAGGACCTTGTCCAAGGACTCCGGGATCATGAAATCCAGGGCCTCTTGGACCAAGGCGATCCGGCCCACGTGCCGTTCCACCACAGACCGCGGGGCCTTTCCGGGCCGGAACCCCGGAATTTGCACGCGGCTGACGACCCGCCGGTAGGAGCGGTTGAGGAAGGGCTCCTCGTCCGCGGCGTCCATGGAGATAGTGAGTGTTACCTCAGTAGGGTTGTCCGACTCCCGAGTGATTTCCAACGATTACCCTCGCGACTGTCTGAGGTTGTTCGCCTTTAAAAGCCAAGCGACGGGCGCGTGAAGCTGCCCTGTGGGGCGCTTGGACGGGGCCAATTATAGCATAGTCCCGGTGAGCGTTAAACCGCGGCTCTTTGCTCCTGATGCTTCCCAATCCTGATTGTAAATTACACCCGCCTCCGCCGTGCGGAAAACCCGTTGCTCCTTCGCCAAGACATTGTTTTACAAGTCTAATCAATCGAACAAAATCGGAGAATTCATGGAAAACGCCAAAATTCAGACCAAAGATTTATTGACACTTATGTTTATTGGTTGGTACTTTCATGTAGGTTCCTTGGCGCAGGCGGTACCGGCGCAGCGGACCAAACGGTTGAACCGGGGCCATGCGGCCTCGAAGTTTATTGGGGAGTTTGGTAGTGCAGGCGGCCCTACTCAACCCGACAGTTTCCCCGGGAGTGTTCATGGACCTCACCGCTGATGGGAGCTTCGGCCCGACGGACGAAGGGCAGTCAGCCCCCGGCCTGGTGGCGTCCGATTATAGTCCCGTGCCCACGCCGGGAAGCGAGGTCAATGCCTATCATCTGCCGGTCTTGCTGCGGGAGATAGTTGAACACTTGGCGACGGTTGCCGGCGGGACCTACGTCGACGGCACCACCGGCGAAGGCGGCCACGCCCAGGCGATCCTCGAAGCGCCTGTCTCTCCCTCTCTGGTTATCGGCATAGACCTGGACCCCCGTTCTTTGGCCTCGGCTCGAAACCGGTTGGCCGAGGCCGAGGGGAGATACCGCGCCGTCGCCGGCAGCTACGCCGACATGGCGGACCTGGTAAGGCAAGAGGGTGTGTCGGGCGTGCATGGTGTCCTCCTTGACCTCGGTTTCTCATCCCGCCAAGTGGATACGGGCGACTACGGTCTGAGCTTCCACGACGGCGGGCCACTGGACATGAGGTACGACCCCGCCGGTTCCGTCACCGCCGACTTGATCGTCAATGAATACGAAGAAGCCGAAATAGCCGATATTCTGCGCCGATATGGTGAGGAGCGCCGAGCCCGGGCCATTGCCGGCGCCATTGTCCGTAACCGTCCCATCGGCTCGGCGGACGCCTTGTCCCGGCTGGTGGCCGGTACCGTGGGAAGGCGGCCGGGCAGTCATATCAACCCGGCCACCCGCACGTTTCAAGCCCTGCGAATCGCCGTAAACGACGAGTTGAGCAATCTGGAACGGGGCCTGCGAGCCGCAGTGGAGATTCTGAACCCGCAGGGCCGGTTGGCGGTAATCAGCTATCACAGCCTGGAAGACCGCATAGTGAAGTCGTTTTTCCTGACGGAATCGGCTGCCTGCGTTTGCCCTCCCGGCCTGCCGGTGTGCGTGTGCGGACATACGCCAAGGCTGGAAAGGCTGAACCGCAGGGTCATAAAACCATCGGCGCATGAGGTTGAGAGCAACCCCCGCAGCCGGAGCGCCAGGCTGCGAGTGGCCAGTCGTTTGTAAGACCGCGTTATAACAGGAGGAGGCAAGGTGGCGAAAGACACATTCTATACGGCCGTAGACATCGGGACTGACAAGGTCACCTCCGTGGTGGCCCGAGTGGGCAGCGAGGGCGAGCTTAAAGTGATGGGCACGGGAGTCGTGCCATCCGAAGGCGTCCAACGGGGGGGCATCGACAACATCGGAGAGGTCCAAGCCTCCGTCCGGGCATCTTTGGACGAGGCCCAGCGTTATATCGGGAAGGCGGTTGTCAGCGGCATTTACGCCAGCGTGGGAGGCACTCACATCTCCTGCCTCAACACCAGGCAAAAGATCGAGAACCCTAACGAGGTTGGCGACATCAAAGTCCGGCTCTTGGACCGGTTGGTGAAGGGCTCGTTCCCGGAGATTCCCCAGGGACAGGACGTGCTCCACGTGATCCCCATCGGCTACCACGTCGACGGCATGACCGGCGTCCGCAACCCGGTCGGGCTGTTCGGCAGCCAGGTGGAAGTGGAAGCCCACGTTGTGCTGGGCGATTCTACAGTCCTCAAGAACACTGTCAAAGCCGTCGAAACAGGCAAGGCCACGGTAAAGAGCCTCGTATTGCAATCCCTGGCATCTGCCGAGGCCACACTGACGGGAGACGAGCGTGAAATGGGGGCAGTGTTGGTGGACATAGGCGCCGGGACCACCGATGTCATCATCTACCGGCAAGGCAACCCCTGGTATTCCACGATCATTCCGGTCGGCGGATTCCAACTGACCAAGGACCTGTCAGTGGCGCTGCACTCTTCCCTCCACCTCGCCGAGGGGATCAAGGTCAAGTGGGGCAGTGTACTGCCGGAGTCGGTACCCTTTGACGAAGAGGTGGTGATCCCCGCTTCCCAAGGGGGACCCAGGAACGTAATCTCCAGAAGAGATTTGGCCGAACCGCTTCATGCCCGGATGGTCGAGATTCTGAAAATGATGCTGCTCAAGGTGCGGCAGGCCGGACTCCGGGAGATGCCGAACGGCGGTCTGGTGTTCACGGGAGGAGGCGCCGAAATCGATGGACTGGCAGGTCTGGCCCATAAAATGCTGGGCGTGCCTGTGCGCATCGCCCACCCGGAGGGTATTTCCGGCTTGCCGGTGCAGCTACGGAAACCGGCCTTCTCAACGGCTGTGGGACTGTTGCTGTGGGGCATCAAGCACCAGGGGGAGGCCCAGCCGTCCTTCGCGGGCGGTAATCGATCGAGGAGAAGCAACAATTCTAGGCGTGGGGGGTTGGGAAAGAAGTACGACGAACGGCAAGAGGTCCGGGTAGGTTGACGGCCGCGGCCCGGCGGCTCACCGGCCGCCATTCCCGACGGGACCATAGAACTAAGAAACTATCTCAAAACGGGCTGCCCGCCCTACCCGTCTTTCCCGCGAAAGCGGGAATCCACGCGCTAGCCTGACGATTGGCCGTCTCTCAGCGAATCTACCGGGTTTTGAGATAGTTTCTAAATGGTGGACCACCGGCTAAACCCTAGAATCTACATCGATGTGAGGTAAGGAATGGTACTGGACAACTCGGCAACCTGGGAACCGATTAACGAGACTGACAAGGCCTTTGAAATGGTGCAACAAGTCAACGCCAGCGCCCCCAACATCAAGGTGGTGGGTGTAGGAGGCGGAGGCAGCAATGCGGTCAGCCGCATGTACAAGGACAAGCTGCCGGTAGTGGAATATTTCAGTGTCAACACCGACGCCCAGCACCTGTTCCGCTGTGACGTGGCCCATCGTATAGCCATCGGTCAGAACCTGACCCGCGGACTTGGCTCGGGCGCAAACCCCGACCTCGGCCGCCAGGCCGCTGAGGAGAGCCGGAACGAGATCGCCAAAGCCATGGAGGGCGCCGACATGGTGTTCTTGGCCGTGGGTATGGGCGGCGGCACCGGGACCGGGGCCTCCCCCGTGGTGGCCCAGATCGCCAAAGAGACGGGCGCACTGACCGTGGCTGTGGTCAGCAGGCCTTTTTCCTTCGAAGCCAACACCAGGAAGAAGAACGCCGACGAGGGCATCGCGCGGTTGAAAGACAGCGTTGACACCTTGATCGTGATCCCCAATGACCGGCTGCTCCAGTTGAACGACTACGGTGACCAGTCCTCCTACTCTTGGGAAGACGCCCTGAAGATGGCCGACTCGGTCCTGCAACAAGGCATCCAGGCCATCGCCGAAGTGGTGACGGTACCTGGCGAGATCAACGTCGACTTCGCCGACGTCCGCACCATCCTCAGCAACGCCGGTCCCGCCTGGTTGGCCATCGGCCGGGGCAAGGGCGAGCAACGGGCCATCGACGCTGCCCGCATGGCCACCAAGAGTCCTCTCCTGGACATATCGATGGACGGAGCCAAGCGGATCCTGTTTGTCATAACCGGCGGGACCACGCTGACGCTGCAGGAAGTCCAAGACGCCGCCAAGGTCATCCAGGACATGTCTGATCCAGAGGCCAACATCATCTTCGGCACCTGCCGGGACCCCAAGCTGGAAGAAGAGGTAAAGATCACGATGGTCGCGGCCTCGTTCCCCGTCTTGGCGGAGACCCAGCAGATGCGGGAGCAGGAGCTGGAGCGGCTTCTGCAAGAGGCGCCCCCCCAGTCCGAAGAGGAACTGGACGTGCCCAGCTTTCTGAGGCGCCAATCCGGAAACCGGAGCCGTGGTTTTTACCGGTAAACCCGGAGGGAAAGATAAAGCCTTCGGACCGGCGCGGTTGGTATAATCAAGCCCGTCGCAGTATGACCGTAAGGAAAGAGCAGCGCGGTTCGAAGGCCTGTAAATTCGAGTAATGTTCTCGGGAGCCTAAAGCACTAGTCCACTCTATTCCGCAACAACAATAGGCGCCGGGAATCCTTTTTAAACCGCCCTTCCGCAAGGAAGGGCGGTTTTTTGTTGCTTGTGGCAATATCCGGCTCAGGGCCGGGGCCGCCACGGACCGTAACCGGGCCGACCGGTTACGATATTCGAAGGCCATTGACAAAGAAGTGACCGAGAATTACAATCCTGACTACCATAGATAGTAGGATTAGTTAACAATAACTACTATATGTGGTGATTAAGATGTATTTAAGAAAAGTTTAAGAAACGGCGTAATATGCAATGCCCTTATTGCTCCTATTCTGACTCCAAGGTCACCGACTCCCGCACGGTGGAGAACGGCATCCGCCGCCGCCGGGAGTGTCAGAGTTGCGAGACCCGTTTCACCACCTACGAACGCGTCCAGGCAGCGCCGTTGATGGTCTCAAAGCAGGATGGCCGCCGCGAGGAATTCAACTCGGAAAAGCTCTCTGCGGGGATCAGAAAGGCATGCGCCAAACGGCCGGTGGGCTCCAACACCATCGAAAAGATGGTGGAGGAGATCGGCAACAGTTTGCAACACCAAGGGAACATTGAAGTCTCTACCTCCACATTGGGATTGATGGTCATGGAAAGGCTCCGGGAGTTGGACCGGGTGGCTTACATCCGGTATGCCAGCGTTTACCGTGACTTCCAAGACATTGAGAGTTTCGAGAAAGTGGTGCGCGACCTGAGGGAAGATGTACCCCAGCTCCCACTGCTCGACATGCCTCCGGCGCCACCGCGGAGGGCGCGGCGCCGGATTGGGGCGCAGCAGGCCGCCAACGGTTCTGACGGCGCCATTCGATATAAAAACAACGGGCAACGCAACCAACTCGAGAAAGACGCTGCCCCTCCTCAAGGAGACCTTATCTGATGAGCACCAGCCTGCAATATTCCGCCCTGTCACGCATCCTGGACCTGAACACCCGGGTGAGCAACCTGCATACTCAAATGCTGGCCGAACCGGTTTCGGCCAGCGGCTCGATCCGCATCGCCGAGATGCAAGAAAAGATCGAACTGTGGAAGCGCACCAGCCTGGCCGTGTGCTGGCTTGCCGACTCAGAGGACGAAGCAGAAGCCTAGGGTCCCGGCTTCGGCATCCAACCCTGGGTCCTCCCGGCGGCCAACTGCCTGCCGGGCTCTGCCGTCCCGTCAACCATCCAAGCCGTGCTCCGGCCTCGCGCTGTCAGCGATATAGTGGGAGTACCGGTGTACGGCTTTGCGCCTGTTTCGGCGGCGGCTCGTTAGCGGTCTGCTGCCTGCATCAGGTACAGCTTTCAGCGGTCTTCAAATGGTTCGGGATTGCCCAATCCGCCTATTGACACCTCCGCCAATGCGACGCTAGACTCCCCCCACCATTGGTAACCCAAAGGGCCCCAGCATACTACATATTGTACCAATAAACATAACTAGCGGTGTTATGCAGTGGTAGTTAAAGCAGCTTTGGCTCCCTGGAAGGCCCGAATGCGGCCTGTCGCAGGTCCCTGGCGTCCCATCAGCACAGCCGATACCTCCGGTTGTGGGCTCATGTTGAAACTACTTGAGGGAAGGTATCTGGGAATGACCGGACGAACCTTCTCAAAGTCTGTCTAAGGGATCCCAATATCTCTCCCTTGCCCGTCAATATTTACATAAAACACCACTTACATAGGACACCGCCATGACCTCCGCCCGAGACATTTCTGATAGCTCCAGCCCTTCAACCGTAGATCGCCGGCAGCGAGTCACTGAGGCACTACAGTCCGCCGGCATTGCCGGCCGGATCAACGAGCGCTCCAGCCAATTGACCGAAAACGCGGAAGTGGTCCTCCGGCGGCGGTACCTCTCCAAGGACCGGGACGGCAACATCCTGGAAGACGCCGACGGCTTGTTCCGCAGGGTGGCGGTCAATCTGTCCCAAGCGGACCTCAACCACGGCGCATCGGACGCTGAACGCCAGTCCACCGAAGACCGTTTTTACGACGTGATGCGGCGATTGGAGCTGCTGCCCAACTCGCCGACTTTGATGAACGCCGGCCGGGAGCTGCAACAACTGTCGGCCTGTTTCGTGCTGCCTGTTGAAGACTCCCTTGACCAGATCTTCACCAAGGTCAAGCAGACGGCGCTGATCCACAAGAGCGGGGGCGGGACGGGCTTTTCCTTCAGCCGGCTCCGGCCCGAGGGTGACGTTGTCGGCTCCACCGGAGGCATCGCCAGCGGTCCGGTCAGTTTCATCCGCGCCTTCGATACCGCCACCGACGTGGTGAAGCAGGGCGGTACCCGCCGTGGCGCCAACATGGGCATCCTGCGGGTTGACCACCCCGACATCTTGAGGTTCATCCGGTCCAAGGAAGACGGTCAGACCCTGGTCAACTTCAACATATCGGTAGCGGTCGATTCCAATTTTATGGAACGGGTGAAGGAGGGCCAGGAGTACGATCTGATCAACCCCCGCACGGGCGAGGTTTCCGGACGGCTGAACGCCAAAGAGGTTTTTGACCTGCTGGCTGAAATGGCTTGGAAGACCGGGGACCCGGGGTTGGTTTTCCTGGACCTGATCAACAATGACAACCCAAATCCCCAGCTGGGCGAGATCGAGAGCACCAACCCCTGCGGGGAACAACCGTTGCTGCCCCACGAGTCGTGCAACCTGGCCTCCATTAATCTGGCCCGCATGGTCCGTTACGACGGCGACGACGGCGGCGACGTCGTCATCAACTGGGAACGGCTGGATGAGACGGTGGACGTGGCGGTCCATCTGCTTGACAACGTCATCGACATGAACAACTACCCCATTCCCGAGATCGAGGAGATGAGCAAGAAGACCAGGCGCATCGGCCTGGGCGTCATGGGGTTTTCAGACCTGTTGATCCAGCTGGGAATGCGCTACGACTCGAACGAGGCTCTCGAGATGGCGGACCAGGTGATGGCCTGCATTCAAGACCGGGCCCACCAAGCTTCATCGGAACTGGCCCGGAAACGAGGAGTTTTTCCGGCCTGGCACGGCAGCATTTACAGCCGGAGCGGGCGTCACGGCGAGGCCCGTCCCATGCGGAACTCGGCCCCCACAACCATTGCTCCCACCGGCACCATCAGCATCATTGCCGGCGCTTCCAGCGGCATAGAGCCCTTGTTCGCTCTCAGCTACGTCCGGAACGTCATGGACAATACCCGTCTCATTGAAGGAAATCCCTACTTCGAGGCGGTGGCCAGGAACGAGGGCTTCTATTCCGAGGAGCTTATGGAGGACCTCGCCCAGTCCGGCAGCCTGGAACACCTGGACGTTCCCGCTTGGGTCAAAGACGTGTTTCGCACCTCACACGACATCTCTCCCGAATGGCACGTCAGGATGCAGGGAGCGGTCCAAGGCCACACCGACAATTCGGTCTCCAAGACCATCAACTTCCCCCACACGGCCACGGTCCGGGACGTCGCCGACGCCTACATGCTGGCCTACGAACTGAAATGCAAGGGGATCACCGTCTACCGGGACGGGAGCAAGACGGGCCAGGTGTTGAGCACCGGGCAGACCGGGCAGGAAGCCGTAGACGCGCCCCCGGCCGCAGCCCATGCGTCGCCCCGGCAGCGGCCCCCGTCCATCCGAGGCGTCACCGAGCGAGTGCGCACCGGCCACGGCAATATGTACGTGACCGTCAATTTTGACGAGGAAGACAGGCCCTTTGAGGTCTTTGGCAACCTGGGCAAAGCCGGAGGCTGCGACTCAGCCCAACTGGAAGCCATATCCCGGTTGGTATCCCTCGCGTTGCGGTCGGGGATCGACCCCAACGCGGTGCTGGAGCAGTTGCGGGGAATTACCTGCTGCCCGGCTTGGGACGAGGGTACGCTGGTCCGTTCCGGTCCCGACGCCGTGGCTCTGGCGTTGGAGCGCCACGTTCCCGGTGACTTCCGGGGACGCGGGCAGGCCGGTCCCGACGCGGTCCAGATGAAATTCACTCCCGAAGTGGTAAAGAGTTTGAACGGCAACGGCAACGGACACGCCAGCGGCAATCCGTCGGCCCGCAGGTGTCCCGACTGCAACGCCCCGGTAATCTTCCAGGAGGGCTGCCTGATGTGCCTCTCCTGCGGTTGGAACAAGTGCGAATAACCAGGGAGCCGGAGAAAGCAGCAAGATGAGGAGATCGACAAACTAGCAAACCGGTAGAGGGAATCCGTCAAAGGACAAACAAACAAAGGAACGGGGGGCCGCCTGTTACGGGCGTGTGGTTGTGGAGGTCCGATGGCTGCTGCGGCTATTCGAATCTCACGGGTGGTGTCAACGTACCAGCCGGCCCCTTCCCCTGGAGCCCCCGGCATGGACCGCCGGGGGCTCTTTCTTGATCGGGCTGAACCATACCACAGCGGCAGCCGGGGATGGAACCCCGCCCATGCTATAATTCCGGCGGGCTCCCACCCCTTCACGACATAACCTCGAACGGCTGATATTCGACGCCGTCCCCTTCCCGGAATGCGGACCGTCTCCCGCCAGTTTCGTCCATTTTTGATCGTTCGGAGAAGGCGCCATGAACCAAGCAAGCAAACCCGGAATCGCCATCACCATGGGTGATCCCTGCGGCATCGGTCCGGAAGTGGTGGCGAAAGCTTTGGCTGATCCGGGGGTCTACACGTCCTGCCGCCCCATCGTCGTCGGCAGCGTCTTTGCCATGGAGCGGGCTGTCGAACTCACCGGGTCCAGCCTCCGCGTCAACCAACCCGCCGATATCGGCGGGGCCGGCCTAGACTCCGGCGTGATCGACGTGGTCGACATCGGCAATCTGAACCCGGAGGACATCACGGTGGGGGAGATAAATCCCACCTGTGGCAAAGCCGCCATGGAATGGGTGACCAAGGCGGGGAACCTGGCGTTGGACGGGACAGTCGACGCACTGGCGACCGCGCCGCTGAACAAAGAGGCGGCCAGTCTGGCCGGCTACACGTCCATCGGCCATATGGAGCTTCTTCAAGAGCTCTCCGGGGCCAAGATTGTGGCTACGATGTTGATGGCCAAGAACCTGCGGGTAGTGCACCTTACTACCCATCGATCGCTCCGTGTGGCCTGCGATTACGTGAAAAAAGACCGGATTCTGGACTACCTGCGGCTTACCCACCAGTCGTTCGTCCAATGGGGCTTCGCCAGCCCTTCCATTGCCGCGGCGGCCCTCAACCCCCACGGGAGCGACGGCGGTCTCTTGGGAGACGAGGAAGCCCAAGAGATCGCTCCGGCAGTGTTGGCGGCCCGCGACGAAGGGATAAACGCCGTGGGGCCGATTCCGGCAGACGCGGTGTTCCATCAGGCCGTGGAAAACCGTTACGACGTCGTGTTGGCCATGTACCATGACCAAGGCCATATTCCGGTCAAGGTATACGGCTTCGAAGAAAGCATCACCGCAAACCTGGGCCTGCCATTCGTGCGCACCTCAGTGGACCACGGGACCGCCTTCGACATTGCCGGCAAAGGAGTGGCCAGCCATACCAGCATGTTGGAGTCGGTCCGGCTGGCGGTAGCTCTGGCCAAGGGCAACGGGCTGGCCGATTTCTAGATGCAGTCCGCAGGCTCGACCGCAGGGCCTGGCCGTGGAAGATTCATTCCCGAATGTTATAATCGCGCCGAATCGATAGCAGACTGACGCGGGATAGTTTCCAAGATGAAGCTTGCATTTATTGGCGGCGGCAAGATGGCCGAAGCCATCATCAACGGAGTCATAACCGGGGGTCTGGCCGGAGGCCCGGACATCGCCGTCGGAGAGCCGGTTCCGGCGCGACGGGACCATCTCACCGGCGCGTTCGGGGTGACGGCCCTGGAGGACAACCTGGAGTCGGCCGGCGCCGCGGACCTGGTGGTGCTCGCGGTCAAACCCCAGGACCTGGATCAAGTAATGGGCCAACTCAAGGGCCGCCTGGAACCGCGGCAGGCGGCGTTATCCATCGTGGCGGGCGCCAGGATGGATACCCTCACCGGCGGTCTGGAACACCCGTCGGTGGTCCGGGTCATGCCCAACACCCCGGCCCAGATCGGCTGCGGCATGAGTCTTTGGACCTGCTCCAGCGCGGTGGACGGGTCTCTGAGGGCCTTGACCAAGTCGGTGCTGGGCAGTATCGGCGAAGAGATTTACGTCTCCGACGAAAAATACATGGACATGGCCACCGCCTTGAGCGCCAGCGGTCCCGCCTACGTGTTCACCTTCATCGAGGCGATGATCGACGCCGGGGTGTACGTGGGCCTGCCCCGGGACATGGCCCGCACTCTGGTGTTGCAGACAGTTTATGGAAGCACCAGGCTGGTCATGGAAACCGGGGAACATCCGGCACAGTTGAGGGACATGGTGGTCTCGCCGGGCGGCACCACCGCCGAGGCCCTGCGGGTGTTGGAACAGCAGGGCGTCCCCGCCGCAGTGATATCCGCCGTCGACGCCGCCTACAAGAAATCTGTCCAACTCGGTCAGGGGTGATATAGCCGGTGGCCGGTCTCATACAACTGATCATAACGGTTATCACGGTCCTCATCTTTGCCCGGGTGATCATGTCGTTCATCATCCCTTTTGCCGGGGCGCGGCCTCACCCCGTATTGGTCTCAATCAATAACGTGGTGAACCAGTTGACCGAGCCGATTCTGGGGCCGATCCGCCGTGTCTTGCCTTCCTTTGGCGGCCTCGATTTCAGTCCGATGGTGGTGCTGGGCATTTTGTGGCTTATCCGGTACAAGGTGGTGCCGGCCCTCTCTATAAGCGGACTGGCTTGACCAGCTAACCGGCCCGGAATAAACTGATATCACACCGGTTGGGTCCGATCAACCGGGACACTGGATCAACACAGGTCTTGTCTGAATGCGGCAACCAGAACTCCTGAAAGGCAACACCGATACCCTGCTCCTGGCCCTGCTGCAGGGCGAGCCGATGTACGGTTACCAGATCGCCAAAGAGGTCAACCAACGGAGCGCCGGTTACCTGGCCTTCAAAGAGGGCACGCTGTACCCGGCGTTGCACCGGCTGGAGCGGGCGAAGCTGATTGAGGGCCGTTGGGAAGATACGGCCAACAATGTTCGCCGCCGTTATTACCTGATTACCTCCAAGGGCCAGGAGGCCCTGGCCGACCGGCTGAACGAATGGCAAAAGTTCAGCCAGGCCATGGACGCCATAATGCTACCGGGACCGCCATAGTGCGGCGTTAGCGGTAACCGATGCCGGTCGACGTAACAAACTACCTCTCCTCTCTGGCCAAACGCCTCCATCTGGATCCCCCGGAGGAGCGGGAAATACTCTTGGAGTTGCAGGGCCACCTGGAAGACAAGGCCGCCGAACTGGAATCTGAGGGTATGGACCGGGACTCGGCCGTCGCCCGGGCCGTCGAAGAGATGGGCAGACCCGACGCCGTGGCCAGCCATATGTACGCGGTGCACAGTCCGCGAGTATGGCGAGACATTCTGCTGGCGACGGTGCCGCATTTCCTACTGGCGGCGCTGTTTGCCCTGCACCTGTGGAGCCACTATTTCCTGGTCTCCCTGGTGCTCTTGGGGATCGCTTTCGTAACCTGGCGCAACTGGCGCGCCGGAAGCCCCAGCCAGTGGTCCTACACCTGGATGGGTTACACCCTGGCCGCTCCGGCCTTATCGTGGCTCCTGTCGATAGTCGCTTTGGGGTACGGCGGTTGGACGTTGGTCACAACCGGCCAATTGCCCTTCAACATCGTCTTTTTCATTCTCCTCATCGGGTACGTCCCCTTCTCCATGTGGATCGTGTTGAACGTGGTCTCGAAGGTGGCGCGGCGCGACTGGCTGCTCGTGTCCCTCACCGCCCTCCCCTTCCCGTTCCTGACGTCGTGGGTGTTATTCCTCAACTGGCAGGGAGGGTTGTGGAGCGACCACGCCGAGCGGTTGAAGCAAACGGATACAGCTCAGGCGTTCATTTTCCTGGCCTTGGCAGTTACCACGGCGATCTTCCTCAAGGTGGGGCCGCGGCTCTGGAGAATCGGACTATTGGCACTGACCACCTCGATCCTCATCGCAATAACCGCGGCCGCGCTGCCCGTCGACCTGGGAATTCTCGCAGTGCTGCTGATGATTGTCGCCTCAGTGGTGTTCCTGTTGAGCCCGGCTATGTGGGAGAGCCAACTCGCCCAACGCCGGCAGAGGGCCGTCCAAGCAGCCGGACAGGCGGATGAAACGAATAATTGGTCCGGGGACGCGACGTAAGTCGGGTCGTGGACCTTAGTCGCCGCCTTCCGCCAGACTTGGTCCGGGAATTGAATATCACCCCGGTCTCCCACGGGTCGATCATCAAAGACCCGATCCTCGATGACGGCACCGATATCGCCCCTTACGATTGCCGGGTCTTCCAATGCCCGGTGCGAGTCCATGACCCGCAGCAAAGGTGACTCCAGCGTAGCCGACGCGCCTGACCCAACCGCCGCAGCCGACGCCGCTCTGCTGCGAACGGTCTTGGACGCCGACGCCGCCCGGATGTCCGGAGGAGCCGGGATGCCGAGGCTGTTGGTCTTGGCTGGCCTTCCCGGTTCCGGCAAAAGCTATTTCGCTCGCCGGGTCGTGGAAAAGGCGCCGTTTCTGGTCGTGGAAACGGACCGGCTGCGGAAGGCGCTTACGGGCCGGCCGCGCTACACGCGGGGGGAAAACCGCAGGCTGTTTGCCGCCTGTCACCTGGTGGTGGAGCAATTTTTGGGATGCGGTGTTCCCGTACTGTTCGACGCCACCAACCTGACCCACCGGTCCCGCCAGTCGTTGTACCGTATCGCGGAGTCGCTCGACGTGCCGCTGGCGGTGGTGGAGGTCACCGCGCCCAAGGAAACGGTGCGCCGTCGCCTCAACGCCCGGGAGGCGGGGCTTGACACGGAGTCCTACTCCGACGCAGGCTGGCTGGTCTATTGCCGCATGGTCCCGGCCTGGGAACCGATTTCTCGTGAACACCATACGGTGGACACTTCTACTGACATAACACCGGCCTTGGACCGGATCGGGCGATGGGCCCTGGGCCAATCCCCTGCTCCTGCCGTACACTCAGATGACGGCCCAATAATAAAATAGAGGATGCTGAATCATGAAGGTGTCAGTCAAAGCCGCCGACATCATTACCACCCAAACCCCGGCCTTGGTGGTCAACCTCTTCAAAGGCGTCAAGAAGCCCACCGGCGCCACCGGCGCTGTCGACCAAGCCCTTGACGGCGCGATCAGCCAACTCATCAACGACGGCGAGATTAAGGGCGGCGAAGGTGAGACCACCCTGGTACATTCCTTGGGCAGAATCGGCCCCGACCGGGTCGTGGTGGTGGGGCTGGGACCCAAGGACAAGTTCGGTCCCCATGTGGTGCGTCGGGTGTCCGGAGAGGCGCTACGGTTCCTGCGCCGCCGGGGAATCTCCAGCGCGGTGACCATCGCCCACGGCGCGGGAGCAGGCGGGCTCGATCCCGAGGACTCCGGCCAAGCGATTGCGGAGGGCGCCATTCTGGGCCTTTACCAATTCGGCCGGTACCAGTCCAAGAACGGCGAAAAGGCCACCGAATTCGACGAGCTGATCATCGCCGAGCAGGACGAAGGCCGGCTGCAATCCATCGAAGCCGGGGTTTCCCGCGGCCGCACCATGGCCGAGGGCGCCGTGCTGGCCCGGGATATGGTCAACGAACCCGCCAACGTGATGACCCCGACCTCCATGGCCCAAGCGGCCCGGAGGGTGGCCGATGCCTGCGACCTTTCCATCGAAGTCTTGGACAACCCGCAGATGAAGGAGATGGGAATGGGCGCGTTCATGGGCGTCGCCCAAGGCTCCGAGGAACCGGCCAAGTTGATCGTACTGCGGTATCCGGGCGACCCAGACGACCCCGCGAACAACCTGGGCCTGGTGGGCAAGGGCATCACATTCGATACCGGCGGCATCTCCATCAAGCCAGCCGGGGGGATGGAGGCCATGAAGGGCGACATGGCCGGCGGCGCTTCAGTCATCGCCGCGATGCAGGTCATCGCCGGTCTGAAGCCGAAAATAAACGTTACCGGGATTATCGCGGCTACTGAGAATATGCCCGGCGGTCGCGCCCAACGGCCCGGCGACGTGGTGCGCGCCATGAACGGTAAGACGATCGAGGTAATCAATACCGACGCGGAGGGACGCCTGGTGCTGGCCGACGCCCTCTGTTACGGGAGGGAGCAGGGCATCACCCGGCTGGTGGACGTGGCGACGCTGACCGGCGCCATGGTCACCACCCTGGGCAAGGCCTGCACCGGGGTGATGGGCAACGACGACGACCTCATTCGCCAGACTATCGACGCTGGCAGCGAGACCGGCGAGAAGTACTGGGAACTTCCGATGTTCGACGAATACAAGGACCTGATCCGCAGTGACGTGGCGGACATGAAAAACAGCGGCGGGCGGCAGGCGGGGTCCATCAGCGCGGCCTTCCTGCTGAAAGAATTCGTGGACGGCGCGGCCTGGGTGCACCTGGACATCGCTGGCACTTCGACCTCAGAGAAGGCCAGCGGGCACTTGGTGAAGGGGGCCACGGGCGTCCCGGTCCGCACCCTCGCCCAGTTGGCGGCCAACCTGGCCGTTGCGAACGCCGAGCGGAAGGCTCTGAACAAGACTGCCGTGAGCTGATACTCCAGCCCCGGCCAAGTCAATTGTTGTATAATCGCCAAACACTAACGTAGGGAACCGCTGAACAAGTTATGGTCATTGAGGCGAAAGCCGAAATCTCGGAGGAGAGCTTAACGGTATTAGCTATCAAATGAGCGCCGGCACCCCCATCCTAACCTTCCCCCATCGGGGGAAGGGACTTGTTCAGAGGTTCCGTAGAGCGAAGGATGACGAAATGGCACAGGTAGAGGCCTTGGGCCACGTTGGAATCTATGCCGAAGACATCATGAAGCAGCGGGACTTCTACACCCGGGTGATCGGGCTGCAGGTGGCCGATGAGGACTTGGACGGTCGGGGTATGACCTTCCTGAGCTCCCACCCCGACCGTGAACACCACGAGTTCGTGTTGATGAAGGGGCGGGTCACCTCCGATGGCGCCAAAGTGATCCAGCAGATTTCGTTCATCGTTCCGGGACTGGACGATCTGAAGGAATACCACGGACGCCTCAAGGACGAGAACGTAGAAATCGATCGCATAGTGAGCCACGGCAACGCCTTCGGTATGTATTTCTTCGACCCGGAAGGCAACCGGATAGAACTCTACTGCAAGACCGGTTTCCCGGTGCCCCAACCCCACGGCGAACCGATCGACCTGGAAGCCTCCAACGAGGAGTTGCTGGAGATCGCCAGGGCCGCCATTCCAGCCGGCTAGCCAGCTAGCCAGAGGCACGTCCGCAGGCAGCGGCGCTTTCAAGGGCGGGGCGCCTTTCAGGGCGGGTTGATAGATGAGCAGCGCCAAAGCGGTCCGGTACGCCGATCTGCCCCGTTCCTACCACATTATCAAGTGGCGAGTGCTTCTTGCATACGCCATTTTTTATTTGTTCGTTTATCTCGGGCGTTTTAACTTCTGGCCCGTCTCCCCGCTGGTCAAGGAAGACCTGGCGCTGAGCAACCTGGAAATCGGCGTCATTAACGCCATGCTGCTCTGGGGTTTCGGCTTGGGAGACCTGGTCCACGGCCGCTTGGCGGAGAAGTACGGCCTCCGGTTATGGATACTGCTGGGAGCGGTCCTGACCGCGGTCTTCAACTGGGTCACCAGCTTCGCCACTTCGACCCTGACGATGGCGGTCCCTTGGGGAATCGTCGGGTTCGTCAATGCCGCTTGCTGGGCCCCCGGGATCAGTATGCTCACCCAATGGTGGCCCCGGCGGGACCGGGGCATGGCCATGGGGATATTGGGCACCGCGACGGGCGGCGCAATGCTGCTCATGTGGTGGGTGTCCGGCACCGTGGGAGCCGAGTTCGGCTGGCGGGCCGCTTTCCGCTATCCTCCCCTGATTATCGTAGTGATGGCGATAGGCCTGTATTTTCTAGCCAAAGACCGGCCAGCCGATTCCGGTCTGCCGGAATACGTGGAGGACGACCAGGTATCGGCGGTCCCGGAGGCTCTGGCGCCGGAGCGATTGAAAGGTTTCGGTCCGTACCGTGAGTTGTTGTCGGATTCCAGGTTCTTGATGGCCAGCCACGTCAAGGGGCTGGAAAATGTGGTCCGGTACGGGCTCACCACCTGGGTGCCGATTTACTATTTCGAAGAAGGCGGATTGTCCATCGGGTCGACCCTCTTGTTGACCGTACTGCTGCCGCTGGGCTACTTGATCGCCCCGCCGATATCCGGCTTGATTTCGGACCGGCTCCTCCACAGCGCCCGGACGCCCATGGTCATCGCGTCTTGCCTGATCAGCGCCGCGGCGCTGGTGGGCATCGCTTTGGCCCCGCCGGTCAGCGTAAGCCTCGGAGCCGTTCTGCTTCTCGTTGGCGGGATCGCGATGGGGCTGTCCCCCCTTGCCACGATGGCGGCGGATATGGCGGGCCGGCGCATGTCCGGTACGGCCTCCGGTCTGTTGGACGCCCACGGCTACCTTTACGCGGGCGCCCAGGCCTTAGTCTTCAGCGTCGTTCTCGATGTGGCCGGGAGCCCGTGGCCCATCGTGTTCCTGGCAATGGCCGCAACCCGGATAATCTCAGCGCTTATGATATCAGTCGTCAGGGTTTAGTCACTGAGGTGAGCATGGACCGAGGTGACAAATGGATGCTCCCGTTCCGTCTCGCCGGCCCGTTGAAACGGTTCGCGCTCGGATGGGCCCGCCGGCTGTTTATCTTCCTTGTCGTCTTTGGTTCGCTCCTGACCCTGTTTATCGTCGCGACTCCGCAGGGCAGGACCGGCTTCAACACGGCCCTGTTTGTCATGCAGGTGATGGAGGTCCCGTTCAAACCCCAGTCCTCGTTTACCGGCGAACCGCTCCGGGAGAGGATCACCTACGACCGTCCCTCAGGAGAGGGCAGGGCCGATATATATCGAGTGGACGACGGCGGCACGAGGGCTGGCGTATTGCTGTTCCTGGGCGCGAATGCCGCCGGTCCCGACGACGATGACGTGGTGAACCTGGGGAACGCGTTGGCGAGGGCGGGGTTTGTGACCATGTTCCACTGGTCTCCCACGATGGCGTTGCAACATAACATCGACCCGTCGGAGCGGGAGAATCTGGTCTGGGCGTTTCAACGGTTGGTTGAACACGACTCGGTCGATCCCGAACGGGTCGGGATGGGCGGGTTCTGCGTCGGGGCATCCTTCGCCTTGGTCGCGGCGGCCGACGGCAGGGTGCGGGACCAAGTGAAATTCGTCAATGCCTTCGGTCCTTACTTCGACGCGGAGGAATTGCTTCTCCAGGTGGCTGCCCGTTCGAGCCACTATAAGGGGGAGCGCATCCCTTGGAACCCCGACCAACTCACCCTCAAAGTCGTGGCCAACGAGCTGATCGAAACCCTAGAAGACCCCAACGACGTGGAGTTGCTGTCCCGCGTTTATCTGGATGGGCAGCCCGCGGACGCCGCGGCGATGAAAAGCCTTTCGGAAGAGGGGCGAGGAGTGTCCCGGTTGCTGGACGGCGCCACACCGGAGGAGGCCCGCGTTTTGTACGACGCCCTCCCTGCCTGGTTCCGCGAGGACATACGGACCATTTCACCGGCGGACTACGTGGATGACATCTCCGCCCGCCTGCTTGTGATGCACGACCAGGATGACCGCCTGGTGCCTTCGGTCGAATCCCTTCGCCTCTCGGAGGCGTTCCAAGGCAGAGGGCAGGTGCGCTATACCGAATTGCTTGCCGTAGACCACGTGCGCCCGACCAGCGGCGACGGCATCTGGGTCTTGGCGAAAGAAGGAGGGAAGCTCTTCATGCACATGTACAGTATCCTGAGGTTCGCGGACTAGAACGCCAGGCGGCAAGGTCATTTGATTGTCGGAAAAATCCCCCCGTCTTTCCGGCCTCAGCCGGAATCCAGACCCCAACCTTGGGTTAGAGGCGTCTTGGGGAACCAAAATCGACGTCCGGTCCTGGTCCCGGTTGCGACCGGGACGACGGGAGGGCGGCGGGTTCAACAATTAAATAACCCTGCCCAGGCGCTCGTGCGTGTTGCCCTTCAATTGCCGCCGCGCTATCATCAACGACGTGTGTCGGGGTTGCCGTGACAGTTGTGCGGAAGCGGCGCTAACGAATTTTACCCGGAACTTTACCCGCCGCGGGTTATCCTGACGATACACCCGGCCCGGAGAGACTAGATGTACCTTCATCCGCGACTCTTAGCCTTGGCCCAAGACGTCAGATGGCGGATCGTCCTGGCCGCTTTGGTGGGCATGTTGGCGGCCGCTGCCGGGGTTGCCCGGTTGGTGGTTGCGGCCATCATTATCGTCAAGGTAATCCAGGAAGGGGCGGCGTTCTCCACCCTTGCTTGGCCGTTGGCAGTCATGGCGGCCCTCATTGTGGCCCGCGCGGGGTTGCAGTACCTGCAGGAGGTGGTCAGCCACCATACCGCCAGCATCGTGAAGGTGCGGCTGCGGGAGCGGCTCTACCAGCATTCCTTGGACCTCGGACCGGGTTACTTCGACCAGACCCGTACGGGCGATGCTCTGATGTCACTGGCTGAGGGCGTGGAACGGCTGGAGGCATTCTTCGGCCGCTACCTGCCCCAGATGATCGTCGCGGCGCTGGCCCCGGTGGTCATCTTCGTATTCATGGCTTTGATTGATTTCAGGACCGGCCTGATCTTCTTGGCCTTCGCCTTGGTGACCCTGATCATCCCCAATATTTTCCACCGCTGGAACAGGCGCAGCAGCATGGCGCGGCGCGACGCCTACGGGGCTCTGGGGGCCGACTTCCTCGATGCCGTTCAAGGCCTGGCTACGTTAAAGGCCTTCGGTCAAAGCGGGGCCAGAGGAGAGCTGTTAGCCCGGCGGGCCAGGGAGTTGTTCCGCGCAACCATGGCAGTGCTGGCCGCCAACAGCGCCACCAACGCCCTGACCATCTTCGGAATCTCCGCCGGCGCAGCCGCGGCTTTGGCATGGGGCGCGGTAAGAGTAAGCGACGGCGATTTGGAGCTTCGGCCCCTCCTCATCGTGTTGATGCTGGGTGTGGAGATATTCCGTCCCCTCAGGGAGTTGGTCCAGCTATACCACGACGGAGTGATGGCTATTTCGTCGGCGGAGGGCATTTTCACCATCCTGGATGCTAAGGTGGAGGTCGAGGACCCGGCCCGCCGGGCTGGCGGCTCCAGTTCCCCGACCCAGGCTGCGGAGTCTGACGGAGCAGGAACAGCCGGCACGCGCCCGGCCCCGGAAGTGACATTCGACGGGGTCAGCTACGCCTACAGCGGGGGCCGCCGGCCGGCCCTTCACGACCTGTCTTTCACTCTCAACGCCGGGGAGACACTGGGACTGGTGGGTCCCAGCGGGGCTGGCAAATCTACCGTCGTGTGGCTGATTCTCCGGTTCTTCGACCCCCAGCAGGGCAGGGTGCTTCTGGGCGGCCAGGACGTCAAGGAAATCCCCTTGAGTTTGTTGCGGGAACAGGTGGCGGTGGTCACCCAGGACACCTACCTGTTCCACGGTACGGTCGCCGATAACCTTCGCATGGGTAAACCCAATGCCGCGATCGAAGAGCTTGAAGCCGCGGCCCGGACCGCCAACGCCCACGAGTTCATTTCCCGCCTGCCTCAGGGTTACGATACCGTGGTGGGCGAGCGGGCAGCCCGGCTGTCCGGCGGCCAGAAACAACGGATCGCCATCGCCAGGGCGTTGTTGAAAGATGCGCCGGTCCTGGTGCTGGACGAGGCGCTGTCCAACGTCGACGCCGAAAACGAGGCGGTGATCCAGGAAGGGTTGGAACGGCTAATGTCGGGCCGCACCACGCTGATAATCGCCCATCGACTGTCCAGCGTAGTAAACGCCGACCGCATCCTGGTGCTGGACGAAGGCCGGCTGGCCGAATCCGGCGGTCATCAACAGCTCGTGGCCACGGGCGGAATATACGCCACGTTGATGGCCCAACAGCACGACCACGGAGCCCATGATCTGCTGGCGCCCGGAGTTGATGACGGGGCCCACGATGACCACGAGCCCACTGCGCATCCCGTTCCGGCAGCTGAAACATTCATTCCACAGCCAGCCCATGGAGGGGACGGCCACGGCCACCACCATCACGAAACTGCCGCCGGCCGCCATCACGAGGGCCACGGAGCCGCCCGGCCATTGGGAATACTCACGGTATGGCGGCGCCTGCTGGGGTTGGTGGCGCCGTGGCGGAACGAGCTGGCGCTGACGTTCCTGCTGGGTCTGCTCCAGCACGGATCAATCGTCGGAATCGGGGTCATCAGCGCTCTGCTGGTGGGAAACGTGATCAGCGGCGGCGGCCTCACCCTGCTGCTGGTCCTGCTCGGCGTCTTCGTTCCCTTGGCGGCTTTGTTCACTTGGGTGGAGTCGTGGGCCGCCCACGACCTGGCCTACCGGTTATTGGGCGAGATGCGAGTCGATCTCTACAGGAAACTCGATCCTTTGGCCCCAGCCTACATGGTGCGCCGGCGGTCCGGCGACCTGGTAAGCCTGGTCGGAGGGGACGTGGAGACCGTGGAGTTCTTCTTCGCCCACACCGTCACTCCGGCCTTTGTGGCCATATTGGTCCCCGCAGCGGTGCTGGCGACGCTGGCCATAATTGCTTGGCCGGTAGCCTTGGTGCTGCTGCCCTTCCTGGCGGCGGTGGCCGTGAGCCCGTTCTTCGCCCAGCGCCGGTCGGAGCGTCTTGGCGAGGAGTTGAGGGACCAGTTGGGCGATGTCCATTCCCACATGGTGGATAGCATCCAGGGTATGCGAGAGATTTCGGCGTTCGGTCAAGGGCCGTCCCGTACCGCCGAAATGGTCTCGAACAGTTGGAGATTTGCTTATTGCCAGCTCCGGTTCCTCAAGGAACGCGCGTTCCAGGTCGGCTTCATCGAATCGATGACGGCCCTCGGTGGTCTGGCCGTGTTGGCGATGGCAGTGTGGATGTTGACGCGGGGCGACATCTCACGCCCTTATTTGATCCTGGCGGTGGTCCTGTCGGTTGCCGCCTTCGCTCCCATTTCCGACATTGCCCGTACCATGAAACAGCTAATGGAAACGCTGGCGGCGTCGCGGCGGTTGTTCTTGGTGCATGACGAGCCGGTGCCGGTGGCGGACGGACCGGGGGTAAGCCAACACCGGAACGGTTCCGGGCCTGCCCCGTCAATAGATTTCGACGGGGTCGCGTTTGCCTATGGTCCCGGCGAACCACAGGCCCTCGAGGGTGTCACCTTCTCTGTGGCGGCCGGGAATACTGTCGCGCTGGTAGGCCGCTCCGGCGCGGGCAAGACCACCTGCGCCAATCTTATGATGCGTTTCTGGGACCCCGGCGCGGGATCAGTCAGGCTGGGAGGCCACGACGTTCGGGAGTTCGGTCTGGACGCCCTCCGGAAACAGATCGCGCTGGTATCTCAGGACACCTACCTTTTCAACTCGACCATCGGGGAGAATATACGCTTGGGACGGCCGGAAGCCAGCCAAGAGGAAGTTGAGGAGGCGGCCCGGCAGGCCAACGCTCATGATTTCGTCGCCTCTTTCCCCGACGGGTACGACACAATGGTCGGGGAGAGGGGAATGCAGCTCTCCGGAGGCCAACGCCAACGGCTGTCCATCGCCCGGGCCTTGTTGAAGAATGCTCCCGTACTGGTCTTGGACGAGGCCACGTCCCATTTGGACGCAGTCAACGAACGCCAGGTGCGCCAGGCGTTGGAGCGTCTGATGGAGGGACGCACCACGCTCGTCATCGCCCACCGGTTGTCCACAATCCGGGATGCCGACCGCATCGTGGTGCTGGACGGCGGCCACGCTGTGGAGCAGGGCGACCATCGGCAACTGCTGGACCGGAACGGTCTGTACGCCCAGCTCGTCGCGACTCAACTCGTCGGCGATGGTCAACACGGCAGACACGACGGCCACGGGGAGGAACAGCAAGTCCCCGCCGGTCACCCTCCCCATGAAATGGAACACCGGCCTCACATGCCCGGCGGCAGCGGTCACCACCATCGCCATTAGAGAATAAAATGCTGCACCCTTTACCACACGATAGAACACCCGGCGACCCGGTCGTGGAAATCCACGGCATGAGTTGCGGCTATGAGAAACAGCTGGTGCTGACCGACATCGACCTGCGCATAATGCCCGGCGATTTCGTGGGACTCCTGGGCCCGAGCGGGTCCGGTAAGACGACACTGCTGCGGTCGATGCTGGGGGCCGTGGACGTTTACGATGGAGAGGTCCTGGTCAACGGGGTGGACGCCACGCGGAAACGGCCCAGGGTGGGTTACGTGCCCCAGATTGAGACCATTGACTGGAACTTCCCGGTGACCGCCCGCGAGGTCGTAATGATGGGGAAGACCATGAGCAACCGGTTGTTCCCTTGGTACCGCAAGGAAGACAAGCAGGTGGCGGAGGAGGTGATGGACCGGCTGGGCATCCTGCACCTCGCGGGCCGCCACATTCGGGAGTTGTCCGGCGGGCAACAACAACGGGTCTTCCTGGCGCGGGCCTTGGTCAGCAACCCGCGATTGCTATTGTTGGACGAACCCACGTCGGGCGTCGATATCAAGACCCGGGACGACGTGATGCACCTGTTGCACGACCTGAATCACCAAGGTGTCACCATTGTCATCACCACCCACGAGATAAACGCGGTTGCGGTGCACCTGCCCTGGATTGTGTGTCTCGCGGGCCGGGTCTTGGCCGAAGGTCCGCCTTCCCAAGTGATAACCCCTGAGGTCCTGCGGATGACCTACGGGGCGGAAATGCCCGTGATACACCACGAGGGCATGACCATCGTCGCCGAGAGCCCCCACTTCTTCGGACGCAACGGCAAGCCCGACAGCGGCGGCGGTCCGGTATCCGGCAACGGGGTAAATGCCGAGATACACCCCCATGACCACCCTCACGATCACCCGGAAGAGATCCCGGAGGAGTGCCGGGAAGCAAAATCGGAAGCAAGCGGACAACGCCCCGCTGAGATCCACCACCACAGCTGATCTTTCCGGCGCCGGCGGCACCCGGGCCGGGACCAAAAAGAGGGCCCCCGGCGGAAACGCCGGGGGCCTTGCAATCTCCGGGTACAAGACGGGGTGGCTGCTACGCTTCGGTCTGCTCCGTCTGGCTCCCTTTCACGGTGATGGTGATGTGGGCCATTGAGGTACCGTCGGGGGCGCCGTGCCAGTGATTTTCGCCAGCCGGGATGACCACGACGTCGCCTCCGTTGACCGTCAGGCTCTCGTCGTCGGTGGCCACCGTGCCGGTCCCCTCGGTTATGACCAGAATCTGGTCTCCCGAGTGCTTGTGAAACTTGTTCCGGGAGCCGGCGTCAAAGGCGACGATGGCGAAGTTGAAATTGTCGCTGTCTTCGGGATCAAGGATGGCCTGCCGCCAAACTTGTGTGCCGGTCATCAGGCCGCCGGTCATCTCGGCTTTGGTCCGTGGGATGTCATTCATGGTGACTTT
Organism: Dehalococcoidia bacterium; assembly: GCA_965220625.1. GTDB lineage: Bacteria > Chloroflexota > Dehalococcoidia > Lucifugimonadales > UBA3495 > VXOI01. The sequence goes on from CBDCQN010000001.1 coordinate 1,472,455, forward strand.
TTTCATCTGACTTCCTCCTCTGCGCCGCCCCGGTAGGGCGACCTTTGCGGACACAATAATACAAGCGGCCACGCTCTTAGTCTACGGGGGCATCCTCCGTCGACAGAAAACGAGGCCAGGTGGTCAACCCAACCCGCGCAACTCCTCCAGTGCTTCGCCTATGGTACGGGCCAAGGCACCCGGGCGTTCGGCGAATTCCGGCGTGGGGTACCATTCGTAATCGAAACTGCGAAGCACGGAGCCCTCTATGCTGCACTTCAGGTGGGAGACTACCACCTTGAACCCCAGCTTCTCCGTCGCCCGTTCCGCCAGCATCTCCAGGACGGTGTCGGGGCAACCAACACCACAAGGAAGCCACCCTGTTTCCGCCCGTCGGTCACCCGGCCCCGGAACACCGGTCCCAGGTGGTCGAATTCGACGATCGTGTATTCCCGCTCCGGCACCCCGTGTTCCGGCCAGCCGATGCTGATCTGGCCGCCCACTTCCCAATGATGCATACGGGCGCACTACCCTGTAACCAGGGCGGGATGGGCGGAGGCCACCGGCTCGCCCGCCTTGAAAACGGCGGTCACGGCCCGCAGGGCCCTGAGGTCCTTCGATGGGTCGCCGTCGACCAACAACAGGTCAGCGGCCTTCCCGGCGACTATCGACCCGGTGGCATCCTGCAGGCGCAGGGCGGCGGCTGTGTTCCGGGTGCCGGCGAGGATGGCATCCATCGGGGGCAGCCCGGCGTCGGCCATGGCCAGAATCTCTCCTTGGAAATCGCCGAACGGGTAGTCTCCCCAGCCGCAATCCGAGCCGCCGGCCAGCTTGACTCCGGCCGCGATCAGCCGGCTGAATTGGACCATCACGGCTTCCCCCATCCGTTTAGACCGGTCCAGCCGGTCCTGTTCGTCGGCTGTCAGAGCACGGACTCTCATGGTCTTCTCCAACGCCGCCCGGGAGGCCCGGCCGATGTGTAACGTGGGGTTCAGCCAGGTGTCCGATGCGGCCAGGCGGTCAGCCGTCGCATCGTCGTACCGGTAGGTCCCGTCCGAGTCGTAGAAGGAGCAATGAAGAATCGCGTCGACCCCGGCGTCGATGGCCAGGTTGATTGCGGCGGTGCACCGGCAATGGGCCAATACCGGCTTGCCCCGGTTATGGGCTTCCTCCACAATCGCCGAGAGTTCCCCCAAGGAGTATGCAGGGCGGTAGGGGTCGCTGGTCAGGGTGCTGCCTCCGGAGGCGGCGATCTTTATGAAGTCTGCCCCGGCTTTGATCAAGGAGCGCACCGTCCGGCGTACACCGTCGATTCCGTCGGCCTCGCCTCCCATGTACCACAGGTGCCCGCCGGTGACGGTGAGGGGCGGTCCGGATACCAGCAGCCGGGGTCCTTCGGCAAGGCCCTGCGCCAAGCCTTCTTTGAGCGCGAACCCGGTGCGCCCCCAAGAGCCGCAATCGCACAGCGAGGTAACGCCCGTGGCCAATGCCGCCGCAGTGTTGCGGGCGGAGCGAAGCAGACGGACCTCGTCGTTGTCTTGGTCGTCAACCTGCTCTCCCGTCCTGCCGTCGCCGGGCATATTGGTGTGGCTATGGCAATCGAACAGCCCAGGAAGAAGGGTGGAACCCGGAAACTCCAGGGTTTCATGCCCTTGGGAGCCGCCGGAGTCCAGCTCTCCTCTTTTGCCGACCCAAGTGATCAGGCCATTCTCTACGGCTATGGCCATACCCTCTTGGGAGGTCGATTGAACGCCGTCGATCAGCTTGCCGGGAAGAATGAATTTCGGAGGTCCTGCAGATTGGGTCACGATCAATCCTCCCCTGGATTTTGGTCCGGTCCCGTCGATGGACTGGAGAATCGGGGCCAGCGGAAACCGCAGCCGCGATTATAGCCTAACGGCGTTCTCTGAGCATGAGAATGGCAAGGGGGATGGCCGAAGCCGCGATCAACAGCAGCGCCGGTATGGCGGCCCGGGCGAAGAATGCCTCGGAAGCAGCCGACCAGATGGATGTCGCCAGGGTATTGAAACCGGTTGGACCAAGGATGAGAGTGGCTGGCAACTCCTTCATGGTCAACAGGAACACCAGAGATGCCGCAGCCAACAGCCCTGGCCGGGCGATGGGAAGCGTGACGGAGGCAAGGGCGCTCATCGGGGCCCGGCCCAGCCCCCGCGCGGCCTCCTCCAGGCGTGGGTTGATCTGCAGGAGCGACGTTCGGACCGGCCCGATGGCCGGGGAAAGAAACAGTACCACATAGGCCAAGACCAGCAGCCCGGTCGTTTGATAAATGGGGAGGGCATAGTTGGTGGCGAAGAAGACCAAGGCCAAGGCGATGGCGATACCGGGCAGTGCGAATCCCACGTAACCCAACCGTTCCAGCCCCGCGCTGATCAGGCTGGGGAACCGCACCGAGAGGGCGGCGACCGGTACTGCCGCCCCGGTGGCCGCCACGGCCGCGAGGGCTGAAATGTAAACCGAATTGCGCAGCGCCTCCCAGACCAGCGTCAGCGCCTCTCCCGCCAGAAATCCCCGCACGACCCAATAGCCGAGAATTGACATGGGCAACGCCAGTCCGAAGGCCAACACCGCGGCGCAGAACAACAATGACGGCCAACGCCACCGGCCCAGACGCACCAGTCCCGGCGGTCGCGACGGCGCCCCCGAGATGGAGTAGTAACGGCTTCGGCCCCGTGTGGCCAGTTCCAGCCCCACCCATCCAAGGGCTACGATTACCAACACCAGCGACAGTCCCGCCCCAAGGGTGCGGTCGAGGGCCGAGTCGTACTGCACGAAAATGGCCCAGGTGAAGGTCTCGTATTGAAGGAGGGACACGGCCCCGAAGTCGCTCAGAGTGTACAGGCCCACCAGAAGTCCTCCGGCGGAGATGGCCGGCCTCAACAGCGGGCAGATAATCCGGAAAAAGACTCCCCACGGTCCCAACCCCAACCCCCGGGCCGATTCCTCCAAGGCCGGGTCTATGCGGAACAGGCCCGCTCTCAGCGTTATCAGAACATAGGGATAGCTGAGAAAAGTCAGGGTCAACAATGCGCCGGCAAAACCGTGGATGTCGGGCAGGCGCTCGATGCCGAAAGGGCCAGCCAGAGCCTGCTGGAGCATTCCCTTCGGCCCCAGCGCCACCACCACTATGAACCCGGCCACGTAGCTGGGAACCACCAGGGGCAATGGGGCCAACACGGCCCACAGCCTGCGGAACGGCAGGTCGGTGCGTACCGTCAACCAGGCCAGCGGCAGGGCGATCACGATGGAGGCGGCCGTAACTGTCACGACCAATAGAAGCGTTCGCCCCAATATCTCTGCGACCCGCTCGCGAAACAACAGCTCCCACAGCTCGCCGCCCCCGCCCAACGCCCGGACTACCAGGTACACTGGCGGCAGGAGCAGCGCGGCCCCAACCACCAATGCGGGCGCCAATATTACCAGAGGAGGAACGCCCCTGCTTCCGGCAAAGGATCTCAGACGATGAACGGGACCCGAAACTACGCTCACCTCAATGACTCGACCAGTGGAGTTGCGAGGACCCTGCGGGTTATATTTGAGGGTGTGATACTGTGCATCTTAACTATGCAATTACGTTCGTGCGTACCGCCGGAGATTGAATACAACCCCCGGACAGACGCAAGAGCAAAATACACCGCCCGACTGTATTAGCTTCAGGGATGAGGCTGCGGTCATGGTAGAAATTACGCAATCGGTCAACGGCGTTCGGCTCATGGACGTTTGGATTCCCGGCGGCATGATGGCGTGGAATTTACAGCCAATACATTTGGAAATATGTGTTGACATTCTGGCGGCTAATGCCTACACTACCGCTCGTCTACCGAGGTTGCGTCGGCGGTTAATCTACCACGAACCCGGTGAATCGCGTCAAGAGAAGCTCAATCGAAAGATGGACTCTTTATTCGCCGTTCTGGCCGGATGACGACGGCAACAGCCAACACGAAGGAACTCCCGGACAGGGCCGGACCAACCGGACCGGGTCCCATACGACCCGAATCCGGCGCCGTCGGTTGCGTCTCCCTGACCAAGCGGTTCGGAGGCGTCGTAGCTGTCTCCGGCTTGGAGCTGTCGGTCGGGCCAGGACAGATACTGGCGTTGTTGGGCCCCAGCGGTTGCGGGAAGACCACGGCGCTGCGCCTGATCGCCGGCTTCGAGCAGCCGGACTCGGGCGAGATAGTCATCGGAGGCCGTGTTGTTAGCGACGCTGGTTCATGGGTGCCGCCGGACAAACGGCGGGTGGGCATGGTCTTCCAGGAAGGCGCTCTTTTCCCCCATCTCACGGTAGGTCAGAACGTAGAATACGGCCTGCCCAAGAGTGTACAGCGCCGGGCTCGAGTAGACGAGGTCCTGGAGTTGGTCGGTCTCTCCGACCTTCGGGACAGGATGCCCCACGAGCTATCCGGCGGCCAGCAGCAGCGGGTCGCGTTGGGACGGGCCTTGGCGCCGCGACCCGACGTGCTCCTTTTGGACGAGCCTTTCTCCAACCTGGACACGAATCTACGGGAACAGGTCCGCCGGGACGTCCTAGGCATCCTTCGAGCCAGCGGGACGACGGCAATCTTCGTTACACACGATCAAGAGGAGGCGCTGTTCCTCGGTGACGTCATCGCCGTGATGAACGAGGGCCAAGTGGAGCAGGCCGGTTCGCCCCGCGAGATTTTCCACTCGCCGGTAACTAAATTCGTGGCCCAATTCATCGGCGCGGTTGATTTCCTGTCGGCGTCTCAGGACGGCGGCAGGCTCCTCACCGAGATCGGCCCCATCGAACTGCACCATCCCCTGTCGTTCCCCGTGCCGGTCCCCCGGTCGTTCAATGACCACTCCGACGACATTGCGGCGGACCACCGTCTTGAAGTCATGGTTCGCCCTGACTGCCTGGAATGCCGATTGTCCGAAGCAAGCAACGGCGTCATCGTGGACCGGGAGTTCCGAGGGCCGTTCTTCATCTACCGGGTAGAGCTGTCGTCCGGCGCCGTTGTTGGCTGCCTCGGTTCCCACACCGAAGAATTCCCCGTCGGCGCCAGGGTCGAGGTGAAGCTGCGGAACGGTCACTACGGGCAACCCTTCGCCGCTGGTCGGCTGGTTGGCGCCGGTCCCGGCCACTAAACTTCCTGAGTCCCGCACCGCTCTTACCCTCCCCGCCTCCAGGAGGAGGGAATTTTTTTGCCCATCACATGGTTACGATTCCTAAGGGCTCCTATTGTCGATTTGTTATACTCGTCTTGAACCAATCGAAAGGCGGAACATTTCGCCGGTCTCGATGTCTACACACGAGGGCTAGTCCATGCCTAGATCCAGAAAACGGGCAACAAGAGACCCTGAAGTCGACGTGGAAATGCGGAATGAACGGCTATCCGCAGGGACCGAAAACTACTTGTTATGCCTGTATAGACTGTGGGAAGACGACGAAATTCCGACGGTCACCCAGTTGACGGACTCGTTGCGGCGGCTCCCGGAAACCGAGGGGCTGGGAACCTCCGTGCCGTCCGTGGCCGGCATGATCCGCCGCATGGAGAAGGCCAGCCTGGTGGACATCGGCACCGATAAACGTATTCGCCTCACCGGCTACGGACAGGAGTCGGGAGAGGATATAGCCCGAAGGCACCGGTTGGCCGAGTGGCTGGTCGTCCGGCTTCTGGGAATGGAGTTGCACAAGGCCCACAACGAGGCCCACCGGCTGGAGCACGGAATGTCCAACGATTTCATGGAACGGTTGGTGGAACGGTTGGGCCACCCCAGGCGGTCTCCATTCGGCCGGCCCATCCCCGGCACCGGGGAGCCGAAGATGCCGGAGAATTCGGTGACCCTGGACCAGGCCAAAGCCGGAGAACCCTATGTGGTCGACCGGGTGCCGGAGGAGGACTCGCGGTTGCTGGAATTCTTGGCCGAGTGCCTGCTGATCCCGGAACACACGGTTAAGGTAGCCGAAGCCGCGCCCTACCTGGGGGTGATGGAGGTGGACACGCAGAACGACAGGGTGTCCATCGGCTACACGGTCGCCAGGCAGATCGTGGTCCGGCCCGGCGTCCTCGAGGGCAGCGCCACTACGAAATAGTAGGCTGGAATTCCGGCGAAAACCGCAACTGGCCGAGTCGGTGGGACAATCCCGCGGCGGCTGCGGATTATGCCTCGGCCAGTTGCTCCCTGACTTGGGCGCAACCTTCGGCCATCGTCCGCTCCGGGAACGCCGGTAGCTCACCCTGCCGGTCGACCTTGACCAGAACGAACACCGGCCCCTCGTCCCGCATCACCTCTTCCAGGCCAATGAGGAAGTCCTCCAGGCGTTCGAACTCGTAGGCTGCGGCGTAGCCGGAGCCCTTCGCCATCTGGACCAAGTCCAGGCGGTCGAGCTCCTTTATGGGTACCCCGCCAGTCGACCGGCTGGAAACATCGTCCCAGACGAAATGCACCAGGTTGCCCGGTTTCGATTCCCCGATGGTGGCCAGTCCTCCCAAGTTGGTGCGCAGGGTGGAGTCGCAGTCCAAGACCATCACCTTGGATTCAGGCTGGGCCAAGGCGAGCCCCAGTCCGACGGCGGGCGCCCGGTCCATACAGTCCTTGAGGTCGACGTCGAGATCGCGCCGCTCCGATACCGCGCTCCACTCCCGAAGCGCCGCTGAGGTCGAAACCACGAGGGCCCCGCCCCGGTGATAGTTAAGAGCCTTGGTAGCTTCCATTGAAGGAATGGCCGGAGACGGGTCGCCTCCCGAACGGCCTCGATTGGAGGAGCCCATCAGCCGCGCCCCTCCCGGTCCTCGGCGTCAGACAGACTTGGGCCGGCCGGGCTGTCTGCGGGCGGCACGGAATCTCGGAAGGGCCAAGGAAAGCGGGGTCGTCCGGAGCCGGCGTTAACTCCCGATTTGGCCATGGAATACATCGCCGCCAGAATCAAGGCCCCGCCCAAGACTCCCAAGGCGGGGCTGGGGCGTTCGAAGGCCTGGAAAAGCAGCCAGAACCCTAGGATAAAAAGGGCGTAGGCGCCCAGCCTGGCAAGCAGACTCTTCCCGAGGTCCCGGAACATCATTGCGCAACAACCGCAGGCAGGACTAGGCGGCCCCGAGGGCTTCGGGCAGTTCGCGGATGGCGGTGTGGATCGTGCGGTTGGCCCTCTGACGGAACTGTACCGGCGTGTTCTCTATCTCAGGCTTGATGGTGAGGTGTACGAAGACCGGTCCCGTGGCGGCCATAACCTCGTCGATACCGTTGGTCAGGTCCTCCAGATTGTCAAAGGAGAAGGTCGCGGCGTAACCCGCCGCTTGGCCCATAGTCTCCCAATCGGCGCGGCCCGCGCCTGGCACCGGCTGGCCGCCGGTGACCGCGTAGACGCCGTTGTCAAAGAGGACGTGGCACAGGTTTTTCGGGGTCTTGTTGGCCACTGTGACCATCGTGCCCAGGTTCATCAGCAGGCTGCCGTCTCCATCCAGCACCATGACCTTGCGGTCAGGCTGGGCCAAGGCCAGCCCCAAGCCGACCGACGACGCTTTGCCCATGGCGCCGGAAACCGGAAAGTCCAGGGTCTGCTTGGTGGTCAGGCTGGGCAGGCCGAAATTGACGTTGTTAGCGTTCATGGTGGCGATTATGACCGCGTCGCCCCGCTTGCCGTCGATGAGCTTTACCGCAGCGTCGTTGTCTATCATTCTCGTCCTCTTTTGGACCAGGCCCTTTTGGACCCGGTCTCTTATCGGTCAATCCCTTGTCGTCGAGGCCGGAATAGCTTTCGTCGTATCAGGCGCCGAACTCGGTGCCCACCAAGACGGCCACCGGTTTCTGGGTCCGTTCCGCTTCTTCGAAGGCGGTGCTGATCCGGCCGGAGTCTTCGTCCGTCTCGATAAGGTAGTAATTGATTCCCCAAGCGTGGAGGATGTGTTCAATAAACCGGGCGGCGGAGTCGGTGGTGACGCCGTGGCGGCTCCAACCCCGGTAGCCGATCAACATTACGAGCGGCTGGTTTATGTCCAAGCCCAGCCCGCGTATGGAGTCGCCCGATTCGAATATGCCGGTGTTCTGAATCAACACCACAGGACGTTTGCCGCCGACCCACAGGCCTGCGGCGATAGCCATGGTCTCCCCTTCCCGGCATACGGGTACGAGGTCCAACGATTCCTCATTGGTCAACAACTGGTACATGAAGTTGGTCTCGCTGTCGGGCAGCCAGACCACGTGGGAGATGTTGTTCTTCTTGAGTTCCTCGACAACTGAGGCTGGGTGCAACACTACATCGTGAGTGGTCATCAAGACTCCTTCCAAGGGCTACCGGCGGCGTGTGGATTCCGGTGGGGAACGCCCCATTATATTCACGGGGCGAAAACCCAGTCAATCGGCGTATGGGGCCCCGCTTATGCGACTATGACTTCCACCCTGTCTTTCATCTCCTCCCAGCCGGGATCGCCCGGCGGCGGCGTTCCCCGGAGCGTGAGCCGGACAGAGTTCGAGCCCGGCGCGTCACCGGCCCCGGTAATAGAGCAAGTGAACTCAGTGGGAGCGTTGGCGGCAAAGACGGCGGCCGACCGGCCGGTGGGATTCAAATAGAGTTTCAGGCACTCGTCAAATAAATTAACGTCGGCTTCGTGCCCGGTTGCGGGGCTGGTGCCGGGGTCGCAACTGGCCACGACCTCGAAGCCGCGCCGGGCAAGGAAAAGTGGGGCCGGGGCATTTTTGATCAGGTGCAAGCGAGCCTGGCCTTCCCCGTGGAGGTACCCCCGTACCAGTTGGCGGGCCGTGTCGATCATCACATCTGCGGCGGCGGGGGTCAGCGGCTCCGGAATGGGGGTTCTGGCCTTGGGCGACGTGAGGTAATTGTAGTAAGCGTTCAGGACTTCCTGGATGGCGTCTTCCTCAGGTTGGGCCCGAAGCCGCGCCGCCGCGCCCCGCATGTAATTGGGCAACCGGCCAAACAGCCACTCGAGCATCATCGGGTCCCGGGCGACCCGGTCCGGCAGGGGAAGGTCGTAGGCTTGAGGGAACCGGTGCGCCGGTACGCCGCCGGAGTCGTCTTCCGAATCCGGCGTCGCGGTCGCGTCGGCCAAGTAGACCGGCACCAGGATGGGGGGAAGGGGCAGGCGGGCGAGGTCTCCCAAGGCAAACAGGTAATTCGTTCGGGCAACCGCCGCCTCAAGAGGGTCGGCGGTCATCCCGGCGATGCGCCCGGTGACCAGCAGCAACGTGTCGAACTCGTCACTGCCTTGGCCCATCGTCGCGCGGACGGCGGAATCGACTGCGGCTCCCAACAGAGTCCCCGGGCCGCATGAGGGGTCCAGCACCGATAGTTCCGGATGTTCGGGAAGCCCCAGGCCGACGTCTACCAGGTATTCGACAACCCATCTGGGCGCCGGGCGGCCCAAGGCGTCTCCCTCACCTTCGATCAGATGGTAGAGCGATGACAACAGTCCAAGGGGCCCATCCGACAGGTCGAAGCCGGCTAGAACGGCGGACATCTCCTGGGCCAGCTCCATGGCATCGGCATCGTCGGCGAAGCCATGGGACCGCCGGAAGTAAGGCCAGGTAAAGAAGTCCTCTCCGGCGAAGTTCTCCAGTCCCCGCTTCAGGAAATAATCGCCGTTTACGACCTGCCAGAGTTCGCCAACGTCGATAGCACGGCGTGGCGGCTCCAGGAAGTGTCGGGCGGCCAGCCGGACCAGAAGGGCGAGGTAGGTGTGACGCAGAAAAACTGAAGGGGAGGAGTCAGCTTGGGAACGCACGGCCTCCCGGTAGCGCCGCCAATGGTTGTAGCAGGCCTCCACCGGGGGGGCGGCCGAACTCTGACGGTATATCTCGGAGAGCCGGTCCAGGGCTTTCTCCATGGTGTCGCTTCCCGGCCCGAACGCCGCCAGGAATTCTTCGGACTGAATCAGGGGCCGGACGGCGGGCCGGTTGCCCGGCTGGCTGGCCAGGCTAGAACTCCGCGTTCTTGGGAGTTCTGGGGAAGGGGATTACGTCGCGTATGTTGGGGACTCCGGTGACGAACTGCACCGTGCGCTCAAACCCCAAGCCGAAACCGGCGTGGGGCACGGTGCCGAAACGGCGGAGGTCGAGGTACCAGCTATAGTTGTCCTCGTCCAAGCCCGACTCGTTCATACGCCGCGCCAATACATCGCGGCGCTCTTCCCGCTGGCTCCCGCCGATGATTTCCCCGATGCGGGGCACCAGCACGTCCAAGGCCCGCACGGTCTGATCGTCGTCGTTCAGACGCATGTAAAACGCCTTGATTCCCTTGGGGTAATCTGTGACTATCACCGGCTTTTGCAGCTTTTTCTCGGTCAGGTACCTTTCATGTTCCGATTGAAGGTCGATTCCCCACTCCACGGGGAACTCGAAGGTCTCCCCCGATTTTTGCAAAAGGTCCACTGCTTCGGTATAGGTGATACGTTCGAAGTCGGAGTCTACTATCCCCCGCAGAGTGGCGATGGTGGTTTCGTCGTACCAACGGTTGAAGAACTCCATGTCCTCGGGGCATCGTTCCAAGACGGAGCTGAAGATGCTCTTCAGGAAGTTTTCCGCCAAGTCGGCCAGCCCGTCCAACTCGCAGAAGGCGACCTCGGGCTCGACCATCCAGAATTCGGCCAAGTGCCGGGAGGTATTGGAATTCTCGGCCCGGAAGGTGGGGCCAAAGGTGTAAACGTTCGAAAGGGCCAAGGCAAAGATCTCGGCTTCCAATTGGCCGCTCACCGTTAGAAAGGTCGGCTTTCCGAAGAAGTCTTCCGTGGAGTCGACCGCGCCGTCCCGGAGCGGAGGGTTGGCCAAGTCCAACGTCGTAACCCTGAACATGGAGCCGGCGCCCTCGGCATCGCTGGCAGTGATAATTGGGGTCTGGATGTACTGGAAGCCCTGCTCTTGAAAGAAGGAATGGATGGCGAAGGCCACGGCGTTGCGCACCCGGGCCATGGCCCCAAAGGTGTTGGTCCGGGGGCGGAGGTGGGCGATTTCACGGAGAAATTCCGGAGTATGCCGTTTTTTTTGTAGCGGGTAGGTCTCGGGGTCGGCCTCGCCCACCACTCGCAGCGACCGGGCCTGAATCTCGTATTTCTGACCTTGGCCCAGCGACTCCACCACGCTGCCCTCGATGCTAACGCTGCAGCCGGTGGTCAGCCCGTTGGCGGTGGCGTAGTCCGGGTGGGCATCGTCGAAGACCACCTGCAAGTCGCGGAGGGTCGAACCGTCGTTGATCTGGACGAACGAGACGGACTTGGAGGAACGCCGGGTCTTCACCCAGCCCTGGACCAACACATCGCCGGCCGGGTTGTCCAAGGAGAGGATGTCTTTAATGGTTGTGCGCGGCATAATTTCCGTCCTGATTCCGATTCTAGCACTGATACAATAGCAAGCCACAAATTGTCAATAATGAACTTCGCGGCACATAGGAAAGGGGTCCGGGCTTCCTCCATTTCAGGAACGCCGGACCGTTCCCAGCTGTTTCAGGTCGTTGCCTCCACGAGAATTTCAATGCCGCTGGTGTCGGTCGATGCACGGGCGATGTCCAAGTCGTACATTCGCTGGAGGTTCAGCCAGAATTCGGGGGTCATTCCCAAGGCCTGTCCGATTCGTAACGCTGTGTCTGCTGTAATGGACCTGCGGCAGTGCACGATGTCATGGACGCGTACCGGGGGTACACGTATCGCTTTGGCCAGCCGGTACTGGCTGACACCGAGTTCGGCCAATATTTCCGCCAGATGTTCTCCGGGATGTATCGGTAGGACCATGACCATGGGTTTCCTCCTCAGTGATAGTCGGTGACTTCGAGCTCCGGGCAAGCGCTATAGCGGCGGCCTGGCTTCGTGCCAGTTTGTCGCCTGCTGGTAGGCGTGGCCGATGCGCAGCAGCGTTGCATCCGCCAAGTGCGGGCCGATGAGCTGCATCCCCACCGGGAGGCCTTGGGAGAACCCGCAGGGCACCGATAGGCCGGGAAGTCCGGCGATGTTGACCGGCAGGGTGCAAACGTCGGTCTGGTACATTTGCACCGGGTCAGCCGTCTTTTCTCCCAAGCGAAAGGCCACGACCGGCGAGGTGGGAGTCACCAGGGCGTCCACCGTCTCGAAGACGCGGGCAAAGTCTTGGCGGATCAGAGTCCGGACCTGTTGAGCTTTCAGGTAATAGGCGTCGTAGTAACCGGCCGACAACGCATACGTGCCGAGCATGACGCGCCGGGTCACCTCTGGGCCAAAGCCGTACTGGCGGGTGCGTTCCATGGCTTCCCACATGTCACCGGCGTCCTGGTACGACGCCCCGTATTTCACTCCGTCGTACCGTGCCAGGTTGGCCGAACACTCTGCCGGCGCGATGATGTAATAGCAGGCCAGAGCATACCGAGTGGTCGGCAACGACACCTCCTGGACTGACGCCCCAAGAACTTCCAAGGCGTTGGCCGCAGTCTCGACCGCTTCCCGGACCCCGGGTTCCACTCCTTCGGTGAAGTACTCGGAAGGGAGCCCGAGGCGGAGTCCGGAGATCTCGTTTTCGATCCCGGATAGATAGTCCGGCGCCGGTCCGGGAAGGGAGGTCGAATCGCGTGGGTCGTGACCGGCAATGGCGTTCAACACCAGGGCGCAGTCCTCCACGCTGCGGCTGATGGGGCCGATCTGGTCCAAAGACGAGGCGTAAGCCACCAGCCCGTAACGGCTGACCAGGCCGTAGGAGGGTTTCATGCCCACCACGCCGCACATGGCCGCGGGTTGCCGGACGCTGCCGCCGGTGTCGGAGCCCAGGGCGTAGGTCGCCTCCCCCGAAGCCACGGAGGCCGACCCGCCGCCGCTGCTGCCTCCCGGGACCCGTTCCAAGTCCCAAGGATTGCGGGCCGGGTGAAAGGCCGAGTTCTCGCAGGACGATCCCATGGCGAACTCGTCCATGTTGCCCTTGCCCAGCACCACGGCCCCGCAGTCCAGCAGGCGGGCCACGGCGGTCGAGTCGTACACTGGCACGTAGTCCTCCAGCATCCGGGAGCCGCAGGTCGTTGGAATGCCGCGGGTGCACATCACATCCTTCACCTGCACGGGGATGCCGGTCAGCGGACCGCCTTCGTTCGAGGACAAGTACCGGTCTGCTTTCCCGGCCTGTTCCATCGCCAGGTCCGGGGTGATGGCCAGAAACGCGCCGACCCGGTCTTCGACAGACTCGATCCGTTCCAGGCAGGCCCTGGTGAGTTCCACTGAGGAGATTTCCCGCCGGGACAAAAGCCGGTGGGCCTCCCGTATGGTGAGCCAGTTGAGGTCAATCATTCCTCTTGCAGCACCGCCTTCACCCGGAAATAATCGCCCTCCCGCCGGGGAGCGTTTCTCAGCACCTCTTCAGGGTCAAGGGAGTCTCGGGGCGCGTCGTCCCGCATGACTGTTCGCAGGTCACCGGCGTTACTGGTGGGTTCGACGTCATGGGTGTCCAACTCGTTGAGGATGTCGAATTGCTCCAGAATGTTGGCCAGTTGCTCGGTGAACATCTCGATTTCGGCGTCGGTCAGGCCGATGCGGGCCAGGGTAGCAATGTGGTCCACTTGAGCGCGGTCCAAGGGCATTATTGTGACCTCGTCTTAAGAGTATTGGGCGGGAGCGCTCGAGGGCTCCCGGACCCGGCGGCCGTTCTTCCGACAACTTGGCCGGTCAGCGGCCGTGCTCGTGACCCTCGCTTTCATCGTGATCGTCCTGGCGATCATCCTGACGGCCGTGCTCGTGACCCTCGCCTTCATCGGGATCGTCCTGGCGATCGTCCTGACGGCCGCGGTGGGGATGCCGGTCTTCCCCGGACGCTGTCTCCGGGTACACGTGGACCGTGGCATTCGACAGGTAGGGGAGGCGGTGCATCAGGTTATGGTCCACGTCCTGCGCAATGTGGTGGCCGTCGCTCACCGAGATGTCGGGATCAACAGCCACGGTTACCTCGGCGACCAAACGGTGTCCCAACCAGCGTACCCGCTCTCCCGAAACGCCCCTGACGCCATCGGTGCCGGCCGACACGTTTTGGACCTCGTCGAGCACCTCGGGCTCGGCCCCATCGAGTAACCGGGTAAACACAGGCTTCGCGGTCTGGACTACGATGAACATGATAACGGCCGTGATCACCAACCCGACAATGGGATCTGCCAAGGGATAGCCCAGCCATAATCCGACGCCTCCGAAGAGCACGGCCAGGCTGGTCAAGCCGTCGGCCCGGGAGTGCTGCCCGTCGGCCTCCAACGCCGCGCTGCCGATTTCACGCCCTACCCTGATTCGGAACCACGCGACTCCTTCGTTACCGACGAATCCCACGACTGCGGCCGCCATAAGGGCCCAGAGGAACTGGATTTCCGGCGGATCGGACAATCTCCTTATCGACTCGTAACCGGCAACGACCCCGGAGACCAGGATGACGACGACAATCAATAGTCCCGCGAGGTCTTCTACTCGTCCCAGCCCGTAGCTGAAACGGCGGGACGGCGGCCGACGGGCCAGGGTGAACGCCACCCACAGAGGCACGGCTGTGGCCGCATCCCCCAGATTATGGACGGTGTCTGCCAGTAGCGCGGCGCTGCCGGTGATGACCACCACGCCGACTTGCGCCAACGCCGTGGCCGTCAAAATGGCCAGAGATACCTTGGTGGCCCAAATGCCCCTGTCGCTGGCCAAGATCTCCCGGTCGGCGACGCCGTGCATGTGGCCGCGGCCGGAATGGCCCGCCGTTCCCTCCGGAGAGGCTAAGGCGTTGCTGTTCCTGCGCCGTCGAAGCATGGAAATGCCGGGGAGTCCCATGGGACTAATTTACCACCTAACGGCCCCGGTTGCCGATTATTCCCGGGCGGACCGGCTCGTACATCATTCGCAATTCTCAATTCGTGATTCCGGATTAAGACAGCGTTGGATACCGGGCGAAGGCCGGAGTAAGATGGGCGGCATGCTGGAATCGGTCCTGAATTGGCGGCTGAAAACGCCATTCTATTACGGCTGGCTGGTGCTGGGCATCACCGCGGTTGCGACGTTTGCCGCCAGCGGCGTGAGCCAAGTGGTTATCGGCGGCATCCAGGTATACATAACCGACGATACCGGGTGGAGCGAAAGGACGATTTCCTACGCGGCCACGGCCGGGACCTGGGGCTCCGGCCTGCTGGCCCCATTCATAGGGCGGTTGGCCGACCGGTACGGGCCCAGGTGGTTGATGCCGTCGGGGCTTCTGGCCGCCGGCGCGGGGTTGTTCGTCCTTTCGGGCGCCGACGCCCTGTGGCAGTTCTACAGCGCTTACATCCTGTCCCGCGCGATCGCCAATCCGGTGTTGATCGGGCTGGTGCCCGGCACCGCCGCAGTCAACTTCTTCCGCAGGCGGCGCAATGTGGCTCTGGCCTTGGTTTCGACCTTTCGGCCGATCAGCGGCGCAATCAACATCCAGATCATCTCCCTCATCGCAGTGCACCAAGGCTGGAGGGCCGCCTACCGCTACCTGGGCATCCTTTCTCTGCTCCTGATAATCCCCGTGGCGTTGTTTGTCCGGCGCAGGCCTGAGGATATTGGATTGCTCCCCGACGGCGCAACATCGGAGACGGTCGACCAAGGAGGAGGCATCGGCCGGCAAAGCGTGGAAGAAAGCTGGACCGCCGGGGAGACCGTCAGGGATCGGACTTTCTGGCTGATAGTGGCGACTGGCACCGTTGGGGTCCTGGCCTCCAGCAGCGCCGGGTTCAGCCTTGTCCCCTACCTGGTCCACGAAGTGGGCCTAAGCGCCCAGGCGGCCGCCGGCGTCCTCAGCCTGGGCACAGTCCTCTCCATCGCCAACTTGGGGTGGGGCTATTTGGCGGACTTATACACTCCCCGGCGCTGTCTGATAGTGACAATGCTGGGGACCGGGGCGATGCTCGGCTACCTGTCGACCGTCGGGTCCCTGCCCGGGGCACTGGTCTTCGCCCTCATCTGGGGAGTTTTCTCGGGCGCGGTGGGGACGATGGAGAACATGGTGCTGGCCCAATATTACGGGCGCGCCTCCTACGGCGCGATCCTGGGGGCCTACGCCCCATTTCAGACGGCGGCCTTGGGGCTGGGTCCGACGTTGGCCTCCACCATGCTGGCCGTCACGGGCGACTATCAGGTCCTGTACTTCGCCATGATGGCAGCCCACGGGTTGGCGGCCTTCCTGATGTTCTTGGCAAGGCCGCCAAGTCGAATTAGGAATTGAGAATTACGAATGTGGAATTGGGAGTCAAGAATTCTGAGTCCCTGGATTCTTGACCCTCCTATCCGTAATTCGTAATTGCTAATTCATCTCCGAGCCGCCGGACACGCTGATGGAAAGGCCGGTCACGTAGTCGGACTCGGACGACGCCAGGAAGGCGGCCATGCGGGCGATGTCGTCCCCTTGGGCGATGCGGCCCATCGGCACCCGAAGGGCCCGCTCGCGGGCCATGTCGGCCCGGAACTCCTCGGAAGACTCACCCTCCGGGGCCAGTGCGGCCGCGATGAAGTCCACCCGCTCGGTATCCACCAGCCCCGGACAGATGGCGTTCACGTTGACGCCGTGCTGGGCCATCTCTTGGGCCATGGCCTGCGTGAACCCCACGATGGCGAACTTGGAGGCGCAATAGGCGGCATAACGGGCGATGCCCCGTTTTCCCGCCCCCGATGAGATGTTGATGATCTTGCCCCCGCCGGGCCGGGACACCATGTGCCGGGCCACGGCGCGGGAGCACAGGTAGGTCCCCCGGACGTTGACCCGCATTACCTCGTCGAACGCCTCTTCCTCCAGTTCCACCACCAAGACACGGTCCTTGCCCGGCCGGGAGCCCGCGTTGTTGACGAAGATATCGACGCGACCGAAGCGGTCCAGCACTTGCGCCAACATTTGATCGACCTGGCCGCTGTCCGAGACGTCGGAATACAGGTCCATGGCGTTGCGTCCGAGACCCTCGATTTCCTCCACCACGCTCGGCAGTCCTCGCCAACCCTCTTGGCGGTCCTGATGGCGGACGGCTTCGAGGCTGGCCGGTATGTCGGTCACCGCCACGTCGGCGCCCTCTTGGGCCAGCCGCAGCGCGATGGACCGGCCAATGCCGTGCCGGCCGCCGGCTCCCGTTACAACAGCGATTTTTCCGTTAAGGTCGTACATTCGAATCCTCCGGCTTGGACTGGGGCGAACGGGGCGCTTGCGTGTAAACCAGGGCCCCGCCTAGGCAAAGAATAACGCCCGGCGGGTGGGCCGGGCAAATGGGCGGACGGCAGCGATAGCCGGTCATGGCGCGAGAGACCAATAATAGTCGAATAAAGAGTTAGTCGGGGCCGCTTCTCTACCAGCCCAAAGCCGTGCCGCCTTGAGCGCCCGGCCGTTACGGCGGGAGATGCCAGGTGTCCCCGGCTGGCGGCCAAGGGTTGTCGGGGGCCAGGACCTGGGATAGCTGGGTGAAGGCCCCCAGCATTCCGGACGGGTGCAGCCAGATGCTGTTGAATCCCAGGTTCGTGTAGTTCGAGGTCTGCCGGGACGTGGTGAAGCGTGCGCCCTGTTCCCGCAAATGGGCGTCCAAGGCCAAAGAATCGTCGATCTCGTAGATGGTCAAGTAGATACCTTCGCCGAAACGCTCCAGGAACCGGGCCGAGGGCGCGTCGGCTCCGATAGGCTGGGCTAACTCGATAAAGGTGTCGTTCGCTTTCAGAGGCAGAACGGCGATCTCCAGACCGGTGAAGCTTACCCGGAACCGCTTCGTGGCCTCCAGCCCAAACATTCGCCCCCACTGGCCGATGGCTTGGTCCAAGTCCCGGACCAGTACCGCCGCCTGCCGCAACTGGCGGGTCAGGGGGAGGTGTTCTACCTCCCGCCAATCGGGGCCGGCCGCCGGCCAGGGATTGGACCCTGAGGCCGCTCCCGCCGCTTCTTCAATGATCTCGAGGAAGGCCCCATTGGCGGACGACGGGTGGACGAACGCGTGACGGCCGTGGCCGTTAGGTCCTTCCTCGCTGAAATGGACTCCCAGGGACCGTAGATGGGCTATGAGGGCGTCGTAGTTGGAGGTCTCGAAGATCAGCAGGTACGGCGCCGGGCCCCGTTTGGTCAGGTACCGTCCGGCCGCCGAATCCGGCGTCGTGGGCTGTAACAACTCGACGAAGGTGCCGCGTCCCGCCGGAAGTACGGCGTTCTCCAGCCCGTACTGCCCCAAGTCTTCGGAGAAGCAACTGCTCATGCCGAGATAGCTCCGGTATAAACGCTGGGCTTCTTCCAGGTCGTTCACCAGGAAGGCGATCTGCCGTAGGCGGTCCAACATGCGAAATCGGTCCTATCGGACTTGTTGGTTGGGGCGGTCCACCGGCAAATTGCCGGGAGAAGTTGCCACGGGCCGGCGCCGCACCCAGGATCAGGAGCGGCTATCCAGCGCCACCACGGCCTTCCCGCCGACGTACCGTTCTCCGTTGACGCCGGTCATGAGGATGTCGCATTCGATGAGGTTCTCATCGTCATCCCGGCGCAGGTCGGTCACCGTGGCGGTCAAGGTCAGGGGCGAGTTGTGGGGTACCGGTTGTCGGAACATCACGTCCAAGTCCCGGATTGCGTTCGGGCCGGCCCAATCGGTGAGCAACTGGCCCATCATGGCCATGGCCATGATGCCGGGCACGATGAGGCCCGGCATGCCGGAGTCGGTGGCCGCCTGAAGGTCGGTGAACCTGTTGGGCCGGGGGGCGTTCCAGATTTCGCAGAAGCTCGCGACACCCTCGTCGGTAGCCACGGTTTCCACCGGTCCGATTTCGTCTCCCAGCTCGATGTCGTCAAAATAGGGCACGTTGTACTCGAACGCCGTGGTGATTGGAGCCCGGGCGTCACTCGCGCCGGGCGAAAGACTCCTGGACCTCGGCGACCACGTCGCCGTGCTGGTTGCGGAAGGTGGTCTCCCAAACCACGAACACCATGGTCCCCGACCGGCCGGTCTTGGCGTAGACGTCTTTGAGGTGGGAGGACGCGGTCAGTTGGTCCCCGGCGTACACGAGCGCAATGGGCTGCACCCGTTGCCCGGCGTGCATCTGGGTGCGGCCGAACTTGACGCCGACGTCAGGTAGGGCCACCTCCCGCACGAAGATGGAACAGAGGGTGGGAGGGGCGACCAATCCGCGAAATCCCTGCTCTTTCGCGGCAGACTCCGAGGTGAAGGCAGGGTTGGACTCGCCCAGGCTGCCGTTTACCTTCTGTATCATTTCGGAGGTTACTTCGAAGGGGCCGGCCATGTGTTCCTTGCCGTGTAACGACCGGTCGTATTCCAGTGCCATCGCCATGGAATTGCGGCTCCTCGCAGTCCGGGTTTTAGCTCTCGGGGCCGTCGACTGTGTCAGCCAACCAGACCGGACTGAATTCTTTGGACAGCAGGGCGTCGACCAGGCTGCCCTCGTCGGTGATCTTCGCATCAAATTTAGTGAGAGCGACGGCTATGTGGCTGGTGAGATGGGCGTCGCTGCCGCCGATGCCCGCGTAGCCCCGGGCCCGGCATAACTCTTCGGCCCGCTCGTTCTCGCCGGCCCGACTGCCGCCGTTCACCAGTTCTACGATGTCCAGGCCGTCGAATTCTTCACCTTCTGCGATGTAGTCGACCAGGCCAATGCGAAAACGCCCTGGATGGGCTGGTATGGCCATTGCGCCGTGCTGACGGGCTGCGGCCATCAGCTCCCGCGCGTCGATTCGAACGTCCGAGAAGTCGATATCCTTGGTCAACTCTTTGGAAACGCCGTAGACCAAAAAGTGGCCGAAGCGAGTGTCCAACTCCGAGCCCTTGAGGACCAGCGTGCCGGTTTGGGCCGCCAACTCCGAATAGTCCTTGTCGAAGTCGAACTTCCGGTGTTCGGTAAGAACGATGCCGTCAACGGTGTGGCCGCGTTTCCGAAGCATCTGTATCCATTTTACGTATTGCTCGACGGTGGCCCTGGAATCGTCGGACGACACCGAGTGGCAATGCAGGTCCAAGTACACTGTTGAGGCGGCTCCTGGGCAGTTGGCCGCAAACGGCGGGGATTTAAGGCCCTTTTCGGGGGCGCGTGTCCGCCGGGTCGGCTAGAGAGGCTGGAACAATAATAATCGGTGGCTGTCGAATCGGCAACCGTTGCATAGGACACGGACGGACCGCCGAGGTCCTACAGCCTCCTTACTCCGGGCAAGGAAGCCATCCTGCGGTCCAACGTAAACGTCTCCATTCCAGACCGCGAATAGTCGTCGGCGATAAGTCTGTCGAACAGGCCCGGGCCGCCGGTCGCCCTAAGGGCCTCGACAACGGACAGGCCGTTCAGGGGGGCTACCAGACCGCTGCGAAGCGCATCAAGCAGAGAGGCGCTCGCATCGGCGCTGGACACCCCGTAGTGATGCTGCACGGCGACGTACGTCTCCCCGACAACCTGGTTTGAGGCGAAGACCTCGCCGCCCTGGTCTTCGATCAATGAACGAAGTTCGCTGACGCAGTGCATGAAGTCGTTTTCGGGGTCCCTCGTGATCAATCTGACCAGGACTGAAGTATCAATCCCGAAGCGCTGGGTCATACGGGCCCTCTCGAAATGTCTCGATATCGAACGGCTGATGTCCAAGCGGTATCTTGCCGCGCAACGTCCCCAGGAGCGAATAATCAATGCGCCTCGGCCGCAGCATAAATCCGTCGGGTCCTTCGAGTATTTCGAGGTGGTCACCGGGGCCCACACCCAAGGCGTCCAACACCCGGGCCGGAAACGTGACCTGGCGTTTAGACGTGATTTTGACGATCATGACAGGCTCCTTACCAATATACTAATAACGGTAAGGCATAGGAGTCAACCCTAGCTAACAGGAAGGAGCGGACGGTTAGGCCGGCTTCGAAATGGGCTATCACCGGCGCGATTGTCGGTATGAAAGCAGGGTTAGACGGCGGAGGACCGCACCAACCTATAAGCCGGGTTCTGTATCCCTTCCACGAAATCCGACGCGGTCAGGACGGTGACCATCTATCTAGCCTCCCGATTTGCATCGGGACCCGCCGTTGGCGGGACGGCGTTGCCGCCGTGATCCAGCAGCCAACCCGGGGACGGGCCGGGCGCCCATTGTCCCTCTATTCGGCCTTGCTCCAGGTGGGGTTTGACCGCCGCTGCGTCACCGCAGCCGGCCGGACGCTTTTACCGTCCGATTTCACCCTTGCCTCGACTCACATCGAGGCGGTATGTTTCTGTGCCACTTTCCGTCCCCCGGAGCGGCGGTCTGCCGTCCCGGAAGCCTGGGCGTTACCCAGCACCCTGCCCAGAGGAGCCCGGACTTTCCTCCCCGGCGCCCGTGAGCGCCGCGGCGGCCACCCAGTCTGTACGGCCCTCCGGTTGGCACTCTAGCACAGGGCCCAAAAATGGGTCAACAACAATGGCCCAATCGATGGCCGCGGGGGCGGTGGCGCCTACCGGTTTACGGTGCTGCTATCCCAAGAACAGCATGCGGCCGCAACTGCTGCAGTTGACCGTTTGGCGTCCGCCGCGGACCTGTTGCTGCAGATGGGTCGGAAGGGCCATCCGGCAGCCCTGGCACAGGCCCCGTTCCACCTTGGCGATCGCCAGGCCCTTCTTGGAGACGCGGAGGGTCTCGTACCGGCGCAGCGATGTCTGGTCGACGGCGGCCATAATCTGCTCTCGTTGCTCCTCGAAACCGGTGCGTTGCTCGGACAATTGCGATACCAATTCGTGCAACTCTACTTGCCGCGATTCCCAGCGGGCCCGTCGGCCGGAGAGCTCTTGGCCCAGGTCGGCGCAGCGAGTCTGCGACTCTTCCAACTGGATGGAAAGCTCCAAGTAAGCCGCCTCTTCCTGCTCCAATAGCTGGCGTACGTTGGCTGCCTCCTGTTGGAGGGCTTCCAGATCGCGGGCGTTGGTCAACGAACCGTCGTAGAGCTGTGTCTCCAGAGTTTCCGACCGCTCCCGGTGGACGGCGGCGTCCAGCCGGTTGTCCTTTTGTCTCTTCTCTACCTCCTGCAGCTTCTCTTCTTCCCCACCCAACGCGATCTGCAGGTTATCCAACGACACCTTTGCCTTGAGTTCTTCCTCCGCTCCGTCCAGTTGTTTCCGCAACCGGTCCAGTACCAGGTCCAATTCTTGCAACGCATACAACTGTCGAACGCTTGTCATTCCTGTCGCTTTACTCCAAACCGGGAGAAGGTCGGCGCACGATGGACCGCCGGAACGCCCCGGAGACTTGTATCGATTCTAGGAATGATGACTATCAATGTCAACATCACGAAAGCCGCTGGGGCGCTTGCGCAGGCCGGAGGGCCTCTGTTTCCTGCCCCGGCGCTCTGCTGTATATTGGACGAACAATGAACGTAACCCGGCCCAAAAGCTGCCGGGGGTGTGGGGGGACAGGATGAGGATCGTTCATTTTTCCGACTTGCACATCGGCGTCGAGAACTACGGCCGCATTGACCCCGACACCGGCCTTTCCTCCAGGTTGGGCGACTTTCTCAGTTCCTTGGACCAAGTCGTCGAGTTCGCTCTGAACGAGAGGGCGGACCTAGTGCTGCTGGCGGGTGATGCCTACAAGGGCCGCGACCCTTCCCAGACCCACCAACGCGAGCTTGCCAAACGGCTGACGCGGCTGTCCCGGGCGGGGATTCCCTGCTTTCTACTGGTGGGAAATCACGACCTGCCGGCCGTGCGGAGCCGCGCCACCGCTGTCGAAATCTTCCCGGTCCTGGATGTGCCCAACATCCACGTCGGCGGCAGTCTGCAGAACTACTTGGTGCCCACGCCATCCGGACCGTTGCAGGTGCTGGCCGTTCCTTGGCCTCGTCGCAGTGAGATGCTGGCCCGGGAAGACGCCCGCGGCCTCACCATCGACCAGGTCCGCGAACGCTTGCAGGACCAAATGACCGCTGGCATTGCCCGGCGGGCGGGGGACCTGGATCCGTCTATACCGGCTATTCTGGCCGGTCACATGACCGTCGACGGTGCCACCGTGGGCACCGAGCGGTCGATGATGTTGGGCCAAGACCATGTGCTATTGGCCGGCTCCATTGGGCTTCCTCAGTTGGACTACGTCGCGCTAGGGCACATCCACAAACACCAAGTGTTGCGCCAGGGACCGCCCATGGTGGTCTATTCGGGCAGCCTGCAGAGAGTCGATTTCAGCGAGGAGGACGATGACAAGGGTTTCTGCGTGATCGACTTGGACGTTGCTGCGCCCCAAGGCCAGCGCATGACCTCTTTCGAGTTTCATACTCTGAAGGCCCGCCCGTTCGTGACCATCGACGTAACGGTGGAGCCGCAAGAGGCAGACCCCACGGCGGGGGTACTTCGGGCCATCCGGCGGAAGCGCATCGAAGACGCCGTGGTACGAGTGAGGATAACGGCGTCGGCTGAGTCGAACGTACACATACGGGACGCCGACATACGCAAAGAGTTGGAACCGGCCCACTTCATCGCTTCCATTACCCGGAACGTGCCGTCCGAGCGGCGGACGCGGTTGGCCCCAGGCGCCGGGGAGGGCCTGCAGCCGGTGCAGGCCCTGGGGTTGTTCCTGGAAAGCCGCGGTGTCGAAAAGCAACGGGCCGAAAGACTGCTTGCGGCGGCGGAGGAATTGACCGAGGCGGAATTGGCCGGCCGGCAGTAACATGAGGCATCCCGGAGTTTGACAGGGAGTCGTCATTCCGGCGAAAGCCGGAATGACGGAATGGGTACAGTCGTCCCGGCCCTGTCGGAATGACGTTGCCCGCCTCTTGGGGAGGCGGGCACGCTCAAAAGTTCAGGCTGCAGTGGGGCGCATGGTGTGCCAGTCGGTGGCCTGCTCGTAGGCGTGAGCCGCCCGGAAAAGAGTCTCTTCCGAGCCGGGGCGCCCCCCGATTTGCAGCCCCACCGGCAGCCCCCGGTCATCGAAGCCGCAGGGCACTGACATCGCCGGGCAACTGGCCAGGTTGAACAGCCGGGTCAACA
Organism: Dehalococcoidia bacterium; assembly: GCA_965220625.1. GTDB lineage: Bacteria > Chloroflexota > Dehalococcoidia > Lucifugimonadales > UBA3495 > VXOI01. The sequence continues at coordinate 1,496,286 of CBDCQN010000001.1, forward strand.
GGAAGGGCAAGCGAGTCGCGGTCTCCTTGCTGGTGACGGGTGGGTCGTCTTCAATCGGCTGGGCCGCTCTGCCTGCGGTGGGCAGCACCAGCACATCGTATTGCTCTAACACTTCAAGGACCTGCTGGCGAAGCATTGCCCTCAGCTTCTGGGCCTTGTAGTAATGGTGGGCTGACAGCAGGCTCCCGGTCAGCAGGAGAATACGGTCGTCATGACCGTACTCGTTCAGCCGTTCCCGGACCCATTCTTTGTGGTTCAGGGCCGGTTCGGCGGCCAGAAGGGCGCCGGACAGCGCCACGGACGCCGAGTACAGGGGGATATTTACCTCTTCGACTCGCGCCCCCAATTCCCCCAAGACCGAGATGGCCCGAACCACCGTGGCACGGACGGCAGGCTCCACAAGGTCCGACTCCATCTGCTCGGCGATTACGCCGACCCGCAGGCCCTCTATGCCGCCGCCAAGGCCTGCCCGGTAATCGGGGGCGGGGCGGTCAAAGGTGTATTGGTCCATGGGGTCGTGCCCCGCGATGGCGCCCAGGGTGATGGCGGCGTCTTCCACCGTCCGGGAGATGGGTCCAACGGTGTCCATGGACCAGACGCCCTGCATCACTCCGTAGCGGCTCACCAATCCCCAGGTGGGCCGGAGTCCCACGAGTCCGCACCAGGCAGCCGGGAACCGGATGGACCCGCCGGTGTCCTCTCCCAGTGACGTGGCGCAGAGGAACGCGCCGGTGGCCGCTCCCGAGCCGCTGCTGGAGCCGCCGGCGTAGGTGTTCAGGTCCCACGGGTTCCGTGGGGTGCTGTAACGGTGGGAGAAGCCGGTGATGGCGAATTCCGTAAGGTTGGTCTTCCCAAGCAACACCGCCCCCGCCTGCTTGAGGTTGGCGATCACCGTGGCGTCTTCCTCGGGGACGAAATCGGCCAGAATGCGGGACCCGCCGGTGCTCCTTACCCCCGCCGAGTTGAACTGGTCCTTGACGGCCACCGGTACGCCGTGGAGCGGCCCCCGGTGGTTCCCCGCAGCGATTTCCTGCTCCGCTTGCCGGGCGGCTGCCATGGCCATCTCTCGAGTGACGGTCAGATAGGCATTGAACTTGAAGTCCAGGTCGTCAATGCGGTCAAGGTAGGCTTCTGTGGCTTCTACGGGAGACACCTCTTTGGACTCAATCAAACGGGAGAGATCGCTGGCGGTGAGGAAGGGCAGGTCGGATTTGTCCATGATTCCTCCGTTAACGCTTAACGAATGAGGGGGTGGCGGCTCAGAAGGAGAATAAGCGGGAGCGTGCCCGCAGGGCGGCCGGGTCCGTCGCCGCCCGAAACAGAGGCAGGTACGGGTGGGCAGAGAGGACCAGTTACTAGGCCGGCGGCAGGATGATAGGCAGCGGCTCTACGCTTTCCAGTCCCGGGGGATTGATGCCGTCCAAGGCTTCCAGGAGGGCGTTCAGGCTATACATGACCTCGGTAAGTTCGGGCTCTTCTATCTCGAGGCCCACAGCCTTGCCCATGGACCGAATATCGTCTCTGGTCAGGTCGGCCATGACTACCTCCATGCTTACCACTGGCTTGCCACTGTGCCTGCCCCAATAGTCCTAGATATCGGCCCGCCCGTCAAGCCGGACGCGGGAGCACGGCTTCACCCCCCATCCTGACCTTCCCCCTCAGGGGGAAGGGACACGTGTTTTCCGTAACGGCGACGGCGCCCTGGAACCGGAGGCCGGGTGGGACCGGGTCTATCCTTGAGGCCCTCGCCGAGGTCGTTTATACTGGCCGCATCAACCCCGGACCTTTTGCCTACGCCATTTGACTGCCATCTTAGGAACTGCTTCCATGCCTGATTACAAAGAGACCAAGGTGGACATCGGCCCAGAATCGTCTTTCTCCAAATTTCCCGCCCCGGTCGATATCGGCCAGTGGTCGTATTTTCTGTCCAAGGGGAAGAAGGGCTACCGGCTTTTGTCCAATGTGTGCCCCCACCAGATGGGAGAAGTGCTGGATTGGGGCGGCGTGTTCATGTGCCCGGACCATGGCTGGCGTTTCGAGTACACCGAAGGCGTTTGCGTCAACGGGCCCAACTCGAAAATGGTCTCTTTCCCGGTAACGGTGGAAAACGGACGTCTCATCGCCGCTGTTCCCGAAGATTAGGCCGTCTCAACCCGGACTACCTCCGGCGCCGAAGCCGTACCGGCGGCCGCGGACGGCACGGCCTCATTGCGGCAAACACGGCAGCCGGCACAGTGTATCGTTCCGCCTTCGTCTACCAGGTCCGCCAGAGTTGCTCAGGAGACGACATGGAAAAGAAGGATATCCCGTTTCTGACCGCGACGGAGCTTTCCGGGCTCATACAGTCCGGCCAGGTGTCCCCGGTGGAGGCCGCCGAGGCGTACTTCGACCGCATTGCCGAGGTGGACGGGAAGCTGAACTCCTACATCACCGTCACACGGGACCACGCTTTGGAGCAGGCCCGCGAAGCTGAGACGGAGATCGCCCGGGGCGGTCACCGCGGTCCCCTCCACGGCGTACCGGTGGCGGTCAAAGACCAGTTCAACACCGCCGGCATTCTGACTACCGGCGGGTCCAGCGTATTGTCCGACTTCGTACCCGATGAGGACGCTACGGTGATCGCCAACCTCAAGCAGGCAGGGGCGGTGCTGCTGGGCAAGCTCAACATGAGCGAGTTCGCGATGGCCGAAATCTACCACCACCCCTACGGGACACCGCGGAACCCTTGGGACCTGGAACGCAACCCAGGCACTTCCAGCAGCGGTTCCGGTGCCGCCACGGCGGGCTTCCTGTGCGCCACGTCGTTGGGAGAGGATACCGGGGGGTCGATTCGGGGCCCGGCAAACTTCAGCGGCCTCGTGGGGCTGCGGCCGTCCTTCGGGAGGGTCAGCCGTTACGGTGTAATGGGTGGTTCGTGGTCTATGGACACGGTTGGGCCGATCTCCCGTTCGGTTGAGGACGCCGCCATCACACTGGGCGCCATTGCCGGACACGATCCGAAAGACCCATACACCTGGAACGTTCCGGTCCCCGATTACCGGGCGGCGCTTACGGGCGACATTCGCGGATTGAAAGTCGGCGTGATCGAGGAGCGGATGGATGCCCCGAACTTGCAACAGGAATTCCGGGACGCCGTTGCCGCGGCGGTCGCGGTGTTGGGCGAACTGGGCGCCAGCGCGGAGGATGTGTCCATCCCGTTGATACCCCGCGCCGGGGCCGTGAGCATGGCCATAATCGGCGTCGAGTGGTCCAACCTGCACCGCGAGACCTTCGAGACGCATTTCGACGAACTGGACCACAACAACAGGGTGCGATTCCTTACCGGGAGCGCCCTGCCCGCACAGGCCTACTACAAGGCCCAGAAGTTGAGGACTCTGCTCCGCCAGCAGATACTCGAAGCGTTGGAGCAATACGATGTCCTTGTATTGCCGTCGGGAATTTCCACCGCGCCGCCAGTGGAAAGCGTGCCCGGCATCCAGAGCAAAGAACACGCCGCAACCGGGCTGGCCGGGCGGATGAGCTTCACGGGCCCCTTCAACCTGGCCGCCGTGCCGGCGCTTTCGGCGCCCTGCGGGTTCAGCGCCGACGGTATGCCCATGGGAATGCAGATCGTAGGACGGCCCTTCGCCGAGGAAACCGTTCTCAGGGTCGCCCACGCTTACGAACAAAATACCGATTGGCACAACCGGCGGGCACCCATTTAATGCGGGGAATAAAGCGGAGAGCGCAGAGGATTTCCGCCATCGGAGGTATCTTGGCGTTCTCTGGGCGTCCTTCGCGCCCCCGTGTTGAAATACCACTGTTGGGAGGACATCATGGCCGACGACATAGGCCTGTTTGACGCGATCTACAGCCAGCGGCAGATTACCCGCTACCGGCCGGACCCGGTGCCCGCTGAGGCCATCGACAGGATCATAGAGGCTGCCACCAAAGCCCCCAGCGGCGGCAACGTCCAGCCGTGGCACTTCATCGTCATCACCGACCCGGAAGTCATCGGCAAGGTGGGCGGGCTCTACCGCGACCTGTGGCTGGGCGCCCAAGGGCATACGCCTCCGCCCAACGAGCCGCCGGCCTATAGCGCCGCCCGGTACTTGGCCAACCACATGCCGGAGGTGCCGGCAATGATTCTGGTGTGTGTCGACCACTCGTTCGGTTACTTACAGCGCACCGCCGGCGAACCCATCGAGCGGGGCCGCTACGCCTCCTCGGTCTGGCTGGCGATACAGAACTTGTTCCTGGCCGCCCGCGCCCTGGGCCTGGGCACCCGCATCACGACCGTTCACATAAGGGACGAAGCCAAAATCAAGGAGTTCCTGGATATCCCCGAGCATGTCGAGACCGTGTGCCTCACGCCCTTGGGATATCCGAGAGGCCGGTTCGGCCCCACCGACCGGAAACCCGCCGCCTCGGTCACGTCGTATAACCGGTTCGGCAACGGTTCCGACCCTTCGCAGCAGAACGCTTGACGGAGGCGGGATGTGAGCCTAGCCTAAAAATAGATGCAGAGGTTCTTGGACGCGTATTGGGTCCTCTACTTCGTAGGCTACGTCCTTGCTATCATCGGTTTGGGTTGGTCTCACTGGGACGGTCTGGAGGAGAGGGATAACCGCATATACTTGCTGGCCGCCGTGTTCGGCGTCGCCGCTGGCGCGGCCTCAGCAGTTGCAATCATCGTAGAAGTCGGAGGACGCATGGTGCTGTTGATTCCGGCGGCCGTCAAAAAATTAAAAGAACAAGGGCGCCGGGAAGAACGCGCCGAATGGGAGGCATGGCTGCGGCGGCGCAACGAAGCTGAGGCCAACAACCGGCCACTCGACGAGCCGCCGCCGTCTCAACGGAAATAGGGAACCCAGGGAGCAGATGTGCCCGGCGTACCGGCCCAGCAGAGGTCAGCTAACGCCGGGCCCCCAGGTCTCGCCGAATTCGGCCCGCAGGACCAACTGCCCCGTCATGGATCGGGCGTCCTGCAATGCCAGGTAGACGGCGCTGGGACCGACAACCTCTGGGTCCACCCTCAGGTGCCAATCGCGTTGCGTCCAGGGAATTGCTGCCGAGCCTTCGCTTTTCAAGGCTCCCGGAGAGAGGATGTTGACGGCGATGTTGTGCTCCCGCAACTCTTCGGCGAGGCACAGGCTGAACATGTGCACGGCCGCTTTGGTGCTGGAGTACAACACTCCGCCGCCCTGAAGATGGTCGCTGCCCATGCGGGAGCCGATGTTGATTATGCTCCCCTTCCCTTGCCGGACCATCTGGGGCACGACCGCCCGGCAAAGGAGGAAAGGTCCCCTGAGGTTCGCGGCCACGCTGGCGTCCCACTTTTCGGGGCCGATTTCCAGCAGGGTTTCTCCCAACACCATGGCGCCCGCGTTGTCGACCAGCACGTCTACGGCCCCGTAGGCGTCCGACGCCCGCTCCACCATGGCGTTCACTTGCTGTTCGTCGGCCACGTCGCAGGACAACGCCAAGGCTTCCCCACCGGTCTCACGGATTCGCTGCGCCGTAGCTTCGGCGGTACCAGGCAGCCCGCAGCCCGGTTGGGGAGTTTTGTCTGGAACACACGATCACCCGGGCCCCTTCCTTGGCGTATTCCAAGGCGATAGCCCGGCCGAGACCACGGCTGGCCCCGGTGACCACGGCCGTCATTCCTGACATCCGTGGCATCAGACTTTCCTGGCTTCCAACATCGAAACGCGGTCCATCAGGCGAACTGAGTCTTCACCCAGCCTTGGTCGAAGGGAGTCCAGAAGTGGGACGTGAGTGTCAGGTGCTGGAACTTCCATTGGCCGTCCACCCGTACGTATTCCTCGTTGTAGTGTGCTGAGCCCCAAATTGCCTGGTCGCCGTCGGCGTAGGTGCACGGCTGGAACAGGTACCAGGTTCCGGTGGCGCGGTCGCCGTCCACCTCGATAACCGCGTTCATCACCATGTGTATGGCGAAGGGCAGCCTTTCGGGAGCGACTTGGAAAAACTGCCGTATGGCCTCCCGGCCCTCGTACCGGCCCCGGTCCCGCCCGTCCCACACCGCATCTTCGGTGAAGAGACCGGCGAGGGCGTCGGCGTCGTACCCGTCGTCGCAATACCCGCAGTAACGGTGCTTGAGCCGTTTGATATCCTCGATGTCCTCCAATACGCGGACCCTTGTTTCCAGGTCTTCCAGGCTCATAAACAGTCCTCCGGTCGATGATTTAGCGGCCGCCGCGGTCAAGACCCCCGGCCAGACTCCCAGGCCGGATTCAGCAAAGCGTTTAAGTTGCCGTCCAACCTCCGTCCACCACGAGAAGGTGACCGGTGGTGGCGGCTGCGGAGGGGCTGGCCAGGTATACGGCGGCCCCCACCAACTCACTGGGTACCATCCGTCTGCCCAAGAGCATATGGTGGTCCAGGTCTGTCTGCACTTCCTCCGGGGTCCTGGGGTCGGCGGCCAGCATTCCCGGCGTCTCGGTGGGGCCGGGACCGATGGCGTTCACCGTGACCCCGTGCTTGGTCCACTCCACGGCTAATGCCCGGGTCAGGCCGGCCACCCCGGCCTTGCTGGCGACGTAGGGCGCCCGGTCCGCCATCGCCACCACCGATAGCTGGGAGGCGATGTTGATGATGCGGCCGTAACCCTGGCCGATCATGGGCCGGGCGGCGGCCTGGGCGCAAAAGAACAGCCCCTTAAGGTTGGTATCGACGGTGGCGTCCCAATCGGCCTCCGTGAGCTCCAAGGCCGGTTTCCTGATGCGGATTCCGGCGTTGTTCACCAAGATGTCCAAGCGGCCGAAATCTTGGACGATCCGATCGATGGCCTCGGAGATGCGAGGAACGTCCAGGACATCCAGAGCGTAGGTGGCGGAGCGGACCCCTTCGGCTTCCACCCGGGTCTGGGTGTCCCGGGCCAGTTCGAGGCGCTCGGCCATGTCGGAAACGGCGACATGGGCGCCGGCTTGGGCCAAGCCCACCGCCAAGGCAGCGCCGATTCCGCGGGCCGATCCGGTGACGAGGGCCACCTGCCCTTCCAGGCCAAGTCCGGCATATGGCATTGGTCGCTCTCCGTCGGCTCGAGTCCAGGACCGGATACCGTCCCGTAGACCGGCCATAGCTGGCTTTCGTCTCCGGTCAACCGTAGCCGGGTCGATTGCCGTAGCATAGCACACGGGGTTGGACCCGCGTTCGCTTGCTTCCGGGTTGCCCGCCACCCTAGAATCACTGCGGTCCTTAAGCGGAGCAGTGTCGATGGCGGAAGCGGTACAAACGCCGCGAGAACGACGGCAGAACCGGGGATTCATACTCGGCAGCCTGTCCCTTGGTCATGGGATCTCCCACCTGTACGACCAAGGGTTCTCGGTGTTCCTGACCGCCATAGCCCAGTCCCTGGGGCTGACCAACTTCCAGGTGGCCACCCTGTTGGGGATCAGGCAAGGCGGGTTCGGCGTGGTCAACCTGGGGGGCGGCGTGTTCGTCGACCGGGCCAGGAGCAACTGGGGGCCGATACTCACGTTTTGCATGCTCTGGTCGGCCCTCGCCTTCGTTGCAATTGCCGCTTCCCCCAATCTGGCCATATTGATCGTAGCGGTGTCCATGGTGTCTATTCCTGGGGCGCTGTGGCACCTTCCGGCTACTGCGGCCCTTTCCCGGCGATTCCCGGACCGCCGCGGTTTCGCCATTTCCATACACGGTTTCGGTTCGAACATCGGGAACGTGCTGGGGCCTCTTTTGGCGGGCGTTCTGCTCAGCTATCTTCTGTGGCGCCACGTTCTCTACCTCTACGCCATTCCGGCAGTGATCATGACCATATTCGTGTGGTGGTCCCTCCGCGAACTTGGAAATGAGGGCGAAGAGGGGAGGGAAGACGGCAGGCGGATGAGGGCGCAGTTTCGGGACAGCTTCCGGTTGCTCCGGAACCCCGTTGTCATGGCCCTCACCGTGGCAGCGGCCATTCGCGGCGTGGCCACCGGGGCAATGTTCAACTGGGCCCCGTTCTACTTTGAGAGCACGGAGTTCGGCGGGCTCGGTATGTCCTATATCCTCACCGGCGTGCACGTGGCGTTGCTTACCGGAATGGGGGTGATCTCTACTCCGATACTCGGCTACTTATCGGACCGTTACGGCCGGAAGGTGGTTTTGGCGCCCGGCCTGGCCGTCGCCGCGGTCCTGACCTTTTTCGTCGTGGGGGCGGGGGACACCATATACCTCGCCCTTTTGATGTGCGGCGTTGGCCTCTTCAGCTTTGCGCTGCAACAGATCCTATTGGCGGCGGTGCTGGACGTGGCGGAGAAGGGCACCGAGGCCACGGCTTCCGGGTTAATCTTCGGGTTCAACGGAGTGTTGGGGTTCGCGTCGCCGTTCCTGGCTACGCTGATTATCGAAAACCTGGGCGGATACGGCTCCATCTTCTACTACGCGGCTATCATGACGGTGGCCGCCTTGGCCTTGGTGCTGATTGTGCCCTTCCCGGACCACCGGCAGGAATCCCCGCGTCCGGCATAGTCCGTAAACGAGGCTGTTTGACACTCCCCGCCAGCCGACTTAGAATCCCAAATGCCATCCACCCCGCACGAGGGGGGTGAGCCGGTACCCCGGTAGAACATAGACACCGATTCGGACGACCCTACTCCAGCCGCTGGGATCTATGTGGACCGAGACGGCGTTAAGCGACAAACTATTTTACTTCCACCCGACCCCGGCTGGCCGGGGTTTTTCTTTTGCCTGCGTCAGGCACTGACCCGCGACCGGAGGGGCCCGTGAACGACACTATCACCGCGGTGCCCGGGATTGAAGCCGGCCACTATACCGACTTGGTCAACGGCACCGGTTGTACCGTGGTGCTGTGCCGGGACGGCGCCGCCGGCGGGGTCGATGTCCGGGGCGGTTCTCCAGGGACCAGGGAAACCAACCTTCTGGAACCGGCGCGGCGCGTGGACCGAGTCTTTGCCGTGGTGCTCAGCGGCGGCAGCGCCTTCGGGCTCGACGCCGCCTCGGGGGTCATGGCGTGCCTGGAAGAGCAGGGTATCGGGTTCAAAACAGCCGGGGGGGTTGTAGTTCCGATAGTTTCCTCGGCCATTCTCTACGACCTCGGCGTTATTACCTCGAAGGTGCGTCCGGGCCCGCAAGAGGGCCGGGCCGCCTGCGACGCCGCCGGATCAAGCCCCTTGGAGGAAGGCACGGTGGGCGCGGGGACCGGGGCCACGGTCGCCAAGACCGGTGGGACGGACCGCGCCGTGAAGGGCGGAATCGGGTCAGCGGCCCTTGTTCTGCCATCGGGCCATGTGGTGGGGGCGACGGTGGCCGTTAATGCGATCGGCGGCATCTGGGACTACGCCGACGGCAGCGTGGTGGCCGGCCCCAGAAGGACCGGCGGGGGCTTCGACGATCCAGTGGAGGCGTTGTTCCGGTCCTCGGCTCCCGCGGCACCGGGAGAGCACGAAAACACCAGCATCGGAGTCGTTGCCACCGATGCGAAGCTGAACCGGGAAGAGGCCAACTACCTGGCCAGAGTCAGCCACGACGGCCTGGCCCTGACCATCCGGCCCTGCCACACGATACGCGACGGCGACACCATGTTCGCCATGGCCACGGGCGGCAATTCGGGGTCAGTGGACATAGCGGTACTGGGGGCGGCGGCTGTGGAGGTCACGGCCCGCGCCGTCCTCCGCGGAGTCCGGTCGGCCGCCGGACTGGGTGGATTTCCCTCTGCCGCCGAGTGGACCGCCGTCTGACATTCCCCTGACATTTCCATAGTACAGGTGGAGGAAATGGACATAGTTCGCAGCACGGCGGATATGATGGATGCTTGCCGCCGGGTGCCTCGGCCACTGGGGTTGGCGCCGACCATGGGCGCCCTTCATGCCGGACACCTGAGCCTGGTGGACCGGTCCCTCGCGGACAACGCCGCCACGGCGGTCTCCATCTTCGTGAACCCCACCCAGTTTGGCGCCGACGAAGACTTGTCTCTATACCCCAGGGACCTGGACGGCGACTTGGAACTCCTGCGCCAACGTGGGGCCGCGCTGGTGTTCGTCCCAGACGTGGCGGAGGTTTATCCGCCGGGGTTCGACACTTGGGTCGACGTGGGACCGGTGGCCGAGAGACTGGAAGGGACAGAACGCCCCGGTCACTTCAGGGGCGTGGCCACCGTCGTAGCCAAATTGTTCAACATCGTCAGGCCCGACCGGGCCTATTTCGGGCAGAAGGACGGCCAGCAGACGGTGGTCGTGCGAAAGCTGGCCCGCGACCTGGACATGGGGCTCGAAATCGTCGTCTGTCCCACCGTTCGTGAGGAGGACGGCTTGGCCATGAGCAGCCGCAACATCCGGCTTACGCCGGAGCAGCGGAAGGCCGCAGCGATCATTCACCGGGCGTTGAGCCGTGGTGCAGAGCTATGGGCCAGGGGAGAAACGGACGCTCGCCGGCTCACGGCGGTGGTGAAGGAGGCGCTGGAGTCGGAGCCTTTGTTCGACGCCATCGACTACGTGAGCGTCGCCGATGCCGAGACTCTGGAGGAACTGGCCGAAGTGCCCAGGCGGGCCATGGTGTCCACGGCGGTGCGGCTGGGCAGCCTGCGCCTGATCGACAACGTGATGCTTGGGGCGCCCGACCGTTAAGAGCGGCGCCCGGGCCGAGGTCCCGGTTAATCTTCGCTGAGTTCCCGGACCGCTTCCGTCAAGGCCGGAATCACCCTCTCCCAATCGCCCACCACTCCGTAACGGGCTTCCTTGAAGATGTTGGCCTCGGCGTCCTTGTTGATCGCCACAATCACCTTGGCCCCGGAACATCCGGCCATGTGCTGGCTGGCGCCGGAGATAGCCACCGTAATGTAGAGGTCCGGCGTGATGGTCTTGCCGGTGAGCCCCACCTGGTAGGCGGCTGGCACCCAGCCCGAGTCAACTGCCGCCCGCGACGCCCCGACCGCGCCGCCGAGGAGCCGGGCCAGCCCTTCGAGGCCGGCGAAGGGTTCGGGGCCGCCCAATCCCCGTCCGCCCGAGACCACCACCCGCGCGTCTTCCAGCTTCACCCCGGCTGCTTCTTCCTTCACCACTTCCACCACTTGGGTCAAGGCTTGGGAGCCGTCCAGCTCCACCGGGAACGACACCACCTGTCCTTGGCGGGACGCATCGGCGTCCAAGGGCTCGTAGGCCTTGGGCCTGATAGCCGCAACCTGGGGAGTGTAGTCGCAACTGACCACGGCGACGGCGTTGCCGCCGTATACCGGCCGGTTGGCCAAAAGCCGTCCCGCCTCCGCGTCGACCGATACTTCGAGACAGTCTTGGGCGAGGCCCACATCGAGGCGAAACGCGAGGCGCGGCGCCAACTCACGGCCCTCGTTGGTCCGGGCCATCAGTATGATGCGGGGACGGACGTCGCGGCACAGGGCATCCAGGGCGGCCAGGTACAAATCGACTTGGTAGTTGGCCAGCAGCGGATGATTGACGGCATATACTGTATCGGCCCCGTGGCTGATCGCCTGCCGGGACGGCACGTCCAGCGTGTCTCCCAACAGGCCGATGGAGAGTTCTTCGCCTAAAGTGTCCGCCAGGCCCCGGCCAGCCGCCAGCAGCTCGCGAGATACGGCCGCCAACTCTCCTCCGGAAGTCTCACCGAGCACCAGGACTCCAGTGCCGTTAGCCATCAGGGCCTCCCAGACAGGCGTGGGTATTGGTTGTGAATCTAGTTATGCGGCAGGGTCCGTCGTGCCGGGCGGGTGATGTGGTACGTCCGGACTAAGAAACTATCTCAAAACTGATGGCGCCTTTCGTAATCATCTGGTTTGGCGCCAGTTGACCCGGCGGAACCTACCCCATCCTAACCTTCCCCCTCAGTGGGAAGGGACTTTTGAGATAATCTCTAAATCAGCTTGGCTTCCCGCAGCTTCAGAGCCAAGAGGCGGCCCGCATCGGCGGCGTCTTCGCCCCCGATGAACTCGCATTCCTGGTCGCTTACCGGAACGAATAGCTGCCGCAGGGTCACTCTGGAATCCGATTGAGACTGGTCCAACGCCAAGTCGCTGGCGTCCCAGATGGTGGGCTTCTTTCGGGTGGCGGCCATTATGCCGCGCAGGGTCGGGTAACGGGGCTGGCCGAGTTCGTTGCTCACCGTAACCAGCGTAGGCATACCGGCTTCCACGACCTCGTACCCGTCGGGGATGATACGTTCCACACGGACCTTGCCGTCCTGCACCTCGACACTCCTGCCGAGGGTGACGCAGGACAGCCCAAGAATCTCGGCAACTCCCAAAGGCACTTGGGCGTTGTCCCAGTCCGAGGCCTGCCTGCCGCAGATAATAAGGTCGAACCCGCCGAGTTTCCGCACGGCGGCGGCCAACAGCTGGGCGGTCAGGAAGCTGTCGATGGTGTTGTCGAAGGCGTCATCCTGGAGCAACACCAACTCATCGGCCCCCATGGACAACGGCTTCTTCATGACGTCCAGAGCGAAAGTGGTGCCTGAGGAGATCACGGTGACGGTCGCTTCCTGCCCATCCTTGATGCGCAGGGCGGCCTCGACCGCGTTTTCGTCAAAGCCGTTTACTACGGGCGGAATGCTGGACGGCGGGACAACTTTCTTGGCGTCGCCGTCAATCCGAAAGGCGGCCATCGGCATTTCGGGGTCCAGGACCTGTTTGGCCAGCACTCCTATTGTTATCGCCATGCAGAAACCCCCGGCGAAATCCGTCGAAACCGCAGGAAAACATAACACTGCCTGACAAGGGTGTCAATTGAAACCGCCGCCGGCTCAGGGAAATGCCGACGGAAGCAAAGGGAAGCCCGGAACCAATGATATAATATCCAAAGCGACAAGAGCGACAAGAGCGACAAGAGCGACAAGAGCGACAAGAGCGACAAGAGCGACAAGCGATGCTCAGGGGATGCCCAAGAAATTCGAACTGGGTCGGCCAGGGAGTCTCAATCCGTGAATACAGCCAAGACTTTTTTCCTCATGATGGTGCTGACCGGGATACTCCTCTTGGTGGGAGTCATCTTCGGTGGTATTCCCGGCCTTCTCATTGCCTTGGTTTTTGCTCTTCTGATGAACTTTGGGGCCTATTGGTTCAGCGACCGGATCGCCCTCGGAATGACCCATTCCCGTCCCATCACGGAAAACGAAGACCCTGAGCTCTATAGCATCGTGAGGGAACAGGCGTCTCTGGCTGAGCTGCCCATGCCCAAGGTCTATGAGATAGAGTCAGACTCGCCCAACGCCTTCGCCACCGGCCGGAGTCCGCAACACGCGGCGGTGGCCGTGACCACGGGCATCCGCCGCATCCTCACCCGGCAGGAACTGGGCGGAGTGCTGGCCCATGAGATGGCCCACGTCGGCAACCGGGACACCCTGATCATGGGCTTCGTGGCGACGCTCGCCGGCGCCATTTCGATGTTGGCAATGCTTGCCCAATTCTCAGTCATCTTCGGTGGTTTCGGGGGCCGGGGTCGTGACGGCGGTAGCATTATCGGTCTGCTCGTCGTGGCCATCGTCATGCCGATTGCCGCGGCCTTGGTGCGGTCGGCCGTCTCCCGGACCCGTGAGTTCCAGGCCGACGCCTCCGGCGCCCACACCTCCGGCGATCCGCTGGCCTTGGCCAGTGCTCTACAGAAGCTGGAACGCGGCGCCGAGGCAAGGCCGCTGAAGGTAGCCGAGGGCGCATCCCACCTGTTCATCGTCAACCCCTTGCGGGGCGCCAGCATGGGCAAGCTGTTCTCGACCCATCCGCCAATCGCGGAACGAGTGCGGAGATTGACGGAAATGCAAGCGCGGCCGAACTTCTAGGGGATGTTTCTTACACCATCTCCCTGACGGGAGGGTGGTCTGTTTATGGAACACTCCTCCACCGGCCCGTCCATCGACTCTGCATCGGCCAACACCACCTCAGGCTGTTTGCTGGCAATCGGTCGGGCTGTTGCTTCATTGGTCCTCGGAGTCGTCGTGTTTGTCGGAATGGTCTATTTCGTTGTCCTGACCGGTATTTCCGGCAAGCTGCTAGACACCGACTTCTACACGGCGGTCCTTAACGATTCCGATTCCTACGACCGTTTATACGAGGTAGCGGCTGAGGAAATCCTCAAGCAATCCGAGTCTTCCCTGGTGGGGATCTACATGCCCGACGGGGAAGAACTTTCTGACTTGCTCCGGCAGATTGCACCGCGCACTTATGTGCAGTCCCAGGCGGAAAGCAACATTGAACTCACCCTGTTGTATCTGAACGGAGATTCCGATGTGGTCGAGCCCAGTATCGAGATGCAGGCGCCTCTGGAACGAGTCCGTCCGGTACTGATCGACTACATCCAAGGGCGCATCGACGGTCTGGAGGAAGTGAATATCGGGCACGCGGAATGTTCCCCTGCGGCAGTCCGAGAGTTTGCCGAGGGTTACCGCCAACGTTACCTGGAACTCGCCGACGGTGCCGTGCCCACTACCGTTCCTTCCCTTACGTCCCTGGATGGCCTATGCCGCCGGTTGGTTTTTGAGGCGGTCTATGCGGTCCTGGTCAACTTTCAGCCGTCGGAAGGGAGGGGCTTGGATTCCCTGGCCGATTCCCGCGATGAGCTTCAGCAGTCCTTCGATGACGCTGATGCCCGCGGCGCGCTGAAGGTAATGGTCGAGGCCTTGGCTGGCCCCGTAATCGATAACGAAATAGAAAACGCAAGAACGGAGCTTGACCTCGACGGCCAGGATCGGTTGGACCTGATTGGTTTTCTGGCCAAGGAAGACGACGACTTGACCGAAGGTGAAATCCGGACCCAGCTGGCTGACGCCCGGGACCTGGTCGGTCGCACCCACGGCATGGGCCGGGTTGTCGCGCTGGTGTTGGTTATCGTTGGCAGCATCGTTATGGGGTTGCTCTATTTCCGAAACACGACCGGCATGACGCGCTGGCCAGGCGTGACGCTGCTGTCCGCCGGCCTGGTTTGTCTCATAGTGGGCTTGGTGCTGGAGTCCCAGGCGCCTGGAAGCCTCGAAGGCGCCGTCGGACCTGACGCTGGTCTTTCTTCGACCGCCACCGATTGGATAAACGACTTCGTGGCGGCCGTCGGGGAACGCCTGTTCACCGGTTTCACCGGGTCCGCTGTGATCTTCATAGTGGTTGGCGCGGCGCTTTTCGTAGCGTCCTTCCTGCTGCCGCGCCTCAGGAGGTCGATGCCCGACTCAGAAGAGGGCGATGGGGTTTACCGGGGAGCCGGTGACGTTCCGGAGGCGTAACGGGGCCAGGGTAAGCATGAATTCGTAACGGCCCCGTTGGGCGCAGGCCGCCGCCAAGTCTTCCAGGTTGGCATTGTCAATCAGCCATAGACCGAGAGTCACCAAACAAACCGTGTGCAATGGATTTCCGATGGTCGTGTACCGTTGCGGCCGTATGTCGTTGGAGGTGTCGGTCCCCATCATGGCAATCCCACGTTCCTTGAACCAAGGGGTGCAGCCGACCTGGCAGGCTGTCATCGCTTCCGCTGGTCCCTTGGCTCCGGTTTCCAACCTCATGCGGTAATTACCGGTCCGTATCAGCAGAATGTCCCCTTTTTCCAACGTGACCCCGTGTTCCCGTTCCGCTTCCTGCAGGTCCACCGGGAGCACCGGGTCTGTGGGGTCCATCCAGTCGACGCCTTTGGCTTTGGGCAGGTCCAGCAGGACGCCGCGGGTCACGATCCCTTGAGCGGTGGCCTCGATGGAATGGCTCTGCGCCCCCTCCCGGGAGGTGATCATGTTGGAAGGCGTCCCGTTGTACATCTTTCCCTTCCATGAGTAATGGGACATGGCGTCGATGTGGGTGATGCTCTGCCCGTGGAAAACCATGCCGATAAACTCCGCCGCGCCCCTCCGGTTGTACTGGCGCTCCGGGGAGTCGGTGTCCCTTCCTTCGCCGCTGTCCACCATGAACCGTTGGACCTGGTAGGTTACGTCCGGCGTCATGTCGGTGGTTATCGGCCTGGCGCAGCTAACCGGGACGCCTTCGGTGATCAGGTCCGCGGCCTGCCGGCGCTTTTCGGGGCCTATGAGGTTCAGGCAGCCGAGTTGGTCGTCGGGACCCCAGCGGCCCCAGTTGCTGAGGGACTTCATCCATTCCAGTACCTGTGCCTCCGACGGGACTTCCTTCGCCATGTTGTTCCTCTCCTGTCCGCCTCTGATTGGGACCCCAAAGCCCGTCGTTGTTCATAGCTCTAGCCCAACACTGACCCGGCGAACGCCGGGAAGCCGATGATGAACTCCTTGGCGGAAACGGCGCGCCGCCCCTCGAGCTGCAATCGTTTCAACCCCAACAGTCCGTTGCTGGTGGCCACGGCCACTGGGACGTCTGTCAGCCCGGTGACTACTACTTGACCGAAGATATTGTCCTCCGCCGGTTGGCTGGCCAGAGGCTCGGTCTCCAGCAGCTTCAGTCCTTTGCCGTCCCAGTAAGTGAACAGGCCCGGCCACGGCGTAAACGCCCGGCGGCGGCGGTCCAGCGTTTCGGCCGGCTGGGCCCAATCGGCCAACCCGTCATCCCGTTCGAGCTTGCGGGTCGCCGTCGCTTGGGCGGCGTCTTGGGATGTGGCGGTCAGGCGGCCTTCGACCCACGGCCTCAGGTTCTCCGCCAACAACACTGCGCCCAGGCTGAACAGCGCCTCGGTCAACCCCGCCGTCGTCTCCGAGCCGGTAAGTGCGCGTTCGGCTTTGGCGATTAACGGCCCGGTGTCGAGTCCTTTGTCCAAGAGCATCAGCGTCGTCCCGGTCACGTTGTCGCCGTCGAGAATACAGGTGGCCACCGGAGACGGCCCACGGTGGCGCGGAAGGAGTGACGGGTGCAGGTTCAGGCAACCGTGGGGCGGGAGGCCCAAGACCGCGGGCGGCAACAGCAAGCCGTAGGCGGCGACGACAATAACTTCGGGCTCTAAGGCCCGCAGCTCGTCTTGGATTTCGGGAGGCCGCAGGCTCCGGGGCTGGAGCACCGGGAATCCCCGCTCCAGGGCATATTGCGCAACCGGGGATGAAACGGTCTGCCTGCCACGTCCGGCGGGCCGGTCGGGCGGACTGACCACTCCGGTGATCGTCACGTCCGGCAGGTCAGCCAGGACTTGCAAGACCGGGACCGCGAATTGGGGAGTACCCATGAAGATCAAGCGCATCGGAGGACCGTTTTGTTCCAAGTGTTCCACGAACGTCTCTGGCTGGGGACCGGTGTTGGGTCGGGCGAATCAAACGAGTTGACAATCGGCGAAATTGAGCTTGACATTAAAAATGCTAACTTGCTAAAATCATTTCACCGCTGTGCGGAAATTTGAAGAGGGAGGTGATAGGAATGGACGATAGTTTAACACGCCGGGGCGATGGTAGGCATCAGTCTGGACACGACGAGGTGATCGGTTCGTAGCTGCACAGCACGAAATTCGATAACCCGTACGTCGGGCCCAGGCCAATGTCTACCATCGCCCCGAGGACTCCAGGAAACCATCGGGCGAACAAAAAACCAGATTTGGCCGGGCCCGATTCGTTTTGTCCGAGCCAGGCGTTTTTCGAATAGTCTCAACGGCCGCGATTCGGCCGGGCCGGTTTGACAACGAAATCCCCCCACCGTAAAATCCCGGATGCCCCCAATTGCCGCAACGGTAAACCCCGGAGTTGTGATGTTAAGGATTCGGCTAAGCAGAGTCGGAAAGAAAGGCCACCCCTCCTACAGGATAGTGGTCGCGGACGTCGCAGCACCTCGCGACGGGTCATACCTCGAGTGGATCGGGAACTACGATCCCATGAAAGACCCCCCCGCAGTGACTCTCAAAGAGGACCGGGCGGCCCACTGGTTAAGCGTTGGGGCCCAGCCATCCGACCCCGTGCTCCGGATCCTCGAAAAAAGCGGAATCATGTCCGGGTCCGGCGCAGCCGCCGTCGCGGTTGAAGCCCACGATGTGGTTGAAGCTCCCGCTGCCGTTGAAACCCCAGTCGAAGAGAGCGGCGAGGACTCCTAACCGATGAAAGAGTTGATCGAATATATAGCCCGGTCTCTCGCCACCAACCCTGACGCCGTCCAAGTTACCGAATCTTTGGAGGACGGCCGGGTGGTTTTCCATCTGGAAGTCGCGCCCGAGGACAAAGGGAAAGTGATCGGCCGGCAGGGCCGCGTGGCTCAAGCCATGCGCGTCATGTTGAGAGTTGCCGCAGTCAAAGACGGCAGCCACGCCGTTCTGGACATCGTATAGCACTCCCTCCGGTGCTCCTTCAGACTTCGAACCCATCGGTTCTCCCCTTTTTGTATGACCGCTGACCGTCCCTTGCCCTCTCCCGGCTATGTATCCGTGGGTCGGGTGTTGAACGCACACGGACGGGATGGCGCCGTCAACGTACGCCTGTACAGCGACGTCCCCGAACGGTTCGAGCCGGGCCGCATTCTACTCGTTGAAGGCCGGCCGTTGTGCATTGTCAGCTCCCAAGAGCGCGGGCCCGGCGTCCGAACTATATTGTTCCGCGAGATCACTCGCCGGCGGCAGGCCGAGGAACTGATGGGTAGTTGGTTGACCATCAGTGAGGAGGACGCTGCTTCAGCCGGGGAAGGCGAGTATTTTCACTATCAACTGCTGGGGATGTCCGTCTACACCGAGCCGGGAGAAGCCTTGGGGAAAATAGTGGAAATACTCGAAACGGGAAGCAACGATGTCTACGTGGTGGCCGGGGACAGCCGGGAAGTGCTGGTGCCCGCCACCTCTCAGGTGGTGCTTCAGGTCGACGTTCCGGCACGCCGTATGACTGTTCGATTGCTCGAAGGAATGGTCTAGATTGCTTTGACCATTTCTTCGGCCCGATGCTAAAATCCGACCAAACGTCATTCGGGCTCCCATAATTTCCTGCTTCAACGGGCTCGAAGAGCGAAACCGGCCCGGATTCCGGTCATTTCTATGGACCCGCCGGTTCGACCGATGGTCCCGGTTGGGCTCCCGGCTTCGGGGATTGCCGGTTTCGGGGATTGCAAGGAGGTTTGCGATGTCTGGTCATTCCAAATGGTCGACGATCAAACATCAAAAAGGCGCGGCCGATGCCAAGCGAGGCGCCCTGTTCACGAAGCTCAGCCGTGACCTTACCCTCGCGGTGAGGGATGGCGGCGGCGCCGACCCCGACATGAACTTCCGGCTGCGGCTCGCCTTGGACAAGGCAAGGAGCAACAACATGCCGCAGGACAGCATCGCCCGCGCCGTCAAACGTGGCGGGGGCGAGGGCGGCGACGGAATGGAAAGCCTGGAAGAAGTGACCTACGAGGGCTACGGGCCCGGTGGCGGCGCGATTCTCCTTCAAGCCGTAACCACCAACCGGAACCGCACGGCCGCCGAGGTGCGTTCCGCCTTCAACCGCAGCGGCGGCAGTCTCGGTGAGTCGGGTTGTGTCGCCTGGAATTTCGAGCTTCGGGGCGCCATCACGGTGGAAATGGCCGACGAGGAGCGGGCCGAAGAGCTGGGCCTGCTGGCCATTGACGCCGGCGCTGAGGACATCCAGATAGACGACGGGACGCTGGAAATTTATACCCCAGTGGACCGGCTTCAAGGAGTGAAGCAGACCATCGAGGAAGAGGGCGTTACCCCGGAGACCTCCCAACTCGCCATGGTACCCAAGTCCACCATCCTCCTGGAAAACAAGGAGGCCGAACAAACCCTGCGGTTGTTGGACGTCCTTGAGGACTTGGACGACGTGCAGAAAGCGTTCACCAACGCCGACTTCCCCCCGGAGGTGTTGGACAAGTATCAGGCCGATGGATAGGGGTTCGCGCGGTCGCTCGAGGATGTGTTGAGAGGTGTGACATGAACGAACCCGGACGCACCCAGGAAATACTGTCCAGCCTTTACGACTCGTTATACGAGATGCTGGGGGAAGTCCAGCGTCATCTTGAACTAACCGATCGCTACGTCAAGGAGATGGGGCTTGAACTGGCGCCAGGCGCGGACCGCTACACTCAAGAAGAAGTCGGCCAATGCGAAGGGGCAGACGCGATCGAACTGAAACAAGCTTCCACACGCAGGCGAATACTGATGGGAAAAATGGATGCTCAGGCTCTGCGCAG
The DNA here is from genome assembly GCA_965220625.1 of Dehalococcoidia bacterium. Classification (GTDB taxonomy): domain Bacteria; phylum Chloroflexota; class Dehalococcoidia; order Lucifugimonadales; family UBA3495; genus VXOI01. The sequence continues at coordinate 1,516,270 of CBDCQN010000001.1, forward strand.
GGAGGCGGAGGTGCTCGAGATAGATGCCGGAGCAATGCGTAGAACGGCAATCGTGCATGAGTTGAAGGCGGCAGTGCGGGTGTTAGGGAAATCAATGCGGGAGACCAAAGAGCCAACCGACAACGGTCAAGGCGAGGTTGAGGGCTGATGGCTATGGAGAGGCGGTTAACGTCTCTGGAAGAGTTCTCGGTGATTGCCGCTCAGGCTATGCAGGAAATGGACGCGGCCATCCTGCGACTGGAATCTGCGAATCGTGAGACGCGGGCAGCGGTAGAAAGGTCCCACGCATCGGTCCAGAGGTTGATGGAGTTTATCCCGGTGATACAAGCCGAAGTGGTCAGGCTCGACAGCCGCATCGACGGAATCGGAGAACCCTGATGCCCACGACTGAGGTTAACATGAAAACCGTCTTAATCCAGTATCGTCAATGAACGTGCTGGGAATCGATCCCGGCACCATCCGGATGGGTTACGGCGTGGTGGGCCAGGTGTCCCGGCCGGCACCCATTTTGGAGGCTGCGGACTACGGGGTCATCGCCCTGCCATCCGGTATGCCGTTGGAGCAGCGCCTTTACCAACTCCACACCCACGTCCTGAATCTCATCGCCATCTTTGGCCCCGAAGCCGTCGCCGTGGAGCAGCCTTTTGTCGGACGCGGGGAGCGAAGTTTTCCCGGCTCCTCCTTGGCAATCGGCCAAGCCCAGGCCGTCGTCTTCATCGGGGCCGCCAGCCAAGGCATCCCGATATTCAAGTACGCACCCGCCCAAGTAAAGCGGGCAGTGGCCGACTACGGCGCGGCGACCAAGGAGCAGATGCGGAATATCGTGGCGGCCACCCTGGGGCTGTCTCCGGCCCCCGAGTCCGACGCCGCCGACGCCTTGGCGGTGGGGCTCTGCCACTTGGTACAGGAACAAGCCCGCACCGCCCTGAACATGGAGATACCTCCCGGCCGGGAAAGGTGAGAGACGGCGGGCGGAAGCCCCGGTCCCGGGCCTGTGATCGCCGCCAATGATGACTGGCCGATGATTGTCAGCGTGCGGGGCGTGCTGGAAGCCGCAGGACCCGACTGGGTCCACTTGAGAGTGGGCGGAGTCACCCTTCAGGTGTTCGTGCCCGCCAGCACCGCCGCCAGAGTGGGAGGGGCTGGCAGCGAGGTCTCCCTTCACACTCACCTGCGGGTCCAGAACGAACAACCGGTGCTCTACGGTTTCGCCGACACCGCCTCCTTGAATCTGTTCGGCCTGCTCACTGGCGTTTCCGGCGTGGGCCCGCGGCTGGGCCTCTCCCTGCTGTCCGCGCTGGAGCCGGCCCGCCTGCAAATGGCCGTGGTTTCAGGCGACGTGGCGGCCCTGTCGTCGGCTCCAGGAGTCGGCAGACGGACCGCCAGCCGTATCATCCTGGACCTCAAGGGGAAAGTCGACTTGGGAGGAGAGATTGTCCCCGGGGGATTGGGCGACGGCGACGACGAGGTCATCACCGCATTATCGGCGTTGGGTTACTCTCCCGCTGAAGCCAGGGCCGCAGTAGACAGCTTGCCGCAGGACGAAGAATCGAGCGTGGAAGACCGGATACGTTTGGCCCTTCAGATGTTCGCCTCCCGCGGCTGAGAGTATAATTCACCCATGACGACTTACACTCGTGGCAAAAAGTGGGCCGACGCTGGACAACAGATCAACGAGACCCGAGCTCTCCATGCTCTGGAGGACCGGCAGTTCCAATTGGTAGCCGATTTCAGCATGACTGGCGATCAACCGGCGGCCGTGTCCCGGCTGGCCGATGGCGTGGTCAACGAAACGCCACGGCAGACCCTCATGGGCGTTACCGGAAGCGGCAAGACCTTCACCATGGCCAACATCGTCCAGGAGGTACAGCGGCCCACTCTGGTCATGGCGCACAACAAGACCCTTGCGGCCCAGTTGGCCTCGGAATTCAAGGAATTCTTCCCCCACAACGCTGTCGGGTATTTCGTTTCCTACTATGATTACTATCAGCCGGAAGCCTACGTTCCCCAGTCGGATACCTACATCGAGAAGGACTCCAGCGTCAACGAGGAGTTGGACAAGCTGCGGCTTTCCGCCACCACATCGTTGTTGACCCGGCGGGACGTACTGATCGTCGCCTCGGTCTCCTGTATCTACGGCCTTGGCGATCCAAGCGATTACTTCAACCTCGTGGCCGAAGTCAAGGTCGGCGAAATTCGCAACCGGAGCCAACTGGTGCGCCAGTTGGTGGACATGCAGTACGAGCGGAACGACCTCGACCTGTCACGGGCCAAGTTTCGAATCCGGGGCGATGTCCTGGAGTTGGTGCCGGCCTACGAAGAGGCGGCGGTCCGCGTCCAGTTCTTCGGCGACGAGGTCGAGCGTATCGTTCAGTTGGACCCACTGACCGGCGAGGTCCTGGCCGACTTGCCCCAAGTGGCCATCTACCCGGCCAACCACTTCGTAACTTCCAAGGAAAAGCTGGAACTGGCGGTGGAGGGCATCAGGGTAGAATTGGAGCAGAGGCTCAAGTTGCTCCGCGACAACGGGAAAGTGCTGGAGGCGGCGCGCCTTGAGAGCCGCACCAATTACGATGTCGAGATGCTACAGGAGACGGGTTTCTGTTCCGGAGTGGAAAACTACGCCCGCCACCTGTCGCAACGGGAGGAGGGCAGCGCGCCGTGGACCCTGTTGGACTACTTCCCTGAAGACTACCTGATGTTCGTGGACGAGTCCCACATGACCCTGCCCCAGGTCCGCGGGATGTACCACGGAGACATTTCCCGGAAGCGGACCCTGGTGGAGTATGGGTTCCGCCTGCCCTCGGCCTTGGACAACCGGCCTCTGAACTTCGAGGAATACGAGGACCACATCAACCAGGTCATTTACGTTTCCGCCACCCCCGCCCCCTTCGAGCTGAAGCAGAGCCAGGCTGTCGTGGAGCAGGTCATCCGACCAACCGGCCTGTTGGACCCCACCGTTGAAGTCAAGCCCACGCGGGGCCAGATCGATGACCTCCTGCTGAGAATCAAGGAGCGGGTGGACCGGGCGGAACGCTGCCTGGTTACTACGCTGACCAAGCGTATGGCCGAAGAATTGGCTGACTACTTGTCGGAGATGGGCATCCGGAACACCTACCTCCACTCGGATATCCAGACCCTGGACCGCATCGAAATACTGCGGGACCTGCGGTTGGGCGTATATGACGTCATCGTGGGCATCAACCTGCTGCGGGAGGGCCTTGACCTGCCGGAGGTCAGTTTGGTCGCCATTCTGGACGCCGACAAAGAGGGTTACCTGAGGTCCCAGACTTCGATGATCCAGACCATGGGCCGGGCCGCCCGTCATTCCAACGGTCACGTCGTCATGTACGCCGACCGGATTACCGACTCGATGAAACAGGCCATCGACGAGACCAACCGTCGGCGGACGATCCAAAACGACTTCAACCGGCAGCACGGCGTCGAGCCCCAGAGCATCCAGAAAGAGGTGCACGACATCACCGAGGGCATCAAGGCCATCGCCGAGAACCGGTCGCGTTACAACGTGGTGCGCAAGGAGATGTCGCGGACCGACATGTTCCGGGTGGTGAAAGACCTGGAAGTCCAGATGAAAGAGGCCGCCCGCAACCTGCAATTCGAGAAGGCGGCCCAGTTCCGCGACGAGATATTCGAGTTGCGCCGCTTGCTCGCCTTGGAGGAAGCGACCCTCTCCCCGGCCGGCTTCAGCGCCGATAGGGAAGCCTAGACCCTTAGACCCTGTCCACCAACCGGTGCAGCCGGGCCAACTGCGCCGCGTACTGTTCTGTATTGAAGCCGTCCACCGTGGGCACCGCGTCGCCGGTCGTGCCGTCCACTACCCCGGCGGTGACCATCTCTTCGATGACCCGCGTCTCGCGTTCCACCGACGGCAGCAAGTTGCGACCGACGAGTCGCGATAGCGCGGCCACCAGACCGTACCCGCCCCAGTTGGACACGCTGGCGATGACCAACCGGTCGACGGTGGCAATGGTCGGCAGGTCCGGCAGGGTATCGACGCCGGCGATGATCTCTTCCAGGTTTCCCATACCGATTTCGTTGCCGCCGTCTCCGATGCCCACCGATGGCACGCTGCCGTCGAACAGGTAGTCGGTCCGGGCCGTCTGGCCCGAGATGTCCCGGGAGCGCATGTTCAGGTAGGTATCGTCCTTGGTGCGCCCGCACCGTTCTATGGAAATCAGCAGGGACGGCTTGACCCGCCCCAGGATTGTTGCGGCATGGACCTTGCTCTCGGCGACGCCGGCGATGGGGAAGTCGACGATGTTGGCGTCTTTCGCCCAGGCCCGCAGCACCGGGACGGTGTACGCGTCGCTGACGTAGGTGACCCTGCGGCCCAAGGCCTGCAGCGCTTCGCCGATGGCGATGGCGCCGGGCGGGCCATCGGTTTCCCCCTTGTCCGCCATTAACACGTAGAACCCGGTGACGATGATCACGTCGCCGGGATGGTCCAGGACGTAACGGGCGGCCTGGGCGCAGTAATCAGCGGGCAGGTGCGGCCGGAGGGCAAGCATGCCCCTTTTGTCGTGTTCGAGGATGATGTCTTCGATTGTTTCCGTTGTTTCCGTGGCTTCCGTTTTCGTGGGTTCAGTCATCGCCCCGCCTTTCTATGTTTTCCGGGTTGCGGGCCGGGCCAAAGGCTAAAGGACTGCGTAGTCCGAGTCCCGTTGGTCGGTAATGAACATCTTGCCGGGAGCGTGGGTGATCATGAGGGGCGGCCGGCAATTGAGCGCCACCGCTTGGGGGGTCACCCCGCAGGCCCAGAACACCGGCTCTTCGCCGGGCATGATCTCCACAGGGTCGCCGAAGTCTGGCCGGTAGAGGTCTTGAATCCCGATGTCCTCCGGACTGCCGATGTGAACGGGCGCTCCATGGGTCGCCGGGAACCGGGAGGTCACCTGGACCGCCCGGACTACCTGCTCCCGTTTGATGGGACGCATGCTCACTACCATCGGCCCTGAGAACGCTCCGGCGGGAGTGGTGGGGATATTGGTAATGTACATGGCCACGTTCGTCCCCCGCTCTTGGTGCCGCAGAGGAATACCGGCGTCCACCATGGCGGCCTCGAAGGAGAAGCTGCACCCCAACAGGAAAGACACCAGGTCGTCCCGCCAGTAACCTTCCAGAGTGTCCACTTCGGCCGTGAAGCTGCCGTTCTCGTAAATCCGATAGCCGGCGGCGTCGGTCCGGATGTCGGCCCCGGGAGTAGTCAACGCCGGCTCGACGTCGCCGGACCCGATGACCTCCAGGAGCGGACAGGGCTTGGGATTTCGTTGGCAGAACAGAAGGAAATCAAAGGCCAGGTCCTTCGGGAGGATGGCCAGGTTCGCTTGGACGTATCCGGGAGCTACCCCCGACGTCACGCCGCGCCACTGGTTGGAACGGATCCGGTCCCTGGCTTGTCTTCCTGTTTCGACGACCGTTTGCAAGGCCATGAACGCCTCCCTGTTGCGCCGTAGCTGAATGGTCCGGAGAAATCCGGGCCATTCCCAAGCCCTTCCCGGACCATCCCAATCATAGGTTCCCCATCTTGGCGGCGTCAATGAAAAATTCCAAGGCGGCCCAAGCGGGTGGTCGGCTGCCCCGCCGGAGGGGGGCTTTGGTATACTCTTGCCGAATTGACAACATGATCGTATCGGGCGTAGCCAGTGTACAACATTCTAGTATTGGCCAATCACGGCGGCAGCGTCAGCCCGTTGCCCGACGCTGTCGACCATGCAGGCATGACCAGCAGGGTCCAGGCCGACTTGGACCAACCGGAATATGATGAGACAGACTCCCCCGACGCCGTAGTGCTGGACCTGGCTTCGCTGGAGCCCGCAACGGCCCGGCGGTTCCTTGGCCTGTGTAAAGACCGGCGTCTGCCGGTCTGGCGGCGATTCCCCGTGACGGTGTGGCACAATACGACCCGGCCTTGAATCCGGACGAGCAGAATTCCAGCTCTTGGTGCTGCTGGCATCCAACCCTGGGCGCGTCTACACTCGCGAGGCCTTGCTGAGCCAGGTCTGGGGGTACGACTATCTGGGCGGCACCCGCACCGTGGACGTGCATGTGAGGCGGCTGCGGTCCAAGGTGGAGGCGCCCCCCCGGGCAGGTCCTTCGTCGAGACCATCTGGAACGTCGGGTACAGGTTTAAGGCGCAGAGCTAGGGGATGGAAGCCCTTCTACGCGGTGTCGGCGTTGGCCCGATGGAAGAATCTGGCCACCTGCGCGGACAAAGCCGCGTGCTCAGGGGCTTGAAGCTCCGGGTCTTCCTTCATCAGACGCGATGCCTCTTCGCGGGCCAGGTCCAGCAACGGACGGTCCGTCAGGTGGGCCATACGCAGCTCCGGCAGACCGCTCTGGCGGGTCCCAAAGAAGTCTCCCGGCCCACGCAGTTCCAGGTCAACCTCCGCCAGTTCGAACCCGTCGTGAATCCGCTCGAGGGCCGACAGCCGCTCCTTGGCGGTCTCCGACTGAGTGTCGGAGAGGAGCAGACAGTAGCTCCGGTGTTCCCCGCGGCCCACCCGGCCGCGAAACTGGTGAAGCTGGGCCAAGCCGAACCGGTCGGCGGCTTCGATCAGCATAACCGTGGCGTTGGCTACGTCGATCCCCACCTCCACCACCGGCGTGGACACCAGAACGTCTAGTTCACCGTCCTTGAAGCGGCGCATCACCCGGTCCTTTTCCTTGGCTGGCATACGACCGTGGAGCAGGCCCACCCGAAGGTCGGGGAACACCTGGTTGGAGAGGCGTTGATACTCTTCGGTGGCGGCCTTGGCTTCGATTGACACCGATTCGTCCACCAGAGGGCAAACGACAAACGCTTGCCGGCCCTCGCCGACCTGATTCCGGACGAACCCGTAGGCCGCCTCACGACGCTCCGGTTCGATCCATCGGGTGGCCACCCGATGGCGTCCGGCCGGCATCTCGTCGATGGTGGAGATGTCCAGGTCGCCGTACAGGGTCAACGACAGGGTGCGGGGAATCGGGGTGGCCGACATGATCAACGTGTGCGGGTTGTGGTCGCCCCGTTCGCGCAACGCCGAACGTTGCAACACACCGAACCGGTGCTGCTCGTCGGCCACCGCCAAGGCCAGTTTCGGCAGGCTGACTCCTTCTTGAATCAGGGCGTGGGTCCCGATTAGCAGGTCCAGGGTCCCGTCGGCCGCCATCTTGGTCAATTCCCGGCGGGGGGCGGCCCGGGTGCTCCCGGTGAGCAGCCCGATGCATACGGGCGGGTCCATGTCCTCCAAGTACACGGTCAGCAGGTGGTCGCTCTGCACCGGCCGGGGCAGCCCGCCCAGCAGTTGGGCCACCGACTGGAAGTGCTGCTCCGCCAACAATTCCGTGGGCGCCATCATGGCGGCCTGATAACCCGACGCCGCAGCTGATAGCATGGCGGCCAAGGCGACCACCGTCTTGCCGCTCCCGACTTCTCCTTGGAGCAGGCGGTTCATCGGCGGCGTGCCCCGTTTCAGGTCACCGGCTATCTCCTTTACGCACCGGCGTTGAGCGTCGGTCAGTGCGAAAGGCAGGTTGTCCAAGAAACCGCCGATAACTCCCGAAGGAGGGACGACCGGGACCCCCTTCACCTCGTGTTGTTGCTCGCGCCTTCGGGAAAGCACCGCCAGCTGCAGCGACAGCAACTCATCGAAGGCCAAGCGGGTCCGGGCGACGCTCCATGCCTCGGCGTCGTCGGGGTAGTGGGCCTGGAACACTGCCTCCAACAGGGGGACCAGCTTTACCCGTTTCAGCATCTCTGGAGGCAGTGTCTCGTCAAGGCCGCCCAACCACTGTTGCAATGCCTGCCAGGTGAGGCGGCGCATATTCCGGCCGGTGATGCCCTCCGTAAGGGGATAGATAGGGACCAACCGGCCGGTGTGGGTCCCCTGTAGGTCCGGCTGGACCGGCTCGTATTCCGGCGACTCGAACACCAGTTGTCCCCGGAAGACGCTGGCTTTGCCGCTTACGGCCAGCTTGGAGCCCGGCTTCAGGCTCCGGGCCAGATACCTTTGACCGAACCAGACCACCCTGATGTTGCCGGTATCGTCGCCCAGCACTGCCTCGGTATCCTTCCGGCGTCCCATCGGCCCTTGGGCGACCTCCCGGGCCTTCCAGACGGAGCCCACGACGGTGCACTCTTCGCCGGGGGTGACGTCGGCGATAGGCGTTATTTTCGAGTAATCTTCGTGACGGCGAGGGAACAGGTAGAGCAGGTCCCGCACCGACACCACGCCCAGGCGTTCGAGCCGGGCCGACGATTTGGCGTCCACTCCTCGAAGCCGGTCGACGGGAGAATCGACGGTCAAATTGCCTGGAGGAGGACGGAAAGTATGGGCCGGGGATTTGCGCGGCCCTCTCTCTGCGTCGGACGGGGTTTCCGATGGCGCAGCGGAAACTTCCGGCGGCAGCGCGCCGTCTCCGGAAGGCGGCGCATCGTCCAGAAGCTCTCGCCAACACGCCGCCCACCCGGTCCGGGCTTGGGCCGTCATGTCGGCGTACGCGCCAGTCAGAAGAACGGAGGAGTTGCCGTTCTTGCCGGCGCGGGCAGCTATTTCTACGGACCATCGCTCCAAGAACCGGTCCAGCCCACCGGTTACGGCCGTGTCGTTGAAGCCGCGCGACTCCTCCAGCTTGAGGATGTTCCGGAACACCTCATTCCAAGGAGGGGAGCTTGTTCTTTGACGCGCCATCAGCTTACGTTAATCATCCCCACCACGCTGCGGCGCGTCAATTGGCTGTCGTCACCGCTACGCCCACGGCGTTCGGCCCAAGGTAGGTGCCCAGCACGGGGCCGAACCTGGCTTGGACAACGGATTCGGCGGGCGCCAAGCCGGACAGCTCCGCCAAGACGGCTTGTGCCGGGTTCGGGTCGGTGCTGTAGATCACTCCCAACTGGCGCACCGGGGCCATCTCACGGGCCATTTCCACCAAGCGGCGCGTGGCCCGCTGCCGGTTGCGGGGCCGCTCCAACGGGTGGACCTCGCCATCCAGGATGCGCAGGATGGGTTTCACGCTGAGCATAGACCCGACGAACGCCTGGGCTTTGCCGATGCGGCCCCCTTTTTGCAGGTAGTCCAGCGTATCGAGCATGAAGAAGGCATGATACCGGGGGAGGGACTCCCTGACCTGTTGGGCCAACGACCGGTAATCGTCGGACTCTTCCGCCGCCTGCGCCGCTTCCAGCACACCCAGGGTCATCGGCAGCGACGCCAGGGCGGAGTCGATGACCTCCACCTGCGCGCCATCCCCCAGCGCCTGGACGGCCTGGTTGGCGGAGTTGACCGTCCCGCTGAGCTTGCTGCTAACGTGGATGGATACGACCTGGTGGCCCTGCTCTAGCAGTCCCCGATACACGGCCTCGAAGTCTCCGGGGGTGGGCTGAGCCGTGGTAGGCGGGCGGGCAAGGGTGCCGAGCCGCTCGTAGAAGCCGTCGGCGGAAAGGTTGATGCCGTCCTGGAATGTCTCGTCGCCGATGATAACGTAGCATGGAATCACTGTAACGTCGTACCGCTGGGCTATCTCCGGCGGAAGGTCGGAAGCGCTGTCCGTCACAATTCGAATCGCCATAATTACGGTCCTGTTCCCCGGTCCTATTCAACCGAGGCGAGATATGGATAATGGGGTTGGCCGCCTTCCACCCGGTCCACCTGAATCCCGGGAAATTCAGCTTCCAAGGACTCGATGAAGGTCTCGGCGGCCTCGGGGTCGGCGTCGGCCCCAAGGTAGAGGGTAACGATTGAGCCGGCGTCCATCGAAGCCAGGTCCAGGGTTGCCCGCAACGCCGCCTCCGCCGATGGGCCGGTGGCGGCCAGCTCGTCTTCCAAGAGGCCGATAAACACCCCTGCGTCCACCGCGATGCCGTCGATTGTGGTGTCCCGGACGGCCCAGGTGACGGCGACACTGGCAACCGCGGCAAGCGATTGCTCCATGGCCTCGAGGTTGGCTTCCAGCGGTTGCTCAGGGTTGTAGGCCAGCAGCGCGGTCACACCCTGGGGAATGGTGGACGATGGCACGACGTGCAACGCCGGGTTTTGCTGGGCAGCCTGCCGGGCGGTCAACAAGATGTTCCCGTTGTTGGGCAACACGATTACATGGTTGGCATTGGCGCGGTCGGCCGCCTCCAGGATCTGGGCGACGCTGGGATTCATCGTCTGTCCGCCCTCCACCACGGCGGCGCAACCTGAACTCCGAAAGAGATCGCCGATGCCGTGGCCCGCCGCCACTGCCAGGACGGCCATGTCCAACTTTTCCGCTCCGGGACGGGAGGCCAGGTCAAGGTTCTGTTGGTCCATGTTGTCGATCTTGATGTTGGACAGGCTGCCCAAGGACACCCCGTAGCTCAGGGCCGGGCCTGGGTCCTCGGCGTGGATATGGACCCGCACGTGCTGGCTGTCTCCCACGACCGCGGTGGAAAGAGCTATTTCCTGGAGGTTTCCACGCACCGTGGTCAGGTCCAAGTCTTGGCCGTTGATGATGAACTCGGTGCAGTAGCCCCAGTCGGTCTCGATGGACGCGTCAAGGTAGCTCTCTTCGATGAGGGAAGCGCCGTCTCCTCCGGCGGGAACGAATCCGACTTCCTCCAGTTCGGTGAGATCAATTGATTCGACGCCGTTCAGGGAGATAGCCCGGCATGCGCCGGCGATGATAACCACCACTCCCATTCCGCCCGAATCGACGACCCCCGCCTGTCGCAGCACCGCCAACTGCTCCGGCGTGCGCTTCAGAGCGTCCAGAGACGCAGCGAACGCCGTTTCCCAAAGCCGGGAGACCGGATTGAGGTCGCCCCCGTTGGTATCGGCCGCGGCTTCTTGGACCGCCTCGGCGGCCCGGCGGATTACGGTAAGCATGGTGCCCTCCACCGGTTGGCCGACCGCGCCATAGGCGGCGTCTTGGGCCAGCAGGAACGCACGGGAGAGGTCACTGCCGGAGACGGCGCTGCAGCCTTGCAGGGCGTCACCGAACCCTTTGAAGAATTGGGAGAGGATCACACCGCTGTTGCCCCGGGCCCCGAAAAAGGCCCCTCGCGCCAACCCGGCCGCTACTTCGCCGGCCGTCGGGACCTCGTTGCCTGGACAGCCTTCGTTGGCGGCCCTGATGGTGAGGAGCATATTGGTGCCGGTGTCGCCATCGGGCACCGGAAACACGTTCAGGGCGTTGATCGTGTCCCGGTACTCGGCCAGCAGTTCGGCTGCCGATTGGAATGCTTCTCGGAGTTGTTGGCCTTGGAGATTTACCATGGCGACCGGCAGGGTTGAAATCCGTTATTTCAAGCCGCTTGTCTTAGTGGGACCGCACCCTAAAGCGGCCCCATTATATAACAGAATCCGACTTTTGCTTCGCCAGTTGCCTTCTGCCTCACTGGAGCATCGGTACTTCTTCGACCCAGGCCGGTATGAGGACGTTCATCTTAGCCAGCCGTTCTTATTCCTTCCGGGTCATAGGTGGTCTTCAGCCCATTGGACTACCGCCTCTGCGGTCTCCACCGCAACCAGATATTCTTCTTGAGTGACCGGTCGGACCGATCCGGGATACCGTGTGGTTACGGCGTATGGAGTCAGTTCTCCGGCCTTACGCACCATGTACGGGACGTCCTCTCTCGCCTCTTCCAGCAGCGACAATAAGTGAGCCAAGTCATGCACATAAGGAAACTCAACACCGAGCCTGATTAGCATGGCCTTGATGGCCTTCTCGGCAGCCTGCTGGGCTTGGAAGCACAGGTCTTCTAGATAGGCGCCGGGAATGCGATTCTTGGCTAGTGCGAGATTGCTACTGGCGCGGTTGAGCCACTCCCTGGGATCGTCCGGCGAGAAGCGTTCAGGAGGCTTCATACACCACCGCCCCTTCCTGGAGGGCGGGTTTGATTATCAGCGCGTGACTATCCTTGAAACGCTCGACGTCTTCGGAAGAGACCACGATTGCATCAACCGCGGCGCCTACCCCATACAGCCGCCTGTATATCCGGGCCATCAGATCGAGCGCGTCCTCTCCGTCCTTGATGATGAGCAAGTCAACATCGCTGTTGCGCCCCATGCCGCCTTTAGCGGCGGACCCGAAGAGGATGATTTTCTCCGGCTCCGCTACCTCAACGATACGGCTGATAATGTCGTCTAGGGTGCTTTGGTCTAGCATCCCTGGCGCCCCTTTCCTCTGCGTCGTCCAGACCTTCGGTCGACACGTCGCGTGATGAGTAAAGCCAAGAACGGCGGTTCAATCCCGCTGACCCTCGAAAAAACCGTTCGGTGACCATATTTTCGAACTCAGTGCCATTATAATGCCTCACGTAGGTGGCACATAAGCGGCGCCCTTTTGAATCACAGGAAGTTGACAGCCGGGATGGGCTCCCGTAGTATGAATTTCGAGGATTGAATGGACTACGCAGTATTCAAAACGGGCGGCAAACAATACCGGGTGAAGCTAGGGGATACGCTGGATGTCGAGATGCTCCCCAACGAAGTCGACTCGGTCGCGGAATTCGGGGAGGTCCTGGCGATTTCCGACGCGGGCAAGGTCACCTTTGGCTCGCCCCACGTCCCCGGAGCCAGCGTGTTGGCCCGGGTGCAGTCCCATTACCTGGACCGGAAAGTCATGGTCTTCAAATACAAGGCCAAGACGCGATATCGCAGGAAGCGCGGACACCGTCAACCGTACACCAGGGTATTGATACAGGACATCCGAATCACCTAACCCCATGCCGGGGCATGGCTTGGACAGACTGCCTCCGGCGCAGAAGGCGAGATCGATGGCACACAAGAAAGCAGGCGGAAGCACCAACAACGGGCGCGACAGCAACGCCAAGCGGCTGGGAGTGAAGCGCTTCGGCGGGCAGCGCGTCACCTGTGGCTCGATCTTGGTGCGTCAACGAGGCACCCGGATACGGCCCGGTAACAATGTCGGCTTGGGTCGAGACTACACCCTGTTCGCCATGACCGACGGCGAAGTCAAATATGAATGGGCCGCCAAAGGCAGAAGGCGGGTAAGCGTCTATCCCCTTCAAACGGCCTGACCGGGACCGACAACCCCGAAACGGATAACCAGGCCCGGCGCCATCGGCTGTCCGGGTCAATCAATACAGAGCGAACAGCATGAAACCGGACATTCACCCCAACTTTTACAACTCCACTGTGACCTGCTCCTGTGGCAACGTGTTCCAGACCGGGGCCACCAAGCCCACCTTGCGGGTCGAAGTCTGCAGCAAATGCCACCCCTTCTATACCGGTGAGCAGCGGGTCGTAGATACCCAGGGGCGCATCGAAAGGATGCGCCGACGGTACAACCTTCAATAGCTGGTCCCGACGTTCTTGAATCGGGGGCCGTGAGCCCTCGATTTTATTTTGGCCGGTTACCGGGGTGCTCCCGCCGGTAGATCGGCCTATTCGCAAGGCGGCGTTTTTGGCGCAACAACCCGTCCACATGTATGGCGGCCAAGCGGTCATCGAAGGGGTGATGATCCGAGGCCGTGAGTTCTTCAGCCTGGCGGTGCGCCGGGAAGACGGCACCATTGAGCAACGCCACGAAGCCCTCAGCCAGGTCTACAACGGCCGCCTGCGGCGTTGGCCGTTGGTGCGCGGTTTCCTGGCCCTTCTGGAGACCCTCATTCTGGGCATCAAGGCGCTTCAGATGTCGGCCAACCTGGCCGCCATCGACCCGGCGGCCGACCCACAGAAAGAAGAGGGAATCCCCAAGTGGGTTATGGCCTCCACCATGACTTTTTCGCTGGCTTTTGGCATCGGCCTTTTTTTCCTGCTGCCCTTGGGAATCGTATGGGCCCTGGACCCGCTGATCCATTCCAGTTTGCTGAGCGAGGTCATTGAGGGGGTGGTGCGGCTGTTGATCCTGGTCGTTTACATCGGCGCAATCGGCCTCATGCCCGACGTTCGGCGAGTCTTCGCCTACCACGGCGCAGAGCACATGACTGTCCATGCCCACGAGGCGGGCCTGCCTCTTAACGTGGAGAATGTTCGAAAGTTCGACACTCCCCACCCACGGTGCGGGACGGCGTTTCTGCTGACCGTGGTCGTGGTTTCCATTGTGGTGTTCGCCCTGTTGTTGGGGCCGCCTCTGGAATGGCGGATAGCGTCCCGTATTCTGCTCTTGCCGGTGATCGCGGCCATCAGTTACGAGATAATCCGTTTCAGCGGGGCCCATCCAGGGTGGGCCATCGCCCGGTGGATAGCCCAGCCGGGGTTGTGGCTACAGAGATTGACTACTCGCCAACCCGATGACCAACAAATCGAAGTGGCCATCTGCGCCATGGAAACGGCGCTGGCCGCCGACGCCGGACGCGTCGCCTCCGGCTGTTGATCCTGAGGACAGCGGGCCCCAATAGTGTGGGGGACGTCGTGGCGATGACAAACCGGGAGTTACGGGGGATCGCCAGAGGGCGTCTGGTTAAACACGTACACGGCTATTCCTGGTACTCCTACGGCGAAGGTCTCCCCGCCGAAGGCTACCGCCCCGCCGAATAGCCCGCGTGGTGGGTCCGCCGGCTTGGGCAACTCCATTGTCTCTATTGCATCCGCCCACCCGTCCGCCGGTCTGGTGAACTCGTACGCTCCGCCGGACCTCTGTAGATTGTGGGCATGGAACGGCGAGCCCACGACAATCCTGCTCCCGTCGGCCGTTGTCGCCAGAGACAGACCGAAGTGATCGCCCCTGGCCCCGTCCGACGCCGTCAGCGCGGCCGTTTCGACGGTATCCCTCCAGCCTGGTTCGGGCCTGACGTAAACGTAGGCCGCCCCGTGGTCGCTGCCATAGGCGTCTTTCTTGGGAGCGCCTACGACCACCACCGATCCGTTATTGCTGGCGGCCAACGCGGTGCCGAACCGGTCATCGTCGGCGCCGTCTGAAGGCGTCAGCCGGGCGCTGGCGGTCGCGTCCACCCACTTCGGACCGGGCCTGGTAAACACGTAGACCGCGCCGGAACTCACACCGTTCTGGGAGGCCTGGGATGCGCCGACGAAGATGGCAGCCCCGTCCTGGCTGACGGCCACCGAATCACCGAGGCCGCCGCCCGGAACGGTCAGCCTGGCGTTCTCGGTGGAGTCGGTCCATCCACCGGCGGGCCTGGTGAAAACATGGGACCGGGATGGACCCGCGCCGTAGGACTTGGTGGACCCCACTACGATAGTCCTTCCATCGGCGCTGATAGCTACCGCGTGGCCGAAACGGTCCAGTGGGGCTCCGTCGGACGCGGTCAAAGTAGCCGCCTCCGCTCCGCCTTCCGAAGATGGCCTGGTGAACACGTAAGCCGCCCCGGAATCGTAGCCATGGGGAAGATTGTCCGGCGCGCCGACAACTATCGTGCCGCCGTCGGCGCTCACCGCTACGGACCGTCCGAATGAGCTTGTCAACTCCACCCAGTCCCGGTCGCCGGGGACCGGCTCCCAGTCATTGTCCTCCGGCGGCAAAAGCTTGGCTGCGGCATCGCCGGCGAGATCGCCCCAGAGCCGGCCCTCCCGAGTGAACACGTAGACCGCTCCGTCGTATTTCCGCTCGGAATATTTCTTGGAGTCTCCGACGGCGATGGTGGCGCCATCTCCGCTCATCGCCAAGGCCACGCCAAATTGCCGCAGGGCATCCTGGTAGTGGGATGGAGGATCAGGAGTCAATACCGCCACTCCTTCCAATGGCGCCGTTCCAGGCGTGGTGATTACTCGGACGGGGACGTCGTCGGCGGTCGAGACGGCGTACAGGTGGTCGTCGGCCGAGCCGAAGTAGACGACGCTATCCTCGACGGCGGGTGTCGAGTATATCTGGCCGCCGGTGCGGAACCGCCACAGAGCACTGCCGGTCTTCGCATCGATGGCGTAGAGGTGACCGTCCTCGGACCCGATGTACACGACGCCGCCGGCTACTGTTGGGGAAGATACACGCAACCCAATTGGATACTGCCACAGGAGGACTCCCGTCTCGGCGTTCACCGCATCAAGGGTGTAGCCCGAGGTGGAATAAACAATGCCGTCTGCGACGACCAAACGAGTGTCGGATTCTATCCTCTGCTCCGTTTGCCAGAGCAAATCACCCGAGGCGGCGTCGACCGCGATCACGTACTCGCCGGTCCCGGTGTAAACAACTCCGCCCGACACCACCGCCGACTGGTAGTGACCCAAGGGGTCACCGGTCCTATACGTCCAGCGGATGGCGCCGGTCCCAGCATCCAGAGCGTACAGGAGCCCGTCGTTCGATCTGAAATAGACAACTCCGCGAGATACGGTAGGCGAAGAGCGGATTCCTCCACCCGTCTCATGACTCCACGTTAGTTGACCGGTCGCCGCATCTACCGCGTAGAGGCGGTCGTCCCATGACCCGACATACACGGTCCCGTTGGCTACGGCGGGAGTGGAGTGATAGATGGGGCCCGTTTCAAAACTCCATAGAGTATCGCCGGTGGCAGCATCCAAGGCTTTCAGGCGCCCGCTGGAACTCAAAAACAGGGCGCCGTCGAAAAATGTCAACCAGGCCTGACCATCAACGTGGGTCCGCCACAACAGCTCTCCGGAGGCCGCGTCCAGAGCATAGACGTCGTCCGCATGGACGAACACGAGGCCGTCCCCGACCACCGGTGAGCCCAACACATAGCTAGCCGTCCGAAACCGCCACAGCAGCCTCTCGTCGGCTACAGGAGGGGGTGTCAGGCGGCGAAGGGCATCTATCTCGCACCTATCAGTGGCCGAGGATACCGCCTCAATGGTTTTCAGGAATTCCGGTGACGGCCCTACCAACTCCGCTTCCATGAATCCAAAAAGGAACTCGGTGAAGGCATCGACCTCAACTGATTCGAATAGGCATCTGAAGTCGGAGGGCGCGATTCCGGCGTCCATATTATCGCTCTCTTGCGCTAGGGCCTCCGCTTCGGCGTCGGTAAGGCATGTGATGAAATGGAGCGCGAACCGGACAGCTTCTCCATTCTCATCCAGCGAGAGCTCGTTTCCTAGAACAAACCCCAACCCGATGGCCCCGGAGCCGGTATAAACGGCGCCCAGACATTCCCGGCTGTTGGCGCTCAGCCCGCCTATGGCGCCCGCCACCAACGCAATGCTCAGACTGCTGGCTGTTTCTTCGGCGAGGCAGTCGATGGGAACCGAGTCGAGCCAGGTATGCCCGGCCAGCACCCTACTCTCCTGGAGGTCCTCGAACCCCTCGTCGCCCATCTCCTCGCGGACGCACGACGCTTCGGCTTCCGTAAGGGAGACGGCCACGTCTCGGCCCAAGGTGTCTTCGGTGATGTTGAAGGGGTCATCGGACGAGACGACGACTTTGGGGTGCGCCGTGGCAGGAGGCGGTGTTGGAACGCTTTCCGGGGTGGCTGGGGGTGTCGGCGTATGCTGGTATGCTGGCGGCGCCGGTGTCTTTTCGGGTACTGCCGGAAGTGTCGGGACCGGCCCGGGGCTGTCCGTCGGTAACGCTGTAGGCTTATCGACCGTCATCGGTCCCCGAGTTGGCGTCGGACCGGGAGCTTCCTTCGGCGTAGACGAAGGCGACGGATGCGGGGCGGATAGCGAAGAGGTCGGGGCGGCGGGCGGAGGTGTGGACTGGGGACCGCCGTTGCATGCAACGGCGGTCACGGTCAGAGCGACGATAAGGAATCCGGCAGTCAGTAATCGGCTCAGCCGGCGCATCGCTTCACCTTGGCGCTCCGGCGTGGCCGAGCCGGTCCGCCCTCCGGGCTGGTTGCCATAAGGCCAGCATGGCGGGAAGAAGAGGCGCCAAAGTCAATTCTGGAACATTCGGCTACCAGAGGTTCCAGCGGGGCTGGTTGGCGGCTTCCTCTTTCAGGTAATCGACGATCCAGTCGCGCACCTCACCGACGATGTAGAACGTGGGCTCAATCAGTTCGCTTTCGTCGGAGATCAGCCCCTCCTCCAAGGCCAAGGCGGCGATGTCGGTGCCCGGCATAACGCTGACGCCGATACGCAGGTTGGCGAGGGCCGGATTGACCCGGCGCAGGAAATCCAGCTTACGCTCCACGGTTTCGCGCGTTTCGCCCGGCTCGCCGAAGGTACGGGCGACGGTGTAATGCAGCCCGCCTTCCTCGCACATCCGTGGCACCTCAAGCTGGGCCTCCATCCGCTCTTCCAGCGAACCGGCGCCGTCGTGGGGGTCGCCGCCGCGGTTGCCCATCAGCACCAGCGCGCAGCCCGCGTCCTTCATCAACCTGATCAGTTCGGCGTCGCAGTTGAACGAGGCCAGGCAGGTATTCCAGCGTACGCCCAAGTCCGCCTCGATGAGCGCGCTGCATAGGGACTTAGCGTGGTCCAGAGGGAAGTTGAACCCGTTGTCGACGAAGAAGACCTTGCGAAGCTGGTAACGCTCCCACAACTCCTTGACCTCTGCCACCACCTCGTCTACCGGGCGGATCACCCGGTAGTCCGCCTCGGTCATGCTGGCGGTGGATGACGGTGTGGGGTAGGAAAAGCTGCCCAGCTTGGTCAGCACGCCTATGCCGAAACCGGCATTACGGTATTTGTCCATCTCCAGGTCTTCGAGCCGGGGGCGGCTGGCGAAGGCCGAAACGCAGAGGCCCTCGTTCAGCGTCACGCCGCCATCGTTGGCGTACACCAGGCCAGGGAGGTCGTAGACCGGCGGTTCGCCCACTTCGATACGGTTGCAGACCTCGGCGAAAGTCTCGCCGGCGTCTCCCGCAACCCCCAGATCGGGCCCCAAGAATTCAAAGCATTCCTTGGGCAGAATACTGAAGGCCGGCCCGCCGCAAATAATGGGGGCGTTGCTACGGTCCCGGACCGTGTCGATCACGGCTTTGGTGATGGGGAGCGCCCACTGGGTGTCCAGGTAGCTGTGATTGCTCAGGTTCCGCAGCGAGATGCCGACCGCCTCGGGCTTGAACTCGTCGACGACGTTTCCGACTTCGGCCAGGTAGTCGTCGGCGAACATCAAGTCCAACACTCTGACTTGGTGGCGTTGCGGGTCCAGATGGCCGGCCACATAGGCCAACCCGATGGGCAGTGGTTGGGCGTTCATCCGGCTATTCAGCCGGCCGTTCCGGTTCGTGGCGATCAGCAAGACGCGCATGTCGCTCTCCTAAGTTAGCCTGCGGCGGTCCGGGTGGACCGTCGGCTCGCCCTGATTATGCGGCATTCCCAACTATTTGACAAAACGGCCGTTTACAAAAATCCACGCTCAGGCAAGCCGTTTCACCAGTAGCGAACGCCACGTCCGATTCACAACCGACGCTTGGCCGTCAGGGTGTAATTGCACTGGGAGCCGTTTCGTTTAATGTGATATGCTTGCGGCGTCCAGGTGGTTCAGCCGGACACTTATGGGACGGGCTGATGGGCCGCAATGACTCAAGATTCGAGGATAGACCGGTTTGAAGAACGGGTAGACGCTCTGACTAGCGAGGTCCGGGAGTTGCATGGTGACATCCGCTCGTTGGAAGGCCGCGTAGACTCAAGATTCGAGAGCTTTGAGAGCCGGATGGACGCCCGCTTCGCCGCCGCAGAGGCCCGGATGGACACCCGTTTCGAGACTTTCGAGAATCGCATGGACGCCCGTTTCGAAGCTTTCGAGAACCGTGTGAACGCTTCGGAGAACCGTATCGATGCCCGGCTCAACACTTTCGAGAACCGGATCAATTCTTTCGAGAACCGGATCAACTCCCGCTTCAACGTACTTAGTTTGATCGTGTTCGGAAATGTGGCCACCACAATCCTGGCGGCGGTCGGCCTCGCGGCAACGGTCTTGCTAGCGAGTTAGGGGACCTCTAGTCTGGTCATGCGATTTTACCTCTGGTGGGGACTGGGTGGGGACTCCGGTGATTCCTGAAGATCTCTTGGCCCGCCGCTTCGGCGAGGTCGTGGAATCCAGCACAACCTCATTTGTAGCCCAGTGCTACCGCATCGACGACGCTCCTTCCTTGGGAGCGTTGGTGCGGACCAACGAGCCCCACGTCTACGGGGTTGTCTCTCAGATTACCGCCGAACCCTTGGACACCACCCGCCCGGTACTCGCCCGGGGCGAATACGCTGCCTCCGAGGATGAGTTGCTGCGGGGCAGCCCTCAACTGTCCCGGCTGCTCACCTCCAGAATCGAGGCGGCGATCGTAGCCCACGGGGCCATCCCGGACGTACGGCAACATCTGCCCCCGGCCCCGCCAATGGTGCATTCATTCGTCTATTCCTGCACTGCCCCGGAGGCAGCGCCGTTCATCCAGGCCCCAGAGTTTCTTCACTTGCTCACCAGGGTGTCAGCCGCCCACGCCGATGAGGTGGTAACGGCGTGTCTACGCCGGTTGGCGGCTTCGCAGGCCGACCCCGGATACTTCTTGTCCCTCGCTGGCCGTGCCTTGGCGGTCGAATTGGCCGGGGACGTCGCGCGGCTCAACCACATCCTCCGGAGGGTCACCCCATGAGCCTGCCACCCATTGACCCCGGACAGAACGGTACGGCTGAGATGCCCGATGGATACTTGGGCATGGTGGTCGAGGGTTCACTTACCAACGGCGTGGAGGTAAGGCTGAGCCGCGGTTCGTCGGTGGAGCAGGTCAAAGTTGGAACATTCGTCAGCATACAGGGTGCGAAACACAGGTTCTTTGGCGTAGTGACCGATGTTGGGCTGGGCAGTACCGATCCCAGACTGAAGTACACACCGCTTGCGGACGATGACCCGTTCGTGACCGACGTCTTACAGGGAACGGTCGCCTTCGGCACGATATCGGTGCTTCCCCAGTTGACCATGCCGGCTGTTCTGGGAGACGGTGAGACGCCTGCGGCGGCCAAGACCATCCCGGCGCACTTCTCCAAGGCCTTTGCGGCCTCTCAACGGGACGTCGAGTTGGTCTTCGGAAGCGAGGAGGGCGGCAACTTCTGGGTCGGGAATCCCTTGGACATGGAGACCAGGCTGTGTCTTGACTTGAACGAGTTGGTCAAGCGTTCGATGGGAGTGTTCGGCAAGAGCGGCACCGGCAAGACTTTCCTGACGCGGCTGCTCTTGGTGGGGGTCTTGCAGGGAGGCCAGGCCTCCGCCCTCATTTTCGATATGCACAGCGAGTACGGCTGGCAGGGCCAGGACAACGACCGCGGAATCAGCGTGAAGGGCCTCAAGCAGCTATTCGGCGCCAAGGTCTCGACGTTCACCCTCGACGAGGAGCACTCGCGACGCCGGGGAGTGACCCCCGATGAGACCGTGCGTTTGGGTTACAACCACATCGAGCCCGAAGACATTGAGTTGCTGCGGGAGACGTTGAACCTCTCCCAGGTCGCCGCCTCGGCCGCCTACAATCTCAGGGAACGGTACGGTCAGGAAGAGTGGGTGATCCGATTTTTGGAAACCGGAAGGCAGGGCTCCCTTCTGGAGTTGGCTGGCGAGCTGGAGGTCAACGCCGGTGCGCTACGGGCCCTCTACAACCGGCTGAGCGGGTTGACCCGCTATCATTTTCTGACGGAGCACAGCCGGGAAGACGCCTCCGCCCGGATAATCGATCACTTGGAACGGGGCCAGCACGTGGTGCTGGAATTCGGCAGGTACGGTGACGATTTATCGGCCTACATACTGGTGAGCAATCTGCTGACCCGAAGAATTCACCAAAGCTACGTGCAGGCCAAGGAGCTGGCCAGCGGAGGGCGAGGACGGGAGCCCAGGCCCTTGGTGATCGTCATCGAGGAGGCCCATAAATTCCTGAATCCGTCGGTCGCTTCCCAGACCATCTTCGGAACAATCGCCCGGGAACTCCGCAAATACAACGTGACGTTGATGGTCATCGACCAGCGCCCCAGCGGCATCGAGGACGAAGTCATGAGCCAGATCGGCACCCGCTTCACCTGTTTGCTGGACAATGAGCGGGACATCGAGGCTGTCTTATCGGGCACTCCGGGCAGCCGCCAACTGCGGGCGGTGCTGGCCCGTCTGGAAAACAAGCAACAGGCGTTGGTGTTCGGTCATGCTCTGCCCTTGCCGGTGGTGATTCGAGTGCGTGAGTACGGCGCCGAGCTCTATGAGTCGGTGGGCCGGAACGGACGAAGCAGCCAGCCGGGAATCACGGCGGCGGAGCAGTTGCAAAGAGACCTGGACGATCTCTTCTGACCGTGACGCGGTTGATCGGGGACCCCGGGCCTACTCCAATTTCCTCAACTGGGACAGAATCTGGCGGCCGGAAGGCCGGTCGGCGACATCCTGCCCGACATAGCTCCACCTGACCCTCCCCTCTTTGTCGATCACGAACGTCGCCGGGGCGGCCAGTGAGTCGCCGAGCAGGTTGTAAACGCCGTATTGACGCGCCACTTTGGTATCCGGGTCGTATAGCACCGGGAATCCCACCCCCAATTGCAACACGACGTTGCGGGCGTCGCTCCTGTCGTCCGTGCTCACCGCCAAGAGTTCTGCGCCGAGGCCTCGGAGCCGGGGGTATTCGTCCCGCAACTCCACGAGCTGCTCTCTGCAGATGCCTCAACGATAGGTGCGGTAAAACACGAGGACGACGTGCCGGTCGCCAAGCAAAGAGTCAAGCGATACCGTTCCGCCCGCCGCGTTCGGCAACTCGAAGGGGATGGCCATTTCGGCGGCGGGAGCGGCGGGAAGAACGGCCGTCGGGGCCGCTGTGGGACCGGCGCCGCTGATCGTGGCCCCGGGCGTCGGAGTGAACGCCGGAGCCGCGGTTGTTGGTACAGGCGTGGGTGACCGTTCCGCTGCGGGACCACCGACGTCCCCGCCGGAACAACCCGCAGCCAAGGCAACCAGGATGGCGGCAACGGCCAGCGCCGCCCACCAGCGTACCTGCGGTCGGGTATCGGCCACGCTAGTCATTAGAAATGTCTTGGACATCGATGGAGGCGGAAAGCAGGTATGTCATGGGCCGCACGGCGTCCCGGGCCGGCACGGCCACCTCAGCCAAGGTCTTGCAATTGGCTGATTATCTCCCCGTTGGTGGGGCGGTCGCTCCGGCTGTGGCCGACGTATTGCCATCGAATTGCGCCGTCCCGGTCCAGGATAAACGTCGCGGGAGCGGAAATACCGTTGGCCAACACCCCGTATTCTTCGATTACCATCGCGTCCTGGTCTGACAGGATCGGGAATTCCAGGCCGATGGCATTCACCGCATGTTCGGCCTCTGATAGGTCATCGGTGCTTATCGCCAGAATTTCGGCTCCGAGTCCGCTGATGGTGTTGTAGTCTTTTTGCAACTCCACGAGTTGCTGACGGCAGAAGGTTCACCAGAACCCCCGGTAGAAGACCAACACCACGGGCTGCTGTCCGACATATGAACCCAGGGATACAGTCTCTCCTTGGGCGTTGGGCAGTTCGAACAGCGGCGCCGCGTTCTCGGGAGCCGGGTCGGCAGGGGTGGCGGCAACTATTGCCGCAGCACCCTCGCCTTCGTTCTCATCCGGAACTGCGGTGGGTTCTTGGGCCATTGTTTCGGTAGGAGCCGGTTGCGCAACCGGAGTCGCGGCCATCGCCGCCGAATCACCGTGGTCGTCGCTTCCATACTGCTGGCGCCTTTCCGGCGGCTCGGTGGGGTCTTGCGGCCTCGCAGTGGGTGGGTCCGGTTGGGCCACCGGAGCAACGGTGGGTACGCTGGCCCCTGTGTCGGCCTGCTCTGTCGGTGCCTGTGTGGTTGATTCCTGGGTCGATCTCCGGTCAGGGCCGGACGCGCCAGCGGCCGTCGGCGCGGTCTGCGCCGTTGGGACCGCTGCGGGTCCCTCAGAGCTGCTACCGCCGCAGGCCGAAGTAAGGGCAATAGCGCCGAACAGGGCCGGGACGACGAGCAATAAGCTTATGATACGTTTCATGCCGACAATACGACCAAAATCCCGTTGGCGGATTCCTTCCGGTCCTCACGCCGGATCCACAGTGGGACGCCACTACTGTTCTTTGTCGTGGGGTTTCAATATAAGGGGGGTGGCGCCAACGGGTCAACCAAATGGTGGGACTCTTCAGGTGTGGCGCACTGCCGTCCCCGCCTGTAACATTCTTACGGACGGACGGCGTCGGGCCGCGAGGCTATCTCTCGGCCCGGTCGGTAGCCGCCGTTCATCGGCTGACTAATCTTTCACGGACGGTGTTGATAATGCCTGTCGTCGCCCCCTACGGCTCTTGGAAGTCTCCGATTACGACGGACCTGATTGTGTCCAGCGCCATCGGGTTGGGTCAGGTCGCCTTGAACGGCCCGGACGTGTATTGGGTGGAAATGCGTCCCGCCGAAGGAGGGCGGATGGTGATTGTCCGCCGTGGGAGTGACGGCGAGACGTCCGACGTTACACCCAAGCCCTTCAGCGTTCGCACCAGGGTACACGAATACGGAGGCGGAGCCTTCTTGGTGGACCGGGACGGCGTCGTGTACTTCTCCAATTTTTCAGATCAGAGGCTCTACCGGCAGGACCCCGGAGCAGCGCCCCGGCCCATTACGCCGGACGGGCCATTGCGCTATGCCGACGGCGTTTTCGACCGACTCCGGCAGCGGATCATCTGCGTGAGGGAAGACCATTCGGGGCCTGGCGAACCGGTTAACGCCGTAGTGGCGGTGGATGCTGACGGCAAGGCGGTGCAACAGGTCCTCTACTCCGGCTCCGACTTTTGCTCCACGCCTCGCATAAGTCCCGACGGCGGCTTGCTGGCGTGGTTGGCTTGGGACCATCCCAACATGCCTTGGGACGGCGTCCGGCTGTTGGCGGCCGAGGTCGGCGACGATGGCCGGCTGGGAGCGCACCGGATGGTTGCGGGCGGGGCTACGGAAGCGATTTTCCAACCTCACTGGGCGCCGTCGGGTGACCTGTATTTCGTGTCCGACCGTACTGGCTGGTGGAACCTTTACCGCTGGCGCGACGGCGAAGCCCAACCCGTCGCCAATCAGGAGGCCGATTTTGGCAGACCCCAGTGGGTGTTCGGCGCTGCCACCTACGGCTTCCTTTCCGAATACCGCATCGCATGCAGCTATGTGCGTAAAGGCGTCTGGCGGACCGCAGTATTGGACACTATCGACGGTTCCTTGTCCGACCTTGAATCACCGTACACGGAGATGGGGCGGGGAGACTTGCAGGCCGGAAACGGGAGGGTTGTGTTTGTTGCCGGAGCGCCCACGGAACCCATGAGCCTGGTGGAATGGGACCCGGCCACTGGAGAGAACAGAGTCCTGCGCCGTGGCAAAGGCCTGACCGTATACCCCGGATACATCTCCGTCCCGCAACCGGTGGAGTTTCCCAGCGGGCAGGGCAGGACGGCCCACGCCTTCTACTATCCGCCCAACAACCGAGACTTTACGGCCCCGGAAGGGGAGAGACCGCCGCTGCTGGTGAAGTCCCACGGCGGTCCCACCGGAGCGGCTTCGACGGCTTTGGACTTGGGAATCCAATTCTGGACCAGCCGGGGGATCGGGGTGGTCGACGTGAACTACGGCGGCAGCACCGGCTACGGCGCCGACTACCGCCGCCGGCTCAACGGCGCTTGGGGCGTCGTCGATGTGGAGGACTGCGTAAACGCCGCCCGGTTTCTGGCGAGCCGCGGAGACGCCGACCCGGACCGGTTGACCATCGATGGCGGGAGCGCCGGCGGGTACACCACCCTGGCGGCGTTGACCTTCTACGACGTGTTCAAGGCGGGAGCCAGCTACTACGGAGTGAGCGACCTGGAGGCGTTGGCCAAAGAGACCCATAAGTTCGAATCTCGCTATCTCGACAGTCTGGTGGGCAGGTACCCGGAGGAGCAGGCCCTCTACCGGGAGCGGTCACCCATCCACCACACTCATCTGCTGTCGTGTCCCCTGCTATTGCTGCAAGGGCTGGAGGATGAGATAGTCCCGGCGAACCAGGCCGAAATGATGTTTGAAGCAGTGCGGGACAAGGGGTTGCCGGCGGCCTACGTGGCCTTCGAAGGAGAGCAGCACGGGTTCCGCCGGGCCGAGAATATCAAGCGGGCGCTGGAAGCGGAGATATACTTCTACGCCAAGGTCTTCGGGTTCCAACTGGCCGACGACATCGAGCCTGTGGAAATCGTAAACCTCCAATAGCGGACCGCGTCTCACCCGGAGCTGGGCGGAATGGTCCGGGGGGCCGAGGGTTAGAGCGCGGAGCTGCGGGCCTTGTGGTCGCGGCGGTCGGCGCAGTTGGGGCACCAGCCGTAGAAGTCCACCCGCTGGCCAGTGAACTCGAAGTCGGTGGACTGCTCAAGCAGGTTCCGCAACTCGGCCACCATCTTCTGGCCCACCGGCGCGTCCACCAAGCCGCCGCAGCCGACGCAGACCAGGTTGGCGTGTGGGGCCAGGTTCGCGTCGTACCTCGACTGCTTCTGAAACGGCAACTCACGCACCACGCCGGCCCGTTCCAGGACGCGCAACGTTGAGTAGACGGTCGCCAGGGTGACGTAGGGGAAGAAGGCCTTGACCCGCTCGTAAATCTCTTTGACCGATGGGTGGTCTCCGGAGTTGATCACGACCTCGGCGATGGCCAAACGCTGGGGAGTCTGCCGAATCCCCAGCGTTTTCAATTTGGAGGCTAGTTGTTCTGGGGTGGTCAATCGATGCCCTGTGAGGCTGGACGGCCTAGAGCCGGCCCCCGAAGAACGTCGGCTCCTGCTTGCGATAAATCTGAATCCGCTGGCGGCAGGACTCGACCACGAAGATGCGCCCTTGGTCGTCTACTTCCACGGCCACCGGTCCCCAGAAGTTCTTCTCCCGCTCGATGCCCTGGGCAATGTCCCGTTCCTGCCACATCTCCGAGTTGGCGTCCAGCTTATCCTTGCCCCATTTGGAGATGGTGGCGTCGCCGGTCATAATGGCTACTGAATTCCCGTCGGGATCGAACACCTGCAGCCGATCGTTGCCCCAATCGGCGACGTAGATGAGGCCGTCGCTATCGACGTCGACGCTGGTGGGGCGGTTCAGCTCTCCCTGGCCCTTCCCGGCGGACCCGAACTTCATCAGGAATTTACCGTCCGCGGAGAATTTCTGCACCCGGTCGTTCCGCCAGTCGGCGACGAACACGTCGCCTTCGTTGTCTATGGCGATGCCCCAAGGCAGGCCGAGTTCGCCGTCACCGGTCCCCTCGCGGCCCCACTGGGAAATGTATTCGCCGTCTTTGGTGAATTTTTGAATCCGGTGGTTCTGGCTGTCGACGATTAGCACGTTGTTGTCGGCATCGAAGGCCATACCCGACGGGCCGTTTATCTCGCCGTTCCCGCTGCCCTTGGTCCCCCACTTGCCGATCCAGTCGCCGTCCCTGGTAAACACGGAGATCCGGTTGAGCCATTCGTCGGCCACATAGACGTTGGAGTCGTGGTCGATGGCCACGGACGTTGGCCAGATGAGGGAGCCGTCGTTTTGGTTCTCCTCCGTCTCTCCAGCGGTCGTGACTCCTCGGGCGAACTCCCCGATGTACTCCTCGTCGACGGTGCAGATGGTGATGCGTTTTCCGTCGGGCCGGTATTCGTAGGAGCGGTTTACGACGTACATGGTCTCGTCTTCGCCCCGGGCCATTGCGACGGGGTTGCGGAAACCTGGGCCGGAGAACTCGCCGCGCCCTATGGTATGACTGTATTGAAAGGTGATTCCCAGTGCCTGTGTAGCCATTACTACCTCGCTAAACTCAGCTTCCCCCGGGGAACGGTCGCAGGGTCGGCCCTGCGGGCTGCGTTGGGCCGGTACCGTCCGCAGGCATCGGTTACTTGGCGATCAGGTCCATCTGTTCGAAGGCGCCTCCGACTATCGGCCTGGCGTCCATGCCCATCCATTGTTCCAGGAGGGCGGAGTACAGGCTGCGGAAATCATTGTTGAAGTGGAGGTCGCCCTCCAACAGTTTGTCGGGCTCGAGCGAAGGGTATTCCCCGAAGAGGCCGCCGTTTATGTGGTCCCCGACGACGAACGCCACGCCTCCCGAACCGTGGTCGGTGCCGGAGCCGTTGTCGTGGACGCGGCGGCCGAACTCGGTGAACACCAGGAGGACCACGTTGTCGGACGCCGAATGCTCCCGGAGGTCGTGGTAGAAGTTGGAGATGGCGTTTGAGGCGTCGTTCCAAAGCTTGGCGTGTCCGCTCAGTTGCCCTGCGTGGGTGTCGAAGCTGTTATAGGGGGCCGTGGTGTAGAGGAACCGGGTGCCGAGGCCGGCCAGGTGCACCATGGCAATGTTCCTCATGTACTGGGCCACGGTGTCGCCAGCGTATTCAATGCTGGAGGAATACATTTCCGGCGCGGTGCTCAGTATGTCCGCGCCCTTGAGGGCGTCCATTCCGGTATGGGACAGGTAATCAAGCACTTGGCTGCGCCCCACTGCGGGTGAGTACATGTGGGAGAATATGTCCAGGGCGTCGTCCCGTTCCTCTTCCTGGATGCCGGTCAATACCCCGTAAGTCTCGAGGTTGCCGACCGAGGCCACGGGTACGCCCGGCGCGGCCAGGGACCTGGGGAGGCCGCGGCCGAAGTTGACGCCGGTGAGGACGTTTTCGCTGTTGGGGTCGACGTCGCGGATGGCCCTTCCGATCCAGCCTTCCGTGCCCACCTTGTCGGGCTCGCAGGTGTGCCAGATATCCATGGAACGGAAGTGGGACCGGTTGGGATTCGGGTAGCCCACCCCTTGTATCACGGCGACCTTTCCTTGGTCGTATAGCTCCTTGAGGGGGGCCATCGAGGGGTTGAACCCCACGTAGTCGTTGAGGGGCAACACCTGCTCCTCGGAGACCCGCACCGTCGGCCGGTTATCGGCGTACCGGGGGTCGCCGTAGGGAATCAGAGTATTCACCGCATCGTTTCCACCCGAAAGCTGAAGCACCACCAAGACCGGGTCTTTTTTGGTAGAAGTCATATTTCAGTCACTCCTCAGTCGGTCTTTGTTGTTTGCTAGGCGAACTGGTATTCCTGGGTGGCTACGATCAACTGCAGGACCTGGCCCACGCGCCGGCCGTAGTCGTCGGCGCCGGGTTCCAGGGCGCCGCCTTTTTCGACGTGGCTGACCAGGTAGTCCCGGGTCTCGTCGGAGAGCTGGTAGGAACCTACCATGTCCAAGCAGCGGTCGACGAAGGGAGCGGCTTCGCTGAGCCCTTCGGAGCTCAACCGGTCGATGATGGCCCGCACGCCGGGGAGGGCGGTGTTGCCCACCTGGTCGGCGGTGAAGTTAATCCGTTCGACCAGCGTGCCGCTGTCGATCCACTCTGCGCCGGTATGCCAACCCTCCACGGTAGGCGGGTTCATCAGGTCCTGACCCATGTACCGGATCTCCATGGCGATGGGATGCAGGCCCGGCTTGGGGTGGGTGAAGTCCTGCACCAAACGCATGGTCCCGGCGACCGTTTCCGCCGGACTCTTCACCTTGGCGAACCGGGCGTTCTTGAAGAAATCGGAGTTGAACAGCACCCGAAGCATGGCGCTTATGTCGTAGTTCGACTCGAAGTACGCGTCTTCCATCATCTTGATCGCTTCGGGGTCTCTGGGAGGAGTCTCCTGCCAGGCTGGCACCTGAGGTTCGTCCGCGACGAAGTAGTTGTAAAGGTGCCGGGCAACGAACCGGGCGGTGGCCGGCTGCCGGGCGATGATGTCGATGATCTCCTCACCGCCAAAGCTCCCCGTCTCGCCCATAAAGGTCTTTTCCCCGTCGTCGTGGTCGGCCGAATTGAAAGCGAATTGGGAGGGGTACCGTCCGTAGGGATAGCGGGGGATGGCGTTGGTTATGGTCCACCCGGTAAATGCCCGGGCGCACTCCTTGACGTCATCCTCGCTGTAATTGGCTTGGCCATCCATCCCAACGCCCATGGAGAAGAGTTCCAGCAGCTCCCGGCCGAAGTTCTCGTTGATGGCGCCTTTGTGGCTCATGCAGTTGTCCAGGTAGAAGACCATGGCCGGGTCCCGGGACAGTTCCAGGAGCAAGTCCCGAAGGCTACCCATCCCCAGCCGCCGGAACATGTTCAGTTGTTCCTGTATTTGGCGGCCGTGTTCGCACTTGGAGTTGCCGGTACACAGGATGCCGTGCCAGAAGAGGGTCATCTTCTCCTGAAGCGGCCGCTTGGTGTTGATCATGCGATAGGTGAGATACGCCTGGTTTATTTCCAGGGCGTTCATCTCTTTCCAATCGATGAAATAACGTTCCAAGAGCGCCATGTCCAAATCGGGCTGGTCCATCGGGCTGAGTAACTCTTCCACCGTGGCCGCATAGCCGGCGGCGGCCCGTTCTTCGGCTTCCTGATATGTCGCGCTGAATCCGGCCCGGCGCATCAGGTGAGCCATTAGCTCGACGTCTTGATTGGCCATAGATGCTTCTCCTTCATTCGAGTCTGCGAGTCTGGTGGGAACACGAAAGGGGGCCTGAGAAACAGCCCCTGACTGGTTCGGATTATAATGATTCCGGGATGAAATTGTCTATGTCTGCGGGCTCAAGGCTTACGAGCCGCCGAACCGGCGGCGATGCTGCCGGAGGGTTCAATCATCCATGATCACCGGAATGCCCGCCGCCTCTGCTTTCGCGGCGGCTTCCGGGTTGATAACCCCGTCCTGCATCCAGATATACCTGACTCCCACGGCGATGGCTTCGTCTACCACCGGCGGCACCAATTCGGAACGCCGGAAGATGTCGACCATGTCGATGGGCTCGGGCACCGACTTCAGGTCCGGGTAGCTCTTCTCACCCAGCGCTTCCTCGATCATCGGGTTCACCGGAATGATGCGGTAGCCTTGGCTCTGCATGTATCTGGAAACCCGGTGGCTGTCCCGCGCCGGATTGTCCGACAGTCCCACCACCGCGATAGTCTTGCTGTTCCGCAGTTGTTCGTCGACAAGGTCGTTGCTGGCGCTCACGCTTTCTCCTTGGCCGCGTACCGGTTCCCGTCTATGACCAGTTCTTGCCGCCGATGTACTTGAAAGCGGCGATGGCCGCAGTGGCCCCGTCTCCGGCGGCGGAAACCAGTTGGGACGATGAATTCTGACGGATGTCGCCGACGGCATACACTCCGGCGACATCCGTTTCCATCGAAACGTTCACCGGAATATGCCCCCCGCGATCGACCTTGAGCAGACCGGAGACAAGCTGTGAAGCCGGCTCCAGTCCGACGTAGACGAACAGCCCGGAAAGCCCCACCGTATTTTCCAAGCCGGTGATGGTGTTGCGGGTGCGCACTCCGGAAACCGTGTTCTCTCCCAAGACTTCCTGCAGCGTCGAATTCCACACAACTTCAATCTTGGGGTGTCGGGCCACACGGTCCTCTAGCGCCTGGTGGGCCCTGAGTCGTTCCCGGCGATGAAACAGCATCACCCGGCTGGCGTATTCGGTGAGGACGAGGGCCTCGTCGGCCGCCGAGTCGCCGCCTCCCACCACGCCCACGATCTGCCTCATGTGCAGCGGACCGTCGCAGGTGGCGCACTGGGACACGCCTCGCCCGAAGAACTCCTCTTCACCGGGAATGCCGAGATGGCGCAGCGTCGACCCCACCGCCACGATCACCGCCTTGGCGCGGATTTCGCCGGCGTCGCCGGACACCACGCGATAGTCGCCACTGCGGGCGATCGATGACGTCTCGCCCATAATGAACTCGACGCCGGCGTTCATGGCCTGCTCCTGTACCGCCGGGGCCAGTTCCGCGCCGGAGATGCCTTCGGGAAAACCGGGGAAGTTCTCGATTTTGTCGATGTTGATGATGGACGCTCCGCCCATCATTCGCTCTACCAGCGCCGTTTTCAGACCGTAGCGCGCGGCGTACATTCCGGCGGTCATGCCGGCCAGACCGCCCCCAACAATTACGACGTCGAAATTATCCGCCAAATCAGCACCTCTCAATCCCAACCTGACCGCCCAATCCGCCCGGTACCGGACCGTCGTGGCACGGCCATCCACACCTGGAACTTACTATAGGTTGGCCCGGATTGGGGTGTCAATAAATCCGGTTGTTGCGGTGAGGTCATTCAATTGCCGGAAAATCCCCCCGTCCTTACGGCCGCAGCCGGAATCCAGACCCGAATCTTGGGTTAGCGGCATTCGGGGGGGAACCGATATTGGCATCGGACCCTGGGTCCCGGTTGCGACCGGGAAGACGAGAGAGGCGCGGATTCAACAAGACGAGAGAGGGGCGGATTCAACAATAAGAAACCCTGGTTGTTGCGATGAGGAATACCGGTGCCTAGAATTGGGCTCGTCGTTTATTCAGTCGATTGGTCCAATCGGCGACGTGCAATGGAGGACAAAATGCTGGTCGATCTCATCAGCGTGACCAACCAGGAGGGCCTGCGGTTGGACGGCGCGTTCTACGCTCCGGCCGAGGGCCCGGATTCCGATAAAGGGCCCCTGGGCCCAGTGGACGCCGTGCTGCTGATACACGGCTCCCGGGGCAACTTCTGCGACCCCGCCACCAAGTCCATGGCCGAAGACTTGAGCGCGCGGGGATACGCCTGTCTTGCCCTGAACACCAACGCCCACGACACCATCTGGTACAACCCGCCGGGCCGGGATTACAAAGGCAACGCCTTCGAGGTCCTGGAAACCACTATGATCGACCTCCGGGCCGGCATAGATTACCTCGAGGAGCGGGGTTACAGTCGGATCGGGCTCTTGGGCCACAGTATGGGAGCGGTGCGGGTCACCTGCTACGCGGCCACCCAGGACGACCCCCGGGTCGCCGTCGTCATCCCGGTCTCCCCGGTCCGCCTCTCCTATTCCTATTACCTCGAGTCCGCGGACGCCGGGGAGTTTCGCGCCAACGTGGAAACCGCCCAGCGGCTGATAGACCACGGGGAGCCCAACGAGGTGTTTCGAGTGGACTTCCCCATCCCCCAGTATTACAGCGCCGCCTCCTACCTCGACAAACACGGCCCTTTCGAGAAGTACAATTTGATCAACCTCGCCGACCAGGTCCGGGTGCCCCTTCTGACTCTGAACGGATCCAGGGAAACCCATACGAGGCTGTTGGACATGGCCCCGGACCTGGCGAAAGCCGCGGTAAACAGTCCGAGGGCGGACGCCATCATGGTAGAGGAAGGAGAGCACTCCTTGGTTAACCGCACCGCCGAGGCCTCGGCGGCAATATTGCAATGGCTCGCGGCCTTGGCGCCCCCCAAAGAGATACAAAGCCGAGCCGCAGTCTAGGGGGCCGGCCGCCATTTTCACCGAACGCAATATTTGGGCGCCTATGCGCGACGGGGTGCGCTTGGCCACCGACGTGCACCGGCCGTCGAGAGACGGGCAGCCCATCGCCGGACGGTTCCCGGTCCTGCTGCAACGCACTCCCTACAACAAGGATGGGGCGGCGCTCAACGCGGAGGCCGGGTTTTTCGTCGGCCAGGGTTACGTCGTGGTCCTCCAAGACTGCCGAGGCCGGTATTCCTCGGAGGGCGGGTTCACTAAATACACGGCCGAAGGCGAAGACGGCTATGACACCCTGGACTGGATATCTCGACAGCCTTGGTGCGGGGGCAAAATAGGCACCTACGGGCTCTCTTACGCGGCCCATACCCAGGCCGCCGCCGCTTGCTTGAATCCTCCGGCTTTAGCCGCGATGTGGCTGGACTCCGGGGGCTTTGCCAGCGCCTACCAGAGCGGGTGCCGCAACGGCGGAGCGTTCGAGTTGCGCCAGCTCACCTGGGCCTACAAAGAAGCGGTGGAGAGCCGGGAAGCATACGCCGGCCCGCAAACCGTCGGGACCGCCCTGAGGGCGCAGTCCATCGGCGACTGGTTCTTACGGCTGCCGTGGAAGCGCGGCCATTCGCCAATTCGTTGGACGCCTGACTACGAAGACTATCTGCTGGAGATCTGGCGCAGGGAGATTTTCGACGATTACTGGCGCGGAATCGGGCTCTGCGCCGAGGCCTACATATCAGCTTTCTCCGACGTTCCCCAGGTCCATATGGGAAGCTGGTACGACCCTTACGCCCGCTCCACCACCGACAACTACGTCGCATTCAAGGCCGCCAAAAATGGGCCAGTCTACCTGATTATGGGCCCCTGGACCCACGGCGCACGCTCACTGACTCATTCGGGCAACGCCGACTTCGGGCCCGGCGGCTGTCTCGACGGCAACCTGGACGACGACTACAACAACCTCAGGCTACGTTTCTTCGACCGTTGGCTCAAGGACATTAACAACGGCTGGGATTCGGGACCGTCCGTGAAACTGTTTCTGATGGGCGGAGGATCGGGCCGCAAGAACTCCCGGCAGCGACTGGACCACGGAGGCCGGTGGCTGGCGCTGGACGAATGGCCGCCCTCCGTTGCCCCGGCGGCCGCGTATTACCTTCATCACGACGGCCGGCTCTCTACCGAAAAACCCACCGCCGATGCGGCGTCGAGCAACTACCTGTTCGACCCCAATCATCCGGTGCCCACCGTCGGGGGCAATATCTCATCAGGCCAACCGGTAATGGAGGCGGGCGGATTCGACCAGACGGAGTCCGAGACCTTCTTCGGGTCGCGCTCTCCCTTTCTGCCCCTCGCATCCCGTCCCGACGTTCTCCCGTTCGAGACCGAGCCGCTGGCCCACGACACAGTCATCATCGGCCCGGTGTCGGTGCGTTTATGGGCGTCGTCTACGGCGGTGGACACCGACTTCACGGCCAAGCTCGTAGACGTGTACCCGCCTTCGGAGGACTACCCCCAAGGGTACGCCCTCAACCTGGCCGACGGCATCCTTCGCGCCAAGTTCAGAGATTCCTGGGAGTCGCCCAGCCTTATGGAGCCGGGCCAGGTTTACCAGATGACGGTCCAGTTGTTGCCGACCGCCAACCTGTTCGCCAAGGGGCATCGCATCCGGATCGACATTTCATCCAGCAACTTCCCTCGCTTTGACGTGAACGGGAACACCGGGGCCAATCCTGCGGTATCGCCGGTGAAACTGACTGCGGTGAACACGGTCTACCACGACTCCTCCCGTCCCTCCCACGTGACATTGCCGGTGACGGCTGTCGCGCTAGGTAGCCTTGGCTAGCCCTAACCGTCAAACACTTTTAGGTGTTGCGCAGGGTCATGATGTAGTGTTCGTTGTTAAGGTTGCGCTGGGTGGTGATCCGGAATCCCACGGAGCGCGCCGAGGCCGCCAACTCCTCCGGTGCGATCCGGCGCTCCAGCGGCGGGCCCGACTCCGTCTCTTCGGCCCGCCACTCCAGCACGAAACACCAACCCCGGGGCAACAGCAGCCGTTTGATTGAATCCAAGAACCGGACCCGGTCTTCGGGGTGGTGCGCCACGAACGCAACCAAGACCCCGTCCAGGATACCTGCCTCCACCGGGAATTCGTACTCTTGGCACAGCAGGGTTTCCACGTTGCTCATCCGGGCTTCGTCCAGCCGCCGCCGGCAGGCTTCCAGCATCTCTTGGTCCGTGTCCAAAGCATAGACTTTGCCGCTGAAAAGGAACTTGGCCAGAGGCAGGGTGAAATAGCCGGGACCGCACCCCACGTCGGCCACGGTCTCTCCTGGATTGACCGGGCTCAAGCTGAGCACGCTCAAGGGGTCCAACCGTTCGGCCCGGTCGGGGCTCAGTAGAAGCTCGATCATCTCTTCGGTGGACCGGTGTCCGTGGCCATGGCTGCTCATCGTCAAACACTCCAGTTGGGTAGGGGACCGCGTTCGACTTTACATGACCGCTGGCGGCGCCGCAATCGGTGAGATTCAGCTGCGAGTGTATACTTGAAGCAGGGTCTATAAAAACCTTGTCTGTCAAAACCGTTACCGGAGTTGTCCATGCCTTCGTTAGCTGAAATCGACCCGTTAGTCGCTCAGGCCCTGGAGGCCGAGGACCGGCGCCAACGCGACAGCATCGTGCTGATAGCGTCCGAGAACTACGCCAGCAAGGCGGTGTTGGCCTCGGGCTCTAGCGTGCTGAGCAATAAATACGCGGAAGGATACCCGGGCCGCCGCTATTATGGCGGGTGTGAGAACGCGGATATCATCGAAAGCCTGGCGATAGGAAGGGCCACGGAACTCTTCGGCGCCGAGCACGCCAACGTGCAGCCCCATAGCGGCGCCCAAGCCAACATGGCCGTCTATTTCGCCCAGTTGGAGCCCGGCGACACCGTGATGGGAATGCAGCTGGACCACGGGGGTCACCTTACCCACGGAGCAAAGGTCAACTTCTCCGGCAAACTCTATAATTTCGTCCCTTACGGAGTCGACCGGGAGTCGGAGTTGATCGATTACGACGAGCTGAAGCGGCTGGCTTTGGAACATCGTCCCAAGCTGATCGTGGCGGGATGCAGCGCTTATCCGCGAATCATCGACTTTCCCCGCCTGCGGTCGATAGCCGACGAAGCCGGTGCGCTGCTCATGGTGGACATGGCCCACATCGCCGGCCTCGTGGCCGGGGGGGCCCACCCTCCGCCCTTTCCACACGCCCAGATCGTCACCTCCACGACACAGAAGAGCCTGCGCGGGCCCCGGGGCGGGTTCATACTCTGCAACGGAGACTTGGCGCGGGGCATCGACTTCGCCGTCTTCCCATTCATGCAGGGAGGGCCGTTGATGCAGGCCGTAGCCGGCAAGGCGGTCTGCTTCGGAGAGGCGCTGAAGCCGGACTTCGCCCGTTACGCCCGCCAGGTGGTGGCCAACTGCGGGGCCTTGGCGGGGGAGCTTTCCAAGGCCGGAATGCGCCTGGTGTCGGGCGGGACCGACAACCATCTGTTGCTCGTAGACGTTACGCCTCTGGGCATCACCGGCCAGCAGGCGGAGCGGGCGCTGCAATCGGTGGGAATAATTGCCAACAAAAACGCCATCCCCTACGACACCAAGCCGCCCCGGGTGACCAGCGGCCTGCGCCTGGGCTCACCGGCGGTGACCAGCCGGGGCTTCGGCGAGGCGGAGATGAAGGAAGTTGCCCGGCTGATCAGCCGGGTGCTTACCAATATCGATGACCCCAGCGAAGAGCAAAAGGCCGCGGCGGCGGTGAAAGACCTGACCTCACGTTTCCCCGTGCCCGGAATCGACGATTAATCGGCCAGTTGAGGGGGCAATGGCCCGATGCTATAATCACGACACCTAACAACACGCGTTAAGGGGATATTGTTGCGTCATTACGAACTAGTAGTCGTTCTCAGTCCTATGATCAACCCGGACCAGGCGACTGAAGCCTGGGACCGTATCAAGGGGTTCATATCCGGTAGGGAAGCGAGCATCAACCACGAGGAGAGGTGGGGAACCCGCCGGCTGGCTTATCCGATCCGTAAGGGCTCATACCAGTTCTTGGAAGGAAACTATCACTTGACCCGGTTCGCCACCGACCGGCCTTTTAACCGGGAGCTGGAGACCTTCTTAAAGCTGGATGACAACGTCATCCGGTCGATGGTGATAGCGACCCTGCCCGAAGACGAGTTGGCTGCCCAAGCCGCAGCCCAGACCAGGGCCATCCGCCCGCCGCCGCCGCGCCCGGTTGCCGCCGCCGCTCCGGAAGGAGCGGCGGCCGGCGCTGCCACCGCGACGGCGGTAGCCGAACCGGATGCCTCGGCGTCTCCTGCGGGCGCGATACCGCCGGCCGCGGCGGACGGCGAAGCTGCTTCCGCAGAAGCCACGACAGATGCTCCATCGGAGACGGTCGATGCCCCGGTCACGGCGGACGCTCCATCGGAGACGGCCGATGCCCCGGTCGCCGGAGAAGAGGCGGCCCCAGAGGCCACGGCGGATGCTCCATCGGAGACGGTCGATGCCCCGGCCGCTGCAGAAGAGGCGGCCCCCGTGGCTTCATCCGAGGCCCCGGAACCTGAAGCTTCATCCGATGAGTCAACTGCGGAGTCAACCGAGGACGCGGCTGAAGCGCCGGACGCCGGAGCGGCCGCCGCCGAGGCGGATGCAGGCCCCGAGGACTCCGGAGAACAACCATCGGAAGACCCGTCCGAAGAGCCGGAGACAACGTAACCGTGGACCCGGCGGTCGCCCGGAACGCCAGAGGGAAGTAGCGGGGGGCAGACGTGAATAAAATCATCGTCATCGGCAACCTGGGCCGGGACCCGGAGATGCGTTACACGCCCAACGGTCAGTCGGTAACCACCTTCAGCGTGGCGTCCAGCCGGCGCTACACCACGGCGGATGGTGAAAGGCGGGAAGAGACCGAATGGTTCAACGTAAATGCCTGGGGCAGGCTGGCGGACCTGTGTAACCAGTACCTGGCCAAGGGACGGCAGGTCTACGTGGAAGGAAGGCTGAGTAGCCGCAGCTACGAGGCCCGGGACGGCCAGACGAGGCACGTCAACGAGATTTTTCTGAACGATGTCCAGTTCTTGGGCGGACGCGGCGGCGAGGGCGCCGATGGCGGCGGAGGGATGCCAGACAACAGGAGCCCCGGCTCCGCGGCCCCGTCTGACGGCGGGAACTATGGTTACGACGCAGCCGACGACCTGCCGTTTTAACGGCGTTGGCCCAAGGCTCGTCTCATGACAAAGTCGATTCCAAAGAGGAAAAACTGAAATATGACCACCGAAGCGGGTAGAGGACCAGGCGGGCCTTACCAACGACCTCAGGGCGGGGGCGGAGGGGGAGGCAGACCGGGAGGACGGCCGGGCGGGCGGCCCCGCGGGCGGTTCGCGCCCCGCCGCAGGGTCTGCACCTTCTGCGTCGAGCACGTCAAGTACATCGATTACAAGGAAATCGACAGGATCCGGCGGTTCGTTTCCGACCGGGCCAAGATCGAGCCCCGCCGCCGCACCGGCGTGTGCGCCAAACACCAGCGGGCGCTCCGCACCGCCATTCAAAGGGCCCGGCACATTGCGCTGGTCCCCTTCGTCGCCTACCACTCTTACTCGGGCGGCCGGCGGTAGTCTCCGTTGCGGGTAGCCCCCTGTTCTGCGGAATGCAGCGGTGCAGGGCCAGGGTCCGCACCGCTGTTTGTTTTGGAACGCCCATAGCGTATTGCAGTAGCGTATTGATAGGGGTTTAGCAGTGGCAATTCAATGGATCGGCGGCCGCTTTCGCAGGCCGTCGGACCGTGCGGGACGTCGGCGCAGGAGCCGGAGTCAAACCGAAGGCTCGGACGGCAGACCCGAGCGCGATCCGGCCGTTAGGCGTGAGGTCCGACGGCGCAACGCGTCCATTGGCATTGGCGTATTTTTGGTCGCGGTCGTCATCGGCGTGGTCGCCTTCGGCTACTACGAGAAATTTTACTCACCGCCCCGGGTCTGGGCCGGCAGCGTCAATCAGGTGGAGTTCAGTATGGGCGACCTGGTTGCCCGTATCCGTGTATTGCAGGGTGTGAACCGGTACGAAGGCGGGAACGTCGACCTCAGCACCGTTCCCTTTGAATACTTGCAGAACCTGATCAATGCCGAGATACTGCGTCAGATGTCCGGCGAATTGGGGATCACACCCACTGACGTCGACATCGACCAAGAGCTGCGCCGGGAGTTCCAACCCACTCCGCCCGCAGGCCAGGAAGCGGACCCGGGACAGCTGGACCGGGAGTTCCAGAACAATTACCAAACTTTCCTGACGGCCACCGGACTGACTGACGGCGATTTCCGCGTCATCGTCGAGGAGCGGATAGCGGTGCTCCGTCTCGCTATTGTCTTGTCCCAACAGATCGAAGCCGTCCAAGAGCAGGTCGAGGTGGAGTGGATCCGGTTGCCCGTGGACGGCGGGCCCCAAGAAGGCGCAGTGCAGCCACAGGACGTAATGAAGCGCTTGGCGCTAGAGGAGTTTGCCACGGTGGCGGCCGAGGTATCCCAGCCCGGAGGCTTCTCCGACAGGTTGGGCTACGTGGGATGGGTGCCTCGCGGCGCCTTCCCGGACCTCGACGCCACCCTATACGGGGACGCGGAGCGCGGGGCGGAAGCGCTGGCCCTTGGGGAGACCAGTGAACCCGTATACTCCACGGACGGCATCTATATCATCCGCCTGATCTCCGGCCCCGAATTGCAGGAAGTACAGCCCATAATCGGGAATAAGCTGACCTTGGAAATGGTCCGAGAGTGGCAAGCGGAGCAGGTTAAAGTCGGCGCGGACGACGGCTGGGTCAAAATGAACTTCAATAGCACGTTGTACGCATGGGTGGCCGACCAGGTGTTCGTCACGAGACCGAGGATTGAAGAGGGTCAATGACCACCCCGTTGGCTGTCCAACAAATCAACATTGGCCTGATGGGTCTCGGCGTAGTCGGCGCCGGGGTAGCCGCGGCGTTGACCCAAAACCGGAAGGCGCTGTCCGCCCGGGCCGGCGGAAGGCTGAACTTGAAGAAAGTGTTGGTCAGGGACCTGTCTGGCCCGCGGGACGTGGATCTGCCGACCGGGGTAATCACCGCCAACCCCGAGGATATCCTCGGTGATCCGGAGATCCACATTCTCGTGGAAGTGATGGGGGGCTCAGACCCGGCGGCCGGCTTCCTGGAGAGGGCCCTTTCCACTGGCAAACACGTGGTCACGGCCAACAAGGAAGTCATGGCCAAAAATGGGCCCGAGCTGCTGGCTTTGGCCGGTAAAAACCAGGTCAATCTACTCTTCGAGGCCAGCGTCGGCGGTGGTATTCCCATCGTCGGCTGCTTGATGAACGAGCTTGCCGCCAACGAAATCCGCTCCATCCGGACCATCATCAACGGCACCACCAACTATATCCTCACCCAGATGGCCCAACGGCGCACCAGCTTCCAGCAGGCGCTGGGCGAAGCTCAAGAGCGCGGTTACGCCGAAGCCGATCCCACCAATGACGTCGAAGGCATTGACGCCGCTTACAAACTGACCATCCTGGCATCCCTGGCGTATCACTACCCCTTCCGACCCACCGACGTGTTCCGCGAGGGCATCGCGCGGCTGGAAGCTCAGGACTTCCGCTACGCCCAAGAGTTGGGCTATGCCATCAAGTCCCTGGCCATCGCCGGCATAGACTCCGGCCCGGACGATTCACCGGATGTCCGTTCGGTCCAGTTGCGGGTGCACCCGGCGATGGTCCCGGAAGACCATATGCTGGCCAAAGTTGACGGCGTATACAATGCGGCGCAAATGGAAGGAGACCTCAGCGGCCCGGTGTTGTTTCATGGCATGGGGGCTGGGCGCGGTCCCACCACCAGCGCAATAATCGGCGACGTCCTGGAAGCGGCCCGCTCTGCGGGGAGCGACGTGGGGCCCGGGGCCGCTCCTCACCTCGATGGCGATTCGGTCCGGCTCAGGCCTATCGACGACTTGCTCACCCGGTACTATATCCGGCTCAACGTGGCCGACCAAGCCGGCGTTTTGGCCCAGATAGCCCGGGTCCTGGGGGACGGCGAGATCAGCATCGCCTCGGTCTTGCAGAAAGACTCGGACCCCGACACCCAGAGCGCGGAGATAGTGATAACCACCCATCCGGCCCGGGAGGTCTCCCTCCAACGGGCGCTCCAGGCCATTGGCCGGCTGGAGCCCGTGCGCCGGGTCAGCAACATGCTCAGGATAGAGGAGTAACGCCCGGCTTGACGTGCCCGGGCTGACCTGTTCAACAGGTTTTGGGGACCATATGGGCGACGGTGTACTGAAAACCTACAAGGACCTTTTGCCGGTAACTGCGGCAACTCCGATGATCACCCTCGGCGAGGGCGATACACCGCTGGTGAAATCCAGCCGGTTGGGACGGGAATTGGGCTGCGAACAGCTGTATTTCAAGCTGGAGGGCTGCAACCCCACGGGGTCGTTCAAGGACCGGGGAATGGTGGTCGCCATCGCAAAGGCGCTGGAGGAAGGGAGCCGGGCCGTGATGTGCGCTTCGACGGGCAACACCAGCGCCTCGGCCGCCGCCTTCGGGGCCCACTGCGACCTCCCCGCCCTGGTGATTATCCCCAAGGGTGAGGTGGCCATGGGCAAGCTGGCCCAGGCCATGGCCTACGGCGCCCGGATCATAATGGTCAACGGCAACTTCGACACCGCGTTTAACCTAGTTCGTGAGTTCACCACGAAGCACGAGGTCACCCTGGTAAATTCCATCAATCCCTATCGCTTGGAAGGACAGAAGACGGGCGCTTTCGAGATCGTCGATGCTCTGGGTGATGCCCCTGATTACCTGTTCATACCAGTGGGCAACGCGGGCAACATAACCGCCTATTGGCGGGGGTTTCGGGAGTATCTGCAACTGGGCCGGAGCCGCTCTCTCCCCCGCATGATGGGGTTCCAGGCGGAGGGGGCCGCACCCATTGTCCAAGGAGCGCCGGTGGCCAATCCCCAGACCATCGCCTCCGCGATCAGGATCGGCAACCCCGCCAGTTGGCAGGGAGCGTTGGACGCCCGAGACGATTCCGGCGGGACCATCGACGCCGTTTCGGACGACGAAATCCTGGAGGCCTACCGCATACTGGCATCCCATGAAGGCATTTTTTGCGAACCCGCGTCGGCGGCATCCTTTGCCGGTCTGGTCAAGCTCCACCGGCAGGGACTGGACCTGCGGGACCGGCGTGTGGTGTGTGTCTTCACCGGAACCGGACTGAAAGACCCCGACCTGGCGGTCAGCAGCGTGGACGCGCATACCGTTCAGGTCGAACCTACGATGGAAGCGGTGGAGGCCGCGGCCTTGTCCTGAACCAGGCCGGCCCCCAACGTCTATCCCATGCGTACTCTGAATAGCGGCCCGGTCGGCGGCCCAATGGAGCGAGCAACGGCAGATCAACGGCGAATAGAAGACGCGGTAACGGCCATACTGGAGGCGGTGGGGGAGGACCCTGCGCGGGAAGGTTTGCGACAGACCCCGTCGCGGGTCGCCCGTATGTACTCGGAAGTGTTTTCCGGCGTCGGCGTCCGTCCCGAGCAGGCCATCGACACTGTGTTCGAGGCCGAGGGACACGACCCCGTGATGGTGGGAGACTTGACCTTCCATTCGGTCTGCGAACATCACCTCTTACCCTTCTTCGGTCAGGCCCGGATCGCCTACGTGCCCAACGGAAAGATCGCCGGCATCAGCAAGCTGGCCCGGGCATTGGACGTGGCAGCTTGCCGGCCCCAGGTCCAGGAACGGCTTACTACCGAGGTGGCCGAAGCGGTATTCACCGTTTTGCAACCCGACGGGGTGATCGTGGAGTTAGAGGCAGAACACCTGTGCATGTCGATGCGCGGTGTTCGGAAGCCCGGGGTCCGCGTGTTGACTTCGGCCGTCCGGGGCGCGTTCAAAGACTATCCCTTGGGCCGGGAGGGACTCCTGGCCCTTTTGCACGGCAGGTAGAGTAGTGGCGAAGACCCCCATCACTTCCTTCCAACAGATCGCGGCAGACTGGGAATCGGTGCTTAGCGTGTCACCGGTCAACTCCTTGTTCCTCTCTCACCAGTGGCAAGAGGTGTGGTGGGAGTCCTTCGGCGACGGCCGCCAGATGGACGGCTTTTATCTAACGGCCCCTGAAGGGAATGGAGTGGCCGCCATCGCCTCGTTAGCCCGTGTCGGGGATACGGTCTCCTTTATGGGTAGTCAAGACACCTTCGATTACAACGATTTCATGATTCGGCCCG
This sequence comes from Dehalococcoidia bacterium, assembly GCA_965220625.1. Lineage (GTDB taxonomy): Bacteria > Chloroflexota > Dehalococcoidia > Lucifugimonadales > UBA3495 > VXOI01. The sequence goes on from CBDCQN010000001.1 coordinate 1,559,551, forward strand.
GCTATGAGCAAGTCTTCTTCCAGTCGCTCTTGGACCGCTTGGCCGACAAGGATTACGAAGAGCTGCGGTTGGACTCCCTGATCGAGAGCTCTCCGACCCTGGAGCTCTTGCCCGGCATGGCCCGAAAGCACGGTTACACTGTAGAGATCGAACAGGAAGACGTGACATCGGGTGTGGTTCTTCCGGAAACTTGGGAGGACTACCTTGGTTACCTGTCCAAGAAGGACCGCCACGAATTGCGCCGAAAGCTGAGGCGTTTGGACGCCAATGGCGAGTGGCGCTCGTACTCCGTTACTGCGCCCGGCGACGTCGCCGGACGGTTGGATGAGTTCCTCCACCTGATGCGCACCAGCAAGACCGACAAAGCCGAATTCATGACCCCGGAACGGGAGCAGTTCTTTCATCGCATCACCGAGCGGATGGCCGAACTCCACCTTATCAGGCTCTATTTTCTGGACCTCGAAGGGGAAACGGTGGCCGCCAGCCTGTGCTTCGATTACGGCTCCTCGCGGCTGCTGTACAATAGCGGCTACAACCCCGAATTCGCCTATTACAGCGTCGGGTTGCTGTTGAACGCCATGTGCCTCAGGGATGCCATCGAAGAAGGCTTCGAGTATTTCGACTTTTTGCGCGGCCCCGAGCCTTACAAGCAACACTTGGGCGGCCGCCAAAGGAACCTGTTCAAGATGGTGGTGAGACGAAGTTGAGCGTTAACCGGGCAGCATTCATCACGTTGCACGCTTGCCCCCTGGCTGCACCTGGACAAGGGAAGTCGGGGGGTATGAATGTTTACGTCCGGGAGTTGGGACGTTCCTTGGGGAATCTCGGTACCCCGGTGGATATTTTCACCAAGACACATTCCGGCGTGAATAGTCCGATCGAGCACATAACTCCCAACGTCCGTGTCATCCATCTACCGGCGGGGGACCTCGACGCCCCGGTCGGCGACCTATACCATCATCTCCCCGAATTCTTGCACCAACTACAATCGTTCCGGGAGGCCAACGGCCTCAACTACGATGTGGTCCACTCCCATTATTGGCTGTCGGCGTGGGTGGGACGGCGTCTGTCCGAAGCTCTGGGTGTTCCTCACGTTGTCACCTTCCACACCTTGGCCCTCATAAAAATGCAGTCACGAGCGGGGGAGGTGGAGCAGCCGGAACGACAGGTGGTGGAGCGAGATGTCATGGCTACCGCCCAACGCATCATCGCTTTCAGCGAGCACGAAAGAGATGCCATGGCCCGGCTCTACGGGGCCGATCCCAAACGAGTCTCCCTGGTGCCCTGCGGCGTAGACCTGACCAAATTCCGGCCCTTGGACCAGCGGGAAGTACGCGACCGGTTGGGTTTCAACGGCGAGAAACTCCTGCTGTATGTGGGACGAGTCGAGCCGTTGAAGGGCCTCGACCTTTTGGTGGAAACCGCGGCCCAGATGGACGCCGGCCAAGAAGTGCGAATGGTGGTCGTGGGAGCCGAAGCTAACGGCGCGGGAGAGATGGAGCGGGTGCGCGAGTTGGCGAAGCAGCGCCAAGTGGAAGACCTGTTCGATTTCGTAGGGAGGGTGGACCACGACGACCTGCCCCTCTACTACAACGCGGCGGATGTGTGCGTGGTGCCTTCCTATTACGAAAGCTTCGGACTGGTGGCGCTGGAGTCGATGGCCTGCGGCACCCCGGTGGTGGCTACCCGGGTGGGAGGGCTGCCTACCATCATTCACCATGGCCATACCGGCTATTTGAAGTCGTGGCGCTGTCCCGAAGCGTTCGCGAACTCCTTGGAAATGATTATCTCCAGTTCCGGCCTTCAGGAAAGCCTGGGTACGGCAGCCCGCAAGCGGGCTGAGGGGATGGGATGGGATAACGTGGCGATGATGATGAACGACGAGTACCAGGCGTTGACCCGGAATATAGTATAACCCGATAATAGTTATTCGTTACCGTTGACTATTATCCGTAAGGCAGTCGCTGGAGACATACATGGGACCCAATCCCCCGAGCGCCAACGGGGCAAGCGGTCGGCCAAGGCCAACCTCCATCAACCCTCTCCGCCGGGTAATACGGCATTTCGAACGGACCTTGGGGGCGGGCGTGCTGGTGATGTTGCCCATTGGCATTACCGTCTTGGTCCTGAAGTTCCTCTACGATATGTTAAACCCCATCCTGGAGCCGGCGTTAGCCTATTTGCCCGGCCCGGAAATCGAGGGCGCTGGCATCGTCGCCCTTGTAATCCTCATTTATCTGGTAGGCTTGGTGGCCGCCTTCGTTCTGGGCCGCCGGCTAATCGCCATCGGACACCGGGTTCTTGAGTTCATTCCGTTGGTCAAAGGGATCTACAGCACCACTCGCACTGCGGTACAACTTCTCTCCCCCGGTAATGAGAACCAGCGTTACGCCGGGGTTGTGTGGGTCGAATTCCCAAGGTCCGGAGTCTGGATGATAGGACTCGTCACGTCGGCCAACCCCTTCCGCGATGGCAAAGATATTCTGTCGATCTACATCCCAACCACGCCGATACCGTCGTCCGGGTTTTTGGTGCTTGTGCCTGCCGACGAAGTGCAGGAGACGGATATGACCGTCGAGGAAGCGATGAGCTTGGTGATTTCCGGCGGCATCCTGACCGAGCGGGTCTTTCAGCGTGCCGGGGTGGACGCTCCCGGCGACGTCGGGCCGGACCCTTAGCGTTGCGCCGCCTTCCGGAAACCGGGACCCCGATGTGGTCCGTAGGTGGCTATTTTTCGGATGTAAATAGCTCGTCCGACCCTTGAGAAATTCCTTGGCCCCGAGGAGGTCGTGTGGATGGATGAAACACCCCAGCGAGTGTTGGTAGTGGCGCCACACCCTGACGACGCTGAATTCTGGTGCGGCGGCACGGTGGCGAGATGGACCGGCGACGGCGCATTGGTCCGCTACGTCGTTTGTACCGATGGCGGCAATGGAGCGGCCGCACCCGGCGTTACTTCCCAGGAACTGGCCGCCGCGAGAAAGGTGGAACAGGCGGAGGCCGCACAAATTCTGGGCGTCCAGGAACTGGTATCGTTGGAGCATCGGGACGGCGGCCTTGAGGATACCAGCGAGTTCCGCAAGGAATTGGTGCGCCAGCTCCGCCAGCTGCGGCCGGATGTGGTGCTGTGCCCGGAGCCCTACCGGAAAAACCTGGCATGGCACCGCGATCACCGCATCGCCGGCCAGGTGACTCTGGACGCTGTGTTCCCCTACGCCAGGGACCATCTGCATTTCGAAGAACTGTGGCGGGACGAAGGACTGGAGCCCCATAAAACGGGGACCGTGCTCTTTTGGGGCGCGGAGGCTGCGGATACGGTGATCGACATCGCCGGGACCATCGACACCAAGATGCGGGCCGTCCGGGTCCACCGGAGTCAGCTCAACGGCCGGACCGAGGCGGAATTGGAGGAATTCGTCAAAACCAACGCCAGCGAGGCGGCCGGCGATTCCGGCCACCGGTTTGCCGAGGCCTTCCGCAAACAGTCCTTCCGGACTTGACCGGTTCCTCCGTTGCAGTAACGCGGCCCCACTTGGCGCTCTCTTTGGGCAAGGAGAGGAAAAAGCCCGTGGCTGGTTTCCGCGCTAGAGCGGGCTGCCGGCTTCCTCCAGCATGGCTTCCCTGGCCAATGGAAGCGGCGGGCTCCCGAAAGACAGCAACCGGTCGTGGAAGTCTTTCTGGCTGTAGCGGCTGCCCTGTTGCCGGCGGTAATCCTCCCGCAGTTTGAGGATCATCAGCTTGCCCAGCGTATAGTTGAGATAGCCTGGGTCGAAGGTGCCGCGCAGGGCTTCCCGGCGGGCCGGATGCTCCCCCATGTAGGCGTTCTCCATGAAAAACCGGGTCGCCTCGTCCACCGTCATGTCACCGATGTGCATCCGAAGGGAGCAGACATAACGGCAATTTCGGACCAACGCCTCCAAGAGCTGGGTTAGCAACAGTGCTGGCTGGCCGTTCCCGTAGGCCGTTTCCACCATCATTTGCTCGGTGTAGTGCGCCCAACCCTCGCTGAACGCATACGAGGTGGCCACGCGGTTGACCAGAGGCAGCCCCCGGCCGTAACGGTTATGGAGGTTGTGGACGAAATGGCCCGGATAGACTTCGTGGATGGAGATGATTTTCAGAGTGTCGTAGTTGAAATTGGAAAGCCACTCCTCTCTCTGGGTCTCGGTCCACTCGGCCTCCACCGGGGTCACGTAGTAGAAGGACTCGGTGGCGGTGGTCTCCAGGGCGCCGGCGCTGTCCATGGCGGCGAAGGCATAGCGCATGTAGGCCGGAGTCTCCAACACCTGGCAGCGGTCTTCCGCCGGGACTGAGATCACATCGTAGTCGACCAGCGCCTGCCTTATCGCCTCCAACATTTCCCGGGTATCGCCGATGAGGCGGCTGGCCGTGGGGTGATTGCGGCCGAGGTCGGCAACTATCTCCATCACGGGGCGGCCGGGGGCGATGGAGGCGGCCACTTCTCGGATCTTTGACAGGTTTTCCTCCAGGTTGGCCTCACCGACCCGGACAATCTCCTGCAACGGTACGTCCAGTCCTTCCCCGGTGGAGAGCATTCCGGAGTAGAGTCCCGGGCCGATGGCATATCCGGTCTCTCCTTGGCGGGACCTCTCCTTGAGGCGCTCTACGAAACGGTCCAAGGCGGAGGCTGCCGTTTCCAAGGCCCGGCTGAACTTTCCGGCGATCTCCCGGTCCGTGACCCGGCGAGCCGCCTCGGCCAATTCGCCGCGGTAAAAGCGGGCCATCCCGGAATAGCTCTCCGCGCTCATGTCGACGATATGACTCGACAGGCTGTCGGCCAAGGCCCGGTCGACGGTTTCCAGGAATTCGGGCACCTGCTCCAATGCGGCCGTTGCCGAGCGGAGACGGTCGTCAAAAGGGGCGTAGTCGCGCCGGACGTATCCGCTCATATTCAGGAACCCGGCCTGCCGCATGGGGTTGTTCTCCAAGGGACGGAGCTCAGTGAACGTGAACAGTTCCCGTTTGAGGAACAGCTCCATCATCCGGTAGGACAGCCGTTCGTCGGGGCCGGGACCGGAACCGTCGGAATCCAGAGAACTCAAGGCGGCCAGGCCGTCCCGCAACTCCAGTGCCCGGCGGCTGGTCCGGCTGGGCGAGAGGTCTGGCAACCGGCCATCGTATTCATGCCGGCCTATGCGGGCGCCTGTGGTGGGATAGAAGTCCCAGTGTTCCCCAATCAACCGGTCGGCCAATTTTTCGAACTGGTCATTCCCGTTGGCGGCGGTCATTTTAGCTGTTACTCTCCCTTGAAGGTTGCAGGATTGGACAAGGGGAGGAAGCCGGGCCATCCGCAAAAAGGGCGGCCTGTGTCACGCCGTCGGACCGTGGCGCGCGGCCGCTAAATGGTCTCGCTGATTTGGAAAGTCGGGGAAATATCGGTGTAGTTCTTGATGTCGCCCAGGATTTCCCGGCCGTGGGTCTTGAAACCCTCGTGGACCTCATCGGCCGTATTGAAATGCAGATTGGCCACGGCTACGAACGGCGCCGGCGCGTTGGGGTCGGCCGCCGAGACGCCCTTTTCCAGCTCCCCGCGAAGCAGTCCCATGGGGGTGAGGAGCCGGTTCACCAGGTCCATGTGGGTCCCGGTCCAATAGTCGAAATCGAAACTCTTGCCTTCCTCATTCGGGTACAAGACAGTTACTTTGATCAATGGTCTTCCTCCTCTTGGTTTCAATCCGAAGTATCGGGGCTGCCGCAGGGCCAGTGTACCGCCCTCCAGTCGGGCTGGCAATCACGCAACCGCGATTTGTTAAAATGTGGACTGGAGCCGATCATTGGTTGTCCAATCTTATTGTGATTCCCTGTTTGGATTCGTTGAATGTTCAATAACATCGGCGCCTCAATTGTTCGATTGCTTGCAGCGGCGGCGGTGCTGTCGTTGTTGGCGGTGGCGTGTTCCTCTCCAGGGGACACGGCCCCAGGGGAAACGGCGAAACCGGAGGACGATTTGGCCTTGGTCTGGGAGGCCTGGGGCCGTATTCAGCAGAATTATCCCAGAGCCGATGAGCTGGACCCCGATTCGGTGACGGCCGGGGCCGTCGGCCGTCTGCTAAGGCTCAGCGGCGCCGCCCCGTACCCATTCCTGACCGACGTTGGACGGATGCGAGGCCAGACGCCCTCGGCTGTGCCAGTGGAACTGGGCGATATTTGGCGGGCGGCTGCCATGTACCGGCTGGACCACCCGGATTTCGAACAGTCCATTCTGGTGGAGGCCGTGTTGGACGGTATCCTGGAGGGGCTGGGAGACCCGTCCTCAACTTTCTTGAACGCTGAAGATTACCCTCGGGCCAAGAAGGACTTCGATAAACGACTGGAGGGTTCGTACTTGGGTATTGGGACTCAGGTAATGCCGGAGAATGGCCAGATAGTCCTGATCCCCTACCCGGACACCCCGGCGGCGAAGGCGGGAATAAAGCGCGGGGACATTCTGATCGCAGTGGACGGCCATTCCGTGGAGGGGCAGACGGTACGCTCGGTAGTGGACCTGGTCGGCGGCCCCGAAGGGACCAAGGTGAGGTTGCGGTTGCTGCGCGCCGGTGAACCGGACCCTCTGGAGTTGGACGTGTTCCGGGGCAACGTGGAAATTCCCACCGTGATCAACCAACCGGTCCCGGGCGGGATCGGTTACCTGCGGATTACCCGGTTCCAGGAAAACACCGGAGACCAGACCTTCGCAGCCTTGGAGTCGATGAACCGGTTAGACCTGCTGGCGTTGATATTGGACCTTCGCTTCAACTTCGGCGGCTCTGCGGAGGCGGCCAGTGAGGTGGCAGGCCAATTCCTGCCTCCGGGCAGCCTGTTCCGGTCCGTGGAGGACCGGGAAGGCGTTCGATCACAGCACTTTATAGCGGAAGACATCAACCGGTTGGAGCTGGACGACGTCTTGCTGGCGGTGTTGGTCAACGACGGAACGGCCGGGGAGGCCGAGGCGGTGGCCGTCGCGCTGCAGGAAGCCGGCCGGGCGGTGATAGTGGGGACCGAAACCTACGGCGAGGCGTCGAATTACGAGTTCATCGAATTGAGCGACGGTTCGGCCATTTACATTCCCACCTCCCGCTGGTTCACACCCTCGGGTGAATGGCTGGGGGGAACAGGTATCGACCCCGACGAGTTCGTGGTCTCCCGGCCCGAGGATGAAGGGGTCGGGAGAGAAAGCCAGTTTAACCGGGCCTATGACTACCTGGACGCCCAACTACCGCCCTTCCGTTAACGGCTCACGGCCGGCGTGACGGATATTCTGTCGACAGGCGGGGGAAGGGTGGCTACTGGGACGCCGCAGTCTCGGCGACAGGCAACTCGTCCTGACAACGCAGGCAAACGTAGGCCGACCTGTCGTCGGGCAGGGTGTCGGCGGCGACGTTTCGCTTACGTTGGCACACCGAGCAGACCACCGACTCCATCACCGGAGGAGGGGGCGGAACGAACGTTTCCGCCCCTCGGAACCCCCGGTACCCGGGGTTTCCCTGTTTCAGCCGCAGGTAGCGTTCCCTGTCTTTTCGGCCCAAAACTCAACCTCCCGGCCGGTGGGACGCTATTTGACCTCTACGGCGGCCCCGGCCTCTTCCAGCTTGCCCTTGATGTTGTCGGCTTCGTCCCTGGGAATTGCCTCTTTGATGGCCGTGGGGGCTGACTCCACCAGTTCCTTGGCTTCGCGGAGGCCGAGGGAAGTGACTTCCCGGACGGCCTTGATGACGTTGATCTTGTTGGGTCCAATCTCCCGCAGGGTAACTTCGAACTCGGTCTGTTCTTCCTCCGGAACGGCCGCCTCAGCGGCCGTGGGAGCAACGGCGACGGCCACGGGGGCGGCGGCGCTGACGCCGAACTCGTCCTCCAATACCTTGACCATGTCGGCCAGTTCGACCACGTTCATATTTTTGATTGCGTCCAGGATTTGGTCTTTGGTCATGATTCCTCCTTTCCATCGTACCTGAAATATTCAGGGTGATTGCTGGTTGGTGGTAACCCAGGAATTCGTTTTGCCGGGCGGCGGGGCGCGCCCAGTTCCACTAACTCGATTCCAGTTGGCGTATCCGTGCCTGTAAAACGTTGTCCAGCCCCTGTATTGGGCTGTTCAGGGCGCCCACCAAACGGGCTATGGGCGATTTCATCTGGCCCAAAAGGGTGGCCAGCATCTGAGGGCGCGGCGGCAATGCGGCCAGCCTGGTGACCCCCTCCGGCCCCATGGGGGGACCATCCCCCATCACTGCTCCGCGAAGGGTGAAGGCCGTGGCGTTGGCCCGGGTATAGTTGGTCAGCGCCTTGGCGGCGTCGGTCGGGTCGTCGAACCCGAACGCCAAGGCTGTGGGGCCTTGGACTATTTCCTTCACCTGGGGGCGTTGGGCCTCATCAGCGGCCAGATAGGTGAGGGTGTTCTTGACCACTGTGAATTCGATACCGCCGGCCTTCATTGCCCGGCGCAACTCGGTCATCTGGTTTACGCTGATCCCGGCATAGTTGGCCGCCATAGTGATGGTGCTTCTTTCGATGCGGTCCTTCAGGTCCTCTACCCGGTCGATTTTCTGCTGTGTTGGCAAGTTTCCCCCTCCTCAATAAACAAGCCCTGCACCATGGGCGCGGCGCAGGGCTTGTAGTCCCTGAATCCTTTCGGCGTCGCGCCTGGGTGGGCGGCCTGGGCCATTACCCCGTGACACGGGACCCACTGTCTTTGGCGGTTTAACCCTTTACGGCTGCCGGAATCTGGGCAGCCGTTGTTGTGACGTTTCCTGAGTTACTCCGGCGGTTGCATAGCCTGCAATACTGCCAAGTCCAGTGGGACACTGGGGCCCATGCTGGAGGTGACGTAGGCTGACCGGAAATACGGGCCCTTCAGGGCCGCCGGGCGGTCCCTTACGATGGCATCCGTCAAGGTGGCCAAATTTTCGACCAGCGCCAAAGTCTCGAAACTGACCTTCCCCAAGGCACAGTGGATGATTGCGGTGCGGTCGGTCCGGTACTCGATCCTTCCGCCCTTGGCCTCTTGGATGGCCCGAGGCAGGTCTTGGGGCTGCACCATGGTGCCGGAGCGTGGATTGGGCATGAGCCCGCGGCGTCCCAGGATGCGGCCCAATTTCCCGATCTTTGGCATCACTTGGGGCGTGGCCAGACCGATTTCGAACTCCAGCCACCCTCCCTCGATGCGCTCGATCAGGTCGTCTTCGCCGACGTAATCGGCCCCGGCTTGTCGTGCCGCTTCGGCGCCCTCGGCCCCGGCGAATACCAATACCCGAACGGTTTTCCCCAAGCCATGGGGCATGCCGACCACGCCTCGGATCATCTGGTCGGCGTGCCGGGGGTCTACGTTGGTGCGGAGGTGGAACTCCACCGTCTCGTCGAACTTGGCGTTGGAGAGGTCCTTTACAAGGTCGAGCGCCTCGTCCGGCTTGTACTGCCGTTCGAGGTCCACCTTCTCGAGTACATTGGAGTAACGGCGGCTGTGCTGGGGCATGGCTATCCTTCGGCTACCTCAATGCCCATGCTGCGGGCGGTGCCTTCAATAATCGACATTGCTTCGTTGACCGATCCGGCGTTCAGGTCGGAGAGCTTGGTTTCCGCGATTTCCCGCAGGGCCTGACGGCTGATGGAACCCACCCGGGCTGCCCGTGGGTCGGCGGCCCCCTTCTCCACCCCGGCCGCCTTTCGCAACAAGTCCGAAGCCGGCGGAGTACGCGTGACGAAGACGAACGACCGGTCCTCGAACACGGTCAGGTGAACGGGAACTATACTGCCGGCCTGGTTGGCGGTCCGGGCGTTATACTCCTTCACGAAGCCCATGATGTTGACCCCGTGCTGGCCCAACGCCGGCCCCACCGGCGGGGCGGGGGTCGCCTTCCCCGCCTCCAGTTGCAACTTGATGATTGCCCGTACCTTTTTTGCCACTTAGTCTCCAATCGGTCCCCGGACGAGTCTCAAACCCGGCCGCGTTTCCTGGCGCTTAGATCCGTTCGACTTGAAGGAAGTCCAACTCCACCGGCGTCTCGCGGCCGAAGAAGGAGACCAGCACGCGGACCTTACCCTTTCCTTCGTCCACATCGTTGATCGCCCCGATGAAATCAACGAACGGCCCTTCGGTTATCCGGACCGTTTCGCCCCGCTCCAAGGCAATCTTTACACGGGTGGCGTCAGACTCCACCTGCTTCAGTATGTCTTCTATCTGCTTGTCTTCCAACGGCACCGGCTTGGGACGCTTGTCGTGCTCGTCTTCGCTCGAAACGAACCCGGTGACCCCCGGCGTGTTCCGCACCGCATACCAGCTTTCGTCATCCATGGTCATCTGGACCAGAATGTAGCCGGGGAACAGTTTCCTTCGTTCCGACCGTCTCTTGCCGTCTTTGAAAACGACCTCTTCCTCGGTGGGGACCAATACAGAATTGATGCGGTCCTGCATGTCGAGGCTCTGAATCCGAAGACGGAGGTTTTTTTCCACCAAGTCTTCCTGGCCCGAGTAGGTGTGTACGATATACCACCGGGGACCTTGGAGTTCTTCGGCGTCGGTTATTTCGTTGGCGTTCATGTCGTAATTCCAGGCAGGCGAGTCAGCACCCTGCTAAGGCCGGTCTTGGGACCCTTTGGCGGCTTGCCGACGGGCTGTTGCCGGGCTTAAAGCTCAGAGGCCGAATATGACCCGGGTGAACAGCTCCGAAAACACCCGGTCCAACCCACCCAAGAAGAACCCCGCCGCCACCGCCAGCATGATAACCACGCTGGTCAGCCGGGCCGTCTCCTCGCGGCTTGGCCAGACCGACTTTCTAAGTTCCTGGTAGGTCTCTTGGAGGAAGGCGATCGGGCTGGTGCGGCCTCCGCTGGTACGCCCGCCGCTGGACGGCGAGATAATCCGCTGGCCGCGCGTCGAGGCCCGGGCCATTCGCCTACCTTACCTCTCGGTGAGTCCGGTGCCCGCGGCAACGGGAGCAATACTTACGGAGCTCCAGCCTTTGCGGGTCGTTGCGCCGGTTCTTCATCGAGGTGTAATTCCTCTCCCGGCACTCCCCGCACTGGAGCGTGATAATGGGACGGACATCGGCGGTCTTTCTGGCCATAGCTTAAGACACCACCTTCGTTATTACGCCGGACCCCACGGTACGGCCGCCTTCGCGGATGGCGAAGCGCATCTGCTCTTCGATGGGCACCGGAGACATGAGGTCGATGGTCATCCTGACGTTGTCGCCGGGCATCACCATCTCCACTCCTTCGGGGAGGGTGACGGACCCGGTGATATCGCTGGTCCGAATGTAGAACTGGGGCTTGTAACCGGTGAAGAACGGAGTATGCCGCCCGCCTTCATCACGGCTGAGGACGTATACCTCTGCCTCGGCTTTGGTGTAGGGGCGCATGGAGCCGGGTTTCACCAGGACCTGTCCCCGTTCCACCTCTTCCCGGTCCACGCCGCGAAGCAGAATGCCGACGGCGTCCCCCGCTTCGGTGGTGTCCAGGGTCTTGTGGAACATCTCCAGGCCGGTAGCCACGGTCTCGCGAACGTCCCCGAACCGGATGATCTCTACAGGCTCGCCCTGCTTCAGAGTACCGCGCTCCACCCGGCCGGTGACCACGGTGCCGCGGCCCTTGATGCCGAACACGTCTTCAATGGGCATCAGGAACGGCATGTCGGTGACCCGCTGGGGGACGGGGATGTAGTCGTCCATGGCTTGGACCAGGTTGAGGATCCCCTGCTCCGCCTCTTCGTCCCCTTCCAGCGCCTTCAGGCCGCTGACGCGGACAATGGGGGTGTCCTCGCCCGGGAAATCGTAGCGGTCCAGCAGGTCCCTTACCTCAAGCTCCACGAGTTCCAAGAGCTCCTCGTCGTCCATCATGTCTACCTTGTTGAGGGCGACCAGGATGCGTGGCACCTCCACCTGGCGGGCGAGCAGGATATGCTCACGGGTCTGGGGCATGGGCCCGTCGGGAGCGCTCACCACCAGTACGGCTCCGTCCATCTGTGCCGCTCCGGTGATCATGTTCTTGATGTAGTCGGCGTGGCCGGGGCAGTCCACGTGAGCGTAGTGACGGCCCTCGGTCTCGTACTCGACGTGGGCAATCGCGATGGTAACGCCGCGGGCCTTTTCCTCGGGCGCGTTGTCGATGCTATCCATGTCCAGGTAGCTGGCCATCCCTCGCTTGGAAAGGACGCTGGTGATGGCGGATGTGAGAGTGGTCTTTCCGTGGTCCACGTGTCCGATGGTTCCCACATTGACATGGTCCTTCGACCGGTCGAAACGTTGCTTGGCCATTTTCTGGGTCTCCTCCCTACTTGTCGATCGTAGTTATACGGGAATCATTTTCCGAGCGCACGACGCCCGGCGGACCTTCTGGAGCCCAGAGGCGGGATTGAACCGCCGACCCCGTTCTTACCAAGAACGTGCTCTACCGCTGAGCTATCTGGGCGATTGGGTTTCGAATTTTGAATTGCGAATTATGAACTCCACCTGTCAGCTTATTCGTAATTCTCAATTCCCAATTCCATCGGTTGGTGGAGGGGGCAGGATTCGAACCTGCGAAGCCCTTCCGGACGCCAGATTTACAGTCTGGTGGCTTTAACCACTCACCCACCCCTCCAAGTAGCAAGGATAGTATTTCATCCCAGCCTAAACTTGCCAGTCTAAATTCTTTAGTTGAATCTTCGCATATCCGGCGGCCCCGGTGCAATCGGGACCAGCCGTTTTTTTCGTCGGCTTTTCAGGCCGGGGCCGGCCCGGAACCAAGGCCGTGACGCCGCCCCCTTTGGTGCCGTTCCCCTTGGCGCTGTCCCGATATAATTTGGAGCCCCAGAGGGGATTCGAACCCCTAACCTGTCGATTACAAATCGACTGCGCTTCCTTTGCGCCACAGGGGCATCCCACATTGGCTACGGCGCCCGCGTCGCTACAGACTAGAAATGGCCCCACATTCGCGGGGCCATTTCAGCACCGGGTCACAGTTACCGATTATAGTCAAACCAAGGCTGCTGCGTCAATCGAAACCCGTTGCAGGAAGAGCGGAATTCGAACCGGCGGACCAGTTGTGGTCGAGGGGGACCCGGCGGCCGAATGCCGCCTCCGGGCGTGGCTTCTTCTTGACGGGTGGGTAGGCCTACCTTACACTGCCAGCTACGCCCGAGGGACGGGCTTGCTACGCTGGCCGCCCCGCCCATCATCCATAATCAGGCATCCGGTAATCAAGGTTCCTTCTATGACTATGGACCTCAAAGACTATATTCGCGACGTTCCCAATTTTCCGGCCCCGGGAATCGTCTTCCGGGACATTACCCCTCTATTGGCCGACCCTGGCGCCTTTAATTACACCATTGCCAAACTGGCGGAACGGTACCGGGGCCAACGCATCGACGCCGTAGTGGCGGTGGAGTCTCGCGGGTTCTTGGTCGGCGCCCCTTTGGCCAGGGAGCTGGGGACGCCGCTGGTGCCGGTGCGAAAGCCCGGCAAGCTGCCCGCCGCGACCATTTCCACCCAATACACCCTTGAGTATGGCAGTGACACCATGGAGATGCACGTAGACGGCATCTCTCCCGGCCAGCACGTCTTGGTCGTCGATGACTTACTCGCCACGGGCGGCACCCTGGCCGCCGTTGGCCGGTTGATCGAGTTGGCTGGCGGTTTGGTTGTGGAAATGGCGGTGATCATTGAATTGACCGCATTAGAGGGCCGCTGGAGCCTGGAAACACACGACGTTTTCTCTCTGGTCCAATACTAGGGAGCAAATTGACAGACTGGTGACACACCCGGGATAAGGAGGCCGTCATGCCCGGTCGGATAACGGTAGGCAATGTGGATATTGTCGCGGTGCTGGACATGGTGCCGCCGGCGCGGGAACCGAACATGATGTTCACCACCACCTCGTCCCAGGACTGGGACTCCCATCAGGACTGCTTGGAAGAAGGACAGCTACAGCTCTACTACCTCCATTTCTTTCTCCGCTCCCAAGGCAAGGTGATCATGGTGGACACCGGGATGGGGCCGGGACCCCACCCCGACCGCGGCAACCGGACGGGAGACCTGGTTAACCAGTTGAAGAGCAGGGGCGTGGAGACCGGCGACGTCGACATCGTCGCCCACACCCACCTCCACGGCGACCATGTGGGGTGGAACGTCGACTACAGCGGCAGTCAGCCCGCTCCCACCTTCCCCAAGGCCCGGTATCTGGTCCCCCGGTTGGACTGGGAACACTTCACCAAGCCCGATGTCATCGGGTCCGCTCCCCAGGTGACGAATAGCGTCATTCCGCTCGAAGGGATGGGTGTCATGGACCTGGTGGACAGCGAGTACGACATCACCGACGAGGTGAAGACCCTTTCGGCCCCCGGGCATACGCCGGGACACATGGTGATCGTCATCACCTCCCAGGGAGAAAAAGCGATGGTGGTGGGCGATCTGCTCCACAGCAAGGCCCAGGTCGTACGTCCTGATTGGACCGCTGGGGTGGACACCGACAAAGAGGCCAGCCGGAGCAACCGGGAGCGCATCCTGGACGATGCCGAGGCCGAGGGGTTCGTGATCGCGGCCGGCCACTTCCATCCGGACGACCACATCGGCAAGGTGGTGCGCTTGGATGGGAGGCGGTACTGGCAAGTCTTATGATGTCGCTGGCCGAAGCACTGCCCAACAGGAGAATCCGTTGACGATTGACCACGATACTCCAGGACCCGAAAGCGATCTGGACCAGGCGGCCGCCGATTTTCGGATGCGGTACTACGGTCCGGCCAACAACCCGGACCCACCTGCCGCCATGGCGGAACTTGCCCCTGAAATCATGAAGCTGGTGGACTCCGTGGTCTACGGCGAGGTCTACAATCGTCCCGCCGTGGACTTGAAGACCCGCAGCCTCTGCACCATTGCCGCCTTGGTGGTGTTGGGCCACAGCCCGGAAATGATCAAAAGGCATATCACCGGGGCGCTCCATATAGGCGTTACAAGAGAGGAAATCTCGGAGATCATTGGCCAGATGATCTTCTATGGCGGAATGCCCGCCGCGGTACGGGCGTTCCGGGTCGCCAAGGAGACATTTGACGAACAGGGTGTGGAGCCGGAAACGGCGCCGGCGACCGGAACGCCGAGCGCTCCACGGTTTCACCCCGGCCGGGGCGTGTCCGGAATCGCGCCCTACCGGCCCCGGCCCCGGGTAGACCAGCCCCGGCCCGAACCGACGCAACGGCCCGAACCGACACGCCAGCCCGAATCGACACACCGGCCCGGACCGCAACCCTACCGGGCCGGACCCCAACCCCAGCGGCCCGGATCGCAACCCCAGCGGCCCGGAGCAGAGCGACCACCCGGAGGGATAGGAGAAAGCCACAGGAGCGAACAGGATGAAGCTAGGGTTCATCGGAACCGGCAACATGGGCAACCCGATGGCGGCCAACCTGATCAAGGCCGGCCACCAAGTGACCGTCCACGACCTGCGACGCGAAGCCGCAACCAATCTCCTGGAAATGGGGGCCGAATGGGCGGACAGTCCAAGGGAAGCCGTTCCGGGAAACGAAGCGGTGCTAACTTCTCTTCCCGTCCCCCGGGACGTGGAAGCGGTGGTTCTGGGGGAAAACGGAATCCTGGAGGGCGCCGTTAGCGGCTCCGTCGTATTCGACCTCTCCACCAACTCGCCCACGGTGGTGCGCCGGCTCAACCAGATCTGCGCCGAACGGGGTGTTACCTTGCTGGACTCTCCGGTGAGCGGAGGCGTCTACGGGGCGGCTGCCGGCACCTTGGCGGTGATGGTGGGCGGCGACCGCAGTGTGTTTGACCGGTTCGGAGGAGTCTTGGGCGCGATCGGCAGCCACGTGGTCTATTGCGGCCCCGTCGGCAACGGCTCTGTCTGTAAGATTTGCAACAATTTGATGAGCATGGGCATCGGAGTGCTGTTGGCGGAGGCCCTCACCCTCGGGGTCAAAGCCGGCGTGGACCTGGCTACCCTGGCCGACGCCATAGCGAATAGCTCGGGAAGTTCCCGGCGTCTCACCGAAAAGTTCTCCCGGTTCCTGTTCCAAGGGAACTTTGAACCGGGGTTCGCCACCGCCTTGGCCGCCAAGGACGTTCGCTTGGCCACCGACTTGGGACGAGAGTACGGGGTGCCCATGGACTTGTCCAACCTGGTGGACCAGCGGCACGTCGAGGC
The DNA here is from genome assembly GCA_965220625.1 of Dehalococcoidia bacterium. Classification (GTDB taxonomy): domain Bacteria; phylum Chloroflexota; class Dehalococcoidia; order Lucifugimonadales; family UBA3495; genus VXOI01. The sequence continues at coordinate 1,575,667 of CBDCQN010000001.1, forward strand.
GATGTTCCGCGGCTGGGGTCCCGAGGACTCGGACGCCGTGGCCCGCATTCAGGAGGAAAAGGCCGGGGTGCAACTGCGGCTTCCCGAGATTTCCTAGCCCGGCGGGCTGCCACCCGGCTGTTTGATGCTGGAAAAGGCGTACACGCAAAATACGCAAAATATACGAAACACTTTGGATATAGGCGGAGGTACTCCCGGCATGACCCAGATGTCGCCCATGGAACCATTCGACCACGATGGCGGAGCCGCGGCCGACTACCGTCGCCAAGCCAGGGAATTTCTGGTCAAGGGCCGGCAGTACCTGGCTGAAGATGACCTGCATCAAGCGGCGGAAAAAGGCTGGGGAGCGGCGTCCTGGATGGCTAAGGCTGTCGCCGAAACCCAAGGTTGGAAGTACAGCAAGCACGACGAATATTGGGACGTAATGTACCGCGCGGAGCAGATGTCCGGCGACCGCCGGGTGATGCAGCTAAAGGCCGTGGCAAACCAATTGCACGGTTATTTCTATACTCGCAAACGTTTCTTGCGCGCGGACGACATCGCCGGGCAACTGGACCTGATGGACGAATTTCTCGACATCCTTGAACCCCTTGCCGAATCCGCCCCCGGTGGCTGAAGGCCCGCCGCTGCGACGACCCGACCCAGAAAACGAATGACGAAGAGAAGCTGATATGACCACCAACATGCAACGCTCGGCGAGGCCGGAGTACAGCGATACCATCGAGGCCATCGAGGAGTGCTACCGGCTGGGCTGGAGCGACGGCCTGCCGGTGGTCCCGCCGGTGGAATACAAGGTCCGGGAAATGCTGGAGCTTTCCGGTCTCACCGGGGAAGAAGAGTTGCTGTCGCTGGACATGCGGCGGCGGGTGCTGACCTCAGAGAACGCGGCCGCCAACGCCGTCATGGCCGGCTGCCTGCCCGAGTATTTTCCTGTCCTGACCGCCACGCTCAGGGCGCTGGACGAAGAGAAGAACTACGTCAACATGGCGGCCTCCTCCACCAGTTCGCCGGCCATCTTGATGATTGTAAACGGCCCTATCCGCCACCACCTCAGCCTCAACTCCAAGGACGGCATTTTCGGCCCGGGGAACCGCGCGAATGCCTGCCTGGGGAGGGCGGTGCGCCTCTGCTTCATGAACGGGTTCGAGGCCCGACCCGGCATTCTGGACCGGGGCACACTCGGCAATCCAAGCAAGTTCAGCCTCTGCTTTGCCGACAACGAAGAGGACTCCCCTTGGGGCCCGTTGCACGTGAGCCGCGGCTTCCGGCCGGAAGACAACTGCGTTACCGTGGGCGTGGCCTACAACCCCATCACCGTAAACAATGCCTACGGCAACACCGGCGAATCGATTTTGGCATCGGTGGCGGACACTCTGAAGAGCGCCTGCCTGGCTTGGCGCTTCCCCGCCCAGTGGGTGCTGGTATTCGGACCCGAGCACGCCATCACTCTGGCTGGTGACGGCTGGACCCGGCGGGACATCCAGGACTACATGATCGAGCACGCCGCCCGACCCCAAAGCGAATTGGTACGGCTTGGGATTGCCCAAGGCCCCGAGCGCGAGGGAGACGACCGGTTGCTGCGCCGTTGCTCACGGGAGCCGGACGACATAATCATCGTGCTTGGCGGCGGCACCGGAGGCCGCAACAGCGCTATAATAGACACCACCAATTACCAGATACGAACGCGAAAGATCGAAGTAGACGGCTGAAATTCACGATTTCCGTCAAAACTCAGACGGCACGGAGGCGATATGGTTGAAACGGTCACCGTCAGAAACATTCGAATGGTCAACCCATCGGGAACCGGCCTTTCCTCGGAGGAGTTCCACCTTAACGAGCGCCCCAACACCTTGGCGGGTAAGACCCTGGGCCTGTTGGAGAATTCCAAGCCCAACTCGGATAAAGTCCTCTACCAGCTGGGTCAGATCCTGCAGGAGAAGTACGGACTGAAAGAGGTGCTGTATTTCGGCAAACACTCGGCTTCCCTGCCCACCAAGCAGGAGACCGTACAGGGCATGCTGGACCAGGTGGACGTGCTCATCACCGGGGTCGGTGATTGAGGCTCCTGCAGCTCGTGCAGTGTGCACGACGGCATCGAAATGGAGCGCCTGGGCATACCCACGGCGTCGATCATCACCCACGTGTTCAACAACACCGCCAAGGCCATGACCCGCATGATGGGGGTGCCGGATTACGAGTACGTGGTGGCCCAACACCCCCTTTCCAGCCTCACGGACGAAGAATGCCGCCACCGGGCCGAGACCCTGGCCCCCGAGGTCGAGCGTATTCTGTTGGGCAGTACAGCCGCCAGAATCGATCTCTAAATCCCCGGAAGCCCATCAACTACCGAAGTCTTTAGACAAACATGAGTCATCCCGGAGTTTCTTGCAGGGGTGATGAAAGAAGAACGAGTTGCCCACCTCTCCAAGAGGTGGGCAACGTCATTCCCCCGTCATTTCGGCTTCCGCCGGAATTCACGCAGCCTCCCCGGAGTCTCTATGGCCGAGAGTTGGGGTACGATGTCAGCATCCCCCCTCCCCCGTCATTCCGGCTTCCGCCGGAATCCACGTAGCCTCCCCAATGTCTCTATGGCCGAGAGTTGGGGTACGATGTCAGCATCCCCCCTCCCCCGTCATTCCGGCTTCCGCCGGAATCCACGTAGCCTCCCCAATGTCCGTATGCCCGCGAGTTGGGGTACGATGTCAGCATCCCCCCTCCCCCGTCATTCCGGCTTCCGCCGGAATCCACGTAGCCTCCCCGGTGTCTCTATGGCCGAGAGTTGGGGTACGATGTCAGCATCCCCCCTCCCCCGTCATTCCGGCTTCCGCCGGAATCCACGACGCCTCCCCGGTGTCTCTATGGCCGAGAGTTGGGGTACGATGTCAGCATCCCTCCTCCCCCGTCATTCCGGCTTCCGCCGGAATCCACGACGCCTCCCCGGAGTCCGTATGGCCGCGAGTCGCCGTAAAAGCATACTGTACGGCGGGAAACGTTTGGTGGACTGCCATGAATGGGTTTCAGCTACTTGAGGAGTTGCCGCAGGCCGGAGTTACCGGCTGTCCCTGAGGGATGGGGTTACGTAGATTCCGGCATTCGCCGGAAAGACGATATTTCCTGCCCCCAAACCGCCAGGATGACTCATGTGTCTGCACCTATGCCAGCCCCACCCCACCCCAGCCCAGCCATGCCCTGCAAGCAGCGATGGCTCAAGCCATTCGCCCCTAACCTGACGAAGACCGGCAATCAGGGCGCGACGCGGTGGACGACGGGTAGGTCGGCAATGTCTGTAATACTGGAATCCCTATGGTGCGATATCTGGACGCCTCCGGTGCCGCAGTCGCCGAACTCGTCACAGGACAATGCCCCTATGATTCCCCTGAATCCGGTCTGACCGGTCAGAGCCTCCCGGAGCCTCGCCCGGTCTATGTACAGGGTTTCTCCGTTGCTGACCGCGACCTCCTCAATGGCCCTAAGGAGCATCGTGGTGGCGTCGTAGGCGTGCGGCAGGTAGACGGAAGAGGGCGGCTCGCCGTACCTCTCTCCGTAGTCGGCGAGCAGACCGTCGAAGGTCTTGCCGGTCGCCTCGTTGGTGTTGCCGCCGAAGCTCGTGTCTGGACCTGGGAGGTACATGCCTTCCGACTCAGGTACGGCGAGGAACGCGGAAACCAGCAAAGCCGCCCCGCCGATGAGCGGAATATCCTCAAGCCCGGCTACCTGTCCTGCCTGCCGGATGATCGCGGAGCCTTCTTCCGGGAAGAGCGGGAAGAACAGGCCGTCCGGTCTGCCGTCCGAAATTTGGTTGAGGACGGGGAGCATGTCGGTATCGCCTCTGCTGACGGACGCGGCTGTTACCGAGCCGCCAAGCTCTTGGAAGGCGGCGGTGAAAGCGCCGACGAGGCCGGTTGTGTAAGGGTCGCCGTCGTCGATGGCGGCCATACTGCGCAGGCCCAGCTCGTTGTAGGCGAAATGCGCCACGGCGCGCGCTTGGTAAAGGTCATTGTTGGCAGTACGGTAGTAGCCGGGGTGGTAGTTGGCGCCGGCGTTGCCCCGCAGGTCTGAGGTCAGCGAGGGGGATGTAGTGGAAGGGGCGACCATCGCCAGACCGGCCTCGCTGAGAAGCGGCGACGCGGCGGTGGCGGCGACGGAGCAGGACGTCCCAATGACGCCGACCACGCGCGGGTCGCCGATCACCGCTTCCGCTGCGGCGCGGCCGCCCTCTGCGGTGCAAAGGGAGTCGAGACCGGCGCCCATCGAGACATCGTGCCCCTTGATGGGCCCGTAGTCCGCCAGGGCCATGGCTACGCCGCGTTGGCTGGGCGCACCCAGGTCGCCGATCCCGGTAAGGACCTGCATCGAACGTATCTGGATGGCCTCGCCGGGCGCCACCTGGACCGCTCCCAAGGGGCCGGCCTCAAAGTCCTGTGTGGCGCAGGAGATCAAGGCCAAGGCAAGCAGGGAAAGCAGACCGAACAGGTGCAGCGGCCTGAGACGGGCCAGACGTACTAAAGGCAATGGTCTTCTCGCTCCGCGCTCCGACTGGGCCTCGCAACTGACGGAGCGGCGTGGGTGATAGTTTCATCGTGTTCCAAATCTTACTTTAGCAGACAGTCGGGGCAGAGTGGCAACAATCTCCATTATGGGTAACTGTTCACACTTCGTGAGAATCCGCCAATAAGCCCAGTCCCCCGTCATACCGGCGAAAGCCGGTATCCACAGGGGCGGGGGCGTCTCACCGGGACTGAACACTTACCATTATCCAGTTACGCGGACCGTTCTGGGACCGGGCCTTCGTTAAACGCGGTCTTCTTAATTTATGCGTGGGAAGTTGTCGTCCCCTCTCCGCTTCAGGTGTAAACTGATGTATCCCAGTCAACAACTCTGGGGAGCTTCGGAGCACGGCCTCACACGGCAGCCCGACATCCATATCTGACATCCATAAATGACAAGGAGAGAAGCGATGGCAACTCAGAATCTAACGATCGACTGCCAAGTGCACTGCTACGAGCGTAACACTCCCGCACGCCCCTGGCGCGCACACCTGGAAGGACCCGAGGAAGTAACCGGCGACGACATGGTGGCGGCGATGGACGCCGTCGGCGTTGACGGGGCCATCATGATCTCGCCCTTCTCCCTGTACGGGTACGACGCCAGCTACGTCCAGAGTGCATACGCCCAGCATCCCGCCAAGTTCGGCCTGGTCCGTCCCTTCGACCCCACCTCGGAGACCATCGCCGACGACGTTGCCGAGTGGACCGGAACGCCCGGAGTGGTTGGCTGTCGAGTGATGCTGGCCAACCAGGACTACGAAGCCGACCACGCGGGCCTCAACGCCATATTCGCCGCCTGCGCCCGGGCCGGCGTTCCGGTCAACGTCATGGCCGCCGGCAAGCTACCCCTCCTGACCGAGCTGGCCCGCCTCAATTCCGACACCCAGGTCATCATTGACCATGTCGGACTGGCCCAACCCTTCGTGCCTCCGGCCCCGCCGGAACCCTTCGCCGACCTCCCCAACGTGCTGGCGGCGGCGGAGCTGGACAACGTGGTTATCAAGATTTCCGGGGCCTGTACCCTGTCCCACGAGCCGTTCCCCTACCCCGACATCTGGGAGCCGCTGAGCCGGATCTTCGACGCCTACGGCCTCGACCGCTGCCTCTGGGGCACCGACTGGACCCGCGCAGTCAGGCTGTTGACCTACGAGCAGGGTGTCGAGGCCTTCCGGGTTACGGACCGACTCTCGGACTCGGAGCGATCCACACTCATGGGCGGAACACTCGCAAAGATTTACAACTGGTCGCCCGGAGCGGGGGAGTAACCCGGCGCGTAGGCCGCCGAGCGGACGACCCTCGGCAGCCCGGTTCTGTCTACGACATACCCAAGCTGGAACCAGTTGCCATACTCGCCGCTAATTACTACAAGGCGGAGTCCCCGGTGGACGAGGCCTGATCGTCTGACCCGGATCAGGAGATTGAAATGCCTAGACCCGATCAGACCCACTCATCCAACGCTCCGGGCCCGTGGTTCGTTGACACCCGGTGCATCCGTTGCGACTCAGCACGCAACTGGGCTCCCGGCCTAATTGGCATGGACGCCGCCGGCCGTTCGTTTATCGCCAGTCAACCCGCCGATGAAGAACAGGAAGCGGAACTGTGGCGTGCGGCGGCGGCTTGTCCAACCAAGTCCATCGGGAAGCGCGACCAGCCCCGGGAACCGGCCGGAGTGTTCCCCTACCCGATGACCGACGGCGTGTTTGCCATGGGCAACAATGCCCTTTCGTCCTTCGCGGCCCATTCCTTTCTCGTGACCCGGCCCGAGGGCAACCTGATGGTAGACTCGCCTCGGTTCAACCCGGCGCTGGCTGAGAGCGTCGATAGCCTGGGCGGCGTTGCCCACGTTCTGCTGAGCCACCGCGACGACGTGGCTGACGCGGAACGCTGGGCCAGCCGTTACGGCGCCCGGGTCTGGATCGGCGAGGCCGATGCGGACTCCGCGCCCTTTGCCACCGATGTGACCGGTGAGGACGGAGTAACTCTCGTTTCCCCTGGCGTCCTGTCGATTCCTGCGCCGGGACATACCAGGGGCCACGTCCTTTATCACATCGACGACCGGCTGTTGTTCACCGGCGACACGCTGCACTGGAACCACCGCCGGGAGGAACTAGACGTCTTCCCAAGGCAGACCTTCTTCTCTTGGGCGGTGCTGGCCGATACGATGGACCTTCTCGCCACGCTGATGGTGGAATGGGTGTTCGCCGGCCACGGCATGTGGCACCGGGTGGGCAACGAGGAGTGGGCGCGTCAGATGAAAGCCCTCAGCCCGGCCATGCGGGAGATTGGCCAGGCCGGTTGGGCCCTGCGTGCCGGTTCCACCTACGCTTGGTACTGAAGGCTGGGCGGCAAACGCCCGCCCCATGCCCGAAGAGAGCGCTTCGCCGGGGAGATTCCGCCCAGGAGATTCCGCCCAGGAGATTCAATGTGGCAAATGATGCCCCAAGGATCATGGTCGGAAACAATAGGCCTTACCTGGTGACCAGTGGGATACCGGTAGAGCTCAAGACGTCCATAATGTCGGAACACGGGGAACCCCTCACCTGCAAGAAGTAGAGGGTTCCGAGCGCCCGAGCCTCCTACGCTTTGCCCTTCCGCCAACAAGCGGTTCTGCGACGTTGACCCATATCCAGGAGGGCTTCGACGGGACGGAGACCGCGCCTACCGGCCAATTTCAGAAGGAGAAACCCTTTAAGGACGTTGACCTACTCCCTTGATACCCTGCGGCGAGATCATCGAGCCGGACATTCCCCTGGAAGTCGCGGTGACGATGTGGGGGCTTGGGGCCAGCAGCCGGCCTCTACGGAGCTATCGCACTCGGCCTTCTGGTGGCGATCACGGGGAATACACGCGGGCTTATCTCAGGCCCGAACATTCTTCGTTGCGATTGTCCTGGCGTCGGTGGTATCCGAGCACGGGCTGGCGGCTGGCTTTACTGCCGCGCTCCTATCCGGTGGTTTTCTGATGGTCTTCGGGTTGACCCGATTGGGGCGGTTCATCGTCTACATCCCCCACTCGCTGCTGTCAGGGTTCTTCACCGCCGCCGGCATAGTCCTGGTCGTCACCCAGGTTCTTCTCCGAGCCATCGGTCTGCCCCCAGCGCCGGGTGGTGTTGCCGGCAGCGTCAAAGCCTGGACTAGCGCAACGGTCGATTTTGACGCCCTTGCTATTGCCGGGATAACCGTAGCGGTCGGTGTCTTTTGGCCTACCCGACTGGCCAAGTACGCTTCGGGCCAGTTCGTCGCTTTATTGGCGGGGAGCATCGCCGGAATTATCTGGTTCAGCGGTGCTCCGGTGATAGGCGAAATCCCGCGAGGCTTGCCGGCGCTAACCTGGCCGGTGTTTGTGCCGGAGGTCATTCCCGCTGCCTTCACGATGGCCTTGCTATGTGCTGCCGTGACGCTGCTAACTTCCTTGCAGGCCGACGACACCACCGGGGGGAGCATCAGCCGAATCGGGAACTGATGGCCCAAGGTGTCGGTAATATTGCGGCGGGCTTGATCGGAGGTAATCCCGGCGGCGCAAGCTCGACTACATTCCTCAACCTCCAGGCAGGCGGCCGAAGCATGGTTGCAGGCGTCACGGCCGCGGTAGTTGTCGCATTGGCTTTGGCCGTGCCCTTCAACCAGATCCCGCTGTCCATGCTGGCGGGCATCATCGTCGTCACGGGTTACCGGATCATAGATTGGGAGTTCCTGCGACGGGTCCGAAGCATACCTCTCGGCTATACGGTGGTGATGCTGGCAACCGCCACGGTCCGGTGCTCATTGGCTTCACGGTGGCGATTCTGGTCGGGCTGGTCCTCTCCACACTCGTGGACGTTACACGGTCGCCCAGGCGCGAACTGGAGCGGCTGGTGTCTGTGCCGCTTCTGGATACCGAGATATGGCCCGACTCCGACCCTTACGAATCCAGAGTGGGGCTGATTGTCATGCCCGATAGAGTGTCTGTGGCCTCGGCGCGAGAACTTTCCAGGATTCTTGGCGGAGATGTACAGGCCAGCCAGGCAGTCATAATGGATTTCAGTCGCACTGCCTACATCGACGATACCGCAGCGGCGCTCATCGGCAAGGCCATAAACCGCAAGTCAGTGGTAGTCTCGGGGCTACACGGCGAACCCGCAACAATGCTCGCCGCGTTCGGGACCTTGCAGCCAGACAGTTGCACCCAGGACGTGGAACAGGCCAAAGCCGTGGTACGGGCGATGTTTGAGGCCGAGTCGTCCTAGCACGGCCTCCCCTGCGCCCATGCGCAAGGGGTTGGAGGTGTAAAGGTGCGGCCAATTGCATGGCAGCGTAAGAACCCCACCTCGAACGTTGGACGCCCTAGTCTGCTCGGAACTGCCCCAGGCCGCTCGGCACTGATCGAAGTCCGCCGATCAATAGACCGTCGAGAGATGAAGGCTGATCGCACGAGTCCCGGTACGCCCGTCGGCCTGAGACTGGATTGGGGCCACTCCCCAAACAGCGACGCGGTGTACGGGCACGGGCGTTTTCACCCGGCATTGACACCCTTGGCACGGGTCGAGGCGGCCTTCAGGGCCGTCAGCTTGCTGTCGACGTCCTCCGCCTCCAACGTCAACCTCTCCCACTCGTCCCAGAGGGACTGCACCTCCTCTTTGAGCACGCGGTATTGCTCTGCTGAGGAGGCAATCTGAGTGGGCTCGTCAAACAGGTCGGGGCTGGAGAACATGGCCTCCAACTCCGCGATGTGGGTCTCGTGGTCAACCAGGGAGACGTTTATGTTCTCTATATCCGTCGCGAGTCTACGGGCCTCCTTTGTAAGCGACCGGAGCTGCCGATCCTCGGCGCTGATCGGCTGACCGGAGCGGCTCACAGCCCGACCTCGTTCTGTAGCAGGTCTGGCCGTTCCATTGGCCCTTGCGTCGGCACTCTTCTTATCGGTCTCGGTCTGCTTTTGGTAGAGATAACTGTCGTAGTCTCCGGGGAAAACCGTGGGCCGGCCGCCGTCTATCTCTACAATCTTGTTTGCAACCTGACGTATCAGAGTGCGGTCGTGGGTTATGAAACAGATAGTGCCGTGATAGTCGCCAAGGGCGTCTGCGAGGATTTCCCTGGAAGCGATGTCAAGGTGGTTGGTCGGCTCATCCATGAGGAGCAGGTTGGTTGGCTGAAGGAGCAGCTTAGCCAGGGCCGCCCTTGCCTTTTCACCGCCGGACAGTACGGAAACAGGCTTGCGAACATCGTCACCGCTGAACAGAAAGCCGCCCAGGGTGGTGCGCAGGTTCTGCTCCGACTCCATTGGCGCGGCCTGCTGCAATTCCTCAATGAGTGTATTGTTCGGGTTGAGGAGTTCGAGCACGTGCTGGGCGTAATAGGTAGTGACGACGTTGTGGCCGGTCTTCCTTTCCCCCGCATCAACCGGAACGACGCCTGCAAGCATCTTCAACATGGTGGTCTTCCCGGCGCCGTTGGGTCCGACTAGCGCAACACGGTCGCCGCGCGAAAGCGTCAGGTCTATGCCTCGGTAGACCACGTTATCGCCGTAGGACTTGCTTACATTGGTCAGTGTTATGACGTCGGCACCGCTGCGCGGGGGCTCCGGGAAGGAGTAGCTGACCTTCTTGGTGGCCCTTGGCAATTCGATGATCTGTATTTTCTCTAGTTGCTTCAAACGGCTTTGCACTTGGCTGGCCTTCGTTGCCTTGGAGCGAAACCGTTCCACAAAGCGCATTTGCTTTTCTATCTCGCGCTGCTGCCTGGCGGAGGCTGCCCGCTTGTTCTGAAGTGTGCTCTCGCGTACAACGAGGTAATCGTGATAGTTGCCCGTGTGGAGCGCCACCTCATCCGGCTCTATGGCAAGAACCTTGGTCGCGGTCTGATTCAAAAAAGCGCGGTCGTGAGATGTGACGAGCACGCCGCCTTGGAAATTCGCCAAGTATTTCTCAAACCACAAGTTTGCGTCAAGGTCCAGGTGGTTGGTTGGCTCGTCAAGGAGCAGGAGGTTGGGCTTCCGGAACAGAATTCTGGCCAGGCTTGCTCGCATGACCCAGCCACCGCTGAACTCACTCATTGGCCGGAGAAAGTCACCCTGCTTAAAGCCAAGGCCTGAGAGGATCGCCTTAGCCTCGTGCTCGCGGTCGTCTCCGCCGGCGGCCTCCAAAGCCAGGTCAAGCTTGCTGAGGCGGTCCAGCAGATGGCCTTGGCGCACGGGGTCGGTCTCCGATGACAGCGCTTCCCGTGTGTCTGAAATCTCAACGACGAGGGCGTTCGCCTCGGAGCGGGCCTCCAACACCTCTTCCAGCAGAAGCTTACCGGTAAACGACGCTGGTTCCTGCTTGAGATAGCCCATAGTAACGTTGCGCTGCTTGGAAATGCTCCCCGTTTCCGGGGCGGTCTCGCCTGCCAGGATATCCATCAGCGTGGTCTTGCCGGAGCCGTTTGGGCCCACCAGTGCAATACGGTCCCCGGCGGCTATGTTCAGTGTGAGCCCACTGAATAGGGTCCTGTCCGAGTAGGCTTTGCTGATGTCGGATGCAAATAGCATATGATTTTACCCAAGCTATCATACCGTCCGCAGGATGAACGTGCAGGGACAGGCGCGTGATTATCGAGATTGCTCGGAAATCGTGGGCCTAAGCGGACCGAACTGCGAACTTTTCGCTGGGAGGTCTCGATTCAGGGTTCAGCGCTGAGAGCCTCGGACCCCGGGACAGGAGGCTCTTTCAACCATGGCGTCAACTTAGTCGATACAGCAAGTGAGTTCCAGGACAGCGAGTACCTGATCGGTCGGGTAATGCGGGCTGGAAAGCTTGCCGTCACCTAAACCCGTGTCACCCGAACCGAGAAGTTGCTGACATCGGAATCGATGAGTCGGGCTGCATCGACCACGCTGGCGAGTAACCACCCAGCCGCGCTTGCCGTCCACTCTGGCAGCGCAACCGACATTCCGAGGCCCGAATGCGCAGGGGAGATGGAGCGGACCGGCGTCTCAACCCCCGCTTTGATCGAGTGCTGCTCAGGCACGGCTACTACCGGTCCGAACTCGAATGATCCGGTGTTCCTCCACTTGAGTCTCGCGACCAACTCGGAAACGTCATGGTCTCCGAGCAGGCCTTGGTCGAATGCGACTATCGCGTCGGCTCTTGCCTTCAGGGTAGTGTTAAACCAGTTGAGCACAGCCACCAAGTATCCAAGGCAGTTCCCTGTACCGGTCTCCATGCCACTTGCCGTCACTTGGAGGCCGGACAACTCAACGACTCCAAAGCGGGAGAGCGAGTCGTTGAAGCATTGAACCAATGCCGGCAACGCCATGACCGGGTCGGTGCTTATCCGGCGTGTTGGCAACTCTGACCAACCCGGGACCGGGTTCGACGGCGGCCTGAGTACATCGAGGAGGCCAACTCCCAGTCCGACCTGTACCCATCCAATACGGTCTCGGTCGGTATCGGCGACTATCTCCGCTTCCTCCATCGACCACAGAAACGGTGAGTCATTGGACGTGGCAGCCCAACGCATCAATTTAGCCCGCTCTCGGAAAACGCTGTGGAGGTCTTCCTCCTGGGAATCAATGGTCGCCGGGCCGGATAGCTGTCCGAAAGCTTCAAGGAAAAGCGTCGGCGGCATGGCAACTGCTCTCTCCACTGTGCTGTATCGTAGATTATGGTGGGCCCGGCAGGATTCTAACCGACGGCCAGCGCGGGTTATGAGCCGGTTGGTCGACTATTGGGTTGCGGGTCCCTCTCTCGGTGCTGATGGCTGGCGTTGCCAGGGTCCAAAGCGGCGTTGAATCACCATTGGCCTTGTGGTAACATCCGCGCAGATTGTTATATCTTTCACGAACTGCTGGCGTTGTCTTAATTCCCGCTCGAATCCTCTTCATTAAATCCTCTTCTAGGAGACCAACCGATGGATGGGCTGGAACAGCGGATTGACCGGGCGGTCCGCGGTCAGACCCAGCCGACGGTTACGATTCTCTCCTCCCTGCTCGCCGTCGAAGATGAGCTGTCTTACATTCCCAGGGAGGCGGTGGAAAGAATCGCGGACTTCACCCGGTCGACCATCAACGACGTCTGGGCCGTGGCCTCCTTCTACCCCAATTTCCGTTTCGATCCCCCTCCAATACACCGGATTGAGGTCTGTTGGGGCACTTCCTGCCACTTGGTCGGCGCCATGGCCGTCGTCAAAGCCGTCCTCGATACTGCTGGCCTCGAGAGCGAGGGCGACACCGGCGACCGTCGACTTTCGGTGCGTTACAGCACCTGCCTGGGCGCCTGCGCGCAAGCCCCCGTAATGTCGGTGGACCATCGCCTGCACGGACGCTTGACCCCAACATCGGCCGCCAGCCGGGTTTTCCTCGCCCTTTTGGATTCCAACCCCGAGCCCGTACATGGCGGCTGAGTTGGAAGCTGGGCAGTTCGCCCTGTTGGTCGAAGAGGCGGAACGCCGCTGGCGGGCCATTGCCGAAGGGGACCGGCCTTGGCTGCGAATCGGGACCGCCCTCTGCGGCAAGGCCGCCGGGTGCGACGAGGTCATCGACGCCCTGGAAGCCAGGCTGCAACGTCAGAAAGCCCGGGCCACCGTCACCCAAGTGGGCTGTTTTGGACTGTGCTTCGCCGAGCCCCTGTTGGACGTGCAGTTTCCCGGCGGTCCCCGAATATTTTATGGGAACGTTACCCCGGAATCGGTTGAAGAGATAGTCGATTCTCATGTGGTAAGCGGCAACCCGGTGACCCATCTGGCCATGGGGTACCTGCCCCCAGAGGACGGAACTGGTTCATCTCCTCCCGCCGGTCTCTCGGACCTGTCCAATCACCCGATGAAGGCTTGGGAAAACCGCATCGCCCTGCGAAACGCCGGGGACATCGACCCCTTGGACATCTACCATTATCTGGCTAGGGGCGGGTACGGGGCCCTCCGGAAAGCCCTTCACGAAATGACCCCCGGGGAAACCCTGGAGCAGGTGAACGCCTCGGGCCTGCGGGGGAGAGGAGGCGCCGCCTTCCCCACGGCCACCAAGTGGCGCTTTCTGGCGGGCAACCCATCGCCAGTCAAGTATGTGCTCTGCAACTGCGAAGAGGGGGACCCCGGCGCCTTCAACGACAAGGCGATCCTGGAGAGCGACCCTCACACCTTGGTGGAAGGGGTGATCATCGCCGGTTACGCCACCGGGGCCAGCCGCGGCTACATCTTCATCCGCCATGGCCACGACGGCCCTATAGAGCGCTGCCGGACCGCCGTGCGCCAAGCCCAGGAGGCGGGCCTGCTGGGAGAAGACATCCTGGGTTCCGGGTTCGATTTCGACATTGAGGTCGCCCTCACTGGCGATTCCTACGTGGCCGGAGAGGAGAGCGCCCTGATGGAAGCCATCGAGGGTAAACGCGCCATGCCCCGTTACCGGCCTCCTTTTCCCGCCCAGGTAGGGCTCTTCGGTAAGCCCACCAACATAAACAACGTGAAAACCCTGGCCTACGTGCCGGAGATCGTGTCCCGGGGCGGGGAATGGTTCGCCGGGATCGGTCACGAGCGGAGCACCGGTACCGCGATCCTCTGTCTTTCCGGCGCCTTGAGGTACACCGGAATGATGGAAGTCCCGATGGGCGTCAACCTGAAGGACGTGCTGTTCAAGGCCGCCGGCGGGGTCCCCGAAGGACGGCCGCTCAAGTTCGTCCAAACGGGCGGCCCACTGGGCGGCGTGCTGGGCGGCGACGATCTGGACCTGGTATTGGACTTCGAGGAACTCCGGAACGCCGGCGCGATCCTCGGTTCCGGGGGCATCATCGCCGCCGACGACACGGCCTGCGTCGTCGACCTGACCCGGGCCCTCATCGCCTTTTGCCAGTACGAATCGTGCGGTAAGTGTTTCCCCTGCCGCATGGGCATGAGCCACCTGCTGGAGGTCCTGGAGCGGATCTGCGACCTTCAAGGCGTGCCCGACGACCTGGCCCTGATGCGCCGTATCGGAGAGAACATGCAGGCTGGCTCTCTCTGCGGCCATGGCCAACTGGGTTTCAACCCCGTGGCTTCGGCCCTCCGTTATTTCGACAAGGAGTTCGAGGCCCATATTCTGGACCGAAATTGCCCGGCGGGCGCCTGCCTCCGCCCCCGCTACTCTCCCGCGCTCTCCCGGCGCTGATTCCCGATCCGGGCTGGCAGGGACGGCTTACCGGCCCGCGTTTATCTGAAATAGACCAGGAACCCAGCCGACGGCGTAAACCGGAGACAAATGGCCGATGAAATAACCATCAGTTTCGATGGTGTAGAGGTGACGACACAGCCGGGTAAGATGGTCCTTGAAGCGGCCATCGACTCCGGCATCTATGTCCCCTACCTGTGCTATCACCCCGGCATGAAGCCCTTTGCCGCCTGCCGTATGTGCGTGGTGGCGGTGGAGGGGCAGCGGGGCTTCCCCGCCTCCTGCACCCTGCCGGTACAGGATGGTATGAGGGTGCGCAACGCGGCCTCCGACGTGGATCAGTTGCGACACTCGGTGATGGAGATGCTCATCGCCGAGCACCCCAACGGCTGCCTGACCTGCCACCGCATCGACATCTGCGGACCCGGCGATATCTGCCTGCGCCATGTGGCCGTAAATGACCGTTGCGTCACCTGTCCCAAGAACGAGAGATGTGAGCTCAAGGATACGGTCCGCTACTTGGGGATGAACCTGGAATCCCCGCTGGACTACAAGTACCGCCAGATTCCGTTGGAGGTGGCCGACCCGTTCTATGACCGGGACTACAACCTCTGCATCGTTTGCGGCCGGTGCGTGCGGGCCTGCGACGAGATCCGGGGCGACAGCGCGATAGCGTTCACGGAACGAAGCGGGCAGGCCCTGGTAGGCGCATCTTTCGGCGCCTCCCTGCTGGAGTCGGGGTGCGAGTTCTGCGGCGCCTGCATCGACGTATGCCCGGTGGGCGCCTTGGTGGAACGGGACCACAAGTGGGAGAAAGCGAGGCGGGTCGAGCGCTCTGTCTGCCCCCACTGTCCCGTGGGCTGCCAGTTGAACCTGGAGTTCAATGACCGCGACCAGTTGATCCGCGCGATTCCCGAAATCAATTCCCCGGCGAACCGCGGGCAGGCCTGTTTCAAGGGAAAATTCGGGTTGGAATACGTGAACGATCCCGCCAGGCTGACCTCGCCCCTGTTGCGGCGGGACGGTCTGCTCCAAGAAGCCTCTTGGGACGAGGCGTTGGACTACGTGGCGGCCCGGCTGCCCGGGTACACCGGCAAGTCCTTTGCGCTCCTCACGTCCCCCACCAGCACCAACGAGGAACATTACCTGGCCCAAAAATTCGCCCGGTCCGTGATGGGTTCCAACAATGTGGACCATACCTCCAACACCCACCCGGAGCTGGTGTTGGAGCTGGAACACTCCTTGGGCATTCCAGCCGCCACCAATTCCATCTGGGACCTGGCGCAGGCCGGGTCCATCCTGGTGTTCAACTCCAATCTGACCGAAGAGCAGAACGTGGTGGGCATCCCTATCAAGCAGGCCGCCCGCAAGGAAACGAAGCTGGTGGTCATCGACTCGCGGGAAGTCGAGCTCACCCGGTACGCCCATGTCTGGCTGCGCCCCGTCCCGGGTACCGAGTTGCTCCTCTTGGGCGGGTTGCTGAGCGCGTTGATCGAGGAGGGGCTGGAGGACGAGGAGTGGCTGGCCGAGAACTGCGAGAGCCCCGCCGCACTGCTCTACGCTCTTCACTCCCTGGATATGGACGAAGTGTCCCGGATTACCGGGGTGTCCCTCGAGGCTATCGCCGACGCGGCCCGGGCCTACGGCGAGGCCGCGTCCGGCTCCATCGTCTACGGGCTGGACAATTTACCTGCGGACCTGCAACGCGGCTGCGTTCAGGCCTTGGTGGACTTGGCGCTGCTGACCGGCAACCTGGGCAGGCCGGGTTCCGGACTCATGCCGATGAGGAAGGGCGCCAACGAGCAAGGGGCTTGGGACTGCGGGTGTATCCCAGATCGTCTCCCCGGTTACCGGAGGGTAGCCAGCGAGACCGACCGGCAGGCGGTGGAAGAAGTCTGGGGCGCGGGGTTGTTCCCTATTTCAGGCGAACCGGGCTTGAGATTGACCCGGATAATCGAATCTGCCCAGACCGGTGGAATCAAAGCGGCGTTGGTGATAGGCGACAGCCCCAATTTCACCAACGGGCATCTGGGCGACGCCCTGTCGGCTTTGGAGAGTCTGGAGTTGCTGATCGTCCACGACAGTTTCCTCACACCCTTGGCCCAGCGGGCCCACGTCGTGTTGCCCAGGGTGACCTTCGCCGAGAAAGAGGGCACCTTTACCAACCTGGAACGCCGGGTCCAACGGGTGAAGCCCTGCAGGCTTTCGAAAGAAGGAGAGGCCCAGCCGGAAAGCTGGCTCATCTGTCAGTTGGCCCAAAGACTCGGCGCGGATGGGTTCGGGCCGGCCACGCCCGCCGGGACGATGGCTGAGATCGCCCGGGTTTCGCCGATATACGGCGGTATTTCCTACGATAAGCTCGAAGCCCAAGGCTCCTTGGTGCTCAGGACCCAGCTGGAGAGTCCCCAGCCCACCCAGGTCCTCTACGCCAGCAAGGAAGACCGCGGCATTCAGTGGCCCTGCCCGGGTGTCGACGATACGGGCACTCCCACGTTGTACCAGGGCGGCTTCGGCGAGACCAAGGCCGACACCGTAACTCCATTCTTCACCGTCGCCGCACCGGAAGATGAAACGGACCGTCTCATCTGGTTCGTGCCCGGCCGGGTGCTCCTGCAGCAGGAACGTCCCCTGGAGATCATCAAAGGCAAGCGCAACCGCCTCCGGAGAGAGGAGTGGATCGAAATCAACCCCGCCGACGGCGTCGAATGGTCCCTGGAAGAGGGGGCCAAAGTGGTGGTGGATACCGGGGATGAGCAGGTACCGGGCGTGATACGGTACACTGACGGGGTGCCCCGGAGCGTCGCGGCCACCACTGGACTCTTCGGGCAACTGGCTATCGAGATGGAGGCCAGCGACGAGTTCGACCCCGCAGCAATGGTCAGTGGGCTGCATATCAAGCGGGCCCGCATGGTCCAACCTGAGAATGGGACCGGACCCGAGCCTCCGGCCCGACCGGAAGCGCCGGCCGGACCGGGAACTGCTTAAACGCGTTTCCCCGGTAACGTAGTTCCGGGGACGCCTCAAGGAAATGGGAAGCCCGGCTAAAACGTGGAGGGAGCAACGATGGCTAAGATAACCGCCACTGGAAGGTACGAGGGCTTGGACCTTGCCCCCAACCCCGCCTTCCCCAAGGCGAAGCTCGTCGAGAGAGTCGACATAACCGACGATCTGATGGTAATCAAGCTGGAGCAGGAGGGCGATGGGAAGTTCGCCTTCAAGCCGGGCCAGTATTGCACTCTGGGCTTGGGTCCCATCGAACGCGCCTACTCTATCGCCTCGGCCCCGCATGAAGATTTCCTGGAGATTTTCGTCGAGCTGGTCCCCGACGGGGAGTTGACCCCGCTCATGTGGGAGCTCCGCCTCGGCGACTGGATGTCCGTCCGGCCCAGGCCCAAAGGAATTTTCACCTTGGACCAGCGGGTGCACCATCATTTCATGCTCTCCACCGTCACCGGGGTGGCCCCCTCGGTGAGTATGGTGCGCAGCTATCTCCACGAAGGCGGCGAAGGTCATGTGTTCTACATCCTTCTGGGCGCCAGTTACGTCGACGAGCTCACCTACGATGCCGAGTTCTCCCGCCTTGCCCAAGAATACCCGGAATGCGTCAAGTTCGTCCCCACAGTCAGCCGGCCCAACGAGGACCGCAACTTCGGTTGGCAGGGCGCTAAAGGCCGGGTCAACGCCGTCGCCGAAGAATACCTTGGGAAATTCGACTTGCTCCAAGACGACACCATGGTCTATGCCTGCGGCCACCCCGGTATGATCGAAGAGATGAAGGAAAAGCTGCCTCCCCAAGGCTGGAAGTTCAAAGAAGAGCGGTTCTGGAAGGAATAGAAGGCGATTCGCCTCCGCTGATCGGCCAGCCAATGACCTGAGCCCGTCCCCCGGCGGCCCGGCGTTGGGGTAAAATGAATGGCGTACCCGACAGGCCAAACGTCGGGTGCCGATAGCCCGGGGATAGAGTGGTTGGGTTGTGACGCCGATACGCCGCCAATATCTGAAGATCAAAGACTCCTACCCGGACGCCATCGTCCTCTTTCGCTTAGGCGACTTCTACGAGACCTTTGATGACGATGCCCGGCTGGCCTCCCGGGAACTGGAGATAACCCTCACCTCCCGGAGCATGGGCAAGGGCCTCAAGGTGCCCATGGCCGGGGTCCCCGCCCACTCCGTGGAATCGTATCTGGCTCGCCTCATCCAGAAAGGGCATCAGGTCGCCATATGTGAGCAGCTCACGGACCCATCCGTATCCAAAGGCCTGGTGGACCGGGACGTGGTACGGGTGGTCACCCCCGGCACGGTGCTGGAAAGCTCCCTCTTGGAGCACAAGGTCAACAACTACCTCGCCGCAGTGGCCGAAGACGGACGCTTGGCCGGGCTGGCCTACGTGGACATCACCACCGGGGAGTTCGCCGCGGCCCAGATGGACCTGGAACAAGTCCCACTGGAACTGGAACGCATCGCCCCCGCCGAGGTGCTGGCGCCGGGCGGCGACCCGTCGGGTTGGGCCCCTCCGCCGTGGGCAACAGGGGTTTCGGCGGTTATATCGCCGGTCAACCCCGTTTCCTTCGACCACGAGACCGCCCGGGAGGCCCTCCTTTCCCATTACCGGGTCCTAACGCTGGAATCCTTCGGCGCGGAAGGACAGCCCTTGGCGGTCCAGGCTGCGGGGGCCATAGTGAGCTACCTGTCCCGTACCGTTGTTAACGAACGGAAATCGGCGCCGCTGCGGTTGCAGAACCTGGCGGTCTATTCGACCGCAGGCTACATGGCCTTGGACGCCCGGACCCGCCGCAACCTGGAACTGTTCGAAGGAGGCCGGGGCGACGACAAAGGACTCTCGCTGCTGGCCGCCCTGGACCGGACCCGCACCGCGATGGGCGGGCGGTTGCTGCGGCAGTGGCTGGGACGCCCTCTGCTCGACCTGGCCGGCCTGGAGCAGCGGCTGGACGCGGTCGAGTGGTTCTTCCAGGACGGCATCACCCGGAGCGGCGTGGCCTCCGTCTTGGGAGGAGTGGCCGACCTGGAGCGCATCGTGGGACGGGTGGCGGCCCGCACGGCGGCCCCCCGGGAGCTCTTGGCCCTGAAGTCTGCCCTTGAAGCTGTCCCCGAGTTGCGTAACCTGTTAACCGGAGCCCGGCTGGATGTCGAGCCGGGGCATACCGGTCCGTTGGAATGGCTGCAGGCCCGGCTTGTACCGGTGAACGAGGCCGCCGCCCTCATCGGGCAGGCCATCGACCCGGACCCCTCGGGAGAGGTGGGGCAGGGGAACGTGATACGGGCCGGGTTCTCGCCGGAGATTGACGAGCTCAAGGAGGCCTCAGCCAACGCCCGGGGCTACATCGCGGGCCTGGAGAGCCGGGAGCGGGAACGCACCGGCATCCGCAGCCTGAAAGTCGGTTACAACCATGTTTTCGGCTATTACATCGAGGTCGGCAAGAGCAGCATTTCGAGCTTGCCCGACGACTACATCAGGCGTCAGACCCTGGCCCACGCGGAACGGTACATCGTGCCTGAGCTCAAGGAGTTCGAGTCGGTGGTGCTGAACGCCAGAGAGCGCCTGGAGGAGGCGGAGCGGGCCGTATACCAGCGGGTGAACGCTCAACTAGCCGGCTGGGCCGACAACATCAGCCGCTTGGCCGCCGCCGTCGCCCAACTGGACGTCTTCTCCGCCTTGGCCCAAGCGGCCGTGGAAAATGATTACGTGCGGCCCCGGCTGAACACTGGGCCGGCCGTCGAGATCAAGGACGGGCGTCACCCCGTGGTGGAGCGTGTGCTGGGCCACGGCCGGTTCGTTGCCAACGACGCTGTCCTGGCCAGTGACAACCTTGGGGGCGCACGGGTCATCGTCCTGACGGGCCCCAACATGGCCGGCAAGTCTACCTACATCCGCCAGGTCGCCCTCATAGTGCTCATGGCCCAGGTGGGCAGCTTCGTTCCGGCGTCCCAAGCCACCATCGGGTTGGTGGACCGCATCTTCACCAGGGTGGGGCTGCAGGACGACTTGGCCACCGGCCAGTCCACCTTCATGGTGGAGATGGTCGAGACGGCCGCCATCGTGAACCAGGCCACCCCCCGGTCTCTGATAATTCTGGACGAAATCGGCAGGGGCACCAGCACCTACGACGGGCTGTCCATCGCCAGGTCGGTTATCGAGCACTTGCACAACGACCCCCGGTTGGGTTGCAAGACCCTTTTCGCCACCCATTATCACGAGCTTACCCAGCTGGCTGCCAGCCTGCCCGGCGTGCGGAATTTCAGTGTGGCCGTTGCCGAGGATGGCAACGAGGTCGCGTTCCTCCACCGGATCGTGCCGGGAGGGGCTGACAAGAGCTATGGCGTCCACGTGGCGCGGCTGGCCGGCTTGCCCCAGGGTGTGATCAACCGTGCTTGGGAGGTGCTTTCGGAGATGGAGTCAGCCAACGGCGCCTCCCGGCCGGGCGGAAGCCGTGCCAAGGGGCCTCCGGCCGCCCAGATATCGTTGTTCTCCGGGGACTCGCCCTTGGCGGAGCGGATACGGGAATTGGATATCCCAAACCTGACTCCTCTGGAGGCGCTGAACAAACTGTACGAGTTGCAGAGGCTGGCCGAATCCCAACCCTGATGGCCCCTGACGGCCCGCCTAGCGGCCCGAACGATATCTCTCCGGCCCTGAAATATACTTGCTCTTCCAACGCGGCGTAGGGCGTTATAGAATGGGCCAACAATCAGGGTCCAATGCGAGGGAAACATGAGCCAGCCGGTCCAATTCTATTGGTGGCCTCGTTGATCCACGTGCCGTAAAGCAAGGGAGTTGCTCTTGCAAAGCGGGGCTGAGTTGGTGGAGCGGGACTATTTCAAAGACAGGTTCACCAAGGAGGAGGTCGAGGAACTGGCGTCCCTATTGGATGCCTCCCGGATCTTCGCCCGGCGGAGTCCCAGCCTGAAGCAGATGGGCTTGGCGGACCAGGACCTCAGCGACCAAGAGATGGTCCGGCTGATGCTGGAGGAGCCCAAGCTGGTGCGGCGTCCCCTGATTCGCGTTGGCGATAAATTGATGGTGGGCGGCGGCGCTGCGGCGGTCGAAGAAGCGATCGCAGCGGCGGGTGGGTGACAAGAAAACTCGTGCATAATGTGGTCCGATTCCGTTTGTGCCGGGACCGGTAACCGAAGTTGGCGTTCAATGGGTCCCGCATAAGGTATAATGGTCACCCTTGAGCCACTGTAGACACAAATTCCTATTGTCAATCGAGCTAAGGTTCATTCTGTGTCAATGAAAATCTTCTTCGACGTCGATTACACCATACTGGGGCTGGATAACAGCCTGAGGCCATCAACCAAAGAGACTTTCCAGGCGCTGATAGACGAACACCACGAGATCTATATCTGGTCGGGGATGGGAGAACGGTGGGAGGTTATCAACAAGCACGAACTCAACCAGTGGGTGAGCGGTGTTTACGAGAAACCTACTCACCATTTCCACGAACGCCTGTCCGAGTTGGGGGTCCCCTTCGAGCCGGACTTCGTCATCGACGACTACCCGGAGGTGGTGGCGGCCTTCGGCGGGGTCTGGGTTCCGCCCTACTTCTTCAAGCGGGCCGTCGACAAGGAGATGGAACGCATCTACCGCATCGTCTGCGACTTCGTGGCCACCGGTACGTCGGAAGACAAGCAATACCGGGCCAAGGGCACCAAAGTACCCCTCTTCTAGCCAGCGGGACACCACAGTGAGGCCCATCAAGCTCCTCTCCGCCGAGGTGGCATCTCAAATCGCCGCCGGCGAAGTGATTGAACGCCCGGCAGCGGTGGTCAAGGAGCTGGTGGAAAACTCCATTGACGCCTCTGCCAGTCACATTACCGTGGAGATCAAGGCCGGTGGTGTCGACCAGGTCCTCGTAATTGACGACGGCGCGGGTATTCCTGCCGCCGAGGTGGCCTTGGCGTTCCAACGTCATGCCACCAGCAAGCTGGTCTTCCAAGAGGACCTGGACCATGTCGGTACCCTGGGTTTCCGGGGCGAGGCCCTTCCCAGCATCGCCGCCGTCTCCCGCACCGCCATCGCCTCCCGCCCGCCCCTGGAGACCGCCGGATACCGTCATACGGTGAGTTGGGGCGAGGTTGTGGAATCAAGGAGCGACGGTTGCCCCTCCGGAACCAGAATCGAGGTGAACGACCTCTTCGGCAACCAGCCGGCCCGCCGCAAGTTTCTGCGTGCCGCCTCGACTGAGACGGCCCGGGTGCAGGAGCTGGTGAGCCGCTACGCCCTGGCTTTCCCGAACATCCGCTTCCAGATGGTGAACGACGGCCGCATTTCCTTCACCACGCCGGGCAACGGACGGTCAAGGGAGGCGCTGCTGGCGGTCTACGGCCCCCAAGCCGCCAGCAACATGCTGGAGGTTTACGGTGAGGACCCGGAATCAGGCTATGCGGTTGACGGGTTTGCCGGCAGCCCGGACCTGAGCCGCGCCAACCGGAGCTTCATGACATTCTTCGTAAACCGGCGCTGGATACAAAGCCGCATGCTCTCGTATGCTGTCGAAGAGGCTTACCTCGGCCTGCTCCAGGTGAAGCGTTACCCGGTCGTGGCGTTAAACGTCACCCTTCCCTACGGCGACGTCGATGTGAATTCCCACCCCTCCAAGCGGGAGGTGCGTTTCCATCAAGAGAACCGGGTGTTCTCCACGGTGCAGCGGGCTGTCCGGTCGGTGTTGGTGGCCGACTCGCCGGTCCCCCGTCTGGCCCCGCCGGGGGCCCAGTCTCAGCCTTCCCGCATGGCGGGAGGCCCGTCGTTCTTTCCCCGGAACCCCTTCGGCGGCGGAGGTCCCTCTTCGCCCAACGGAAGCAACGCCGGGTCCGGATACTTCGGGCCGCCCGACGCCGCGATTCCCCGGCAGTCGGCCCCGCCGCTTCGGGTGGTAGGGCAACTGAAGCTCACCTATATCGTGGCCGAGGACTCGGGCGGAATGTACTTGGTGGACCAGCACGCTGCTCACGAGCGAGTCCTGTTTGACCGCTTGTTGCAGCGGTCCCAAGAGAAACAGACCGAAGCGCAGGCGCTCCTCGCGCCGGTCAACCTGGAGTTGACCCCTTCCCAAGCGGAGGTACTCGATACCAACAAGGAAGCGCTGGCCGCTTACGGGTTCGACATAGAACCCTTCGGCGAGAGGAACTACCTGCTGCGGAGCGTCCCCGCCGTCCTGGCCGGCAAGGGCCCCGGGGAGTCGTTGGTCGACGTTCTGGACCAGACGGCCTTCGAGGGAATGCTCCGTCAGAAGGAGGACGTGGTGCTGGCGTCCATTGCCTGCCACGGCGCGGTCAGGGCGGGCCGGCCGCTAACGGAAGAGGAAATGAGCTCTCTCCTGGAGCAACTGGAGTCCACCCCCAATCCTCATACCTGTCCCCATGGCCGCCCCACGATGGTCCACTTCAGCTCTCACCACATGGAGCGGGAGTTCGGCCGGCGGTAGCCGCGGCTCCCGGCCCCGGACGAGTCAGGCCACTTGCCAGTAACGGCGTCCTTCGGCGCGGATGACGCGGCCGAACGCCCCGTGGTGGCAGATCGCCATCACCGCTTCCTCAGTTTCGGACCGCTCGATCATCCTCTGTCGGGTCACCACCGCTTGGGCGGCGTCCATGTCGAAAGCGAACACCCATTCGGTCTCGGTGATCTGGGCCGGGCTGTGGAAAACGTCGCCCATGATGTAGGCCCGCTCCCCTCCGGACACCACTTCCAGGCTCATCGACCCCGGCGTGTGCCCCGGTGTGGGAATGGCGGTTATCTCGCCGGTCAACGCCCGCTGTCCTGACAAAAGGTCCAGGAGCCCAAGCCCCTCCAGCGGGGCCAGGGTCTCGTTCCAGTTCTGCGGGAAATTGGCTTGGACCTCGGGCCGCTGGAAGGCCTCCCAGTCCGCTTGGTGGGCGACGTAGCGCGCGTTGGGGAAGGTTGGCCTCACCCCGCTTTCGTGGTTAAGGTTCCAGCCGACATGGTCGAAGTGCAAGTGGGTCAGGAAGGCGATAGTGATGTCGGCTGGGTTCACTCCGGCCGCCGCAAGCTCCTCCATCAACCGTCCTTCCACCCCGCCGGCGAAGTCCCTCACGGCGTGGGGATTGCTCACATTTCCGCCCAAACCGGTGTCGACCAAGATGGTCTCGCCCTCGGAACGGACCAGATAGCACTCGAAGTGGGTGTTGAGGTTCACGCCGTCCAAGAAGCCTTCCGGGTACCGTTCCATGTAGGGCGCCCAGTCGGCGGCGGGCACTGCGGGGAAGACGTCCGCCAAGGGCAGGGCCAACTCGGCGTCGTTGAGGGACAGGATCTCGACGTTGCCAACGGTCAAACGGGATTCAGGCATCGCTCACTATCTCCGCTAATTGTCTCCGTAAATATTGTGAATCAGGATTCTCAAGATTATCGGATTGCCAGGACGGTATTGCCAAGACGGTAGCTGTTACCGGGCGACATCCGGCAAATCCGCGAATCCGGTGAATTCTGATTCAAACGGATTGGTCAGGACCGGCGAGGGTCGGTGCGCGGGTCGCTGGCCGGGTGGAATATCGAGTCCTCGCCAGGGAACTCTTGACTGGCTGCCGTCTGCTCGTCACGGCGCCAGCCCTTTCGACCCAGGGATGCCCCAACCAATGCCAGTGCGGCTGCGCCCAAGGCAAGTTTTGCCAAGAAGCCCCGCCGGGACTCGCCCGTTCGTTGATCCGCCATCTCGTTCCCGGAGTGTTGTATCGCCACGTTCCGCTCCTGTGCCGGTTTCCTTTCCGTAGCCCTGTTGGACTGTAGGGACCGACCGTCTATCCTGCTCCTAGGGATTTTACTTGAAGGCCGCGTTTTTGCAACAACGGTATCCCTCGGTCCCGAAGGGGACCGTCACTCAGCCGCTTCGCCGGCGTCTTCCAGCATCAGGCGCGCCACTTGGCGGCCCATGCGGATGGAGTAGTTGGTGCCCCGGTCCTCCGGGAAGATCTGGGTGGTGTTGGCCAGATAGAGGTTGCGAAGGGGGGTGCGATGGTCCGGGATTCGCTGGCTGTAGTTGGTGCCGATAATCGGCTGTGCGCCGTCGACCCGGTGGTGGTGGTGTTCCAATACCCAGGAAAGGTCGAAGTCGGGGTTGATTTTCCGCAGGTGGGGTACGAACAGTTCCAGAAGCTCTTCGCCGCTCTTTTGGTACAGCTCGCTCTCGCGGTCCGGGTAGTTGCTGATGTAGAGGATATGCTTCCCGCCGTAGAGAGACCGGTCGATCATATTGGTATGCTCGATGAGGGCCACGAAGGGCATGTCCTCGTCCGCGATGTTCATCCAATACTTGTTGGTCAAGGGGCGGTCCAGCACCATTATCAGCAACACCGCCGAAAGGTAACGCACCCCGGTCAGCTTGTCCATGTAGTCGTCAGGCAGGCGAGGGACCAGCCTCGTGAACACGTAGGATGGCGTGGTAGCGAGCACGGCGTCGTAGGGACGCAGCTCCGGGGGCTGGTCGCGCGCGGTCTGGACGTTCAAACCGTGGGCCGCGCCCTCGTTCACCGCGATGTCACTCACCCGAGATGAGACGTGTACCTCGCCCCCTTGGCGGCGGACCGTCTCGGCCAAAACGTCAATGACCTCTCCGAAACTGCCCATCGGGTAGCCCAAGCGTTCCTTCTGGAACCCCTTGCCCCGGGAGGCCACCCGCAGCCGCACCTTCCCCCAAATCCAGGTCATGCTCACCTGGTCGTAGAACTCGCCGAATTTGCCGCGAAGCAGCGGCTCCCAGATGACCCGGTAGGCTTGAGGGCCCATGTGTTTGCTGAGCCACTCGCGGGCGGTTACGTCTTCGAATTTCTGCCAGTCGCTGGTCCGTTGCAACAGCAGGGTCCAGAGTCCGACCCTGAGCCGTTGCAGCAAAGACAGCGGCGTGAACCTGAGGAGGTCCGTCGGGGTGGAAAAGTCCCAGACCTTCCCGGCGTGATAGAGCCCGACCTTGGATTCCAGCCAAGCCAGCTTCTCTCCCAAGCCCAACTCGTGAATCAGCTCGGTAATGGCGGTGTCGCTGACGAACAGGTGGTGGTAGCCTCTTTCCAGTTGGCCGCCGTAAACGGGGAAGGTGGAGGCTTGGCCGCCCAGAAACGGGGCCTGCTCGAATACCTCGGCGAAATGGCCTCTCTTGGTCAACTCGTAGGCTGCGGCCAGCCCGGCGACACCACCGCCGATAATGCCGATCCTCATGGCGCGGGCTCCCGGCCAGCCGGTCCCTGCGGTTTTGGCACGAGCTCCCGGCTGGACTCCGACCCTTCGTCCGGCCCTTGTTGTCGCCAATTGGTCACCAGGCTCCGGAGAGACAGGTTCTGCTTCCACAGCAGTATCAGCCCCACCACGTTCACCGGCAGCCATAATGCCGCCAAGTGGACGAACCCGGCGTAGGCCCCGGCGACGGAGGCCCCCACGCCCAATGCCACCAGCGTCTGCTGGGCCCCCAACTCGAACGGGCCGATTCCGCCGACGGCGCTGGGGATGGCGGTGGCCAGGTTGGAGATGGCCGTCAGCAGCAGGGCGGCCAAGATCAGCGCGCCGGTAGAGGTGAAATAGGCGTCCAGGTTGAAGGAGTAGGCGATAAGCAGGTACATGGCGCCTTCCATCAACCAGACCGGGACCGAGTAGGCTGCCAACGCCGCCTGTTTCCGGGGGTCCCGGAGCACCGCCATCCCGGAAACGAACGTTCGAAAGAAATGCACGGCGGCCGGGCGGGTCCGTCCCGGCAGCAGGTCCAGGCACTTCTCCACAAGGTTGGCGAATTCCGGCCGGCTTACCAGCAGGGTAAAGAAGACGAGAAACCCGCCGAAAACGGCGACCAAGCCGGCGGCCAACCAGATGGCGGTGGTACGGGAAACGTCGGCGGCCCCGTCAAACTCCCCCAGCAACAGCAGCCACGGGGCGGAGAACGCGGTCAACGCCAGCAGGGTGAGGCCATCGAAGAGACGTTCGGCCGCGATGCTTCCGAGGGCCGAACTGGTGCTGAAGTTCTCCTGGCGGCCTAAGTAGTAGGCCCGCACCACCTCTCCCAACCGGACCGGCAGCAGGTTGTTCGCCATGTAGCCGATGATCACCACCGGGTAAAGCCGCATTACCGGGAAGGTCCTGAGGGGCGCCAGTAAGTACCGCCACCGGACCGCCCGGAAAAACACCGCTCCGAAATATATCAGCACCGCTGGCGCCACGTAGGCGTACCGCGCTTCGACTACCGCCTGTTTCAAATCCCCCAGGTCCATCTGGTAGAGAAGGATGACCAGAAGGCCGACGCTAACGGCTACCCCGAAACAGATTTGCCATTTTGAGGAAAACAATCGGCGGTCCTTCAGCCAATGGTCGGTCCCGGTGGCAGCCCTGCCTTGGCCGATCGGGCCTTCCCGGCACGGAGTCCCAAAGGGGCGGCTACGAATTTCGGTGCGGTTCCAGTATACCCCAAGGGGTGGGGCGGCCACACGGCGGCGCCAGCGGGACCTGGGAGGAAATGCGGCTCAGCGTTGGTACACGTAGTACTTGCTGTTGAACCAGGCGTCTTCCAAGTCACGGAACACAACGTAGTCCAATGCCGCGCGCCAAGAGTCCCGGTTTCCCAGGATTTCTCTGAAGAACCGGAAATCCTCACGAATCTCGTGGCCCAGTTTCTCGTCGGAGCGGTTTTCGTCAGGCCTGCGGTAGGTCTCCGGAAACCAGATCAGATTACGGTGAGGGCCCGAAACCCGATAGTCTTCCGGCATGTCGTCCCCCTCCGCTTTATGGCTGGCATCGACCACGTAAACCGAGGGACCCCGCGTGGGGTCGGTCGCCGCCGCCTCCGATAGCGCCTTAACGCTCTGACAACTCGAGTTCCAGCCGTCGTCATCTTCTTCCTTGAAGCAGGAGAAATTCAGCCGGCCTTCCCGGTCGTCGTGGCGAACGTACCAGACGAATGGGTACCAGAGGTCGTAGTCGATCCGGACCTGCTCCGTCACCCCTTCCGTCAAGGAATTGCCGGGAAACACGTCTTCGGCCAGGGTTTGGTAGGTTTCCTTCAAGTCCGCCGCGCCTTGGGCGTAGACTAAAAACTCCTTGTTGGAGTCGTCGTAAGTATACGCCGCCCGGACGGCCCCCCAAGTTCCGAACCCGAGGAGAAGGGCGGCCAACCCGAGACCAACCAGAGGCGCGGACCTTCCCGGCGGTCCGGTCCGGACCAGTAACGCCGCAGCCACCAGCAGGAGAATGGCCGCGCCGAGAATGGCCCAAGACTCTCCCGGAAGCCCGATTCCATCTTCCTTTTCGACGAAGTCGAACAGCAGGTAAACGACACACAAAGCCGCGACGGGCGCCGCCAAGAGCAGCAGCGCAGTGCCGCGGCGTATTACTTGGGCCCAAGGGACCCGTTCCGACAACTCGCCCAAGTACTTGGCTGACAGCAGGATGAAGGGCAGAGTCATGTTCACCAGCAGCCACGGCATCTTTTCACTGGCAATCGTGTACGCCAAAAGGGTTACCCCGGCCCAGAAGGCCAGCAGCAAGCCCAGAACGTCGCCCTTCCGTACGAAATATACGGCAGCCGCTAGTCCGAAGACGACGGGCAACAGCTCGTAAACGGATAGTCCTACGAAGTAGTAGTACCAGGGCTGATCGCCACGCGCCACGTCCTGCTGGGCGATCCAGTAGCCCATACCTTGCCAGGACCCGGTGAATATTCCCGCCAGGTTGGTGAACAGCGTGGTGAAAAGGGCTGTCCAGACCAAGTAGAAAATGCCCGCGCAAACCAGCCAGGCGCCCCCCAACCACCTGACTCCCAACACCACGGATACGATAAACGACCCCACCAGCAGGACCAAGGCCACCACGTAGTTGGCGGGCAGGCTGTTGTTCACCGTTTCCACGCTCACGCCCCCGGGCAGGACGGCATCCACCACGGTTTGGACGTTGACCAACGGGGTGAAGAGCACCGAATAGAGGATGGCGACAAGGACCGGCGCGAGCAATAACGCGGAGCCCCGGGCCCAAGGACAGCGGAGAAAGACCAGAACTCCGACGGCGGCAACCACCAAACATCCGGCCACTGCCAGGTCGGCGGCCGGAACGCCGCCGCTGGCCGTTGCTATATCGGCGGCCATCGCCGCGCCATTGTCTGCGATCGAAGCCCCGCCCTGAAACAGGTATCGGGAGATCGGGTGAAACAACAATAGCGCCACCGCCGCGACGGCCGAAGCCTGGGCGAGGAGAGTAAATACCGTATCGCGGCGACTCAGTCCACGGCGGTACAACCAGGCAAGGACACCGAGTCCCACCGCCCCTACGACCACGTGTACTCCCCACGGCACGAAAGCCACCGGTAGCAACAGGGACTTGCCGGCCCAGGCCGGGGCTCCCGCCACGCCCGCGCTGCCGTCCACGTTGGGCACGTTCATTCCGGTCAGAGTGTCGGGATTGGCCAAGGTCAGTCCAAGGGCTCCTTGGGCCAGCCCGACGATGGCCACCCATTGGGGCAGGGTCAAAGTGACCAGCAGCAGTAAGAACGCCGTGGGCGTTGCCTCGCGGGCCAGCTTCACCCGGCCCAGGGCCCACGGCACGATCTCCGGCAGCGCCAGCACGAACAGCAGGAGACCGAAGACTCCCACCACGAGGTAGGCGGTCTCCTTGGTGGCGAACATGAGGGCGAGCAACGCCGAGGACAGGTACAGGTAGCCGCGCCGTCCCTCCTGCAGGTACCGCCACACAAGCACCAGCAATGCCGTGGCCAAAAAGGCCATGATGATATCGTTTCGCCCGAACCGGCTGAAATAGAGGAGAGACGGCGACAGGGTCAGCATCACCGCCGCCAGCAGGGCGCCGGTCCTTCCCAAGTGGTGACGCAGAAAATGGGGCAGTCCCACCAAGCCCGCCCCGAAGAGGACGTAGGCCAGCCGGGCGGTGACCTCGCTGTCGCCGAACACCCGGAAGATGAACGCGGTCAACTCTATTTGAAACGGGCCATGCATCCAGGGGGAGTGGATGTAATCGGTGCCGAAGGCCCAAGGCCAGCCCAAGGCCGCTCCGGCGCTATTGGCAAGTTGCCAGGAGAAATGAACGTGGATCGCCTCGTCGTAGTGCATGGTGCGCCCGCCCAGTTCCCACAGGCGCATGCCAAAGGCCAAGGCCACGACCACGATGAACGCTCCCTCGTACCAACCGAACCGCCTGAGGGCGGCTGACGGGTTGGGCAGGCGAGCGGTTATCCTGGGGATTATGGCCTGGTCAGGCGTCAATGGCGTATCACCGCTGGGTGGTTGTTCCGGGCGCCGGTTTCAATTCGTAGACTATTACGTTGCCTGCTCGGAAAACAGTTTCAAGGATACTATTCGAATTGGAAGGGTCTGCCAAATGGGAAAGCCCGGCAACACCGTAGGCGCTCCTTTCCCGGTGACCCAGGTAGACGTACCGTACTCCGTATTTCTGCAAGAGGCCCCGCACCTCCTCCGGGTCCGGGGAGGTGTATATCGTCAAGACGTCCTGCTCCCGGCCAGCGAATGGGGCGTGAGACCCGCGCCATTGGAGCTCGTGGCCCTTCCATCCCAGGATGGCGGGCAGCCCGGTGCTGGAGGACACTCGTCCGAACTCGGTATAATCGTCGCCCACCGCTTCCACGATCCGGCCCCAATGCGCATCGTCCCGGAGCCAGGCGATTGCGGCGTACTCGCCGGGGACCGAATCCCTCAGAAAGCCCAGCCCGTCGAGGGTGTTGGGCGGCCGGTAATCGTTGCGGGGACTTATACCGGTCCGCTCCAGCGCCGCGCCTGCGGAGTAGTAAAAGGACGCGGCCAGCAATATGGCCAGTCCGCCAATCGCCAGGTAGCCTCCGGCCCGGCTTGCCGTCCTTCTCCAGGCCGGAGACCTCCGCCGGCGTCTCCTGCCGCGCCTCCGCCCGAGAGCCACCCGGTGTGACCAAATATAGTAGAGGGCGAACGTTCCCGCCACCCCGAGGAGCAGCCAGACTTGGTAATAGGTCTTGAACACCGTGTTCATGCGGCGGAAGCCCCCGCCGAAGGAGTCCACCACGTAGAAGAGTTCCGTGCCCACCAAGAGGTAAAACCCCAGGCCGGTCAGCAACAGGACAAAGACGACGGCCGGTTCCAGTCCCATTCGCGCCCTCTGCGCGGCGCCGAACGCGGCCAACCCTGCCAGCAGCATGCCGGGGACGACCAGCACTGCCCGCCGCCCGATCTCCTCAAACGCGGCCCCGATTCCGTCGCTGAACGAGGTGAACAGGAACGCCGCAGCAGCCCAGAGCACCGCCGGAGCCAACACCACTACCACGATTACGACGGCCATCGGAGCGTCGGCAAGCGAGGGCCGCGCCAGCCCCAAGGCTTGCCGGACAACCAACGCCGCACCGAGCAGTATGAAAAGCCCCAGAACCAAGAAGAGCGGAAATGGACGGGTGGCGACGCCAAGCAGGGGCAGCACTCCCGAGGCCTGGCTGTTCAGGTCGAGATAGAACGGCAGGAAGAGGACCACTGCCAGCGCCATCACTGGGAAGAACACCTTGGCGGCGGCCAAGGCCGCCTGAGGCATTTCGCCTCCAGAGTCGGCGTAGGCTTTCAGCAGCAAGGCCGCGGCCATCAGGGCGGCCACCGTGGGCAGGTCCCAGGTGTTGATAAAGGCCAGAGACCCGACGAACAACGCCAAGGCGCCGGCGTGCCAAGGGTTGTTCCAAAGCCACCGCAGGCCCAGCCGGGCGGGAGACCGGTAGAGATTCAATACCAACCCCAGGCCCAAGAGCACGAAGGGCAGCCCGGTCACATGGGGGTGGAGGTCTCCAAGTATGAAGCTGAACACGGGAAACTCGGTGATGGTGTAGTCCAGGCTCACGCCGTCGGCCAGGGTATCTATCACCCTGCTGGCCCGGAACCACCACCAGTACTGGTCGGGCAAAATCCCGGAACCCGTTGCCGCGTCGGCTTCCAGCCCCTTGATGGCCGCCCAGTCCCAGAAACCATCTCCTGCCCACCCCCGCAGCTTGACGAACTCCAGAGAGCCTTCGAGGTTCCCCGCCATGACCACCAGCAAGGCGGCGCCCAGCCCGAAGACCATGCCTGTCTTCGCCCTGCCGCCTGCTATTCGCACCAGGTTGTAGAGCAGGCCGAAAGCGCCGACGGCGGTCAAGGCCGGAATCAGCGCGACACCTAGGTTGTAGCCCACGCTGGAGGCCACGCCGGTCAGCTGGGTGAGGAAGGCCATAATAAAGTGACCGAAGTAGTAGTAGCTGATGGAGAATCCCGCCAGCCAGTGGTCCTCCGGAGGGAAGAACCGGCTTTGCAGTACGGCGTTCATGAAACCGAAGTCCATCGGCTTCTCGGTGTGGTTTATTGCTGGCGCTTCGGAGACGATTCCCAGCCACAGCAGGAAGAAGGCAACGAATATGGCCTCGGCGGTCAGCACCAGCCGCCAGTTCTCCTTGAGGAAGGCTTTGAGTTCGGTGGATAGCCGCCACATCATGCCGGCGGCGATCACAGTCCCCACAAGCAATATGACCAGGATGGTTACTTGCGAGTTGGGAACGACGTGGGTGAGTCCAAGAATCCAGAGGACGTAGGAAAAAACCACCAAGGAGGCGGGTTTGACCAGGGTGTAACCACGGTCAGGGAGGTGTCGAAAGAGGAGGAAAGCCGGTGGAAGCGCCACCAACCCGAGAAACTCGACGGCCAGGAACCAACTCAGGGCTTCGATCATAAGCGCTCAGACGGAGGTCACACGGCGCGGTGATGACCGAAGAGAAACGGGTTCGCCCGGGGCCTAAGAGACCGGGGCCAGCAGAGAGTCCACAAAATCGCGAGTATCGAAGATCGCCAGATCGTCCATTCCTTCGCCGGTCCCGATGAATAGAATGGGCACCTGCAACTCTTGGTTGATGGCCAGGACGATTCCGCCTCTGGCGGTGCCGTCCAGCTTGGCCAGGAAGATCCCGGAGCAGTCGACGGCTTCCTTAAACGACTTGGCTTGAGCCAGCCCGTTGTGGCCGGTGGTGGCGTCCAGGGTCAATATCACCTGGTGGGGCGCCTGGGGGTCCAACCTGCCCAACACCCGGTGGACCTTGCGCAGCTCTTCCATCAGGTTGGACTTGGTGTGCAGGCGGCCAGCGGTGTCGATGATGAGAATGTCCGCGTGGCGCGCCCGCCCGGCCCGGTAGGCGTCGTATGCCACGGCCCCTGGGTCCGCGCCCGGCCCGTGACTGATTACGTCCACCCCCACCCGTTGTCCCAGGATTTCCAACTGCTCTGAAGCCGCGGCCCGGAAGGTGTCGGCCGCGCCCAAGACTACCTTTTTGCCCGACCGGGTGAAGTATTGGGCCAGCTTCCCGATGCTGGTAGTCTTGCCCACGCCATTGACTCCGACCATCAGGATCACGTAGGGAGGTTCGTGGGCCCCTTCCGGTGGCGTCAGAGGTGAGGCAGTGGGTTCGCCCCCGGCGGGTTCCAGACCGGCGACCAATGCGTGCTTCAGCACCTCGAACACGTCGTCGGCCGACTCGATGCCGTCCCTCTTCACCCGGTCACGGAGCTCCTCGATAATGCGTAACGAGGCTTCGACGCCTACGTCCGAGGAAATCAAAATCTCTTCCAATTCCTCCCAGACGGAGTCGTCCAGCTTGGAAGAACGGAGGATGCTCAGGATGCGGCCAAACCACCGGTCGCGGCTGGGTTTGACCGCGTCTTTGGTCTTGTTGATGTCGTCTTGGCGGTTGCCCCGGAAGAGTCGCAGCATGACGTCAGCCGACGGTCTCCAGCGCGGCCAACGCGTGGCGTGCCGCCTCGACCTCCGCTTCGGACTTCCTTCCGCCACGGCCTGTACCAATAACCACGCCGTTCAACACAACCTCCACCGTAAATACCGGTCCGTGGTCCGGTCCTTCACTACCCACCAAATGGTAGTTGGGGGTCTGTAGCCCGAGTCCTTGAACGTGCTCTTGGAGGCGGCCCTTGGGGTTGTCGGGCGACCGTCCATTTGGTCCGGCCTCGGCGTATTCGGCGAACTCGCCCGCCAACATCCTGAGCAAGAACTCCTTGGTCGCGTCGGAGCCTTGGTCCAGGTAAACGGCCGCCGCCAACGCCTCAAAGGCCGCCGCCAGTATCGATTCCTGTTGGCGCCCGCCGGATATTTCCACCCCCTTGCCCACCAGCAACATCCCCCCCAAGTCCATCCGGCGGGCCACGCCGGCAAGGGCCGGACCGCGTACCAGTGAGGAGCGAATAGCGGTCAGACGGCCCTCCGGGAAGTCGGGGAACACCCGGTACAACTCTTCGGAAACCGTCAGCTCCAGTACGGCGTCCCCCAAGAACTCCAGCCGTTCGTAGGAGACGGAAGCGGGCAGGTCGTGTTCGTTGCAGAAGGACCGGTGGGTCAAGGCGGTCTGAAAAAGGCTGGGGTCCCTGAAACGGAACCCCAGCAGTGATTCCAAACGGCCCAGGTCGGTTGAGGTCTTAGATGACCCCATGGGGCCACGGCGGTTGCGGCCGCTTCATTTCGCCCACGTGAGCGAATTGGCTCATTGCTTTCATCAGGGTGTCGTAGATCTCGACCGCTTGATCGTCCGGAGGAATGAACATTTTCAGGAAGGCCGGGTTCTGGCCTTCGAAGACGAGGGTGGGCACCCCGAACGCTCCGTACTCTTCCACCGCTTTGGTATGGCTCTCGCCAATCTCCCGCAGCAGGTCCGGGTCGGCCGCGTCTTCCCAGAACCGGCCTACGTCCAAGCCGGAGGTGACGGCGGCAGCGTCTATGGCGTCCCGGTCGTTGAGGTCTACCTTGTCTTCGTGGCGGGCCTTCAGCAAGGCCATAAAGAAGGCCTCGAACGCCTCTTTGCCTTGACGCTTGGCGGCCAGACCAGCCTTGTGGGCCAATAGGGTGGGGTCGGAGCCGTCTACCGCGCCGGGAAGTTCCCAGACCACGACGCCTTCTTCCTTGTTGTTCACTTGGGCCAAGGAGAAGGGCTGCCAGTCGACGTCAATGTCCTGGCCGGTTTGCTCCCGCACTTTTGCCAACCACATGTTGGCATTGTATACAAAGGGTCAACGAAAATCGTAATAGGATGTGAACTCAGCTTCGGCCATTTCATCTCCTGCCGTTACTGGATGGGCCCCGGTCGCGGGGCTGCTACGAAAGATTGTATAGAGGGCGGCCAACGAATTCAAGCGTCGAAGAGACCGGGGGAGACCGGGGCCGGCCTCCGTGTGCTACAATTTTTAGAGTCAGCGATGTCCTCCCCGACGCCCCGTCCGTGGGGCCGGCGGTCCCCTTGAGTGAAATGTCCTCCACACCCCGCCACGGCAGCTTCGTCCTCTCTCGCGCCAGCTTGGAAACCGTTTTGGGCAGGGCGCCGTCGGCCCTCTTTGACGCTCTGCGGCAATCCGCCGGAGAGGCGGGCTGGCCCGTTTACCTGGTGGGCGGGCCCTTGCGGGACGCCCTCCTGCGCCGGCCGGTCCGGGACTTGGACTTTTCGGTCGAAGGGGACGCCCCGGCCCTTGCTGCGGCCTTGGCCGAAACAACGGGCGCCCGGTTGACCATTCACCCGCGGTTCCGTACGGCGACGGTCGAGTTGGACGGTACGCAGTTGGACTTGGTCACGGCCCGCCGCGAGGAATACCGCCACCCCGGGGCGCTTCCCGTGGTGTCGGCGGGAAGCATCGCCGATGACTTGGCCAGGAGAGATTTCTCCATAAACGCCATGGCCTTCCCCATCAGCCGAAGCGAGTCAGGTCTGCTGGACCCCCACGGCGGGTTGGCCGACCTTGCCGATGGGCTCGTCCGCGTCCTCCACCCAGCCAGCTTCGTCGACGATCCCACCCGGGTGTTTCGGGCGGTGCGCTACGCCTGGAGGCTGGGTTTCACGGTGGAACCGGGTACACTGGGACGCCTGAACGAAGCCGTTTCGGCAGGGGCCCTGGGCACGGTTTCCGGTGACCGCTTACGCCACGAGCTGGAACGCATATTCGCTGAGGACCGACCGGCGGAAGCCCTTGAGGCGGCGGCGCAACTGGGAGTTCTCTCGGCAATCCTTCCCGCGTTGGGCCGGCCGGAAGTTACCAGCGCGATCAGGACGGCGGGCGCTCTGCCAGCGGTTCCCCCCACCATCTGGCTGGCTGCCTTGAGCTATCATCTGACGCCTTGGGAAGGGGAGAGTCTCGTCCAACGCCTGAATCTGACCAAGGAGCAGTCCCGGCTGGTACGTGATACCATCTGGCTCAGGGAGAATGAGGATGCCGTAAGGGGAGCAGCGGCGACGCCTTCGCGGCTCGCTGCGGCCCTCGGAGGAACTCGCCTGGAAGCGCTGGCCGCCGCCGGGCCGCTGACCGGCGATCCGGAGGTCTCCCGGGCCTTGTCGGCCCACAATACCCGGCTCCAAGGGGACCGTGCCGGTATCTCCGGAGATGATCTGATGGACATGGGGTTGGCTCGAGGCCCGGCTGTCGGCGCCGTGTTGGGTCAATTGCGCGACGCCCGCTTGGACGGATTGGTAACGACGGCGGAAGAGGAGCGGATTCTGGCGAGGAAATTGGTTTCGCTGGTCGCGGACCGTGGACTCCCGCCCCACGCGGAACGAACCGGAGAATAAACCGCGGAATGCGACAAGGCCGCATCTGACGTCAAACAGGTTTTGAAGGGCGATGGCTGAGCAACCGATACAACAAGACGATATGGAGAGTTGCGTAATTTGCGGCGAGGCTCTGGACGGGTTCCACGAGACCTATTGCCAGATGTGCGGCGGCAAATTCCACCAACCGTGGAGCCAGGAAGCCGGGTTGCCCCAGTGCGGACGCATCGGCAGCCACGAGGACGCCTTGGCCATCGTGTTTCTGTGCGACGATTGCTACTATGGCCGGAGACCGTAGCGCCAATAGCAGAATCCCTCATCTCGCCGGCTTTATCCCAGCCGCCAGCCCATGCTGGCGGCTGATTGGTGAATGACGCCCGGCCCGGATTAGCGATCCCGTTTACCGATATGGATTAAGGAGAGCAACCCGATGCAAGCAGTCTACATTGAAGCCCACGGCGGACCTGAAGTATTGACCGTCGGCGAGCGACCCGATCCGGAGGTACAGGCGGGAGAGGTGAAGATCAGGGTGCGGGCCACCGCGCTGAACCGCCTCGACCTCTACACCAGGGAGGGCGGCCGCGGCCTGCAGAGGGAGTTCCCGCCTCCCCTGATCCTGGGCGGCGACTGCGCGGGCGAGGTAGCCGAAGCGGGGCCAGGGGTTGGCAACCTCAAAGAGGGAGACCGTGTGGTGGTCAATCCCAGGCTGAGCTGCCAGCAGTGCCCGGCCTGCCTGTCGGGGCAGGACGACCTTTGCCGCCGCTCCAGGTTCTTGGGCAGCGCCATCGACGGGAGCTACGCCGAATACCTGGTACTGCCGGCCGCGAACGTCCATCCCATCGCTGGAAACGTTAGCTTCGAGCAGGCGGCCGCCATTCCGACCACATACCTGCCGGTATGGAACATGCTGGTGCGGCGTCTTCAACTCAAGCCTTGGCAGACCGTTCTGGTGCTGTCGGCGTCGGCCGGCGTCGGCACTGCGGCGATTCAGACGGCGAAGGATGTTATAGGCGCCAGGGTGATCGCCACCACCAGCACTGCGGAGAAGGCCGCCAAAGCCCGTGATTTGGGGGCTGACGAGGTTATCAACTACACGGAGGAAGACATCAGGGAACGGGTCAGAGAGCTGACCGGCGGCGCCGGGGTGGACTGCGTGGTTGACCACGTGGGGGCCGACTTCTTCGCCCCGGCCTTTGCCTCGCTGCGGTCCGGCGGCCGCTACGGCATCTGCGGGGCTACCACCGGTCTGCGGACAGAGCTTCATTTGGGGTTGCTGTTCAGCCAGCAGAAAGAGGTCTACGGAGTCTACATGGGCACCAAGGAGGATATGCGGGAGATAGTGGAGATGCTGGACCGGGGAGCGGTACGCCCGGTCATCGACCGGACTTTCCCGTTGGCCGAAGCCGCCGACGCCCACCGGGCGATGGAAGCCGCCAATTTCTTCGGCAAGCTGCTGCTGGCTCAGGTTTAGTCTATTTCAGCCAATATCCTGCGACGAAGGTCAGGAAACTGTAGCCCCAATCCGTCTGCTGCGTAACGACCAGCCACAACCCGACGGCCAGGAACGAGGCGGTGACCGAAGCGCGGGGGGCAACTTTTACCCAAGAATCAGCATCGGCTGGGGTCGCTGCTCGCGGCTCGCGTCTTCCGAGGTTTTTCGGCCCCTACCGTTCCTTTTGAGACTTTCACGAATGACCTTGATGTCCTGAATAGTCTCACGGATGTTTGATCCGAATGGCAGGGCCCTCCAACTGATCCCTCGAATCAACTCGCCGAGAGTGTAGTGTTCTTTACTTTGAGGTGAGTCCATTGCTAGTCCCCTCCGCCTCGGTTCCCCAACTATTATAAGGCATCCTGTTATAAGACTCTATGTCTTGTCCCGGAGGCGGCGGCCGTGGAAGAGGTATTGCTGGGCGTAGCCTCCGTAACGGCCGAAGCGCTCTTGGGCCCACTCTAGCAGCACCCGGTCAGGCGGGGTCTTCTGCCCGGGAAAGTACCACTCCCCAAGGGCGCGGCGCACCCAGACGTCAATCGGGAAGGCCTCCAGCTTTTCCAACGAGAATACGGCGATGCAGTCGGCGATCTTCGAGCCGATGCCCCGGCGTTCCATCAGCGCCGCCTTGGCCTCCGGGTAGGGCATTTCTATGAGAGCGTCCAAGTCCAACCGTCCTTCCAGGACGGCCACTGAAGCCAGGTGCACGTAGGGAGCGCGGAACCCCAGGCCGAGCCGCCGCAGCTCCGCCTCCCCCGCTTCGGCCAAGTCAGCCGGGGTGGGGAAAGTGTGACGGGTCCAGCCGTTCAGGCTGACCGGAGAACCGAAGGCCTCGGAAATACTCTCCATATTCTGATGGATACGCGGAATGTTTGAAGTAGCCGAGCAGATGAAGGCCACCAGGCACTCCCAAGGTTCGGTCCTTAAAACCCTCAGCCCTGGATACTGGCGTACCATGGTGGCAACTCGTTCGTCCTGGTTGATCATATCGTAGATTTTCGAGATATCATCGTCGAACCGGAAATACTCGGCCAGCCGGGGCGCGAAGGCTGCTTCGTCGCTCGGCGCGCAACGAAACTCAACCCGGTCGTCAGTCTGCCGAATACGCACGAGGTTTCCCCGCACCACGCCGGTGTACCAGCCGTCGTCGCCGTCCTTGGGGTAAGCCCAGCGGTGGGCCTGCCCGCTTTCGAGGCTGGAGACAAGATCGAAGGGCTGGTTAACTGTTAGTTCCACGCCTGCCTCCCGTCGCACTGGTTCACCCTAACCACCTCCCTTCAGATCGTCGATGAACAGGAAGGTTTCGGCGTAACCGGCGTAACTGCCGAAGCGGTGTTGGGCCCATTTGCGTGGAGCCGTGGTTTTCTGATTTTTCGAAGCCGGGAATCCCGGTTCTTCCCTGAATAATTTCTGCAAGTTGTGGGCTATATGGGTGTCGATCGGAAAGGCATCAAGCTTTTCCAAGGAGAATAAGGCCACGCAGTTGGCAATTTTATCCCCGACCCCGTAAAGGATTCTCAGAGCATCGATGACTCTCTCGGAGGACGGCTCAGCCGCCAATGCATCCAAATTCAAATCCCCGGAACAAACGGCGACTGCAGCCTGGTGAATCCTGGTTTCTTTGTCCAAACCCAATCGCAGCCCCTTTAACTTCTCAAACCCTGATTCTTCGTTGCATATGTCATGCGGCTTGGGGAAGGTGTGTCGCGTCCGGCCGTTCAGGCTGACCGGCGTGCCGAACGCCACTGAAATCCTTTCCATTCTCTGATGGATTCCTGAGATGCTGGTGGTGGCGGAACATATGAAGAACACCAGGCATTCCCATGGGTCGACGCGCATTACCCGCATGCCGTGATAACGCTCCACCAACTTCGCTATGGCGGGGTCGCGTTTGAGCTCGTCGTAAATTGCTTCGATGTCATCGTCCATACGGAAATGCCGTTGGAGCCTGCCAGCCATCGCCGTCTCGTCCGCCATGCTTTCGAACTCCACCGCGCAGTTGGCGCCGGCGGCCTGGCGGATGCGCACCACGTCGCTGCCGAGTACGCTCTCGTACCAACCGTCGCTATCCGGACCCAGCCAGCGATGTCCTTGCCCACAAGCTAAAGTTCCCGCTAGGTCGAAGGGCTGGTTAGCGGCGAGTTGCACGGTTGCCTTCTATCCACTGGGCGGCCAGGACGCCGACGGTCGCGGTGTTGCATGGAGAAAGGGAGCA
Source organism: Dehalococcoidia bacterium (assembly GCA_965220625.1). Classification (GTDB taxonomy): domain Bacteria; phylum Chloroflexota; class Dehalococcoidia; order Lucifugimonadales; family UBA3495; genus VXOI01. The sequence goes on from CBDCQN010000001.1 coordinate 1,616,560, forward strand.
GGGTGGCATCGAGCGCAGGAACGATTTGCCGTAGGACCGGCCCGTTACCCGCTGGTCCAACAGCACGATGGTCCCCCGGTCTTCCTTGTTGCGGATCAACCTGCCTATGCCTTGACGGAACCGGAGCACCGCTTGGGGGATTGAGTATTCGTTGAACGGGTCGGCGTACTGGTCGGAACGGGCCTTCACTACCGGATCGGTGGGCACTTGGAAGGGCAGCCGCGTGATCACCAGGGCCTTCAGCACCCCCGAGGGCATGTCGACACCTTCCCAGAAGCTCGAGGTCCCCAGCAACACGCTCTGCGGCTCCTCGCCGAACCGGGCCAGCAACTGGGGCGCCGATCCATCGACACCTTGGGCCATCACCGGTATTCCCTCGGCGGCAAGAGGCGCCCGGATTCGCTGGGCGGTGGCCCGCAGGGCCGCGTAGCTGGTGAACAACGCCATGGTCCGTCCACCCAGCGAACGGCCCAGGTCGGTCAAAATTCTCCCCATCGTGTCGATGTATCTGTCGGAAGAAGGAGCGGGCATGTCGTCCGGTATGAGCAACTGGGCCGCCCGCTGGTAGTCGAAGGGCGAGCCGACCAGCAGCTCCGGGGCATCCTCTCCGATTCCGGTCCGTTGTTTGAAGTAGCCGAAATTTCCCTCGGTGCTCAGGGTGGCGCTGGTCAGCACGACGCTGTCCTTCCGTTCGAAAAGCTGATGGGACAGGGCGGCGCTGATGTCCAAGGGGGCTGAATGGATGGAAGCCGTGCCTTTGGACTGGTCTACTTCGACCCAGTGGATGTTTTCGGAGCCGGGGTTGCCGAGGATAGAGTTGAGCTTCTGCCGCAGTTCTTCGACGTCGTCTATGAGGTTGGCTGCTTCCATGGTCAAGGCCGGTTGGTCGTGGGCGGCGGGCAATTGCGTGGTGTCCAGAAATCGGTGGAGCCGGTTCAACGCATTCGACGCCTGTTGCAGGGCCACGTCGTGGTTTTCCCAAGCCAGATGAAGCTCGGCCCACTCGGGTTGGACCCGTAACTCTTCCGTTACCAGCAACTGGTTCCTGTCTTGGGAGCCGCCGTCACTGCGCCCCCGGTTATTCCCGTCGGGACTGGCATGGAACCGTTGGACGGCGGCCCAGAGCCTCGCCCAAGCCTGTCTCAACCGGGGAGCTTCCGACTCCACCGCCGATACGGCGGTGTCGGCCTCTTGGCGGACCGGAGCCGCCAGACCTTCGGCAGTCAACGCCAAACGGACCTGGGTGGTGAGGCGGGGCTGCGGGTCCCAGACGTCATCCAAGGTATCCTGAGTGACCTCGAACCCCATCTGCCGGGTTGCTTCGTCTTCCAGGTTATGTGCTTCGTCCACGATCAGGTGGTGGTAGTCGGGAATCAGGCCGCCGCCCACGGCAAGGTCGGCAAGCAACAACGCGTGGTTGACCACTATGATGTGGGCCTGCTCCGCTCTCTCCCGGGCTGACCGGAGGAAACAGGGCGAGCCGTCGCGGAGGCCGGGGCATTGCCCCTTGCCACCCGCCGAAATGTGACTCCAGGAAGCGGCATCCCGTCCGGCCAGGTTGATCTCACTCCGGTCGCCGGACACCGAATCCTGCAGCCACACCGAAGTCTTGGACAGCAACCGGGCGTCGTCGACGCTGGGGGATTCGTTCCGGGCCAGGTGGTTCCAGCGGCGCAGGCAGACGTAGTTGGCCCGGCCTTTGAGCAGCGCCGCCTTGAGCACACCGGGTTGGAGGAGGCCCGACTTCTCCAACACCTCAGTCAGGGCGGGGATGTCCTTGCTCATCAACTGCTCTTGAAGGTTGATGGTGTTGGTGGAGACGACCACCCTCTGTCCCTTGGAAACCGCGAACAGGGCGGCGGGCAACAGGTAGGCCACCGACTTGCCGACGCCGGTGCCGCCCTCCACCACCAAGTGCTGTCCGCCGTAGATCGCGCGGGTCACGGCGCCCAGCATTTCCTGCTGTTCCGGCCGTTGTTCGAACCCGGAGAAGACTTGGGCGAAGGGGCCCTGATTTCCCAACAGCCCGGATATGCGGTCTTCGTCCAGCCCGTCGGCCGCTCCGTCGGAGCGCCTTTTTTCAGGGGAGGCAAGGCGGGTTTTCAGTTGGTCCAGGTCGAGGCCGGTCAGGCCGAACCGGGACGGGCCGGACCCGGCATCGGAGGTGAGTCCCTTTATTGCCGGGGCGATGGCCCACCGGCTGCGGAACGCCAGGTTGGAGATGTATTCCAGCAACCCGCCGTCTTGGTCCGCAGCCAGCCGGAGGAGGCGGACAAATACTTCCTTCGTGGCCATTGCGTCGGCCAGGGCGCGGTGGGCGTCCCGGTGTTCTACGCCAAAATGGGCGGAGAGGTGCCTCAGCGAATACTGACGGGAGCGGGGCATAAACACCGACGCCAGGTCCCATGTGTCGTAGGCCGGGTTGCCGAGGGACAGGCCGTTGGCGGCCAAGAACCCGATATCGAACTGAATGTTGTGGCCGATGATGGGGTCGGAGCCCAGGAATTCTTCCAGTTCACTGGAGATGGTGGAGAAGAAGGGCGCGCGCCGCACCCGGGCTGGCGTGATGCTGGTCAGCCGCTGAATGAACTCGGGGATGGACTGATTGGGATTGACCAGCGTCTGGTAGGTGTCGACCACGTCGTCGCCACGAAAACGGACCGCCCCCACTTCGAGGATTGCGTGGCGGGTCGAGTCCAGACCTGTCGTTTCCAGGTCAAGGGCGACGTGGACCTGTTCGAACGGAGAAATTTGTGGACGGCTTAATACCATTGCACTCCCTGCCCCACCTCACCCTTGGGCGCCGCGATGGGGAGTTTAACACGGACGCGGGCCGGGTTCGACCCTCATTTTTCACCCGCTGGCGCCAGCGGGTCGCCCAACAATTCGGCCAATTGCCCAATATACGCGGCGGTGGTATGCGGTGGCCTATAAGCCCGCGGTAGGTCCGGCGGCGCCGGGTCTTAAATCGAGTAGGGCTTGAGGTTACCGGTGCGAAGGCCCACCACGGGGTGGTACTGCTTGGAGTGGAGGGCTTTGAGGAACTCCTGCTCGGACGTTACCTCGTCATGGAATTCAGTTACGAACTTGCCCAAGCCGTGGACCGAATGGGCGTCGCTGCCTCCTGTCACCGGCAGGCCAAGCTTGCTGGCCACGTTCATGGCGAACTCGTTCTCCCGGTCCGCCGTGCCGCCATTGGCGACCTCTACGGCGTCGGCCAGCTTGAACACGGGATGGCCGAGAGCGTCTTCGGGCGTCTTGGGCAGCTCATCGGGAACGGACTGGTAGATGAGGGCCCGGTCGCGCCGGCCGTTGCCGCTCAGCACTCCCCGGAACGGGTGGGCGGTGACGACAAACCCGCCGGCGGCGGTGGCGGCTTTACGCAGCTCTGCGGCTTTGTTGAAACCGGCTTGGTACCGGTCCAGTCCGAAGGCCAACATATGCCCGAAGTCGGTTTCCACCTCCATAGCCCGGACCAAGACGACACTATGCAGAGCGGCGAACTTTTGAAACTCGTGCCGGTCCCAAGGCCCCGAGTGCTCTGTGATGCAGAGGCCCCGCAGGCCAAGGCGGTCCGCTTCCAGCACCAGGTCCTCGGGGGTCAAGCTGCTGTCGCTGCTGCCTTTGGTGGTGTGTATGTGAAGATCGAAAAGTCTGGCCATGAAACCTGCCGGGCACGTTCAAGTTGGGCCTAAGTTGGGAGATCTCAAGTCTATCCGCGCCGACGATTTCCGTCAACGCCGCGAATGGCGGGTAACTGTTCAGAATTGCTGGTGTCCCTTCCCCCCGCCGGGGGAAGGTTAGGAAGGGGGCGCCCCGCCGCGCCGCAGCGTAGTTGGAGGAAGGAAAACGCGGGGAGGAGACGACCCCCTCCCTAACCCTCCCCCTGCCAAGGGGAGGGGATACTGAACAGTTACAATGGCGGCCACCCCGGCATCCTTGTCGTCCATCCCTGTCGCCAATGACGCAATGGCAGTATGCGGCGTCCTCCGTCAGCTTGGGTTTCCGGCGCCGGTAACTTGCTCCATGGCGTTCGCCAACTCCGGAAACCGGCTCAGCGGCGTTACTTCGCCCGTCTCTTCGTAGTGGCCGATCAGCTCTCTCAACTCGTCGGGCACCCGGCGCGTGGTCTCGGTGGCAGCGTCGTAACCTACGTAGACTGCCTCGACCGAGGTCAGGAGCCGGTCTCCGCCCTCGGGGTATAGCTCGAGGTGCAACAACAGACTGGTGTTCCCGATGTGGGAAACGCGGACGAAAGCATCCAGCATGTCGTCTATTCTGGCCGGCGCCTTGAACTCCAGGGTGGTTTTGACGACCGCAAAGTCGAAGTATCCGGTCCGGGGCAGGTGATAGACCGCGACGCCCAAGTTCCGGAAATATTCGGCCTGCGCCATTTCCAGATAGCCCAGATAGGCCCCGTTGAACACGATCCCCTGCGCGTCGCCCTCCATCCAGCGGACCCGGAATGAGGTCTTGAACTTGAACTCTACCTTGGACATCAGCCGCGGGACATCAGCCGCGATAACCCAGTTCGGCCAGATATTTTCGGTCGTCGGCGGACAGGTCCGCCGACCGTAGCAAGTCGGGCCTGCGGTCGAGGGTGCGCTTCAGGGATTCCCGGCGTCGCCAGCGGTTGATTTCGGCGTGGTTGCCGGAGCGCAGCACGTCCGGCGCCCCCATACCCCGGTAGTCGGCCGGCCGGGTGTACAAGGGGTGTTGCAAAAGACCGGTGGTTATGGAGTCTTCCGTCACGCTCTCCGGGGAACCCACCACTCCCGGCACCAGCCGGGAAACGGCGTCGATAAGGACCATGGCAGGAAGTTCGCCGCCGGTCAGCACGTAATCGCCAATGCTCACCTGCCGTGCCGACAAGGCCTCGGGCACCCGCTCGTCCATACCCGCATAATGGCCGCAGACCAGCACCAGGGCCTCCGCACGGGAAAATTCTTCCACCAATCGCTGGTCCAGCATCTCGCCTTGGGGAGTGAACAGGACCACCGGCGCCGGCGCCCGTTGTTCCAAGGGGTAACCCGCGAGGACGGATTCGACGGCCTCGATAACCGGCCCGGGTTTCATTACCATGCCGTGGCCGCCGCCGAACTGGTAGTCGTCGGCGGTGTTGTGACGGTCGTCGGTGAAGGCGCGGATGTCGGTGACTTCGATAGAGATAAGCCCCTTGCGACAGGCCTGGGCGATCATGCTGAACTCCCGCGACCGGTCAAACGCCTCGGGGAACAGGGTCATTACGTGGAACCGCATGGATGAATGATACTAGACCGCCCACGAGCGGCAAAGTTGCTAGCCGGCCACCGCGCGGGCCGGTTGTTGAGGCGATGCGGCGGGCAACTTGTCGATTACGGCCTCGCCGGCCTTCATGACCATTCTGATCCGGCTTTTGTCCCTCAGCACCCCGATGTTGGCCAATGGGTCGCCGTCGATGGCCAGCAGGTCGGCCTGCTTGCCCTTCTCCAGCGTGCCGATTTCCTTGTCCATCCCGATGCATTCGGCGGCCCAGCTGGTGGCGGTCTGGATTGCGACCATCGGGGACAGCCCCCGCTCGACCATCAACTCAATCTCACGGGCATTGTCGCCGTGGACGAATCCCCCGGCGTCGGTGCCGGCGGTGATCTTCACCCCGGCGGCAGCGGCTTGGTGCAGGCTTTCCTGATGCATGTGCGCCAGGTGCTTAGCCCGTTCTTGGACATGGGGGGCGCTGATCGTGGAATGGAACTCGTACACCTCGAAGGTAGGGGTGAAGAAAGTATTGTGGTCCGCCATCATCTTCAACAGGTCGGGGTCTTCGGAGAGGTAGCACCCATGCTCCACGGAACCCACCCCGGCCTCGATGCACATACGGAGTCCGGGGCCGCCAAGGGCGTGGCACATCGTCAGCTTTTCCTGGCTGCGGGCCTCGTCGACCAAGGCCTTGACCTCGTCGGGTCCGAAGGCGATGTCCTTGGGGCCGTGGCCTTGGCGGGAGCTGGCCCCACCGGTGGTGGCGAACTTGATGACGTCGGCCCCCACGCGCACCATCCCCCTGACGATGGACCGGACGGCCTCGGGCCCGTTGGCCACCCCGATGGGGCGCATCGGGTCGGTAGCGTAAGAAGTGCGGTGACCCGACGGGCTGCCCCGATCGCCGATGCCCCCGGTGGGCGAGATTATTGACACGGCCGTCAGGAGCCGCGGCCCGTTGAGCAGCCCTTGGGCGATGGCTGTCTTGAATCCGGCGTCCAGCCCGCCCGCGTCGCGGATGCAGGTGTACCCGGCGGCCAAGGAGTCTTCTATAGCCTTGGCCGTCTTCAGATGGGCCAGAGACGCCGGCTCTTCGATGTCCCAGCGGCTGAGCAACGAATAATTCTTGTCACCCAGATGGTCGTGGGTGTCGATGAGACCGGGCATCAGCGTGAGTCCGGAAAGGTCCACTTCCTCAGTGCCCGGCGGCGTCGGTATCGACCCACGGGGCCCGACGCCCGCTATGCGTTCGCCGTCCAGCAATACTGCGGCATCCTTGATTACCGGCCCTCCGGTGCCGTCGATGAGGTCAGCGCCAATCAAAAGTTTCATATCGGTTCCCCAGCGTCGAATTTGGGCGTCGAATTTGCCGGTCCGTCGCGTTCGATGCTAGTTAAGGCCCTCTCCCATGTCAAGGAGGCGAAACAAAGCCGGACCCGTCCGGAAATGGTCAATTTCGGGGGCGGCAAGACCATCAAAGGGATTGGGGATTGCCTATAATTCAAGAACGCCGAGGGTTTGGGGGTGGATGATGGCGGCGGCTTCTACGGTCCCACGCTGGTTTATTGGCGCATTGTCGGCGAGAGCGGTCAGGGCACACCTGGCGGCGCCCCAGGTTTCGATATTTTTGGTGCTTGCCGGGTTGTTATTCCTGGTGGCAGCTTGCGGGTCTTCCGGCGGAGACCGGGTGGTGTTCGTCTCCGAAAATGAGGGCGACGCAGACATCTACCTAGCCGAACTGGGCTCCGGCGAGTTGGTCCCCCTGACCAGCAGCGCGAACCGGGAGTACGGTCCCGCGCTGTCGCCTGACGGCAAATTTGTGGCCTACGTTTCGGAGGAAGACGGGCAGAGCGACATCCATTCGGTGGACCTAGCGGCAGAAGAGACCAGCCGGCTGACGCGGACCCCCGGAGATGACCACACTCCGCGCTGGGACCCGGACGGCGAGACTTTGGCCTTCGTGTCCACTAGGGACGGCAATTCCGAGGTCTACGTGATGGAACTGGCCGGGGGCCGTCAGACCCGGATAACCTCCGACGATGCCCAGGACCGCTTGGGCGATTGGTCCCCCGGCGGCGTATGGCTGGCCTTCGTACGCCCCGGACCGGATGGAGAAGGGGGTATCTGGGTGCGTAATCCCGGCGGGGTCAACGCGATCCAGCTTACCGACGGCAACGACGCCGACCCGGTATGGTCTCCCGACAGCCGTCGTATCGCCTTCGTGCGCAACGAAGAAGGGAACGCCGACATCTACGTGGTCGAGCGCTTGAAGGACGCGTCCTGGCAGGACGAGACCCGGCTGTACCGCCTGACCCACCACGCGGAGCACGACCTGTCGCCCGCTTGGTCTTCCAAGGGCGACGTCATCGCCTTCGTGACTTATCGGGACGGCAACGCGGAGATTTACACGATGCAGGACGACGGTTCGGACCAGCTCCGATTGACTACCAATAACGCCGACGACTTGGACCCGGTTTGGTCGCCCGACGGCAAAAGCATCGCCTTCGTCTCCTACATCTACGGCCCCGGTGAGATCTTTGTCATGGGCGCTGAGGGCGGAGACCAGCGCCGGCTGACCAACAACGACGACGACGACCACTCCCCCGATTGGTAACGATTTTCACGCCGGGGAGCGCAGGGGACCCAGGGGCGAATCTCTGCGGGCTCGTCACCCTCCCCAGTCAAAAAAGCGGTAAAATCACTCATGGACTATTCGAATGTGGCTCCCATCATGGGGAATCTTTGGTCTCCGATCGTTGCCGTAACGAGCCGGTGGCGGGGCCAGGACAATGCCCAGATATGCGTTTCCATCGGCGCCGCCTCTATCGTGCCGGAGAAACCCAGGGTGCTGGCCCAGATTTACAAGACCAACCACACTCACGGCATGGTACTCGGCAGCGGCGCATTCGCTCTCAATTTCCCCCGTACTGACCAATTGGGGTGGATCAAGGACTTCGGCTTGGTATCGGCACGGGACCGCGACAAAATGGCCGCCGTGGACCACCAACCGGGCGTTTCCGGGAGCCCCATAATCCAGGACTGCTGGGGATACCTCGACTGCCGGGTGATCAACGCCTTGGACGGCGGGGACATGACATGTTTCCTGGCCGAGGTGGTGGACGGCGGTACTCTTGCTGCGGGCAATCCCATGTGGTGGCGGGAAGCCCGGCATCAATTGCCTGCGGAATGGATTGAGGAATGGACGGCGAAGCAGACCGGTGAAGTCGCCTGCTCCAGAGTTACTATGGACAACATCGACTATTCCCCTTGGCGCCCCCGGCGCTAGACGGCCAAGCGCGGATTGCCCATGCGCGAGTTAATTAGCCAGATTCACGACACTCCCCATAAAGCCGTGCTGGCGGTGTCGGGGGCGGGCACCCAGGCCGTAGCCTGGGTGATGGGGGTAGCCGGCGCATCCCGCACCGTCCTGGAAGTGGTCGTCCCCTATGGGCGGCTCTCCATGTCCGGCTTCTTAGGGTTCGAGCCGGCGCAATCGGCTGCCGCCGAAACTGCCCGGCAGATGGCCCGCGCCGCTTTCCGGAAAGCAAGGGCGCAGTTGCGAGACGACTCGGACAACTCTCCGCCTTTGGGTTTGGCCTGCGCGGCGGCCATTGCCACCGACCGCCCCAGGCGGGGCGAACACCGGGCGTTCGTCGCTACCTGGAGCGAAGAGGGTGCCACAACCCATTCCCTGCGTTTCCACAAGGGACTCCGCGACCGCGCTGGCGAGGAGCAGGTCGTCAGCCGCTTGATCGTTTCGGCCCTCGCCGCGGCTTCCGGTTTGGAGCCTGACGTCGACCTGGGGCTGACCGATGGGGACGACCTGGAAGTAGCCCACTCCGCCCGGTCCGGCCCGTTGCAACAGCTACTGAGCGGCGAGGCGGAATGGGTGACCTTCCGGCCTGGGGTTCACGGCCAACCGCCGCAAATGGAGGTCGAAGGCGTGGCTCCTCTGGCATTGTTGCCGGGCTCCTTCAGCCCCCTGCACTCGGGGCACCGGGGCTTGGCTCGGGCAGCAGAGGAAGCGCTGGGAGAACGGCCCGCTTTCGAACTCTCCGTGGTCAACGTCGACAAGCCGCCACTGGACCCGGCGGAGATCGAACGCCGGTTGGCGCAATTCGAAGCCGGCGAAACACTAGTGCTCACGGCAGCCGAGACCTTTTTCAAGAAGACGCGGCTGTTTCCCGGCCGCACTTTCGTCATCGGATGGGACACGGCGGTCCGGTTGGTGGCCCCCAGGTACTATGTAAGCGGGGACCAGTCTACGTCTCCCCTCCCCCTGGCGAGGGGGGGGGTCAGGGAGGGGGTGGAGCAAACTAGCAACCCGGAAACGGCGATGCTGGCGGCCTTGGCCGAGATGTGGACCGCAGGCGCACGCTTCGTGGTGGCTGGAAGGCGTGAAGGGGACGAGTTCCGTACCCTGGACGACGTCCCGGTTCCCCCGGGGTTCGAGTCCATATTCAGTTCCATCCCGGAGGTGGAATTCCGCGACGACGTATCTTCGAGTGAGCTCAGAGAACGGGAAACACCGGGACTCAAACGCGAAGAATGTTCGGGGTAAAAGAGCTGGCTTCCGTTGACACTCCTACCTGCCGATGTTATATTCGGCCCCGCCTGTATATGCCGTTGCACAGGGTTGTTTTGACCTTCGCCGTACCCCAATCTGCCCTCCCAGCGGAGTGAGTTGGCCGTCTTGTCGATGCTCCTTCAAGTCTTTAACGCCGACCACTTCACGGCCAACTGGACCGCGGTAGCCATCTCCGCTATCGTGGCGGCCTTGGCTATTGGCGGTATGTTCGCTGGCTCGAGGATCCTGTCGGCGCGCCGGGCTTCCCAGGTCAAGCTCACCACGTACGAATGCGGTATTCCTCCCACTCCCTATACCTGGTCCAACATAAATGTTCGCTTCTACATCTTCGCTATCCTCTTCCTGATATTTGACGTAGAAGCGGTCTTTCTTTTCCCTTGGGCCGTTATCTTCCTCCAAGAGCGCGTGGTAAATTCCAACGCATTGCCTTTCTACGCAATGTTGCTCTTCTTGGGCGTACTGTTCTTCGCCATCGTCTATGCTTGGAGAAAGGGGGTGCTGGAGTGGCAGAAATAATACTGGGTCCCGGCAACACGCCTGGGCCGAGCCTGTTTGACCAAGCGTCCGCGGGGAAGGTCCCCGGCGTCATCACGACCACCACCGATCAGCTGTTCGCAATGGCCCGGAAGTCGTCCCTCTGGACCCTCAGCTTCGGACTGGCTTGTTGCGCCATCGAAATGATTTCGACGTACATGGCCCACCACGACTTTGACCGCTTCGGCGTCGTGACCTGGCCGTCGCCGCGACAGTCAGACGTCATGATCGTCGCCGGCACCGTGGTCAAGAAGATGGCCGAGCCTATCAAGCTGCTGTACGAGCAGATGCCCGAACCCAAGTGGGTGATCGCCATGGGCAGCTGCGCCACCAACGGGGGGCCCTATTACCGGTCGTACTCCGTGGTGATGGGCGTGGACCACATCGTGCCCGTGGACGTTTATGTCCCTGGTTGCCCGCCCCGTCCCGAAGCCCTGCTTTACGGCATCCTGAAGCTCCAGGAAAAGATCATGGCGGACGCTTCGAAAAAGTGAGCGCAGCCAGCGAGAACCAACCCGAAGTCGCGCCGGGGCCTCAAGACGAAACGGCGACGGAGCCCGATGTCGAGGAAGAACCGGCAGGGCCCGACCTCAGCGGGCTCGACGCCGGCCGATTGGCGCTTTTGGAGTCCGCGCTGCTGGTGTTGGAAGATTTCCAGCCCGAACCCGGCGCACTGAAGGACCTTCCCCAGGTCACCATCCCAAGGGGTCATACCAAGGAGGCCTGCCGCCGCATCAAAGACGACCCCCGAATCGCGGCCAAGATGCTGCTCTGCCTCTCCTGCGTGGACTATTCCGAGTATTTTCAACTGGTGTACGTGCTCCAGTCCCTGGAGCCCGAACGAACCCTGGTCCTGAAGACCGACGTCCCTTACGACGACCCGACCGCGCCTTCGGTGGCCTCGGTGTGGCGGGCTGCCGACTGGTACGAACGGGAAGCCCACGACCTGTTCGGCGTCAATTTCGAAGGCCATCCGGACCTTTCGCCCCTGTTGTTGTATGAGGGCTTCGAGGGGTATCCCGGGCGGAAGGAATACCCCCTCTACGAATACCAGGAGTTCTAGTCACTGGATTCCGGGTCCATCGTCTGTCAAATAGTGGAACGCTTAACATTTACAGCACGGATCGAGCAAGAGGTCTCAGGGCCTCAACCTCATTTTACGGCCAGGGTCGATAGCCTCGACCTGGAGGGCGAAGGCGAGTCCTTGGAGGAGGCCCAAGAAGACCTGGTCCAAGCCATGCGGGCTTGGATTGAGACCCATGACGGTACCGAAACCCTGGAGCAAGCCTTGGAGGCCGCCGGATTTCCCGGCGTGGGCGAGTACACCGAATTGGAGCTGGAATTCGAGGATCCGGATCACGATGCCGAGTAATTCCCGGGAAAAGGAAAATAATGACCGGCCGGAAGACCGTATCGTCTATCAGATAGAGGAGTCTAAGGCCGGGGCCTCGTTCCAGGCGGTCTGCCCTGAACTGGTGATCACAGGCTTTGGCGACACCCGGGAGGCCGCACGCGAAGCCCTGCGCGCCCAGATTGCCGGGTACGTGGAAGACTGCGACCGGATGGACATCCTGGATGAGGTGCTGATCGAAGCCGGGTTTTATTTCACCGGGGAGCTGTGGATGAGCAACGAAGTGGAGCCCGCCCACGAACCCGACATCAGGATTCTTTGAACGCCCGATTTTTATTTCGCCTGGCGCCCGAAAACCCCATACTGTTCCAACACTAATTCAACGGAGTATTCGGACCAAGAATGGCTGAAGCGCCCGCGAACCCGATAGCCCCAACGGCCAACGCCGAACAGATTGAGATGCTGCTCAACATGGGCCCGCAGCATCCCTCAACGCACGGCGTGTTTCGCATGGTGCTGTGGGTCGACGGCGAGAAGATCATCGACATGGTGCCCCACATCGGTTACCTCCACCGGGGTTCCGAGAAGCTCTGCGAGGGGGAGCAATACCACCAGATAACGACCCTCTTCGACCGGTTGGACTACATCGCCAACTTCAATAACGAGCACGTCTATTGCCGGGCTGTTGAGAAGCTAATGGGCTTGGAGGTCTCGGAACGGTCGGAATATATCCGGGTGATTCTCTGCGAGTTGAACCGCATCGCCAGCCACCTGTTGTTTGTGGCCACCATGGGTCTGGACGCCGGCGCAATGACGCCCTCGATGTTCTGCTTCCGGGGGCGGGAACGCATCCAGAGCCTGTTCGAGGCGGTGTCCGGCGCTCGTATGATGCACAACTACTTCCGGGTGGGTGGGCTCAAGGAGGACGTGCCCGACGATTTCGTGGAACGGATGCGGGTGTTGATGCCCCAGATCAGGGAGGACGTGGAGGAGTCGGACAAGCTCCTGTCTTTCAACGAGATATTCCTGGCCCGCCTGAAGGGCATCTCGCCCATCTCGGCCGAAGACGCTGTCGACTTGGGGCTGACCGGGCCCTGTCTGCGAGCTTCAGGGGTAGACTACGACGTGCGGAAGGCCGAACCCTACTCGATATACGACCGCTTCGACTTTGACGTGCCCATCGGGTTGGACGGAGACTGCTGGGACCGCTATTACCTGCGAGTGCAGGAGATGTACGAGTCCCTCAGCATTGTTGAGCAGGCCATGGAGCAGTTGCCGGAGGGGAGCGTCAGTTCATCCCTGGGCCGGCGGCTGATCCGCCCTCCTCAAGGTGAGGTCTACGTCCGGGCGGAGAACCCCCGGGGAGAGATCGGCGTCTACCTGATCAGCGACGGGACCGACCGGCCCTTCCGGGTCAAGGTGCGCCCGCCGTCATTCTGCAACCTTTCCGCGATCCGCCACATGCTCATCGACACCTGGATAGCCGACTCGGTGGTCATCCTTGGGTCCTTGGACATCGTGATGGGCGAGGTGGACCGCTAGTGCCCGCAACGGTGACATTGGCCATCAACGCCTTGGACTTCGCTTGGATCGTCCTCGGCCTTTTCATCATGTTCACCGCCCTGTCGGTGGTGGTGCTGTCCCTGGTGTGGCTGGAGCGAAAGGCCTTGGGGAGGTTGCAGCGCCGGCTGGGCCCCACCCGGACCGGTCCAATGGGCCTGTTGCAACCGGTGGCTGACGCCGTAAAGCTGATACTCAAAGAAGACATAATCCCCACCTCGTCGGAAAAAGCCATTTTCTGGGGCGCGCCGGTGGTCGTGGTCATCTCCGCCTTCATGATCTGGGTCACCATACCCGGCACGCAGAACGCGGTCCTGAAAAACCTGGAAATGGGCCTGTTTTACATCATCGCCTTCTCGGTCGTGGGTATTCTGGGGTTGGTGCTGGCGGGTTGGGGGTCGGCCAACAAATACGGCACCCTAGGCGGACTCCGTGCCGCCGCCCAGCTCATCAGCTATGAAATACCGATTATCATGGTGGCGGTCTCGGTCGGGATGCTGGCCCAGTCGCTTGACCTCCGGGAGATCGTGGCCCAGCAGGGCAGCTATCCTTTCGTGTTGGTCCAGCCCTTGGGTCTGGTCATCTTTTTCATTGCCGGGCTGGCCGAAGTCGGCCGGACGCCCTTCGACATCTACTTCGCCGAGTCCGAGATCGTGGGCGGCCCGTTCGTCGAATACAGCGGCGCCCACTGGTCGGTGTTCTTCCTGGCCGAATACATCAACACCTTCGCCATCGCCGTGCTCACCGTCATCCTGTTCTTCGGCGGGTGGGCCGGGCCCGGCCTGTCGGGCTACTGGGAAATCATCTGGCTGCTCGTCAAAGTGTATCTTGTGGTCATGGTAATCTTCTGGATCAGGGGGACCTTCCCCCGGTTGAGGATCGATCAGCTGATGGCCTTTGCCTGGAAGGTGGTCGTACCCCTTTCGTTCCTCAGCGTGGTGATGACCGCAATCTACCAGTTCTACGGCTGGCCTGCCTGGTCGCTGACCCTGATGTCTCTGGCTGGGCTGGTCTGCGTGGCCTACGTGATTTACCGGCGGATGACCGGACCGGCAAACCGCGTGGCCGAGGTGAGGGCACGGCAGGAGGCGCTTCGGGCCCAAAGACGGAGCGCCCAAGGAGGAGTGAGGAATGAGTCCTAGGGAACCCCTGACATTCCTGACTTTTATCTGTCATGCTGGCTGTTACTCTGGCACTCCCCCAGCGTATCTAATCCCGGGAGGCAACTGACCGGAAATGCTGAACAGCGTCAAGGGCCTGTTATTGACCCTCTTATCGTCGGCCAAGGGCCTGCGGGACCCGGTGACCCGCCAATACCCGGCAACGGGAAACCTCCTGCGCCGGGAGGACGCGCCCACGCCGGTGCAGCCCCGGTTCATGGGATTCCCTGCCCTGACCTGGGACGGCGAGGTGGGAGAGCCCTACTGCACGAGCTGCATGGTGTGCATCCGCCACTGTCCCACCCAATGCATGTCGGCAACCATGAAGGACAACCCGCTGCAGCAGGAAGGCAAAAGCAGCCGCCGGAAGATCGTAGATAGCTTCGAGATAAATCTGAACCGGTGTATACTATGCGGGATCTGCGTCGAGGTGTGTAATTTCGACGCCATCGTGATGTCCCACGAGCACGAAATGAGCACTTACAACCGTAACGGCGACCGCGTCGATCTGCCGGAGTTGTTGGAAATAGGCAAGAAGCACCAAGAGGAGACCGACTGGATCCCTCCTACCAAACGGGTCAAGGCAGCGGTTGCGGCCCCTGGGAATTCTTCACCCTCGGCCGCCGTACCTGGAGAAAATTCGTAGCTTGGTCGCTCCCCTCAACCCCGTTTCACCAAAGAGCCGCCGCCAGGTGGCTCATATTTTGGTAAAACGGAACGTGAGTTTCTGATATGCCCTGGTTCGTCTTTATCCTGCTAGCAGTATTTACCCTCGGAGGCGGCTTGGTCGTGGTGGCCACCCGGAATGTGGTGCACGCCGCCTTGGCTCTGCTGGTTTCCTTGGTCGCCGTGGCCGGCATATACTTGGTGTTGTATGCCGAGTTCCTGGCCATCGTACAGGTGCTGATCTACGGCGGGGCGATCATCATTGTCCTGGTGTTCGCCATTATGCTCACGAGGAGCGCGGATTACCCGCGCACATCTGATAACAAGCAGTGGCCCTTGGCCGCACTGGCTGCTCTTGGTCTCCTCGGGGTCCTCGCGCCAGCCTTCTTGATCAACGGGTTGAGCGGCACAGAGGCCCAGAACGCCTCCTTCACCGGCATAGCCCGCTCTCTGTTCACCACTTGGGCAGTCCCCTTCGAGCTGGCCTCTCTCGTGCTTCTGGTCGCCCTCGTTGGGGCCATCATCATCGCCCGTTCCGGATCCGGAGAGCGTTAGGCCGTGGTAGACCTCGTCTGGTTCCAGCTTCTTAGCGCCGCCCTGTTCGTCATCGGGCTCTACGGTGTGCTGGCCCGGCGCAGCGCGGTGCTCATTATCATGTCCATCGAGTTGATGCTGAACGCGGTCAACATCAACCTCATCGCCGCGGCGTCGCACCTGGAAGGCTATGGGGCTTTCGCGCGGTTCGACGGCCAATTGATCGCCATATTCATCATCACCGTCGCCGCGGCCGAGGTGGGGTTGGCCTTGGCAATCATACTTCGCATATACCGCAACCGTTCCACGGTCAATGTGGACGAAATCGACCTGATGAAATGGTAAACACGGCGCGTTCCACAAACCATTTCGCCGCCGCCAATTCATCGGTTGCCAATGGCCGATCCAATCTGTCGCCGGTCGGCGAGGTTCTGCCCTGATGCCGTGGGCTTGGCTGATTCCGGTATTCAGCTTCGCCGCCGCGCCGCTGATCGTACTGTTTGGGCGGTTCATTCCCGGTAAGGGGGCGTTGCTGTCCATCCTCGCCATCGGCGGGGGTTTCGTCGTCTTCTGGTTCGTGCTGGGAGGCTGGCTGGGGGCGGACCCCTCTTCCCAAGACTGTTTCACCAGCGAGAGCACCGGCGCCCTTACCTGCCATTACGAACGCAGTTGGTTCAACGCCGGGTTGCCGGGGGTACCAGATAGCGTCAGTCTCAATTGGGGGATTATCGTCGACCCCCTCACCATCGCCATGCTGGGGCTGGTGACCTTCGTCGCCCTCTTGGTCCAGGTCTACTCCCTGGGTTACATGCGCGGCGACCCCCGGTTCGGTTGGTATTTCGCCGTCCACGCCATGTTCGCGGCCTCCATGCTGACCATCGTGGTGGCTGACAGTTTCCTGTTGCTGTACGTGGCCTGGGAGTTGGTGGGAGTTTGTTCCTACCTTTTGATCGGGTTTTGGCACGAGCTGCCCTCGGCCCGTGAGGCGGCTAAAAAGGCATTTATCGTCACCCGTATCGGCGACGTCGGGCTCTTGGTGGGCATCCTGCTCATCTGGCGGGAGGTCGGCAGCTTCAGCATGCTGGAGGCTTTCGAAGCCGTACAAACCGGGGCCATGAGCGAGACTGTCACGACTATAGCCGCAGTGCTCCTGTTCCTGGGGGCCATGGGGAAGTCGGCCCAAGTGCCCTTCCACGTCTGGCTGCCCGACGCGATGGAGGGCCCGACCCCGGTCAGCGCCCTGATCCACGCCGCCACCATGGTGGTGGCCGGGGTGTTCTTGGTCGCCCGCGCCTTCCCGCTGTTCGCAGCATACGACGCCGACCCGCTGTTGGTGGTGGCCATCGTCGGCCTGGTCACCGCGCTGATGGCTTCGACGATTGCCTTGGTGGTCACCGACCTCAAACGGATACTGGCTTATTCGACCATCTCACACCTGGGCCTGATGATGCTGTCCTTGGGCGCGTTCGGCTATACTGCGGCCATTTTCCACCTACTGGCCCACGGCTTCGCCAAGGCCCTGCTCTTCCTCGGGGCGGGAAGCGTGATTCACAGCACCAACCGGCAGGAAGTCGGCCAGCTTGGGGGGCTGCGGCGGGTGATGCCGCTGACCGCCTTGGTATTCTCAATAGGAGCACTCTCCTTGGGCGGCGTGCCGATACTGGCCGGGTTCTGGAGCAAGGACGAGATGCTGGCCGCCGTATTGAAAAGTAGCGGGAACGGCCACTTGAATCCGGTGTTCATCGTTCTGGCGCTGGTTACCGCATTGCTCAGTGCGCTGTACATGGGGCGGGCAATGTTCGTCACCTTCTTCGGGCGTATCGGAGAGGGGTTGGAACACGTCCACGACGCTCCTCTGTCCATGGCCGGCCCCTTGGTCTTGCTGGCCGTTTTAGCGGCGGGATTCGGTTTCATCAGTTTCAACTGGCCGGGGCAGTTTGGCGGCTTCGGCGAGTTCGTGTTCTACGGCCACGGCGAAGGCTTCCATTTCACCCTGTGGCTGGGCATCCTTTCCGCAGTGTTGGCAGTGGCTGCCTTTGGCTTGACCTTCCTCGTCTACTCCCGGGGCGCTCTCTCGCTGGACCCCTTGAAGCGAGTGCTGGGACCCGTGTTGAAAGTGGTGGAAAACAAGTACTACTTCGACGAGGCCTACCAGTGGGGAGTTGACCAAGTGGTGTTCCGACTGTCCGTCTTGATCGCTTTCTTTGACCGCGCCGTGATAAACGACGTTGTGGTGAACGGCCCAGCCGACACGGTGCGCCGCGTCGGAACGGTGTTACGCCTGCACGTGACCGGCCACGTTTACAGCTACGCCCTCGCCATGGTGCTGGGTAGCGCCGGCTTGGGGATCTTCTTCTGGCTCAGGACGGTCTGAACAACTTCGACGACATAGCGCTTCTTCTGCTGGTGCTGGTCCCTCTGGCCGGGGCGGGCTTGATGATGTTCATGCCCGGCGACCGGCCAAAGGACAACTGGTACTTTGCGATCTTCGTAAGCGTCATCTCGCTGGCGCTTTCGGTGGTCGTCTTTGCCCGCTACGACTACGACCAAGGCGGGTTTCAGTTGCTCCGCTCCTTCGACTGGCTGCCGGGACCGCTGGACGTCAACCTCGCCCTCGGCCTTGACGGGATTTCGGCCCCGTTGATCGTCCTGAATGGCATCGTCCTCCTCGGCGGCGTGCTCATCTCCCAGAGCATCAGCTATCGGAACCGGGAGTTCTTCACGCTGCTGCTGGCGTTGGCGGCCGGGGTCTACGGGGTGTTCGTGGTCCGGGACCTGTTCTTCCTGTTCTTCTTCTACGAGCTGGCGGTGCTGCCGATGTACCTGCTCATCGGTGTCTGGGGGAGCAGCACCAACTTCGGCACGTTCCTCCGCACCAAAGAATACGGCGCGATGAAGCTGATTCTCTACCTGGTCGCGGGCAGCGTCCTCATCTGGGTGGGCATCCTCGCCGTCTACGTGGAGGCCTCCGGCCTGGGCGCTCCAACCTTCTCCCTCCAGGGGTTGGAGGCGTTGGCCGAAACCGGGCGTTTCGATTCCACATTCCAGATCCTGGTGTTCCCGCTTTTCATGGTCGGATTCGGCGTATTGGCCGGCCTTTGGCCCTTCCATACCTGGTCGCCCGACGGCCACGTAGCGGCGCCGACTGCCGTGAGCATGCTCCACGCCGGCGTGCTGATGAAGCTGGGGGCCTACGGCATCATCCGGGTCGGCATTTTCATATTGCCCGAAGGGGCCGACTGGTGGATGCCAGTCTTAGTCAGCCTCGGCACCGTGAACGTGCTATATGGCGCGGTTTCGGCGATGTCGCAACAGGACCTAAAATACATCATCGGATACTCCAGCGTCAGCCACATGGGATACGTCCTCATGGGCATCGCCACGCTCGATAACATCGGAATGGGCGGGGCCGTGTTGCAAATGTTCTCTCACGGAGTGATGACGGCCCTCATGTTCCTTCTGGTGGGGGCGATCTACGACCGCACCCACATCCGCGACATCGGCGTCTTGAACGGCCTTTTCAGCCGCATGCGGGTGACCAGCTTCTTCTTCGTCATTGCCGGACTGACCTCTCTCGGGCTTCCCGGTCTCAGCGGGTTCATCGCTGAATTCATGGTGTTCACCGGGGCCTTCCGCACCTATTTGCCCGCAGCCGTATTGGCTGTAATCGGGGCGGCCCTGACCGCCGTTTACATCCTGAGGCTATTGGCCCGCACTTTTTACGGCGTTCCGGACCAACGGTGGTCCGGGCTGGGCGACGCGAGCGTAATAGAGAAATCCGTCGGCGGCGCATTCGTTATGGTGATTATTTTCGTGGGCGTGTGGCCCGAGCCGTTGATGAGAGTGATCAACGTGGGCGTCGCCACCATCCCGGGAGTGTAGGGTCAGGTGCCTAACCTCACCGCAAATCTGGACCTCCTGACTCCCGAGTTCGCCTTGGCGGGCTTGGCCTTCCTGGTGTTCGTCCTGGACCTGATCGTCCCCGAAGGGCGAAAAGAATACCTGGCGTGGGTCTCCGTAGCGGGACTGCTGGCCCTCATCGCTGTGTCGATACTGATGCTTTGGGGCGAGCAGGAAGACCTCTACGACGGGCTGTTGGCCGTCGACGACTTTTCCCTGTTCTTCAAAGTGGTCTTCATGGGCATCGGGGTGTTTATCATCCTGAGCTCGATGGACTTCGTGAAAGCGCACCTGGAACACCAAGGCGAGTTCTACGGGCTCATTCTTTTCTCGGTCTTGGGCATGAACGTGATGGCCCAAGCCAGGGAGTTGCTGACCGCCTATATCGCGCTGGAGTTGCTGAGCTTCAGTCTTTACGTGCTTGCGGCCTATGCTCGAAACACTGCCAAGTCCAACGAAGGCGGTCTCAAGTACATCATCATTGGGGCCTTCTCCTCGGCGGTCTTGCTCTACGGCGTGAGCATGGTCTACAGCACCCTGGGGGTTACCAAGTTCGACGCGATCGCCGCCGGGCTCGCCACTGCCACCGAAGTCAGTCCCGCTCTCTGGGTGGGCGTGGCCTTCATCGTGGTGGGCTTGGGGTTCAAGGTGGCTGCGGTGCCCTTCCATATGTGGGCCCCCGACGTGTACGAGGGGGCGCCTTATCCCATTACGGCTTACCTCGTTATTGGCTCCAAGGCGGCGGCATTCGCCTTGGTGTTGCGGCTGGTGGCCGAAGGGTTCGTGCCGGCCGTCGACCGTTGGGACCAGTGGCAAATGGTGTTGGCGGTGCTCGCCGCGGTCAGTATGCTGGTGGGCAACCTCGTAGCCTTGGCCCAACGCAACCTCAAGCGGCTGATGGCCTATTCCAGCATTGGCCACAGCGGTTTCATCCTGGCCGGGATAGCCGCCTTGTCATTGGACTCCAACCTGGCCTCCAACGGGGTGATGCTCTACCTGGTTGGCTACTCGGTGACCAGTTTTGTGGTTTTCGGTGGCCTCATTTCGTTCTTCAACATGACCGGCAAGGAGATGATCGCCGACCTTGCCGGGCTGGGCGGCGTTCAGCCTTTCCTGGCGGTGTCCATCGCGGTCGGACTCTTCTCCCTGGCGGGACTGCCGATATTCGCCGGGTTCGCCATCAAGTTCTACCTGTTCACCGCAGTGGCCAACGAGGGGTTCCTGTGGCTGGCCGGCCTGGCTGTCTTCAGCAGCCTGGTCTCCCTTTACTACTACCTGCAGGTCATCCGGCAGATGTACATAGAACCGGCTGAGGGCGACCGGGCCTACGGTCATGGCTACGGCTACGAAGAACACGACAACCAAGAACACGACAACGAAGAACACGATGGAGTAGAGGAGCATGAAGGGCCCGCCGCCCGTCCGGGGGCCGCTCTGATCGAGACGTTCCCGTCCCTCGGCCGCCGGCCTTCCATCACTATTATCGCCGTGCTGGGCGCTGGCCTGCTGGCCGTGTTCTGGATCGGCGTCTACCCCTCCCCGCTGCTGGACACCATCGAAGCCGCGAGCCGGGCGATTCTGCCCTAAGGGGACGCGAAAACACCGCCATGATCATTTCAGTAATAGGCAGCAGCAATCCTCCGGGCCAAGAGCACATCGAACTGGCGGAAGAAGTTGGACGGGAACTCGCCAAGCGGGGAATTCACGTGGTGTGCGGCGGGTTGAGCGGCGTGATGGAAGCGGTCTGCCGTGGCGCGAAAGCGGAAGGCGGCACGACCATCGGAATCCTGCCGGGCCGGGACGCGGACGAGGCCAATAGCTACGTCGATATCCCCATCGTCACCACCATGGGTTACGCTCGCAACGTGATCGTCGTACACACCGGGGCCGCCGCCATCGCGGTCGGCGGAGCCTACGGCACGCTCTCTGAAATCAGCCATGCCCTGGCCGACGGCGTGCCCGTCATCGGGTTGAGTAGCTGGACCCTGAACGTGTCCGGTGAAGGAAAACAGGTCCAGGATGCGATAATCCAAGCCGACAACCCGGTGGACGCTGTCGAAAAGGCCGTTGCCGCAGGCCAGGCCAGATTGAATGCGCTCAGCGATACGGCTTAGATGCGGACGCAATGAGCAGAGGGACCTCCGGCGTCACCATCGCGGCCGTGATGGGCCGGGAAGCCATAGATTCCCGGGGCAATCCCACGGTCGAGGCTGAGGTCCGGCTGAGCGACGGGGCAACCGCCGTGGCCTTGGTGCCTTCCGGGGCCAGTACCGGCAGCCACGAAGCATTGGAGCTTCGCGACCGGGACGCAGCTCGTTTCAATGGCAACGGAGTCTTGACGGCCGTCTCCAACGTCAACCAGACCATCGGCCCTTGGCTTGTCGGCCGGTCGCCTTTCGAACAAGCGGCAATTGACGAAGGCCTCGTCGAGCTGGACGGGACGCCGGACAAGAGCAGGCTGGGGGCCAACGCCATTCTCGCCGCGTCTTTGGCCGTGGCCCGGGCTGCGGCTGCCAGTGAGTGCAACGGCGCTTTGTGGAGATACGTATCCAGGGGTGAAGAGGTCAGCCTGCCCGTCCCCATGTTCAACATACTGAACGGCGGCCGGCACGCCTCCAACTCCGCCGACATCCAGGAGTTCATGGTGCTGCCGGTCGGGGTCTCCAGCTTTTCGGAAGCGTTGCGGGCCGGAGTGGAAATTTACCAGTCCCTACGATCTTTGTTGCGCTCCGATGGCCAAAACCTGAACGTGGGCGACGAAGGCGGCTTCGCCCCTTTCCTTCCCTCCAACAAGGACGGCTTGGAGTTGGTGCTGCGGGCGGTGGAGTCGGCCGGTTACACCCCAGGCCGGGACGTCTACCTGGGGTTGGACGTGGCCGCAACCGAGCTGTTCGACGAGGCCCAACACAAGTACGTCCTGGCGCGGGAGGGCGCGACCCTCGATTCCGGTCAACTAATCGATCTCTACGAAAGCTGGGCCGGCCAATACCCCATCATCAGCATCGAGGACGGACTCTTTGAGGACGACTGGAACGGTTGGGTGGAGATGCGCCGTCGCTTGGGAACGTCGGTCCAATTGGTGGGCGACGACCTGCTGGTTACGAACATCGCTCGGATCCGCCGCAGCATCGACGAGGGAGCCAGCAACGCGGTACTGCTCAAGCCCAATCAGATTGGCACGCTGACCGAGACCCACGCCGCTCTTAACGTCGCCCGCGACGCCGGCTGGGGGGCCGTGATGAGCCACCGCTCCGGGGAGACGGAGGACACCACCATCGCGGACCTGGCGGTGGGCTGGAACGTGGGCCAGATCAAGACCGGCGCCCCCGCCCGCTCGGAGAGAGTCGCCAAGTACAATCGCCTCCTGCGAATCGAATCGGAGCTGGGCGACGGTGCGGTGTACGCCCGCTCGTCCGCGTTTGGCTATCTGGGGCGGCCGGTATGATAATATTACGAGTAGGCGTGTCGGCGACGCTGGCCTAGACCGAAATGAGCTTAGGGGTTGTGGTTCGTGGGAGGTTCTATCGGCATACAGACCATTTCCTGCAGGTAAGGGAGGAAAGGCATCCCGAAGCGACCGATGAGCGTATCAGGCATGTGTTGGATGAGCCAGAATATATAGAGGCGCAAGAAGGAGACCGGTACGCTTGTTGGCGGAGGATTCAAGAGTCGGAGACAGGAGGATGGTCGATGAAGGTCGTGGTGGTCGAAAACCCTGACGGGCCCGCGATTCTTACGGCATACCGTCCCACCGAATTGGGGGTTGAATGGGAGATATCAGACCTCTAAAGGCCGACTATGTGAAAGAAGGGGATTTCTTCTCCATGTGGAACGGGATTCCGGCTAACGGGGGCGGACGCAACATCACGACCAATACTATTCTCACGGGTTTCTACGCCGAACGCGATGCGCACGGATGCGTGGGATTCGACCTATTCGACGCCGCCAAAATGCTCTCGCCGTACTTAAATGGAGAGGTATCGAAGGGGACCCTGTACCACGGGGAACTGTTGGCTTCCTATTCAAGGGAGTCTGATACTTTAGTTCTTGTCAGCAGCCAGGAATCCGTTACGCATGACGAGCACATAGCCGAGGGCCTGGTTGCCCACTGCAATGAATCCGGATGGGCGGTCGGCTTCACCCTGGAAAACGCGGGCGAGTTGCTTTCGCCACACCTGAACGACAGATAGTTAGAGGTTGCTTATGGTTACGCGCATAGGAATCAACGGGTTCGGTCGGATTGGCAGGCTGGTCCTGCGGGCCAATGAAGAGCGAAATGCCGGCAAGGTGGAAGTGGCGGCCGTCAACGACCTCACCGATGCCGAGACCAATGCCCACCTGCTGAAATACGACACCAACTACGGTGGTTACCCCGGCAAGGTGGAGGCCATCGACGGGGACCTCGTGGTGGACGGCCGGAGTATCAAGGTCTTTTCGGAACGGGACCCGGCCCAGATTCCGTGGTCCGAGATGGGCGTCGACATGGTGGTGGAATCCACCGGGATATTCACCGACGCGGAAAAGGCCGGCGGGCACATCACGGGCGGCGCAAAGAAGGTGATCATTTCGGCCCCCGCCAGGGGCGAGGACCTCACCATGGTGCTGGGCGTCAACGACCATCTTTACGATTCCGGGAAGCACAACATTGTGTCCAACGCCTCCTGCACCACCAACTGCTTCGCCGTCATGGTCAAAGTGCTGCACGACCAGTTCGTCATCGAGCACGGCCTGATGTCCACCATCCATTCCTACACCAACGACCAAGCTATCCTGGACCAGCGCCACAGCGACCTGCGCCGTGCGCGGGCCGCCGCTATGAATATCATTCCCACCAGCACCGGGGCGGCCCGGGCGGTAGGGCTCGTGCTTCCTGAGCTCAACGGCAAGCTCCACGGAATGGCCTTCCGGGTGCCCACGGCCACCGGTTCCATTACCGACTTCACGGCCGCCGTGGCCCATGACGTCACCGTCGCCGACGTCAACGATGCTTTCCGCAAGGCCGCCGAGACCAACCTGAAGGGCATTCTGGAATACACCGACGAGCCCTTGGTCAGCTCCGATTTCCGGGGCAACCCCCACAGTTGTATCTTCGACGCCTTGTCGACCATCGTAATGCAGGATCGGATGGTCAAAATCATGGGCTGGTACGATAACGAGTGGGGCTACTCCTGCCGCACCGCCGATCTGGCCGCCCTGATGAGCGAGAAAGGCATCTAAACCCCGCTCCGGCAGCGTATTGCCAGTTAGGAACAACTGCGGATGGACTGCCGGTAAATCCCCCGTATCCCCGATCTCGGGAAATACGGGGGATTTCCATTTCGAGTCTGGACCTTTCAGGCCAATATATTCTCATTCGTGATTCCATCGGTCTCTTGGCCGGCATCTTGGCCGGCATCTTGGCGGGTAGCTTGGCGCGTTTTTTGGCGCGGAACAACTTCGATTTCGGTAACGCTCTTGCCCATGTGAGGGCCCGTTGGTCGTGGGCGCCGGTGTTGTTGGGACTGATCCTGGCCTTGGCCCTGGGCCTCAGGCTCCACGGGGTGGACTGGGACCAAGGCTACGGCTTTCATCCCGACGAACGGGACATCTACATGCGCTCCGGCTGCATGTACGACCTTTTGACCGAAGCTCCCGGCCACCGCGGCTGCGGTTACGTCAGCGACGAGCCGGCCGCCGAGCCGGGGCTGCCCGGGATCGGCGCTTTGCTGGATTCCGAGCGCAGTCCCTTGAACCCTCACTGGTTCCCCTTGGGCAGCATTCTCATCTACGTCTTGGTCTTCTTCCGTTCGGTGGCCGAGGTGTTCACCGACATGAACGCCATGGACATGAGGTTCATTGCCCGCCCCCTGTCGGCCTTGGTCGACACCGGATCGGTGTTCCTCGTATACCTGTTGGGCCGCCGCCTCTACGGAACGCCGGTCGGCCTTCTGGCGGCCGGCCTCGCGGCGTTGGCCGTCATCCACGTCCAGCACAGCCATTTCTACCGGCCGGAAACATTCACCGTTTTTTTTACGCTGGCCAGCTTTTGGGCCATGCTGCGAATGAGTTTTGAGCCGGGGCGTCGCCGCCTTCGCGACTCCGCCATCCTGGGGCTGATGCTGGGGCTGGCCCTGGCCCCCAAGGTCAACGTCCTTCCTCTCTTGGCCCCCCTTGCGGTGGTCTACTTCTACCGGGTGTTGGACGAGGTGGAGGGCCGCTGGACCGACGTTACCCCAGACGTGGTCCAACGAATGGCAGGACATGCCGTCCTGTGCGGCTTGGTGGCGGTGGGGGTGCTGTTCGTGACCTCCCCTTACGCCTTCCTGGATTTCGGCGATTTCGTCGCAGACCTGACTTTCCAGACCCGCATGGCCGGGAACGCCGGATTGGTGCCCTTTACTATCCAATACGTGGACACCCCCGCGTTCTTCTACCAGGTCTCGCAGAGCTCGGTATGGGGGCTGGGGATACCGTTGGGAGTCGTGGCGTGGTTGGCGGTCCCCTTTACCGTCATCCTTGCCCTCACCAGCGCGGCCACCAGGCGGGCCGACCTGTTGCTCCTCGCGTGGGTGGTCCCCAGCTTCCTGTTCCTGGAGAATTTCGAGGTCCGCTTTCTACGTTACATCTTCCCGCTGGTCCCGGTGATGATTATCTTGGCTGCGAGGATGCTGGTCTGGCTGTGGGACAACCACGCACTCATTTCCGGGCAGGCGGCCCGAATTGGCATCGTGTTGAAAGGCCAGGTCCGAATAGCCGTGGCGGCGGTGATGGTGTTCGTCGTCCTCTCGACAGCCTTCTACTCGCTGGCGTTCCAGAGGGTTTATGCGGAAGACCATCCGGCGCTGGCAGCGTCCAACTGGTTCGCCGAGAACGTGCCGGCCGGAACGCTGATAGTCCACGACAACCATTGGGACGAGCACATACCGGATTTCTACCGCTACGAAGTCTGGCAATTCCCGGTCTACGAGGCCGATACCCAAGCCAAGATGGAGCAATTGGCCCTTCGATTGTCCCGGTCCGAGTACCTGGTGTTCTACAGCGCCCGGCCCTACGCCAGCGTCGCCCGGGACCCGGAACGCTTCCCCCGGAGCAACTCCTACTACCAGCAGCTATTCGCCGGTGAGCTCGGCTACACCCTGGAACGGGAGTTTACGTCTTACCCTCAACTTGCCGGCGTCGCCTTCCGCGACGATGCGCTGGAGAGGGCCGGCCTGTTCCAACCGACCCCTGAAATCGCCGGCCAAGAGGCGGGCTTCAGCCTGGAACTGGGTTACGCCGACGACAACGTGGTCGGCTACGACCATCCCCGGGTGCTGGTGTTTCGCAACCAGGAGAGGTTTACGGGAGAGAGGCTCCGGTCTCAACTCGTGCGGTCCGGGTCGTCCGGATACCCTCCGGTGGGCCTGATGCTCTCGGAAGAAGACCTGGCCGCCCAGAGGAAAGGAGGGACCTTCTCCGAGATATTCGATCGTAACGGCTGGACCAACCGGTTCCCGGTGCTCGCTTGGCTGCTGGCCACCGAGCTGATTTACCTGCTGGCCCTGCCCTTCGCCATTTTCATATTCAAGGCCCTACCCGACCGGGGCATAATCTTCGCCAGGATATTGGGCCTGTTGGCGGTCACCTACGTTGCCTGGCTGGTGGTTTCGCTTGGCTGGGCTGATTTCTCCCGGGCCACGGTCTACTTCGCCATGGCGGCGCTGGCGTTGCTTTCGGCGGCGGCGTGGGCGTTCCGGTGGCGCGAGATGGTCGAATTCCTCAGAGCCCGGTGGCGCCTTGTCTTGACGGGAGAAGCGATATTCCTGGCAGCCTTCCTGGCGTTCGTGGCCCTGCGTTACGCCAACCCCGACCTGTGGCAACCGTACCGGGGCGGGGAGAAACCGATGGAGCTGGCGTACCTCAACGCGGTAGTGCGCTCCACTACCCTGCCGCCCTTCGACCCCTGGTTTGCAGGCGGCTACCTGAACTACTACTACTGGGGCTACTCCGTTCTCGCCGGAATCATCCGGATCACAGGAATCCTGCCGACCACCGCGTTCAACCTGGCGGTGCCTCTCTTCTTCGCGTTGACCATAACCGGCGCCTATTCGCTGGTTTACAACCTGGTGGAAGGAGTCCGCGGCCATACCACGCCGCCGGTATCTCAAGAGACGGCCACGGCCACCGGACCGGGCCTCCGGCGTCTGCCTTGGTGGTGGGGCGGCGTAACCGCCGGGTTGATAGCGGCCTTGTTTGTCGGTGTTATCGGCAACCTGGACGGCATCGTCCAGATCGTTCAGGGAGTCTGGGTTCAGGCTGTCGACGGCATGCCATTCCCCGGCTTTGATTTTTGGCGCAGCAGCCGTATGGTGCCGCCCCTGGAGAATTTTGACCCATCGTTCGCGGCCTTTTGGGTGCCCGAACCGGTCCCCGATTATCGCAGCGTCTCCTTCCACATCACCGAGTTCCCTTTCTTCACCTTCCTGTTCGCGGACCTCCACGCTCACATGATGGTTATCCCTTTTACGGTCCTGGTCCTCGGCCTGGGTTTGAATCTCGTAGCGGGACTCCGGGCCCCCGGCGTTGCATGGAAGGCTTTTGCGGTGGCCGCTCTGGCGGTGGCTTTGGGGGCGCTATGGGCCATAAATAGCTGGGACTACCCGGCGTACGCCGTGCTGGTGTTTGCCCTGCTCGGGCTGGCGGCCTACTTCTGCGAAGGCAGGCCATCCCGACGGCTTCTGCTGTTCGGGGTCTTGGCGGCGGGAGTTCTGGCGGTCAGCCTGCTGGCCTTCTGGCCATTTCATCAGGCCTACCAGACGTTCAACAGCGGGCTGGACGTTTCCCAGTGGCGCACGCCGGTCGACCGCTACTTCGGAGTGCACGGCCTGTTCATCTTCGTAACGCTGACTTTCCTGATTATCGAAGCCCGGGAGACCCTGGTCTCGATGGTCCGTGGGTTGACAGGCCGCCGGGCTGAACCCGTAGCACTCCGTTGGCTGCGGACTGTAGTGGGAATGATGGTGTTGGCGGCCGCCTGCCTGGCATTGGCGGGCTATTGGAATGTCGTCATTCTTGTCGTCTTCCTGGTGTTGGCCGTGGTTGCCGGTTGGCGTCTGCTGGCGTCGGACAGAGAGGACCGTCCCTTCGCTGCGGTCCCCTTGGGGCTGCTCGCCATGTCGTTCCTCGTCGCGGCCGGCGTGGACCTGGTTACGGTCGAGGGCGATGTGGGCCGTATGAACACGTTCTTCAAGTACTATCTGGAAGTCTGGGTGCTGATGGCCGTCTGCTCGGCCTACATGCTCTGGCGCATGGGGGCGGCCGCGTACCTGGAACGGCGTTGGGACTGGAAGCGCACCGCTTGGGTCGGAATGCTGGTTATCCTCGTAGGGTCCAGTCTCATATACACGGCGTTGGGGACGCGCGACCGGGTGGCTGACCGCTTCGATCCTCTAGCGGCCAGCGGCTTGGACGGCGCGGCTTACATGGCGTCCGCCGTTCACTTCGAACGAGACGTACCGATAGCCTTGAAGTGGGACCGGGAAGCGGTCCATTGGCTCCAGGACAACGCCGCGGGCTCGCCGGTGGTCCTGGAAGCCCACATGGAGCAATACCGCTGGGGGTCCCGTTTCGCAATATATACCGGACTGCCCACCGTCTTGGGATGGCCGTGGCACCAGATACAGCAACGGACTGATTACAGCGCCGAAATTTTGCGGCGGGCCGACAATGTTGGAACGATGTACAACACAAGGGACATCGAACTGGCACGGGCTCTAATGCGGGAATACGACGTTACTTACGTGGTGATCGGGGAGTTGGAACGGGTGCTCTACGACGATCGGGGACTGGAGAAGTTTGTTCGAATGGATGAGCTGGGCCATGCTGAGTTGGTGTTTCGCAACCAAGGAGTCGACATATATCAATTAGCGCGGTGATCCTGGTGGCCTTGGTGAATAGGGTATTGACATAAAGACCAAAATTGGTTAATATGCCAATTAGTTTCTTAAATGTTTACCAAAAGGGCCCGGGAATGGTCGGCCCTCCTTGAGCGGAGCCATCCGGTGGTGATGGTGGCGGGAAGTGGTAGTCCCGGATGGCCGCGAGAGAGGAGGGCCGATTTTTTTGGTAAAGACCGCTCAGTCGCCGGGCCCCCACCTAGGGAACGAACCCAAGACTCGCAACGAACTGACGGCCCCTGAGATCGCCTCCAAGGCCGAGCGCATCGACCCGTCCTCCCTGTGGCCAGCGCAGTCGATCCAGAAGACGTACTCTCCCAGCAACTGCTTGGTGGGGCGGGACTCGATTTTTGCCAAGTTGATTTTCCGCCGGGCGAACTCCCCCATGACCTGGTACAACTGGCCGGGAACATCTTGGGCAAAAGAGAAACAGATAGAGGTCTTGTCCTGCCCTGTAACCCCGTGATCGGACCGTCCTAGCACCACGAACCGGGTGGCGTTGGCCGCTCCGTCTTGGATACCGCTGGCTATGATTTCCGCAGCGTTCAGCTCCGCCGCACGCCGGGTGGCGATGGCCACTGCCGGAACAGGGCAGGACTGGGCGTCGGCCACGGCCAAGGCGGTGCTGAGGGACGCCATCTGCTCGGCTTCCGGAAAGTTCCGTTCCAGGTAGTCCCTGCACTGGGCCAGGGCCTGGGGATGGGAGAATACGACCTCGACTTCATTCAACCGGGTCCCCGGCTTCCCCATCAGGTGATGCTCGATTGGCAACACCACCTCGTTGCGAATAAATAGCTCTTCCTTGGAGATCAGCAGATCGAGGGTGGAATTGACCGAGCCTTCCAGGCTGTTCTCGATGGGCACCACGCCTTCGTAAACCTGGTTGTCGGCAACCGCCTGACCGACGGCGTTGATGCTCGGGTAGGGCTGGAGGTCCGCCCGGGGACTGTACAGAATCGCCGCCTCTTCGGTGAATGTGCCCACGGGACCCAGAAAGGCGAGCTTGCCGTCCATTTTCAGACCCCCGTGAGAATGTCGTATAGAATCTGCTCTTCGCCGGTAGGGGTGACCGCTACCAGTTCGTCGTCGGGCTCTATGAACGTTCGGCTGTCCGGGAGTTGCGCCCCGTTCCGCTTCACCACCAAGGAGATAAAGCTGTTGGGGGGGAGGTCCAGTTCACCCAACCGTTGCCCCACAATGTTGGCGTCCTGGGGGATGGATACGCTTACCAGCTCCATCCCCGGCACCCGGAGATTCATAACGTGGACCAAGGGCCGGCCCGGTATTCCATCCTCCAGCGCCGCGAGCGCCAAGTGAATGGAGTTCACTACTACGTCGACCCCCAAACGACTGAACACATGCTCGTTTTTGGTGTCTTTGATCAGGGCCATGGTTCGAGGCACCTGGAAAACGTGTTTGGCCATCTGGCAGACCACCAGATTAGTGGCGTCAACACCGGTCAGCGCCACCACCACGTCGGCCCGGGAGATGCCGGCCTTCCGCAAAGTAAATTCGTCGGTGCCGTCGCCCAAGAGGCCCACGCTGCCCAGTTCGTCCGACAATAGCTGGTAACGGGCCGAGTCCCGCTCGATGACCACGACTTCATGGCCTCCGGCGAACAGTGACTTGGAGAAGTGGTAGCCGGCCTCGCTGCATCCGACGATTAGAACGTACACCCTGTACCTCTACTTATTTCCCGATCGCCTGACGGACGTCTTGCAGTAGGCCGAAGGAATACCCAACCACGTTGAGCCCCAGGCCAGTGTAAAGCACTTGCAGTTGAGGGCTGTGGAGGTGGCAGACCACGTTTGAAATGCCGAACATGTCTCGAGCTATCTGGGCGGCCAATACGTTCTCGTGGTCGTCGAAAGACATGGCGAGGAATACGTCCGCGCGACTGATCCCAGCCTCCAGCAGGTAGTCCTGCATCATCGGCTCGGCTGTGAGAATCACCTGTACCCCTGGGTGAGCCGCGACGCCCTCAAGACAGCTCCGCTCCGGGCCCAGAACCGTGATATCCGTGTCGTCGCCGGCCAACTGAGGCACGAGGTTGGCGGTGAGGCGGCTGCAGCCGTATATCAGGACCCGCACTGCTTAATCCCGCGGGAGTAGCAGACCGGGCGCCGATTCCCGCCAGAACATAACCTGACAGGAGGCGTTGTTGAACACGTAGGAGGCGGTGCTACCCAACATGGATGAATTGAAACTGCGTTTGTAGGGGACGCCGATGAGAATCAAGTTTACGTCGCGGTTCTCGGCTTCCACTGCAATGGCCGGACCAGCCTGACGCGCCCGCATGGAACGCGCCTGGAGACCCTTGTATTTCTCTTGGGAGCTGATCGCTTCCATGCGGGAGAGGATTCTCTCTCCTCTATCGATCTCCTCGCCGATTTCCGCCTCTAGGGATAACGCCAAGGGCACCTCGATAACGTATATGGCATGAAGCGCCGCTTTCGACTCCCGGGCCATCTGGCAACCCCAGCGAAGAATCTGCTCGCTGTACGGCGTTCCGTTAACCGGAACCAGAATACGTTTAGCGTCCAGTCGCATGGGAAATCATCCGCGGCCAACACCGGGCGACGGTCACGAGCCGTTCCGGCGTCCGCTGCTGTTGGCAACGAGCGGAGCAGACTCGTGGGCCATGTCCGAAATCTTTCCGATCTGTTCGTTCGTGGCGGCGACGATCAGGACATCGCCCGGCCTGATTTCCTCGTCCTTGGCGGGGTGCAGGAAGGAGATCCGGCCGCGACGGATCGCCAGCACCGAGATGCCGTGGCGGTCGTGGGCATCGGCCAATCCGGCCTGCTCCAGCGTGCGGCCCAGCATCTCTTCGGAAGGCCGCATCTTGCTGATTCCGAAATTGGGCACCACCGGCATGTAATCAATGACGCCGGCATTGAACCCAATGTGTACCGTTCGCCGGGCGCTATCCGCTTCCGGAAAGACGACACGGTCGGCGCCGACCCGCTCTAGAGTCGACCCGTGCAGGTCATTCGCCGCCCGGGCCACGATAAAAGGAACATTGAGGCTCTTCAGCAGCACCGTCACCAGAATGCTGGTCTGGACGTTGTCGCTGCCCAAGGCCACGATGGCTACGTCGTAGTCGGGAACATCCAGTTCCCTCAATACCGACTCGCTGGT
This sequence comes from Dehalococcoidia bacterium, assembly GCA_965220625.1. GTDB lineage: Bacteria > Chloroflexota > Dehalococcoidia > Lucifugimonadales > UBA3495 > VXOI01. The sequence goes on from CBDCQN010000001.1 coordinate 1,649,143, forward strand.
CGCGTCGGCCCGGACCGAGTAGGTGGCCAGGCCCATCTGGTCCTGGATCTTGCCTTCGTCTATGTCAATGGCCAGCACATCGTGACCGCTCTGGTACAGCTCTTTGGCCACCGTGCCGCCGAAGCGTCCGAGCCCGATTACACACACCTGCTTCTTCAAAGGACCCCTCCGGTTTGCTTAACCTATTCTAACCCTTTCTTGAGCGAAACGGTACAATTCCGTCTCGTCCTGTTGAGGCGCCAACGCCAGCGCCAGGGTCACCGGACCCAGCCTGCCGACGAACATGGCGATCATGAAGACCACCTTTCCCGTAATGCCCAGGTCCGGCACGATCCCGGTGGAGGCGCCGGTGGTCCCCAAGGCGGAAACCGTATCGAACAGAAGGTGCAGGAAGGGAATGTCGGACTCAATGGACGCCACGACAGGGACCGCAATCACCAGGCATCCTACGCCCATGACCGCCACCGTAAGAGCCCGGTGTAGCTGGGACTGGGGGATTTCCCGCCCGAAAGCCTCGGCGTGGACCCGGCCTCGCAAAGAAGAGACCACGGCCGCAACAATGACGGCGAACGTCACGACCTTGATGCCCCCAGCCACCGAGCCCGCCGCGCCTCCGATGAACATCAGGGCCGAAAACGCCATTCTGGTGACTTCCTCGGCGTAGCCGAAATCGATGATGCTGAAGCCGGCGGTCCGGCCGCTTACGGACTGAAAGACCACTCCCACGGCCCGTTGGGGCCAGCTTAACGCTCCCATCGTGTCCGCGTTTTGGACTTCAGCCGAAAGCAGCACGGCGGCGCCAAGCACCCAGAGTCCGAGGCTGGTCACTACGACCAGCTTGGTGTCCAGACTAAAACGCCCGAACCGGCGGTGCCGCCAGACGTCCACGATGATGACCCAGCCCAGACCGCCAAGCACCATCAATACCGTCATGGGAATCAACACGGCGAAGTTCGAGACGAACCGGGCCGCGTTCCCTGCCGGGACTTCGGGGATGATGTTGAACCCGGCGTTGTTGAATGACGAGACCGATAGGAACAGCGAATGCCAGAACGACCGCAACGGGCCCACGCCGTCCAGGCCGTTGATCTGGGAGAAAAGAATGATCGCGCCCAGGATGTACAGAGAGAACACCAGCAGCAAGACCTGGCGGCCGATCCGCCGGAGGCCCTGCATCTGCTCCACCCCGACGGTATCGCGCATGAACCCGTAGGTTAGAATCCTCTCTTGGAGCGTCGCGCGGCTGCCGATGAGCAACAGGAGGAAGGTGCTCAACACCATGAATCCCAGTCCACCCACGGTCATGAGCGCGAAAATGACCGCTTGGCCGAAGGGAGTCCAGTAGTCCGGGGTACTCACTACAATGTGCCCAGTGACCGTGACGGCCGAGGTCGATGTGAAGAACGCCGTTGTTGGGGGCGTGAACTCCCCGCTCTGGCTGGCAATGGGCAGGGTCAACAGGCCCCCACCAGCCAGAATCAGAAGGGCGAAACCGGACAACAGGATCGTCGATACTCCGAAGAGCTGCCGGGGCCGGCGCAGGGGCGCAGCCTCCCCCACCACGGGTGACACTTCCCTGCTGCGGGGCAGTCTGATGATGGCTTCGTTAGGCCGGCGGCGGCGATTGGAGGCCATGATCAACCGCTCCGGCCGGGGGCGGCGACATAGGGCATGCAGGAAGACGATGCGGTCCCGGCACGGCAGGCCTGCCGGGGTCGAGGAAGGGAATTGCAGTCGATTCCGGTAATCGTGGCCGTTGCAGGACCGGTCTGTATAGTCCGAGGCCGGGCCAGTCCATCTGGAGAGTACTGGATCGCGGCCAAATTCTAGGATTCGCCGCCGGGCATGTCAATGAACCTGCGAACCGAACTTCACTATTAAGAAACTATCTCAAAACTGATGGCACCTTTCATAATCATCTGTTTTGGCGTCAATTACCCGGCGGGGTCCCACCCCCATCCTAACCTTCCCCCTGAGGGGGAAGGGACTTTTGAGATAATTTCTAAGTGGTCCGCCCAGATCGGGGCCGCGTCGGAGTCCCGGCGTCGGAGTCCCGGCAATGAAGGTCGCGGCCGGGCGGTCCGTAGCGGGAGTCCGGTCCGCCGGAAGCCACCGGCCTTCTATGCTAAGATATTTGACGGCGCAGCCTACTCCAGGCCCACCCGAGGTGACAGTAGATGACGACCAGCCCGCGACAGGCCGAATTGGGCTACGATCCGGTGCAAATAGACCAGAAATGGCAGGCCCGCTGGGAACAGGACGGGCTCAACAGGGTGGCCGACGGCGACCCCAGGCCCAAGTGGTTTGAGATGACCATGTACCCCTACCCGTCGGGCGATCTTCACATCGGGCACTGGTACGCGATGGCCCCTGCGGACTGCCACGCTCGCTTCCGGCGTATGCAGGGCTACAACGTTCTGCATCCCATAGGCTTCGATGCCTTCGGCCTGCCTGCGGAAAACGCCGCCATCAGCCGGGGGATTCATCCCTTTGAATGGACGATGGCCAATATCGAAAATATGCGCAGGCAGTTGCGGTCGATCGGCGCGATCTACGATTGGGACCGGGAAGTGGTCTGCTGTCTTCCCGAATACTACCGGTGGAACCAATGGTTCTTCTTGAAGCTTTACGAGCACGGACTGGCCTACAGGGCAAATGCCCCCGTTGTGTGGTGTCCCTCATGTCAGACGGTGCTGGCCAACGAGCAAGTGGTCAACGGCGCCTGTGAGCGCTGCGACGCCGTCATCACCCGCCGGGACCTGGAGCAATGGTTCTTTCGCATCACCGATTATGCCGACCGGCTTCTGGATTTCAGCGGCCTCATAGATTGGCCTGAGAAGATCCTCAACATGCAGAACAATTGGATCGGCCGGAGTGAGGGCGTGGAAATTGCTTTCGACATCTCGGCCAGCGGGCTGGATGAGAGCGAGATCCGCACGTTCACTACCCGTATCGATACCATTTTCGGGGTCACGTTCATTGTTCTAGCCCCGGAACACCCCTTGGTGGAAGGTCTGACTACCGACGGACGCCGCGAGGAGGTGGAGCAGTACGTTCAACAGACCCGCCGGACTTCGGAAATCGACCGGCTTTCCACGGAGAAGGAAAAGACCGGAGTGTTCACTGGCAGCTACGCCGTTAACCGGCTGAACAACGAACGGGTGCCCGTATATATCGGCGACTACGTGCTGATGACCTACGGCTCCGGAGCGGTCATGGGAGTCCCGGCCCATGACGGGAGGGACTTTGAATTCGCCAAGAAGTACCGGTTGCCGGTGAGGACCGTGATAGCGCCAATCACCTGGGATGGCCGCGAACCCACGGAAGCCTACTTGGGCGATGGTTTCATGACCAACTCGGGACGGTACGAGGGAATGACCAACGAAGAGGGCGTCGAGGCCATCTCCGACGACATCGAGCGAAACGGCTGGGGTAAACGGACCGTTTCGTACCGGCTGCGGGACTGGCTCATCTCCAGGCAACGGTACTGGGGGACGCCCATCCCGGTCGTCTATTGCGCCGACTGCCAGGTTGTGCCCGTACCGCCGGAAGACCTGCCGGTGTTGCTGCCGGAAGATGCTGAATTCAAACCCACCGGCGAATCGCCCTTGGCGGCCAACTCCGCTTTCGTCAACACCAAGTGCCCCCGGTGCGGCGGTCCGGGACGGCGGGAAACCGACACCATGGACACGTTCATGGACTCGTCGTGGTACATGATGCGCTACCTGAGCCCTCACTACGGCGATGGTCCGGTGGATCCGGAGGCGGCGAAACGGTGGCTGCCGGTGGACCAATACACCGGCGGCGCTGAACACGCCGTCATGCACCTGCTCTATTCCCGGTTCTTCGTCAAGGCCCTCCATGACATGGGGTTGGTCGATTTCGAAGAACCGTTCCTCAGGTTGTTCAACCAGGGCGTCATCCTGGGAGAAGACCACGAGAAGATGAGCAAGAGCCGGGGCAACGTCGTGAATCCCGACGACGTGGTCGGCAAGCTGGGCGCCGACGCGGTGCGCTGCTTCCTGATGTTCATCGGCCCTTGGGACCAAGGAGGGCCCTGGAGCGATGTCGGCATCAACGGAGCCGCCCGTTGGCTCAACCGGGTGTGGGACATCGCCGTCCGGGACCCGCAACATCTGGCCGGCGGAGACGTGGATGAAGACACTGTCCGCGACACCACCCGGCTGCTGCATCAAACGGTACGCAAGTGTTACAACGACCTGGACCGGTTCAAGTTCAACACCGCCATGGCTTCGCTGATGGAGTTGACCAACCATTTGAACCGGGTCTGGGCCGACTCCTCCATCGACGGCGCCACTTGGCGCGAATGCGTGGAAAAGCTGTTGCTCATGCTGGCGCCGATGGCCCCCCATATGACCGAGGAGCTCTGGGAGCGCAACGGCCGCCCATATAGCATTCATCAGCAGCCGTTCCCCCAATGGGATGAAGCACTGGCGGCCGAAGACGTTATTACTCTGGTGGTCCAAGTCAACGGCAAAGTACGGGACAAGCTGGAGGTCCCCGTCGGAATAGCCGAATCCGAAGCCCAAGAGCTGGCGTTGGCCAGCCCCAGGGTGCAGAGCTACACGACCGGCAAAGAGGTCAGCAAAACCGTTTACGTGCCCGGTCGGCTGGTGAACCTGGTGGTGCGCTAACCGATGGCGTCTTCCGAATCCTTGGGCCAGTCCTCAGGCGAATCCTCAGGCCAGTCTCTGGGCTGCTTCTACGGTGTTGGAGTGGGCCCCGGAGACCCGGAACTCCTCACCATAAAGGCCCAGCGGGTGCTTCAACAGGTTGACGTCATCTGTTTCATCCAGTTGGACGACGGCCAACCCAGCTATGCCCTCAGCATCCTCGAAGGGGTGCTTCCGGACCCTCCGCCTGAAACCTTGAGCATCTTGATACCTGCTGACGATAACTCCGTCAGCCAGGAAACCTGGACAGAGGCTGCCGGCCGCATCGGCGCCCACCTCCGGCGTGGGCGGGACGTCGCCTTCATCACCGAAGGCGACCCAATGCTCTACAGTGAGTTCCCCAATCTTCTGGAATGCCTGAGTCCGGTGTTTCCCGACCTGACCATTGAAGTGGTCCCGGGGGTGTCGTCGGTGATGGCGGCCGCGGCCCGTTCGGGCGTTCCCTTGGTCACCTACGGGCAGCGCCTGGCCATACTTCCCGCAGTCTACGGTATCGACGATTTGAGGGAGGCCATCACCAACTACGACACGATAGTGCTGATGGAGATAGACCGGAATCTCATTCAGGCCTTGGCCAACCTGGAAAGCCTGGGGCTGGCGGGCAAGGCCATCTACGTCCGGCAGGCCACCACTCCGCGCGAGAGGGTCGTGGACGACATTCGGACGCTGTCACCCGAGGACCTGGACTACTTCTCCCTGTTGATAATCAAGCGCTAACGCCGCCCCCCGGCTATGAGATTCTCGGTTCATTACGCCCGGGACCGTTTCATGCGGCCAATCTCGCTTGACCAAGCCATTTGGGTGGTGAATAATCCTGTTCGGGTGCAAGTTCAAGATGACGGAAGAACCAGACATTGGGCGTACCTAGAAGAACTCGGGCATTACATCCGTGTCGTGGTTGACTTCGATGGAGAGACCATCATCACTACGTTTATAGATGGCCGCTTTCACCCCTAACCACCCGAAGGAGGCGCCCCGATATGAGAATTGCCTACGATGCCGAGGTGGATATCCTGACGATCGACCTCGATTCCAAGAGTATTGAGGTGTCGGAGGAAGTGCTTCCAGGGGTCGTCGCCGACTTCGGCAATGACGGCCGTCTAATGGGCTTCGAAATTATGGACGCCAGCAAGTTCACCGATTTCTCCCAGGTAAAGGTCTTCATGTCGCAATGGGGAGACGAAGACCGGGTATTGGACAGCAGCGGCGCCCTCTCGGTTCTGCCCAGGACCATCAAAACTCAATCGGCCGGAGATTGAATCATGACGAATACCACTTCAGTGCAACCAAGGGACCGGATGATCACCGCCAACGGCCTGAATATTCACTACTTGGACTGGGGCAACGAAGGCCAGCCTGTGATGGTGCTGTTGCACGGCCTGCGCGGTCACTGCCATTCTTGGGACGATGTTTCCGGACGGTTCTGCCAGGACTACCAGGTGCTGGCCTTGGACCAGCGTGGCAGGGGAGAGTCCGATTGGGCCCCGGGCGGCGACTATTCCACCGGCGCGTTTGTCGCCGACCTTGAGGGATTCAGCGATGCCTTGAGCCTGGAATCTTTTACCCTGGTCGGTCACTCCATGGGCGGACGCAACAGTATGGCCTTCGCGGGAAGCAACCCGGAACGGCTGGACAACCTGGTTATAGTGGACATCGGCCCGGACCTGGACCCAAGGGGCGCCGCCCGCATCACCCGGGAAATCCAGGAGGTCCCCGAGGAGTTCGAGTCCTTCGAGGCCGTTTTCGAGTACATGAACAGCCAGAACCGTTTCGCATCGGAACCGGTATTGCGCCGGCGCCTGACCTACGCCACACAGGAGTTGCCCGGCGGCAGGGTCGGTTGGCGCTACGACCTGGCTATTCGGGAGCAACGGCGCAACAACGACGTCGCCCCGGCTCCCGACCTCTGGCCGTCCCTGGAGGGGATCACCTGTCCCACTCTGGTTGTCCGGGGCTCGGAGACCGACACCCTGGACCTTGGCGTCGCCCAACGAATGGTGGAAACCCTGAAGGACGGCCATTTGGCTCATGTGGAGCGGGCGGCCCACATGGTGTTCGAGGACAACCCGGAGGGGTTCAACCAGGCGCTGGCCGATTTTCTGGCATAATTCCCGAAGACGGGTATACTCGTCTCGATATCCTGGGTCCCCCTAACCAGGAGGCAGAATGACCGCCAACGCACCCGGTCAAAAACCGGAGTCCGCCGCTGACCTGATCGAGTTGCTCGAGGTCCGCGAAGCGCCCTTGCCCGACGGAGATACCGGCGAAGGACTCCGGTTCCGTACCAACCGCGGGGAATTCAACGGGATAGTCCATCGCGCCCCGGACTCCGACCGGGCGGTCATCTGGGTCTGCGGCGCCCGCGGCGGCTTCGGCGGTCCCGGTCCCGGCATCTACGCCAAACTGGCCGAAGAACTGACCGGCAAAGGCATCACCTCCGTACGGCTGGACTACCGGATCCCCAGCGACCTGCTCGAATGCGTCCTGGACCTCTTGGCGGGAGTAACTTACTGCAAGTCGGAGGGCTGCGACTCCATCGTAGTGGTGGGGCATTCTTTCGGCGGGGCCGTCGTAATCGCCGGGGGCGCTTCCACCCCGGACGTCAAGGGAGTCGTTTCCCTTTCGCCTCAGACCCACGGCGCCGGGATGGCCGGCCGCCTGGCCCCTCGCCGGCTCTTGGTCGCCCACGGCAAGGCCGACACCCGCCTCCCCTTCTACTGCGCCCAACAGATATACGATTGGGCGAAAGAGCCCAAGGAACTCGTACTCTTCGAAGGGGCGGAACACCGGCTGGAAGAATGTAAAGAGGAGCTGGAAACCCTGCTGGCCGGTTGGATTCCGGCGACCCTCGCCGAAGATATCCAAATCACCCCCTGAGGCGCATTCTCACGAGGCGCATCCCAACGGGGCGCATCCCAACCAAACGCATTTCAACCTGGAGGCAGTCATGCTGGACACGATCATTAAAGGCGGAACGGTAGTCACGCCGGAAGGGGCAATTCAAGCCGACGTCGGAATACTTGGTGAGCAGATCGCGGCGGTGGCGGCGCCGGGAGCCTTGGACGTATTGGATGCAGGGCGGACCATCGACGCCACTGGCAAGATAGTCCTTCCCGGGGGCATCGAGCCCCACACCCACATCAATGTTCCCGTCCCCGATTATTGGGCCGGCGGCCGCACCGAGGTATACACCCAGCCGCCGGAAGCCGCCAGCCGCGCGGCGGCCTTCGGGGGAGTGACCACCTACGTCGATTTCGCCGGCAGCCTGCCGTTGACGCCGGGGGCCGCTCCGCCGACCGACCCCATAATGTCCCAGATCGAGGCCAGGAGAGATATCTTCTCGGGACACTCCTATACCGACTACACCTTCCACTATATTCTGGCCGGAGCGGTGCCGCCCAGCACCATCGGCGAGATCGCCGAGGCCATAGAGTCCGGGGTCGCGAGCTTCAAGGTATTCACGACATTCCATGCCCGCTGCCCTACCGGGCACCTCTGGGAAATATTCCAGCAAGTGTCGAAGAGCGGCGGGATCATGGCGGTCCACGCGGAAGAGGACGACATCGTATCCTACATGGAAGAGAAGCTGGAGCGGGAAGGCCGTGCCCACGGCTCCAACCTCCATTTGGCCCACAACAACATCTCCGAGGACATCTCGTTCCGCAAGGTGATACGGCTGGCCCAGACTACCGAGACCGGCATATATTTCGTCCATACCACCGCCAAGGAGGGCGTTGCCGCCGTGGCGGAAGCCAGGGCCGCCCAATTGCCCATCTATGGCGAAGCGTTGCACAACTACCTGGAATTCAGTTGCGAGGACTATAAGAAACCGGACGGTCTGGCAATCCACACCTACCCGGCCATCAAGTACCCCGAGGACCGGGATGCGCTGCAACAGGGCCTGGTGGATGGGCCCATGTGCACCACCGCCACAGACGAATGGACCACCTACAAGGACGTCAAGCTGGCGGGCGACACCATTCGCACCGTCTGCGGAGGCCACAACGGCATCGAGACCCGGATGCCGGTGACCTACACCAAGCTGGTCGCCACCGGCCGCATCTCCTTGGAGCGGTTCGCCGCAATTACTTCCACGAATGCGGCCAAGATACTGGGCATGTACCCGCAGAAGGGGGTAATAGCGGTGGGCAGCGACGCCGACATTGTCGTCTTCGATCCGAATATCAGGAAAACCCTGACGCTGGACGACCTGCACGCCGACTCCGACTACTCCATATGGGAGGGGTTCGAGTGCATCGGTTATCCCGTGGCGACCATGTTGCGGGGCAAGGTCATTGTTCAAGACGGCCGCCTGACCGGCGATTCCGGCGACGGACGCTGGCTCTCCCGCAAGGTGGCCCCGCGAGTGCTGGCCCAGCCCTCGGCTTGAGCCGCCTGTTGTCCCGAGTCTGGCGGCGCCGGAGAATTGAGAGCCCCGGCTCTCGCCCGGACCGCAGTCAAGACCGGCATGGGCTGGTCAGGCACTTTTGTCGGTTAGTATTCTTTCAGTATAGTAATGGGCGGCTTTGGAGTCCGCTAATCGCTCTGGATGTGGAGTATATGGTTCAAGTAATTGCGAGATACAAGATTCTAATGGCGTTCGCGGGACTCTTGGTGATTCTGGCAACCTTGGCTGCTTGTGGCGGGGAAACGGCTTCCGATGATGGGGGCCGGCTTGAGGTGGTGAAAGACCGCGGTAAGGTCATCTGCGCCAGCCGCACCGATGTTCCCGGTTACGGGGCGTTGGACAGCGCCGGAAATAACGTGGGGTTCGACATCGACCTGTGCCGCGCCGTGGCCGCGGCGGTGCTGGGCAACCCAGGGGCCATCGAAATCCGCTTGATTACGGCTGCCGAACGCGGGCCGACTATCCAGTCGGGAGAGGTCGACTTGCTGGTAAGGACCGTCACCTGGACTACCTCTCGCGACGCGCAATGGGGCAATTACGTCCAGACGATGTTCTACGACGGTCAGGGCTTCATGGTCAGAAAGGACCTGGGCATCTCCAGCGCTCTGGAACTCGGCGGCGCCACCGTCTGCGTCACGCAGGGGACCACCACCGAGTTGAACCTGGGGGATTTCTCTAGCCAGAACGGTTTGGCCATCAACCCGTTGACCTTCGAGGACACCGACGCCGTTCTCGCCGCCTACGAAAGCGGGCAGTGCGACGCCTTTACCAACGACAACTCCCAGTTGG
>CBDCQN010000002.1:0-361972 GCA_965220625.1 Dehalococcoidia bacterium
CAACATCATATTCGGGGATCCATGTATCAGGCGCTCCGTGGTACGACTGCTCATCAAGGGCTTCGAGAGCATTGAGCTCAACATTGTCGAATAGTCCGGCGTCGGAATCCAAACCTACGTATTCAAACAGTTCGCGAACCACCGCAGCTTCGAAAATCTGCGCTCTTGCTTCAGAGAAGCTCAGCGGCGAGAATTCCAATTCCGGGATGACGCCTGTTGCCTCGGGCAATGGATTCAGTATGTCCTCCAACGCGTGCCCGGCTTCATGGACCAATGCCAAGAGTGCGAAGATTGGACTGCTGTCCACATATTCGTCGCACACTGCCAATATGTGTGATCGGCGTTCAACGCCGTAAATTGCTGCTGCTTCGCCACAAACATACGAAACGAATCTTGGTTCTACGTTGTCTTGGGCGAAAGTCCGGCCCGTGGCGAGATGATAGCCCGTTTCGGCTGCATCGACGAGTTGCGACTGTAAAATGGCGCTTCCGGCGACTGCATCACGGCCCACAGCCTCCTCAAGCCACTGCTTAAACTCGGTCGGGGCTAATGGCTCGAACGGCGGCGACGTAGGAGTGGGGGTGGGCGCTGGGGCCGGGACGTAGGATTCGGGGAAACCGCCTTTGACCGCGTATAGGTATCCGTCGTCGGAGCCGAAATAGACGACGCCGTTGCTCACCGTCGCGGACGACCTGACGGAGCCCCCGGTTTCGTGCGTCCACAAGAGAGACCCGATGGACGAGTCGAGCGCGCGAATACTACCATCATCCCAACCGACGTATACGACACCTTCAGAAACTTCCGGAACCGTCGGAACGTTCCTTATGCTTTCACTCGATACCCCGGATATCCAGTTAAATTCGCCGTCGGATTTCGATAGAGAAACCACCTCGCCGTCGGATGTCGCGACGAATAGGGCCTTTGTTGATACCGCGGCGGACATTCCTCTCGCGCCTCCTCCTACTCTCGAGTGCCATGCGATGTCTCCCGTAACGGCGTCCAAGGCTAGTGCTTTACCGTCGGGCATTCCCAAGAACACCGTCTGTTCATCGACCACTGTGACATAGGCTGAACCTGACCGCCGGTTCAACCACTGCTCCTCTCCGGTTCCAGCATCCAAGGCATATGTGCCCTGTGCTTGTACCGATACATAGACCTTGCCTTCGTGTTCGACTGCTGCGGAATAGATAACGTTCCCTGGATCGAACCCCCACTCTATCGACCCATCGCTGAGGTCAATCGCGATCACACCCCCCCATAGGTCAGTGACGTACACTCTTTCATCATCTGTGGCCAGCTCAGGCTGAATGTCTTCAAAATGAGTGTCAGATTTCCATACGAGTCGACCTCGCAACTTATCAACCGCGTATACGGTTCCGACGACATCGGCGAACACGACTACATCGCCGCTGATCATCGCGCCGACGCTGATACCCGCATTTGCTTGGTAGCGCCACACTGGTTCCCCCGTGCTGGCGTGCAGAGCGTGCAAAGCGCCATCCTCAGAGCCGATGTAAACGGTCCCACTGTGCAACAGTGGTTTCGCGGATACGGTGCCACCGGTGCTGAACTTCCACACGGTTTCGCCCGGCAAGACGTCAGGTGTTGGAGTGGGCGTGATAGTAGCTCCCTCAAGAGAAAGTGTCGCCCGGAAGGTGTCGAAGGAGTAGTAGGCCAGCTCCCTTCCCGCGTCGAAATGAGCGGCGGGGAAAACGTATGTGATCGTGATGGCTTTCCCGCCGTCGGACAGGTAGAGCAGCGTAGTTCCAGCCACTCCTACGCCGTCAACCTCAAGTGAATACCTAAGGATGGCTGCCGCAAGGCCCTGCGCCGTCTGCACGGTTTCTTTCGTGAAAACTTCTGCACCCAGTTCAAGAAATTCAGATTCAAGTGCGTCGGTGTACTCCGACAAGGAGACGAGAACACCCTCCTCGACATACATTATGATTCCGCCGTTCCCCTCGGGATCGTGAGCTTCGAAAACTTTGCCGTCTGACGAGTCCGGCTCTTCTTCCCAGTGCGCCGGCACCTGCACCTCGAAGTAGCCCAACGGGTCTCCGAGGACCAGCATCTCACCAAAGGGGCTCTCCACTATCTGCCCTTCGACTAACTGTGGGCCGGTTGGCACGTATACCGTTTCCGTTCCCTCCGGCGCCCGTTCAACGGACAGGTAGTAGCCACCAGAGTTATCGCTCAATGCGTCGGTAACGACAATGAAATACTCGCCGCTATTCGGGGCGCGATAGACCAGTTCGGAGTTTAGCCCGGACAACCCTCCTCCACTGTCGTCGTCATAGACCACCTGATCGTCGCGGGAGTTGGGGAAGCCGACGGCAAGGTGGGTGTCCACATTGATAGAGTCAGTGGAAATCCTTACCGTCTCTCCCTCCTCCAGTCGGATTGAATACCAGTCCCGGTCGAAGAAGAAGTCGAGGTTTCCGACAACTGTTTCTCCTACCGCGATGGTCCGGCCGTCATCCGGGTCATGGAAGGGCTTCAGCCTGACGGTGCTGGTCAGATCAAAGGTGGATGATTGACCGGACGCTATCTCGACTTGCACGAAGTGAATCCCGTCCATCGGCAACTCCACTGCGCCGGACTCGATACCGGTTTCGCCGTCATCCACTCCCAAGAGCAACCCGAATGGGCCGGACACCCGGAAGAATCCATCTCCCGGACCGTCGATCTCGGCTTGGAGTATCGTTCCCGCCGTTGCGTCCAAGACGAAGGTGCGGGAGTCCCAGAAGTTGGCCAACTCCACGTGGAACTCGAAGGCGACGCCCCCGGATGGCAACCGGCGATCACCCAGCCCGGACGTGAACTCGCCCTGAATCAGCCGCTCCACGATGGGCGCGTTGTCAGCCGCCGATGTCGCCAGCCCGAATCCGGCTTCACTGAAAGAAAACGTGGAGATGCCGACCACCTGCCCCTGGGAGTCGACCAGCGCCCCGCCGCTGTGACCGCCCGCAATGGCCGCGTCGGTCTGAATATAGGTCATCCCAAGCCGCTCCCACTCGCGGAACCGCGAGAGGATGCCGCTGGTGATAGTAGGCTCCGGTAACTCGTCCACTTCGGCGGGGTATCCCACAAGAAACAACTCGCTGCCCGGGGCCAAGTCCTCTCCATCGCCCAGTTGCATGGGGCCACCGCCTGTCCCCGCCGGACGAGCCGGTACCTTTACCGGGCCGAGCACTGCCAGGTCTGCCATGGAGTCCCACCCCACGACCGGCACGTTCTGCAACACGTTGCCGTCGGGAAAGGCAACCCAAACTGTTTCATAGGGCCATACCACGTGGTAGTTGGTGACTACGTAACCGCCTTCGATCAGGACACCGCTCCCCGTACCCGTTGGCGTCTTGACGAAAGGGACCGAAGGGGAGACCAGAGCGTACACCTCGGCAGCCGTCAGCGTCGCGGACCCGCCCACGTCGGGCGGTCCGCCATCCATCTTAAGCTGCGTCCCCGAACTCACGTTCCAGCGGGACAGATCTGCGTCATTGCCGGCGGCGTCGGTGATGGAGGAGCCCGTCGGCACGACCAGGGAGCCGGCGCGCACCCAGACCGTGCCTTCATATAAGTCTCCGGCCCGGACGGTGTATATGAAGATTAGGCGGTTGCCGCCGCTCCACTCCTCGGAGTACCGCGCTGTGCGAGTATCGCCGCCGAGACCCAGCTCCAACTCCAAGGTGGGCGGGCCGCCCCCGGTCCCTACGAACACGTCCTCCAGGAACACCATCTCCGTCAGGATGTCTTCGCCCCGGCCGAACGTGTCTCCGTTCAACGGGTCGTTAACGATACTCGGTGCGGCCCCGGCCAAGCGCGGCGGCGTAACGTCGTTCGTGTTCGTGCCGCAGAACGGCAGCCCTCCCAAGTGGGAACGGTCCATATCCAACTGGTCTTGCAGCTTGTCTGGCACGCACCCGCTCAACTGGTTCTCAGAGAGGTCCAGCGATATCAGGCTGGGGAGGCCGCCCAGCTCCTCCGGTATCTCTCCGCTTAACTGGTTAACAGAGAAGTCCAGCTCTACCAGGTTGGCGAGGTTGCCCAGCTCCGCCGGTATCTCGCCACTCAACTGGTTGTCATAGAGCCACAGTTGTATCAGGTTTGAGAGGCTGCCCAACTCCGGCGGTATCTCGCCGGTCAACTCGTTCCCGTCAAGGTACAGACTTCGCAGGCTAGAGAGTCTGCCCAACTCCGACGGTATCTCGCCGGTCAACTGGTTTCTGATAAGTTCCAGCAATCCTAGGTTGGTAAGTCTGCCAAGATCCGGCGGTATCGTCCCATGTAACTGGTTCCAACCGAGGTACACCCATTCAAGGTTTGAGAGGCTGCCCAGTTCGGTCGGTATCTCCCCGGTCAACTGGTTCTCACGAAGGTCCAGCCCCGTGACCCGTCCGTTGCGGTCAGTGATTACGCCGTGCCATTCCCCCAGAGGAGCCTCGCTCAGCCAGTTGTCGTTGCTCGTCCAGTTGGCTCCATCCGTCGCTTCGTAGAGCGCCACCAGCGCGGCCCTATCAACCGCGGTGGGCGTGGGCGTGGGCGTGGGCGTGTCCGTGGGAGTGGCGGTCGGAGTAGCGGTTGGTTCCGGTGTGGGCGTGGCCGTAGGTGTCGGCGTGGGCGTGTTCGTTGGGGTAGCCGTAGGAGCCGTGGTCGTCGTGGCCGTTGGCTCCGGCGTGGGCGTGTTCGTTGGGGTAGCCGTAGGAGCCGCGGTCGGCGTAGCCGTTGGCTCCGGCGTGGGAGCCGGATCGTCGCTACAGGCGCTTAGAACGACGACGATGGCCAGAACTGTCACACCTGCGAGCCAGCGGATACGAAGAGGGGATACGGTCATTTCGATGGTCTCCTTTCATCTCGTGTTGGAATTGCCGGGAGCGGAGAGGGCATATATGCCGCCGCTATCGGCGTTCTGATAGCCCACGTACACCACGCCTGCCGACACGGCGTAGGGATAACGCCACCAGTGATAGCCAATTGCGATGCTCCAGATAGGCTCTCCGGTCCGGGCGTCCAGCGTGTGGAGGTAGCCATCCAGAGAATGGGCGTAGAGTACTTCGTCAACCACTATGATTGAGGTCAGACCAGAGTCGTCATCAATGCTCCATACCTCGTCCCCAATGGCGGCATTCAGTGCATGGAAAGCATCCGTCTTTTCGTACAAGTACTCCGTTCGCACGAACACCATGCCCCCTGCGACTGCGGGTTGTCCGGTCGCTGCTTGCCTGAGATCTGCTTTCTCTTTGTCCGCCTCAAACGACCAGAGCAGTTGCCCGGTGGCGGCGTCAAGGGCGCGCAGGGACGAGCCGTTCAGATACCACACGTCATCCACGACGACAGGAGGGAAACTCGACTCGGTGGAATCCACCTCGTGGCTCCAAAGCTCCTCCCCCGTTGACTCGTCCAATGCGTAGGCGGTTGTATAGGATCGCAGGAACACCGCCCCGTTCGATGCCGTGGGAGGGGCCGTGACCGGATCACCGGCGTCCAAGGTCCAGACCAACTTCCCGATCGTCGAATCAAGGGCATGCACCCGGTGGTCGTTTGACACGTAGACGTTGCTGCCCGCAGCCGTAAGAGGGAACAGTAGAGGCAATCCCGCACGGGGCATTTCAGTGGCCCACAACTGCTCCCCGGATACCGCGTCAACCGCGCTGACGCTGAAATCGTCGTCGCGTGGCGAAGTGGGAATGTAGACGATCCCGTCACTCACCAGAGCGGCATGGTTCGAGCCACCGAGCGCCGACTTCTCACTCCATAGCAGGTCCCCGGTGGACGCATCCAACGCATAAAGGTTGGCGAGATCTTCCACGAACACCACTCCCCCGGCCACCAGGGGAGGCGGACTCAGGTCGCTCTCGGTCTCGAAGCTCCACAGGAGTTCTCCGGTCTCCGCGTCCAGGGCGTACACACGGTTCTCGTAGGAGCCGGCGTACACCGCACCGTCGGCCACAGTGGGAGACACGATCACCAACTCGCCCGGGTTGCTGGTGCTGTATTGCCAGAGCAGGGAATCGCCCGACGGGGCCGGCGTAGTGTCGCCACACGCAGCAAATACTACAGATGCCGCACCAAGCAGCGTCAGAATAGCCCAGGACTGTACCTGCCGTCGCCGCACGGGAGTTGGTTGCACATGGCGGCGACCGACTGCCAAGTCAACAACCAGGATGCCCGAATCGGGTTTCATTTGCCCCGCTCCTTCCTGCCGTTGGCGGCGGCGTTTAGGGCCCTGTCTATTCGCCCCTGACTAGGAAGGTGTCGAAGAAGGAGTAGTATGCCAGCTCCCTTCCCGCGTCGAATTGGTCGGTGGGGAATGTGTAGGCGATGTCGACGGCGACGCCGTCATCCGACAGATAAGTCAGCCATGCGACAGTCTCCCCATGAATTGACCACTCAAAAAGGACAGCCGGAAGACCCTGCTCCGTCTGCACCGATTCCCTTGTGAGATCTTCCGCGCCCGCGTCAAGAAACCCGGTTTCAAGTGCGTCGGCGTACTCCGCCAGGGAGACGAGAACACCCTCCTCAACGTATATGCTGATAGCGCCGTTCTCCTCGGGGTCGGAAGCCCTGAAAACCTCGTACAGTGACGGGTCCGGTTCTTCTTCTATCCAAATTTGCGGCGTCTGGACCTCGAAGAAACCGGCCGGGTCTGCGAAGACCTGCATATTCCCAAAGGGTGAGTCCACTACCCGCACCGACGCTGTCAGTTCACCCAGGGTTGCGTTGCCGGTTGCGTCCTCGGCCCAAATGGCATAGTGGTACTCAATTAGCTGGCCGAACTCGTCCTCGAACTCGAGGAATGCCAACTGGAAGACCGGCTCCTGGATAAAAGCAACGATGTCGCTGGCCGCGAACCAAAGGTCGTTGGCCGGGTCCTCCAGGCTGAATCCATAATTCCAGAATTGGACCGCGTCCTTTGCGGATATCTTCAAAGTCGCTTTGTCGAACTGGACAGTGCCCTCTTCGTCGTCCGGACCGGAGAATAGGAGCTGGTAGGTCTCGATGTAGTAATCGACGACGTCCCAATCCTCATCCACGATCAGCGTCATGGTGGCAAGGTCGTAGGACTCCTCTTGCCTGCTGTAATCCTTGTCCGCCTGGTAGTACTCGATTTCAGCCGTGTAGAGCTTGTATTCGCGCCCATCCAACTCAAAGCTTCCTGTGAAGAACGCGGGTATCCAGGCAGTGTCCTCCCCCGGGTCATACTCCACCGTGAACCACAACTGGTCCCATGTCGAGGCAAAATACTCGTCCTCGATCTCGGTGTGATAGGCCTGCTCTTCCGCGACAACCATGAAGAAGTCTTCAATCGAGCCGTCCTCGACCTCAACCCCCTGGACGAAGCCGTAAAGGGTGGTAACTTTGGCTAGATTCTCGTCATAGACGGTGGCGAACGTTCCGTCGGAGTCTGCGTACTCCGCACTGACCTCCGGTGGTTCGTCGTCACTCAGGAGGAAGTCGATATACGCTCTTTGAAAGTCCAGCCACGTATCGTTGGTCTTGTAGGCCGAGTATTCGGCGTCCGCGTTCTCCGGTGCATCTATGGCGACCCCAAAGGAGTTGGGCTTGGAGCCGTCGTGGTTGTAATGGACGACGAACCGATCAATTGCGGCCATCAGCTCATCCAGGCTCGATCCAATCTCTGTGTTTGAAAGCTGTTCCGCCAATAGCTGGGTGAGGTGCTTCAGATCGATGGAGGTCCGGGAGTCGTCCCTTTCCGAAGCGCCATAGGATTGGGCTCTGTAGGAGCCGATGATGAGGCTATCGGAATACTCCTCGTTGTAGGACAGCTGCTCGCCGAAGGCTGAGACCACCGGGTTCAGTGTCCTCACCAGCTCGTCGTACTGGCTCAGGTCCAGCAATGAGAGGGTCTTTCCCGTGGATTCGTACTGATGTACGTCTTGGACGAAGTTGTCGACCATCTGCTTGCCGGCCTCGGTGATGCTGCCTTCCTGGGCGTACAGTTGAATCACGGCGTTCCACAACCACCCGTGGCCCGGCTCAAGCTCCTCAGATGCAATCATATATTTAGCATGGGGCTCGATTATCTTTGCCACTTCCACCGTGGCCATAAGACACGCGTCAAAGCCGATGAGGTCGAGCCTGCCCGGTTGGCTGCGCTGGAACGCCCTCTCTATCTCGTCCAAGAGCAATGCGTCCCCATTGAAGTTGGTGTCGTTGCCGAAACCCTTGTAAGAGTTTCCGTGGTCCCAGAACGTGAGGAACCTCTGGTCGAAGTTTACGTAGCCGTCTCTCAGGTAGTCGAGGAACAGCTTCAGCGAGCTCTCGTCCCCCATATGCGCGCCGTCAGCCTGGTAGAGGTAGGCATTGGGACCGGTTTCGTTGCCGAACGCCATATCCTCGACATCGGTCTCAAGCTGGGAGATATTGGCGAATTTCATGCCCCGCCAGCCGTCCGTGCGAGCGCCTCCGAAGGCGACGATAACCTCAACCGCCTGACCGTCAGGCAGGGCGTCGTAGCCGACGACTAACTCAACAAGGTCGATTGTGCCGGCCAGGCCGTTCTCTTCCAGGTCGCTGCCAACCATGTAGATCGCCAGCAATTTCCTTCCAACTCCATCGATTTCGTCAGGTTTGACGTACGGACTCAATACGCCGTGGTCGCTCGAATAGCCGCGCTTGCCCTGGGCCGGACGGTCCATTCCCGTTTCGGATGTAGGTGCGGCGGTCGGAGTAGCCGTTGGCTCCGACGTGGGGGTGCTCGTTGGAGTGGCGGTCGGAGCAGCCGTTGGCTCCGGCGTGGGCGTGTCAGTTGGAGTGGCGGTCGGAGTCGCTGTTGGCTCCGGCGTGGGGGTGTCCGTTGGCGCGGCGGTCGGAGCAGCCGTTGGCTCCGGCGTGGGGGTGTCCGTGAGTGTGGCGGTCGGAGCAGCCGTTGGCTCCGACGTGGGGGTGTCCGTGAGTGTGGCGGTCGGAGCAGCCGTTGGCTCCGACGTGGGGGTGTCCGTGAGTGTGGCGGTCGGAGCAGCCGTTGGCTCCGACGTGGGGGTGCTCGTTGGAGTGGCGGTCGGAGTAGCCGTAGGTTCCGGCGTGGGAGCCGGATCGTCGCTGCAGGCGCTTAGAACGACGGCGATGGCCAGAACTGCCACGACTGCGAGCCAGCGGATACGAAGAGGGGATACAGTCATTTCCGTGGTCTCCTTTCACTTGATCGCGTAAGGCGCGTGTGTGGGGTTATCTGGTGATGATATTCGTCCGGGGGGGGTAGAGAGATTATGCTCGTAGAGGCGCGTCCTCACGACGGCGGATACCGCCGGTGCGCTCTCTGACGCTGCTGCAACTTGCATCCTATGCGGAAGGCAGACCGATACAACCCCTCTAACGGGCAGGCATAGACCATGCGGACTGCACAATCACCCAGCATGTATTGTAAACTACCCGTGTGAGTCCAGTGTGATTATCAATCTCTATAACCGTGACGTTATTGTGAGTATTTGGCCGATCCGGTACAATAGGCACCGGCTGACCCAGGGCGTCCGCAGTACGGTCAGGGAGGGAAGATGAAGGAAGCCGACGAGCACGAGCGAGAGCTGGAGGCGCTGCGGGAGCGCCTGACCAGGTTGAGGGAGGCCAGCCTCCGCGTGAACGAGAGCCTGGACCCGGACACGGTGCTGTTCGCTCAGGGCCTGTCGTACGCGAAGATCGCTGAGGCCAGGGCAATCAGCCGGTGACGATCCGAAACGCCATCTACGGCATCCAGGACAAGCTCAAGATCGAGACCAAGCAGGTGCTGGTGGGTCTGGGCTGTGCGAAACGGCCTGCTGGATGAGTAGGCACGGGTCATAGAGGCGCATTCGCGAAGAGGGGGCCGGAGCCGACCTCTACCGGCCGGTCGGCAAACGGAATGTGAACCTGCTGCCTTGTCCCACTGCGCTTTCGGCCTCGATGGAACCGCCTTGGGCCTCGACGAGCCTGCGGGCGATGGTCAGCCCCAGACCGGACCCTCCGGTGTTGCGGGAACGAGAGGGGTCGACTCGGTAGAACCGGTCGAACAGCCGGGGCAGGTCCTCGGGAGCGATTCCTGGGCCGGTGTCGGCCACCGCCACCTCGACGGCATCGGCGGCGACGTGGGCCGACACCATTACACGGCCGCCCTGCGGCGTGTGGGTGATGGCGTTCTCCAGCAGGTTGCCGACCACCTGGGCGACGCGGGTTGGGTCCAGGTCCACCTCCGGCAGGGCCGGGTCGGTCGAAAGGCTCAGGGCTACCTCCTTGGCCTCGGCGCGGGGCCGTACCGCTTCGATGCTGGATTGCAGCAGTTCCCCGATCCGGGCCTTGGACAGTTGCAACTCCAGCCCGCCGGCCTCAACCTGGGCCAACAGGCGCAGGTCTTCGACCAGCCGCGACAGGTGCAGGGCCTGGCTATGAATGGTGCCTATGGTCTCCGGCGCGGGCTGAATCAACCCGTCCTTGATGACCTCCAGGTAGCCCTGGATGTTGGACAGGGGCGTTCGCAGCTCGTGGGCGATGTCGGCGGTGAGGTTGCGGCGGTGGCGCTCCGCCTCTTCCAGCTCGGAGGCCATGGCGTTGAAGCTGTGGGCCATCTGGCGGATTTCGCTGGGGCCGGCCGTCTCGGCCCGTTGCGACAGGTCGCCCCGGCCCAGCCGCCGGGCCGTCGCCCCCAGCCTTTGCAGCGGGGCCAGGGTGCGCCGCGACAGCAGCCATACCAGCAACGTCCCCAGGGCCGCGGCGCCGATGCCGACCCACAGCAGATAGCGGTTGACCAGGCTGGAAATGCGGGAAGCCTCAGGATCGACCAGGTCCGAAGGCAGAGGGTTCGAGTCAAGGTAGAGGTCGTCTGAGGCGGCGAACGAACCTACGATCTCCCCGTCATGCAAGACCGGAAAGTATTCCTCCCTGTACCACGCCTCTCCATCCCATATCTCCCATGCCTGCTCCTCCAGTCCGTCCCACTCACCCTCATACCACTCCTCCCAGACCGGCCCGTCTTCAAGCCCCGGGTCGATCGACCAGTACGGGAGGTGAGAGTCGGCGACCACATTCCCCTCGGAGTCGAATACGGTTATATGAAGACCCGAAATGGCGGCGATGTCCTCCACGCCCTCTTGCAGTCCCCTATCTGGCTGGCCCCATCCATACTCCTCAGTGTAGTGGCTGGAAACGAAATCACTTACCCGCGCAGACTGCGCCAGGATCCGATCATCCTCGAACCGCTCGGTCTGCACGTCGGTGGCCAGACCGATGAAGAGTCCCACCAGGGCCAGAGCCAGGGATAGGACCAGGGCGAACCCCAGCACCAGCCGGAATTGCAGGCTGGAGAAGAGGCCGGGAAACGGGCCGGAACCCAAGTCAGGCGCTCCCGGCGCTGCGCAGTCGGTAGCCGCTGCCGTATATGGTCTCGATGTGCTTGGCGCTCCCTTTGCATCCGGCTTCGAGCTTGCGCCGGAGTGCGGACACGTGAAAGTCCACCGCCCGGTCGAACCCATTGAAGTCGTAACCGAAGACCCGGTCCATGATCTCGTCGCGGGAGAATATCCGGCCGGGTTCTTGCACCAACAGTGTCAGCAGCCGGAACTCCGTCGGGGTCAGCTTGAGCTCCGCGCCGTCCATCGACGCCTGCCGGGTGCGCAGGTTGAGTGCAATCGTACCGAACGACAGCTCCGGGTCGGCGGAGAGGGCGCTCTCCCGGTCGGCGCGCCGCAGCACGGCCCGCACCCGTGCGGCCAGCTCGCGAGGACTGAACGGCTTGGTCATATAGTCGTCGGCGCCCAGGTCCAGTCCTTCCAGCCGGTCCGTCTCCTCCACTCGCGCCGTCAGCATGATGATGGGCACCATCGACTCCAGGTGCAGCTTCCGGCAGATTTCAAACCCGTCCAGGCCGGGCAGCATCAGGTCCAGCACCACCAGGCTGGGGTGTTCCCTTCTCGCCAGTTCCAGCCCCAGTGTCCCGTCGTTGGCCTCAGCCACACGGAAGCCGTCCCGCTCCAGATGAATCCGTGCCAGCGCAGCGACGTGCGGGTCGTCGTCAACGACCAGCACCAACGGCTTCTCTTCTCCTCCACTGTCCTTGACATTTCTCGAAGTCATCGTTGGCCTCTGCTTTCCGGCCCTGTACTATCGGGCTGAGATGCCTGCGGCAATTATATTCTCTCTGATGAGTCCGATTCGATATCCGTCCGTGTATGGACCTTGCCCTATGTCGCCCCGGGATAGTCCCGGTCCTGCCGGGGACGGGCAGCGATGGGCCGGGACGGGCCTGAAAACCCGCCCCGGCCTCTAGCCCGGTCCGCTATGTGGCGGCGCCGGGGTTAGTTGGCGGCCGTGCCGTCAGCGGCAGCCTCGTCAGGTAGCTCATCGGTGAACGCAAGATCTTCGCAGTCCTCCGAGGTGTCCAGGTCCTCGGGGTATAGCTCCTCGAGAGCCTGGTCGATGGCGTCGGCGACCTTCTGGCCGTCCACGTTCAGGATTGCCCCGATCCGGCTGGTGTATTCCTGGTGCGAAACCCCTTCCGGCTCCCCGGTCCAGAGGTCTGCGCCGCACTCGTCGTCGAAGCTGTCCATCCAGAGCCGGTCGAGCCCGGAGTAGTCGCCGGACTTGACCTGGGCGCGGATGGCGTCGGCCTGTTCCGCCGTGATGCGGTCGCTTTCCACAGCCTGCCGCAGGAACGAGTCAACGTATTCAGCCTCGATCTCGGCGTCAACCTGGGCCATGGCGTCGGCCGTGGCCTGGGGGTCGGCGCCCAGGATCTCCGCAACCCTTGCCGTCAGCCAGTCCTGTCCTTCGCCGGGACCTGCTCCATCCTCAGCCTCCGCCACGATCGGCTCTTCAAAAGCCTGGTCCATCGCGTCGGCAACCTTCTGGCCGTCCACGTTAAGGATCGCACCGATCCGGTTGGTGTACTCCTGGTGCGAGGGCCCTTCCGGCTCCTCGAACCAGGCCTCTCCGCCGCACTCCTCCGCGTAGCTGTCCAGCCAGAGCTGGTCGAGCCCGGAGTAGTCGCCGGACTTGACCTGGGCGCGGATGGCGTCGGCCCGTTCCGCCGTGATGCGCCCGCTTTTCACGGCCTCCTCCAGGAACGCATCGAAGTGCTCGGCCTCGATCTCGGCGTCAACCCGGGCCATCGCGTCGGTCGTGGCCCGGGAGTCGGTCCCCAGGATTTCCGCAACCTTGGCCGGCAGCGGGTCCTTCTGCTCCGCGACCACTTCCGCGGCGGCGTCTCCGCCTCCCGCTCCATTGCCCCCGCCTGAAGCCAGCGCAACGCCGCCGGTGATGGCCATGGCCAGCAGCCCTACAACCAGCCCCATTGGTAACCATTTCATCTTCATTCCTTTGCCTCCCGTTTTCTAGACTCGCCGGGCTTTTCCGCCCCGCTGTAATGTCAGCCTAGCAGGAAACTTTTTGGAAACTTTGAGGGTCTTTCTGAGAAATCTGAATGCCTCGGCTTGCCACCCTCTCGCTGTCGAGGGAGCGCCCAGCCCTGAGCGGCCCTGGGGCGCTCCCTTAAAGGACATGGGCAGCCCAAGAGGATGCTGTTCGAGCGGGCGGTTCATACGGCGGTGACGATGAAAGCTGCTGGACCTGGCGGTCCGCTCCACCTCTCCCACCTGACCCCGCCTAGTCACCTCGCCGGTGGGCGTCCCCGGCGCGTCGGGCGGGCCGTCAGGCCTCGGCCCTGGTGACAGTGACGGTGTAGGTCTTCGTCGTCTCCCCATCCGCAGCCGTCACCAGGAGAACGATGAGGTTGGCGCCCACGGCCAGGCCGACGGTTCCGTCTTCATAGCTCGCGGAAAGCACCAGCGCCACTTCATAGCTGGCGGCTTCGTCGTTGGTCTCCGCCCTTATGGTGGTCTGCTCCACCTCGTGGCCGACGCTGACCTCGTAGCTCTCGATGGCCTGGTCGAAGGCGAAGGGCGCGCCGCTCAGCGTCAGCCCGCTCAGGGTGGCGTCTTTGGAGAGTGACGGTGCGGCCCTGGTGACGGTTACGGTGTAGGTCTTCGCCGTCTCTCCGTCCTCGGCGGTGACCTCGATGGCGATGACGTTGCTGCCCACAACCAGCGGGATCACCCCGTCCGCGTCGGCCACGCCGCCCAGCTTGATTACGTAGGTGGCCCGGTCGTTATTCGTCGCCGGGGTCACCGTCGTCTCGTCCACGTCGTGGCCCACGTCGGCGTCGTACTCGGTGGTAGCCGGGTCGAACGTACCGATGTCCACACCGCTCAGCGTCAGGCCGCTCAACACGGCGTCCGTGGAAGGCGTCGCGGCCTCGGCTCTGGTGACAGTGACGGTGTAGGTCTTTATCGTCTCCCCATCCGCAGCCGTCACCAGGAGAACGATGAGGTTGGCGCCCACGGCCAGGCCGACGGTTCCGTCTTCATAGCTCCCGGCAAGCACCAGCGCCACTTCATAGCTGGCGGCTTCGTCGTTGGTCTCCGCCGTTATGGTGGCCTGCTCCACCTCGTGGCCGACGCTGACCTCGTAGCTCTCGATGGCCGGGTCGAAGGCGAAGTCCATGCCGCTCAGCGCCAAGCCGCTCAGCGTGGCGTCGCTGGAGAGGTGTTCGACGACCGAGAAACTCGCGGTGGTCGACGCCAGCTCGACGTTGGCCGCGGACGATATGCTCGCCTCGATGGTGTAGTCTCCGGGCGGGCAGTCGGCGGTGATGGTGCCCGTGCGGGTCTCCGGGTTTTCATCCACTTTCCACATGTGGCGGTCCACGCCCAGCCCGTAGCCGCCTGCCTGGTCCTCACAGATGTCGGCGTCCCCATTGGCCGAGTCCTTCACGTCGGCCCGGAAGATGTGATCCTTGGTTGAGGTATCGGAGTCGGACTCCAGGCCGCCGAAGGTCATGATGACTGCGATTTCCGTTCCTTCCGTCACCGGGCCGGAGGGCGACAGATCAACCGTTACCGGGAGGGAAGCCTCGGCGCGGGTTACTGTTACCGCGTAGGTCTTGGTCGTCTGCCCGTCCTCGGCGGTTACCTCGACGGCGATGACGTTCTCGCCCACGGCCAGCGGGATCACGCCGTCGCCGCCCTCCGCTCCGCCCAGCTTGATTACGTAGGTGGCCCCATCGTGGCTCTTCGTCAGGGTGACGGTGGTTTCCGTTACGTCATTGGCGACGCTGGCCGCGTACCGGGTGGCGGCCGGGTCGAACGTCCCTATGCTGACCCCGCTCAGTTCCAGGGCGTTCAGCGCGGCGTCAGTGGAAAGCGGCTCGGCGCGGGTGACGGTGACCTTGTAGGTCTTCGTAGTCTGCTCGTCCTCCGACGTCACCTCTATGGTGATGACGTTGCTGCCCACGGACAAGGAGACAGTCCCGTCAGAGTCGGCGACGCCGCCCAGCTTGACCGTGTAGGTCGCTCCGGCTTCGTTCACCGTGGCCGTTATCGTGGTCTCAGTCAAGTCGTTGTCCACGTCGGCGGTGTACTCAGTGGTTGCCGGGCCGAACGTGCCAATGTATACGCTGCTCAGCGTCAGGTCGCTGAGCGTGGCGCTGGCCGGTACCGTTCGTGCGGGGCCGAAGACCCAGGGGCGGGCCTGCTTGATCGCCAGGACATTCTCGCTGGTGATCTTGAACTCGATTTCCATGGCGAAGTCTTCATCTGATCCGGGGTTGTACAGCTCTGCGAACTTCTTGTGAATCACAGCCAGGTGCCTGCGCAGCTGGTCCAACTGGTCGTTGCTCATGAGAAGCTGTCCCGGCGGCTTTTGGTTGGAGGTGCGAAGGACGAAGTATCCGCCGGCCGGGTTCAATAGGATCTCCTCCGGGACCGAGAGCGCGTCGGGGTTGGTGACCAGGTCCTCCCCGAGCTGCGTGTTGACGTAGTACCACCCGTCTCTGATGCCGCTGTACACGGGGTTGAAGGAGACGGCTACGCCGTTGGCCAGCTCGTCGGAGTAGTTGGGATGAACCAGGACCCCCATCGCCGCCGCCAGGTGATCGATGCGATGGAAGTCGCGTTCGGTGAAGGCGCGGAAGTTCCACAGGCTGGCGTACACCTGCTTGAGGGATTTGGCGATGTCCTCCTCGTCCTCTTTGGGCTTCTGGGTCTTGGAGTCGTACAGTCCCGCGCCATTGAAACCGGGGAGGTCCTCGTTGTTGGTGCTGGAACGGTAGCGGCGGTTAGTCCCCTCGGGAAACAACTCATTCATCTCGGTCAGGGCGTCGGTGATCCACTGGGGTGTCTTCCCCTTCTTGATGGCTTTGCGCAGCTTCTTGAGCTTGGATTCCTGGACGCCGAGGTCCGCCTGGAAACCGGCGTCGGCCAGCATCTCTTTGATGTCGTCGTAAAACCCGTTGTGCTTCATGAACTCGTCGTAGAAGTAGAACGGGACCGCGAACCCGTCGGGGACTGTCCCCTCCGGAAAATCGAACGTCCCCAGGACGGCCACGTTGGCCGCCTTGACGCCGAAGGCCTTCCAGTTCTCGAAGCCGATCTCGCCGAGCGGTGTGATCTCAGTGACCGTGAGGTCTCGCTGCGGCGTCTGCTTCTTGCCGGGCCGGGAAGACGCGAAGTGGGCGTCAATTTCCGCTCGGGTGGCTACGCGGATGGAGTAGTCATACTTCGTAACTTCGTAGCGAATGTACTTGCCGACGAAAGAGTTGATGTGGCTCCTGTAGGCGTCGCCAATATAGGCGTTGGGGACGCCGTCCTGGACGGCGCGCAGGTTCACATGGGAGAGCGGCGTTTGGGGCACGGTGGTGATGATGCCGGCGACGCGGGGAAGCTCGTTGGGCAGAGCGTCGTAGATCACCACGTCCCGGGGGTTGGGACTCTCCTCCAGGTCCATGATCCGCAGAAAGCCGTACCCTTCCGCTTCGTTCAACGAGCTGAAATCACTTTCGGGTGCGATGTCTTCGTCGAACACGAGGTTGATTCGGGATGCCTCGTAGAGCGTTAACTCGTGCTGGTAAGCCGGAAGCTTATCGTTCGGCATGTAATAGGCCAGATCGTCCTCGAGCAGCGGCATGCTGGCGGCGAGCATTGTATGGGAGAGATCCACAAGGCTGAAGGGCTGTCCGTAATTGAGCATGTACACGTAGAGTCCTGGACTGCCGTCAGCGGCAAAGAATCTCGGGACATAGTCCAGATAACCGCTGAGCAACCCGGGCATGTACGGATCGATGCCTATAGCAGGCAGGAAGTCAAAATGGCTGTTGTACGTATTGGTGTTCTGGAAGTAGACACCCGGTCTGTAGGTGTCCGCGCCGAGTATAGTGAACTTGATGATCGCAGAATCCGCGAGGGAGAGCGCGTCGAATGTTGCGCGATCGGGAATAGCCACGGCGCCCTTGCTGAGCTCGATGGTGGCGGCGGGGCTCACCGGGTTCATGCCCACCGGGTCTCCGAGTTCGGTGATGTCGTCGATGCAGTCGCCGTCGACGTCGGCCGGGTCAGAGACCAGATACTTCTCGACCCGGTAGCGCTCCTTGGGAAGCGCCGCCAGATTCTCGGCGAGGGCAGTCGTGCCGTCTCCGCCCTTCTTCACCAGGACCGGAAGCTCCACCTCCGCGCCGTCCACATCGTGGCTCACGTACAGCACGAAGTAGTCCGCAGTCGTGGACGTGACCACGATGGGAACGGACGTCACCGCTACCGCTGTCGGCGTTGGGTCATAGCCCCCTCCTGAACACGGCTCATTCGTTGGCGCTGTAATAGTGAATCTCGCGGTGGCCGACGCGAGTTCCACGTTCGCCGCCGACGCTATAATGGCTTTAATGGTGTAGTCCCCCGCCGGACAGCGAGCGGATATTCTCCCGGTGCGGACCTCCGGGTCCTCGTCCACCTGGTACATGTAACGGTCGACGCCCAGGCCGTCGCCCTCGCAGGCATCGGTGTCAGCGTCGTTGGCATCCACCACGTCGGCGCGGAAGATGTAGTCGGTGGTGCTCCTGTCGGAGTCCTCGGCCAGGTTGCCGAAGGACATGGTGATGGCCCCGCCCTGCTCCGCGGTGTCGGAGGAGAGGAAGAGCGCCACCGACGGCGAGGACTGAGCGTGCGCCGCGTAGGGCAACGGGACGCCGGAGAGAATGATGAGCGCGAATGCGGCCAGCGCGCCCGGGACGGCAAAGGACAGTTTGCGTTTTATCCGACAGGCTCTGGAGACGACGCTGTGATGAGGCAGAGGTTACACTCCCTCGACGACTATCAGGTTGGCGTTGGCGGCCCTGAGGCGAATCTCTTTGACGACAGTGTATTCCGGGGAGCTCAGCCACTTCCTGGCCTGCTCCACGTTCTCGAATTCCACCACCACGACGAAATGCGGTGTCCAATCGCCTTCCATGACCTCAGTGGCGCCTCCACGCACTAGGTACTTGCCTCCATAGGCGTCGACGGTCGCAGGCACTCGCTCGGCAAACTCAGCGAAGAGGGCCTGGTCCGTCACTTCGCTATCTATCAGTACGTATCCTGCCATCTTGTTCTCCTCCTTCGTATGTCGGGCGGCATGTTTGCTTCCTCATTAAAGGGCCAGCCACAGAATCAGACTAACGTGATCCCTCTACTTGCACCGCAACGATGTCTATTCCGTGATATTTCTTGTGGCGCACGGAAGATGCATAGTGTCGTAACAGGCGGAAGGATATCTCGTGTTCCTCCGGGGCCTCGGCCTGTTCTCTTAGATACGCGAGCCGGTCTTCAAGGTTCTCCTCGTCGAAGACCGCCAAAAACTCCAACTCCACTGTCCCGGCGTCCGGGCGCGCAACTATTATCAAGCGCGGCGCACTACCTGCCGCGTAGCTGCCACCTGACTGCAGCAGACTCGACAGCGTCTCCTCACCGGCTGCGCGCAGCCGGCCCGTCGAAGCGTCGTTCCAACCGATCCTGGACGCAAGCTCGCTGAGGAATGCGTCGATCCTGGGCATAGCGGAGACGGCCAACTCCACCTCGAGGCGTCTGCGTCGAGGGCTGGTCAGCTCGATGAACGAGGTCATCAGAATCGCAGCCAGAACGCCGACCGTCATGCCGTTGCCGAGGGAAGCGCCCCACGTCCGGCCCAGCAGATCCGCGAGGATGTTCTGACCCTCCAGACCCACCCCGATCGATAGCGCCACTCCTACAACCAGGGCCTTTCGATAATCGAGGCCGTCCTGGACGACCGTCCTCATACCCTCCACGAAGAGAAGACCCATTATCATCAACAGGTAGCCCCCCATAACGGGACTGGGAACTGTGAGCAGGATGGCCGTCACCTTGGGCAAGAACGCCAGCGCCAGTAAGATGACCCCGATGACGTACCCAATGCTGCGCGCTGCCACCCCGGTAAGGTTGATGAGCGAAACGGTGGACGGCGAATAGACCACAGTGGGGGGTGTCCCTGCAATTCCGGACAGCAGCGTGCCCAGTCCGTTGGTGTTGATCGCACCCTGGACAAGGCGAAAGTCGGTCGCCCTCGGCCTGCGCCGCGAGACCTGTTGAATGACGACGCCTTCGCTGCTGGTCTTGATGGCGGCCACGAGGGCCACAATAACGAATGCTGGCAGGAGCGCCCAGAACCCCGCGTCCGGTGTCAGGTCCAGTCCCGGCCATGCCGCGATATCCGGCAAGTTAAACCAGGGTGCTTCGACCACCCGCTGAACGTCGTACAGTCCAAAGAAGGCGGCGACCGCGCAACCCGAAGCGATTCCGATGAGCAGCGCCCATAGCCGCAAAACCCCCGAAGCGCGAATCGCCAGCACCGCGGCGACCGCCAGCGTCGCCGCAGCGACGGACGGACCAGCGGCCAGCGACGCTCCCTCGGGCACCTCCTTCAGCCTGTCGACTGCGATGGACATGACCGTGACTGCTATCAGCATGAGCGCCGTTCCGGAGACGACCGGCGTGATGATCCGCCGCAGCAGCGGGAGCCACGCGGCCAGTGCGAACTGAAATAGCGATGAGATGACGATGAGGCTCGCCAGCATGGACCACCCGCCCTCCGTCAGCGCCAGGACAGAGATTGCTATGAAGTAGGGTCCGGCGCCCGTCATGAGTACGTGCCCGGCTCCCAGCCGCCAGACACGACCCGCCTGCAGAGCAGTAATAGCTCCACCGATAATCAGAGCCGCGAAGACGGCCCACAACAGATAGTCTTCGCCCTCGTCGACCGCCCGGAAAGTGATGGTCACCATCAACACCGTCGACGCCAGGGTGAGCATGACTCCCTGAAGAGCGACGCCAATCGATAAGAGGGGTGGGCACCGCTCGTCCGGCTCGTAACGGATGTGTTCGTTTACGTGCGCTATCTACTGCCTCGCCGTCCAGCGTTGTTCAAACGCTTACCGCCATCTCCATCGTCGCGGGGGATACACGGAAGACAGGAACGCCAGCGTCTCTGTCTTTTTTGTTGCCCTTTCGTCTACGCAAGCCGATAAAGGGGGCCTACGCGTTTGTGGTCTAAGTATCGGGGTTTAAGGCGTAGTCCCCCTCCCGGCAGCGGGCGGACATTCTCCCGGTGCGGACCTCCGGGTCCTCGTCCACCTGGTACATGTAACGGTCGACGCCCAGGCCGTAGCCCTCGCAGGCATCGGCGTCAGTGTCGTTGGCATCCATCACGTCGGCGCGGAATATGTAGTCGGTGGTGCTCCTGTCGGAGTCCTCGGTCAGGTTGCCGAAGGACATGGTGGCAGTGATGGCCCCGCCCTGCTCCGCGGTGTCGGAGGAGAGGCTAACCGCCACCGACGGCGACGCCTGGGCGTGCGCCGCGTAGGGCAACGGGACGCCGGAGAGAACAACGAGCATAAACGCGCCTACCACGGCAAGAGACAGTTTGCGTTTTGTGATGCTGACCTCGCTTTCGGCTGCTGCAAAGTCTGGATGGCGGGTGCAGACGTTGGCCGGCGGGCAACGGGAGACCTTTGAGCCTGCCCACGGGCGCTCAGGAGCAGGCGCTCCTGGCAAGCGAAACCAGACGGCGCACGAGCCCAATGGACATCTTAGACTACCCATGTGAGATCAACGTGATTATCAACCCCCATTTCCGTGACTCTATTGTGAGTATTTGGCCGATCCGGTACAATTGGCACCGGCTGGCCCAGGGCGTCCGCAGCCCGACTCTGCATCCGGTCTGGCGCGTGACGACGTGGAGCCGGGTGGCGTCCGCAGCCCGGGTCAGGGAGGGAAGATGAAGGAAGCCGACGAGCACCGGCGAGAGATAACGGAGCTGCGGGAGCGCCTGACCCGGTTGAGCGAGGCCAGCCTCCGTGTGAACGAGAGCCTGGACCCGGACACGGTGCTGCAAGAGGTCATGGACAGCGCCCGGTCCTTGACCGGCGCCCGGTTCGGCGGGATAACGGCCTTCGACGAATCGGGCCGGCTGCTGGAGTTCATCACCTCCGGTATGCCTCCCGAAGAGCAGCAGCGGATGTTGGACCTGCCGGAGGGCCCGGCGCTCTTCGACTACTTCAGCTCGATTCAAGGCTCCCTGAGATTCGGGGACGTCGCCAGCCAAATGAGGTCGCTGGGCTTTCCCGACCTGCCGATCAAGACCCTGCTGGGAGCGCCGATGCGTCACCGGGGCGAGCACGTCGGCAATCTCTACGTGGCCGAGAAGGAAGGCGGCCGGGAGTTCACCCGGGAAGATGAAGAGACGCTGGTGATGTTCGCCTCCCAGGCGACGATGGTCGTGGTCAACGCCCGCCGGCACCGGGACGAACAGCGGGCCAGGGCCGACCTGGAGGCCCTGATCAACACCTCGCCGGTGGGCGTCCTGGTGTTCGACGCCGCGACCGGGGCCGTGGCGTCGCTGAACCGGGAGGCGAGAAGGATCGTCAACGACCTGCATACGCCGGGCCGCCCTTTGGAGCAGCTCCTGGGCGTGTTGACCTTCCGGCGGGCCGACGGACGGGAGATTTCCCTGGAGGAGTTCCCCCTGGCGCAGGCGCTGAGCACTGGGGAGACGGTGCGCGCCGAGGAGATCGTCATTCAGATCCCCGACGGGCGGAGCGTCACCACCCTGGTCAACGCCACGCCCATCCACTCGGAGGAGGGTCAGGTCGATTCCGTGGTCGTGACCCTACAGGACCTGACGCCCCTGGAGGACCTGGAGCGGCTGCGGGCCGAGTTCCTGGGCATGGTCAGCCACGAGCTGCAAACGCCGCTGGCCTCCATACGGGGCTCCGCAACCACCCTGCTGGACGACGAGCCCGACCTGGACCCCGCCGAGATGCGCCAGTTTCACCGGATCATCGAACGGGAGGCCAGCCGGATGCGGGGCCTGATCAGCGACCTTTTGGACGTGGCGCGCATCGAGACGGGCACGCTGCCGGTCGCTCCCGGACCGGCGGAGGTGGCCGTCCTGGTGGACGAGGCCAGGAACGCTTTCCTGAGCGCAGGGGGCGGGAACCAGCTCCTTATCGACCTGCCGCCGGACCTGCCCTGGGTCATGGCGGACCGGCGGCGCATCGTCCAGGTCCTGGGCAACCTCTTCTCCAACGCCGCCACTCACTCGCCGGAGTCGTCCCCCATCCGGGTGGCCGCCGCGCGGGAGGACATTCACGTCGCGGTCTCCGTGGCCGACGAGGGCAGAGGCGTGTCGGCCGAGCGCCTGCCCCACCTGTTCCGGAAGTTCTCCCGGAGCGGCGACGAGGACCTGGGGCGCGGTCTTGGGGGTTCGGGGCTGGGCCTGGCCATCTGCAAGGGGATCGTGGAGGCCCACGGGGGCCGCATCTGGGCCGAGAGCGACGGGGAAGGCCTGGGGGCGCGGTTCACCTTTACCATTCCGCTGGTGCTGGAGACCGGGACCGGCGCAGCCATCGCCCCCGCCCGGCGCTCCGGCCGCCGCCAGGGGCCGGAGCGTGGGCGGCAGCGCATTCTCGTCGTGGACGACGACCCCCAGGCGCTCCGGTACGTTCGCGACGCCCTCTCCAAGTTGGGCTACGCGCCGATTGTGACCGCCGACCCGGAGGAGGTGGGACGCCTCATGGAGGAGGAGAAGCCCCACCTGGTGCTGCTGGACCTGATGCTGCCGGGGACCGACGGGATCGAGCTGATGAAAGGCATTTTCGATATTGCCGACGTGCCGGTCATCTTCCTATCGGTGTACGGCCAGGACGAGGTCATCGCCCGGGCCTTCGATACCGGGGCCGCCGATTACGTGGTCAAGCCCTTCTCGCCCACAGAGCTGGCGGCGCGGATCCGGGCGGCCCTGCGCCGGCGGGGGCCGCCCCGGCCCGAGCCCACGGGACCCTATGTGCTGGGCGAGTTGACCATCGACTACGCCGAACGCAGGGTGAGCGTTGCCGGTCGTCCGGTCCGGTTGACCGCCATCGAGCACCAGCTGCTCGTCGAGCTTTCGGTCCACTCCGGTCTGGTATTGACCCACGACCATCTGCTGCAACGGGTCTGGGGCCTGGGAAGCTCCGGCGACTCGCGGCCGGTGCGCACCGCCGTAAAGAACCTCCGCCGCAAGCTGGGCGACGACGCGGACAACCCCACCTACATCTTCACCGAGCTCCGCGTCGGCTACCGGATGGCGAAGGGGGAGGGGCCGGAGTCGCCGGAGGAGCGGGAGATGGCATGACCGTGGCCGTCCGCGTCCTGCTGCTGGCACAAGCTGCTTTCCGGCCTGGCGGCTGCCTCCTCAAACCGGAAGCCCCCGCTGACACAGCAGGGGCTTCTACGGAACTCCATCCGCTAGCGGAGTGGCTGGCCGCCCATTTCCAAGCGGGTTTCGCCGCTGGGCCGGGCCTATGGCTGCTTACAATGCCAGATTGAAGGTAATGGCGACAGCTCTTGATTTTATACAGTTAGGTGGGCTTAAGCAACTTGCAAGAGTCGTCCGCCATGACATAATCAGTTTAACGACAGGCGAGGCCGACCGGCGCGTCAATCGCATGAACAGACCGGAACAAGCGGAACCCGTGCTGGGAAGATAGGTCTCATGAACATTCCGCTCAATGGATTTCGGGTCATGGTGGCGATTGGCGTTCTGGCGAACGCCCTATTCTGGGGACCGGCGTTGGTCGCGCCCCACCTGATCAACGACACATTCGGGTTCGACCCCAATTATTACACGGTGTGGCTGCGGAACGTCGGGATGGTACTACTGCTGGTGTCCATGACCAATGCCGCCGCCGCGATTGATCCATACCGCTATCAACTGTTCGCGTGGCTGGTGGTCGTGGGACGATTCATCGCGGCGGCGTTCTTCCTGGAGATCTGGATTTTCGATTCCCTTGGGTCGTCCGACAAACCGGATGCCTTCATGTGGTTCTTCATCACCGACGCCTCGCTCGGAGCCATCACGGGCACCCTGCTGTACTACGGGATAAAGCGGCGCGGCACAGCGAATAATCGGGGCGGGAGCTGATGCCTAGCTGCACCGGGACGGGGATGAATGGAGTTGGACGAGGCATTCCCGAAACTGTCCCGGGCCTTCAGGGCTGGACGGAGCGTGAACTGAGATGGATGTAATATTCGAGCCGCTAGAATTCCGAAACCTGGTGATCAAGAACCGCATCTTCCGGTCCAACATTGCGGGGCGGTTTGACAATTATGACGGTTCCGGCAATCAGGCCCGCATCAATTGGGAGTTGAAGTTCGCAAGAGGCGGCGTCGGGGCGATCATTTCCTCCTTCGTCCCGGTCACGATACAGGGACGCATAGTGCCCAACTATGCGACCATTCACCGGGACGAGCATATAGCGTTTTGGCGGGAACTGGGCGAGCGAGTCCACGAGCACGACTGCAAGTTCATCATGCAGTTGAGCCACTCGGGGCGGCAGCGCGACCTCGGCGGGGTTGAGTATGCGAAAGGCATGAGCTCGACAGGAAAAGGCGAGCCGCTTCACGGCTTCCAATGTGAACGTATGACGTTGCGGGACATCCACGAGACGGTTGATGCCTTTGCCCAAGGGGCCAGGCGGGCGCGGGAAGCGGGCCTTGACGGGATCGAGCTTCACGGGGCCAACGGATACCTGATTACCCAGTTCCTCAGCCCGTCGATCAACGACCGCAGAGATGACTATGGCGGCTCCCTGGAGAACCGGGCCAGGTTCGTGCGTGAGATTGTTCGCGCCATCCGCTCGGAGGTAGGCCCGGATTTTCACCTTCAGATGAAGATCAGCGCGACGGACTACAACAACGACGTGTTTCCCTGGGAGGGCAGAGGGACCGAAATCGGGGAGTCAGTGCAGGTCTGCCGGTGGCTGGAGGAGGACGGCGTGGATGCCATCCATGTCTCGGCCGGCAGCATGTTTCCGCATCCTCGCAACCCGGCCGGAGACCTGCCCATGGATGAACTGGTGCGGAACTACGGTGCGATGTTGTCCAGCGGCATTCACACCCGCCGGAATCACTGGATATTCCGAAAGTGGCCTTTCCGAAGTATCTTCCGCTGGCGGTGGACGCGCGCTCACGGGGGCCGGATAGAAGGCATCAACCTGCCGGACTCGTCGGCCATCAAACGGGCCGTCAATGTTCCGGTCATCTGTACCGGAGGGTTTCAGACGGCGTCGGCCATCCGGGATGCGATAACGCAGGGGCAGTGCGACGCGGTGAGCATCGCCCGGTCCTTGGTAGCCAACAATGATCTGGTCAAGCTGTTCTCCGCCGGACACGACCGTCCGCCGAGGCCGTGCACCTACTGCAACAAGTGCCTGTTGAATACCGTGAACAACCCGCTGGGGTGCTATGAAGAGACCCGGTTCGACTCTCGAGAGGAGATGATCGGTGAGATCATGTCGGTGTTCGAGCCTCGGCCGTTCGAGTAATCCCCATTGGATTTCCCGTATCGGCTCCCCTTCCATGAAAATCGGTATGCCGGTGTGGACGGGAGGGCATTTCTGATGGGGCCGACGGCGACGATGGTTAGAGAGCAAGTATGACAAAGCGCAGGAGGATCGCTTTAGCGGCCGGGATAGTGGCAGTCCTGGTGGCGCTTGGTGTTGGCATTCCAACTCTGCTCTGGTCGCAGAGAAACGTCCCGGAGGTGCATGCCGACGCAGCCGCGCACTTCAAATATGGCTCGATCGGTTCAGAGGGTCGGTCCGGCATCCCCTACTGGATCTGGGTGGTGTTGCCCGACGTGTTTCCGGAGTACCTGCCCGACGGCCCCGGAGAGGGCTATGGCAGATTCGGGTTCATCTTCGAGGCCGAGTCGCCCAAGGGCCGCCCGGTCGGCACAAGCTACAGGGAAGACCCGGTACCGAGGGTCGGGCTCAACTGCGCACTGTGCCATACGGGAACGATCCAGGATTCGGAACGGGCCGCGCAACAGGTCGTGCTGGGGATGCCAGCCAACCAGTTCGATCTTCAGAAGTACCTGGACTTCCTGTTCTCGATAGCTGGCGACCCCCGGTTCGACGCGGACAACATCATTCCGGCCATTGATAGGGTCAACCCCGATTTCGGGTGGCTGGAGCGGCAGTTTTACCGATACAAGGTCATCCCCGAAACCAGGGACGGGTTATTGGAGGAAGCCCGTCGGTTCTCCTGGATGGAGATGTTCCCCGACTATGGACCGGGGCGGGTGGATACCTTCAATCCCTACAAGTTCAACATATTCGGTCTGGAAGAGGACAACCCGCACGTGGGCACCGCCGATCTGCCGCCGCTGTGGAATCAGGCCCGGAAGGAGGGGATGTGGCTGCATTGGGACGGCAACAACGACTCGGTGCAGGAACGGAACAGGAGCGCCGCCATCGGCGCGGGAGCGTCGGAGGAGTCCCTGGACGTGGAGAGCATGGAGCGGATAGCGGAGTGGATTGCCACGCTGGCGCCGCCTGCTTTTCCAGGTGACGGGATAGATCGGGCCAAGGCCCGGAACGGGGCGCGGTTGTACCAGCGGCACTGCGCCGCCTGCCACGCGTTCGACGGTGCGCAGGTGGGCCAAGTTGTCGATATTCAGGAAATCGGGACCGACGCGGAGCGCCTGGAATCATTCACTGCCGAACTTGCGGAGAAGATGAACACGCTGGGCGGGGGCCAGGGCTGGGAATTCTCCCATTTCAGGAACACCCAAGGATATTCCAGTATGCCTCTGGATGGCGTCTGGCTGCGTGCCCCCTATCTCCATAACGGGTCGGTTCCCACGTTGCGAGACCTGCTCGCGCCCCCTGAAGAGCGTCCTACAGTGTTTTATCGGGGCTACAACGTCTATGACTACGACAACCTTGGGTTCGTGTCGAGCGGCGCGGCGGCCGAGGTGGCGGGGTTCAGGTTCGACACGACGCAGCGCGGGAATGGAAACCAAGGGCATGTCTACGGCACCGAGTTGGACGAGCGGCAGGTCGAGGCTCTGCTGGAGTATTTGAAGACGCAGTAAGTTTAGAATCCGCCTGTTCCAGAGTGAACCGGGCGGAAGCCGGAGAGGACGGTTTGACCCAAGCTGCCAAGGGCTATCCTTCGACGGGGTTCGTAGACCTGCTACGGCTTCTTGGCCGGTGTGCCGGGAGTTTCGCCGGGGGGCCCCGTTCCTTCGACTTCGGCTTGACATTGCAGGACTGGCTTGGGGACTTGGTCCGCCGCACCGGGAGCGAAAATGTCGTCCTCAACTTCTACTTCAAGAGGTTTCTCATAGTCACCGGACGCGAGTTGTCGGAACATATTCTGGCGCAACCTCCCGATGTCCGGGGCTACGTGGAAGGAAGGACCAAGGCCCGGGCGATGTCGTTCCTCGCTCCCCAGGCGCTGACGGTAACGCACGGCGAGCAGTGGCAACGCCTGCGACGGTTCAATGAGGCGACGCTCCGGGCAGACGAAGCGGATGCCCGCATGCAGTTCATTCTTGACGGAGTGGGCAGGGCGTTCTCAGGACCGGTGTCGGACACCGGCGACATCAGAAGGTGCATGGCCCAGGCCATGCTGGCAGTGGTCTTCGGGTCCGGCCAGGCCCCGGCACACCTGGCGGGGGATGTACAGAGGCTGTTCGGGTATGTCCAGAATCCCGGCAGAAGGTTCCTGTTCGGGTGGAGTCAGGGAGGGCGCCGGAAGCGGCTTTACCATGAGCTTCGGCGACTCTGGAGAGAAAGCCCGGCGTCGGGCGCTCCCAGCCTCATTGCCGTTGCCAAAGGCATGGCTCACGATGCCCGCCTTACCGAAGAGGAACTGATACAGCAGATTCCCCACTGGATGTTTACCTTCACCGGGTCGGGCACCGACCTGTTGGCCCGGACCCTTGGGGTGGTGGCGTCGCGGGATGAAGTCTACGAGAGGGTCAGAGCCGAGGCGCTGGAGCAGGGCTCAACGGGCCGCGCGTCGGCCATCATGAAGATGGAGCACATGGAGTCTTGCCTGCTGGAGACCTGCCGCCTCTTCCCCCCGGTGACCCGCACCTTTCACGTCGCGCCCCGGGGTGATACCTTCAACGGGGTCCCCATACCGGCCGGATTGGAAATTCTGCACTTTTTCACCGCGAGCCAGCGGGACCTCTCGGTGGACGCAACGGCCGATGACTTCCGCCCCGAGAGGTGGATGGAACCCGAAAGCGACGCTCGCGCCATCTATCCCAGCCTCTTTCTCGGCGGCGCGAGGGACTGCCCGGGCAAGGACCTCATCCTGTTCGTGTGCAAGGCTGCCATGTCGATTCTGTTGCAACGCGGCCGGGTACGGTCGGAATGCCCGGCCCTATCCAAAGACCCGCTGCCGCTCTCCTTTTCCGAGAGCGGGCTTCGGTTCAGTACGGAGGGAAGACCATGAGCGACGTGCTGATATCCGGACAGCATCCTGAAGCGGAGCGGCTGATAGAGGCGCGCCGGTACCGGGAGGCTATCGACCTGTTGAGTCCGCAACTGCCGGAAGACTCCGAGGGCCGGTTGCACGCCCTGGCCGCGGTGGCGCACTACGGTCTTGAAGAGTACGAAGAGGCCGCAGCAAACTACGAACTGGCGCTGGACCGTGCCCCGGCCAACGGGGCGTGGCGGGAAATGTTGATGCAGTCCCGAGCCAACGCAGTCGCCGAAGTGAACGTGCACGTGCCTGACCTATCCTACTTCGACCGCGACGCGCTGCTCGCCAGGCCGGTCGTGCGGGACGGCTCTCTGCCTGCCACTCCGATGGACCCGCCAAGTCCCGGTTTGTCCAGGAGACTGCGCATACTGATAGGGAACGTGGGAGGCGCGGTCGTATCGTCGATTATGAGCGGGATAACCCAGGCGCTGGGCAGGCTGGCCGGCTACCGCGATGAGGTCTGGACGAACTGGTACCGCAGGCCATACTTCGTCGGCATTCTCACGCTGGCCTACATGCGCGAGCGGCTCAACAGGAACAACCTCAAGAGCACCTACCCTCCGGGCTCCCTGATAGGCTTTCAGCCGGAGGGACAGTCTCCACCCCCCGGGGTCAGGCACTTCCGCACCGCCGATGGAAGCTGGAACAACCTGGCCGACCCCAAGGAGGGCGCCGCCGGCACTCGCTTCCCGCGCAACGTGACCAACGACTCCATCCGGCCGGAGACAGGCGATACTCTCATGACCCCCAATCCCAGGGAGGTCAGCCGCGCGTTCCTGGCCAGGGGAGAAGAGATGAAGGAGGTCCCCTTCCTCAATCTCCTGGCCGCCTCCTGGATCAACTTCCAGAACCATGATTGGGTGCATCACGGGGAGCCTCTGCTCAATGACGTACACGAGATACCCCTTGCCGAAGACGACCCGGCCCGGAAGAAGCGCTGGCAGACGAAGATGTTCGTCGGCAAGACTCAGGCCGATCCCACCCGAATGCCCGACGGGGAACGGACCCCCATAACCTTCATCAACGAGGTCAGCCACTGGTGGGACGGTTCTCAGATATACGGCAGCGATCAGGAAACGCTGGACGAGCTCCGCACCGGGACCGACGGGAAGCTCCGGCTCAATGATGCGGGCAATCTGCCTCTCGACGACAAGGGTATCGAGCGGACCGGTTTCACCCGGAACTGGTGGGTCGGCCTGACCATGCTGCACACCCTCTTCACCAGGGAGCACAACGCCATCTGCGACCGGCTGAAGAGGGTCTATCACGAGTGGGACGACGCGCGGCTGTTCAACGTGGCCCGCCTCGTCAATGCGGCGGTCATGGCCAAGATACACTCTGTCGAGTGGACGCCGGCCATTCTCCCGAACCGCGGTCTCGACTCCGGCCTGAACGCCAATTGGTACGGCTTCTTCACCATGCTAAGAGCGGGCGAGAACAGGAAGACCGCGGCGGACATCAATTTGCGAAACCCGGAGATGGGGGGTGTGGTCGGCAACCCGATCAACAAGCACGGACAGCCCT
The DNA here is from genome assembly GCA_965220625.1 of Dehalococcoidia bacterium. GTDB lineage: Bacteria > Chloroflexota > Dehalococcoidia > Lucifugimonadales > UBA3495 > VXOI01. Next base: position 30,144 of record CBDCQN010000002.1, read on the forward strand.
ATGGCCTCACGGAGGAGTTCGTGGAAGTCTACCGTCTGCACTCGCTTCTGCCCGAGACGATCCGAATCAGAAGCGTCTCCGACACCGATGCGCTCGAACAGGTGCCGTTCGTGGAGACTCGCCAGGCGGGGTCAGGCAAGCTGACCGGCAGAACGTCCATGGCCGACCTGTTCTACTCCTTCGGCGTTCAGCATCCGGGTCAGCTGGTGTTGAACAACTACCCCAGCTTCATGCGGGAGCTGAGCATACCGGGCAACCCGCTGTTCGACATGGGGGCGGTCGATATTCTGAGGGCGCGCGAAAGGGGTGTGCCCAGGTACAATGAATTCAGGCGTCAGTTGGGCCTAAACCCCATCCGCAGCTTCGATGACCTCACCGACGACGGAGAGCAGGTGCGGAAGCTCAAGGATGTCTACGGGCACCAGCCGGGCGACGTGGAGAAGCTCGATTTGCTGATCGGCACGCTGGCCGAGGGGCATCGCCCCACCGGGTTCGGATTCGGCGAGACGTTGTTCCAGATCTTCATCCTGAACGCGACTCGCAGACTCCAGGCAGACCGCTTCTACACCGACAACTACAACGAGCAGACCTACACGAAGGAAGGCCTTGCGTGGATCGATGACTCCGACCTCAAGACGGTGATACTCCGACACTTCCCGGAGCTTGGCGAGACTGGACTGGGGAACGTCAAGAATGCCTTCGAGCCATGGGATACCGGTGAGAGGCTCGACCCGGAACGGCACCCGCTCCGCGAGTTCGACCGGGACCTGAGGCCGGACCTGTGGCTGGGCGATGCCTACAGGTAGCCTGTGGTTAAGCGAACGATTCCGCGTTTTGATATGCGAAATATGGCATGTTGGCTGGGAGGACAAAGTGACGCAGCGCGCATCGGGCGGTCCCATGGGTTGGCCTATGGAGACTCCGTGGAGTGACAAGGCAAGGCAGGTCCTTTCACGCTAGGAGGGCCGCATGAAGAACATCGTCATCTGCTGCGACGGGACCGGCGCCGAGTACGGCCGCCACAACTCCAACGTGGTCAAGCTCTACCAGCGCGTGGTGCGCGATTCCGGTCAGACCGCCTTCTACGACCCGGGGGTCGGAACCTTCAGCTTCCTGGGGCGGAACCTGGGCCGGCGCGCCGGCATCATGCTGGGCAAGGCTTTCGGTGCCGGGACGCAACTCAATATCGAGGACGCCTACAGATACCTCATGGAACGCTACCGGAACGGGGACCGGGTGTTCCTCTTCGGGTTCAACCGCGGCGCCTTCACGGTTCGCGCGCTGGCGGGTATGCTGCACAAGTGCGGCCTGCTGCAAAGGGGCAGCAACGACCTCATACCCTACGCTTCAAGAATATACAACCGGCGGGGCAACGAAGACGTCGCCGCTGGGTTCAAGGACACTTACTGCCACGAATGCAAGCCCCACTTCATAGGCGTGTGGGACACCGTGGGGTCCATGGGCTGGTTCTGGGGAAGGAAGTTCTTCGACGCCGCGTTGAACGAGGACGTAGCCTACGGGTTTCACGCGGTTGCCGTCGACGAAAGACGCAGCAAATTCCCGGTGAGCCTGTGGGATGAAAGCAGGAAGACGAGAGCAGGTCTGGTTCCCTGGCTTTCATTCCGACGTGGGCGGTTCGCATGCCGAGGCGGGGCTATCCGACATCGCCCTGAAGTGGATGCTGAAGAAGGCGAGGGGCAGGGGACTCCGCTTGAGGGAAGGATGGGCGGACGGAATGAACCCGGACCCTTCGGGGCGAATACACGATTCGCTGAAGGGTTTGTGGCTTCTCTGGCTTCCGGCGATACGCCGCATCCCCGAATCTTCGAGGATTCATGCCAGCGTATTCAGGCGCATGGAGAATCCCGCCAACCGCTACCGCCCCCGTAATCTGCCTGCCCAATACCTTGAAGTGGAGTCGTGAACGTTGCACGGGATTGCCTGGGCTTGGGCCTCTCCGGAAAGTCGGCGGAGTGAGGCGGGCGTTCCGGTTCTATGGGCTTGACGAGCGGACCGAGGTATGGCAAGGCAAAGAAAAACCGGAGGTCCCCTACTTTCGGGGAAGGCACCTCCGGTGATTGGTTCAATCCATGTCCGGCAAGTCTGACCGGCGACCGCGGTGGCTGCCGCCCGGCGGGGAGATCAGCGTCCCGCTACAGATCCAAAATGAACCGCAACACGAATATTATCATATCGGTATAGTCGCTATGGATTCCGGCTCCATTCTATGTCGGGGGAACGTTTTAACGCAATCTGGCCGCTTGACAAGGCGTTTCACCAACCCGATGCCTCAGAAGCGCGGCGTTGGGCGTGCCCGGGCGCCGAACTAGATTCGACCAGTACCGCAAAGATGCCTGAGAGCAGTCACGGGCGGTTGCGGCATTAGATCCTGATCACTCGGGGGCACTCCTGCAAGCTGTGGGAGCGCCAGTGTGCCGTGTTTCTCACCGGTAACCACTTGGCGGGAATTGGTCTCGGCAGATGTAGCCAGTCCCGCAAACGGCGGTTCGCACGGCGTAGGCGGCGGGCGACGTCGGGTGCTCCGGTCGGTGTGGCGGTTGTCAGACTTTTCGGGTAAGGGCGATGGCTGCGATGGCTGCGCGCTCGTCTGGAGGCATTTGAAGAAACCCGGCAATAGCGATTTCGGCGCGTTGGAGCCAAACGCGTGCGGCCATATGGTCGAATGTGTGTCTGGGGTTGTAGTCAGCGTTGATGCGGGCATCGCCCAGGTTAGCGAGCTGGGAGGCGAAAAAGCGAGCGGGTTCAGGAAGTATTGGTCTGGAGGCCAATAGGCGGTTGCGGACCTCTTGGTGACTGGGCATCCGGTAGATCTGGGTCCAGGCTTCGGCTTTCAAGTCGGTATCAGGCTGGGGAATTATGCTAGACGCGTTGCTCTCCATGAGGGCGTGAAAAGCGGCGTAGTAGGCCGTGCTAACGGCTCGATGGGCGGTTGCTCGAGTTGGTCGGGGGTGAGCGGCAGTGGGCTCGAGGGATTCAAGCGCGGCGTAGATGAGATCCTGCCAGCTTAGCGGGTCCGGAGGTGGTGCGGATGGCTGCTGTGATGGAGGGCTGGTCAAGAGTTGGCCTCGTGCATGTCGCTGTAGCTGATGGCAGGTGGCCGGGAGAATCCGCATTCGACAAAGCAGTCGTGCATTTCGTCATCGAAACGCACCAGTACGTGCGGGTCGATGTCGGGGTGGCCGGGTTTCAGGTAGACGGTGATATGTACCAGGTCTTCGTCATCGTGGTGAAACGTGCTGGCGACGATGCGCTGGATGTCGAAGAGCGGACCCAGGTATCTGGGTAATTCTGTTGATATGAGCTCCTTCGCGTCATCGAGGTTGGGGGCCCTGGCGGTCATAGTAGCGCCTCCTTGGGGATCCTTTGCGTCAGAGATTAACGGAATCGGCTTGAACGGGTCAAACGGTTATTGAATGGCGATACTTGTTTGCGACGCGGCTGGTGGTGCGAGCCGTCAGCCAGGACAAAGTTTTCAGTGTTGGTCCCGCACATCTGTGAACACCCACTAGACAATCCGTTTCGGCATAGAACGGTGTGGGTGTATCCGGGCTAACGGTCCGGCAGGGCTCTGAAGATTCCGCGGCGGAGGCTGAGTGAGGATCCGGCGCGATCTTCTGAACATTTGATTCGGGGGTTGCCCTGCCGGTATTCTTGTTCCCAAATCGGCGTCTGGAATCCGACGTTGACGTTGCCGATGTGATCCAGCGCAGCGAATAACGACAGCCGGGCGACGGTTGCGGGGTCAAGGTCATCGCGCCCGCCCGTCCGAGCCAGCCGCTGCCGGATGGCGGGCTGATTCAGCAGCTTCTCGAAGCAGGCGCCGACTTCGGCCAAGTGGTGCTCCAGCAGGTGGATGCGTTTCGGGTAGCCGTGGCGCGGCTCAGACTTGGCCCAGAATCGCCGGGTGTAGACCGGCGCGCTTGCTCCGTTGGTCATGTTTCCGTCCCCATAGGTATAATCAGCGAAACTTTGCGGAGTGGGCCAATGGCGCGTGACCTGCCAAAGCGACAGCGTGAAGGGAGCAACTTGACGTTCAACGCCATAGACGCGGAAACGGCAAACGCCGACCCTTCCAGCATCTGCCAGATTGGGATTGTCCATGTCCGCGACGGAGCAACCAAGGGCCAATTGTCAGTCTTGGTCAATCCCGAAGCGCAATTCAATGACTTCAACATCAGGCTTCACGGCATTGACCATAGCACAGTGAAAGACAGCAAAACCCTGCCTTGAGATCCGGTTGCGTCGGCTGCTGGAAGGGACGGTGCTGGTCAGCCACACTGGCTTTGACCGTAGGGCGATGGACGGCGCAATGGAACGATACGGCTTGAGACCGGTACGGGCATCGTGGCTCGACAGCTCTCAAGTGGCAGCCTCCGTCGGAGGCCGTGCCGGGGTTGCCGTCGCTGTTGGTTCTGGTGTGGGTGTGTCCGTCGGGGTCGGAGTGACCGTGGGTGTGGGAGTCGGCTCGGGAGTTGGCGTGGCCGTGGGTGACGGAGTCGGCCTATGGGTCGAAGTGGGAATTGGTGTAGCCGTCGGGGTCGGCGTGGAGGTGGGGATGGGTGTGGACGTAGGACTCGGCGTGGGTGTATGAGTTCGCGTCGGGGTGGGTGTCGGGGTTGGGCGCCCCTGGGATCCGAACTCGTGCCAGGTGACGACTCCGTCGCCGTCGAAATCGACCTTCAGGGCCGGGTACTGGCTGCTGGTGCCGAAGTCCCAGAAGTCGTCGGCTCCAGTGGATGGGTCGAAGTCCTGGTCGGCGTTATCCAGGTAGTTTTCCAGTGAACCCGGTATGTTGGCGTGGATCACCAGCCGCACGTCTGGCTTGTCTATCCCCATGCCGAAGGCGTTGGTGGCCACGATGGCCCGCAGGTCCCCCCGGATGAAGCCCTGCTGCACATTCTTCTTGGTCTCCGGCGGCAGCCCCGCATGGAAATGGTCCGCCGCCATTCCCTGGGCCTGCAGGAACTCCGCCACCTGCATGTCGTTAATCAGGGACATCACGCCAGGAAATTGCAAGTTATGTTGTTGTCCAGCGATTCTGTCCCCTTAATTGAAAAGCGAAAATGTCATCCTGGTTAGTCGGCGACCATTGGCGATTGGGCCAGAGCCTCTGCTTTGGCACGCTCCTTGGTGCTGAGCAGTTTGGTGGGAGGACACTCCGCCACCGCGTATTTTCTGGTGGCTACGCGGGACATTCCCAACTTCCGGGCGATGGCCCGCAGGGAAAGTCCCATCTCCCTGGCATGCTGTACCGCCTCCCACCGGGCCTGCTGGGTAGGCGTAGGCGTACGGTGCAACGAGTGGCGAAACGGCTTCCCCTTACGCCCCCACCCTTGACGGCTGCACCTTTCAAATCGGTCTCCTCCTCATCAGCCGAATCAAGGGAAGCCAGGACCTTCCGCTGAGCCTCGTTCAGATGGCCGTTGGCAGGGGCATTGGCAATCTGTTGGAGTTCCGGGCCGGGGGAGCAGGGTCCGGCCACGGCCTATAATTTGGTTCGGATGTCCAAGCTGCTGGGTCAGGCGCACGGAAAAGGTGGGTGGCTTGACCGTGTCGAACACTACCAATTGCCCGACCAGATACGCCTGGGTGAGCCGTTCGCCATCTACGGGGCGGGTTATCACGAAGGAGATAGAGTCGAGCGGATGAAGCTGACGTTGCGGAACGTGAGTGATGGGACGGTGAACTTTTTACTTGGTGGCAGACCTCCCTATGACTTCGAGGTCTCGACGCCTGACGGAGAGTAGGTATGGCATTGGAAGTGTGGCAAGACCACACTCCATCCGCTGGATGGCAAAACTCTGGAACCCGATGAAGAGCTGGAGTTCATGGGCGAATGGGAGCAGGTGGACAACCTGGCAGAGCCTGTTCCTCTTGGCGTCTACTTGGTCCGTGGTGGGTTGAATTTGGGGCCGCCTGATAAGAAACTCGTGACCGAGGCCCACGGGCTGGAGGTGCAGAGACCCACAACTGGGGATAGCCCATCCCCAACGGCAACGCCCACACCCGTGGCGATGCCCACAGTGGAACCGGAACGTGTTGAGGAGCCGCCGATAGGACCGGGAGCAGAGATTGGGAAATCGTACCCGTACACTTTATACGTCCACTGCGGAGTGCTCGACGCTTACTTCGATGGGCGGCGTTGGATGGCCGACCCAATGCTGGGCAACTACAATCCACCGCCGGGTTGGACTGACGACGATAGCCGGGGCTAAAAGCCCTCATGGAACGGGGCGAGTGTATTGACGGCAGCGTTTTTATTGGCGGCCTTTTGCGTGATGAGAGATACACCATCAGCATGACCGCTGAACATGGGCTTGGCTTCTCTGCAAATTGCGTCAGTCAGGCCCTCGGCTTTGGTAGTCTCACCGGCCAGAGGGTTTACCGGTTTTTCATTCCCCCTCATTGCTTGTGGTCACTACAAGTTCGGGGAGATCACGGCGACCGTATCGCAAGCCCCCCTCCACGAAGTAGTAGCCACGAAGACGGTGGAAGTGATGGTTGCGCCAGAGCCCCCTCCCATGGAGATATCCAGCTACTTGCACGATGACGAGTGCTACCTCGGAACCCCTCTCGGAACACGTGGGGCAGCCGGAGGCTGGATGGAGGACGGCGGGGCCTACTCCGTAGGTACTACAATCTATTTGGGGATCCCGCCTAGCTCAATCGCTCTTGGCATCCTTTGGGCGAACGCGGACCAGTTCTGCATGGTCGGAGCCGTTGAGAAGAGTGCTTCATCGCGGGCCGAGGGCGACGGTCTCCATACCATCGTGCTCACCAAGACCCAGGCTGATGGAGCAATAGGTCAAACACAGTCGATCTCTGTGGAATGGGTCTGCACTTGCAGAGAGGGACTATGCGGGAATAGAAATATTCACCAACAACTCCATTCTCTTCAGGCGTTCGGCAGGTGATACCTTCACCCTCTCGGGAACACACGTAATAACGTCTAGCCGCCAGCACATCACCCTCGAAACAACGGCCACCGCTAGATAAGGAGTAACCAAATGAGAACCATGCTAATCCGTCCTTGGCTGGCTGGCAGCCTCCTGTTCGTCTTCGCCCTGTCTGTAGCGGCGATTGTGTGGTGGCTGATCCCCGATGGGCGACCACTCAGCGCACAAGAGGTTATGGAAGACTCCTGTGCCGCCGCAGAGGAAATCAACTACTACGACGCTACAATTCTCGGCAGGACGGCTGATGGCGAAGATACCGGCCTGCGGGTTGTCGCCGAAATAGACTTGTCCACCGGCATGCGAACCCTCGCTTATTCCACCAGCGGCGATTCCACTTCCAGTGCCCATTCAAGTGAAGGTGTTGCCCATGCTACTCAAGCACAAGGTTCGCTCATATCAGAAGGCCGTCACATATGGTCTGCTCCCGTTTCCTCCCGGGCCCGGTCGTCTGAACCACCGGAAGAAGCTGCGACAGAACCTACCACGGGTATACTCTACGGCCGTCGTTTGAATGACGGGCAGTGGACCCCATGGCAAATGTCGGATAATACCGCCGGTGACCAGGCAGCCAGTGAACTGGATGCGTTCTGCGGATACCCCTTGGATATTTTCGCCAACTTCGTATACAACGGCGAGGAAACAACCAACGGTATACTCACAGAAAAGTTCACCGGGATCGTAGACGATGAATGGGACGAGTTAGACATGCAATTCGAGTTCTGGGTGGACTCGAGTGGAAAACTCCGTAAGAAGGTAGTTACCATGCTGGATTCTGGTGGCTACTTTGACGTTACCTACTCCGGCTGGAACGAGCCAAACCTCGTTGCTGCGCCCCAAGGAGTCGCCCAGCCAACGCCGATGTCCACGCCCACGCCCACGCCGGAACCTACGGCGACACCGACACCGGAACCCACCAACACCCCAACACCGGCACCGGCGGACGCTTGGCTGGAACCGGACCCCACGAACATCACGTTCGACGGCCAATGGCGACCTTTCACGGTAAGGGGGACTGGGTTGGCGGAAGTCAACGTCTTGGTGAACGTCGTCGGAAGGCACGAAACCGGTAGTAGCGGAGCGGTGGAAATCACATCCAGCATCCCATTGCCGTCTGCTACGTCCGCCTGTGAGACCACTTATTACAGCGGCCGTGCGATGGCGGTCGATGGTAATTTCAACCTCGTGGGGTGCCAAGCCGGAACGGTCCTCATCCACTTGGCCGACGGGTTTACGGTTCTGCGGGAATACACTGTCGCCGTGAGCGCTGGTCCGTAGGCCAGTCGCAGATTAAACGGCGCGTTGTGATGTAATAAACTTCGACGCGGCAGGTAACCCCACCTGTCCGGCTACGCAGCACCGGACAGTCAAACATGAGTCATCCCGGAGTTTCTTGCAGGGATGATGAACGAGGAAGAACGAGTTGCCCACCTCTGCGGGAGGTGGGCAACGCCCCGTAGGGATGCCGGCATCCCTCCCGTCATTCACCATCCCTCCCGTCATTCCGGCGAACGCCGGAATCTACGTCCCCTCCCCGGTGTCGTATGCCGGGAGTGTGGCGTAAAGGCACACCATATGCCGGGATGTGTTCGGACCGGCGTGAATGGGCTTCAGCTACTTCGGGAGTTGCCCGTAGGCCGGAGTCAACCTGCTGTCCCTGAGAGTTGGGGTTACGTGGATTCCGGCTTTCGCCGGAAATACGACATCTCTGTAAAAGTAACAGCAGCCCTGCCCCCAACTCCGGGATGACTCTTGTATCCTCGACGCAGCTTCGTGTCCAGACCAGTTCGCGGGCCTACCGGCGTCCGGCGAATTGTGGTACACCTGTAGGCGCACAACATAGGAGCCGCCAAGATGAATGTCATCTGGGTAGTTGCGGACACTTTTCGCCGGGACCACGTGGGCGCATATGGCAATCCGACGATTCGAACGCCTTCGCTCGATGCACTCGCGGCCCGGTCGGTCAGGTTCGACGGCCACTATGCCGCCGGATTCCCGACCATGCCCACCCGGGCAGACCATCAGACGGGGCGCTGGACGATGTCCTTCATGGGGTGGGAGCCGCTGCCGCCGGGAGTGACCACTCTGGCCGAGATATTGGCTGAACACGGCCTCCACACAGCGGCGTCAGTCGACACCCCCTACTATCTCAGGGACGGAATGAACTATGACCGGGGGTTCCAGTCCTTTTTCATGAATCGGGGGCAGGATACCCTGTGGTCCATGGTCCCCCGGCCCGGCTACCATCATGAGTCTCAGGACGTACGGGCGGCATGGCGCTACGAATCGGACCGGAACGCGCCTCGCACCTTCATGACTGCCATGCAGTGGCTGGAGCATCACTATAAGGACGACTTCTTCCTCTACATAGACACCTGGGACCCCCATGAACCTTGGGACGCTCCGTCCCACTACACCGAGCTCTACTGGCCGGAATACGACGGTGAGGTGGTGCTCCCGCTGTACGGAAACTGGCATGATGTGCAGGGATTTGACGAAGAGAGGCTCCGGAAAGGCCATGCCACCTACTGCGGGGAGGTCACGATGGTGGACACGTGGCTGGGTTTCCTGCTGAAGTCCGTCGAGAACATGGGCCTGATGGAGAAGACCGCGATCATCTTCACCACCGACCACGGTTTCTATTTTGGTGAGCACGGCGGACTCTTCGGCAAGATGACCTCGGGAACGTCCCCGGACGGAACGCTGCGCCCCTATGGCGAGCCGGGGTCAACGTGGAGCTTCTCGCCCCTTTTCGAGGAACTCATCCACCTCCCGCTCCTGATTTACGTGCCCGGCATAACTCCCGGCGCATACAGGGGCCTCAGTTCCGCAGTCGATGTCATGCCGACCGTACTGGACCTGATGGGGGTGGAGATTCCGCCCTTCGTCCAAGGCAGGTCCTTGGCGGCCGGGATGCGGGATGCCTCCGTCGCCGGGAGGGAGTACGTGGTAAGCAGCATCCCCTTTGCCAATCCCGGCGACCCGGTCCATTCCGTCGACAACCTGCTGCGTCCTCTCTCGGACCATCCGGTCACCACCATAACCGCAGGCACGGCGGGGGAATGGAGTTTGCTTTACAGCCCTCAGGAGGGTCGATCGGAGCTGTACAATCTGGACTCCGATCCCAATCAGTTGAAGAACCTGATAGGGACACAGAGAGACGAAGCCGCAGAGGTGCATCAGCTCCTGGTCAGGTTCATGCATGAAACCAAACTTCCGGACCGTCTGCTGAAACCTCGATCGGAACTGCGTTTTTAGACCCCCAGCCTGTTCAGGGACGTCCTAGCAATGACTCAAAGACCAGATTTCTCCGAGGACTTCTACCGGCGCCACGCACAGCGTTACGCCGAGGTGAGCCACAGCTTCGTCCAGTCCATATATATCAAGGCCTCCCATCCGGGACTGAAGGGCGACACGGACCTGATGGACCGCCTCCGGGAGCTGGTCCCCGCCGGGTCCCGGGGACTGGATGCCGGCTGCGGGGCCGGCGCTCGCGACGTCTTCTTCTACTGGCAGAGGGGGTACGACATCTACGGAGTAGACTCCATAGATGAGAACATCGAGGAGGCGCGCAGCCTTCATCCGGAGATCGCCCAGAGGGTATCCGTAACCGATCTCCGCGAGCCCCTCAGCTATCCAGACGCCTCCTTCGACTTCGTTCTATGCAATGCGGTCATCCAGCACATCGCCCCGGAAATAGTCTTGGGCGTCACCCTGCCGGAGCTCGCCAGGCTCCTCAAGCCCGAGGGTGTTCTCCAGCTCATGTTCAAGCTCGGAAGCGGAATCGAGACAGTCTACGATAGGGATTACGGTACGGACAGGACCTTCCAGCTCTATAGCTTGGACGAGGTGATGGGTTTCTTGGCAGACCATGGCTTGGGCGTGATTCCGGCGGAGGGAGCGAAGCTGGGGGGAGTTATGTATTTCACTGACTCAAAGCCGATGGAACACTGCGTCCTGTTCGCGCGCAAGGACGGCTGAATGGAGAGGCCCGTGGTCTCAGGACCGGAGGGGCCGGCCAGGGGACCGGGATGACCGGTCCGGCAGTTCCCAAAGACCTCCAAGAGATTACCCCGGCCTGGTTGACCGGGGCGCTTCATAGCAAAGAGACTTCGGGCTCCGCTTCCGTGGCCTGGCACTCGGCCGAGGCCGTGGCCAGCGGTAGTGGGTTTATGAACCAGGTGTTTCGGCTGAGGCTCCACTACGGCGATGATCCCTTGGACCTGCCGCGCAGCATCATAGTCAAGCTCCCCTCCGCAGACCCCGCATTGAGGACGGTCGCCGACAGGCTGGGACAGGACCGGCGCGAGGTCAGGTTTTATCAGGAAGTAGCGCCCGGTAGCCCCCTGCCAACCCCGCATAGTTACTACTGCGCGACAGATTCAACAACCGGCGACACTATCCTGCTGTTGGAAGATGTGAGCGGCGCCCGCCAAGGCGACAGTGTAGCCGGATGCACCTTGGCCGAGGCCCGCCGTTCCATAGCGCTATTGGCTGGATTCCAGGCCTCTTGGTGGGATAGCCCCCGCTTGGACCGGTTGAAGTGGATGCCGTTGAAGGACGCCGAAACCGGAGCCTACCGGGAGATCTACGCGGGCGCGTGGGAATCTCTCATAAAGAAGGCCGGAGACGGAATGCCCCAGGGTCTGCGGCGGCTCGGAGACCACTTGGACCTCGAAGTCCCAATGATAAAGTCCAGGCTCACCAAGTCTCCCCGGACGATTATCCATGGGGACTACCGCCTCGATAATTGCTTTTTCCATACGCCTGCCGGACCGCGGTCGTTGGTGGTCTTTGACTGGGAGTTCTGCGCCCAAAGCAGGGGGACCTATGATGTCGCCACGTTCATCAGCGAGGCGTTTCCTCCGCAGCAACGAAGCAACGAAGAGTTGGGTCTTCTGCGCACGTACCACTCCATCCTGGTGAGCAACGGCGTAAGTGACTACCCGTTTGAAGAGTGCTTGTCCGATTACCGGCTTTCGATGCTGGAAGTCTTTGTCTTCTGGATAATCACAGGAGGCTACTGCGACTTCGACGGCGAGCGGGCCACGGCATACCTCCACAACTCACTTGAGCGCATCAACGCAGCCATATTCGACCTCGCCTGCACCGACCTGCTTACGAGCTAGACAACCGCCAGTCTTGCCATTCTGTGTACGTGGCAACAGTAGGTTAAAGCGGACGAGGATTCATAGAGAAGACTGCCGATGCCGCCGCCCTCTATGTAGCCCGGACAGCCAGTGGTACGGCCCTTACGAAACTCTCGCGGAAGCACGCGCCGGGGGATTCCCTGCCTCCGCACCCTACACAGCGGAGTCGACGACACGGACGGTTTACCCGTCTGGCGTCCGGTTCGACTCCGCCGGCGCCAGTGGCTGGCTGTGCCCCATGGGAGCGCCAATGGCAAAAACACCCGCCCGGGAGAGAAGGCCTAATGCACAGTCCAGCGGACGGGGGGCAATTTCCCTTCGGAAGTAGCGTCGTTGCAGTCGGTCGTCAACAGTTCGGAGACGGGGCCCGTTCAGTCCCCCGGGTTACGTTCGGCCAACGGAAGACCGGTTGTGCGAACCGCGTTTTCAGCGTTCAACGGCCCTTTCCGGTGTGCGAGTCTTTGCCCAGGACCACCTGGGTGCAGGGACTTTCCCGCGCCGCAACCAAGATAAAAGTTGACGCTGAACACCCTGCACGCATTTCCGAAACCCCTTCGCAGAGCTGTCGTTGTAATATTGGGGAAATGCCCAGTAAAGTCCCGGTCAAATGCGCCATTCCCGGCTGCCACCGCCGGGTAAAGATGACGCTCGCCGAACGCGAGGAACTGAGGCGGGTGGGACGCGAGAACAACGCTACCGCGGGCGTCGTCTGCCCCGCCGACGTGAAAGCCGCCTTCAACTTCGAATTCGACGATATCGACATCGATGTTCCAATGGGCGAATTCCTGGTCGAGGCATCCAAGGATACTCCCCGTTGGCGCGTGATGCTGACCCCGCTGCCGGGGGCGGCGGGTGAGCCGGACAGCCAATCCACGCCAGGGCGCGGAGACAGGGTTATCTAGTTCATCCACGCCGGCCCGTAGCTCCCGGGAGAATTCAGGCAATTTCAGAGTGCAATAACCGGCCGGTCTGGCCGATCCTGTAGCCGTATCCGGCGGGAGGATTTCCTTTGGCTATAATGCTGGCAACCTCCGGAACAGGAGCCTTCGATTATGGCCACGCCCCCCGAATCCGTTGAAATCTACTGCCTGAAGTGCCGGGCCAAGACAGGCTCGAGGGATGTTGAACAGGTGACCCTGAAGAACGGACGTCCCGCCCTTCGCGCTGTCTGCACTGTGTGCGGCACAGGCAAATACCGCATCGGCTCCGCCGGCTGAACCTGGGCCCGCCTGGCGGGCCTCCGGCTACACCCGTCTCGTGCGGTGTGTCAGGGAGCGCAACTTCTGCTCCGGGAAATGTCCAGGGTGGCATCACCGGCCCAAGGCTTTCAGCGGCCTACAGGATGCCGAGTCGCTCGAAACCACCCTCAGGAGACGCCATACCGCTTCTTGTATCCGTACCCGAAAGCCGGATCCCGAGCATTGAGTGGCGCTCCCCGGGACGGCCGTTGCGCACCGCCATGGCCAAGCCCGTCGGCTTCCGACAACCACGACCAGCCTCCTCCCCTTGGTGATCGCGGTGTACAGCAGGTTGCGCTGCAGCATCGGGTAATGTTGCGTCAGAAGCGGAACCACCACCGCGGGAAACTCGCTTCCCTGGGCCCGGTGTACGGTCATTGCGAAGGAGGGCTGCAGTTCGTCGAGTTCCGAGAAATCGTAGTCCACGCCGGTATCCTCGAAGCTCACCGTGATCCGGCCGGCGGCGTCGTCCACCCCGGTTACCCAACCCAGATCGCCGTTGAATACATCCTTGTCGTAGTTGTTGACCGACTGGAGCACACGGTCGCCCACCCGGAAAGTCCGTCCGAAGCGTGTTACCTCGGTTCCCGCCGGGTTAGGGCCTCCCGGAGCCTGTCGTTGAGCCGGTGGACGCCGACGTCCCCCCCGGTTCCTGGGACACAGCACCTGAATGTCCCGCATGGGACGCAATCCGAACCGCGCCGGGATCCGCTCCGCGCAGATGCGGACGACGGCATTGGCTGCCGCCCCCCCGCGATCAGGATTACAGAGATGAACTGACAGGCACCCTCACCCTCGTCCATTTCGCCCCAGTACGCCAAACGCACCGGAGATATCACCGGTGTGTTTCTTTGTGGTCATGGAACGCTTCAACGGGCAACCCGCACGAAGAAGTGCTAACGCCGCTGTCGGGGTTCGATGTCGGAGCGGATTCCCTCACTGATGCCGTCCGTCTCAGCCTGCAGGTCCTCGATGCGCCGGAGCGCGTCCGCCTTCGGCAGCTCCATCAGCCCATCCAGACCCTCGCAAAGGGCGTCGAACCGTTGCCATTCCGCCGCCTCGAACCCCTCCGGAACAAGCTTCCCACGCGACGTGACCCACGAACACATGACAAAGACACCTCTCTCCGTATCAAGCTCCTCGTCGCAGTTGTCCGCCTTGACGCACTCCTTCAGATCACCCAAGCGCGTGTCGAAGCGTCGTGCAAGTGTCTCAGAATCGGCGATCCAGTCCTCAACGTCGGGAAACAGACGCTCGCACCCAGTCAGGGCCAATGCGGCGAGAGACACGACCGCGATGAGCAGGACGGTCCGAATCAACCCCATTTCCATATCCTTCTCCACAACAGATAGAGACCAACCAGCATGACGATAATAGCGACGAACAGAATGAAGCGTAACACTACCGTGCCGGTGTCGTGGTAGCGGCTGGAACAGGCGGTACGGAAACGGTAAGCGTGTAAGAGCCGGTGCCGCCCCATCCGGACACCGCGACATAGTATTCCCCCGACTGCGAAGCTGCCCAACCGATACGCGAACCCAAGGAATCTCCATAATCGTCGTTGAATGCCATCAACTCGTAGTTGGCATCTAACAGCATAGTGTCTGAGTCAAACAGGTCTCCCAAGTTCACGTCTATCCGGTAGAACAAGCCCTCCTCGGCCTGGAACCGGAAGAAGTCGACGTCGACCTCGTGGTCTATCGAGCCCTGGACGACTTCCCAAAGCGCGACGGCGGTGGCATCATCAACTGTGTCGGAGTGGTCGTCAACTACGGCCTCGGCTACGGCCTCGACTGTGACCAAACCGCAGAACGGCAGCCCTCCCAGATCGGAATATCCCATGTCCAACTGGTCTCGCAAGCTGTCCGGCACGCACCCGCTCAACTGGTTCTCAGAAAGGTCTATCAATTCCAAGTTGGCGAGGTTTCCCAGTTCCGCAGGTATCTCTCCGGTAAACCGGTTGTCCTGTAGAGCCAACAAATCCAAGTTGGCGAGGTTTCTCATCTCCCCTGGTATCTCGCCGCTCAACCGGTTATACCCGAGCCACAGCTCTTCCAGGCTGGCAAGGTCTCCCATCTCCGGTGGGATACCACCGCTCAACTGATTTCTACCGAGGTCCAGCCATTGCAGGCTGGAGAGATTTCTCATCTCCGGCGGTATCCCGCCGCTCAATTGGTTCCCCACGAGGATCAGCCATTCGAGGTTGACAAGGTTTCCGATCTCCGGTGGTATCTCTCCACTCAACTGGTTTCCCACGAGGATAAGCGATTCCAGGTTGACAAGGCTTCCCATCTCCGGTGGGATACCACCGCTCAACTGATTTCCACTCAGGTCCAACCATGCCAGGTTGGAGAGGTTGCCCAACTCCGGCGGTATCTCGCCGCTCAACCGGTTATTGATGAGGCCCAGTCCTTCCAAGTTTAAGAGCTGGCCCAGTTCCGCCGGTATCTCCCCGTTCAACCGGTTATCAGAAAGGTGCAAGTCTAGCAGGTTGGTGAGCCTGCTCAACTCGGACGGTATCCCGCCGGTCAACTGGTTGCCACCGAGGTCCAGTTGTATCAGGTTGGCAAGGTCGACCAGTTCCAAGGGTACCTCGCCGCTCAACTGGTTTTCAGAAAGGTCCAGATATAGCAGGTTGGCGAGACTGCCAAGCTCTGCCGGTATCTCGCCGGTCAATTGGTTGTCATATAGGTATAGCTCGGTGACACGCCCGTTGCGGTCGGTGGTTACGTATTGCCATTCCCCCAGGGGAGCCTCGCTCAACCAATTGTCGCTGTTCGTCCAGTTAGCCCCGTCCGTCGCTTCATAGAGCGCGACTAGCGCGGCCCGATCAACTGCGGTTGGCGTGGCCGTAGGAGTCGTGGTCGGGGCAGCCGTTGGGATGGCGGTCGGAATGGCCGTTGGCTCCGGCATTGGAGTGGCCGTCGGTACTGGAATTGGGGTGGCGGTCGGAACAGCCGTTGGCTCCGGCGTAGGAGTGTCCGTTGGGACCGATGTGGCCGTAGGAGTTGTGGTCGGGGCAGCCGTTGGTTCCGGTGTCGGAGTCGGACCGTCGCTGCAGGCGCTTAGCACGGCGGCGATGGCCAGAAGTGTAACGACCGCGAACCAGCGGATACGAATAGTGAATACTGTCATTTGTGTGGTCTCCTTTCACTCGTATTGGCGCTGGCCGATGCCGCTACCTTTAGGCGCTGCTTGCCAAGCCATACCCCACGGGCAGATTGCTTACCGTTACGCCGGAACCCTCAAGGACAATGCCCATCTCCCCGGTGGGAAATTCCACCGGTCGGTGGCATCCCAAAAGCGCACCAGGTAATACGCCGCGCCCTCCACGTCGTTCCAGTCCAGCGGCACTTGACTCCTTCCGGGCGCCTCGTCGGTGGGCACGCCGGGCGGGCTGCCTGGCGCCGGCTCCGGTTCTTCAGGCGTCCGCCCTGGTGACAGCGACGGTGTAGGTCTTCGTCGTCTCCCCATCCGCAGCCGTCACCAGGAGAACGATGAGGTTGGCGCCCACGGCCAGGCCGACGGTTCCGTCTTCATAGCTCCCGGCAAGCACCAGCGCCACTTCATAGCTGGCGGCTTCGTCGTTGGTCTCCGCCCTTATGGTGGTCTGCTCCACCTCGTGGCCGACGCTGACCTCGTAGCTCTCGATGGCCTGGTCGAAGGCGAAGGGCGCGCCGCTCAGCGTCAGCCCGCTCAGGGTGGCGTCTTTGGAGAGTGACGGTGCGGCCCTGGTGACGGTTACGGTGTAGGTCTTCGCCGTCTCTCCGTCCTCGGCGGTGACCTCGATGGCGATGACGTTGCTGCCCACAACCAGCGGGATCACCCCGTCCGCGTCGGCCACGCCGCCCAGCTTGATTACGTAGGTGGCCCGGTCGTTATTCGTCGCCGGGGTCACCGTCGTCTCGTCCACGTCGTGGCCCACGTCGGCGTCGTACTCGGTGGTAGCCGGGTCGAACGTACCGATGTCCACACCGCTCAGCGTCAGGCCGCTCAACACGGCGTCCGTGGAAGGCGTCGCGGCCTCGGCTCTGGTGACAGTGACGGTGTAGGTCTTTATCGTCTCCCCATCCGCAGCCGTCACCAGGAGAACGATGAGGTTGGCGCCCACGGCCAGGCCGACGGTTCCGTCTTCATAGCTCGCGGAAAGCACCAGCGCCACTTCATAGCTGGCGGCTTCGTCGTTGGTCTCCGCCGTTATGGTGGTCTGCTCCACCTCGTGGCCGACGCTGACCTCGTAGCTCTCGATGGCCGGGTCGAAGGCGAAGTCCATGCCGCTCAGCGCCAAGCCGCTCAGCGTGGCGTCGCTGGAGAGGTGTTCGACGACCGAGAAACTCGCGGTGGTCGACGCCAGCTCGACGTTGGCCGCGGACGATATGCTCGCCTCGATGGTGTAGTCTCCCGGCGGGCAGTCGGCGGTGATGGTGCCCGTGCGGGTCTCCGGGTTTTCATCCACTTTCCACATGTGGCGGTCCACGCCCAGCCCGTAGCCGCCTGCCTGGTCCTCACAGATGTCGGCGTCCCCATTGGCCGAGTCCTTCACGTCGGCCCGGAAGATGTGATCCTTGGTTGAGGTATCGGAGTCGGACTCCAGGCCGCCGAAGGTCATGATGACTGCGATTTCCGTTCCTTCCATCACCGGGCCGGAGGGCGACAGTTCAACCGTTATCGGGAGGGAAGCCTCGGCGCGGGTTACCTTTACCGCGTAGGTCTTGGTCGTCTGCCCGTCCTCGGCGGTTACCTCGACGGCGATGACGTTCTCGCCCACGGCCAGCGGGATCACGCCGTCGCCGTCCTCCGCTCCGCCCAGCTTGATTACGTAGGTGGCCCCATCGTGGCTCTTCGTCAGGGTGACGGTGGTTTCCGTTACGTCATTGGCGACGCTGGCCGCGTACCGGGTGGCGGCCGGGTCGAACGTCCCTATGCTGACCCCGCTCAGTTCCAGGGCGTTCAGCGTGGCGTCAGTGGAAAGCGGCTCGGCGCGGGTGACGGTGACCTTGTAGGTCTTCGTAGTCTGCTCGTCCTCCGACGTCACCTCTATGGTGATGACGTTGCTGCCCACGGACAAGGAGACAGTCCCGTCAGAGTCGGCGACGCCGCCCAGCTTGACCGTGTAGGTCGCTCCGGCTTCGTTCACCGTGGCCGTTATCGTGGTCTCAGTCAAGTCGTTGTCCACGTCGGCGGCGTACTCAGTGGTTGCCGGGCCGAACGTGCCAATGTATACGCTGCTCAGCGTCAGGTCGCTGAGCGTGGCGCTGGCCGGTACCGTTTGTGCGAGGCCGAAGACCCAGGGGCGGGCCTGCTTGATCGCAAGGACATTCTCGCTGGTGATCTTGAACTCGATTTCCATGGCGAAGTCTTCATCTGATCCGGGGTTGTACAGCTCTGCGAACTTCTTGTGAATCACAGCCAGGTGCCTGCGCAGCTGGTCCAACTGGTCGTTGCTCATGAGAAGCTGTCCCGGCGGCTTTTGGTTGGAGGTGCGAAGGACGAAGTATCCGCCGGCCGGGTTCAATAGGACCTCCTCCGGCACCGAGAGCGCGTCGGGGTTGGTGACCAGGTCCTCCCCGAGCTGCGTGTTGACGTAGTACCACCCGTCTCTGATACCGCGGTACAAGGGGTTGAAGGAGACGGCTACGCCGTTGGCCAGCTCGTCGGAGTAGTTGGGATGAACCAGGACCCCCATCGCCGCCGCCAGGTGATCGATGCGATGGAAGTCGCGTTCGGTGAAGGCGCGGAAGTTCCACAGGCTGGCGTACACCTGCTTGAGGGATTTGGCGATGTCCTCCTCGTCCTCCTTGGGCTTCTGGGTCTTGGAGTCGTACAGTCCCGCGCCGTTGAAACCGGGGAGGTCCTCGTTGTTGGTGCTGGAACGGTAGCGGCGGTTGGTCCCCTCGGGAAACAACTCATTCATCTCGGTCAGGGCGTCGATAATCCACCCGGGCGTCTCACCCTTCTTGATGGCTTTGCGCAACTTCTTGAGCTTGGATTCCTGGACGCCGAGGTCCGCCTGGAAACCGGAGTCGGCCAGCATCTCTTTAATGTCGTCGTAAAACCCGTTGTGCTTCATGAACTCGTCGTAGAAGTAGAACGGGATCGCGAAGCCTTCGGGGACGGTCCCCTCCGGAAAATCGAACGTCCCCAACACGGCCACGTTGGCCGCCTTGACGCCGAAGGCATCCCAGTCATCGAAGCCGATCTGGCTGAGGGGGGTGATGGATTTCACGGAGAGGTCTCGCTGCGGCGTCTGTTCAGCGGTGGGCCGCGAAGCTGCGAAGTGGGCATCGACTTCCGCGCGGGTGGCGGCGCGGATCGTGTATCCGCTCTTGGTCACCGTGTAGTGGACGTAGCTGCCGATGAGATCATCGATGTTGGTGTTGTCGAGGGCGTTGCGGATGAAGGCGTTGGGAACGCCGTCCTGGCCGGCGCGCAGGTTCACGTGTGAAAGGGGCGTCTGGGGCACCGTGGTGATGATGCCGGCGACCCGGGAGAGCTCGTTGGGCAGCGCTTCGTAGATCACCACGTCCCGGGGGTTGGGACGCTCCTCCAGGTCCATGGCCCGCAGAAAGCCGTACCCTTCCGCTTGGTTGAGAGGGATGAAATCAATATCGGGAGAGAAGTCCCCTCCTAACAACACATTGACACGGGAATCTTCGTAGAGCGTCCGTTCTTCCTGATAGACCTCTCGCGCTCCCGTGGTCATCGGGTAATACGCAAGGTTGTTATCCAGCAGCGCCATGCTGGCTGCCAATATCTCATACGTATAGGCCACAGCCTCAAAGGTGTGGGCCTTCGAATTCGCGAGCCCGTACGCGAACGCGTATCGGTAGACGCCCAGAGAACCGTCGGGAGCAACCACATTGGGGCGGTAGTCTATCTGGCCGGTCCACTCCCCTTCATGCTCATATCCGTACCGGCCCAGGTCGTACCCGAGCTGAAGGGCATCTATAATGGTGAAGTGTAGTTGATGTGTCTTAGTGTTCTGGAAAAAGATAATCGGGCGGTCTGTGTCCATGCCGATGAGGTAGAACTTGACATACCCCTTGTAGGAAAGCGCCTCGAACGTGTCGTGGTCGGGAATGGCCACCGCGCCATCATATGAACTGATAGAAGGCGCGGGGTTCAACGGGTTCATCCCCAACGGGTCTGCAAGTTCGGTGATGTCGTCGATGCAATCGCCGTCGACGTCGGCTGGTTCGGCGACGAGAAACTCCTCCACCCGGTAATGCTCTTTGGGGAGAACCGAGAGCTGCTCAGTCAGCGTTGTTGTGCCGTCCTGTCCCAAAGTCACCGAGACCGGGATCTCTCGACCAGAATCCAGGTTCGGCCGCACAAAGAGCACGAAGTATTTCTCGGTCGTGGCGTCGACCACGATAGGAACGCCCTCGACCTCTACCGCCGTCGGCGTCGGGTCATAGCCGCCTTCTGAACACGGCTCATTCGTTGGCGCTGTAATAGTGAAGCGCGCGGCGGCCGCCGCGAGTTCCACGTTCGCCGCCGACGCTATGATGGCTTTAATGGTGTAGTCACCCGCCGGGCAGTCGGCGGAGATGGTTGCGGTATGAGTTTCCGGATCTTCGACCACCTTGTCGATGTTGCGGTCAACACCTGCGCCGTCTCCCTCGCACTGGTCGACGTCCACCACGTCGGCCCGGAAGATGTAGTCGATAGTATTAGTGTCCGAGTCGGACTCCAAGCCGTTGAAGGACATGGCGACGGTGATCTCCGTCCCTTCCGACACTGAACCGGACGGGGAGAGGTCGATCGCCACAACCGGGGCGGGCGCAGGTTCGGGCGTGGGTGTCGGCGTGGGTTCAGGCGTAGGCTCCGGGGTAGGCTCAGGCGTGGGTTCGGGCGTCGGCTCCGGCGTGGGCGTGTCTGGCCATACATCGCCCGACAGGAAGAAGAGGTCCGACCACTTCGACGCCCCGGCATAGTTGACCCCCCGAACCTGAAAGTAGTAGTAGCGCTGGTCCGGCAGGCCGCTTATCACGGCGGAGGAGCCGTCGTATTCGGCCTCCGGCGCCTCCGCCCAGGCCGGGCTGTCTCCCGTCATGTCCCAGTACTCTGCCTGGTACGAGGTCGCGCCTTCCACGTCATCCCAGTCCAGCCCGACGACGAGGTAGTGCAGCAGCTTGCCGGTCAGTCCCTCCGGCTTGGCTGGTACTTCCTGCTGCGCGGCGGCGGGCAAGCCGCCGAAGAATAGGACTGGCCCGATAATGGCGGCGGCCAACAAGGCCAGCGACAGCCGGAGCGGCCAGGCGTTCCAGGGATTCGTATTACTCAATGTCCCATAACCCTTACGTTCTACGTTGCGGTTACCACGTAACTGTTCAGACTTGAGGACAGGGGACCCGCTTTTGAAAAAGCTGCGCAAAACTCTTACAGTTGGCACCGGAGGGGATATTGGCCTCAAATGCGATTGCCATGCCGATTCCCCTCTAGTCTGAATAGTTACGTTGCCACGTCGTTCCAGTCCAGAGAGGCGTTGCCTGCGCCGTCCAGACGCCCGGACGGGCCCGTCGGGCGGGCTGCCTGGGCTCCGGCTCCGGTTCGTCAGGCCTCGGCCCTGGTGACAGTAACGGCATAAGTCTTCATCGTCTCCCCATCCGCAGCCTTCACCACGAGAACGATATCGTTGGCGCCCACGGCCAGGCCGACGGTTCCGTCTTCATAGCTCCCAGCAAGCACCAGCGCCACTTCATAGCTGGCGGCTTCGTCGTTGGTCTCCGCCGTTATAGTGGTCTGCTTCACTTCGTGGCCGACGCTGACCTCGTAGCTCTCGATGGCCGGGTCGAAGGCGAAGGGCGCGCCGCTCAACGTCAGGCTGCTCAGAGTGGCGTCGTTGGAGGGCGGCGGCGCGGCGCGAGTGACGGTGACGGCGTAAGTCTTGGCGGTGTCGCCGTCTGCGCCGGTGACCTCGATGGTGATGACGTTGCTCCCCTCCGCCAGCGGGACGCTCCTGTCCGCGTCGGCCACGCCGTCCAGCTTGACCAGATAAGTGGCCCCATCGTCGTTGGCGGTTGGCGTCACCGTGGTTTCCGTTACGCCGTTGTCCACGCCGGCGGTGTATGAGGTGGTAGCGCTGTCGAAGGCCGGTGACAAGGTGATTCCGCTCAGTGCCAGCCCGCTTAGCGTGGCGTCGTTGGAAAGCGGCGGTGCGGCCCTAGTGACGGTGACGGTGTAGGTCTTGGCGGTGTTCCCGTCCTCGGCGGTCACCTCCACCGTGATGACGTTGCTGCCCACGGCCAGCGGTATCACCCCGTCGGCATCGGTCACCCCGTCCAGCTTGATGGCGTAGGTGGCCCCATCGTCGTTGGTTGTCGCCGTCACCGCGGTCTGGTCCACGTCGTGGGCGACGTTCACCTCGTAACTCGTGGTGTCCGAGGCGAAGGTAAAGGGCGCATCGCTCAACGCCAGGTTGACTAGCGTCGCGTCTTTGGAGAGCGGCGGCGCGGCCCTGGTGACGGTCACCGTGTAGGTCTTCGCCGTCTCCCCGTCCTCGGCGGTGACCTCGATGGTGATGACGTTGCTCCCCACGGCCAGTGGTATCACTCCGTCGGCATCGGCCACCCCGTCCAGCTTGATGGCGTAGGTGGCCCCATCGTCGTTGGCTGTCGCCGTCACCGTGGTCTGGTCCACGTCGTGGGCGACGTTCACTTCGTAACTCGTGGTGTCCGAGGCGAAGGTAAAGGGCGCATCGCTCAACGCCAGGTTGACTAGCGTCGCGTCTTTGGAGAGCGGCGGCGCGGCCCTGGTGACGGTCACCGTGTAGGTCCTGGCCGTCCCCCCGTCCTCCGCCATGACCTCGACGGTGATGACGTTGCTGCCCACGTCCAGGGAGACGGTCCTGTCAGCGTCGGCCACCCCGTCCAGCTTGATCAGGTAGCTCGCCCCGTCGTCGTTCACCGTGGGCGTCACCGTGGTTTCCGTTACGCCGTGGCCCACCTCGGCGGCGTACCCGGTGGTGTCCGGGTCGAAGGCTCCGAAGTCCACCCCGCTCAAGGCCAGCCCGCTCAGGGTGGCGTCAGTGGAGAGGGGCGTCTCCGATTCCCGGACCGAGAAGCTGGTGCTGGCCGAGGCCAACTCCACGTTGCCGGGGGAGGAGACGCTGGCCCGCAGTGTGTAGTCCCCGGCCGGGCAGCCGGCGGAAATGGTCCCGGTGCGGACCTCCGGGTCCTCGTCCACCTGGTACATATAGCGCTCCACGCCCAAACCGTAGCCATTGGCCGGCTCCTCGCATTGATCGGCGTCCCCGTTCTCCGCGTCCACCACGTCGGCCCGGAAGATGTAATCGGTGGTGCCGGTGTCCGAGTCGGACTTCAGGCCACTGAAGCTCATGGTGACGCCGATGGCAGCGCCCGGCTCCACCAGGCCGGACGGGGACAGGGCAATCGCCACCGTCGGCCCCGGGCCCTTTATCGTTTCGCCGTCTTTGGAATCCGGCGCGGAGAAGGTCAGCGTCAGCGGCTGCCCCAGGCCGGTCTGGATGTCGGAATAGTTCCCCTCATTATCGACTACCACAACCACCCCGACGAACTCCGCCGATTCCACCCTGACGGTGACCTCCGTCCCCCCTTCAGCAGCCGGCGCAACGCTAATCTCTTCGCTGGACACGCTCCCCGCTTCAATCGTAACCGTCTCCTTGGACAGCGTGCCGCCCTCCGCCGACAGCTTGACCGCCATCGCAAACGGCGCTCCCTCCACCACCTGGACCGCCACGGCGCCGCCGCCCCGGCGCTCCAGCTCCGCCGTGAGTGTGAAGGGCGCTCCCTCGTTGCCGTCCAGGTACAGCTTTTCCAGCCCGGTGAGACCCTCGAACACACCGGCGGGCAGCGTCTCCAGGTCGTTGGCCTCCAGCTCCAGAATCCTCAGGCCCGCGAGCGCGAACACGCCGGCCGGCAGCTCACGCAGCGAGTTGCTGTTCAGGCGCAACTCCCTCAAGCTGGTCAGGCCGTCGAAGACCTCCTCGGACAGCGCGCTCAGCTCGTTGCCGTCCAGGTAGAGCGTCTTCAGCCCGGTCAGACCCTCGAAGACGTCCTCGGGCAGCTCGCTCAGCTGGTTCTGCGTCAGGAACAGCCCATCCATTTCCGTCAGACCGTCGAAGACGTCCTCGGGCAGCTCGCTCAGCTTGTTGTTCGCCAGGTGCAGCGACGACAGACTGCCGAGACCGTCGAAGATGTCCTCGGGCAGTTCCTTTAGCCCGTTGTTCTGCAGATGGATCGTCGTCAGGGCGGCCAGGCCTTCGAAGATGTCCTCGGGCAGCGTCTCCAAGGAGTTGTCGATCAGGTACAGAATTTGCAGGTTGGTGAGACCCGCGAAGTCTCCCGGCTGCAGCGCCGTCATCTCCTCCCCTGTCTCCTGTACGTTCAGGTCCAGACGCCCGCTGATGCCGCTCAGGTCGGCATCCGTCACCGCCGCGCAGTCGCTGACGCCGGGAAGGATGGCCAAAATCCCGTCCCGTACCTGCGGCGTCCGCCTGCAGATGCCCGTTGGAGGAGTGACGGTCACGACCACTGTGGTATCGGCCGTCCCGCCATTGCCATCGTCAGCCCCGACGGTCAGCCGGTACTCCCCCGGGGCGATCGGCGGACCATCGCCGCGGGTGTAACTGATCACGCCGCTGCTGACGCCAATCCCGAACTGGACAGGCCAGTCCCCCGCCTCGGCATATGTGATCGGATCGCCGTCCGCGTCGGTCGCCCTGACCGTAATGAGCTCCGCCACATCGCCCGAATCGCCCGGCAGCGTGACCGAGTAAAGCGAAGTGAACTGCGGCGGGAACTGCGGCGGAGGCGTGCCGGGAAGAGGATAGGCGACGAAGTGGGCTCCCTGCCTGACCCAAATGATGTTGCCGTCGGACCACATGCCGTTGTGGAGGATCCTCGGCATAAGGAATTTAGGGGGAAACGGTCCGCTGCGAGCCGGTACAAGGTCGAAGTCGCGGCTCGGCACGCGCGCCTTCGTCCGGAGGTCGAAGGCAAAAACCTCGCGGTGTCTTACCCCATCGACCCACATTGTCGTTCCGTCTGACCAAATCCCGCCTGGTGTCGAGCTGGACGAACTGTAAAATGTGCGCTTCCGCGAGTAGGGAACCGCGAACGACTCGTTCTTGTCGTATCTCCTCGTGGCTATGTCGTACGCGTGTACATAAGAACGATGCCCCGACACCCATATGGTTTTGCCATCGGACCACATGCCCCCAGAGTCCCAATTCCAACCTTCTGGAGTGTGGTCGAAGTGCGAGAGCCTGATCGTCTTGTCGCTCAGAAGGTTCCAGCCCGATTCGGTCCGTTGGAAGGCATATATGTCGTAGCTGAATCTAACGCGGAGGTCAAATGTTTCGGCTGTCACCCAGAGGATGCTCTTTTCCTGATCGTACCAGAGTTGCGGGATCATCTGATTCCCGAGCCAGCCCATCTGGAAATCGGTGGTCAGCCTTCCATATCTGTTGTCAGGACCGATGGTGAAGCCCGGCCCCGTGTCCACCACGCCCGTCTTCCGGTCGTAGAGCGCAATGACCGACTTGGATTCTTCGCGCCCTCCCCGAATCTTATCAATTCTAGCTGCAATCCAGAACTTGCCGTCGTTTTCGGTCGCCAGAGTGAAGCCGACGGAGCGCTCGCCATTGATTGCCGGCGTCATGAAGGTGTATTCGCGGGTCACTAGGTCTTCCGCCCACTCCGCCCCGCCCGGCGGACCTTCAGGAACGATGATTGTGATCAGATACCTGCTGATTGTGACCCCATCCGGCGCCGTGACTGTAATCGTCACATCGTTCGAGCCGGTGTGCACGGCGAAGTCCACCGGCCTGGCGCATCCCATCGAAAAATGGAGCGATTCGTGGAACGTCACACCAGGAAGGGTGTCCTCACGGTCGATGGCGGCGCTCGCCCCGGGCTGAGCAGGCCAGGCGCAGACGCTGCTTGCCGTGCGATACGAGCTAATCACGACCGTCGCCGCATTGTCCTTGTCGAACGCAATGTTCCCGGAGGCCTCTTCGCCGGGTGCGGGATTGATGATGCTGAAGCCGGCGCCGCCGACGTGGACCTTGTGCAGTGTGGCATCGCTCAGGCCGGGGGCAGGCGTGGGTTCTGGCTTAGACTCCGGCGTCTGCGTACCGGCCTGCTCCTCCACGGCGCGGGTTACGGTGACGGTGTAAGTCTTTGTCGTCTCCCCGTCCTCGGCGGTGACTTCGACGGTGACGACGTTTCCGCCCACGGCAAGCGGGACTACGCCGTCATCATCCACCACCCCGTCCAGCTTGACCACGTAGGCCGCGCCTTCGTCGTTCACCGTCGGCGCAACGGTGGTTTCCGCCACGCCGTTGCCGACGCTGGCGGCGTATTCGGTGGTGGCCGGGTCGAAAGACAGGACGATGCCGCTGAGCGCCAGGCCGCTGAGAGTGGCGTCGGTGGAGAGTGGTGCGGCGACCAAGAAGTCCGCCCTCGCCGTCGCCAGTTCCACGTTCTCCGGCGACGCTATGATGGCCTTGACGGCGTAGTCGCCCGCCGGACAGTCGCCGGAGACGCTCCCGGTGCGGGTCTCGGGGTTCTGGTCCACCTGGTGCATGTAGCGGTCCACCCCCAGGCCGTAGCCGCCCGCCTGATCCTCGCAACCGTTGGCGTCCCCGTCCTCCGAGTCCACCACGTCGGCCCGGAAGACGTAATCCTTGGTTGCAGTGTCGGAGTCGGACTCCAGGCCGCTGAAGCTCATGGTGACGGTGATTTCGTTGCCTTCCTCCACGGAGGTGGAGGAGAGGCTGACCGCCACCGATGGCGACGCCTGGGCCTGGGCCTGGTAGGTCAACGGGACGCCGGCGAGAACGACGAGCGCGAAGGCTCCCAGGGCGGCAAGGACAGCGAAGGACAGTTGGCGTTTCACGGTGCTAACCTCACTTTAGGCAGTTGCAAAGTCTGGACGGCGGGCAGGGACGTTGCCCGGAAGGCAAAGGGAGACCGCCCGGTCTGCCCGTACGCGTTCAGGAACGGGAGCTCCGGGCAAGCGGAACTACGGGGGGTTAGAAGGATTGCGTTCGTCGAGGCGCGTCCTCACGGAGGCGGATACCGCCGGTGCGCTCTCCGACGCTACTGCAACTTACATCCTATGCGGAAGGCAAACCAATATAACCCCTCTAACGAGCAGGCATAGACCAAGCGGACGCACAGTAGTCCAGCGGATAGTGTAAACTACCAATGTGAGTTCAGCGTGATTATCAACCCCTATTTCCGTGACGTATTGTGAGGAGTTCGCCCGACTGTAACATTGACACCGGCCGGCCCAGGGAGTCTCGAAGCCGATCTCCGCATCCGGCTGGGCGCGTGACGACGTGGAGCCGGGTGGCGTCCGCCGTCCGGATCGTGGAGGGAAGATGAAGGAAGCCGAAGAGCACGAGCGAGAGATAACGGAGCTAAAGGAGCGCCTGACCCGGTTGAGCGAGGCCAGCCTGCGGGTCAACGAGAGCCTGGACCCGGACACGGTGCTGCAAGAGGTCATGGACAGCGCCCGGTCCTTGACCGGCGCCCGGTTCGGCGGGATTACGGCCTTCGACGAATCGGGCCAGCTGCTGGAGTTCATCACCTCCGGTATGCCTCCCGAAGAGCAGCAGCGGATGTTGGACCTGCCGGAGGGTCCGGCGCTCTTCGAGTACTTCAGCTCGATTCAAGGTTCCCTGAGATTCGGGGACGTCGCCAGTCAAATGAGGTCGCTGGGCTTTCCCGACCTGCCGATCAAGACCCTGCTGGGAGCGCCGATGCGTCACCGGGGCGAGCACGTCGGCAATCTCTACGTCGCCGAGAAGGAAGGCGGCCGGGAGTTCACCCGGGAAGATGAAGAGACGCTGGTGATGTTCGCCTCCCAGGCGACGCTCGTGGTGGTCAACGCCCGCCGGCACCGGGACGAACAGCGGACCTGAAGCGGTTCCGGGGCATCGCCACATGCTATGCCAAGCTGGGAGACAGGTACAGGGCATGTAAAACGTCATCAGCTACAGCCCCGGCCTCATGAGAGGAAGTGTCATTTTTGACAGTGTACTAATGAGTGTATATAATAGTGTACATTCATTCAGGAAGGAGAACACATGGAAAGGAAGACTGACCAGGCGATTATAGACCGATTGAAAGTCCTGCTGAACCAGTACCGTTCGGAGATACTGGCATCCAATTATTCGATGAACTCGAAGGCTTCGCGCTCTGAGTACGCCCGCCGCTTCGTCGATTGGATAGCCGGTGAGTATGATCCCGGCGCCTACGATGGTTCCTACGGGTCACGCTGAAGGCCCATCCGGCACTCGTGGTAGAATAGGCGAAATTAACTAAAAAGCCATCGCCCCGATGTTCCGCCATCGGGGCGGCGGTGTATCGTGTGGGAACCCTACAAAGTTTCCCCATGAAAACGGCCTTAGACCCTTTGTGTCAAACGGCCTTCCGCCTTGCTGGCGGAGGCCGTCTTGCTTTTTCAGACAGCAGCCGTCCTGGGAATTATCGTCGCCGTCCTGACCATCGGCAGATACGTAATGATCGGGCGGCGGAAGCGGAAGCTGAAGCCTGTGTCCCGCCCCTAATTTATCTATGAGCCGGAATCCCTGGTCCAGCCGCAGTATTTGTCATGGCCTCCCTCCGGCTGGACTTACGCCTCCCGATGGGACCCCGATTGATTCAGATAGATAGAATAAAGGCCCCTAATGTAGCCGCCTGAATGTAAACAGGCCCTAGCTAGCTAGCACAGAGAGAGAATTCCACCGACCAAAGGAAAAAGTGATGATGAGTTTTAATATCCAACCCAGCGATCCATCAAGAACACTCAGTGACGAAGACATAGCCTTAATCATCCAACAGATGGCAATCGCAACAAGAATCACAACTGGAGGGCCACCTGAAGGGTTTGAAAACTGGAGCGACGAGGAGCAAAAACAACATTTTGAAAGCAAAATGAAAGATTACGTCATTACACCTCCTACAGTTGGCAAGTGTGCTTGGTCAGTATTTAACGTTGCCGTAACGCTACAAGTTTACTCCAATCTTATCTTCCCGAATAACTTCATGGACGATACACTATTTCTGGGGACTAGGTTCGGAGCACGATACCTCCTGGCATTAGCGGTGGAGCTGGCGCTGAAACACGCCACAATTCGCCTTACAAATACCAATTACGAGCAGATTCACAGATTAAACGAACTTTGGCAGAATCTAGCCAAGGAAGCACCCAACGACGCCCAAGCAATTCGTGAGCGATACTCAGAGTCGTCGAAGGAGATAGTTAATCAACCATTACATTCAATTCATTGGTCTGACGCTCAATCAATAGACGACGTAATGAAAAGCAGAAACAATGAATGGTTACTTCGGTACTGGTTCGAGCCCAAACTTTATTCCAGAGATGACATCCACCATGGCAATAACATTGAACCGCTAGTTGTCGCCTTCAAGGCAATAATGGAACATTGCCCAGAAGCCACACCAGATTCATAGGGAGCCACAGAAATGCTTAACGCATTCAAAGCGCCTACCGACATGTCCCACCAAGCGCAGCGGACGCCAACCGGCAGATAAGCCCTACCAATTCCACAAGGGTCAAGCTGGCAATTATTGGCGTTACGCACCCTGCCCTTTCCCGTATCATGGTAACAAGCCAATCGCAGGAGCCTGCCGGTGCTTGACCTCGCCAACTGCACACTGATCGACGTCCTGCAGCTCACCCCCGAAGAGTGCCGAGAAATTCTCATTGAAGCCCACTGCCCCCGGGGCCCAATCTGCTCCAAATGCGGGGAGCCTAACCCCAACCTGATCACCCGCAGGTCCAGGACCAAGAACCTCGTTTCCACCTTGTTCAAGTGCCGGGCCTGCAAGCGGCAATTCTCCGCTACCGCGGGGCCCATCTTCGAGGGTTCCAAGATTCCCCTCAACAAATGGTTCGGAGCGGTTGGTGGTGTATTCCCAGCCGGTGGAGGTTTTTTGATCTGGGTTTTCCCACCAAATGCCCGTCCCGATCGAGGCCGTCGGCTCGCGCTCGTTTCTGGAAGGTCACCTGTGGAGTCGCCCTCTTGCTTCATCGAGAATTGCTTGGATGGTTGTTATTCTCCCTTCTGGGTATCCGCAGCTTGTGGCGATGCTCAGGGCCTCCTCCGCGTGGTCCGCTGATTCCTTCCAGTGCTCCAGCAGTGCGTAGGCTTGGGCCAGCACGAGGTGGGCTTCCGCGTCGAAGTTCTGTCCTTCCTCCGTCTGGTGGGGCCAGTTGAGGAAGGCGTTTCCGTCATCGAGGGCCTTTCCGACGTTGTCCATATCGACATTACCATCCGTTAGTAAATATTCGTTCCGCATCGTCGAGCTCAAGGAAGTAGTAGTACGTATTCGTCCTCGGCTTGTGGAGTGGGCGCCATGTCGCTCCTGAACACGGAACCGCTGTCGCTAGCGCCGCGGCGGGCCGCGGCGCGGACCGCTGTCAGCTGATCCCATGCGCAATGACGAGGGCCCATCTTGGCGACCCCGGTCGTGATGAACGTCGTCACCTCAGCGACGAACAGCGTATAGACCGCTTGGGCGAGGCCTCGTCTCGGTTCCTGCCGGCCCGGACCGGCGCTGACCGGGACGATGATGACAAGGACGGCGGTTGCGGCAATGGCCACATACAGGGTTGCGCCGAGGGCGGCGAGCCGGCGGGCAGCAGTTCGAAGAAGGTGGGAAAGCCGCTGCCGCGCGGCGGCGTGAGGTCCGGAAGGCCTGCCACCAAGACCGCTATGACGATTCAGCCGGTGGCCATGGCTACCGTCCACCAGGTCACTCCAACCCAGTGCCTGTCCCATGACGTCACAATCCCGGTCATGTCGCCGGAATCCGGACCGATTCTCGCCCGGATCCAACGGAGGACCGCCCAGACGATGGAGACAGGCAGCAGGGTGATGACCGTCCCGTAGACGGAGAGGGCGGCGCCGTACCCGGCGCGGTCCGATAGGAAAGCGGCGGCGGCAATGACGAAGAAGAATCCGCCCACCGCCAGTCCGCCCAGGGCGGCGCTACTGAGGGGGAGCAGCCAGAACAGGAGGCCCGGGCCGGCGCGGCCTGCGGCAGGTCCCGGTGCGTGGGACGTGTCGGTAAACGAGTGCCGGGTTTGTTCGGTTGACATCTTGTCACCTCGTTGTTTGGCGTCGGCGTCGGCTCCGGGATGAGCGGGCGGTGCCGGAATCCGGTCTTCCGCCCCATGAATCGGGGGAGCTGCTTTGCAGGGGGGAGTCGTTCCCGGGTGGGGACAGTGAGGGACCGGCACGGGTAGAGAGGGAAAAAGCATGCGTTCCATGGCCAGCCGGGAATGGGCATCTCTCGTCACCAGCCGAGGCGTTTGGGTCCGCGCCCGCCGCCCCTTCCCACCGGACCCATCCCGTGATCGTCAATGGCGGGGAAGCCGGGCTCGGCGAGTTGGGCGAGTTGGGCGAGTTGGGCGAGTTGATCGTCCAGGCGGTTGTTCCCGCCGCCGTGGGAGGACATGCGGATTTTCAGGGAGTCGAGATCTTCCCGTGCTTCCGGGGCGTTGCCTCAGGGCCGGGGCCGGCGTCTGGCGAAGAATTTCGCCATGATGACGATTCCTTTCCCGATACAGAGCGCCGTCACTGCCAGCACTGCCGAGTAGATCGCCAACCGGCCCACGCCGGTGAGGACGGCGTGGACCGTGTCCGCCGCGGCGTCCGAGGTGTTGATGAAGACTTCGTCCCAGAGGACCAGGCCCCAGCTTAAGGCGAAGAAAAGGATGAACAGCAGAATGCAGAGGGCCAGCTCGCCGGGCGTAGTTGGCCAGGGGGCCGGCTCCTCTTTCTTCGGCTGACGCCGCCAGGAGGGGAGTTCTGGTTCTTCCGGTCCGTCTGGTCCTTTCCGGTCCGTCTCGTCGCATGGAAACCTCCTTATTGTTCCAAGGCTAGGTTGGAGGTTGTTGGGTGACTGGAAGCGCGAGCCGGCTGGCCCCCGGATGTGGGGACGGGCTTCGGCACGGCTTGGCCTCGGGCGCGTCCGACGCCCTTGCCAGCTGATCCCCGGCGGTGGCGTTCCCGCCCGGCGTCGAGGTACGGTTTTCTGCGGGCTTCTGTGGTGGCCGCCGGGAACGGGCAAAGGCGGCGGCCTCCTATGACGGCTCGCATGATGCGGCCCCGGGCGAACGTAACCAGCTCCACTGACACCGGGGGCCCGGCGGTCCCCGCTGGGAGACGGTCCGCCGAGAGAGAGAGACCGTCGTGGCCGTTCCCGGCTGCGGGCCCTAGCCGCTGGACCTCCTCCCATCCCTCCTGAGGCGCGGTGGCCGGGAAGGCAAGTGGAACCGGATCACCTCGCGGTCGCCGGATTCGGAGCGCCTGCTCGGCAGACCGGTTCGTCCTGGTGGTGTTGTGCGCCTCGTCCCAAGCGTTCTGGACCAACTACCATGGGGGCGCGGCCTGCGAGCTGCTCCCGCATCCCCTCGTGGGACACGGTAAATCGTTCCTTGGAAGTCGTGGCCTCTCCGGGTGGCGCTGATGAAGATGGTGCTGAGGCACGGGTCGGGGTGTTTTGTGGGCCGCTTATAGCGGTCGTGGGGTTGCGGGGTCCGGGGGGGCGGAGGAGGTCTCCGGGTTACTGTTCCCGGCTGCGCCGGAGCTCCTCTTCCAGTTCTTCCATGCGGGCTAGGGCGGTGTCCAGCCGGGCTCGGGCGGCGTCTACCCTGGCTTCGGCGGCCTCCAGTTCAGCTCGGGCGGTGTCTGCCTGGGATTGGGCGGCGTGGGCCCGGGCCCCAGCGGTTAGGATCCCGAAGGTTGGCAGGTAGCGTCGTGCTATGGGGTCCCAAAAGCGGAGCTGTTCGTCTTCCCAGCAGATGTCCAGGTTCAGGACTTCGCTGTGCCCCCAGTGGTGGGTCTCGTCCGTATGGACGATGGTGACCGGCTGATACACCCCGTCGACCAGGCGGTCTCCGGCCAAGCCTGTCTCATAGTATTGGCCGCCGGTGGGATCAAACCTCCAGTACTCAGGTATGCCGAAGGCCGCATAGTCGTTCCGCCTCTTGAAGGTGGTCGCTAGGATTGTTCCCAAAGGCGGGTGGAGGTGAGTCGTGCTGGAGGGGAAACCGTTACCTACCATTTGGGATGTTCCGGACGACCTTTGGGAGCGAATCGAACCGGTGATACTGGAGTTGGACCCGCCCAAATCGAAGGGGCGCAAACGGGTGGACCAGCGGAAGATGCTGGAAGGGATTGTCTTTCGGATGCGAAGCGGTTGCCAGTGGAACCACTTGCCCGAGGAGTTGGGGGACGATAGCACAATCCATCGGACCTTCGAGCGCTGGGTAGGGTGTGGGGCGCTGGAGGGCATCTGGGCTGTCCTGATAGAAGAATGCCAGGAGTTGGGCGGCGTGAACTGGGAGTGGCAGTCGGCCGATTGTTCCATGGGCAAAGCGCGTTTTGGGGGGGCGCCATTGGACCCAACCCCACGGACCGGGGTAAAGCGGGGAGCAAGAAGAGCGTCTTGGTCGACGCGGAAGGCGGACCCCTGAGCGTGGTGGTGGCCGGAGCCAACGTCCACGACACGAAGCTGTTGCAGCGGACTTTGGAGAGTATAGTCGTGGCCCGCCCCGAATCCACGTCTGAAAGTCCGCCGTTTCGAGAGGAAACAGCCCAGAACCTGTGCCTGGACAAAGGGTATGACAATCCCACAGGCCACAGTGCCGTTGCCGCATTCGGATACCGTCCCCATATCCGCCGCATTGGAGAGGAGAAGCTGGACCAATCGGGCAAGAAAACTCGCCGGGCCCGGCGTTGGGTGGTGGAACGCACCTTGGGCTGGCTGTCCAAGTGCCGGGCAATACTGGTGCGCTACGACAAGAAGCCATCTAACTATCTGGGCCTGCTCCAACTGGCATGCGCCCTCATCTGGTACCGCCGACAATGGCGCATCGCTAATTTGAGATAGTTACTTAGCGGTTGCAATGGACACGCGCATCGGCTACGGTGCAGGCATGTTGAAAGATTGTTGCGGCTGCTTTCTGGCGAGACGATCCGCCGTTCATTCGACGGTTTCTGCCTCGTTCGAGGCGGCGCAAGCCACCGCCTGAACCGCCCCCACGAGTCCGTAGCGCACGGCGTGGGTGAATACGTTAGGGAGATGGCGCACACCAACGGGATAGAGTCATTCTGGTCCCTGCTCAAGCGCGGCTAAGAGCTATTTCCCAGCTTGGAGTTGGCCCTTCAAGCTGGCTTTAAGGCTTGCTGGACCTGCTTCCCCGGTTCTATTCGGAAGTGGGGCATTGATGCCTAGTATTGATGCCTACGCGGTCTCTCAAGTATTTGACATGTTAATGCCTTGCTGTGCACCACGAATTAGCGTTCTCACCCTCCACCTTGATGATTGCTGACAATGCAGTCATTAGCATATCGGACCCATATGTCTCGCGAGCGTTAATCACCCTTGAGATTGCGAGTTCCTCCTCGTTAGTCCACATCTTGTCGTCCGCTATCTCAAAGCCTGCTTGACGTAGAATAGCGCAAGCCTCATCAAGGTCGTGGCTGTACGGTTGTTCGTTCTCCTTGCGAATTATCCAAGATTGAACCGTCACTGTGTTCAGTCTTGATGATGGGAGACACCCATCAACAATGAGTTCATCAGCCCAATTACCTCTGATCCCCCCGTAGACTGCCACAGGGCCACCTACATAGCCGGCGTCCGCATCTGAGCGGGATTCCGTTATGCAGACGATGAAATTGTCACTGTCCGCTTCGCCGGTTTCCATTATCACCAGGTAACCGCCTTGGATTTCATCGAACCCATACACTATGCCACGAACGGTCGCGAATACGCCGTCATAACGGTCTTGGGCTAGGAATGGATTCGATTCGTAGTCTCTGATGATTTGTTCGACTGTTAAGTCCACTGGCGTCGGGTATGGCGTGGGGTATGGTGTGCTGATGGGAGTTGGATTGGGATCACCGGGAGTATGGGGACCACAGGAAAGCACCAACAGCATAACCGCGAAGGCCATGGTCACTCTCACGGTGAACCACCATGCAAGTAGGATTTGGCCGCTTGTATTAGCATAACTCAACACCGGTCAAGTTATGCGACGGACTGCAATCCAAACTGAGATTCGTCCAGGGAGTTTTGCACCTCTCTCGGTGCAGGCCCTGACCCGGCAGAAATCGAGATTCCATCGTAAAATGCAGAAGTGGATGCGTTAGGCGAGTTTCGTTTGGCTTGCTTGTGGGATTGTCTGCCTGCCGGTGGCGCCAGCCATTGTTATGCTTGTATTAAACGGATTATCGAAAGCAAAGTTTAAGCTCGAATTAAGGCCACCGAAAGGGAAGCAATCCCAATAACAATCAAGATAACTTGTGCGGGCCATATGAAGGGCCGTAGTTTTTGAATTTGAACGTCCGTTAGTAAATCCCCAAGCCGTGTGAGCCCATTATCACCTCCTTCCTTCGGGGAGGAGGTGATGCTTTGTCCTACCCATTCTATTGGGCCGAGGGCGGCGAAAAAGACATCGAGTGACGGCATCTATTCACCTCACACTGGCCTGGCGCATCATAACACGCCGGAAGGAGAGACTTGCCGGAAGATTAGCGTTTGCAACGGACATCGCTATCGGCTTTGGTTGACCTGCTTTCAAAGTTAAAATCAAGTAAAGTAGAGGCAATCATAATGATAATGATTCCGGCCAGGACATGAAGAGAACAGCACACTCTCCGAGGTTCGTATTCCTTTTCTTCTTCCTGCTTCTCCTCATCGCCTGCGCTACGACCAACGAAGCCGTCCCATCCGCAACACCTAAGCCTTCGCCTACATTCCGGCCAACGGCTACGGTGCCCCCGAACACTACGGTGCCTCTCAGGACTGCAACGCCCACGCTGCGGCAGTATTGGGACCGGGCTGCCTGCTTTGACCTCTTTGATCGGATCGTTACCGCCCAGGCATCGGGTCTTTCTGATGAGGTGATCGCGGAGTCAATGTGGAACGCGGTGGGGGCAGTCAGGCGCTACGGGATGGACGCAGTGATCAACCACTGCTACGACAAATACAGCGAAGCCTACGAGAGGTTTCTGAGAGGTAACTGACCCTCCCGGAGATAGGCGAACAATTAGCGCTTGCAAGGGACATCGCCATCGGCTATCGTTTGACCAGTGTGGGATGCCCTCGCCGAAATTCGACCTGCTCTCAAAGAATACGTGATGGTTCCGTTCTGTTTGGGATAATGGCCAATTATGATGGTCTCGGCGGCTTGGGCCGCAATCCTTTGAGAGTCCCATAACAATTCGGAGGAGATGATATGAGAGCAACTTGCAGGCATGGGAACCCCCTCTTTAATTCCTGTAGCTTTTGCAAGTTTGAGGGACGACGAGAGGACCAGAGCCCCAAGGCTATTCCCGGGGCCGGTCAGGATTTGTTGCCAACTTTGGTATGTCTGAATTGTGATTATTCCACCGTATATCGGGATGCTCTCCGCCGCCATGTATGTGATTGTACTGTGCAGCAGAGCGTGGAAGAGACTGCACAGGGGTTGGTTGCAGACCTGTTTCGGGCTCTGCCATTAAAGAAACGTGTTGCCATACGTGTCAGGTCCTTGGCCGAACGGCTTGCCATACCGTGGCCAAGGCTTCAGGGAGCAAGGCTTCAGGGAGTTTCGGCCAAGGAAACTGATGAAGATAAATTAGCGAGGGCGGAGAGTTACCTCTTGTTGCTATGTGCCAAATTGGAGATTAAGACACCTTTCCTGTTTTTTGCTGATGAAATGCAAAACTCGCAAGCCTGTGGCGAGGCAGGTCAGAGCACTATTTGGTTGCAAAAGTCATACACGCTCACAAAGAATTGGTCGGATGTTCAAAGAACCATCCGCCACGAGGTGGCACATATTTTGGTTCACAATACGCCTGGAATGGGAAAGGTTCCAGCACACGGAGTAGAGTTCGACGCAGCCCTTATCGTGGTGGAGAAAGCTTGACCGTATCCGCCTGCTGGACGGACCTTCTCAGTGCCCCTGCCATCCCGCCCGTCGGTGTGCTTACACGGCGGCTTGATCCGGACGTTGCCCTTCAATTGGTCGTGTGAGGGGGCTTTAAATATGACAGAAAAATACCCACAACCTGCCCGCGTGGAATGCCCTTCAGGAACTTGTTTGCGGATATTCGAGGTTGCAGACTGGGAAGACTTCTTGCCAAAGCATGATGCGCCAGATGGCCGGTGGTGTCCCTACAACGGACCTGGCCGATTCATTGAATGGATGCAAGGAGATTAACCGAGCGTTTGCAACGGACATCGCTATTGGCTATCGTGAATCCAGCGGTAACTCCTTATCTTTGTGGAACACGCGACCCTGAGCGTCGGTAGTGCTTGCCTGTCCTGATTGCAACCCACACGGCGTGGTAGCCAGACGGTTTCCCAGCAACGATGTATTTTCTTGCGTCCGTTGCAAAGCCGTTCTGTCCGACAGCGATTTTACTCGTGTTGATTGCCCCTTGTGCAACCGCCAGAGCGGAGGATTCAACTGTCGGTGTTTCCCTGTCGGCTTGGTGGAGGTACTCCACGAGGAATCTGGAGAATGCCCGGACTGCGGGCAGATAGTTACGAACTTTAAGTGGCTCAGCTACGCAGATATGTCGGGTACCGCTGGCACCAAATTGCGGGAAGCTGATCTATTCTCGAACCTGCGGGAGGTTCGGTACTCAGTAGGGGTCCTACTCCGAGCCCCATTGGGTGTGGTGTTGGTTGCCTTCTTGGTAGCTATCCCTGTTGGTTGTGGAGTAGCTATTTGGGAGGCTGTCGCATAGCGGTTGCTTTTTAGGATGACGGATTGCGCCATCCGTAACGAAGTGCATTTTAGTGTAGCTAGGGCTCTACTTCGAACGCAAAGAATAGGAGGATTGTCTGTTTAGCGTTTGCAAGGGACATCGCCGTCGGCTATCGTAAAAAGTGAAAATAAGGCCAGACCGTGAACCGTTCCAGCGTTAACCGCTGGGACGGTTCACGGTCGAAAGAGGAGAGTTCTGATGTGATGGAAAGGCACGTAGGCATGAAACCCTAAAAGGAAACGGTATCGCGCATCACTGCTTCAGGGCGTGTACGCGCCAGAATCATCCGGCGACGCAAATCGTTGACTCCCATCTGTCATTGTTCCGGAGACCGGTCCATCTCCCCCTCGTCGATCATCAACACCGTGCAGCTTCCAATACCATCTGACCTCGTCGGTCTAAAAATTTTATCCTATATGTCTACGCATCTAACCTTGGCTTTGTCTTAAGTGAAAGAGAGTAGACTCTTTGCCCATTCGAAAATTCTGATTGCAGATGCGATAACGGGAAGGGCCTTTGTGGCCTGCCACACGGCTGCCAAACGCCGCGTGACTTTGATCGGCT
Source organism: Dehalococcoidia bacterium (assembly GCA_965220625.1). Classification (GTDB taxonomy): domain Bacteria; phylum Chloroflexota; class Dehalococcoidia; order Lucifugimonadales; family UBA3495; genus VXOI01. The sequence continues at coordinate 68,857 of CBDCQN010000002.1, forward strand.
GATTTGACGGCGCAATGGCGTTGAGTTCCTTGGATAGCATCTCGACTGACGCTCGCGCCACGGTTTCTGCGTCGTTGATCCCTCTGTCCAAGGAGAGCAGGCCAAGTCTGTTTCTTGAGTCATGGTACGTGTTCGGGAAGAAACGGCCTGGGGACGACACCATTTCCCTGTGCAGAGTAACGGCTCCGTCGCCATCCTGGACAATGGAGCCAAGCTGCAGGTCGAGAGGCAACACGGGTTTGCCCTCGGCAATCATCTCGGTTCCGGCAGAATAGGTGCCCTTGCCTCCGCCGATGGCGATCATGGCGTCGGCCCGCTCAATCATCGCCTTTCTATACTCGCCGCCGGTGAACACCTCTCGCCGTATAGGACAAAGCTCGACGACGTTTCTCTGCTCCAGATTCCTCAGCAGGCGCAGATTCGCGGGATCTATCTTGGAATGCCGCGCTTCGTCGGACATGATGATCCTGGCGTATGGGCGGGGGTCTTCGGTAGTGGTTCCTGCGTAGTTCTCGATTTCGCGCAGGACCAGCCAGTCGAAAACATGGGGCACACCGTGTTCGTCCCTGGTGGACTCCTCGTCCCCTGCAAGTACAACCAGGGCGCCTCCCTGTCTCAACACCTCTCCGGCGAAGCTCTTGATGAACTGGGAAGCGATGAGCAACTTGTCCGCAGGGCACGAAGGCCCGGCGCTGCCGGATAGCATTATGAATTTGCCGTCCATCAGTGATCGCCTAAGCCCAAATCCACCACCTGAGGTAGAAGAAAATACCCCGTTGGAGCCGGCTGCGAAGCTGGCTATGATGGTAAGGCTTCAATCAAAACCATCACCAACGAGGTGCAACCATTATGGCGCAGGGGACATTGGCTTTCCAGTACTCCGAGGAGAAGAGTTCCACGGGGATGACGGCCCTGTCGGGACTTGCAGCCTACCTGGACCTGGCCCAGGCAGCCGGGCTTAGCGAGTCGGTGCGGCGTCACATAGGTATCAGGGAAGGAAAGCAGGGTTGGACCGACAACCAGCTGATCACTTCTCTGGCGCTGCTGAACCTGGCAGGAGGCGAGTCGGTGGACGATCTGCGGGTCTTGGAGAAGGACGAGGGCTTGGGCCGGGTGTTGAAGCTGGCGGAGAGCCACGGGAAACGTCGCAGGGAGGGCTGGGAACTCAAGCGGAGGTGGCGCAAAGAACGCTGCCGTGGGGTGCCGTCAGCCTCGGCGGTGTTCCGTTATCTCTCAATGTTCCACGATGTCGGCGAGGAGGAGAGGAGACTCCCCCATACGGCGTTCATACCTGCCGCCACCGATGCTCTGCTTGGCCTTAGGAGGGTCAACGCCGACTTGGTGAGCTTCGTCCAAAGACATACCGGGCATGGGCAGGCGACCCTGGACATGGATGCGACCCTGATCGAGACCCACAAGCAGGAGGCGCTCTTCAGCTACAAGAAGTACAAGGCGTATCAACCGCTGACCACCTATTGGGCGGAAGCCGACTTGGTGGTCCACACGGAGTTCCGGGACGGCAACGTGCCTGCGGGCCACGAGCAGTTGCGGGTGCTCCGGGAGTCGCTGGAGTATCTGCCTTCCGGAATAGACCAGGTGCTGATGAGGTCGGACACCGCCGGATATCAGCAGGAATTGCTTAGGTACTGCGCCGAGGGTCGGGATCAACGCTTCGGGGTGATCGGGTTCGCCGTGGGGGTGGACGTGACCTCGGAGTTCAAGAAAACGGTGGCCCAGGTGGGTGAGGGGGATTGGCGGGAGTTGCGCCGGGAGGTGGACGGGCACCGGGTGAACACCGGGCAGCAATATGCGGAAGTACGCTTCGTGCCCAACTGGATAGGACACTCCAAGAACAGCCCGGAGTACCGTTTCATCGCCATCAGGGAGCCGCTGCGGAACCCGCCGCTGCCGGGACTGGCCAGTCAGTTGAACCTCTCGGTTCCCGTCATGGAGACGGCGGAGGGAGGCTGGTTCAAGGTCTTTGGAGTGGTGACCAACCGGGACATTGACCCGGAGGAGTTGGTCTGGTGGTCCAGGCAGCGGTGCGGGAAGGGAGAGGAGGTCCATAGCGCGCTGAAGGAAGACCTGGCCGGTGGCCGGCTGCCTTCGGGACAGTTCGGGTCCAACGCCGCTTGGTGGGCCATAACGGCGCTGTCCTTCAATCTGAACTCGGCTATGAAGCGGTTGGCCCTAGGCGGCGCGTGGGTGAGCAAGCGGATGAAGGCGGTACGCTTCGGGGTCATATCCCTACCGGGCCGGGTGGTCCGCCACGCCCGGACACTGATTATCAACCTGAGCTGGGGCCACCCCTCATACTCGCTGCTGTGCCAGGCGCGGCGGCGCATCCTCGCCTTGGCCCACGGGCCGCCGTTAACCTGACCGGCCCTGACCGGGCCAAAGGCCACCAAAAAGCGGCCCCGACAGGCCGCCGCGGGTGCGTTGCGCCCTGTAACCGCCAAGACTGCCCGCCACAACGGCTCTTGGCCCCCGAAACAACCCTCAGGCCGTTATAGCCGACGCCCGGACCTCCCCCTAACGCCTCACAGCAGCCGGATTTCGCTCCCCGTCGCCTCTACCCTGGGCTAGGTGGTGGATTTGGGTAAGTCAGTTGCCTTGACAGAACAGGTTGTCGAATTGGGCCCTGGTCCTACAGGAACTGACCCTGCGTCTCATACGCCCAAAGTGGGTTGATGCCCGTCTTCGCGCCCGAGAGTCTGCCGCCCCCAGATACTCGTCAACGTACCTGGACTGTCCTGTAGTGTTTGTTATTGGTCTCATCACCGCCGTCAGCGAGTGGGTGAGCAGGTGATTGAGCATGGCTCTCGGGTCCTGGGGACCTTGGTAGTTCCTGAATGCGTCGATTGCCAGAGACTCGATGTGGAACCCGCTGATCTTCCAATCCTGGCGAGTGATGATGCAGTCCACCATGGCCTTGGCGAGCTTGATCACCGGCACCACCCTGCCGTTTCTCGCCTGGTTGACCTCGGCGAGCTTCCTGGCAAAGTTTTCAGGTTGCACCACGTTGCTCCATTGTGTGGAGCCGGGTTCGGCAATCCGAATGCCGCCGCTGTTCGTCCGAATGGCCGGCAGTACCTGGATTTCCATTCCATCGCCATAGTTGACGGTCACTGCCAAGTTGCCCGCTCTCACGGAATTCTGAGGCAGCCGGCCTTGGATGGTCTCGCGAACGTACTCGATAACCCTTGCCGGGGGTTGGTTCAGAAGCGAGGATTGGTTCACTACCAGCAGGACATCCACGTCACTGAGACCATTGACGTATGTGCGCCTGCGGACGGAACCGCCGAACATGGTCTGCAACACGTGGTTGCCTTCCTGTCTGAGGATGTTGCAAAGGCTTTCAAGGTGCCTTGTAACAGCCTGCGTGTTCCTGTTGTTATACCTGACCAGCAAAGCCTCGCAGTACTCGTTGAACCTGTCGTCGATCAAGAGCCGCACTCCTCCTTTTGTTAAACAATGTCGTCCAAAACCACGAGGGGCAATCCCTGGACGCGGCGATAGTCGGCGTCGTTGGTGATGAAGAGGGCGCAGCCCGCCCGAAGAGCTGTTGCAGCGTGCAGAGCATCGGGCGTCTTCAGACCAGTCTCGGCACGCAGATGGGCGGCATCCTCGAACACTTGGTAAGAAGCATCAAGCAATCTCACCGCATTGGAGGCAAACAGCTCCCGGTACTGCATTTCTATCTCCCTGTTGCCCTCCCGTAGCGGCTTTACCAGCGCCTCGATCACAATGATGGGACTGCTGACGATGGCGAGATCTCCGGCCTGGACACGTTGCCACATTGGCTCCATCAGCGTGCGGTACGGCTCGACCCGTTCCACGCTATAGATGAGGCCGCTCGCGTCGAGATAAATCAGGCCGGAGGGAGGGAGGGTCAACGGTCCCATGAAGCCTTTTCCTCAGAAAGATACTCCCTGACCTCTTCGGCCGACTGGAACAGGCGGCGCTCTGGCCCGCTGTTGAGAATTTCCATGATTGGGCGGCCTCCCGTGGCGGACTCGTGAAGCACCACTACGTCCACCGTCAGTCCCGCCTCCAACTCAGGGCTGATGATCTCGACCTTGCCGCCCGGCTGTACCGTAGTTCTCATATGCAACGCCTTTGACATCGGTTGTAGCTCCTTCTTGGAGTAGTTGGACCGCCGTCATCACCATGATCGTCTGATGCCTGCTGCACCAGCCGGACGGTTATCGGAACATATGATGGTAGCCATTGCCAATATCACGATAGTGTCTGATCAGGTCTCGTACGGCGTCCTCTGTGTGGGTGGCCAGCGGGCCGATGCAAGCGACCACTCCCAGTTGTTTAGTGTAATGTTGAGACCCCATTACTGTCTTGGATTCGAATTCTTACTCAGGATATCTGGAACTCACGGCGTGGGGAATCGTGACTGTCGCGCACAAAAATAGCCAACCCAAGGATGTCAACCAGCGAGGGATGTGAAGCAGCACTTCCCGGACGTTGATCGCATCAGGCCAATTCCTCTGGTCAACACCGCGAAACAACAGCTCCATCATTTCACTCAAGAGCTGCTGGGCTAGCTTGGCCAGCACAGGGTTGAGCTGGGCATCCGGCTCCTGTCCGGGAAATCGCATGGGCAGACCTGCATAAGCTGGGCTGAACACCCAGGTTTCCACTCTGACTTCCCCGCTAAGGAGTGGCCGTGGGTCGGCGTAAAGGTTGGGGGTTTCGTTGACGTACTGACGCCACATGTTGCCGAAGCTGTCATGGAAATCAACGAAAATCTCTACCACTATCGGAGGGAACGCTTTGGTAAGTCTCTGCTTGGCTCTGGCTTCTCGCCAGACCCATGATTGCTGATGCTATAGTTCCTCCTACGAGGGCAGACCTGTGGCCTACTAACGTTGCACCGCCTTCACTGCTTGAAAAGAGCCATATCAGGAATGTGCATATGGCTATTGATCCTGAAACTGCCACTGCTATTATTACCGCTCGGTTTTGGGCCAAGATTTTCACGGAACCTATCCGGTTTAGGGTTACTGTGTATGCGAAAGCTGGCATTAGTGCGTAGGTCATCGTGCTGAGTCCCACGGGGTTCTGATACTCTGTCCAATGGTGTTGGGCCAGAGTCACGGACGCGAGGGACCCCGCCAATATCAGGAAGAATGTCATCAAGACGTATGGTTTACGGCCTGCTGCTCTCTCGACGCTCGGCCCTAGGCCGACTAAGAGCAGGAGATTTCCGAGAAGATGCCCCGTATTTTCGTGAATTGCCCAGTATGTCAGATATGAATAGGCTTTCTGAGGATGCAGTCCCAGGGTTCCTATCAGACTCTCGTTCCATCCGGCGGTTTTGGCTACGATGTAGACCACTGCGATGATTCCTGCCAGTATCAGGCTGATCACTGGCATCCCAGCGGGATGGAGCCAGTACCTGGCTACTTGCCCCACTATTCCGAGTTCAGGTTCACAGTGGGTTGACATCCAGTGGACATGTCGGATTCTACCCATAATTCCATCATATCATTGGGGAGGGATCTGTCCGGTCTCCAACCTGGGAGCGAAAGGCGACGATTCTGGATGTCCCCCAGTTTCGGGTGTTTCGGTTTTAGATGCGGTCCCAAACGCTCTCAAGCCTTGGCAGGCGCGAATTTGAACACTTAGCGTTTGGAAGAGACACGGCCATTGACTATTGTGGAAAGGGTAGCGAAAAGAAAAGGAGACCGTGAACCGTCCCAGCGGTAACCGCTGGGACGGTTCACGGTTGAAAGGGGGGTTCTGATGTGATGGAAAGGCACGTAGGCATCAAACCCTAAAAGTAAACGGTACCTGGGACTCTCCGGTGTCGTCGAAACGCCAGTACTCCACGATGCCCAGGCTAGCGTACCTGACCCTTCACTTCCACGTCCTGCCGGCCGGTGCTGGGCGAGGCTATCTCCATTACGAAGTCGGGAGGTTTCCCTTGACGGGACAGTACATAGCCGTTGTCCTCGCGGTAGGTGGCCGGGTCGGCGTCAAAGGCGATGAGGAGGTCGGGAACAAGCCGGTCTGAGGCTGGAGCACCGGGCTCCGGGATTATGTATCTCTCTCCCTCGACGATGGTGGTATCCGGGTTGCTGAGGTATTGGATGAGGTGGTGGACGACGCCGTTCTTGGTGAGGTGCTGGAAGCTGGTCATATCGTCTGGCTTGCGCTCCGGCGGGTCTGGAAGTGGGAGGAGCGTTTGAGGTTTCGTGGTCATGTCTGGCCTCGTGGTTTGGCGGTTCTGATGGGTGGATTTTAGCCTGATTTCGCAGGTGGCGTAAGTACGGCGAGTCTGAGGCAGACTGTATTTATCCGTTTCAGATCCGGCCCTTCCTCTACATCCGGGCTGGGTTGATCGCCGGATTCTAGGCGAACCAACCGTCCCAATCCTGAACACCTACGTCTTCGCCGTCTGAGGGTCCTTTACGACTTCGCTCCCGTCGGAGAGAGGTTCATAGTCCCGGTTCCAGGTCGGAGCGGAGCCTCATGGGGTGGCTCTGGAGAATCGCGCCCATGGCGTCGTAGGTGACGGTCCGGCGGTGGGTGGCATGGGCGACGAGGGCCAGCCAGGCCTGGGCCGACCGGGCGTATTTGTTCCTGCGGTCTTCGTCGAAGCGTCGGGGCATGGCCGGTACGGGTTTCCTGCTCGAGTGCGGATGGGGATTACGCCGTGCCCGGGCATTCTACCGGGCTCCGGCCCGGGGGAGCCACCGGGCGCTGTCAGTGCTTCCCGGTGGCTGCCCCCTCAGTCCGGTCAGGAGATGCGGGCCGAGTAGCCCGCCCCGTAGCGCAGGGGGTGCTTGCTGTCCTGGATCCGGACCACGGCCATGGCGGCGTCATCCGGGTCGGTCCCGGCCGGGGTGGCCGTGACCGACCAGTAATCGTCGAGGAGGTGCTCGGCCTCGACGTCCACCCTCCCGGCGCCGGCCCCGATGGTCCGCCGCAGGCGGCGCCCGTACGCCATCCCCTGCAATTGGTCCGCCATCCACCCGATGATCTCGTCCTTGAGGGCGGGCCAGTCCTGGCCGCGGAGGGGGAGAAGGTCGTTTCCGTCCCCAGGCAGGAGCAGGTCCAGCACGTTGTTGAACTGCGCCCGCAGGCCCTCGTAGTCCTTGAGGACCTCGGCCATCCGGGTCATCGTCCGGAGGGCTTCCGTCATGTTCTCTACCATGTCAACCATGAGTCATATCTCCTTGTGCGGTATCAAAAAGTCAGGCCGGGTTGCTCGCCCGGCCTGCTGGTCCGTGGGTCATGTGGCCCGGGCCCGCCGGGCCGGCTCCAGCCGGACTGCCGGACCGGTCCCGTCGGCCCAGTACCCCTGGTCCGGACGCTCTTCGTTGATGCCCGGGTCCGGCTCCGGCGGGTCTCCCTCCTCCGCCGGGAAGAAGTGGAACTCCTTGGCGTTCACGACGTGGGCGAGGCCCCGGGTGTCGTCGGCCCGGTGATGCTCCCGGCCGGAGAACCGCCCGAAGACGTACACCTGCTGGCCTTTCCGGCAGTGGGCCACCGCCGTGTCCATGTGGTAGCTCCACAGGTAGACCTCGAAGTCGTTGGTGTCCGGCGGCTGGTCATCGTCGTAGCGGGTCCGGACCGCCACCCAGAGCCGGGCGTAGGGGATGCCGTCGTCCTGGCTGTAGCACTGCTCCGGGTCGCGGGTGAGGGTGCCGAAGAACTGGATGTGGGGACCGTTTATGAGTGATCTCCTTCGCGTGGGGTTTTGGGTGTCCCGTAGTTCGGGGGTCCTGGGGGTTTGGGCCGGCGGGTGGAAGCCCGGCGCCCGGAGCTCTAAACCGGGTCGGGAGCGCTTCTGGCCCGGGCTCTTCCGCTGGCCCGCTGTGCTCTCCCGGTTCGCGTTGCTTCATGGGCATCTCCGTGGGTCTGGCATTGGTGGAGGGCTTGCCGGCCGCCGCTGGGGCCAGATTGATTCCACATTGCTTAATGCGTGCTCCGGCAGTGGAACGCGGGGACGGGGAAAACGGCTGGGCCGACGGCCTGACGGGCGGCGCGGTGCGCGCCGGCGTTGGACCACCCACGAAAAACATCCGTAGAGCGGCTCCTCGAGCCGGGCTTGGCCGTTTCCATTGCCGGGCGCTGGAACTGGAGCGGGCGCCATTGAGCCGAATGTTCACTATCCAGACGTTAAATGGATTGGGCGCTTTAGACCCATTGCCAATGTTCGTGGCGGCGACGGTAAGATTGCTCTTGGGACGGGTCGCGTGTCCTGGATGCCCGACAAGAAGGGCCTCCAAGTGCAAGGAATCCTCCTGACGGCAACCCTGGTCATCCTGGTAGCCCTGGCGGGCTGCTCCGATCCGACACCGGGTCCGGAAGCTGCGACCCCGACCCCCCGGTGCCGGCCCAGACAAAGGCCCCGGCACCGACGGCATCCGCCGTCCCCAAGAAGGCGCCGACAGAGAGACCCACTGCCACGGCGACGCCGGCCGACTCCCCGACTCCGGAGGCGAAACCGCCCGGTCGCCAGAGCCGCCTACAAAAGTGAGAGGTCATGGACCGCGACCCGCAAGGTACCAACAATCCGTCTATAATCCCCCAGTACATAAGCACCTGTCAGGGAAGAGATGGAAACGGAAATCGCACATATCGGTGATGAAGACATCAACCAGGAAGCAACGGCCTTTATCGACAGTCTGCTCCCGGATGATGAGACGCCCGTGGCCGTCGCGGGATTCGACTACGAAACTAAGGTGATAGTCATAACCGACCAGCGGGTCATCATAGCCAGCGGGAAAGACGGTTTAGTCCTGAACATCACACACGACGACATATACCTCATGAGAAGGGACGGAAGGACGCTGGTGATCAGGACCCGGCAGGGAGACGAACACCGCCACCGGTTCAGGAAGGACGACACGGTCCATGAGTTGGTGGAAATAGCCCACCGTCAAAGACACCCACAAGGCTCGCAACCGGCGGAGGTGGATTCCCCCGCTGGAAAACCAGCGGCACACGAGGAACGAGGGGACAACGAAAGGACCCATCACATCGCGGAGCGGGTCAGGTTCTGGGAGGAGCAGGACCGGATCAACCAGGAACTGATCCCCAGGGTCATCCGGCAGCACGAACTCCTTGCCCAGCACATTCAGGACCACGAGATGCTGCCCATCGTGGCCGCGGCCACTGCGAGGGAAGCCATAGAGCAGGCCCAGAGCGAAACCCTCCGGCAGTTGGAGGTGACCCGGGCCCTCAACCAGGAACTCGCCAATCAGTTGGAACAGGCCAGGACGGAACGGGAGGACCAGAAGAGACAGCACACGGAGGATCTGTCCAAGCTCAGAAGAACGCGCCGCACGCCGTGGGCACTCGCCGGCGCGGCATGCGTCACCGCCGCGGTGGCAATCATCCTCGCAATAGTCATCTGAGAGGACTCGCTATGACCATGAACTCTCTGAGCCTGATGCCTGAACTCCTGGAACTCCCCACGGAGCCGGGCCTAGACCTACGGTCAAACAGGGAACACCTGGAGGCCTTGTTCAATACGGACAGGGCCACATACGCCGCCGAACACGCCTCGGCCACCGCCGTCGGCTTCTGGACCTTCTTCGACACTGTGAACGTCGATGACACCATTATGAAAGCCTACCAGGTCCAGTATCCGAATCTGGCTGAGGATCATTCCCTTCACGAGCAATGGGTGGAGATGATGGACCGGGGAGAGGAGTCCATGACCGGGTTCATCAGCGGCATCAAGGGCAAGGTGGCTGAATTCGGTGTGGCCGACCAACTCAGGGAGGCAGGGTGGACCAGCGTTGAGGTTGCCCCGAACCCGACTCAGCCCGTCTTCGACGTTACTGCCACACCTCCGGAAGGAGGGGCAACAATACTCTGGCAGGTGAAGACCGGAGGGGCGGGGTATGCCCATGACATCGCGGACGCCATGGCGGAGGCCCCTGACGTGCACTTCGCGGTGAGTTCCGAGATCTACGACAGGGTCGCAGACTCCACCCCCGAGGCAGTAGACCGACTGATGGACATGGGAGCGGACTGGGAAGTGGTGGAAGGCATCCAAGACGGGCTGGGGACCCTTGCCGGCAACCTGGGGATAGACGTACCCGACAGTCTTGTGAAGATTCTCCCGTACTCCGGAGCTGTCGTGGCTGGCGCCCGGCTGATTTACGGCGTCATCAGGACTGAAAGGGAGTTCAGGGACGCTGACCGGACCTCTAGGAACAAGATTCAAGTCGTACAGGCCCTCTGCCTGATGTCCCGGATGGGAATAACCGCCGTCCTATCAGCCGCGGGAGCGTCGGGCGGAGTAGCAGCCGGGACTGCTGTACCAGGCCCGGGCAACCTAGCTGGCGGTCTGGCAGGAGGCTTGGCCGGGAGTGTAATGGGCTGGTATCTGAACCGGCGTCTCCAGCCGCAGATGCTGCGGCTGGGGCTGAACATCTGCGGACTGGAGGACGACGACCTCTTCTACTTCAAGAACAGGTCGAGAATGGACGGGTTGGCGCTGTCTTTCCAAGAAACAGCGGACCAACTGGCGAAGTCCTGAACCGGTGAAACTCGCCTGTTGTCAATCATCCCGACCGATCCCTCCTACACCATCTCAGGGTACTCCACTCTCGACACCCTCACCTCGAATGGTCACATACTTGGCCAACATGACCCCTTTGTTGACTTCCGACCAACCCGGTATTCCGGCGGCCTTGCAGACCGCTGCAACACTTACACGGCTGAGTTCGTCCGCGTACCGGATTCCGAACATAACAACAGAGATTGCTCTCTCACCGATCGGCGCGGTCTCCATCGCCGCCTGTAAGATCCTGACTAGTTCGTCTTCCGTCATGTCGGGCCTCGCTTCCTCTACTCCTAATGCTGACCCCAGAATCACGGTCTTGCCCCATTTTCAGTAGCAAACTTCGTGCGAGTTTTGGGTGTCAATCCGCTATTTCTGTCAGTGCGGCAAACTCCGGACGGAAACGTTCCCTAGAAATCTGGCCGGAAAGCCCTGTTCGGGGAGATGTATTCTGGCAGTGAGGCCGACGCAAGCAAGACCAAGGTCAAGATTTGACCGAGCGGCGCAGGTACGAAATCAAAGGCGGAACGGATGGTCCCGGCACGGAGGGCGCTGCCGGCGCTGGAACCGCCGCCGGTGTTGGCCGGCAGGCCGGACTTGGCGGCCACTAGGGTCAGGTTGGCCACCGTGGCCGCCAGGTACAGCTGGAATTTCGTCTTGGAGCGCCCGAAGTAGCGGGACTGGCGGATTCCCAGTTGGACCAGCCGCGCCAACCGGTGCTCCACCACCACCCGGCGGCGCCGGTACTCGCCAAAGGCCTCACTCTGCTGCAGGGCCCGGGCCTGCTGCAATAAAGCCTCCTGCGGGTGCAGTTGCACCGTCCGTCCTGTACCCGGCGCCGCGGCCACGCACTGGGTCCGCAGCGGGCATACCCCGCAGACCGCTCCATCGAACTGGAAGGCCTTCAGTTGGTGCGTCCGGCCTGTTGCTGCGGTGCGAGTACCCAAGGGCCGGATTCTCCGGGTAACGTTCCCCGCCGGACAGGTGCAGGTGCCCGCCTCCAGGTCGATATGGAAGTCCTCTTTCGGAAAGTGTTTCCGGTCGGGGCGGCCCGGCACCCTGGCTGTTAGCGTACGGCCCGCGTCGGCGAAGTCCTGCCTGGTATCGCCGTCGCCGTAGGCGGCATCGCCCATGGCCTCCTCCACCGGCACTCCGGTGTTGGCCTCGCTCTGCTCCACCAGTTCCAGCGCCCCCGAATTGTCGGGAGCGTTGCCCGGCAACACCTCCACGGCGGTGATCAGCTGGGTGTCGGTGTCCACCACAATCGCCGCCTTGTGTCCGTCGAACCGTTTACTGCTGCTCTTGCGGCCATGGCGCATCTCCGGGTCATGCGCCGACATCATGCGGTCCCGGCTCACCCCGTCCTTGAGATTTACTCCGCCTCCCGTTCGCTCCACGTCCTGGAGCAGCAACTGCCCCAGCAACTCCGCCGCCGCCACTATCTGCTGACGCTCAGCGCTGTCCTCCGCCAACTCCCCCTGCGCCTGCCGCGACAATTCCAGCAGCCGGTCGGCGTCGGCCACAATCCCGGCCAGCAGGGCCGTGTGCGCCCGCTTGTCCGACCAGTCGATGCCCGCCTCGCCCTTGATGCTGGAGGCAAGGTACCGCCCATATTCCCGGGCCTTGGCCCATTCCTTGACGGCGGTCCTCTCCACTGCAGCGAGCGTCCGCATCAGTTTGACCATCCCGTCGGCCAACAGGTTGTAAGTGTCCCTCACCGCGCCCCGGCCCAGGATGTTGGTCGTGTCCAGCGCCACCTTCATGCTCCGCCTTTTCAGGTAGCCCGACTCCCGGGCAAAGCGCAGGCTGGACTCGAATACCTCCCGCACCTTGTCGTGCAGTATCAGTTGGGCGCGAAACACCTGCAGTGTGCTCTTGGCAAAGGGCCTATCCTCCACCTCAATCCCCAACGCCACCTTCCAGCGGATGTCGAAGTCCGCTCTGGCCTTGGCCTCGACGTCGCTGACCTTGTCGTGGGACTGGAGCAGCAGGGCAGTGCCCAGCAGGCTGGGCGGCACGCTGTCCCTGCCATTGTCGGCGCAGTAGAACTCGGCGAAGTCGGCGTCCCGGAACAGCCGGCCCCGCCGCGAGGCCAGCAGACCGTAGAAGGTGTCCTTGCCGACATGGTCCAGATACAACCGATCTGCTTCCCAGAGACCCCTCTGGTCCGAACGCTCTCCCAGCATTCTCAGCCCTCGCTACGCTTGTTGAGCCCAAGTATAGGCATTGGCCGGATCACGTCACTTTCCGGCCAGATTTCTAGGTGTCCTGTCCTCTCTTAGAGGCTGAATTTCTCTGCCAGTTCAATGCCTGCTAGGTTGATGTGGTACATGGTTCCGAGCAATTGGCTCATCACGTCGTTCAGGTTTGGCGGAGCGCTGAATTCCCTGCTTCGGGGATGAACGTAGCCATTCAGCGTTATCCAACTGGATGTGTGCAGGTCCTGTAGAGGTAGGTGTGGGTCCAGTCCCTTCAACCTCTGGGCGAACTCCTTTGAGGTGGGTTGCCAGCGTTTCTCGATGCTTGTCCATCCCTTGCGGGATTGTCGGTCTCCCAGCCCCAATTTTAGGTCTTCCAGTGCTTGGATCTTGGTATTGCCGTGGGCTATTTCCTCTTTTGCTGACTCTGGGTTGGAGCCGAAGGGCCAGTTGCCGCTGATGCCATCCTCTATCATCAAGATCTGTTGTTTGAAGTCTCTTATGTCCTTCTCGATGGAGTACTCGTACCACTCAATCAGTGCTCCCTCCTTGAGGGCGTACCGGACAGTCTGAGTGAGTTCTTGGGCAGGTCTCAGCAATATCAGGCATGAAATGAACCTTCCTTGGGTCAGTTCACTTAATGTTGCTGTCACTAGTTGAGCCAGTTCTACGAGGGCGAAGAGTGAGATGCTCCACTCGAGGTCGGTTTCTTTTTCGAGTTTCGCCATTCTTTCCAGTGCGTTGCTGAAGTCCCTTATTGCTTGGAAGAATGCGGTTGGGTCTGATATGCAGCAATCCTGTCCCTCGCGCTCTTGTGTCAGCACCCATTGTTCGGCCATGTTGGCGTTATACGAAAGCTGTTCCGAGATGCTGGGATTGTAAATGTCCATCTCCTTTCCTCACGCACTAAACCCGTAGACTTGCCCCGTTGGCAGTTCCTGGTCCTTTTCCTGAAACCGGTTCAGCGGTTCCTCTGTGGAAATCGTCGAAGAATCTTGATGTAAGACCACATGGGTGTGAACGAAAGTAGAGACTCAGTGGTCATTGATCCGACGATAGCAGTCCCAGCTATAATCGCCCACCAATATGTCATCCATGCGGATGCACCATCTTGAGTTAGGACCAATCCGGTATGGACTATGCTTCCTAGCCGAACCCGGCCTTCCGGAGAGCCTCTGAGAGTCGTTTCAGAAGGCGGTCGCCGTCTTCGACAGTGGTGGCGGCGGCTTGGGTCAGCGACAAGAGCCTCTGCCTGGATGTCAGGTTCAGTTGTGCCGTTGCCTGGGCGTGGGCGCTGCTCCGGTTCAGTCCCAGCCGGTCCCGGAACCTCCGGAGTCTGAATTCCTCTTCGTGAGTGATACTTCCGTCCGCTGCGGCGCATCTGACTGCCCTTCTCCAGCCCTCTTCCAGTGCCCGTGTGACTGTATTGGCATCTCCATATGAGCGCCTGGTTATTTCTGCCAGGGAGACTTGGAGAGAATTAGCGTGGAGCTCGTGTGACCTGGCGGCGTCTGCAGCGAGCCCGACCATCTCGTTCCACCCGGCCTGGAAGGTTTTGTGGCACTGGGAGTGTTCCCGGCTCAGGATGCCGGCCTTCTGGTTGCAGAACGGGCAGGTGCCGGCGGCCGATTTCAGGAGACTGGAGAGGGGCATGAATCTCCTCTGCTGGGCATTGGTGAGGCTGCTGCATTATGGATTTTCGGTGGTGCCATGGTCATCCCAAGGCCGGGCTTCAAGCCAAGATCCCGTAGGTCGCTAACGACCATCACCGCAACAACGGCTACAATACCCTCTTGTTTGGTGCATCGACCTCGTGGGAGTTTGTCCCCTTCTTCGTCATATTCTATGCCCCGGTCGCGGTAGAGGTTGTAATAGCCTGCCAGTACGAAGACGGACGGTGCGAATATGACCAGCGCCAATCCCAGCAGCTTTATAGCGTCGGTGGTAGGGACTCCCCACATCGGAGCCAGAAATACTGCGCCGATGAGAATAAGAAAGGACAGTGCGACGAACCCGTCTGTTAGGGTCAGCCAAGTAGTCTCGTTCCTCTCTTCCATGTAGACTTCCCGGCTGATCCTCCATGCAAGGGCAACGACCTGGAACCCTCCCAGGGTTGCTGCCACCGTCCATATTTGAGAGAGACTGAGTGATTCGATTCCGGATGCCACCTGCACATTCTCTTGGCGCTATTGAACTCCGTTCAACTATTCCTGTGATGGGGATTTCAGGTAGCCCATGGACCTTCCCACCACTTCAGCCTCCCGTCGGATGCCTCGTACGATTCCGAGTCTGTGGTGACCCTCGTCGTCCTGTCGTGAGGGTCGGTCACCTCCCAGTGCTTCCCGCCTATATTCTCCGCGGTCCACCCTTCCGGCAGGAGGGCGGGATCCCTCAGTGACCTCTCCAAGTCGTCCATCGTGATCTGCGGGTTGAGTGGAGCGTTCCCGGTGTCCCACATGGCGTTCAGCCGGTTGATGTCGAAGTCGTTCCGGGCCTCTATCTTGTCTAGTTCGGCGTCCGGGTCTAGCCCGTCCCTGATGATGGCTTGGATGTTGGCAGCAATGATCGGCGGATAGGCGCCCACGTTGTCCACGATGTCCTTGAACCGCCTCTCGACCGCCTTGTAGGCGTCGTGTTCGGCGGTGTTCTCATAGAAGAGATTCACTACGTCCACGACGGGTCTTTCCTGCCCGATCCGGTCGATTCTGCCGGCCCTCTGTTCCAAGGTCATGGGGTTCCACGGGATGTCATGATTGACCGCGGCGGTGCAGAACTGGAGGTTCAGGGACTCTGATGCGGTTTCCGTACAGAGGAGGATTCCCTGATTTTCTTTCCGGAAAGCCGCCAGTCGCTCTCCCCTGTCTCCCTCCACGTGGTCCTGACCGTATAACTCCGTCACGTGGTGTCCAGTGCCTCTGAGGTATTCTGCCAGCCATTTCTGGGTGTCCCGGAACTGGGTGAACATTAGGATATGGGAATGACCGTCTTCCCGGAGGTTCCTGATAACTTCATTCAGCCTGCTCCGCTTTGTGTCTTCCTGAGAAAGCCTCTCGGCTTCCTCCGCGGCCTTCAGAAGGAAATCAACATTTCTGACCTTTTGGAGGACGTCTGCTGTGGATTCGTGGTTCTCATCCATGTCGGCGTCGTCCAGCATGATGGTCCAGTCGTCGTTGTCCTCCAGCCTCCTCTCGGCCGCGTTTCTGAGGGTCTGGGCGAAAGCGTGAGTCGACGACCCGAACCTCTTCCGGAATATGGTCCTGATGAATCCCAGGGACTGTTGGCTGATGTCCCTGTCTGCGTAGCACCTCCGCACGAGTTCGGGAATCTCGTCGTACAGCGTCTTCTCGTCGGCGCTCATCGTGATCACGGTGTCCCTGACCCGCCGACTGGGTATCGGGGCGTTCAACAGGCCCTGTTCCCGGTATTGCCGGAGGAGTTGACGGGTGTGACGGCTCATCAGCTTCCTGGCAGGCGCCGAGTCTTCCATAGCGTTCATGGTCTGTTTGATTACAGCAGGATCTTGGAGCATGGTTTCGAGGTAGTCGTTGTTCTCGCTGTTCAGCACTCCTGACGCTCTCGCAGTGGGGTTGGATTTCCTCCACAGGTCTCTCCGGAATTTCCATTCAGGGATGTCTGGCACCGCGTCTTGGTAGAACCTGCGATATTCGAACTCATTCCACCCCTCTGGTTCCAGCAGACCGAACAGGGCCCAGAGTTCCATCTCGTTCATCTGCATGGGCGTGGCAGTGAGAAGCAGCAGTTCCCGGGTTTGCCGGCAGAGCCGGGACATCATTTGGAGGTACTGGTTAGGCTGCCTCCTTGTATCGTCATCTACCTCCCTGAATCTGGCTCGGTGGGCCTCATCGCAGATGATCAGGTCGTAGTCCCCGCAGGTTTGGAGAAACTGGTCGGTGTTCCTGACCAGCCACTGCTGGCTGGCTATGCCGAGAGGGGTGTCCCAGGCAGGTTGTCCGGCAGGCTCCGTGCGACCATTTCGGTAAGTCCTGAAGTTGGAGTCGATGATGGGCGCGTCGATGGCGAACTTCATGTAGAGTTCGCCCTGCCACTGCTTGTTGGCGGCCTTGGGCGCGATAATCAGCACCCTTTTCGCCAGACCCTGGTTCAGCCTGGTTTTCAGGATAACCCCGGCCTGTAGGGTCTTCCCCAACCCGACCTCATCCGCAATGAGCCGGCGGACCGGAGTTGCGGAGTGCGCGTGTTGTTGACGGAACCTCTCCTGGTGGGGCCAGAGGCTCGCCGGAATTGTGGCGGCCGTGCTGTCTGGGTCCTCTCTCAGGGATTTTCTGATGTTGGCCCAGTAGTCTGATGACAGGTCCGGGTCACTTTTTGGTTGCACCCTCCGCTTTGGTCGGAGGAGCTTTGGAGTCGAAGAGGGAGCGTGTTCTACGATGTAGTCTCGGAAGAGCTTCGGGAGGCTGATGACCCGCACTCCGGTCGCCCGGTTGTTCCAGAGGGCTTGGAAGTCCTGCTCATCGGCCTGGAGGTGAATGAGGGTGTCTCTGTCGTTGAATACGTGAGTGGTCTCCCAGTTGGTGGTCCATCCAGAGAGCGTCTCATTTAGGCTACCGGAGAAGGAGACCTTGTTGCCTTCGGTGTCTTCGACGATGCCGTACTTGCCGTGAAAAATAGTCGGCTCGCGGATGGCGACCTTCACTTCCATGACGTCGTTGGCGACGAGCCAGGTTGCCAATTCCAGGTGGTCTCGGCTGAGGTCGTCCGGCTGTATGAGGAGCAGGTCCTCCCTGTTGTGGGTGTGGAGGAGGGCGGTCTCTGCCTGTATCTGACCGTCGTGGAGTGCTTGGAGGATGTCGGGGCGGACCGTGTGATCGCAGATGAGCCGGATCCTGCCCCCGTTTCGGATGAGGCCGGCGGTTCCCGCGGCGGCGGCAATCAGTCCCTTGGCGGTGAATGTGTAGGTGGTCCGGTCGTAACGGACGGCTTCTCGGAGCAGAGGTTCGTAGAGCCCGGCGATCATGTCCGGGCAGTTGCTGTGGTTGTAGACCGGTTTCAGGTTCAGGTCGGTAAGAGGCAATTGGCTCGCTCCATTATTACCGGACTAACATCCCGAAGATGTCGAATTTAGGTTGTGGCGGGCTGATGGTGAGCAATTTCGCAGATGAATTCGATGGCCCCCTCGACCCGGTTTTTGATGGTGTACAGTTGGGTTATCGAGTACTCTCCGGCAGGCCCGTGAGCTCCGGCATTCAGCAATGGGAACAGATTCACGACGTCAGCGATGTTGGCTTCTGCAAAGCTTTCCAGAGCCTCGTCCGCCGTTCCTTGCCGCTGGAGTAGGAACTGCAATTTGGCACGTCTGGTCGGCGTCCCTTGCGGTGTCAATTGGCAGTGTGGGACTCGGTGAAGCAATTCTTCATTGGGTGCCTCAATGTCGAGAATGGCGGCGATGATTTCTCGAGAACTCGTGCAGAAATGCCGAGCCGCGTCGGGGTTGTTTGGGTGCAACGCAAACAACGCACCAGACCATCGGGTATTAAGGTCTGGTGAAATTCTGACCAACGAATCGGTTATTGTCGTGCTCGTCAAGTCCGTCGCAGCTTCCAGTGGGTCCCCGCTATCATCGAGGAGACTGGTCAGCACTTGGGCGCTGTTCGCCGTTTCCCGCTCGGCGAGGTCTGAAAGGAACGGGTCCGAGTTACTGGTGTCCAACCTTTCATATGCACTGGCAAGTTCCAGCACGGAGCTATGGACTACGGAGTAACGTACAGTGACAGTTTGATGGGACAAACGGCTGAGGGTAGATATTAGGCGTGTTCGGTTGGCTCTGACCCTGGAGTTGTACGTTCGAACCTCACGATTGTAGTTATTTATAGCTGAGTTTACTCGGGAGTTGTGGGCTCGCACTTCGTTGTTGTACTTACGGACTGCGCTGTTGAACTTCTGCGCTGCTTGCCGTTGGTTGGCTTGTGCTTGGCGTAGCTTAGCCTGCATCTGTGAGCGGTTCATACGCCCTGGCATCTTCGGCTCCTCTCCCGTTCAGGTTGATTGCTTCACAGCAAGGTTCCCTGGGTTTCCAAGGTGCCTGTGTGTTCAGGTGCTTCCTCTCCATACAGTGCCTGCCAGAGGCTCCTCTGGGCCTGGTGGTCGTCGTGGCCCGGCTTCGTTGTACGGATGAGGGCCTCTAACGTGTACTTGAACCGTTCGTCCTGGGGGTTGTAGAGCTTCTGCGTAAGCCACTGCTGGGCGTCCAGGGTGTTCCGGCGCCCTGTGAGAGCCACTGCTGTGTGCACCAGGTCCAGGTTCGTCTTGGGAGTCTGGTTTTCTCCGATGTTTCCCGCCGCCATCCGGTCCTTCGCGCTCAGGAGAGACACTTTGTCGGTCTTGAAGGTCGCTATGCTCTTCATTCCCGGGTCTTGTTTGTTCAGGCTGGTGCCTAGCGCCCTGGCCAGGAGGTTCGCTTCGTCGAACTCCATCACTGCTCCGCCATTGGCGTCGTTGGCAAGAATGTAGAACTTTGTCGCTTCGTCCACCGGGCTGTCGGCCCAGTCTTTGCTGATGGCCTGTGCCCGGTGTCTGCTCACCTCTGCTCGTGCGACCTGGAGAGCGTCAGTGGGGGTGACTGAAAATGGGTTTGTCCGTCCGTCCTCAATCGCGGTTTCCCGTTCAGTGCCCCAGTGTTCGCTGATGACCTTCAGGGCGGGACCGAATGCACTGAGATACAGGTCGATGGGCTTCAGATCGGCCTTGCTGAGGTTATTCTCGATGTCGTTCTTAACCTCCTCCGCGATGAGCTCTTCAACCTTGTGCCACGGTTCAGGGGTTGGATTGTCCTGACGTGGCCTGCAGACCAGCAAGATGGTGGTACGGGCGGCAGCTTTGTCCTTGATGTGCATGGAGGATTCGGCTTCGGTTTTCACCGGCCAGGTCCGGGTAATGCTGAAACCGGCGTTGATCAGGGCCACTGTAAGGGCATCCCAGGCAGTGGTGGACTTGTGGGTGAACATGACGGTCATGATCCCGTCGGGCTTGATGACCCGGCGGCATTCGGTAAAAATCTCCGCCATCTTCGATTCATAATCTGCCGTGGCTAGAGCCCGGGCTGACTTGGCTTTGGTCCCGGTGCTGTTGAATCTTGCTGGACTGGCTATTGCCTCTAGGTTCTTCTCTGTGAGATGTCTTCTAAAGTCGTCTGGGAACAGATGTCCAACTGTTCTCTTGAGCCAGACGTAGAAGAAGTCAGAAAGTTCGGCATAGTTGACGTTGGCTTCGTAAGGCGGATCGAATACGATGGCGTCGACACTGGTGTCGTCAATCTCGGCAATGAACTGCGCCTCGCTATTGATTACTCTGGAAGCATCTGGTGTCCGTCTAGGATTCTCCCCACTGAGAAAGGACGTGGGGATTTCTCCTTGTCCTGCCATATCTAGGATCCCCGTTAGGCATTCTTCTACTTCGTTCAATGCCCATTGGGCTCCGAGGCCTTGTCGGGCCAATGCCATTTCTGAGTAGGAGCTTTTGAATGGGAATCCGTGTGTGCTGAATGTGTTGGCTATGATTTCACTCTTTGCGTGCCAGATGGAGAAGGTGCTGTTGTAGTTGAGGATTTTGTCTATGGCCAATGCGATGTAGCCGTAGGTCGCTTTCCTAAGGTCCCCAAGCTGGTTTCCGCTTCTGTCTTCGTTCACACACTCTCGAAAAGCCACGACGCAGTGTCCATGCACGAGCCTTTGGCGAGGATTGAACATCTTCGCCCACTTTTCCATGCCATAGGTGTGGGGCCTTCGGTCGTTTCCCTCTGGAACTTCTTCCGACGGTAGGACATCGCTCTCCTCCCACTGAGGTCTCAGTCGGGCAAGTTCGTTCTCGATAAATAGCACATTTTTCCGGTCTGGGGTCACTTCGGAAAATCCCCGAAAAGTAGTCAGCCTCTTCTTGTCTTTCCCGGCCTTGGTTTTTTCGGTCCATGAATCCCGGTAGATTTTGGCATACGGTTGATGGCCCATCCGACCTGCCTGCGTTTCCTCTGCCAAGTATCCCTTTGATGTGGTGGTCCCACAGTCGGGATGAGGACAAACCGCTACCGCCCGGGAGGTCGTGCCGGCGCTGGCTTCCCCGTCTGGGTGTAAGGTGGCGATGTTGCAGGGTTTCTTCGGGTCACTCTTCCGGCAGTCAGGGCAGGCTCTTCGATCGTGTACAATCCTGAACCGGCATTCCCGTCCTTCGGGATCCAGGCGGATACCGGTCCCCTTGTTGTCAAGGCGCCAGTTGGGGCTGAGGGGGATTGCACCGTCGCAGGCTGGGCATTTCACAGTGCGTGCCCAGAGGTATGCCCAAACGTGCCTCTGGACTTGGACTCCAGCGTGGGTCTTCAGACCGAGTTTACTATGACTGCATGAATCTTGATCCGAACAGTTCTCTGTACACCGGTACCGCTGGGGATGAGGACAGTTGCCTCCAGCGCAGTCAGGACGGGGTTCCTCTGGATAGGCGTCGGCCAGTTTTTCGCTGACCCGAGATAGAAACTTCTGGCTGACCTCTTGGTAGTCCTTCAGAAGCTTCCGTCCGAAGGTCTGGGGCCATTCGCAGGTTGCCCTCAGTATTAGGCAGGCGACTGGGTTTAATTCATTGGCGATGGTCCGGAAGCCTAGCCGTCCGGCCTCAAATGGTATGGATCCCCCTCCGGCCGTGACGTCGAGCACGATGGGTGCGGAATCGCCCTCCTTCGTGAGGAACTCAGGGTTGTGGAGGAATGCCCGCTTATTGGGAAAGGAGATGTCGGACCAGCCGCCCTCGGCCTTGACGGTATCCATCTGGTTCCGGGCTTTCACAACCTCTGGCGAGGTTCCAAGGCTCGCTATGAATTTTTCCCTGTTGGTGTCGACCGGGAGCATGGATGCTGCGACCGCAGCCCGGGAGGCTATCAGTGGACGACGTGCCCACCATACGTGTAGTTGGTTGACCGGAGGATGTCCGGCTAGTGCTCCACCTTCGCGTATGGCCTCGACGCTTATCTCGTTGATTGGCAACCATTGTTCGATGAGTCTCTCGGTCTGATCGGTCATCACATTGTCCTGTCAGTTGGCATCTGTCAGCCTGTGGGGGAACGAGGGGTATTCGTTGTCGATGTGTTCGAGAATTTCGTCCACGAGGATTGCTGTTTCGTAGAGGCAGTCCTGTAACGGCTGCCTTTCGGGATAGCGATGTAGTCTGTGGAGGGGGTTGCCGCAGACTTGGAATGAGGTTTCTCGGACGGCTCCCCACATGCCATGGGCATAAGTTGATGTCCAAGGATAATGTTGGTCGTATAGCTCCTTGAGTTGCGTCTCTTCGCTGATCTTCCTTAGGTCGCCGCTGGCCCAGTGCCCTATGTCCATCGTAAGCAGTTCTTCCCAGAGGTCCTCCGACGCAATGCTATCGAGACGATCTGCGTCGATGTATTTGGGCGTTTCATCAATATCGTCGAGCTTTAGTGAACTCAGCTTGGCTTGCCCTGCTCCATACTCTCTCCATTTTTTCCAAAGCCCGCCGTCGTTCTTGTTGATCAGGTATTTGAGGTTGATTCTGATTTCTAGGATCGTTCTCAAACCAATCCGGCTGAGCACCCCGTTGGATATTCCGATACCCATCATCTCGGTCAGGATTCGTAGCACGTAGAATGCCATCCCGAAAACAGCATCGTGCTTGGCGTCCACTGCGGTAGTTGAATGAGTCTGATTCCAGTGTCGGTCCAGCGTCTCTATCAGGTCACTTATCTCCTGCCTGGTTATTGATGACTGCACCTGTTCATCCAGGCGTGGAGATGAAAGTTGAAAACATGGAGTCTTCTCCCATGCTTCCAGCCAGAAGGCCTTGGGCCATTCTGACTTTGGCAACATCATGGGTGCCATGCCCCCTTCGGAGGACCGCACCGTCCCTCCTTCAGGTGATCCCGGCTCTAAGTACGGGTACTTATCCATCCTTTCTACATAGTCTGTGAGACTCGGGTGGACACTCATCTGCCTTGCTGCGGCCACGCCCGTTACCCAAACCCAGCGGCAGTCGGTAGCTCCTGGGGATTCTTGGAATAGAGTGTCTCCCACCGCTGTCATTAGCAGATCCGGGTTCGCCTGGTGGGTCGAAAGGTGTGCCTCCCATTCTGCCTTCGCTGGAAGACCATCGAACATCAGCAGTGTAGACAATGCCCTTGAGGTTGTTGGGTTGGCAGTGATGACCTCGATTACCTCTTTTCGAAGTTCCACATCCAAACCAGCGAAGTTACTGATGGTCAGGCTCTTCAGTTCTGCTTTACGGTCATGTTCTGCAACGAAAGTGAGTATACGTTCGAACTCTCTGAACGCTTGCCTACGCTCAGTTGAAGCGAATATGAGGGCCGCCCATAGCATTTCAGGAAGCCGGTCGTCCATCCAGGAGGTAAACCGAAGTTTTTCTCCCATTGCTAGTATGGCGGGAGGTATGAGTGTTTTGCCGGTCCGCCTATGCTTTGCGACGGGACTCCTGAAAGAGTCTCGTTTTGGTTTTCTACGTTTTGACTCAGGCAACACTTCGCTCTCTGAAGGAGTTTATCCATACATCAGGCTTAGTGCATCCAACACCTTCTTGGGTCGATTCCGGTTCCGGGCGCAGGCGTACCACCACGAACTCTCGCACGGGTGCATGTCCGCGATGGCTCGGCCCAGCGATTCTGCTTCCTGGATGCCTTCGACATGTCCCACCGCGTCCATCAGGAGCCGGATCTGCACTGCCTCCTCCTCGCTGATGGGGTAGTACTGCTTGGCTTCGACGTCCTGGGGTTGAAGTCGCTTCCCCTGCATCTTCCACAGTACCGTGGATGCGGGTTGAAAGCACCGGTCGTACTGTTCTCCCACGGCGTTCTGGATTCGGCGCCCATTCCTCTTGGGTGTTCTGCCGGCCAAGGTGATGGAGATTCTCCGCATCCCCTTTGGGTTATGGTCCAGTAGCAGCCCGTGGTCCTTGGGCGTTTCTCTGAGCAGTGTCATCAGGTTCCCGTCCTTTATAGATGGGGTTACTCATATTCTGCCCTGATCCTGGCGGTGTGGCTGTTGTTGAGTTTCCCCAGTATCTCTTCCGCTCCCTTGGCGTCCGTTCTGATGGTTATGTCAGCCGCACCCACTTCCGCGAGTTGCAGCATCCTTCTGGCTGAGCTCGAGAATTTCTTGAAGTCCTGCGGGCTCAGGTTCCTCAATTCCAGGTTGATGGCTTGGCTGAACCCGGTGAGGGACATGTGTATTCCCTCCCCTGCGCCCTGGGGGATGCTGGCCACGTGGTCCGCGAACTCCGGGGTGGTTGCGGTGATGGTGCAGGACTTCATCTTATCCCAGGTGTACCCCTGGGCCTCCATGAATTCCTTGACCGCGTTCGCGGCTACGCCGGCCTGGGTGAACTCGGTCTCGATGGACTTCGGTTTATCGACCGGTCCGGGTCCGGGTCCGGGTCCAGGTCCAGGCACGGGAGGGGGACCCGGAGGATCTATTGGGGTTCTATCTGGTTTGTACTGAGTCGCCCACGCCTTCCAGTTGGCATCGTATCCGCTGGTGGGGTTGACCTCCCCGGCCTGGGTTTCCACGTACAGTCCCCCGTTCTGGATGCCTGTCTTCACGAGGTTGAGCCAGGCCTCCTGGTTCAGCACGCTCCGCTCGGCCGGCCTGGCAGCGAAGTATTCCCTGAGCTCCCGGAGGGTGATTCCTTCGTCTGCTCTCAGGACTTGTATCTGCTCCCAGGCGTTCGGGCTGATGTTTGCACCGGTGCCGTGGAGAATCCTGTCTCCCAGTTGGTCTATGATCTGCTTCTGGCCGTTGCCTGCAGGGTCAGCCGCCGAAGACAGGGGCCGGTGTTCCAAGGTGCTGCTGGAGGTGGGCCACCGGAGGTTGTCGCTGATCCCAGGACAGATCAGATGGCTCCACTTGTTCTGAATGCCGGTGGTGGCGTTCTTTTCTGCATCGGCCATGATGCCCTTCAGAGTTGCTATGCGGTGTTCCGGGATGTTTTGGTTCGGGTCCCTGAGGAGCCTGTCGGCGGCCTCCATCGTGGCGATGGATTCCCGAATGCTTTCGAGATTCCTGTCCTGTGGGGCTAGGAACATCGCATTGTTGCGAAACCGCCGTGGCTCGGTCCCGTTATTTCCCATGTTGTGGGAGTACAGGTCCATTAGGTCGCTGTTGCTCATCTTCATCGTGCTGTCTTGGTAGTCTGCCCAGTTGAAGAAGTCTGGGTTGACTATTCCCAGATGCACCTGCTCTACCTCGTCCGGGACGTTGCTCGCCCTGTTCGGGAAGACGGTCACCCTCATCTGCGGGTTCTGTCTGCTTCCGCCGGAATAGGCGCTGTTGATGGCCCTCCGGAGCAGTGCTTCGAGGTTCTGTGTGTCTGCCCGGATCGAGTCTCTCACCTCGATGAGCTGTTTCATCACGTTGGGTTCACGGCTGAACCTCTTCCGGGCGGAGCCGGCGTTGTCGTCGACGTGGATGGCCCGGCTCAGGAATGACTGGACCCCCGTTGCGACGACTCCGAAATCCTGGTGATCGGGCGAGAGAATGGCGTCGGCAATCTGGTCGTCATAGAGCCCGTTCACATTGTCCGGAGCCAGGGTTCCGATCAGGACGGTCTTGGCGGCTTGTCCTGCTATTTCCTCACCCAGCTTTGCTGAGGTGCTGTTTGCTCCGATCACGTCGGTGTCTATGGCAGGGTCCAAGGATTCGAACCCGATCCTGTTGATCATCTCACTTCGGACCGCCGGGATGGACGGGTCAATGTGGTATGGGTGTATCAGCGGGGCGGAGTCGTTTCCGTTTCGCAGTGTCAGGACCGTATTTCCCAGAAGACGGAGTGTTCCCCGGACTCGCTGGAAGTTACGGTTGGCTGACAACCGACCCGTTATCAGGTTGAGTACCGAAGGGTGGAACGGGAAGCATTCCCGGAACCGGTCTTCAGACAAGATATCGTTGGAGCGACTGTTCCTGGATGCGACGGACGCATATGCGGAGGTGGTCTGCTCCCGAGCTTCCTCATCGACGCTGGAGAAGAGCCTGGCTCTGAGGATGGCGGGGAGGTCCGCCTCCTCTGACGGGGCCAAAGGCTGGGTCTGCCTGGCCAGTTGAGAGTTGATCCTGTCCAGCACGTCGATGAGTATCAGGGCATCCGCCTGGTAGGCATCGCCCTGACTTGCTGCTCCCTGTTCGGACAGGAGTTCGTGGGCATCCTCTGGGCTGGTGATTATCAGGACTGCGTTCGGACAACTGGATACCGCGGATGCCAGGGCGCTGACGGTGCTGAGAGCACCCTCCAAGCTGATCTGGTCGCCTGAGTCGATGCGCTGTCTTACCTTATTGATGTAGTGGACCAGCTCGTCGATCATTATGACCGTCGGTTGGTTTCCGATCAGTCTCCGGAACTCGTCCGCGCCGGGGTCTGTCAGACGCTCGTCCCCTTCCCGGAACTGCTGGAGTGCTTCTGCTCCTCCCAGATGGAAGAGAAGGTACCCGGCAAGGCTCTTGGCTCTGAGCCCCTGGTCGTCCAGGTTCATTCCGGTCGTGGGGTTGGAGTTCTCGCCGTTGAAGGCGACCACCCTTGAGCTGGAAGCCTTTGTCTGGGCGGTCTCCTGCCAGTAGTTCAGGTTCGGATGGAGGGCGGCCGCAGCCACCACCAGCATCCCGTGGGTCTTTCCTCCGCCGTACCTGCTGTAGAGCTGGAAGATGGACGGACTGGTGCTGGACTCGCCGTTTTCCATCCGGTCCATGACCATCCTGAGCAGGTCCCGGGTGGTGGAGGTCAGGTGGGTGGTCTGCAGAAATTCTGTCGCTTTTTCAGGTGTTGAGAGTTCTTCCCTGATGCCGCTGATGAGCTCGGCGGCGTATTGGTCTGCAGCTTGGGATATGGGCCTGGGAGGGCAGGCTGTCAGGAACGGTGTCAACGTTGTCATGGGTGAGTCTGCTCCTCGTGGTCGCGGTTTGAGGTTGTAGGTAATCTCTCCCCCAGAAGGGGCGACATTATCTTCACATACTACACTATCCCCGTCGCTGTCCCGGGCAGACGGGACCGTCGCTTTCGGGAATCCTTTGCCTCCGCTCCGGCTTCCCTAGACCCGTTCTTTCCCAGCAGCATCCGCCTCCTCGCAGGATCACTGTACAAGTTGAAAGGGGAAGGAACAGGCATTCGCGGGGCCGCCCGGGACCTACGGTCCGCGTGGCACCCCTGCGGGAGTTGCGGGCAACCGGGTACGACAGGGGCTAATTCGATTCCGAACGACCAAGAGGGCGATTTCAACAGCCCGTGGAGCTGTCGGGGTGTTACTGCCGTGGTTCCTGCCGAACGATGTCATCGGTCTGGCCGACCGGCTCGTCTGAGACAGAACACCGGCACTATGGGCCGCGTTTGGCGCGGCCTGTACTGGAGGAAGTCTACACCGTTTGGACGGACACCTCGTGATTCGGCACTGGGGGGACGACCTCAGGAGGCTTCTGTTAATGCGGCGCTGAGGCCTGTCCCGGCCTTGGGTCAGGCGGTGTTTATTGTTTAGCCATAGCTTTTTGCCTGGCGTCGCTGCGCCTGCGGGACTCCCGGTGTCGCTCTGCACAAAAGGGGCAGCGGGCCTGGCCCGGGATGCTCGTATTCCTGCAGCTCTTGCATAAGCCGAGTGCTTTGACTTTCTGTCTTTTTTCTCGTGCGTAGCTCCGGCGGGCTTCCATGCGCTCTGGGCGCTGGTTTCTTATCCGGTCGTACTCTCGGCGTCTTTGTTTTGGGGGTTTGGGCTTTTTGGGCTTGTCGGTGGGAGGTTCCTTTGCGGCGCTGGGCTTGGTGGGAGGTTTCTTACGGGCGGCTTTGGTTTTCTTTGGTCCGGTGCTGACTTTCCTCAGAAGAGGGAAGGTGTGCTGGAATGTAATTCTTTTAGGACATTGTGCGGGCGCAGGATGCGGAACTCATGGGCCAGCAAGGGCACCCAGTTGTACCAGAACTTGCCGCTGCGGGAGAACCCGTGCTGTAACAGCATGGCCGGCCCGGCCCGCCAGGGCTCCGTGAAATCGTCGTCGTAATAGTGCAGGTCCACTTCCGGGCCGACGCGCAGAGAAGGCATTGTCTCACCTCCGAAGCCTGACTCCGTTCACTCCAGGGCGGCATGGGTGCGGGAGGCCTTCCGGTAACACGGCCGCCTTGTGCCGGGTCAGGACATGGCGGCCGGTCTTCGCGGCCTGTCAGGTTGTTCGGCAGTCATGCTGTGCCGCGAGTATAGCACCGGGGGTTCGAGGACGCCCGCCGCGATATCGCCCATCGTCGCTGGGCATCGCCCGGCCTCCGAGGGGAGCCGTTCCGCGTTCTTCGCCAGACCCCGGTAGCGTACCTTGGCGTACCCGAACAGCCGCTTCAGCCTCAGAAAGGGATGCTCCACCTTGGCTCTCACTGACGCTTTCACCTTCTCCGCCAGTGCCTCCCTGCTCCCAGGCTCCAGCTTTCACCGGCTCCCCGGACGCATTGCCACCCGCCATTCCACCCCCAGCCCCAGGTTCTCCGCTCTCTTCCCACTCCCTGATACCCGGCGTCGCCCCACACCACCGTCTCGCCCCCGTGCAGCAGATTGTGCGTCTCGGTAACATCATGGACGTTGGCCGCCGTCGCGCTCATGCTGTGGACTATGCCCGTCTCCGAGTCCACCCCGATGTGCGCCTTCATACCGAAATGCCACTGGTTGCCCTTCTTGGTCTGGTGCATCTCCGGCTCCCGCTCCCCGGTCCTTTCTGCCCGATCTGCGCCGTGCCTCTCAACGCCACCATGAGGCTGTAGTTGGTCCTGGTCGAGCCCGGGTGAATTCCTATTCGTAGATCGGACCGCCATGGGTTTGGGAATATGGCACTGTTGCTGGTGAAACCTCCTCTTTGACGTGCCGTTGTCAAGGCACAAGGAACCCAAGGTCTCTCGCGTCCATCAGTTGAATCCAAAGGAGGCTGTTTTGAGTCTGGCAGTGCAAAGTTATGGCGGATCCGTATGTCCAACTGAGAGCATTTATGGAAATAGCGCTGCACGCCTCATCGAGGGGGCGCTTTGGGTATTTTTCTATCAGAACAGAGTTCTCTGGAAAGCGCTGGGGGACGATGGTCTGATAGCTTTCCACCCTGGCTTTAACCTCGTCGACGTTCGAATCCGCAGCGTTGGGGTCATCGAAAACTATGCTGAAAGCGGAGAATGGATGCCCGTCCCTTACTCCACTGCCGGCTGCAAGAATGTTCCACGGGCCTAGGTTCCCCCAATCAGGAGGCTTCTCATACGTCATGGGAGTCTGGCCTACGGGATTGAAAACACCAGTTCTCGTCAGTAATGCGGCAACAAATGTCTCTCCCAATGATTCAAAAGCGGCGAGGGCCAGGGGGTTGTCCCTTAAGGGTCTGGTTTCTCCAACCGTTACATCAAGGAATTCTTCGATGGGAGCTGTGTCCGGAGAAACCGCGACTACTTCCTTGTCTACAAAAACCCTGTTGGCCGAGTTGAGTTCTAGCGGAGAGTCGCGGAGGCTGGCCCCAAAGTCTTTTCTGATTGCATAGTACGCTTTGCCTTTGTAGGTTTTTTGCTCGTAACCTGAGTTCAGCAGTTTCCGAGTTATCTCGGAGTCGCTGAACTCGCCTATAAGAACCGCTGGACTCAAGGGAAATCTGCTTGTCGTTCCAACGCTGGCAGTTGATTTGAGACTGAACAAGTCCAGTCCGAATTTCTCTTTCCATGCCGGCGGTGATTCGCGCATGCTAATAACAAAACTCGGTGAGAACGCTCTGGCAAAAGCAGCGAAGAAAGTGGCCCGGTCCTCCTCGCCCATATCTAGATATTCTTCTAATGTTCTTGGATGCGGACCACCAGCCAATTGGACAGCCTTGTACTCATGGCTAATCCATACTCCCCTTTCCAGCCACGATGCCGGGATGAGAGTGAGGACATGATTTCCCTCTGATGTGTCTGGGTCGCTCAGGGTCTTTGGGCCTGAGTTCCCCATTGATTCACCTTCCTCTGGGGTCGAAGTCGGCACTCTGCGGGTCTGTGAAGGCGTGGCCGCTGTGTTTTGAGTTGCGCTCACCTTGTCCCGAACCGATTCGTTTGATTCTGGGCTTTTCGTGTCTGGTACGTCAGTTGGTTGGACAGTGTCAGTCGGACCGCATCCGACTGCCACTACCGCGAGGATGATTGACAGAACGATTAACTTGAGCATCGTTGCCTAAATCCCGGCACTAAGGACTTGAGCTCCCGGCCACATTCACCGGCCCGGAGTGGCCAATTAACGGACTCCGATAGATTGGGCGATATTTTCCTTCGCATCGCTGTTCAGGGCAAGTGTGTCAGAGAGAGTTAACACTATCCCCTTGCCATCTTGAGACCAGAAGTATGAGTCCAGACCGAACCCTCGTTGGTCGTTTGAGGGAATTGAGTTGTGTTTCAATTGCCTTCCTCCAAGAGTCTCTTCGGACTGGGTAATGCCAGCTAACGCCGTCGGAGGCTTCGGTTTCTTCGAGTTCTACTGCGGCGACGCCCAGACTTACCACCGCGGCCTGATATCGGACATTATGACAGCCATCGACGCGGGGGCGGACGTCGAAGACTCTTCCGGCGCTGGACGTGCGCCACGCCGCTTGGCCGGGGATGCACAGACGGGAAATCGAACTCCAAATACTGGCCCGCCGCCAGCGGGCCATCGAGGACGCTCTGCGGCGCGGACGAGAGAAGAAGGCCCGCGAGGAACGGGAGCGCCTTCGCCGGGAGCAGGAAGCCCGGTGGCGGTCCGAGGTCGAGGCCGCCATCGAGCGGGAATACGGCCCACTGGAGGCGCAGATCATCGAGGCCCTGGAATCAGAGTTCGGCGCCGGGTTCCGGCTCTGAGCGGCCGGTGCGCTCTGTTAACCCGCCGCTATCCAGTCCACGACACGTTCCCCGATCATGAGAGCCGTGGGATGGAGACCGCCCGACCTCGGAATCCGCGGGACCACCGAGGAATCGGCCACCCACAGCCCTTGCACTCCCTTGACCCGGCAGTATTGGTCGACCACCGCCATCGGGTCTGAATCAAGCCCCATCCTGCAGGTCCCGGACACGTGCCGGGCGCTTCCCACGGTCTGGCGTATCCAGGCATCCAGGGCGTCATCGTCGCCTAGAATGTCGTCCGTCGGGCTGATCAGGTGATCGAGCACCTCCTTATACGCATCGGATTCCAGAAGCCCGATACCGAATCGCAGGCCCTCTCTCACCCGCCGCATGTCGTCAGGATGCTGGAGATAACAATAGTTAAAGGACGGCTGCACGTTGGGATCGGCGGACGCCAACCTGACGTATCCCGATCCCTCGGGCAACCCGAGAGTACAC
This sequence comes from Dehalococcoidia bacterium, assembly GCA_965220625.1. Taxonomy (GTDB): domain Bacteria; phylum Chloroflexota; class Dehalococcoidia; order Lucifugimonadales; family UBA3495; genus VXOI01. The sequence continues at coordinate 99,922 of CBDCQN010000002.1, forward strand.
GATATACGTGCCGCCCGCTCGGGTGGCACGTCCCCGGTCTGGTACCTGGCGCGCACACCGGCGACACGCTCCTCCCGTTCGTCGACCACGGTGCTGGTCCTCAGCAGCATGTCGTTGGTCTCGCTCGACCCTTGGGAAGTGTAATGCAGACTGAAGTGCGGCGAGTCGAGACCGTTGGTGAGGGTTTTCCCGTCTTTGACTTTGAAGCTGATATGGGTGCTGAGGTGGTTCCACAGGTGCTGCCCCACTCCGGGGAGCTCCTGGACCTGGGGTATCCCAAATTGATCAAGTTGGTCCTTGGGGCCGATTCCCGATAGCATAAGCAACTGGGGCGACCTGATAGCCCCGGCGCTCAGGACAACCCGGTCCGCTCCCAGGGTGAAGACCTCGGCCCCGCTTTCGGCTTCCACTCCGACGGCCCTGGAACCCTCGAACAATATCCTCCGGACGTGGACTCCTCCTCTCACCGTAAGGTTGAGACAGTGGCGCATCGGGTTGAGATGAGTTATGGCGGCGCTCATTCTGACACCATCGAGGTTGTTGGTGGGAGACACGCCAACGCCGGAGGGGTTTGGGCCGTTGGTGTCTTCGGCCGTGCCGAACCCAGCCTGCAAACAGGCGGCATGGAAGGCCTTTTGGATGTCAGGCCAAGCGCCAGACTGACGGCGTCTTACCGGCATTGGCCCTTCCGTTCCATGAAAATCATCCTGAATGTCGAGGTCGCGCTCCATTTTTCTGAAGAAGAGCAGTACCTTGTCATAAGCCCATTCGTCGTTGCCCAGAGAAGCCCAAGAGTCAAAGTCCTCGGGAAATCCTCTTTGCATTGCCTGACCGTTAATGGATGACCCTCCCCCGATTACCTTGCCCTGCGCCACGTGGACCTCCCCTTGCTCCTCGGTGAGCGTTCCGCGAAGGGCCCAATTGTGTTCCGAGTCCGGGGATTCTGCGAATCTGGTGTGGCCGAACTTTACTTCGTCCGGAAGGTTGGCGAATTCGGGATAGTCCGTCCCGGCTTCCAGCAACAGAACGCAGGTATCAGGGTCTTCAGCCAATCTGCTGGCCAACACCGATCCGGCGGCTCCTCCGCCGACTACAATAACGTCGTATTTCATGGGCCCTCTCCAAACTTCCATTTCCCGGATAAAAATGACTGCGATGACGGACATTATAACCACACCGCCCCTTGCGGCTCATGGCGTTACCCAGTTCCGTCGCTGGCGCGTTCGATTCCGGTGACCGGGCGGCCAGACCACCGGGGCGGCAATGCCGGCGTCCCGCTGTGAACTTTTCCAGCAGAGGCGCCGGGGTATAATGGGGCCCTTCGACAACATCTTGGAGACTCAACTGAAACGAAGGGGGGGTGATATGGCGCGGCTACTAGTTTTAACGCGAGACCAAGCCCCGGAGGAGTTTCGAGAGGCATTCGACCACGAGACCGCCGCCACCGGCGGGGTCGTGGAGTCCGGCCCCGGCTCGGTAATGATCTACAGCCCGGAGATGCGGCGGCGGGCCAACCATCTGGTCGGCTATTTCCGGGAGGTTACAGACCTGCCTCACAAGCTACAGGAACTGGCCATGCTGCTGACCGCGCGGCACATGGACTGCCAATACATCTGGTACGCCCATTCGGGTCGTGGACGGGAGGAGGGCCTGAGCGATGATCTGGTCGACGCCCTGCGGGACCGGAAGCCGCTGCCGGATATGCCGCCGGATGAAGCGGCCCTCGTGGACTATGCCACCGAGATGTTTGACCGCCACCGGGTGAGTCCGGAGACTTTTCAAAGGGCCATGGACCAGTTCGGCCCCCGGTGGCTTACCGAACTCTCGACCATGATGGGCTACTATACGTTGCTGGCCTACAACGCCAACTCGTTCGAAATCGACCTGCCAGAAGGCGGCCCCGAGCCGTTGCTTCCCATTTAGCGTTGGGGATTCCTCCGGCAAGCCGGAGAGGGAAGGTTGACGCATCCGCGAAAATTGTAAAGGGGAAGGGTGATGCAAGAGAAGAAACGCATGACGACGCGACTCAAGGAGCTGTTCGAGCGTCCGGAGATCTTCGTTCTGGCCGGCGGGATGAACGCCATGGGCGCCAGGATGGCGGAGGTGTTGGGTTTCGATGCCTTTTATATGTCCGGGGGAAATACCTCCGCCCAACTCATGGGTTGGACCGAGGGCGGCACCAGTATGCGGGACATGGTGGACAACGCCAGGCGCATCGTGAACACGGTGGACATTCCGGTGTTCTGCGACATGGACACCGGCTACGGGGACGCCATCACGGTTTACGAGACGGTCAAGGAGTACATCCGGGCCGGTATAGGCGGCACCCACCTGGAGGACCAGACCTACCCGCCGAAGACCGGCCCTCGCCGCCGCTGCGTTTCCATTGAGGAGATGGTGGGCAAACTGAGGGCCGCCATGGACGCCAAGATGGAGTTCGACCAGGACTTCGTTATCGTCGCCAGGTGCGATTACGGCGGCGTAACAGGGGCGACCTTCGAAGATGTAATGGAACGCTGCTTAGCTTACAAGGCCCAGACAAACGTGGATGTGGTCTGCCCCGCCGTAGCGTCCTGGGAGGAAAACCAAGAGGCCATCCGGCGGATTCCCGGCCCGGTGCTGCCCCTGTTCACCCACGGAAGCCAGACCCATCCGACTTTGGATGAGTTGCAGGAAGCGGGGGCCGCCGCGGCCTGGTATCCGTCGCTCACCACGATGGCGGGGCTTCAGGCGTCGTGGGACTTCCTCAACGATTTCCAGCAGCGCGGCACCAGCGCCATCGACGACTTCCTGGCGGGAGCGGCGCAAAGCAGGTGGGGCGCGGCCAGCAACGGGGGCATCCTGGGAGCGGAGCGCATCCGGGAGATGGAAGACAAGTACCTGCCCTGAGGCAGGCCAAACGCCAACCGCCGGCGGCCACCGGAGGACGGGCAAACCGGCTGTCTTTAGCTTGACGCGCGCCAGAACCTCAGGAGTGAGGCCTGCTGGGTGGGCATAATGAGACCCACTACCACTGGACGAACATGGGCATGACTACATGCACGTATTCGTCGGAGTCGGTGGGTTTGAATACTCCGGGGCTGGAGGAAGTGGTTGTTTCCAACGCCACCTGCCCCCGCTCCAACACCGACAGGACGTCCAGAAGGTAGCGGCTGTTGAAGGCAATTTTCCCTTCTTCGCCCTCTATCTCCGCGACGTCCACCTCGTCCTGGTTGTCGCCCACTTCTTCCGACCGGGCGGAGATCACGACTTTGCCTGCCCCGCCGTCGCCATTGGCCGGAATCACGTGCATACGAATTATGTTGGAGCCGTCGCGGGCGAAAATGGCGGCGGTGCGGGTGGCCCGCAACATGGCCGGCAGGTCGAGTATCGCCCGGGTGGTGTAGTTCTGGGGAATCAGCTGCTCGTAGTTGGGGAAGGAACCCTGCAACAACTGCGATACCATCTCGACCGTATCGTTGCTCCTGATCCGGAACATGATTTGGCCCTTGGCCGGGGTCATCATTATCTCCACAGGCTCCTCCTGGTCTCCCAGGAGCCGGTTCAACTCGTTGAGAGTGCGGGCCGGGATGATGACTTTCATTTCCTCTGCCACCGGTCCGATCAGCGCGCCTTGGTGGACCGCCAGCCGGAACCCGTCTGCGGCCGCCATGGTGAATTCCGACTCACGCAGTTTGACCTCGACGCCCGTCAACACCGGCCGGGACTCCTCCGTCGCCGCTGCAAATGCGACCCGACCGATGGCCGACTTCAGCACCACGGGGTCTATCTGGGCGGGAACGCCGTCCTCAACTGTCGGAATGGGCGGGAACTCGGAGGCATCGGTGCCGTTGATGTGGGCCTCGGAGCGGCCCGACGTAATTTGCAATAACGACGATTGGGGGTCGACCTCCAAGTCAATTCTGTCGTTGGGCAGGGAATTGACAAACTCCGTCAGCAACCGGGCCGGAACAGTGACGGCCCCTTCTTCTTCGACCATCGCCCCAATCCAGGTCGTCATGGCGACTTCCAGGTTGGTGGCCGACAGCTTCAGCATGGACTGTTCCGCGCTAAGGAGCACGTTTTGGGTCACGGGCAACGTCGCCCGGCTGGCGACTGCCCGTCCCACAACCCCCAACCCACGACTGAGGTTTTCTTGCAAACACGAAATCTTCATCGTCCGCCCCTCTCCGTTTAAGCCCGCACATTATGTCATTGACGCACAATTACGACAAGCCCCAAGCCCTCCCCAAATCCACCACCTAGCCCAGGGTAGAGGCGACGGGGAGCGAAATCCGGCTGCTGTGAGGCGTTAGGGGGAGGTCCGGGCGTCGGCTATAACGGCCTGAGGGTTGTTTCGGGGGCCAAGAGCCGTTGTGGCGGGCAGTCTTGGCGGTTACAGGGCGCAACGCACCCGCGGCGGCCTGTCGGGGCCGCTTTTTGGTGGCCTTTGGCCCGGTCAGGGCCGGTCAGGTTAACGGCGGCCCGTGGGCCAAGGCGAGGATGCGCCGCCGCGCCTGGCACAGCAGCGAGTATGAGGGGTGGCCCCAGCTCAGGTTGATAATCAGTGTCCGGGCGTGGCGGACCACCCGGCCCGGTAGGGATATGACCCCGAAGCGTACCGCCTTCATCCGCTTGCTCACCCACGCGCCGCCTAGGGCCAACCGCTTCATAGCCGAGTTCAGATTGAAGGACAGCGCCGTTATGGCCCACCAAGCGGCGTTGGACCCGAACTGTCCCGAAGGCAGCCGGCCACCGGCCAGGTCTTCCTTCAGCGCGCTATGGACCTCCTCTCCCTTCCCGCACCGCTGCCTGGACCACCAGACCAACTCCTCCGGGTCAATGTCCCGGTTGGTCACCACTCCAAAGACCTTGAACCAGCCTCCCTCCGCCGTCTCCATGACGGGAACCGAGAGGTTCAACTGACTGGCCAGTCCCGGCAGCGGCGGGTTCCGCAGCGGCTCCCTGATGGCGATGAAACGGTACTCCGGGCTGTTCTTGGAGTGTCCTATCCAGTTGGGCACGAAGCGTACTTCCGCATATTGCTGCCCGGTGTTCACCCGGTGCCCGTCCACCTCCCGGCGCAACTCCCGCCAATCCCCCTCACCCACCTGGGCCACCGTTTTCTTGAACTCCGAGGTCACGTCCACCCCCACGGCGAACCCGATCACCCCGAAGCGTTGATCCCGACCCTCGGCGCAGTACCTAAGCAATTCCTGCTGATATCCGGCGGTGTCCGACCTCATCAGCACCTGGTCTATTCCGGAAGGCAGATACTCCAGCGACTCCCGGAGCACCCGCAACTGCTCGTGGCCCGCAGGCACGTTGCCGTCCCGGAACTCCGTGTGGACCACCAAGTCGGCTTCCGCCCAATAGGTGGTCAGCGGTTGATACGCCTTGTACTTCTTGTAGCTGAAGAGCGCCTCCTGCTTGTGGGTCTCGATCAGGGTCGCATCCATGTCCAGGGTCGCCTGCCCATGCCCGGTATGTCTTTGGACGAAGCTCACCAAGTCGGCGTTGACCCTCCTAAGGCCAAGCAGAGCATCGGTGGCGGCAGGTATGAACGCCGTATGGGGGAGTCTCCTCTCCTCCTCGCCGACATCGTGGAACATTGAGAGATAACGGAACACCGCCGAGGCTGACGGCACCCCACGGCAGCGTTCTTTGCGCCACCTCCGCTTGAGTTCCCAGCCCTCCCTGCGACGTTTCCCGTGGCTCTCCGCCAGCTTCAACACCCGGCCCAAGCCCTCGTCCTTCTCCAAGACCCGCAGATCGTCCACCGACTCGCCTCCTGCCAGGTTCAGCAGCGCCAGAGAAGTGATCAGCTGGTTGTCGGTCCAACCCTGCTTTCCTTCCCTGATACCTATGTGACGCCGCACCGACTCGCTAAGCCCGGCTGCCTGGGCCAGGTCCAGGTAGGCTGCAAGTCCCGACAGGGCCGTCATCCCCGTGGAACTCTTCTCCTCGGAGTACTGGAAAGCCAATGTCCCCTGCGCCATAATGGTTGCACCTCGTTGGTGATGGTTTTGATTGAAGCCTTACCATCATAGCCAGCTTCGCAGCCGGCTCCAACGGGGTATTTTCTTCTACCTCAGGTGGTGGATTTGGGCCTCTGCCTCTCAGCGGCAAAACCGCTCGCCGGGGCCAAATTCCCGCCGGAGAACGCGAGGAACACAGAGAGCGCGGGATTTTGTTGATATAATAGCGGCGCGTTATGATCGATCTGCTGTTCCACGCCGATAGCTACCTGAAGGAATTCGACGCCATAGTCACCCACGCCGCCGACGGCGGGGTGGCGTTGGACCGCACCGCATTCTACGCGGGCGGCGGCGGCCAGCCCAGCGACACCGGCGTCTTGGAAGCGGACGGGCGAGAATACCCGGTGACAGGACTCAAGCGGAGCGACAGCCGGCTGCTTCACCTCATCGAAGGCCCGGTCCCCGGTGAGAGCACGCCCGTAGTTGGGCGTATCGATTGGGACCGGCGCTACCGGCTGATGCGCACCCACACCGCCCTGCATATCCTCTGCGGCGTGGTGTGGCGCGACTACGGCGCCTTGGTCACGGGCGGCGACATGAGACCCGGCGAGGCCCGGATGGACTTCGAGTTGGAGCAGATGTCCTCGGAGTTCGCCCGGGATATCGAAGAGAAGATCAACGCCGAGGTCGCCGCCGGGCGTGACGTTCTGGTGGACAACCTGACCCGGCAAGAGGCCGAACAGGCTCCCGACCTGATACGCACCAAGATCAACCTGCTGCCGCCCAACATCCGGGAAGTCCGCACCATCGATATACACGGCCTCGACCTGCAGGCCGACGGCGGCACCCACGTTGCCAACACCGTTGAGGTGGGGCGCATTCGCGTGGTGGGCCACGAAAGCAAAGGCCGGATTAACAAAAGACTCCGTATCGCCCTAGAGGACTGACGACCCCAGGGCGTCGGGATCATCGCCCGGCCGGCAGCCCGGGGCGCTTCGGAGTCCCGCTATAGCGGGACTCAAACTTGCAGGACTTAACCTCTCGGGGACCAATCTGACCGGGGAGGACAGGGTTTCCTATGGCCGGTACCGTAGTGGGAATAGATGTCGGCGGCACCTTTACCGATATCGCCGTTTTGGAGCAGGGACAGCTCACGGTTCACAAGCTGCCCTCGACTCCCGGCGACCCGTCTCAAGGAATACTTCAAGGAGTGAAGGAGACGGGAGTCACACAAGCCGACTTCGTCCACGGCTCAACCGTGGCCACCAACGCCCTTCTGGAAGGGAAGGGCGCGAGGACCGCCCTGGTCACGACCATGGGATTCGAAGACGTGCTGGAGATCGGCCGGCAGAGCCGGGCCGAGCTCTACAATCTGGAAATCGACCGGACCGAACCACTGGCGCCGTGGGAGCTCAGGTTCGGGTTGCCGGAACGAGTGGATTTCACTGGCAACATCATTGAAGACCTCACCCCGGAGGCGCTGGAAGCCTTGGTGACTTTGCTCGAAGAGTCCGGCGTCGACTCCGTAGCGGTGTCTTTCCTCTTTTCATTCTTGAATCCGGCGCATGAGGAGATGGTCCGCAACGCATTGGAGCGGATGGAGCACCCGCCGTTCATCTCCCTTTCATCGCGGGTGCTTCCCGAGTTCCGCGAATACGAACGCACCAGCACGGTGGTGGTGAACTCCTACGTGGGCCGGGTGATGAGCCGGTACTTGGGGGAGTTGGAGGGGTCCTTGGGCCACGACGTGCGGGTAATGCAGTCCTCGGGGGGCAGCATAACGGCCCGGCTGGCCTCGGAGCAGCCGGTGCGTACTATTCTCAGCGGGCCAGCGGGAGGTGTGGTCGGGGCATTCTATACGGCGGTCGAGGCGGGGTACCCGGACATTATCACCCTCGACATGGGCGGAACGTCCACCGACGTTTCCCTCTGCCCCGGGCGGATCAAGGAGACCAACACTTCCAACGTCGGCGGCTATCCCATCGGCGTACCGATGATAGAGATACACACAGTCGGAGCGGGCGGCGGGTCCATCGCCCGGGTTGACGCGGGAGGCGCACTGGTGGTGGGCCCCCAATCGGCCGGCGCCGACCCCGGGCCGGCCTGTTACGGAAAGGGCGGCCCGCTTACGGTCACCGACGCCGACCTGCTGTTGGGCCGGCTGCTTCCGGACCGTTTCCTGGGAGGCCGCCTAGCCCTTGACCTGGAAAGGGCCGAAGGCCTGATGGGGACTTTGGCGGGACAGGTGGGCCTGGGCGTTCAGGAGACCGCGTTGGGAATCAACCGGGTCGTCAACGCCAACATGGAGCGGGCGATCCGGGCCATTTCGTTGGAGCGGGGCTACGACCCAAGACGGTTCACCCTGGTGCCCTTCGGCGGCGCGGGACCGGTGCACGGCTGCGAATTGGCCCAGGAACTGGGGATTCCCCGGGTGCTGGTGCCCGCTCATCCAGGCATCCTTTCGGCTCTGGGCGTGGCCATAGCCGATATTGTGAAGGACTACTCCCGTACCGTAATGTTGCGGGGCGCGGACTTGGACCGTTCCCGTCTGGAAGAGGAGTTCAACGGGATGGAAGTGCTGGCCCGGCGCGAATTGGTCGAAGAGGGCCTACCGGCGGATGGGATGTCGTCACGCCGCTTCCTCGACGTTCGTTACGTCGGCCAGTCCTTCGAACTAACGGTGGACTACCCGTCGCCCCGTTCCGGCAACCGGTCTAACACCCGACGGCCCAACGGCACGCGGCCCAACGACAATCTGGCGCGAGCCATCGGTGAGAGCTTCTACCGGGCCCACCTGCAACGGTTTGGGTACGCCGACCGGAAAGAGCCGGTGGAGATAGTAAACCTCCGCTTGAAGATGGACTTCGAGGTGGAGAAACCGCAGGTGGAAGGTCAGCTCCCCACCCCCGGCAAAGGCCCCGCCGCTCCGGTTGGAGAATCGTGGGTGGTCTACCGGGACGGTCCAATGGCCACGCCGCTATACCTACGGGAGACTCTGGCGGCAGACTGCCGTCTGGCCGGGCCGGCGCTGGTCATCCAGATGGACACGACCATCGTGGTTCCGCCCGGCTGGGTCGGAACGGTCGACTCGTTGGGCAACCTGGTGCTGGAACCCCGTTAGGGAGCGGCCACTATTTTGGATGAAGACGACACCGCATTTCGAAGACCGGCTGTCCCAAGACCGCCCTTATCTCCGTCGGGAGTGGTGTGAACGAGCCTTGGCGAAGCCAGTCCGAGTTGAAGTCCAACCGGATGGTAGAGTTCGCCACTGGGTATATATAATCGAATTGGAAAAGTATATTAGGGTGTTACGTTGGCGGACGGCGAAACCGTCCTTACAGCGTTTCCGGACAGTAGATTCAGAGAGTAGATTCCATGAGATTCCAATATTACCCTGAAACCGATTCCTTGTATGTCAAAGTGGCTGACCGCAGCAGCCTGGAGTCCGAGGAGATTGGGCTCGGAATCGTGTTGGATTTCGGTTACGACAGGGAGCTCACAGGGATCGAAATCGACTGCGTAGCCTTCAACGCCGGTCCTTCCAAATTGCAGGCCGCCTTGGGAAACTTGCCTGTTGACCTCACTGAGGAAGAAAGGAAGCAGGTCAATCTCGCCTTCGACCAGGTCCTGGCAAGCCGGTACAAGTTATTGGACCCGATCGGTTAGGCGTAGGCTGCATGCTCCTTAGTGTTTTGGCCCTGTTCGCCCACCCCGACGACGAGGGATTCGGCGCGGGCGGCACTCTCGCCATGTTGGTCGCCGGCGGGCACCGGGTCACCTTGGTCTGCGCCACCAACGGCGATGTCGGCGAAATCAGTGATCCAGACCTGGCCACCCCGGAAACGCTGGCTGACGTTCGCCAAGGGGAGCTCCGGGCGGCGATGGACGTTACCGGCATTGACGACGTTCGTTTCCTGGAATACCGGGACTCCGGCATGGCGGAGACCGAGGACAACCGGCACCCCGACTGCCTGTTTCAGGCCGAGGCGCCGGTGGTGGCTAGGCGTATCGAAGCCATGATCACCGAGTTGGCCCCTGACCTGGTAATCACTCACGATCTCACCGGCGGTTACGGCCACCCCGACCACATAACCATCAGCCGCCACGCCACCGACGCGGTGGAAGCCTGCTGGGAGTCCGGGCGCTCCCGGCCATTGCTTTACTACGTCTGTTTTCCCCGGGAGAGCTTCCGCCGGATGTGGCAGAAGATGTACGACGAAGGACTTAAGCCGCCCTTCGGAGGCGACGATCTGGAAAAAATGGGCACTTCGGACCAGTACGTCACCACGGTTAAGAATGTTGACGGCTACCTTGACACCAAGAAGGAGTCCCTGAACTGCCACCGCACCCAGATCGACCCTGACGGGCCGTTTACCAAGCTTCCCGTGGAATTCATCGACGAGATTATGTCCACCGAGTATTTCTACCTGGTCCAGCCCGACCCCGCTCACCCCCAACCCGACATTCTGGCCGGACTGGACTAGCAGGCCAACCCGCCGGACTGGGAATGGTAGCAGGACTCATTGCTGGACTTATCGGAAGAGGCGAACGATGCCGGTAGACCCCATCAGCCTGGAAGTGTTCAAGAACCTGTTCGAGTCGGTGGCCGAAGAGATGGGGTTGGCCCTGCAACGGACTGCCTACTCTCCCAACATCAAAGAACGCCGCGACTTCTCCTGCGCCATCTTCGACCCTGAAGCCAACATGATTGCACAGGCCGCCCATGTGCCCGTACACCTGGGGGCGATGCCGGCTTCGGTGCTGGCCGCGTTGGAGGTCTTCCCCGGCGCGCTGCGTCCGGGGGACATCGTCATCCTGAACGACCCGTACCTGGGCGGCACTCACCTGCCCGACATCACCATGGTAGCCCCGGTGTACGCCGAGGCCGATGGCGGGAAACGGTTGACCGGATTCGTGTCGGCCCGCGGCCATCACGCCGACGTGGGCGGAATGACCCCCGGGTCGCTGCCCCTTTCCACGGAGCTGTACCAAGAGGGCACCATCATCCCGCCCTTGAAGCTGGCCAAAGGGGGACGCCTCAACCAAGAGGTAATTCAACTCATCTGCCGGAACTCCCGCACTCCGGACGAACGGAAAGGGGACCTGGCCGCCCAGACCGCCGCGATAAGGGTCGGCGAACAACGCCTGAGGGAGGTGATTGAGCGGTACGGCATTCCGGACACCATGGAACACATGTCGGCGCTGCTCGATTATTCCGAACGGGTGACCCGGCAGGCGATCAGGGGCATCCCGAACGGCAGCTACCACATGATCGACTACATGGACGACGACGGCCTGACCCAGGAGTTGGTCCCCATCGAGGTCACCATCACCGTCGAAGACGATGCTATGTCTATCGACTTCACCGGCACCTCACCCCAACGCCCAGGCTGCATCAACGCGCCGGCGGCAGTGACCGTCTCGGCCTGTCTTTACGTGATTCGCTGCCTGTTGGGAGAGCCGGCGCCAGCCAACCAAGGCTGCCTCAGGCCCTTGCACATCAACGCGCCTCTGGGCAGCCTGGTCAACCCCCAACCGCAAAGGGGGGTGGCGGGAGGCAACGTGGAGACCTCCCAGCGCATCACCGACGTCCTGTTCGGCGCCTTGGCCCAGGCTCTGCCCGAGATCATCCCGGCCGCCAGCCAAGGGACGATGAATAACATGATCATCGGCGGCCACGATCCTGTCCGGGATAAGCCCTACGTTTACTACGAGACCATCGGCGGCGGAATGGGGGCCCGCTCCGACAAGGACGGAATATCCGGGATTCAGACCCACATGACCAACACCTTGAATACCCCTATCGAAGCCTTGGAGTTCGCTTTCCCGTTGCGCCTTCGGCGGTACGCCCTTCGCCGCGGCTCTGGCGGCGACGGGAAATACAAAGGCGGAGACGGGTTGGTGCGGGAGGTGGAGTTCCTGGCTCCGGCCCGTGTCACGCTCATGTCGGAGCGCCGCAAACTGCCCCCGCCCGGGTACCACGGGGGCCACCACGGCGAGCCGGGCGAAAACATCCTGCTGCGCGGCGGATACGAGGAGGTCACCCTGGCCGGAAAGGAGCTTATCGACGTCGAACCCGGCGACGTGCTGAGTGTCCGTACGCCGGGCGGCGGGGGCTGGGGAGTCCCTGAACACGAACACGGCCACGGTCACGGCCACGAACATGGCCGGGGCCAGCCCGCCGGCTGAAAGGATTGCCGCGCTCACCGTTGATTTCCCGGTCACCCGCCTGGCTCCTGCTGGCGATCGCGTCTTCCGCCATCTGGCTGGCCTTGGCCTGTTCGGGCGGCCCAAAACCCGCAGCCGGTCTGCTGCTGGGGCCGGAGGACTTTCCCGGCATGGCGGTAACGGCCACGGCGCCGGAAACCGCCGAGACCACCGGGCTGGAGCCGTCGGTCCAAGTGGTGCTGACCGGACCGAGCTTCGAATTGCTTCAAACCGTGGTGCTCTTCGAGTCGGAGGAACGAGCATTGGAGCTAATAGCGGGTATCAAAAACGACATGGCGGCGCTGGGAATTTCTCAGGAGCCCGTCGGCAGCTTTCGAGAAATTTCCGGCATTGACGAGAAAGCCACCCTGAACGGGCAACCGGCCGCTACGCTGTTCTTCGTCGAGGGTGCGGCGCTGGTACGTCTCACGGTAACCGGGGCGGACCGCCGATATAGAATTATGGAGCTGGCGGAGTCCGGCAGGAAGAAAGCCGGCAGGCAATAGCTCGAAAGTCACGCCGTATCTGGTCCTGATATTTGCCAGGTAGTGGTAAACTGTCTCGAATCGGAGCCGGCTTGGCGGCGCTATTTTGACCGGCCAAACGCCGAAGAACCCGCCGGATGCCAACCCGCAAGCGATGTCGTATAATTGGGCGGCATCAAGACCAGTTGGGTCGGGAACAAAAACCCGCTTTGTCCAGCGATTAGGAGGAGATTGGAATGGTCAAGTTCGCGCGTTGCAACGCCCTTTTGTCCCTGGCTCTGGACTCCACAGGCCGGGGCTGCCGCTATGTTGCCAAAGGCGATACCGATGATGAAGTGATCACCGACATGTCCAGCCACATGACCTCAGTGCACCAGGTCGAGGGCTCGGAGATGGTGGAAAACATTCGCGGAGCAATGAAGCAGACCCGCACCTAGACCGACGGGCGGAAGGCCCCGATAATCTCAGCCAAAGCTCCGTCAATAAAGAAAAGCCCAGGCCGTGCCTGGGCTTTTGGTGTCTTGCGGATCGGACTCCCTACTTGCCGTCATCGAAGCTCACTATGACGACGGCATTGGCGATTACGATGGCGTCGTCCCCAGCTTCGTTGGGCACTTCCAACCCGCCGGCAACCGCGTTGCAGAATGCGGTGCCGTGGGGCAAGACCGAAGCCACCTCGGCGGTGTCGACGGCTGCCGGATTGGGAACCCCCACGGTCACATCCACGCGCATGTCGTCGGCGGTTTTGCCCAGCATCCTCTGGAACCCCAGGCTGCTGTGATGAATGGCGTCGAACACCGCGCGCTTGGCCGCCGTGGTGTAGTCCTTGCCGTGAACGTCAACCCCCATTCCCATTTCCGTGATACATCGCACCAATGCCATCGCTGCCTCCGTTCGCGGACTTGGTCCGCCGTCTCATTTAGTTGCTCGATTCAGGTTCTTCCGGCCTTCCCGATTGACGGGCCGGGGCCGGGGGGCTCCATTACAACGCAGCCGCCGGACGCCGTCAAGGGACTCGCGCCGTCAAGGGGCGGCCTGCCGACGACGAAGTTCAAGCGGCGGCGGGCAGGCCCATTTCGGAAGCGTCGTAGCCGCCGAGGCTTTCGACCCGGCGATGGACCTGGTCCCGCCGCAGGATGTCCAACAGCGCTTGCACCGCTGGGTCGTTCAGCAGGCGGTCGGGCACCACCAGGTCGTAGCGTTCAGCTTCCAATGGAATGAAATCCAGGCCGGTAGCCAAGGCGGCGGCTTTCACTCCCACGCCGACGTCGGCCCCGCCGTACGCCACCGCGGCGGCCACGGCCAAGTGGCCATACTCCTCCCGCTGGTAGCCGGCTATAGTCTCAGCGGGAACTCCATAACTCAGCAACGCCCGGTCCAACAGGGCGCGGCTTCCCGAACCGCTCTGACGATTCACCATCGCCACGCCCGGATTTGCGAGACTTTCGATGCCGCGAATGCCCTTGGGGTTGCCGGGCGCGACCATCAGGCCCTGCTCCCAAGAGGCGAAAGTCACCAGGGTACACTGGAACGGGACCAATCGTTCGACCCAGGTGCGGTTGAAAGACCCGGTGGCGTCATCCCTCAGATGACACCCGGCAACGTGGGCCTCGCCCCGCGCGAGGCCCAGCAACGCCTCCCGGCTGCTTTCTTCGGCCGCCACCAGCCGGACGCCCCGGCGGCGAAGTTCAGTCTCCAGCAGGCCCACCGCCGGATCGCAGCCCAGCATCCCCAGGCTGGGGGTGTCAACGTCGTCGTCATCGAAGGGTTGGACCAAGACTGAGTTGCCGGCGGCTGCCGCATCGATGACGGTCCCCTCCGCCGGTATGACCGATTGCCTGGCGTTGCCGGGCCCCGTCAACGTCCGGGCGAACAGCCGCGGTCCCACGCGGTACAGCCGGGCCCGGCGGGGGACTTCGAGACTTGGCCCCGGCGGCAGGGGGCCACCGGCCAGCTCAGCCTCTACCGGTCCGGGCGAGTCCTCCGGCAAGAAGAATATCGACTCGACCCCCCCTCCCAGCACCCGTGCCAGCCGGAGTGCCAGTTCCGTTGAGGGGTTGGCCGTACCCGCTTCCAGTGCGGCGTAGGCCTGACGGCTGACGCTGGCCCGGTTGGCCAAGGCCTGCTGGCTGAGGCCGGCCTCCAACCGGAGCTTGCGGAGATTGTTTTGCAGGCCCGCCACGACAGCCGACGCATCCTCCCCCATCATCTTTCCTTGATAATAAGACAAGTATACTTTACAATCTGGCAATTGCAAATTACTTATCATCTTCCAGTTGTATTTTCAGGCGTGATTGGGGCCCTGTTGTTCGCGGCGTTGCTACTGCCCGCATGTTTCGGCGGGGGTGGTGCCGGCGCCAGCCGGGTCACCGTGTTCGCGGCCGCGTCATTGGCGGAGGTCTTCGCCGAAATTGCCGAAGAATTCGAGGCCCATAACGACGAAGTGACGGTGAAACTAAACTTCGCCGGCAGCCAGGTACTGCGATCTCAATTGGAGTTCGGCGCGGCGGCGGACGTGTTCGCTCCCGCCGACATCGTGCAAATGGGAATGGCTATGGATGGCGGGCTGGTCGACGGCGAGCCGGTGATCTTCGCCACGGTCCCACTGGCGGTCATAGCCGCTGGCAAAGGGTCCGGGCGCGTAAACAATCTGGCCGACTTGGCCCGGCCGGGGGCGCGGCTGGTGCTGGCCCACCCAGGGGTGCCGGTCGGCGGGTATTCGAGGCAGCTACTGGATTCATTGTCGGTGGGCATTGGATTGGGGTCCGACTTCAGCGCCAGGGTCTACCAAAACGTGGTGTCCGAGGAACCCAACGTCCGGAACGTCGAACAGAAAGTGGCGTTGGGCGAGGCTGACGCCGGAATCGTCTACCGTCCGTTGGCCTTGGCGGCTGCGGCTTCCGGAAACGTGAGAATCATCCCGGTCCCGGAGGCCCACAACGTCCTTGCCAGCTTCCCCATCGCGGTGTTGCGGGAGTCCAACCGCCAAGAAGCGGCGGCCGGTTTCGTGGAGTTCGTCTTATCGGAGCCGGGGCGGGAGATTCTGCGCAGTCACGGCTTCGACTCACCGTGATATCGAGCTGACCGTGATATCCAGGGAACCGTGACAGGTATATCGGAGAGACTCCAAGAACATGGCCAACCTCATTGCCGGCAAGCGGCCGGTACGATACTGGGGAGGGACCCGCATGCTCAGCGGCGGGGTCGCCTTCCTTTACGTCGTTTTCATTGGTCTGCCGGTACTGGCTTTGCTGGTGCGGGCCGCGCAACAGGGCGGGTTCTGGGACGCGGTAACCAGCGAAACCGCCCTCTCCGCGATGCGGTTGTCGTTGGCGACCAGCTTCGTCAGCATGGTGGTGGTCGTGCTGGCCGGCACACCCTTCGCCTATCTGCTGGCCCGCAGCCAAAGCCCATTCGCCCGGACTGTCGACACGTTGGTAGAGCTGCCCATCATCCTGCCGCCCGTTGTGGCCGGCGTTGCGATGTTGATGGCCTTCGGCCGGGGGGGCTTGCTGGGGCCGGCGTTGGAGGGCGCGGGAGTGGTTATTCCTTTCACAACCATTGCGGTCGTTTTTGCCCAGGTGTTCGTGGCCGCCCCGTTCTATGTCCGTTCGGCCAAGTTGGGATTTCAGTCCGTGGCCAAGGACTACGAAGAAGTTTCGCAAACTCTGGGCGTGTCGCCGTGGGCGACTTTCTGGCGCACCACGTTGCCACTGGCCGGTCCTTCCGTAATCACTGGGTTGGGTCTCGCCTGGGCCCGGGCTTTATCCGAGTTCGGCGCCACCCTGATGTTCGCCGGGAACCTGATCGGCGAAACCCAGACCATGCCCTTGGCGATAATGACGGCGATGGAAACCGATCTTGACAACGCCCTGGCGTTGTCGGTGTTGCTGTTGGCCGGGTCAGCGGCCGTGCTGGCGGCCATCGGAGTGGCGGGGCGAAGGCGCTGGACGGGAAGGGCCTGATGGCGTCCGGCGCCGGGTTCACCGCTTCCGGCTGGCTCAATTGCCGTATCGGGTCCTTCGAACTGGACACCCATTGGGAAGTCGGTCCGGGGTCTGTGATGGTGCTTTTCGGGCCTTCCGGCGCTGGCAAGTCCACCACCCTCCGGGCTATAGCCGGATTGGTCCGGCCGGTGCGGGGCAGGGTGGAGGCCGGGGGCAGACTGCTGTACGACAGCGAAAGCGGGGTCTGGATGCCGGCCCATCGGAGGAGGGTCGGCTATCTCACTCAGCAGTATCATCTGTTTCCTCACCTGCGAGTGTTGGACAACATCAAGTACGGGCTGGCGAGGCGGCGTGTTGCCGAAAATTCATCAACGACGGGGACTCGAGTCGAGGAGTTGATGGAGGCTTTCCGGTTGGAAGGCTTGGAACAACGGTATCCTTGGGAGCTCTCGGGCGGTCAGCAACAGAGGGTAGCACTGGCCCGGGCTCTGGCGCCAGCCCCGGACCTGTTGCTGCTGGACGAGCCCTTCGCCGCGTTGGACGGCGAGTTGAGGCGTACCGTCCGCCGGGAATTGCGCTCGGTGTTGTCTCGTGCTCCTGTCCCGGCCATTCTGGTCACCCACGACCGGGAGGAGGCGTTGGCGCTGGGCGACGCTGTGCAGGTCATAGACGGCGGCCGGCCGGTGTCGTACGGGCCGCCGTTGGAGGTGCTGGGCCAGCCGGGCCAAGCTCGGGTGGCCCGGCTGGTTGGCGTGGAGAACCTGTTCCGGCTAAATGTCGATTCCCGCAATCACCGCGACGGCACGATGAGCTGCAGCGGCGGCGGGATACGGTTGGAAGCGCCCTTGGACGATATACCCCGGCACGAGGCAACGGAGCCCTCGGCGGTCATGGTGGGAGTCCGGGCGTCCGACATTATCCTGGCGTCCGCCGAACCGGTTGGGTCTTCGGCCCGCAACCGCCTGCGGGGCGTGGTCACCGCCGTCGAGTCCCGCCCTCCCGGCTACGCGGTTATGCTGGCCCTTCTCAATTTTGAGGGCGCCCCCTTGGTCTGCCACGTCACCGGGGCCGCGTTAGACGAGATGGGGATCGTGGCGGGACAAGACCTGTGGGCGGTTTTCAAGGCATCCTCCTGTTTCCTGGTGGACCCGGACGAGAACGCCGAATCACCAACGCCCGATGGAGGACGATAATTAGCCGCAGGCGATTGACGATTCGCGATTCGTAAAATTGTTGGCTTCGTTTAGAACTGTTGGCGGTTAGCGGTTTACGATTTCAGTAACAAAACAGGGCCATTATACGATGAGACACGCATTAGTTTAATCTCCAATCTGGATTATTCTTTCGTAACGGGCGAAGATTTGTTGCATATCGGATTTTAGCCGGTATAATGGCAAAATCAGCCAGAAAGTAGGCTCTCCGAACGGAGTCGTGCTACCTACTGGGGCGTTAGACCGTTGTTCCTACGGAAAGCTAAGGAGGCCTCCCGTGGCATTGTCCGATAAGACCTTGGTGTGTGTGGAGTGCGGCAGCGAATTCATCTTTACGGCCGGCGAACAAGAATTCTTCCAGGCCAGGGGCTTCGGCAATGAACCGAAGCGCTGCCGTAGTTGCCGCGCGGTCCGCCGGACTGAGCAACGGGGCGGCGGCGCATACCAAGACGCGCCCCGCGAGATGTATCCAATCAATTGCGCCGAGTGCGGAACAGATGCCATGGTGCCCTTCCGGCCGCGGGGGGACCGGCCAGTATATTGCAGCGACTGCTTCAGCAAAATGCGCGCGGAGTCTTCTTCCGGGTTTTAATTCGATATGCTGTTTTGGTGATCGGGGGCTGAGAAATCGGCCCCTGATACGATTCAGAGCCCCCTCGCCTCCATCCCGAACACCTTTTGGACGGTCCTCGCCCCGCCCGTGCGTTGCCGTCCGTCTGCATGCGGCCCAACCGGCCGACCCTACTTCATCGATGCGCTCCGGCACAATCTCCCCTGGCCTCCCCTGCACCTCAATTGGACCCCGGTGTCTATCCCCGCTACTCCATTCCCGATACAATGATTTTTGCCGTCCCTTAAAGCATAAAAATGAAGTTCAAAGACCTCCGTGAATACATCGCCTTCCTCGAAGAGAAGGGAGAGCTGCGCCGCATCAGCGCGCCGGTCAACCACGAGCTGGAAATAACCGAAATCGCAGACCGGGTGATCAAGTCCGGCGGGCCGGCGCTGCTCTTTGAAGCGCCCCAGGGTTTCGACATCCCGGTACTAATCAACATGTATGGCTCCCAGCAACGCATGGCGTGGGCTTTGGGCGTGGAACACCTGGACGAAATCGTGGGACGTGTCGAGGGGCTGCTGGGCCTGATGCACGGGCCTCCGGAAGGCCTGGTGAACAAGCTCCGCACGTTGGGCCAATTGGTTCATCTGGGTTCCTTTCAGCCCAAGACCGTGCGGAACGCTCCGTGCCAGGAGGTAGTCCTACAGGGCGACAACGTGGACCTGTACCGGTTTCCCATTATCAAGTGCTGGCCCTTGGACGGCGGTCCCTACATCACACTTCCCTTGGTGATAACCCGGGACCCGGTTACCGGAGTCCAGAATTACGGTACCTACCGGCTCCAGGTGTATGACCGGCAGACCACCGGCATGCATTGGCAGACCCACAAGGTGGGCTCCCACCACTACCGGCTGAACCACGAGCTGGGGCTCGAAAGGTTCGACGTAGCCGTGGCTTTAGGGGGCGACCCGGCCACCATCTGGACAGGTTCCGCGCCTCTGCCGCCGGACATGGACGAGATGGTGGTGGCCGGTTTCCTCCGGGAGGAGGGAGTGGAGCTGGTGAAGGCCAAGACCAGCGAACTCATGGTCCCGGCCCAAGCGGAGATTGTGCTGGAAGGCTACGTGGTCCCGGGCGAGGAACGCCCCGAAGGTCCCTTCGGAGACCACACCGGGTACTACTCGATGCCCGATCCCTATCCTGTGTTTCACGTTACTTGCATCACGCATCGCAGGGACCCCATCTACCCCGCGACGATTGTCGGCCGCCCGCCGATGGAAGATTACTGGATGGGCAAGGTCACCGAACGGGTCTTCCTGCCCTTGATCCGGACCATCCTGCCCGAGGTCGTGGACATCAACATGCCGGCGGAGGGCGTATTCCACAACCTTGTCATCGTTTCCGTTAAGAAGGAGTATCCGGGGCAGGCGCGAAAGGTGATGCACGGACTGTGGGGGTTGGGCCTGATGAGTCTGGTCAAGACCATCATAGCAGTGGACCATTTTGTCGACGTCCAGAACATCTCGGAAGTCGCTTGGCGGGTGACCAACAACATTGACCCCGCGACCGATTTCGTTTTTTCCACTGGGCCTATCGACGATCTCGACCTGGCCTCGCCGACCCCGAAGTTCGGCAGCAAGGTCGGCATCGACGCCACCATCAAGCTCCCCCTGGAGGGCGGACGCCAACGGGAATGGCCCCCCGATATCGAGATGAGCCCCGAGGTCAAAGAGCTGGTGGACCGCAGGTGGAAGGAATACGGCATCTAGCCGGCAATGCAAGCAGCTAACGTAATACGGACGCCGATCACTGCGGCAATAGGCCGAGTGCCCCTCTACTTGGCGTCGATACGCATCTGGGAATCACTGTACACCCTTCCGTTTTGCTACATCGGCATGATCCTGGCCGCCGACGGCTGGCCGGGCTGGAGCGTTTTCATCTGGATAACGGTGGCCATTGCCGGTGTGCGCACGGTGGGCATGTCGGCCAACCGGATCATTCATCACAAGGAAGACATGGCCAACCCGAGGACCGCCGGCCGCCATCTTCCTCAAGGCCTGCTGAAGCCGTGGGACGTTATCCTGATGATGCTGGCGGGCACCGGGGTGTTCTTCTACGCTGCCTCCCAACTCAACACCCTGACTCTAATCCTAGCGCCGGTAGCCGCGGCCTACGTTGTCTTCTACTCGTTTACAAAGTATTACACTTGGGGTTGCCATTTCTTCCTGGGTTGGGCGCTGGGAATGTCGCCTGCGGCCGCCTGGATCGCGGTAACCGGCGGGCTGACATGGGAACCGGTGCTGCTGTCCTTTGCCGTGGCTATGTGGGCCGGAGGATTCGACATCATCTACGGTTGCGCCGACTACGAATTCGACCGCGCGTATGGCGTGAATTCCATCCCCCGGAGGTTCGGAATCCGGGCGGCCCTTTGGACCACACGAACAATGCACTTGATAGCGGCCGGCGCGCTGTTGGCCGCCGGGTTCTGGCTTGGCCTTGCCTTTTACTACTTCATCGGTTGGGCCATCGCGGTGGCCTTGCTGGTGTTTGAGAACAGCCTGCTCAAGCCCGACGACCTCTCCAAGTTGAAGTCGCCCCTGTTCCAATACAACAGCACCATTTCCATGATGCTGTTGATATTCACCATCCTGGCGGTGGCGCTATAGCCGCGCCCTCGGTAATCGTGGGCATCACCGGCGCCAGCGGCGCGGTAATGGCCCGTGCGACGGTGGATTCCCTGCTTGCCCGGGACATCCCGACCGTTGCCCTGTGCTCCAACGCAGCCCGCATGGTGTGGCTGGAAGAGCTGGACTGCTCCTTCAACGAGACGCTGGTGGAGTGGCAGGAACACCCCGGCTTCTCCCATTACGCGATCAACGACCTGAGAGCGCCCATAGCCAGCGGCACCCACCCGGCCGCCGGAATGGTGATAGTGCCGGCCAGCATGAACAGCGTGGCCTCGCTGGCCAACGGGCTGTCGGGCAACCTGCTGCTGCGAGCCGCCGATGTATGCCTCAAGGAAAGGCGGCCCTTGGTGCTGGTGCCCAGAGAGACCCCCCTGCACAGCATCCACCTGGAAAATATGCTTGCGCTGAGCCGGATGGGAGCCGTCATACTGCCGCCCGACCCGGCCTTTTACCTGAAGCCCGTAACCGTCGATGATATAGTAAACTTCGTGGTAAGCCGGGTAATGGTCGCTTTGGGAATAGACAAGACCTTGCCGGTTGACCTGCAATATGGGGAGAGGTCCGATTAATGGGAATCATTCACATCGATGGCGTTGCCAGGGGGCCAACGGGCAAGGAAGAGACAGTTAAATTCCTTGTCGACACCGGCGCGGGGTACTCCCTGCTCCCCCATGAGGTTTGGCAATCTCTTGGGCTCGAAGCCAACAGAGAGGAGCGGTTTTCCCTGGCTGACGGCACCATAGTTCGTCGCGAAATGTCCAATTGTTACCTTGTGCTTCCTCAAGGCGAGACCCCTACACCGGTAATCCTGGGCGAGCCGGGCGATGACGCCCTGTTGGGCGTGGTCACATTGGAGGAACTGGGCTTAGTGCTTAACCCGTTCAGCCGTACCCTCCACCGAATGCGGCTGATGTTGTGACATGACTTCATGGCTGGCCTGACGGGCCCCGCGAAGCAGCGCTACGTTACCGACCTCTTTTCCCGGATTTACGGCCGGTACGACCTGATGAACGACCTCATCACTTTCCGGATGCACCGGGGCTGGAAACGGTTGACTGCGGCCGTTGCAACTCAAGGAGTAACGGGCGCGGCGTTGGACGTTTCCACCGGCACCGGCGACCTGGCCTTGGAGTTGGGAAAATGCCAAGGAATCGACCGGGTGGCAGGGGTGGACCTGCTGCCCGAAATGATTGCCAAAGCCCGGTCCAAGCTCGCCGGCAAGCCCCTTGAGTCCCCGGTGCATCTCTTGGCGGGGGACGCATTGTCATTGCCCTTCCCCGACGGCGCGTTCGCCTGCGCCACCTCCGGGTTCAGCCTCCGCAACATGCCCGACCTGCAGGCGGCCTTGGAGGAAATGGCGCGCGTCATCCGGCCCGGCGGGCGGTTGGCGCTGCTGGAATTGACCCCGATGCCACAAGGAGCCAAATCTGTCTTCTTCAGGCCGTATTTCCACGGATTGGTCCCAATAATCGGTCAGCTTGTGGCCGGCAACCGGTCGGCCTACACCTACCTGCCGCAATCTGTCGACTATTTTCCGGGAGCCGACCGGCTGGCCGCTCTGTTGACGCAGTTGGGCTTGGCCGGCGTGGGTTACCGCCGGTTGGGGTTTGGGACCGTCAGCCTGCACTGGGGGCATAAACCAGCCGGATAGAAATTTCGCCGGGGTGATGGGACTGGTATATCCTAACGGCGTTGCGGTACACTTGTAATATCGTCGGCGGATCGGCAACACAGCTTGCCGGAAAGAGGGCGTCCCGCCAGAGAAGGGCAGATGGATTCGATGTTCGACAAACTGGACCCGGTGGTCCGCCGCTATCACGAAATCGAAGAGGCGATGGCCGACCCCGAAATCGCAACCAATTTCGAAAGAGTTCAAGAATTGGCCCAGGAACGGGCGTCTCTGGAGGACCTGGTTGAAATTCAACGGGAGTACAGGGACTTGTCTCAAGAAATCGGTGATTTAGAAGCGTTGATCCAAGGAGGCGCGGACCCGGAACTAGTGCAGATGGCGCGAGATGAACTTGATCTGGACCGGGTGAAGCTGGACGACCTGGCCCAGTCGCTAAAGTTGGCCTTGCTTCCCAAAAACCCCAACGACCAGCGGGACGTGATTATAGAGATTCGTGCCGGGACCGGCGGGGCCGAAGCGGGCCTGTTCGCCGGCGATTTGTACCGGGCCTACACCAGGTACGCCCAGAATCGGGGTTGGAACGTCGACGTCATGGACTCCAACCCGTCAGATGCGGGTGGTTTCCACAAGATCGTCTTGGAGGTCCAGGGTTCTGGCGCTTTCAGCCGACTGAAGTACGAACGTGGCGTGCACCGGGTGCAGCGTGTACCCGACACCGAGGCCCAAGGCCGGATCCACACTTCCACCGCCACCGTCGCCGTGCTTCCCGAGGCGGACGACGTGGAGGTCAAGCTCGGCCCGGACGATCTTCGCATCGATATCTTCCATGCCGGCGGCCACGGGGGGCAGAACGTGAACAAAGTGGCCACGGCAGTCCGAATCGTGCATGAGCCCAGCGGCCTGACCGTCGTCTGCCAGGACGAACGCTCTCAACACAAAAACAAGCAGCGGGCGATGGCCATGCTTCGAGCCCGCCTGTTCGAGGCAGAGCAGGACCGCCGCGACGCCGAGATCACCCAGGCGCGACGGTCCCAGGTGGGGGGCGCGGAGCGTTCCGAGAAGATTAGGACCTACAACTACCCTCAGGACCGCATCACCGATCATCGCAGCAACGCCAGCTTCCACGGGATCCCCAGGATCATGGACGGCGGCCTGGACGACATCATTGACCGCATGGTGGCTTGGGAAGAAGAGCAGTTGCTGAAAGACGAGAGTTATTCCGTCCGCTGATGGCGGTAGTCCGAGAGGCCATACAGCAGGCCCACCAGACCCTTGAAGCCGCCGGCATCCCCGACGCCCGTCTCGAGGCGGAAGTCCTGGTGATGAGCGTCATGCGGATGACGCGGCAGAATATCTTCGCCCAGCAGGAGACCGAGGTCGGGTCACGTCTTGAGCAGGACTTGGCTCTATTGCTGGAGCAACGGCTCCAACGGACGCCGCTGGCCTACATCCTAGGATACCGGGAGTTCTACGGCATCAACGTCATGGTGACTCCCTCGGTGATGGTCCCCCGCCCCGAAACGGAGAACATGGTGGAGCACACCTTGTTCATGGCCCTCATGGGAATGGAGACCAGGGAGTTGGTCATCGCCGACGTGGGCACTGGCAGCGGGGCCATCGCCGTGAATTTAGCCATCCACCTGCCGGCCGCCAAGATTTACGCCGTCGACATCTCCGAGCCCGCCTTGGACGTGGCAGCCTACAACATCAGGGGCCACAGCGTTACCGACCGGATAAGGCTGGGGCATGGCGATTTGCTCGACCCGGTCCCGGAGCCGGTGGATGTTATCGTAGCCAACCTTCCCTACATCCCCACCGGCCGCATCCCCACCCTTCAGCCTGAAGTCCAGCAAGAGCCGGTCATTGCTCTGGACGGCGGGCCCGACGGACTGGACCTTGTGCGCCGTTTGCTGGCCCAAGCTCCGGAAAAGCTGAAGACTCCGGGGATCATCCTGATGGAGCTGGACCCAGAGCAGTTTCCGTCTGCGGAGGAATCGGCCCGTCAACACTTTCCCGACGCCGAAATCAGCGCCGAGCAGGACCTGACCCACCGCGACCGCATCCTGGTCGTGAGTGTTCTCTGAAGAGGTTTTTCGCGCAGAGAGCGCTGAGGAGGCGGAGAGAACGCAGAGTCAATCGAAAATAACCCCGCGTCCTCTGTGTTGTCTCTGCGAACTCCGCGTGAACCAAGCCTACAGGCCGGTTAGCTCCAATGTGGTGACGTCGCCTCCGTCCAGTGGCGCGGTCCGTATTGCATGGTTGTTGGTGTCGGCTATGTAAATCAGTCCGCCGGCGATGCTGATGCCGCTGGGTTCCGACAACTGGGCCTGCCGGGGAGGCCCGTCCACGTGTCCCGCCGCGCCGGTCCCCAAGAGAGAGAAAGCGGCCCGGGTCGCAGACAGCACCCGCTTGATTTTGTGGTTGTAGGTGTCGGCCACGTACAGCACGCCGTCGTGATGGGTGATTCCGATGGGGTGCTGCAACCTCACCCGGTGGTCGGTCCCATCGACGTCGCCGAACTCGAACAGTCCCAGCCCGATGATCGTTCGCACGGAGCCGCCGGGTTGGAGATCGGCCGTACGTATGGAGCTGGTTTCGCTGTCGGCGAAATAGAGTTTCGACCCGTCGGTGGTGATGCCGCTGGGCTGGGCAAGGGTCGCCGTAGAAAGCGGACCGTCGGTCAACGACTCACGGCCGCTGCCAGCGTAGGGGCCAACTATTCCCGACTCCAGGTCCAATGACCAGAGCTGGTGGATCCCGGCCATGGCGATGTACAACGCGCCGTCGTGAAACGCCAGGTCCCACGGCGAACTCAGGCCCACGGTTGCGCCGGAACGCCGGACGTCGCGCTCGAAGCCCTGCTCGCCGGTGCCAGCGATGGTCTCGACCCGCCCGGCGGCCAGATCGACGCGCCGAATGGTGTGGCTTTCGGAATCGGCCAGATACAGCACGTCGCCATGGAGAGCCATACCTTGCGGGTGGTTGAAAGCCGCCTCGGCGAATGCGCCGTCTTCCAGGTCCTCTTTGCCCGACCCGATAACATGCCGCACCTCTCCCGATAACGACGTGACCAGTACGCGGTTGTGGTTGGTGTCGGCGATGAACAACCGGCCGCCATCGGCGTCGGCCAGGACCTTGCCCGGGAACGAAAGGACCTCGTCGGGACCCAAGTCCGGCGCGGTCGGCGACGCCGACCGCCGCATCATTCCGGCGGCGTCGAACTCGGCGATCATGTTGGCCATGAGGTCGTCGAATTGATTGAAGGTCAATTCGCCCTCGTGCTTGCCGATGACGTTGCCCGCGGGGTCGATGAACATGAGGGTCGGCCAAGCGCGGCAGGCGTACTGCTGCCACACCTGGAACTCCTCGTCGTTGATGACCGGGTGTTCCAGCCCGTAGCGGCGTACGGCCGCGCTGAGGTTCGCGATCTCTTTCTCGTTGGGGAATTTGGCCGAGTGGACTCCGACAACCACCAGCTCACTGGCGTACTTCTTTTCCAGTTTCCGCAACTGCGGAAAAATATGGGCGCAGTTGATTCAACAGTAGGTCCAGAAGTCGAGGATGACGACCTTGCCCCGCAGTTCCTCCATAGTGATGGGGCGGTCGGTGTTGGTCCACTCCAGCCCTTGGGGAAATTCCGGAGCGGCGACTGTGCCGGTGTAGCTGCTAGCCATGGCGGCCTCCAATGGTGATGTGGTGGGCGTGGGATTCGTGAGTCACCCTACCGGAACACCCCAGTGGGCTTCAGGTGGGCGGCGAGGAACTCGACGGTGCGGGCCCAAGCCATCTCCGCCGAACGCCGGTGGAAACGGGCGAGATTGTGCCGGTCCATAAAACCGTGGCCTGCTCCGGGATAGGTGTAGAACCGGTGAGGCGTCCCCAGCCGGGTGAGTTCGTCGTCCAGCTTACGCATATCGTCTTGGGAAGGATTGGCGTCCTCCTCCCCGAAATGGAAGAGAACGGGGCAGCGGATCCCCTCGCTCAACCCGAACGGGGAATGTTCGCCGTCGCCCCAAGGGACCATTATGTTGCCCCCGTAATAGGGCACGGCAGCTTTGAAATCTGGGTTGGCGGCGGCGGACAGCCAAGTCACACGGCCCCCCATGCAGAACCCGGTAATCCCCAGCCGACCGGAATCGACATCTGGGCGCCCGGACAAGAAGTCTACCGTCGCGTTAACGTCGGCGATTATCTCCGGGTCGCTGAGGAGATCGCGGCGAGCCTTGCCGGTGCGCTTCGCCATCTCGTCGGTAATCCGATGGAACAGGTCGGGCGCGACGGCGGTGTACCCCTGGCCGGCCAAGCGGTCGGAGAACTCCCGGACAAACTCCTCCACTCCAGCCCCGTGATGGATTACCACGATAGCCGGCGATGCGCCCTGGCCTTCCGGCATGCTGACGTACGCCGGCATCGACGCGCCGGCTACGTTCAACTCCTCCCAATGGCTCGCCATATGCGTCAGGCGGTCACTGCCGCGCCCTTCAGATGCTTGTCGAAGAAGTCGACGGTCCGGGGCCAGGCCGCAGCGGCCGCTTCGGCATGGTGCCGGTCGGGGTTCGTGAAGTCCATGAAGGCGTGGTCCGCGCCCTCGTAGGTGAAGAACTCGTGGGCTTTGCCGAGCCGGTCGAGTTCGGCGTCGAACTTATCCCGGTCGTCCACAGAGGGGTTGGCGTCGATGGAGCCGAAGTGGAACAGCATCGGGCAATCGATGTTGGCGGCCATGTCGTACGGGGTCTGTGTTCCGGCGCCCCAGATGCCCATGATGTTACCGCCGTAGAACGGGACAGTGGCTTTGAAGATGGGGTTGACGGCTGCCATCAGCCAAGCGATGCGCCCGCCCATGCAAAAGCCGGTCACGCCGACGCGGTCGCTGTCCACATGGGGGTTGGCCACGAGGAAGTCGGCTGCGGCGTTCATGTCGGCGATGATGTCCGGGTCGCTCAGGTGCCCGAGACGCTCGAGTCGCGGCCCGTCCAACATTTCCGGCGAGAAGCGGTGGAAGAGGTCCGGGACCACGGCAACGTACCCCGCCTCGGCCAACCGGTCGGCCATCGCCTTGTCGAACTCGTCCAACCCGCCCACGTGGAAGGCGATTACCACGGCGGGATGGGGCCCGGCACCGCTCGGCACCGAGGCGTACATGTCCATTTCGTGGCCGTCTACCGTTAGTTTGTCCGTGAATGATGGCATCGGTGTTCCTCCTATAACTCCTCTCCCCGCAGAGGGAAGAAGGCGGGGCGAGGTGATTACTCCTAGATGAGTCCCTCGGCGCGCACGGCGGCCATGGTTTCCCGGAAGGCTTCTATGGTCTGGTCTATGTCGGACTCGGCGTGGGCGCCCGAGACCAGGAACGCGTCGCGGCCCATGATGTCGACGCCCCGGTTTTGCAGGCCGCGCTTCATGGCGGTCACGGCGGCCGAGGCGGTTACCTCTGAGATTTGCCGGTGTGGCATGGTGCAAATCTCCCGGTCGCAGTCGCAGTCGGCCAGAACCATGTGGACCATGGAAGCTATGCCGTGGGCGTGGCCCGGTATCTCCAACCGTCCCAGCACCTCGTTCAACCCGGTCTTCAGACGGGCGGCCATGGCGTCGGCGTGTTCGTTGATTGGCTGGCTGGCGATCATCTCCAGGGCCGTCGCTCCGGCTGCCGCCGACAGCGGGTTGCCGTTAAAAGTGCCGGGGTGGTAGACCCGGTGAGAGTTGTCCCACTCCGGGTCGCCCCGGTGGGCGATCATGTCTATGACGTCGGCCTTGCCGCCGACCGCCCCGCCGGGCAGTCCGCCAGCGACGATCTTGGCCATGGTCGTCAGGTCGGGAGTGATGCCGTAGCGCACTTGGGCTCCGCCGGGCGAGGCCCGGAAACCGGTGACCACCTCGTCGAAGATGAGAATGACGCCGCGCTGGGCGGTCAATTCCCGGAGGCCTTTCAGGTAGTTGGGCACGTCGAAGGGCAGTTGGCCATAATGGGCGCCGGTAGGTTCCAGAATGAGGCCGGCGATGTCGTCGTCACGGTCGAGGGCGTCCTCAACCGCCGATAGGTCGCCTGCCGGCACAATCACCATTGTTCCCAGGCTGGACTCCGGGATCCCCGGCGCGGAGCGGTCGGACCCCGCCATGGCGTAGTCGTGCCAGCCGTGGAAATGGTCCTGCAGCTTGATCACCTTGTTCTTGCCGGTGTAGGCCCGGGCCAGGCGCATGGCCATCAGCGTGGCCTCGGTGCCGGAGCTGTGGAAACGGAGCTTCTCGACCGATGGCATCAACGCCATGATGGCCTTGGCCCAACGCAGCTCTTCATCGGTGGAAGCGCCCAGGTGAGTGCCGCGCTGAATCTGGTGCGCGACGGCCTCGGCGATGGCCGGGTGGGAGTGGCCCAGCAACAGCGCGCCGTGGCCGGACACATAGTCGACGTACTCGTTGCCGTCCACGTCCCACTTGCGCGGGCCGGAGCCGTGGGTCATAAAGAGGGGAAAGGGAGTGGCGTAGCGGGTGTCGTGGGTCACTCCACCGGGGAAGATGGAGACACTTTCCTGATAGCGTTGCACTGAACCCGGATGTTTGGCGATGTAGTCCTCAAGAATCGTGGCCATGCCGCCTCCTCGAAGCGTGATTGTCGCGGTCATTGTACCTTAACGCTGTACCTTCTGTGTTCTCTGTAGTTGGTCGAATCATGCCTTACAATAGCGCTGCGAGGTGGCACGACATGGGTCCGGACAACCGCCACATAATCCACGCCGACCTGGATGCGTTCTACGCGGCGGTGGAGCAGTTGGACAACCCGGAGCTGCGCGGCAAGCCCGTGCTGGTAGGCGGCCGGCCCGAGAACCGGGGCGTGGTGGCCACGGCTTCCTACGAGGCCCGGAAGTTCGGAGTACACTCAGCCATGCCGATGCGGACCGCCGTGCGCCAGTGCCCGCAGGGAATCATCGTTCCGCCGAGGTTTTCGCGCTACCGGGAGATGTCGGACCGGGTCATGAGCATCTTCCGCGAACTCACCGAGCTGGTGGAGCCTTTATCCTTGGACGAGGCCTACCTGGACATCACCGAAGCGGTGGACGAAGAGCAGGGGCGGTGGCCGCTGGGTATCGCCTTGGGTTTGAAACGGCGGGTAGTCGACGAGACCGGCCTCGCCGTGTCCGTGGGTGTCGCGACCAACAAGTCCGTCGCCAAGATCGCCTCGGACCTCGACAAGCCCGACGGCCTCGTGGTGGTGCCGCCGGGAGATGAGGCCCGGTTCTTGGCCCCGCTGGCAGTCGGCAAGCTGTGGGGCATCGGCCCCAAAACGGCGCAGAGGCTCAACGCAGGGGGAGTGGAAACCATCGGCCAATTGGCGGAGCAGCCCATGGACTGGTTTGTCCGCACCTTCGGGGTGCGGGCGGCCGCAGTGCGCGACCGGGCCGTCGGCGAGGACCGGGAGCCGGTGCACACGGAGCGTGAGACCAAGTCGGTCTCCGCCGAGACAACCTTCGCCGCCGACCTGGCCGATGAAGCGGAACTGAAAGACGTCCTGGAGCGTTTGGCCGAGCGGGTCGCGGGAAGCCTGGAGCGGAAGGAAATGAGAGGCCGGACGGTCACGGTCAAGATGCGCCTGGCCGACTTTACGACATTCACCCGCCAGACCACCCTGGCCGCCAGCACCCACGACGCCGGGCCCATCAAGGAAACTGCTTGGAAGCTGCTGGCGGCCGAATTCGGGCCCTTACGCTCGTTCCGGCTCTTGGGCGTCGGCGTTTCCAACTTCAGTGAGCCGGAACACCGCCAACTGACCCTATGGGACGGGGAATTCACCGCAGAGAGCGCGGATACAACGGAGAGAATCAAATAAGGCCTCTGCGGTCTCAGCGTTCCCTCAGCGTGGAACGACCTAACGGAACAGGTCGCGTTCGCCGCCGCGGAGCAGTCGTTGGATTGACGCGTCCTCCATCGGCGCGAAGGGATAGCCGCGGATGATGGTCACCGGCACGCCGAGGGCCTTGCCGGTGACAAGCTCGGCGGTGGCGGCCAGTTCGTCGGCCACTGCTATCTCGGTGGTGTGGAGAACGTTGCCGTGGGCGTCTTCCTGGCCCACGTAGCTGAGCAGCGGGTCCATTCCAGCCACGCCGATGGCCACGTTGGCCGCACCGTTCCGCCAAGGGCGGCCGAAGGTGTCGGATACGACCACCGCCACGTTGACGCCCAGCCGCTCCTTAACCACTTGGCGGATGCCCCGGGCCGAAGCGTCGGAGTCGTCGGGCAGCAACGCCACCGTGTTGTTGCCGGGGATGTTGGAGGCGTCGATCCCGGCGTTGGCGCAGTAGAAGCCGTGCTTGGTCTCCGAGATGATCACCCCCCGGTCCATCCGCACTATCCGCTTGCTCTCCCGGAGAACCAATTCGGTGTGCCTGGGGTCGCGCCGGTGGCCCTCCGTGATGGTGACTGCAAGGGACGACGCCTCGACATCGTCGAAGCTGATGACCTTGTCCTCCACCTTGGAGATGACCTTCTGGGTGACCACCAGAACGTCGCCGTCTTCAATGGGCGTCCCTTGGGCTAGAGCGGCGTCGATCATGAGCCCGGCCAAGTCATCCCCCACCCCCATCTCCGGCATCCCCTCGATTCCAATAACACGGACTTCCGGCGGCATGACCTACCTCACAAACGCTTGTGATCGCCGGACATTGGCGGCACACATCAGCTTATTCGCCCCAATGGCCAAGTCTCGACAGCTAATCTCGCAAGCCGCGCTTGTCTCTGTTCAATACTAGCTGACTCCCAATGATCCAGACCTGCGACTTCCCCCGTAAGTTCGTACTTCGAGTGATTGTAAGCGTCTCTCTTGTCCGCGAACGAATCGTTCCCAATGTCGCGATTTAGCGTTTGACCCAAGAGCACCATATTGCCGAGCCGTTTGTAATAGGCGGAATGAATGGCAGGTTCTATACCAGGCCAATTTGCGCCGGGGTGTTGCGGCAAGACGTGCTCCAATGTAATCACGGTTTCGTCGTTTGGGACCCATTCAGGCTCCGGTTCGTTCACTGCCCGGCGTTCAAGCGCCCTCAGATAATACCGGGCTAACCGGTGGTTGGCGACTGTTGCATTGCGGAAAGCCAATTCGAAATCGGTGTCTGTCGGCAGCACCCGGATTAGTTCGTTCAACAAATCGTCCGCAGTTTCGATCTCCGCGTTGCTAACTTTTTTGGCAGCCTCCGCAAGGGCTTCCTCGAGCCTACCGGAGCGTACGCCGCCGGCGATTAACAACCTTACAGACCAAGACACGAACCGACGGAAGGATCTTGTTGTTTCCAGCGGGGAGAAATTCCGGGCTACCGCCAGCATAAGTGGACGGAACGGAGTGATTTTTAACAATAACAACGATTCGATGTGCCCTTTGATTCCCGGACAGTATCCAATCCACTTCTGATGGGTGGGACTAAGTATCGCTAAATAGTCCCGGGCTGCGACACTAATGGTGTCCAGAAATTCAATGGCCGGAGCCCTTCCGCTAACTTTCCCCCGCACTCTCTCCAGGACCTCTCTCTCCTTGGTGTGTCCGTAAAAGGAGATGAGCAGGTGCCGCAAGAAATTGATGGTTATTTCGTCATCGTCAATTGCCTCTAGAGTCCCAGTCATGGATGCCCACCTTTGTTGGGCCTCGCCGATTCTTGCACCGGTTTCCGAGAACAGGTAGTTCTTGACCAAGTCGGCCTGAGAAGTTCGTAACCCACGGTCATTCAATGTCTCGAACATGACGTAGGCGTTCACATCGTCAGGAACCGTGACCATAATTATTTCCGCCGAGTGTTCGATAAAATCGGTCCACGTGTTCAAGTGGTCGTTCCTGTTCTGTTCACCAAATGGCTTGAGGATATCCTCTACATGGGCTGCCGCCATTTTTGCCGCATCCTCGATCAAGACGAGCGAACGCTGTTGAGCAGCGGACTCCCTGCGAGAGACCGAGTCGGGTCTCTCAAGAATCCTGCGCCGGAAAAAGTCGTTGTCGATAACGTTCAATCGGAGTCTGGGATTTATGTCTCTGGAGCTTCTATCGAATGTAACCAGGAAATCTTCTTGGTCTCGAACCATGTCTGCGTCGTTTCTTTGATAGAAGTAATCACGGAACGCCGCCATTAAAATCGTAGTAGTGGCAAGCCTTTGTTGACCGTCAACGATTTCCAGTTCCCCGTCGGCCCCGATAGTAAGCACTATGGTGCCTAGAAAATAGGTCTGTTTGCGATTGTTGATAGCGTCTGCAAGATCCTGGAAAAGGTCCTGCACATGCCTTTCCTCCCAAGAATATTCTCGTTGATCCAAAGGCACCGCAAGCCGGTTCCGTTTCAATGCAGTACCTATGCCAAGGATTTCAAAGTGCATTGGACTATGGGGCGCTCTTGCCATCCCACGAACTCCGTCGGCTGGTGTTGCCACTAGTATATACTCTGCCGTATCCTCATTAGATACAATGGCACGTTTGGGAGCCCTGTTTGGCTCATCCTATCCCCGCAGGTGACGCCCGTGTCTTCTTCCGACGATTACCGCAAAAGGGTTTATACGAAATTCGGGGATAAGGGTGAGACCAGCTTGCTCTACGGAGGGCGGGTTTCCAAGAACAACCCCCATACCGAGGCGTATGGGGTTACCGACGAGGCCGTGTCGGCCATGGGAATGGCCCGGGCCATGTCCAGCGACCAGCGGGTGAAGGACCTGTTGCGGCAGTTGCAAAGCGAACTGTTCACCGTGGCCGCCGAGCTGGCTACCGATCCCGACAAATACGAACTGTTCAAGCAGCACTTCAGTCCGGTCACTCCCGAGATGGTGGAGAACCTGGAGAACGCCATCGACTCCTTGGAACAGGACATGGAGATGCCAAAGGTGTTCATCCTGCCCGGCGGGTCGCCGGCTTCGGCCGCTACCGACCTGGCCCGGTGTATTATCCGCACCGCTGAACGCCGCGTGGTGGCCATGGCCGAGGCGGACCTTCTGACCAACGACTTGATCGTCTCTTACCTCAACCGGCTGGGCGATCTGCTGTTCGTCGTTGCCCGCTACGAGGACCGGGAGCTGCCGCTGGAACGGGCCACCGGTCAACGGACCTAGCGATGAAGCTGGTTGTCATCGATTACGAGTCCGGCAACCTGCGGAGCGTAACCCGGGCGTTGCAGACCCATGGAGTCTTCCCTGTCGTGACCGGCGACCCCGCGGAGTTGGCGGACGCCGACGCCTTGGTGTTGCCGGGTGTGGGTTCGGGACCCGCGGCCATGACCGCCTTGAACAAACGGGGCCTGGTTGGGCCAATCAAGTCCTTTGCCGCCAGCGGCAAGCCCTTCTTGGGAGTGTGCCTGGGTCTGCAACTGCTGCTGGAGCACACCGAGGAGGGCGACGCTCCCTGCCTGGGTATCGTCGAGGGCCGTGTTAGAAAGCTGCCCGGGGAGGCAAAGGACCAGCGAGGGGTCGATCTGAAGGTCCCTCACATGGGGTGGAACAGCGTAAACGCGAACTTCCAACACCCTGCCTTGGCCGGAGTCCCCCAAGGGAGCTACTTTTACTTTGTACACAGCTATTACGCGGACCCGACAGACGGGTCCGGTGTATTGGGGGCCACCGATTACGGCCTGACCTTCTGTAGCATTTACGCACGGGGAAACCTGATGGCAACCCAGTTCCATCCGGAAAAGAGCGGACCGGCGGGCCTCAGGATATACCGCAACTTCGTAGCCATCGCCGAGGAGTCGGCTCGCCGGCATGTCGGCGCAGGCTGACGCGGCCCGGTGTCCGTCCCAGAAGGCCCTCCTGTGAGACTCCACGCATGGAAGTGATCCCGGCTATCGATCTGAAGGACGGTCGTTGCGTACGCCTGCTACAGGGCGATTTCCAACGGGAGACCGTGTTCTCCGACGACCCGCTATCCGTTGCCTACTCTTGGCAGAGGCAGGGCGCCGGCAGGTTGCATCTGGTGGACCTGGACGGAGCAACCCGGGGAGAGCCGGCCCATCTGGACCTGATCCGGCGGATCATCGAGTCCTTGGACATCCCGGTGCAGGTTGGCGGAGGCATCCGTTCCGTAGTCACCGCCAATGCGTGGCTGGACGCTGGAGCGGACCGGGTGGTCATCGGCACCGCCGCCGTTAGAAACCCGGAAATCGTGAGGGAGCTATGCGGGAGCCGGGGCGCCGATAGGGTGGTGGTGGCAGTGGATGCAAGAGAAGGCGAGGTGGCCGTCCGAGGCTGGGCGGAGGGCAGCTCCATTGACGTACTGTACTTGGCCGGTGAAATGGAAGGGATGGGTGTAACCCGGCTGCTTTACACGGATATCGCCCGGGACGGGATGATGGCCGGGCCCGACCATGAGTACAGTAGGCGGCTGGTACAAGACACCGGGATGGCGGTGCTGGCGTCGGGTGGCGTGGCCTCGGTGGATGACATCCGGGGGCTGGTGGCCACCGGAGTCGAAGGAGTGATCGTGGGGCGCGCGCTTTATTCCGGCGCGGTAGACCTCGCGGAGGCCATCGCGGCAGTATCCGCCTGACGGGCCTGACGGGATGAGGAATGGTCCGGGTCTAAGGCTGGCCTGTAGGCTGGCTGGCGGAGTCGTTGCCGGTCACCGAAAGGACCGCCGATCGTTCATCGGCCGCGGCAAACCAGTCGTCCCTCAAGACCTCCATGAGGATGAAGTCCTGCCCCATGCGCCGCACCATCTTCACCGGCTTGAACCCCGACTTGGAAAAACACCGCTGGGCCCTTTGGTTCCATTCCAGGGTGTGCAGGTAGACCCGCTTTAGCTTCCGGGCGGTGAACATGTGGTCCAGGAGGGTGACGACAGCGTCGTAACCGTAAGAGTTGCTCCAGTATTCGCGGTCCCCAATGACAATTCCAAGCTCCGCTTCCAAGTTGACGCTATCCAGGTCGTAGTACATACAGTTGCCGATGTACTTCCCGTCAAAGGTGTCGGTGGCGAAATGGTGGGAACCCGGCGTGGGGTACTTGAGCTGGTCCTCAAAGAGTTTCATGTACCGGTCAAAGGTCATGGTCAGAGGCAAAGCGGCGTCCAGTCTGGCCAGTTCGGGATCGCTGCGCCAGATATAATCGTTCTCGGCGTCTTCCGGGCGCTTTTCCCGCAGGACCACTTTGGCGCCCCTTAACTCCACCATCTTCAGTCCCCTTCCCTTTCTGTAATGACTGCCAGGGCCCGCCTCAGGACATCTGCCTCGTTGTTATACGCCATGGTTTCCAGCGCTTCGTCCACCGGGAACCACCGCACCACGTCGAATTCGGGATCGTGCTGGGCGGTGTCACCGCCTACAGGCACCATCAGGTAGAAGTGGACGGTCTTGTGGTAGCGGACCTCGCTCCCCCGGTCGGAAAACCAGTATTCGATGCTCCCAAGCGAGGAGTCCAACTGGACCTCCAGCCCTGTCTCCTCCCGTACCTCGCGGAGAGCGGTCTCCTCTAGGGTCTCCCCGGGGTCGGGAGTGCCTTTGGCCAAGCTCCACCGCACCGGTTCACTGCGCCCGCACAGCACCGTTTCCAATGACCCATTCTGTTGCCGGTAGACTACTCCTCCGGAAGACACAAGGCTTTTTATGCGAGGTATAGATTTGCCGGCCATTCACTGCTCACGGACAAGTAATACGCTTTGAAGATTGTAAGTTGCTCAATTGGGCCAGTCAATTCTTGCCGTCGAACGGCTCTGCCGGTTATATTGCGAGAATAAGACAGGAGTGCTCAGGCCATGAAAACAAAGCTAGAGAAGATTGGAGACTCACGCGGAGTATGCATCCCCGAATCACTAATCGAAGAAGCGGGGCTTGACAAGGAAGAAATCGAATTGCAGGTTGTCAATTCAGGAATCCTCATCAAGAGAACTTCCTATCGCCCCCGCGAGGGGTGGGCGGAAGCGGCTCGGCTCGCCCATGAACGCGGAGACGATGTGCTGCTTTGGGAGAACCCCGAAAAGTGGGTTTGGGATTGACCGGCCCCAGGAGGGGAAACGTCTATCTCACTGATTTATCGCCCACTGTCGGCCACGAAATCCGGGATATCCGACCATGTGCGACAGTGTCGCCAGATGAAATCAATGAGTTCTACACCACGCTTCTGATTGCGCCTATGACAACCGGGGGTTTTCGATACCCCTTTCGAGTGCCGTCCCGATTCCAAGGCCGTGAGGGACATGTAGTCCTCGACCAAATCAGGGCTGTCGACCGTAGCCGACTGCTCCGGTATCAAGGCCAACTGGATGCCGAAGTACTTTCCGCCGCTCTAGCCTTTCTACGCCAAATTTTCGAGGACTAGCCGCTATCCGCCGGCGATGGCGGGGACGAAATGAACTTCGCTGGTCTCTTGTACGCGCTCCAGCATGCCCATGCGCGCCACGTCGCCGTCAATGGCTACGGCGAGGTTCGAGCGGATTTCCCCGTCTTCCACCAACCGGTCTTTAATGCCCGGGTAAAGCTCTTCCAGGCCATTGATGATCTGGCGTACATTGCGCCCTTGGCAGTCAACCTGCTGGACGCCTCCGGTCAGCGGCTGAAGCATGGTTGGAATGAACACCTTTGCCACGGTCCACCTCCCGGGAGATTATGCGCGATGCCGGCCGCCGAGCGTCCGCGGGGGAGCCTCGCGAATCTCCCCCGCGTTCCTCTCTCTCGAGTCAGGAACCGCTTTCCTGCTCCCAGGTAGCCTCCAATATCTTGCCAGGCGTCATTGGCAGGCTGCGCAACCGGACCCCGGCCGCCTGATGGATGCTGTTGGCGATTGCCGCCATTGGAGGAACAATGGGCACCTCGCCCACGCCGCGCACACCGTAGAGATGACCGGGGTTGGCGACTTCCACGATCACGGTGTCGATCATCGGCAGGTCCAACGAGGTGGGCATCCGGTAGTCCAGGAAGGTCGGATTCATCATCCGGCCTGAGCCGTCGAAGAAATACTCTTCATTCAGGGCCCACCCGATTCCCTGGACGGCCCCACCCTGCATTTGGCCCTCCACGTAGCTGGGATGCACCGCTTTGCCAGCGTCTTGGACCGCAGTGTAGCGGAGAATTTCGGTCTTGCCGGTATCCGGGTCCACCTCGACGTCGGCTATGTGCACGGCATAGGAGTTGCCCTCTCCGGCTGGGTCGACGTTCGACTGCCCCGAGATGGCGCCGCCGGTGGTGGCCAGTTGCCGGGCCAGCTCTTTGAAGGTGAGCCTTAGCTCCGGGTCGGACCGGTGGCGGACCACGCCATCGGCGAACTCGACGTCTTCCTCAGGGGTGTCCCAGATCCGGGCGGCCCTGGCGACCATCTGGGCAATTACTTCCTGGGACGCCTCGATGGCGGCCAACCCGGTGGCAAACGAGGTCCGGCTTCCGCCGGTGATGAAGGTGTAGCCGATGGAGTCCGTGTCCACCACCGTGGGCTTGACGTCCTCGTAGGCGATTCCCAAGGTTTCGGCCGTCTGTTGGGCGATGGAAGCCCGAGTGCCGCCGATGTCTACGGAACCCATGATCAAGCTGACCGTTCCGTCGAAGTTGACGGTTATCACGCAACTCGACTGGAAACCCCGGTTCATCCAGTAGCCGGCGGCCACGCCGCGGCCACGGGTTTCCCCCGACAGCGGGGTCTTGTAATGATCGTGGTTGCGGGCGGCTTCGAGGCACTCCACAAAGCCAATCCTGCGGGCGACCGGTCCTTCTATTCGGCGGGTGCCTTCTTTGGCGGCGTTCAGCAGCCGGAACTCTATGGGGTCCAGAGCAAGCTGCTCGCAGACCTCATCCATAACGGTCTCCACCGCGAAGGCGGCTTGGGGGGAACCCGGCGCCCGGTATGCGGCGGTTTTCGGTTTGTTGACGACAACGTCGTAGCCGTCGACCTTACCGTTCTCCACGTCGTAACAACCGAAGGCGCAGGTCATGGCCTGCATCACGGGTGAGCCCGGATACGCGCCGGCGTCCATTGCGAATTCGGCTTGGACGGCGGTGATGCGGCCGTCGTTCTTGGCGCCGATCTTGACCTTCATCCAAGAGCCGGGCGCGGGCCCGGAGGCCTCGAACACCTCGACGCGGCTCATCAACTGCTGGACGGGTACGCCAGCCTTCTTGGAGAGCAGAGCGGTTATGTCGTCCAGATAGGCGGTGATCTTGCCGCCGAAGCCGCCGCCGATCTCCGTCGGCGTCACTTTGATCTTGGATACGGGCATTCGAAGCACGTCGGCTACGGCCGAACGTACCGCAAAGGCTCCTTGGGTGGAAGTCCAGATATTCAGCTGGCCGTCCGCATTCCAAAATGCGGTGGAGTTGTGGGGCTCGATATAGCCTTGGTGGACCGAGGCCGTGGTGAACTCCCGTTCGACCACCACGTCGGCGTCGGCGAACCCCTGGTGGGCGTCCCCCTTCTCGTAGCTGAGGTGGGAAGCGACATTGCTGGGCTTGTCCGAAATCTCTCCCATGGAAGAGGTGCGTAATTCCTCGTGGAGCAACGGCGCCCCGTCTTTCATGGCGTTGCGGACGTCGACCACCGGCTCCAATAGCTCATACTCGACGTCGATGAGGCCGAGGGCGGTCTCGGCGACGTGTGGATTCACCGCCGCGACGGCGGCCACCGGGTGGCCCTTGAACAGCACTTTGTCGCTGGCCAGCATGTGGTCGGAAGCGAACTTGAGCCGGGC
Source organism: Dehalococcoidia bacterium (assembly GCA_965220625.1). Lineage (GTDB taxonomy): Bacteria > Chloroflexota > Dehalococcoidia > Lucifugimonadales > UBA3495 > VXOI01. The sequence continues at coordinate 139,223 of CBDCQN010000002.1, forward strand.
GTAGTCGGCGCCCAGTTCTTCCATCGACAGCGAGGCGAAGGGCAGGTCCCTTGACGTGACCACTGCCCGGACGCCTGGGTGGGCTTCCGCCCGGGAGGTATCCAGCGACTTGATGCGCGCGTGGGGATGGGGGCTGCGCAACACCTTGGCGTGGAGAAGGCCGGTCAGCTTGACGTCGGCGCCGTACTGGGCCCGGCCGGTAACCTTGTCGACGCCGTCGGGACGCACAGGGCGTTTGCCGACGACGTTGTATTCAACTTCGGATATCACTTGATTCGAGGTCACGGGTACACCCCCTGATTACTCGAAAGGCGGCCATACAGCCGCCTTTCCGGTTTACTGTTATGCGGGTTGGACCGTTTATTTGCTGGTGCTCACCTGCAGCACGGCGCGGACTATTTTGTCGTAGCCGGTGCACCTGCACAGGTTGCCAGCGAGCCAGTGGCGGACACGGCCTTCGTCGGCATCGGGCTCGGCGTCCAGCAGGGCCTTGGAGGCCAGCAGGAAGCCGGGGGTGCAGATGCCGCACTGGAGGGCGGCGTTTTCCAGGAAAGACTGCTGCAACGGGTGCAGGCCCGCGGGGGAAGCCATCCCCTCGATGGTGGTGATCTCCTTGCCTTCGGCTTCTACGCCCAGCACCAGGCAGGAATCTACGATACGGCCGTCCAGGATGACGGTGCAGGCGCCGCAGTTGCCGTCGTTGCAGCCCTCTTTGGTGCCGGTCATGCCGAGCACGTCGCGGACGACCTCCAGCAGACTCTGACGAGGCTCACAGAGGAAGTTGGCGTCCTCTCCGTTAATCTTGGCTTGAATGTGGACTACTCCAGGCATATCAGCTACTCCTGGCCCGTTCGACGGCCGTGTTAAGGGTGCGGCGAGTCAGCACGCCGATCAGATGGGTCCGCTGTCGGATGGTCCCGCGCATGTCGTTGATGGGCTTGGCGTCGGCCATGGCCTTTTCCGAAGCCTCTTGAATTGCTTCGGCGGAGACCGGTTTGCCAGCCAGGCTGTCTCCGGCGTCCCTGGCGAACACCGGCGTCGGAGCCACCGAGGCCAGGGCGACGCGGGCCGACACGAAGTTCTGCCCCGATGCGTCAAGCACCACGTGGCTGCCCACACCGGCTACGGCGATGTCCATCTCGTTGCGGGGGATAAACCTCAAGTAATTGGTCCCTGAGTGGGCCGCCGGGGCCGGGAACGAGATCGAAACCAACATTTCATCCGTCTGGAGCACGTTCTGACCGGGGGCGGTGCAGAAATCCTCCGACGCCACCTGCCGCGTTCCGCTGGCGCTGGCAATGTTGCAGACACCGCTCAGGGCGATAACCGCGGGAATAGAGTCCCCGCTGGGGGCGGCGTTGCACAGGTTGCCGCCGATGCTGGCCCTTCCCTGGATCTGGATCCCGCCGATGAGGGTTGCGGTATCGATCAACCCGGGGTAGGCCGAGGCCACCGCCTGGTCTTGGTAGATGCGGTAGCATGGAACGGCGGCGCCCAGCACCAAGCCGTTCTGTGGGTCGTAGGATAGCTGGTTGAGCTCCGGGATCTCCTTTACGTCAACCACCACTTCGGCGGTGCGGCGTCCGGAACGCATCTGCACCAGTATGTCGGTGCCGCCGGCGATCATCCTCGCCCCGTCCCCTTTGGAAGCCAAGAGCGTTAAAGCTTCGTCAAGGCTTTTCGGAGTTGCGAAATCGAAATCTTCCAATTGGCCACCTCCTGCGTCCGAATTATAGCATCACCTTTGCGCCGGTCAAGCTGTAAAATAGGGGGCGGAGCCATTCTGTGGCGGCGCCGGGCCGCCACTTCGACCAGCCATGGAAGCCGCGCCCACGGGAGCGGTTTACGGGAGCGCTTGTGATAACCGCGGCAGGACAGGCGTCAGCCGCCATCGAGGCGGCACTGCGGCGCGACCGGTACATCGTAATCGCCGGGATTGCCGGGATTGCCGCAATCGCATGGGCCTACATTGTCTATCTCGACCGTTCCAACAGCGGCATGGCCATGGGAATGAACATGGCCGACATGCGGGTTTGGACCGGGGCTGACTTCCTCCTGATGTTCCTGATGTGGGCCGTGATGATGGTGGCCATGATGGTGCCCACGGCCGCGCCCATGGTTCTCACGTTCGCCTCGGTGAACCGGAAGCGCCGCGAGAGCCGGCAGCCCTACGTTCCCACCACCGTATTTCTGGCGGGTTACGTGGCGACTTGGGCCGGCTTTGCGATACTTGCCACTGCGGGCAACTGGGGCCTGCACCAGGCCTCACTGTTGTCATCGATGGTGGGGGAAAGCACCAATGCCTACCTGGGCGGCGGCTTGCTCCTGGCTGCCGGGGCGTTCCAATGGAGCCCTCTGAAGCGGGCCTGCTTGAACCAATGCCGATCTCCACTGGGATTCATCATGACATCCTGGCGCGACGGCAAGGGCGGGGCGCTGCGGATGGGGTTGGAACACGGGGCCTTTTGCTTGGGTTGCTGCTGGATGCTCATGGGACTGTTATTCGTGCTGGGCGTGATGAACCTGGTGTGGGTGGCGGCCTTGGCGGCCTTCGTGCTGGCGGAGAAAGTGCTGCCCAAGGCCGCATGGTTCACCCGCGCCACCGGTATCGGACTGGCTGCCTGGGGCATCCTGATGATACTGAACGGCGTTCTGTAAGGACTAACCCCCGAGGCTGGACAGTACCTTTTGGATCGACGAGGACAGATCACCGCCGCGCAGGGGCCGCCGCCCAATCCCTGCCACGTCGCCCAGGTCCAGGGGCATCTTGCCGGAGGCGGCGCGGCCAATTCGGCCCAGGGCCTGGCCCCACATTGCCGACTCTTCCAACTCGCCGTCCGGGTTCCCGCGCTGCAAGGGCACGATGCAGGCCTCGTTGGATGTGGCGCCGGTAATCAATGCCAACACCGGGACTTGCTCCATCGTCAGTCCCAGTTCCGCCAGCATGGCCTTCATGGTGCTGGAAACACCGTGCTGTCCAAAGATGACGAGGCTGGAAAACCCGGAGCCGAGGTCCTCGAAGGCAGAACGATAGCGGCGGAAAATGTCATGGGATGCCCGGTCGTCCAAGGTAACCAGGAACACCGCAAAGACCGGGAAGCCCGACTCCGCGGCGGTGGCCAGCCCGTCGCGCCACTGCGCCAGCTTGTCCAGGTCGTGGCGGTCGGCGTGACTCGCCTTTGGATTTTTCACCGGACCTGTCGATCGATCGGCGGATGAAGCGGCGCTCACCGGGTATCAGCCGTGGTCGTCGAACTGCAACAGGATGCCGTCGGGGTCGTAGACGAAGATACTGCTGACCTGCCCGTCCGGCGCGGTGAAGGCATCTAGCGGCGCGGCCATCTCCACTCCCTTCGCCACCAACTCTTCGGCCAAGGCCTTAACATCGGGAACGGTGAAGGAAAGGTGGCTGATGCCCACTTGGTCCAGCTTGATGGGCCCGCCGTCCGCCTCCTCTCCGGGGTGGGAGGTCAACACCAGCGAAGGCGCGGTCTGCTCCGGACCGTAGCGCACGTGGACCGTGCGGCGCGTCTTCCGGGCGTGGGCGTAAACGCTGGGCAGCCCGCCGGTAGTGGTGTCCTGCACTTGGTCGAAGTCCACCCTCATGCCGAGGATGTCGCGGTAGAACCCCAGAGACTTGTCCAGATCGCGCACGCAGATAGCAATGTGGGAGACCATGCTGGCTTCCATGAGGTGAGTCCTCCAATGGCCCGGATCAGGCTCGGAGTCCTGGTGCGCCCCCCGAAGTTCGGAGAGAACGGCCCTATCCTAGCCCGCAGCTTAGGCGTTGTCAAAAGGAGCTTGCGGCCTCGCCAGCTGCCGCTGATAATGCATCGATCATCCAACCATTGGCCGGCCGTTGAAGCTCCCCAATTCACAAAATAGTATAGTTGCCCGCGAGAAAATTACGGACTATCTGCTCTCGTCAACCCATGAAGAAGGCGGCAGCAAGTCTGACCTCTTCCATAGCTTTGGGTTTTACCTGGGCCGATGGGAGCAGTTCGCCGAGGCACTGTCGATTCATGGACGGGAGCACGAAGTCGTTCAGGTCATAGAATCCGAATATGGTGTAAAGTATGTCTTGGAAGGCAGCATCCTAACCCCGGATGGCCGTAACCCGGATGTCAGGACTGTTTGGCAAATCGACTACGGAGCGGACCACCCCAGGCTAATCGCAGCGGTCCCCCTTTAACTGAGGATTCAGAATGTTTAGAGAGCACGATATTGTCACTCTTACGGCCGCCATTTCCGACAATGGAGTCCTCCACATCCCCTCGGTCAAGTCGGGGAACTCCGGTCGAGCACTAATTCCCGGCGATATAGGAACCATTGTCCATATTTATCCGGGGAGAGAAGCTGTCACCGTGGAATTCGACGGGCCGGACATTTACACCGCGGCCATAGCCGATATCCTGTCAACCCAAATTCGTGCGACGACCGAATATGACCTTGCCAACGACCGTTTTCGGCCCCGAACCGAGAAAGACATCGCAAACTTCCGCCAGTGGAAGAAGTCGCGGGCATAGTGCCTACAACTGCGGCCCAGCCGAAGTCGCGCCTCCGGCCAGCGGTTTCAGCATCGCGTAAATCACGTTGTTAGTGGGGGTGGGTATGCCGCAGGTCTTGCCCGCCCGCACGACGGCCCCGTTCAGAGCCTCCAACTCCAAGGGCCGCCCCGCCATAACGTCGGTGTGCATCGAGGCCTGGAGGTCCGCAAGGTTGTCTTCGATGTAGGCCAGCGTGATTTCGTGTACGTCGGGTGGGAAGTTGACGCCGCCGGCGCGGCCCGCCGCCTCGATTTCCCGCAGGCAGTCCACCACCACCTCGCGCCACTCCGGGCGTGGCATCAGCTCCGCCAGAGTCTGCCGGGCCATTGCAGTCACGCCGGCCATCGTGGCGATAAACAGGAACTTGGTCCACAGTCCGGCGCGAATGTCAGCGCTCAACTCAGCCGGTACGCCGCTGGCGGTAAGGGCGTCCCGGACGGTACGCCCGCGCGCTGATTCCGAACCGTCCAGCTCGCCAAACACCACGCGCACCACGTCCCCGGCCTGCCGCACCACGCCGGGGGAAGGTAGCCCGACCTCGATGTACACCGCGCCGGGCAGCACCCGCCCGTCGCCGAAGGCCGCCGCCGGAGCCTGGTAGCTGTCGATGCCGTTTTGCAGACAGAGCACGGTTGTATCGGGCCCAACCATAGGCGACATTGCGGGGACCGCAGCGTCGTTCTGGTAGGTCTTCACGGTAAGCAATACCAACTCCACCGGGCCTATTTCGACGGGATTGTCGGTAGGGGCGCAGTTGACCGTAAACTCCTCGCCATCCCGGACCACCCGCAGGCCCCGCTCCCGGATGGCCGCGAGATGCGCCCCCCGGGCAATCAGCGCCACATCATGCCCTCCCCGGGCCAGCATTCCGCCCAGATACCCGCCGACACTGCCCGCGCCCATAACCGCGATCCGCATATCCTGACCTTCCCCTTGTCGGTAGCCGACATGAATAATAGGGAACATACCCGAAGCTGCGGACCACGGCAACCGGCGAAGTCTGCCAGGCTGCCGCCCTGTCCGATTCCGGATCGGTGTTCTCCTTGACGGATGCGGCCTTCCTGCTTATTCTTTGGGACATTGGCCGGGGGGAGCCCCGGCTTGATTTCCCGGTTTCGGATCAAGGAGAAGTTCCTATGTCGCAGCAGCCGCCACCGATTCCGGCACCCAGCCCGCAGCCGGAGTCCGACTTCTACTGGGAGAAGTGCAAGGAGGGCGAGCTGTGGCTGCGGCATTGCAAGGCTTGCGATTCGGCCTATTTCTACCCCAGAGACATCTGCCCCGAGTGTTTCTCCAGGGATACCGATTGGGTGCATAGCAGCGGCAAAGGTACGGTCCACACCTTCGCCATCGTCCATCGCGGGCCGCCGCCATTCCGCGACCGCACTCCCTACGTGCCGGTCATCGTGGAGTTGGCCGAGGGCGCGCGAATACCGTCGAATCTGGTCGAGTGCGAACCTGACCCCGAAACCATCAAGGTGGGAATGGCGGTCGAAGTGGTGTTCGAGGCGTTGAACGACACGATCACGCTGCCCTATTTCCGCCCGGCGGCCTAGAAATTCTCTCTTCCTCCGGCAGAGGGTCTCGCCTCTGCAGGGACCCTGATGCGTCGGAGTCACGGTGAGGGCGAACGAATGAGTCTTGGAGGAAAAGTGGCGGTCGTCACCGGCGGCAGCCGGGGCATCGGCCGGGCTGTATCGCTGGCATTGGCCGCCGAGGGCGCACAGGTGGTGGTGGCTTCCCGCACCGAGGCAGACGCTTCAGCCGGCTCCCAATGGCCGAAGTACGCCTCCGGGACCATAGCGGACACCGCCCGCGCTATCGCCGCGGCTGGGGGCGAGGCCCTGCCGGTCCGTTGCGACGTGACCGACGCAGACGACCTGCAAGCAATGGTCGCCAGGACACTGGATCATTTCGGGCGTATCGACATCGTGGTGTCCAACGCCGGCGTCGACTGCGAATCGCCGGTCGCCGAGCTTGACCCGGAATTGCTGGACCGCTGCATCGCAGTCAACATCCGGGGTCCAATCCTGCTCTGCAAGTACGTTCTGCCGGCCATGTTCGCCCAGAAAAGCGGCGGCTCCATCTTCTGCGTCACCTCGGGAGCGGCGCGGGGCTACCGGGAGGGCCGCGTCGGCTACTCCATGAGCAAGGCAGCCTTGGACCGGGCCTTTCTGAGCTTGGCCGAGGAAGTCCGGGAGCACGACATCGCGGTCAACGTGTTGAGCCCCGGACGGGTCGATACCTGGATGAACCGCCGCGGCGCATGGCCCGGCACCGAACACATTCCAATGGTCCCACCGGAGGTGGTCGCCCCGGCAGCAGTCTGGCTGGCGGGAGTAAAGGCCCATCAATTCACCGGCCAAATGGTGGAGCGCGCCGATTTCGGCGTCAGCTGGGGGCCGGTTGACAGTAGTGTCGAGGGAATCGACAACTTGGAAACGGATAAAGGAGGAGGACCATGACTACTGCACGGACCGTTGTGGCGGAAATTGCCCCGAAGTTGGGAGAGCTCAGCGCGGATGTGCTGTTCGGCGATGTCTGGGAACGGCCCGGACTGTCGAAGCGCGACCGGAGCCTGATCACTGTCGCCAGCCTGATCGCCCTTTACCGCACCGGCCAATTGCGGGGCCATCTCGGCCGCGCCTTGGACAATGGAGTAACCAAAGACGAGCTAGCCGAGGTCATCACCCACATGGCCTTCTATAGCGGCTGGCCCACCTCGGCCAACGCGGCACAGGTGGCCAAGGAAGTGTACGAGGAGCGAGGCATTTAGACCGTCGGTGATAAACTGGTCTCGTGGGGGCGGGTTTGAAATCCGCTCCTGCCGTACAAAAGGCACAGTAGCGACGGTTGAAATAATGGGTACCATACGCATCCCCATAGGCGTAGGTCACCCAGGTGGCGGTGATCTGGAAATCATACCCGAGGCCCTGGTTGACACCGGGTCCACTCATACCATGCTGCCCGCGTCCCTGTTGACCTATCTCCATGTCGAACCTCGCGAGTACGAATTGTGGGAGTTCGCCGACGGAGACACCAGAGAAATGGGTTTTGGGGTAGCCCGGATCTCCATTGAGCCTCATGGTAGACCCCGAAGGTGAAGAGTTCATTCGGAGGACCTATCGAGCACGGTACATCTAGCCGAACCGATTCCCCTCTTGCCTCCGGGGAGTGTCGACAAGACCGTCTCTCCCTTGAGGGAGGGGGCCAGTGCGAGGGAAATTCATGGCACAAATGACCGGCGCCAAGTTCATGGCGGACACCCTCAAGGCATATGGGGTTACCCACGTATTTCTGGTCCCGGCCATTCTCCGCCGCGCGTTGGCCGAGATGGACCTGAACGGCATCAAGCGGGTGATAACCCACGGCGAGAAGGCCGCCGCCTACATGGCCGACGGCTACGCTCGCGCTTCCAACCGCCCCGGCGTCTGCATGGCCCAGTCCGTCGGCGCGGCCAACCTGGCGGCCGGGCTGCAGGATGCCTACCTGGGTCTAGCCCCGGTCATCGCCCTCACCGGCCACAAGCGGCACGACGAGCAGTACCGCAACGCCTACCAAGAAATCGAGCATTCAAAGCCGTTTGCCTCCGTCACCAAGTTCAGCGCGGTGGTGGAGAACGTGGACCAGCTGCCACGGCTGTTGCGGCAAGCCTTCCGCGAGGCCACCACCGGGGCCCCGGCCCCGGTACACCTGGACATTCAGGGCATGGCTGGCGACGTGGTAACCGAGGCGGAGGCGGACCTGGAATTCATTATCGAGGAATCGTTCATGCAACGCCCGGCGTTCCGTCCCGAGGCCGACCCGGAGAGCGTACGGCAAGCGGCGCGGGTCTTGTCGGCGGCGCAGCGTCCGGTCATCGTTGCGGGAGGCGGCGTCACGTCGTCCCAGGCCCAGCGGGAAGTAGTGGAACTGGCGGAAATGCTGTCCATACCGGTAGCGACGTCGCTGAACGCCAAGGGCGCGATCCCCGACAGCCATCCTCTGTCAGTTGGGGTGGTCGGCTCTTACTCCCGGTGGTGCGCCAACCGGGTGGTGCACGAGGCCGACCTCGTCCTTTACATCGGCAGTCACACCGGCAGCCAGGTTACCAACGAATGGCGCGTCCCCGCTCCTGGAACACCGGTTATTCAGATAGACATCGACCCATCGGAACTGGGCCGCAGCTATCCGGCGCAGGTCGCCCTCCACGGCGACGCGAAAGCCACGACCAGGCGGCTCATCGAGGCCCTAGAACCCATCGGGAGCCGCAGCGAGTGGACGGCGCGAGCCCAGCAACTGGTCGCGGAATGGCGTGATGACGTGGCCCCGCGGGTCAATTCGGAGGCCGTGCCCATCATCCCGGAACGGCTGTGCAACGAAATCACCGGGTTTCTGCCCTCTGACGCCATGCTGGTGGCCGACACCGGCCACGCCGGCATCTGGACCGGCAGCATGATCGACCTCAACCACTCCGGCCAAGGCTATATCCGCTGCGCCGGGTCGCTGGGTTGGGGACTGTCGGCCGCGATGGGAGCCAAGTGCGCCCTGCCCGACCGCCCGGTGCTCTGCTTCTCGGGCGACGGCGGGTTCTGGTACCACATAGCCGAGCTCGAGACCGCCGTCCGCAACAACATCAACGTGGTCACGGTTATCAACAACAACAGCGCGCTGAGCCAGGACCAGCGTGGCGACCACCGCGCCTACGAAGGCATCGAGGGAGGGGCTCCGGAAGAACTCTGGCGCTTCACCGACACCGACTTCTCCAAAGTGGCGGAGTCCATGGGCTGCTTCGGCATCCGGGTCGAGCGCCCCGGAGACATCCAAAGCGCCTTGGAACAAGCTTTCGCATCGGGCCGCCCGGCCGTGGTCGACGTGGTGACCGATCAGCTAGACAGCCTGGCCCCGACGCCTTGGAGCCCGTAACTCAGCCATCTCTACGGCGGAGAAACTCCCGCGCCGCCCCGTAGTCTCGGGCTCCGCCGCGCCGGATGGGCGGCACGAGGTACACGTTATGTAGTCCTGCCTCCCGGAAACGCTCGTATGCTTCCAGGGCGATATCCACGCCCGGACGGGCCTCGTCTAGTTGCCGTCGTATCTCGGCCGGTACTGAAGCGAAGACTATTCCCTTCGCCTCCAATATCTGCAGCCCGTAGAATACCGGCGCGGGCATGGTGTCCCCACCGTACTCCTCCAGGAACGATTGCTCGAACCGGGCAGCATCAGCGACATTGAAAATCGGTTGGGACAGCAGGAAGCCGGCCCCCGCGTTGACTTTGCGTACTGCCAGGGCGGCCTCTGCTTTTATCCCACGCGACAGGTCGACCGTTGCGCCCGTACAGAAGCCGGTGGGTTCGCGGAGTCTCCCCCCCCGGAAGTCCGTCCCTTGATTCATCTTTACGATGGCGGCGATCAGTCCGGTTGGAACGTAGTCGTTTACGGCGGTTACGGTGGAAGGGTCCCGTTCGGGAAAGGGGTCGCCTTGGACTACCAGCGCGTTGTCCAGTCCCATCAGCTGTGCGCCCAACAGCAATGACTGCAACGCCAGCCGGTTCATGTCGCGGGTGGCGAGGGTGAATATGACCTCTTTGCCCGTCCGTTGGCCAATGGCCGCGGCCAGGATAGCGGAGTTGGCGCGAACGGACCGGCCTGGGTTATAGGCCACCGAGATGAAATCGGCGTCGATTTCGGCATCTTGGACGGCCCCGGGGTGTCCGGAACGGGGCGGGGAGAAATCGCAGATGAAGCAGGGCTGCCCCGTAGCCTCGTAGCAACGGTCAACGACTTTAGTCACTTGGAAACTATCTCAAAAGTCCCTTCCCCCTTGATGGGGGAAGGTTAGGATGGGGGTGGATAGTTTCTTGGGCATCCCGGGCTGCCAATACCAAATGGGACCATAGCAAGAAATCTTTGTGGCCAGGGTGTTCCGTCGGTTAACTCAACCCAAGACCTGGTCCCGGTAGCTGCGGAACAAGTCGATTGACTTTTGTTCCGAGAGCCCCACGAAGAAGCGGTAGCCGATGATGTATTCCATCACGTCCCGCGCCAGCATGAGCAGGTTGTCCCGAGGTTCGGAGATATGGAACAGGCTGTCCACGCCGTCTTCCAGCCCAACGTAGAGAGTGTCTTCCAGCAGCAAGAAGTCCCGACGTTCCAAGTCGCTCCGTGACATCCACCGGGCAAACACGAACGGAAGGTCGGTGAGCCGGTGCCATTCCTCGCCCAGGTCGTAACGGTGGGGGTACCCTCGCATGCCCCGGCGTCGCCGGAGAGCGGCATCTCCTGAGATGACCAACGCTTCGTTTTCGTCTTGGGGCGTCACGAGTTCGACGGAGCTCACCTGGTATTTCTTAGTCAAGATTACCTGCAGCAGTTCGATGGTGGTAGGGTCGACTTCTGAAACGGCGACCTTCGCCCCCTCCAACTCTTCGGCGGGCACCCTGGAATAGAACAGGTTGCTCCCGGACCGGGCGGCGGCCGACAGGCAGAAACCGGCCACCGGGACAGCGTAATCTTCCATGGCAAAGCTGTCGCTCAGCGGTACCGGGCCGCCGTCTATCGTTCCGTCCTTGATGGCTTGAGCTACGTTGTTAAGGGCGACACCAGACAGGACCACGCCGCGGCGTTCCATGTCGATGTAGAACGGCTCGAAATTCAGATGAGGAACGCGGCCGACTTTAAGCGCCATATCTTCGCACCATGTTTGCTTTTGAAGATTGTCCAAGTGGCGGCGCCAAGGCCGCAGGGCACGTTGACTCGCGCCAAACTGAAAGAGAGACCATTGCCGGAAAGCCGGAATCAAGATTCGACCGTATATAAACCGAAAGAGGTCCGCAAAAATTGTAGGCTCACTGTAATTGGCCGTCAAGTTGAAGGTAATAGTGCGAGACCACACAACACGGCAAAAAGGGCGTTCACCCGGCGTTCCCCCATTGATCCTTTTTCGCTGAACATCTCGCCCGGAAATACTGTAAACTCGATATGAGGTGCCTATTTTGCGCTTGAAAGCTCTCATCTTATTGACCTGCGCCGTGGCAATCGTTTTGGTTTCATGGGCGGTATCGGCCGATGAAGGGGATATCCGCGTGGTCGAAGCTAAGGCGGAAAGCCAATTTCCCGATGGGGTAAAGTTCTCCATTTCCGCCGAGAGCGCCAGCATGATCGACGAGATCAGAGTCTTTTTCAGGAAGGCCGACGATGCCGGCCGCAGCGCCTATCAATCCATCGACGTCGAACCGGCGGTCGCCGTGAGCGGGGAGTCCTTGCTGTCGGCCAGCGGCGGCGGCGATTACTTTCCACCGGGCACCAGAATCAATTACTCCTTTGAAATCCGGGACAAAGCCGGCGCTATGGTGCGCACCGACGATCAAGAGTTCGTTTATCTGGACAACCGTTTCGAATGGGCCACCGTTTCCGAGGGCCTGATCACTGTCTACTACTACGGTGAGTACGTGGAAGAACGCGCCAGAGTTATTCTGGAAGCGGCCCATGAAGCTATGGAGCTAATGACGCCGGTCTTGGGAATCGAACCCACAGAGCCTCTGAGAATAGTTTCCTATAACAATTACCGCCATATGTCGTCGGCCCTTCCTTTCCGGTCCCAGGCTATCCGGGAGGGGCTGCAGACCCAGGGAATGGCATTCAGCGACGAGCGAGTCCTTCTGGTCCACGGTTTCGATCCGACCATTACCGGTACGACGTCCCACGAGTTTGTGCACCTTCTGGTTGCGGAGGCCGCAGGAGGCACCAGCGCCCGGGTGCCGGCCTGGCTCAATGAGGGCCTGGCCGAGCTGGGGAATATCGACCCGACGGACGACTACGACGCTGCGCTCAGGTATGGAATCTTTACCCGCCGCATCAAACCGTTGTGGTACCAGAACTCCTTCGGAGGCGAACCGGAGGATATCCTCATCGCCTACGGACAGGGACGGTCGGTGGTCCAGTATATGATCGGCAGATACGGGCCGGAGCGCATGGCGGAGCTGTTCCGGGTATTGCGCCGGGTGCAGAACATCGACATGGCATTGATGGAAGTATACGAGTTGGACCAGTACGGCCTGGATACCGCTTGGCGCACCGCGTTGGGTCTGGACCCTCTTCCTTCCCCCGAAGAACTGGAGCGCCTCAGCCAGGAAGGCCGGGAGGAAGCGTCTCAAGACAACGCCGGTCCGGGGACCGCTCCCGAAGAAGAGGCGGGCGAAGAGGGAACGGGCTCCGACTCGGGCTCCGGTGAGGAAGAAGTTTCAGAAGAACCCAACGTTCAGGCGAGTGGGGAAGAGTCGTCAGAGGAGACCCCCGAGGCCGTCCCGGCGGCTGGGACCGAGGACCCGGAACCCGGGGCCGTGTCCCCGGGCGGTTGTGCCGTTCCGGCTTCCGGCGGTCCGGCAACGGCCGGAATCGGAATGGTGGGACTGCTCAGCGCACCGGCCGGGCTCCTCTTGCTGCCCTGGCTGCGCCGCCGCTGGCCCCTCGGCTAGCGGCGTGTCCGCCCTGCCGACTGCCCGACGCCAGGCGTGGTCTAACGGGCCCGCGGGTTGAAGGCGTCGTTTACCGCGTCTCCCAGCAGGTTGAAGGTAAAGAGGAGCACGGCCAGAGTGCCCACGGGAAAGAGTAGAAGGTGGGGATCCGAGCGCAGTACGGATATGCTGCCGTTGTTGTAGATCATCAGGCCGAGGCTTGGGACCGGCGGTTGTATCCCAATCCCTAAAAAGCTGAGCAGGATCTCCGACCCGGCCACTCCCGCCAGGCCTGCCGACACCATCACGATCACCGGTCCCATGATGTTGGGCAGCAGGTGCCTGAGCAAGATACGCGGCGTGGAGCTTCCTATCGAACGGGCAGCCTCGATGTACTGGTCCTCACGGGCCTGAAGCACCTGCCCCCGTACCAACCGGGCCATGCCGAACCACGAAAAGATGGCCAAGGACAGGGACAGCACGACGTAGTCCGCCACCCCCAAGCGCACGATCTCCACTCCCAACGTGTCCTCCACTCCCCGCAGCCATTCGATCATCGGCGGCCGCACCGTGGACACAATGATCAACACCAGGAAAAGGTCGGGAAAGGCCGAGGTAACCTCTCCCACCCGCATGATCATGGTGTCGGCGAACCGGCCGAAATAGCCGGCGACCAGTCCCAGGGACACGCCAAGGACCAGGCTTCCCGTCGCCAGAGTCACCACCGTTATTATCACGGTGGTGCGCAGGCCGTAGATGATGCGGGTGAGCGCGTCGCGGCCCAACCGGTCCGTGCCGAATGGATGGCCAAAGGAGGGCCCCTGCTTCGCAATCGAAAGGTTCTGGTCGTTGTATCCGTAGGGCGTCACCAAGGGCGCCAGTATCCCCGAGCCGTACATTATCAGGATGAGGGTCAGGCAGATTACGCCGACCCGCTTGCGCAACAACCGGCGGATGGATATGGCCCAGTAGCTGCGGCCAGTTCCGACCGGTCCCGCCAGTGGCGATTGGGACTCACTGCGCAGCATAGCTGCCGCCCAACCTGATGCGTGGGTCCAATACCGGGTATATGAGGTCCACCAAGAGATTGGCAATCACAAACAACGTGGTGCCGATGATCAACACTGCGTTGATGATGGGGAAGTCCCTGGCGAAGATCGACTCAATAAACAGGTTCCCGATCCCCGGGATGCCAAAAAACCGCTCGACAATGAATGAGGTGAACGCGATTCCCGCCAAGGAGAACCCCAGGGAGGTGACCACCGGTATCAAGGCATTTCGTAGAATGTGACGCCGTCGCACGACCAACTCCGATAGTCCTTTGGCCCGGGCGGTGCGAACGTAGTCTTGGCTGATGACCTCAAGGGTGCTGGCGCGGGTCAACCTGGTGATGATGGCGATGCCCGGCACCCCCATGGCAACCGCCGGCAGGACAATGCGGGTGTCAAAGAAGCCGCCCCAACCATGAGTCGGCAGAACGTCGAAGTGGAGGGCGAATACCAGGAGCAATACCGGCGCGCTCAAGAACACGGGAATGGACTGGCCGAGCAAGGTGGCCAGCACCGAGCTTGTGTCCCACAGCGTGCCCTGCCTCATGGCGGCGAACACCCCGATAGGGATGCCCAGACCAACCGAGAGGACCAGCGCCGCGAAGTTGAGCTGGGCCGAGACCCACATCTTCTTTTTGAGCAGTTCGGCGACCGTACGGCCGCGGTACTTTATGCTCTCCCCGAAGTCGCCGCGGCTAACGTTCTTCAGGTAGCGGCCGTACTGGACCAGGACAGGGTCGTTAAACCCCCGCTGCTCCCTTATCCGCTCCACGACCCGGGGATCGGAGTGCTGCCCCATCAGCACCTGTATCGGGTCGCCGGGGCCGTAGCGACCCAACACGAAGGTGATGAACGAGACGATGAGCAGGATTACAGGCAACCATACCAGCCGGCGAACGATGTAGGTGCCCACTTTGGCGGCCGGCTCCTATTCGTCGTTCAGGTACACGTATCTGAGACGGGGAATTATCAGAGGCGCTTGCAGGTAGTCCTGGACGCTGGGCTTGACCAGCGTGTAGCTCTCTCCGCTGTACCAGAGGGGGACCCACGGAGCGTCGTCCAGGATGATTTGCTCTATTTGATTGTACAGTGCGAAGCGGGCGTTCTCGTCCGTTTCCACCCGGGCCTCCACGAGCAGCCGGTCGACATCGGGATTGCTGTAATTGGTGTGATTGTTGCTGCTTTCGCTATGGAAGAGTATGTCCAGAAAGTTCTCCGGGTCCGGGTAGTCCGCGATCCAGCCGATGTCGAACATCTGAAAGCGGCGTTTGTGCAGGTCCTTCAAGAATGTGGCGTACTCTGTCTGTTGGAACTCGGCCGTAATCCCCAGGTTGCGCTCCCACATCTGGAGCACGACCTCCATGTCCAGGCTGACGTTGACGCCGAAGCTGCCCGGAGTGGTGATGGTAATGGGGGGCAGGTTCTCCAAGTCATCGCCGTAATCTGATTCTTCCAGCAACTGTTTGGCCCTGATGGGATCGAAGCTATAACCCCGGACGTCGCTATTGTATCCAGGGAATCCCGGAGGCAGTATTCCCTTGGCGGGCACCACCAGGTCACCCAGCACTATGGATGCGATCTCCTGTTTGTCGATGGCCATGTTGAGCGCCTGACGCACGTTGGGGTCGTCCAAGGGAGGTTCGTTGATGTTGAGACCGATGTACTGGACCGTGAATGACGGTGGCGCCCTTCGGAGCTCGGCGTTCAGACTGTTGCTCGGGTCCAGCAACCGGTCCAAGTCCGCCAAGCCCACCCCGGTGACGTGGATTTCGTCGTTTTCATACATGAGCATGGAGGTACCGCCGCTGAGGATCAACTCGACCTCCCCGAGGTTCGGAGGGCCCAAGTGGTAGTCGTCGTTCCGGCTCAACAGCAGGGTCTCCCCCACCTTGTACTCGGCCAACCGGAAAGGCCCGGTGCCGTTGGGCTTGCGGAACCAGTTCCTGGGGTCAGAGTCTATGTTTTCACGGTCCAGAACGAACCCGGTCGGATAGGTCAGCTTGGCAAGGAAATAGGACTTGGCTTGGTCGATGGTTATTTCTATAGTCTCCTCGTCGATGACCCTTACGCCGGAGATGGAAAGGGCGTCGCCGTTCAACTTCTCCTCGACGCCTATGATGTCTCCCAGGTACTGGTCGACGACGGGCGACTCGGTCAGCGGATTGGTCACGCGTTCCAAGGACCACCTGACGTCTTCGGCTGTCACTTTCTTCCCGTCATGGAACTTGGCGTCCGGGTCAATGTGGAAAGTGTAGATTGTGCCCTCTCCGCTGATTTCCCAGCTTTCCGCCAAGTCGGGCGCGATGTCCAGGTTCCGGTCAATTGTGACCAGACCGCCGAAAACCTCCACGATGATTTGAGCGGAGGTGGCGTCGGTGGTCAGGTGAGGGTCCAGGGTCGGGGGATCGACGAACAGCCGCACCAGCCGGCCGCCCTCTAACGACGCTTCCTCTGACGCTTCCTCCGAAGGCTCGTCAGCCTCGTCCTCGGCAGGAGGGTCGGTGGGCGCCGGGGATTCCTGCGACTCCGGAGTGGCCGTCGGGGCGGTCTCGACCGTTGGTTCCGGCGAGCCGGAGCACGCCGCTGTCAGCAACAGAATGGCGCATAGGGCGAATATTGTAAGAAACGTCCGCAAAATCATCGGTGCGTCCTATGTTTCCCCCGGTCAAACTGCCGGAGGGGTTTGAACTTATTACGTCGTGGTCGGTTTTTCAGATTCTCCCCGAGTGCTTTCCCATAGTGCTTTCCAGTGTTTCATTCTAGTTTAACAAAGTTACGACCTTTCATTGAATGCGGCCCCAACGCTGCGTCGCACGGGTCATTCAATTGGTGAATCCGCACCCTCTCTCGTCGTCCCGGTCGCAACCGGGGCCCAGGGACCGATGCCGAATTCGGCCCTCCCCCGAATGCCGCTAACCCAAGATTCGGGTCTGGATTCCGGCTGCGGCCGGAAGGGCGGGGGAGTTTCCGACAATTGAATGACCCTGGCTGGGGCGCACAGGGGACTGCGAAGCGCCTTTAATTATTGTATCTTTTACGGCCATTTGCTACGATATCCGTACTGCCGGAACAATGGCTGGCCGAGTTGGTTCCCAGACATCCAACCCGCCGGGCCGGTGGGCGCGGCGAGCGTAGCCAAGAGGTCCAAGGCGCCTGTCTGTGGCACAGGAGATCACGGGTTCGAATCCCGTCGCTCGCCCCAAAATACCGGCCGCCGCCATTCCGTCAAGCTTCATGCTGCGCCTGTAGCTCAATGGATAGAGCACTGGGCTTCGGACCCAGGGGTTGCGGGTTCGACTCCTGCCGGGCGCGCCATATCAACTCTTCAGACAAATGACTCTCGCCCCGGTAAACCGGTTGGCTCCAACAGGAGGATAATTCCATGGGTACCTGGCTCCAAGCCGGGTTATGAAACCTGGTCAGAGTCGGATATCGCCCCCGGCTTCACCCGAACGCTCGTTGAAGGAGTTGCGACATGGCTGAACGCATACGTCTCGGCATAATCGGCGCCAGCCCGACCGTGGGTTGGGCGCACCGTTCCCACCTGCCGGCGGTCGTCGCCAGCCCCGAGTTTGAGTTGACCGCTGTTTGCACGACCCGGATGGAGACCGCCAACGAATCAGCCCGCCAGTTTGGCGCCCGCCTGGCGTTCGACGATTACCAGAAGATGCTGGCCCACCCGGAGATCGACGCCGTGGCAGTGGTGCTGCGGGTCCCGGCCCACTACCAGATCACCAAGGACGCTCTCAACGCCGGCAAACACGTCTTCACCGAGTGGCCCTTGGGACGGACGCTGGAAGAAGCCGAGGAACTGGCCGGTCTGGCCAAGGCCAAGGGCGTGAAAGTCGTGGTTGGCCTTCAGGCGCGGGCGGCCCCGGCCGTGTTGCAAATGAAGCAGTTGGTCGAGGAAGGCTACGTTGGCGAGATAATGTCCTGCTCCATGCGGCTGATTCGAGGCGGGGTGCTGGAGCGCCCCTCGGGACGGACCTGGCAGCGGGACGACGAACTCGGAGCGACTACCCTGACCATCGCCGCTGGACATTCCATCGACGCCCTCCGCTTCGTGGTGGGCGACTTCAGCGAGGTCTCCACAGTGGTCTCGACACAGTGCGACCAGTGGTTCGAGACGGACACCCAGCAGTACCTGGACGTTACCGCTCCGGACAACATTCTTGTTAGCGGCAAGCTCGCAAACGGCGCGGTGGTGTCGGCCCACGTGGCCAGCATACCGTGGGCGGGCAGCGGCTACCGGTTGGAGATATACGGGCGGGAGGGCACCCTCGTCGCTACTTCGGAGGACTCACCCCAGTTGGGCCCGGTACGGCTGGAGGGCGCCCGGGGCACCGACGAGCTGGAGGAGTTGGCCCTGTCCTCCAATCACACCTTCGTTCTGGAAGGGATGCCTCAAGGCGCTCCGTATAACGTAGGACAGCTGTATTACATGTTCGGCGAGGCGATTCGAGGCGAGGGAGAGCGGCACCCCGACTTCGACACAGCGGTAGACCTGCACCGCTTGGTGGAAGCCATGCGCAACGCCTCCGATACCGGGCGGGCGGTGGCCGTCCCGGCATAGCGCCACCGGTTAAACAGGAAACGAGTCTACTGTCGTTCGGCGATTACCAGGACCTGTACGAACACCTCGTCCGCTACCCGGACCACTGACCTTGCTGTCGGCACCGGGATGTCAATTTGCTCCCAAGTGAAGGATGTCCGGCCGAGAACGTTCAGGACGTCTCCATCGTTTCTGACCTCGAGCTCGAAGATCATCGAAACGTCCCTGCCGTTGACGGTCAGCGTTCCGGCTGCCTGCCGTTCGAATTGCTTCCCCTCGGAGAACTCCGGGGGCAGTTCGCCGACGCTCTCTACCGTAAATGTCGCTACCGGATGGTCTGGGAACATGCGGCGGCGGATATAGCCGTCCCGGAATTGCTGGTCGCTGACCAATGTGTGCAGGTCGACGCTAATACTTGACGGCTGGCCGTCGACGTTGATTTCTCCGGAGAGTTCGGTAGTGCGTATCACCACGTCGAATGGCAAAGGCACGTTCCTGAGCTCTTCTTCCACGGTGAAGGTGAGTTGCGAGCCCTCCCCCACCACGTACCGGGCGCCGGGTCCCGGTTCGTCTGGGACCGGTTGACTGGTCGGAGTGGCAGCGGGAGGGGATGTCGCGGGCAGGGTCGGCGTCTCCCTTTTGGCTGGGGCTGAGTCCGCAGGTCGGGTGGCTGCCGGGGTGTTAGCCGGAACGTCAGTGGGTGGCGTGGTGGCAGTCGCGGCCTGGACTGCCACAGTAGGCGCTGGGGTAGCTGGCGGGGCCGGGGATTCCATCCGCTCCGGCAGGGCCAGGTCTCCGCTTTCGGCATCGCCCTGGGTCACCAGCCCCCCTCCAACGGCCACGGCCGCAATCAGGCAGGCCGCTGCTGTAAGATTGGCCGCCGCGCCGGAAAGGCGGGTCAGCACGAGAGTCAAGAGGCCGGAAAGGACGAAGACTATCACCGCCAGTGGAACGGTGAAGACGATCATCCGCTCCAACCAGATGTTCACCACCACTGCGGCGACGATGACCGAGACGAGCACAAGCGCCAACGCCGCGCCGTAATTGCGAGCGCGGTTGGGGCCGGGGCCGAGGCGGTTCCACAGCAGGCCGGACAATATACCCACAACCAGGGCTGCGGCGGCGACGGTGGCGCTGTTGAAAACATTGTCCAAGGGTGAACGCAGGGGCAACGACACCAGCGCCGCCACAATCGCCGCAATCGCTCCGGCCGTTAGACCAGCTATCATGTGACTCCTTCGTTCGGGACTGGTCCGGGTTGTATACTGCAGCCGAGTATAAACCACCGGTGCTTTCGGACGTTACGGGGCAATCAACAGCCCTTTATCGCATCTTCGAGAATTCTTGAGGAGGGCCTCACATGGCTGACAAGCAGATACTTTGCGCATTCGGCGTGGACTTGGACGCGGTGGGCGGCTGGCTGGGCTCCTACGGCGGCGAGGACTCGCCCGACGACATCTCCCGGGGGTTGTTCGCCGGCGAGGTGGGCACGCCGCGGTTGTTGAAGTTGTTCCGGCGGCTCGGCATCACCACTACCTGGTTCATTCCCGGGCACTCGATGGAGACTTTCCCCGACGAGTGCCGGATGATCGTCGACGACGGCCACGAGATCGGGCTACACGGCTATTCTCACGAAAACCCCATATCGATGTCGCCGGAACAGGAGGAGGCGGTCCTGGACCGCTGCATCGAACTGATAACCCGGGTGGCGGGCAAGCGGCCCACGGGGTACGTGGCGCCTTGGTGGGAGTTCAGTCACGTGACCAATGAGCTACTGCTCAAGCACGGGATCAAGTACGACCACAGTCTCATGCACCGGGACTTCGAGTGCTACTACGTGAGAGTGGGCGACCGGTGGACCAAAATCGACTACTCTCAACCGGCGGACGTATGGATGCACGCCTTGGAACGGGGCCGGGAAACCGACTTGGTGGAGATACCCGCCAACTGGTACCTCGACGACCTGCCTCCGATGATGTTCATCAAGAAGTCGCCCAACAGCCACGGGTTCACCAATCCCAGGGATATCGAGTCCCTCTGGAGGGACCAGTTCGACTACGTTTACCGGGAATACGACGAGGCCGTGTTCCCTATCACCATACATCCCGACGTCAGCGGCCGCCCCCAGGTGCTGCTGATGCTGGAGCGGCTGGCCGAGTACATCACCTCCCACGACGGCGTGCGCTTCCTGACTTTCAACGAAATCGCCGACGACTTCCTGGCGAAGCACCCAAGGGAGCAAGGCGGCGGCTGACACCGCCCGGACACTACAGGGCCAAGGCGTAACAGGCGCGGCGGGGGTCGGCGCCGGTGCTGAGGTAACCGGTATCGGGGTCCCTTACCGATACGGTCGCTCCGAGACCGCAGTTGGCCGCCGTGGCTATCTTGTGCCCCAGGCCCCTCAAAGCGTCGGCGGTCGACTCCGGGATGCCCGGTTCAAGGTCCAATTGCGCCGGGTGATAGGTATGGGGATAGAAGGAGTTCACGTTGCTCTCGGTGGCGAACCTGGGGGCCTCCACCGCCTGCTGTGGATTCATTCCAAAGACCATTACGTTCAACATTAGCTGAACGTTGGCCTGGACCTGGTTGTCGCCGCCGGGGCAGCCCACGGTCATCACTGGCTTTCCGTCGTTGGTCACAATGTAGTTGACCAGAGTGGTCCGGGGCCGCTTCCCAGGCTCCACCACGTTGGGGTGGCCGTCCTCACAGTTGAACATTTCGATACGGGTGCTCAGGCAGCAACCAAGCTCCGGGAAGAACACCGATTTGCTGAACGTCCCGCCGCTGATGGTTCCGCAGACCAGGTTGCCTTCGCGGTCCAACACCGACACGTGAGTCGTGCCGTCGTCGCTTCCCGAGTCGCCCCCGACCGGGGCCGGCGCGGCAGAGGCCGATTCCGGTGTGGCGCCCGCGACGGTCGAGAATTTCCAAGGGTCGCCGGCGGGGGGTTGGGCGGGATAAGCGCCTTCGGGGTCGATGGACTGGGCCCGTTCCGCAGCGTACTCCTTTGACAGCAGACCATCCATGGGAACGACGGCGTAGTCCGGGTCGGCGTAGAATGCCTCGCGGTCGCCGAATCCCAGCTTCAGCGCTTCGGTAACGGTGTGGATGTAGGCGGGGCTGTTGTGGCCCATTGATTTAAGGTCGAAATGCTCCAACATATTCAACGTCTGCATCAGCATCGGACCCTGGGTCCATGAGTCGTGGCCCCAGACCTCGTAGCCGTTGAAGGTGGTAGAGACCGGAGTCCCAAACTGGCTTCGGTACGAGTCAAGGTCGTCCATGGAGAGAATGCCGCCGACGCTCCGGGCCGAGTCCACAATGAGCCGAGCGATGGGACCCCGGTAGAAGACGTCCTTGGCTGCCTGCAGGCTTTCGCTCCGAGAGGAGGCGCCGTTTGCGGAGGCGGCGCTCATGGCCTTAAGCGTGTTGGCAAGTCCCGGTTGGACCAGCGGCGTTCCCGGCTCAGGTACTTGGCGGTCGTCGTAAAAAACGTCCCAGCCGCCGGGAGGAAAGTTGTCGAATTGCTCCTTCCCCGACTGGAGGTCCAGCCGCTGCAACATGTACTCGTAGTTGGGAATGCCTTCTTCGGCGTAGCCGATGGCGGGCGCGAGCACGTCCTTCAACTCCATAGTCCCGTACTGGTCCAGCATGGAGATGAACGCATCGACGATGCCGGGCACCGTGAAGGAGAAGGGCGCCTGCTTTCCGGGCCCTGTTGGAATACTCTCCATGCCCTGTGACCGATAGAAGGCGGCGGTGGCCTCACCCGGCGCGACCCCCTGGCCGCTCAAGGACAACAGGTCGCCGCTGTCTGAGTCGTAAAGCATGAAAACGCCTTCAGCGGCCAAGGAATAGGAGGCGATGGGTTCCACTACGGCAGCGGCGAACCCGGCGGCGACCAAGGCGTCGAAAGCGTTGCCTCCGGCGAGCAATATTCTCATTCCGGCCATTGAGGTCAGGTAGTGTCCCGAAGAGATGACGCCCTGGGTGGACCGTACCACCGGGCGCCCGGTGGGTGGCAGGACCATGTCGCCTTGTTCGGGGTTGTAATCGGCCATCTGGCGGACCATTTCATCTCCCATCGCGTACTTGATTTCGTTGCGGCCTATTATAGGCCCAATGGAGCCGCCGTATCCAACCCGCCGCGATGTGTTGCAGCAATCCCTAGGTTGTATTCCGGTGCCGGGATCCGTCCGGCGGCTGGCGTCAAGCGCTTGCGGGGAATGGGACCACGCCCGTACCGTCGACCAAATGCGGCGGCATGAAGTACTCCCGGGTGTCCGGGCCGCCGAAGCCCTCGATGAAGCAACGGACTACACCCTCGGATTCAAGAGCCGCCCGGACGATCTGCTTGTTGAAATTGCTGATCTCCTCGCCCTCCAGGAACTCACCCACGGGCAGCCAAAGACACTCTTGAATTTCGTCGGCCTGCATGGTGATCTCGCGGCTCAGCGGCCGCAAACGGCCCACGAAGTAGATGTCCGACTTCCCGTAGCGGTAGCCGTGCCAGTGACGGAAGCAGGCCATGGCTTCAAACTCAGCCGTCACCCCCGTTTCCTCCAAAACCTCACGCTCCACCGCTTCCACCAGGTGTTCGCCGGGTTGGAGTGCCCCGCCGGGCAGCTTGAGGGTCGGGGGACGCCCGCCGAACCCGTACTTCTCTCTGACCACCAGCAACTCCCGCTCCGGGGTCAGCACCACGCCGCCAATTCCGACGTAGTGGGTGGCGAATGGCGGCAGGTAGGACCCTTCCACCAACTCGCAGGTCAGCATCAGGTATTCTTCGCCTGTGTGGTGGAAAGTGAAGCCGTTGGAGACCGCCGCCGGTATCAAGGCCGCCCGGTGAATGGGCACCTCCAACCATACGGCCTTGTACCCTTCCTCGCGCCACTGCGCCAAGGACAAGTCCAGCCGCCGGGCGAACTCGTCGGCATCCGCCGGCAGTACGCCCGGCGCGGTGACCATGCCGCCGAAGGGGTTGGCTCTAGCCTCCAGTACCTGCGTCATAGGGCCTCGCAATCCGGGAGATTGGGCGGGCCCGCGGCCCGCCGCGCCAATGCTACGGGGCATTTGCGCTATCGTCAAATAGCGAAGCGGGACCGGGGGTCAGGCTTTTCCGAACGATTGGCAGGCAACGGCTTTTTCCATACGTTCGGTTCGCGCTTCGCGGGTTCTACGCCGGTGTGGGCCAGGGTTTTGGTCGAGGCGGATAAAGCGGGTGTGGCCTGCCGGACCGTTGGGCAGCCCGGTCAGGGGCGGATGAGGCGGATGTCTCCGAAGGCGTTACCGGTCCAGCAACCGGCGCATCTGTTCGCGCAACTCCCTGGCTTCTGCCTCGGCGGCGTCAGCCCGAGCTTCGGCAGTTTGGCGGGAGTCGAGGACTTCTTGGTAGGTAGGCAGCCGCACCCCCGTCGCGGGGTCATAGAAGCACAGCCATCCTTCACTCCCTCGCAGTTCCCAAGAGAGGAGCAGGTCCAGCATCGGGCTGTAGCCCCGAATCGCCCCGCTGTCTTCATGGCGGATTTCAAACCGCTGGTAGCGGCCGTTCACCAGTTGTTCGCCGATCAATGGCTCGCCGTAATAATCGCCGCCGGTCCCGTCAAACCGCCAGTACTCGCCGATCCCCAACCGTTGATACAGTTCGCGCTTCCGCCCTCCGTCGTTTTCCGCAGTGGTTTCCGAGGCTACTTCCAAGGCGAAGTCGGGCATCTTACCCGCTTCCCAAGGCAGATACAGCCGCCGCGCCCGAATGGCGGCGGCGTCCACGCCAAAGGCCAGGTAGCAATCAGGGCCCACCCGGATGTTCAGGTTGCTGCGGTCGTAGCAGATGAAGGTATTGCTGCTGAGAAAAACATTCCCGTGGAGGTTCGAGGCGTTGAACCGGGCAGACAGCAGGTACATTGTTTCCAGAAGGACGGTCTCTTGGTACATTGCGTCAGGCAGCGGCTCCTTCTCGTCCGGGTTGAAACAGAGGCCGCTATAAATATCGCCCTCCTCCCGGTTGTAGGGAATCATGCCGTACCGGAGCCTGGTGGTCATGGCGGTCTCTCCCCAACGCAGCCACGGGCCGACTTTCCGGTGATCTGCCTTGTCGTAGCGCGTCAAGATATTAACACACGTTGAGAACGCCCTTCCAATCCGGGCGTTCATCCTGGTTCCGCCTCGTTCAGAGACAACCGCGCCTTGCGTCAACCGTCCGCGACAGGGAAAATACAGCCAATCATTCCGGCCGCCCCGGCAGGTATAACATGCCAACTTCCCAATTCCATCCTGTCATCCGCCAGTGGTTTGAGGAGCGGTTCGGGCAGCCGACCGAGGCCCAAGCCCAAGGCTGGCCGGCTGTCGCCCAAGCACGTCACACACTGATCGCGGCCCCCACCGGCTCCGGCAAGACGTTGGCGGCGTTTCTGACCTGTATCGACGGGCTGGTAAGGCAGGGCCTGGATGGGGAACTTCCCGACACCACTCAAGTCGTCTACGTTTCCCCCCTCAAAGCCCTCTCCAACGACATCAAAAAGAACCTGGAGACGCCCCTCCGGGAGATATCCCAACTGGCCGCCGGAAAAGGGACTCCCCTGCCGGAAATACGGGCCGCCGTCCGCACCGGCGACACCCCGGCGTCGGAACGCCAGAAAATGGCGAAGAAGCCGCCCCACATCCTCATCACCACCCCCGAGTCCCTGTACATCCTGCTTACCTCCCGCAGCGGCCGTTCGGGTTTGTCCGGGGTCCGCACCCTCATCTTGGACGAGATTCACGCCGTGGCCGACGACAAGCGAGGCGCTCATCTGGCGCTGTCGGTGGAACGTCTCTGCGCATTGGCGGAACAACCGGTCGTCCGCATCGGGCTGTCGGCGACCCAACGCCCCATCGACGAAGTGGGGCGGTTCTTGGTGGGAAACGACCACATTGGGGCCGATGGCACTCCCGACTGTCTGATTGTCGACACCGGCCACGCCCGGGAGATCGACCTGGCCATCCAACTGCCCGAACGGGAACTGGGCCCCATCGCCAGCCACGAGACCTGGGGCGAGGCCCTTGACTGGGTGGCCAACCTGGTCCAGTCCCACGAGACAACCCTGGTCTTCGTCAACACCCGGAGGTTGGTGGAGCGGGTGGCCCACCAGTTGTCCGACCGTTTGGGGGAGGACGCGGTCGTAGCCCATCACGGGAGCCTCTCCCGGGCCATTCGGCTGACGGCCGAGGAAAAGTTGAAGACGGGCCAAGTACGGGTATGCGTGGCCACGGCGTCGTTGGAATTGGGTATCGACATCGGTGTGGTCGACTTGGTCTGCCAGATCGGGTCTCCCAGGTCCATCGGAGTCCTGTTGCAACGGGTAGGGCGCTCCGGCCACACGGTGGGCGGCACGCCCAAGGGGCGGCTGTTCCCGCTGACCCGCGACGAATTGGCCGAGTGCGTGGCCCTCTGCCGGGCCGTTCGCCGGGGCAATCTGGATACCCTGGCCGTCCCGCCTTGGCCGCTGGACGTACTTTCCCAACAGATGGTGGCAGCCTGCGCCCAAGAGGAATGGACCGAAGACGACCTATATCTGCTTAGCACGCGAGCCTACCCCTATCGAGACCTGCCTCGGGAGAAGTTCGACCAAGTGGTGCACATTCAGTCCGATGGGATAGCTTCGCGGCAGGGCCGTCGCACCGGATTCCTCCACCGCGACGGGGTCAATCATCGGGTGAAGGGAAGGCGGGGCGCTCCGCTGGCCGCCATGACCAGCGGAGGGGCCATACCGGACAACGCGGATTACGACGTCATAGCCGAGCCCGACGATACTTTCGTGGGGACCGTCAACGAGGACTTCGCCATCGAAAGCCTCAAGGGCGATGTGTTCCTGTTGGGGAATACTGCTTGGAAGATTCGAAGGGTGGAATATGGGCGGGTACGCGTGGAAGACGCCCAAGGCCAACCCCCGACGATACCGTTCTGGCTGGGGGAGGCCCCAGGCCGCACCTGGGAATTGTCGGACGAGGTCTCGGAGTTGCGCGAGGCCATCGACCAACGGCTGGCCGAGCCGGCGACGGCGCAGAATTGGGTAGTGTCGGAGGCTGGGGTGAACGAGGAAGCCAGCCGCCAGTTGGTCGCCTACCTGGCGGAGGGCAAGCGTGTGCTCGGTCTGGTCCCCACCAAACGCAGGGTCGTAGCCGAGCGCTTCTTCGACGAAAGCGGCGGTATGCAACTGGTCATCCACGCACCGCTGGGATCACGCATCAACCGTGCCTGGGGCCTGGCGCTGCGGAAGAGGATTTGCCGCTCCTTCGATTTCGAGCTTCAGGCGTCGGCGACCGACGACGGCCTCAACTTCTCTCTCTCGCCGGGGGTGTCCATACCCGTGGAAGAGGTGTTCGGCTACCTCACCCCCGGCACTGTCGAAGATGTCCTGACCCAAGCCATCCTCCAATCGCCGGTGTTCGGCACCCGGTGGCGGTGGAATGCCACCCGGGCCCTCGCAATCCTCCGCTTTAGCGGCGGCCGGAAGGTGCCTCCTCCTTTGCAGCGCATGTGGTCCGATGACCTGCTGGCGGCGGTTTTTCCGGCCCAAGTGGCCTGCCAGGACAACAACACCGCCGGTGACGTCGAAATTCCCGACCACCCGCTGGTCTTCGAGACCGTACGGGACTGCCTGACCGAAGCCATGGACCTGGATGGCTGCCGGGAGGTATTGGCAGGAATTCAGAGAGGAGAGATCGAGGTCTTCGGCCGCGACACCGTTCAGCCGTCCGCGTTCTCCCACCAGATTTTGAACGCCATGCCCTATGCTTTTTTGGACGACGCGCCGTTGGAGGAGCGCCGGGCCCGCGCGGTCTCACTGCGCCGCGCCTTGCCCGACGACGCCCGGGACCTGGCCCGCCTGGACCCGGCCGCCATCCTCCGGGAAACGGCAAACGCTTGGCCCAGGATCAGGGACGCCGACGAATTGCACGATGCCTTGTTAACCCTCGGCCTGCTCGCCCTCGGTGCGCCCCTCGTCAACCGGAGCGGCCCGGACGCCGGGCAAGTTGAATCGTGGCTTCATGAGCTGTCTGCGACAGGACGCGCCTACCGCCTGCTTTTGACGGGGCACATGGAGGCTTGGGCCGCAGCGGAACGTTTGCCGTTGGTCAGGGCCGCCTTTGCGGAGGTCGACTTCGGCTCAGCGGTCGGGGAGGCGGACGGACCCTCCCAAATTACCCGCGACGACGCGGTGCTCGCCTTGGTCCAGGGTTGGACCGAATGCACCGGTCCCTTTACCCCGGCGCGACTGGCCGAAACCCTGTGCCTTCCAGATTCAGACGTCGGTTACGCGCTGGCCCGCCTGGAAGCCGATGGCGCCGTGCTCAGAGGAGAGTTCAGCGGCAACGACGGCGGCCAAGAGTTTTGCGACCGGCGCATACTGGCCCGCATCCACCGGTCTACCGTCACATCCCTTCGGGCCCAGGTCGAGCCTGTCCCGGCGGCAACATTTATACGTTTTCTCACCCAGTGGCAGCACGCCGACCTCGCCTGCCGGCTATCGGGCGAGGGCGGTCTGTTGGCTGTAATTGAAGAGTTGCAGGGATTCGAGTCCGCCGCCGGAGCAATCGAAGAAGAGGTGTTGAACGCGCGCCTCACCGATTTCAGCCCTACGGCGTTGGACCGGTTGTGCCTCGAAGGAGAAGTCGTTTGGGGCCGGACCTCTCCCGCCCGCAGGCCGGGCGGGGCCGGTGGGCTTTTGGGACTCGGTAACGGCCACCCTGCTCGAGCGGCCTTCACCAAGTCAACGCCTGTAACCCTGGCGCTGCGGGAGTCGCTGGACTGGTTGTTGGATGCCGGGCCTTCGGACATGGCAGACCCCACCGGCGCCGCCCAAGAAACGCTGGAGTTCCTTTCCCAGCGGGGGGCATCGTTCCTGTCCGACATCGTGGCTGCGACGAAACGGCTGCCCAGCGATGTGGAAGAGGCAATTTGGAGCCTGGCGGCTTCCGGGCGGATAACCTCGGACGGGTTCGAGGCGGTCCG
Source organism: Dehalococcoidia bacterium (assembly GCA_965220625.1). Lineage (GTDB taxonomy): Bacteria > Chloroflexota > Dehalococcoidia > Lucifugimonadales > UBA3495 > VXOI01. The sequence continues at coordinate 167,800 of CBDCQN010000002.1, forward strand.
GCAGCGGGTCCGTGGAACGACCCGGCCCCGCCGCCCCGCTCGTTCTCCCCGGCCCCTCCGGGGGAACCTGCACCGCCGCCGCGGATTCAGCCGTTGGTGGGTGCTGGAGCCGCCGGACCCCGTAGAGGACCGCACCGAGGCCGTCGCCCGCCAACTGCTCTCGCGTTACGGAATCGTATTTCCCGAGTTGCTGGCGCGGGACGCTCTGGCCTTGCGCTGGCGGGACCTGGTTCGGGTGCTGCGACGTTTGGAAGCGCGGGGAGAGGTGCGAGGGGGACGCTTCGTGTCCGGTTTCGTCGGGGAACAGTTTGCGTTGCCCGAAGCCGTGGACTTGCTCCGACGGGTCAAGGGCCAGGATGCCTCGGGGCGGTTCGTGTTGGTGTCAGCCTGCGACCCCTTGAACCTGGCGGGTATTCTGACGCCGGGAAGCCGCGTGGCGGCTGTGCCCGGCAACCGGTTGGCCTACATGGACGGTGTGCCCATCGCGGCGATGGAGGGTGGTTCCCTCGTGCCGTTGTCCAACGCCGGCCATCCTGGGCTGGAGCGGGCCCGTCAACTTCTTGGCGTCCCCTTGACCCACGCGGCCTACCAATTGGAGACGGAAAATCTCGCGACTGCGTGAGGTCGGCCAACGGGGCGAAAGTAGCCAACCGTTCCAGTATCTATACGCAATCTGCCAATCTTTCCAGGCGTGTCAACTCTCCACGTGAATTGAAAAAGCGGTCACTGCTATGCTAACTTGGAACCGCAGTGTCCAACTTCCGCTTTTCTCCCAATTCAAACCGGGCCCATTTCATCGACTGGCAGCCTTGGACGCCGGAGACTTTCGCCCGTGCCCAGGATGCAGACAAGCCGGTGCTTCTCTCTATTTCCGCTGTCTGGTGCTACTGGTGCCACGTCATGGACGACACCAGCTACTCCGACCCGGACGTACAAGCGATACTCGATCGGGACTTCGTTGCAGTCCGCGTCGACAATGACCATCGGCCTGACATCAACTCCCGTTACAACGTGGGTGGCTGGCCCACCACAGCGTTCTTGACTCCCCACGGCGGACTCGTCGGCGGGGCGACTTACCTGCCGCCCGACCAGTTCCTGGCCATGCTGTCGGAGCTCAAGGAGGCTTACCGCGCGGACAAACCCCAGCTATACACCCAGGCGCGAGAACTGCTTCACCGCCGCAGGGAGCAGTCCCGGCGGTTCGCGGCGGGCCATGAAATGGACACGGGCTTGAGCGACCGCATCGCGCGGACCGTCGCTGGCGCCTACGATCCGCTGAACGGCGGGTTCGGCGAGGAGCCCAAGTTCTCCAATCCCGGGATTCTTCGATTCGTCATTCATATGCTCCGCACCACCGGAGAAGATTTTTACGCCGCCATGGTGCGTAAGACCCTGGACCAGATGGCCGGTTCGCCGGTCCGCGACACCACCGACGGCGGCTTCTTCAGGCACGCGGCCCAAGCTGACTGGTCGGACCCGCAGCGGGAAAAGCTACTGGAAGACAACCTGAGCCTGGCCCGGTGCTATCTGGACGCTTGGTTGTTGTTGGATGAGCCCCGCTACCGCGCCGTGGCGGAAGAGACCATCGATTATGTGTTGGACCAATTGTACGATCCGGCAGCCCCGGGGTTCCGGGGCAGCCAGGGAGCCCATTCCGCCTATTTTGCCCTGCCTGCGCCGGAACGGATGAAGACGGGGCCGCCACCTCCCGACCCCTCGTGCTACATTAGCGGCAATGGGCTGGCCGCCGCCGTGCTGCTGGACGCTTCATGGAAGCTGGGACGAGAGGACCTGGCCGATACCGCCCTGACGGTCTTGGAACGCCTGCATGAAATGTCGGCGCAGAACGTATTCAGCCACGTTTATACCGAGGAGGGCGCTGGGGAAGGTCCGGCGTTTTTGGCCGACTGGGCCTGGCTCCTGACCGGTATGGTGCAGGCCCACTCCAGCACCGCGCGGCCGGTGTACCTTGATCGCGCGGTGGAAACCGCGAGGATATTGGTCGACAAATTCTTCGACAGCGAGAGGGGTGGGTTTTTCGACATCGAGGCCGACGAGCAGGCGTTGGGACACATGCAGGTCCGGGAGAAGCCATTGGCCGAAAACGTGGCGGCGGTAGAGGCGTTGGTCCGCCTGTATCAGGTCACTCGCAATGAGGACTACCGGCAGCTCTGCGAGGTTACCCTGAGCGCCTTCGTCGATACCTATCGGGAGCAAGGAGAGTTCGCCGCCGAGTACGGTCTGGCCATCCGGCTCTTCAAGAACCCGGTGGTGGAGGTTACCGTGGAGGGCCGCCCCGGTGACGCCTCCTGCCGTGACTTGCTCCAAGCGGCGGCGCGGCTGCCCAATCCCAATCTGGATATCAAGACCGTTCGGACGTTGACGGATGACAGCCGGGCCCGTGCCCACGTTTGCCTGGACACGGTATGCTTGCCACCCGTGGATAGCGCCGACGCTTTGGCCGAGGCGGTATCCGCGCTGTCCTCGCCCCAGGCCAGCCCTTTCGACGATATCCTGAAAATATTCCCCGGCGCCTAGTCTTGGAGCGGGCGGCGGGGTTCCCGTCGGCCTTGCATATACGAAACCAACGAAAACAACCGGAGACTAACGTAAACTAACGTTTGCTCAGGAGGACTCTGCGTGCTGCGTAGCACGGAATGCGGGACCCTCGGATTGGACGACTCCGACGCCTCGGTCACACTGGCCGGTTGGGTCGACCGGCGCCGGGATCACGGCGGCATAATATTCCTGGACCTGCGGGACCGTTCCGGGACCGTTCAGGTGGTGGCCAACCCTGAACTATCGGCCGGCGCCGCCCAGGTGGGCGAAACCCTGCGCCAAGAATGGGTGGTGCAGGTAAAGGGAACTGTCCGGCAGCGGCCCGCCGGAAGCGAGAACCCGGCCATGTCGACCGGAGACGTCGAGGTCATGGCCGATGAGATCACAGTATTGAACCGTTCCCTCACTCCGCCTTTCTACATCTCCGACGACGCGGGGGCCGACGAGGGGCTGAGACTGAGATACCGTTACCTGGACCTGCGGCGTCAACCGATGCTCGACAACCTCGTGCTGCGGCACAAGGTGGTCAAGTACATACGGGACTTTCTGGACTCCCGTGGATTTCTGGAAATCGAGACGCCCATCCTGCTGAAGAGCACGCCCGAAGGCGCACGGGACTTTCTGGTCCCCAGCAGGCTCCAACCGGGCAACTTCTACGCCCTGCCCCAATCGCCCCAGCAACTGAAGCAGTTGCTGATGGTCGCCGGGGTCGACAAATATTTCCAAATCGCACGATGCTTTCGCGATGAAGATATGAGAGCGGACCGTCAACCGGAGTTCACCCAGCTGGACCTGGAGATGAGTTTCGTCGAGGAAAACGACGTGCTCGACCTCACGGAAGAGTTGTATACCGGGCTGGTGACGGCGGTGGCGCCGGGGAAGAAGCTCGCCACTCCGTTCCACAGGTTGAGCCACGCCGAGGCGATGGAGCGCTACGCTTCGGACAAGCCCGACCTTCGCTTCGGACTGGAGATCACCGACGTTACCGGCCTGGCGGCCGAAACCGAGTTCCGGGTGTTTCTTACCACAGCCGAGACCGGGGGACGGATCAGAGGGTTCGTGGCCCCGGGACTGGCCCACTACACTACCTCCCAAGTGCGGGAATTGGAGGCCTTGGCCAAGGAAGCGGGAGCCGGCGGGCTGAGCCACATTCGTTACCGCGGCGCCGGTCCCGTCGGCGAGCAGCGGGAGGACGAGGTGCTCCAGTCGGCAGGCCTGAGGATGCCGGTAGAGTGGCACGAACGCCTCGCTGGCGCGATGGGAGCCGGCCCGGGGGACATGGTCCTGTTGATGGCCGGGAAGGAGCCGGGAATCAGCCACTGGCTGAACGCCGTCCGGACCCACATGGGTGAATCGCTGGGCCTGGCCGACCCCGACGAACTGGCTTTCGCCTTCGTCACCGAATTCCCTCTCTTCGAATGGAGCGCCGACGGCAACCGCTGGGACTCCTCGCACCATCCGTTCACCGCGCCGGGCGACGGCGAGGAGGGCCGATTGGAGGGCGAGGACCTTTCCGGCATCAGGTCCAAGGCCTACGACCTCGTCTGCAACGGGTCGGAGTTGGCCAGCGGAAGCATCCGGATTCATCGCCGGGAATTGCAGGAGAGGGTGTTCGCCATCCTGGGGTACACCCGGGAAGAGGTTAACGAACGGTTCGGCCAGATTCTGGAGGCCTTCGATTACGGCGCGCCCCCTCACGGTGGGATCGCTCCCGGCATAGACCGGCTGGTGGCCATCCTGGCCGGCGCCAGGTCGATCCGGGATGTCATTGCCTTTCCCAAAACCCAGAACGGGTCGGACCTTTTGTTCAATTCGCCGGCGCCGGTAGAACCCGCCCAATTGACCGACCTGGGTTTGCGCTTGGCCGAGTAAATTCCCGGGCTATACCAGAGCGAAAAAGGAATGGGCCTGCGGTGTTCCACCGCAGGCCCATTCCTTTCGGGCGCCAAATCGGCGGGTGTGAAGCCGGTTAATCGTCTGCGGCCCCCGCCTTTTCCGGTATCGCAGCTTCCTCGACCTTGCCGTTCCGGAAAGCGAACCGGTCCACCAGGTCGCCGATACTCGTGCGGAAGCCGGAGTATTCCAGCTCGTTGTAGGGGAGCATCGCCGCGCCGGACCAGCCTTGGGAGCGCATCTGGATGGCCTTTTCTTGGGCCAACTGACGAGTATAGTCCCAAGCCGGGTTGTCGAAAAAGTCGGCGAAGGAATCGGAGAAATAGCCTCCCGCGTTGAGGGAAAACCCGATGCAGGACACCAGCGGCAGGCAGTACATTCCGGTAACCGCGGTATTGATGGCCACCGGCATGAGAGGCATCACGTGAGAGCCACGGGCATCGCCTCCGATGAAGTGGGCCTTGGCGTAGGGGGAGATCAGTTCCTCAGGAGCGGGGAAAACTCCTTGGTTGCGCACCAAGGCAACCGGGTCGTCCTTGCCCGTATAGGTGCCGGCGATGTTGTGCATGCGGGTGGCAGACACGGCCGCCGCCGTCTGACCGGTGTGGCGAGAGACGATGCTGTCGATGCCAAACCGCTCGTTGTCCCGTAACAGTACCGTTATCTTGTAGTAGTCCTCTGGAGCGTTTAAGGAGATCAGGCTGTCGCCGCCCGTGTTGTCCATGTCGATGATGTTGAATGTGAAGCCTTCGTTCAGGCGAGGCAGCATGAGTCCGGCGCAGTACATAGGATCGGCGAATCCCAGGAACAACGGCAGGTTGTACGCTCCGGGCCCGCATTTATCGGCAGCCAGCACCATGAAGGACTCCGCCGGCCGTATCCGGTTGGTCTTGACCGGGTCGTGGTCCCACTCGATCTCCGCGACCGCCGGACCGGCGCCGCGGATGTTGCCGGAGGGAGCGTCGGCCAACAGGTCCTGCCCGGCGCCGTAAAGCCCGTATTGGCTGGCGACATCGGTGGCATTCAGGAAGGCGTTCCAAGCAAATTGGTGTACATCCGTGTCGTTTTCACCTCTGGTGTGGGAGGTAACTATACAAATGTCGTCACCGGTATGGCCCACGAAGGCGTCGATGAGCAGGCCGCGGCCGATGGCGGCTGCGACGTCGGACTTTACTGAATCGAGCATACGGTCCGAAGGCTTGGTGTGACCGCCAATCGAACCCACGTCTGCCTTAAGTATGGATAGCGTTGTTTTCATGTCCCTCCTCGTCTTCCTGTCTATTCGCAAATGATCAGGCCCAGTTGACGCTAACATCTTAACACGCAGGCTAACTTCCGTGCCCCCAGAAGTCCGACGCCGGCCTGAAACCACGTTCCCTCCGCTACGAAAGCCAACCCCGGGCGCGGCCGCCATGGGAATCGTTACATGGGCGTTGCTTCAAGCACGAATATGGGTGTATATTCAGAGATAGTCTACCGATTGCCACAACTTTCGAGCTTGGAAGAAAAGACCTCTCTCTCCTGATGAGCACGATTCTCCCTTATCTGCTTGTCCTGTTCTTGGCGGTCTGGACTGCCAAGGTTGCAATGTCGCGGGGTCGAAACCCGTGGATTTGGGGTGGCGCGGCCCTGTTGTTGGGCCTGTTGCCATGGAACTTCCTCGGCGTATTACCCCTTCTGCTCATGCTTTTCATGCCCCGGACGAACGTCGATCCCCAGACAAGGCTCCAAAGGTTCGCCTGCTCCAAGTGCGCCAACACGCACCGGGCCGGCCAGCGTTTTTGCACTAATTGCGGCTGGGACCTGACTGAGGTTTACACACCGGAGGGTACCGAGCACTACACCATCCCCGCCCCCGTGGCTCCCATGGTCGAGGATTCCATTGCGGGCGTGGAGACTGCGGCGGCCAGGTCCGCGGATGCGTCTGCGGTACGGGAGGTCGAGCCGTCCCCCATCGAAGAATCCCGGCCGGTAATAGCCCAGTCCGTCGAAGCCCCCCCGACGGCGGAAGAGGCTCGTCCGGCAACTGCTCAAGCCGCCGATGCCGCCGACCCGGCAATGGCGCAAACGGCCCAACCCATCCCGCCGGCCACGGAACCCGGACCCGCTCCGGGCCAACCTGCGGAGGCGGCCCCAGCGACGGCGGAACCTGGACCGGTTATGGCGCAAGCCGCCGAAGCCCGGCCCGCTGATCAAGCCGACGGGGCGTTGACCCCGGAGCCATGGGGCGTACCGACACCAGGGGCCCCGCCCACTGCCGCCACCATGACCGCCCGCGGCATGAGGCTGTTTAACGACGGCAGGACCCAGGAAGCAATCGACCAGTTCACCAAAGCCATCGCCTTGGACCCCAGCTTTCCAGAAGCCTGGGAACGCCGCGCCGAAGCCTATTCGAAGCAAGGCAGGGGCGAGGCCGCCGACGCCGACCGCCTGATATTGAGCGGGTTGAACGCGACTTCGTCGCCCGGATAGCCCGACTCGTCGAATCAGGACTGGAAACACGGCCCCGCGCACCACAAGGAAAGACCGCCAAACGGCGGTCATTTTCTTTCGAGACCGCTCGCCTGGCGGCAGCTCAGATGGCCATGATATGGTAGCCGGCGTCCACCGGGATGATGGTCCCGGTGATACCGCTGGAAAGAGGGCTGCAGAGAAAAAGGGCGGTGTTGGCGACCTCATCTGCCGTGATGTTCCGTTGCAGGGGCGCTCGTTCGGCGTGGATGTGGCGCATTTCCCGGAAGCCGCTGATGCCGCGGGCGGCCAGGGTTTCCAGCGGTCCGGCGGATATGGCGTTGACCCGGATGTTATCCGGCCCGAACTCCGAAGCCAACTGGCGAACGCTGTTCTCCAACGCCGCTTTCGCCGTTCCCATCACGTTGTACCCCGGATACACCCGCTGGGAGGCGTCGAAAGTCATCGCGACCACGCTGCCGCCGCCGGTCATCAGAGGCGCGGCGCGGCGCACCAAGGGCAGCAACGAATAGGCGCTCACTTCCATGGCTATGCGGAACCCTTCCCTCCCCGTCTCGGAGAAGCGGCCGCTGAGGTCTTCCCGGTTGGCATAGGCTATGCTGTGAACCAAGAATGAAATGTCCCCGAACTCCTGACCCAGCGCCTGGAAAACGTGGTCGATTTCCTCATCGTTTGTGGCGTCGCACGGCAGGAGCAACGGGTTGTCCAATGTCCCCGACAGACTCTCCACCCGCTGCTTCAATCGTTCGCCCTGATAGGTCAGGGCCAGGCGGGCGCCGGCCTGGGAAAGGGATTCGGTAATAGCCCAAGCAATGCTGCGCTCATTGGCCACACCGAAGACGATTCCTTTCTGGCCCGAAAGGTCGATGGGAAGCAAAGCGTCTCCTCGTCGTTCGCCCCGACCGGGCGGCCGGCGTTACGTAAAGTGGGGAGCGACTTTTTCCAGGAAGACGTCCAGTTGTCGTTCCGGATTATATGTCGCCAGTCTGACCACCAGGGTTCGGGCCCCGGCGTCGGCGTACTCCGCCATCCGCTCCGCTACCCTCTCGGTCCCGCCGAATGGGCCCCACCGCGTACCCCAGATTTCGGCCCCGTAGTAGGCGGTAAGGAAATCTTCGGCGTCTCTCCGGCCCCGGTCCAAGTCGGAGTCCACGTTTACCGTGAGGTAGAACGTCTGGTCGAAATGGGCCGGGTCTCGACCTAACTCGGCCGCCTTGGCCTCGACTTGGGCGATAACCTGAGAGAATTCGTCGGGCGTGTCGGAAATGGCGATGATGCCGTCGGAAAGCCGGGCCGCCCGGTCGATCTGGGCCGGCCGCCCAGCGCGGTAGTGGGTAGCCATCAGTACGGGTATCCCGCCCGGCTGAGTTGTCGACGGCCGCATCGTCACTGCGTCGAAATCGAAATGGCGTCCCTTGAAATCGTAGGGCTCTCCCGGGCCCAGCCCTTTGACAACTTCGACGATTTCTTCAAACCGGCGGGCCCGACGGGTCGGATCGACGCCCGCGGCCTTCCATTCTCCCCGCTGCTCGTCGTTGAAAGCGCCGCCCACGCCGGCGCCGATGATCAAACGGCCCCCAGAGATCAAATCGACGGTGGCCATGGTCTGGGCCAGCAGGACCGGATGCCGCAGCGCCGGCAGCAACACCGCCGTCCCGAGACGGACCCGGCTGGTGCGGGCCGCGATGGCTCCCAGGGCCGCCAGGGGTTCCAAACGTGGTTTGGCCACCAGGCTGTCGCCAACCCAGACGGAGTCCAGGCCCGCAGCCTCGACTCTCTCGGCCATGCGCAGGATCCGGTCGGCGTTTGCTGGCTGCTCGCCGCCCAGCAGCAGGCCCCTGGTGGGCAACAGTACGCCGATTTTAGGCTTATCGATATTCACGCCGCCACGAAACTCCTGGGTCGGCCTGAGCCGGGTCGGGGGCCGTCTGCACCGGGAATGCCCGGAAACTGGGCGCCAACCGTTCCAGCAAATCCGGCTCCATATGTTGAAAGGTTTCCAAGTCGTCGACAATGTCCAAATCGAACCCTAGGCCAGGACTGTAGGCGATGGCGACCGAAGACTCCAGTCTGGCAGCCTGGGAGAGGTGCTTCCTGAAGCTGTTGCGGCCCAATTGCGGGCGGAAGGGGACCCCGTGAGGGATCAGGATTCCGTTCGTGCCGCCGTCGCGGCGGGCCGGGGCGAGGGTGACGTTGCCGTGGCCCCGAGAAGCTTGCAGCAGGCGATAAACGTCGGCCGGTTTGATGAACGGAAGGTCGCCGGCCAAATAGAGCGCGGCCTTCCCACGCATAGAGACTTGGTCAATGGCTTTGGACAGGGTGTCGTTAAGGTTGCGGCCCATTTCCTCCTGCCACACGGCGTGGTGGTTCCGTGCCACGTTGCGCACCCTCTCGCCGCCCCCCACCACCCAAATCATGTCTATCGACGTTCCGGTGAGGGCCACCAAGACCCTCCGCAGCATCCCCAAGGCCAGTTCCGCCCTTTGTTCCTGGGTGAGGCTCCTTGCCAGCCGCGACTTCCCATCAGACAGGTTTTTCATGGGAACGATGGCAATCACGTTGTTTTCCTCGTTGAGCATGGCCTCGTTGAGCATGTCCTCGCCGGACGATTCAGGCGGCATGGATGACAGCCCCATCAGGGTAGCAACTCCAAGATTTCTTTGGCCAGTCGGATCTTGTCCTCCAGGGACTCCATGATGGTATTGGCGACGACAGGCTTGGGCCCCTCGGCAGCGACCTTGGGAGCGAGGCCGGCGTCCTGCCGGTCGATCACCAGGTAGTCGCAGAAATCACGGTACAACCGGGCCACGCCGACCGCCGTTACCTCCAGTCCCATCTCGGCCATGATCTTGCCGGCGGGGCCTCGTACGGCGTCCCCTCCGACGATCGGACTCACCGCCACTCGCGGCCCGGTAAAGGACTTGAGCCGGTCCATTACCCCGGCCACCGCCAATATGGGGGCGACGCTGAGGGCCGGGTTAGAGGGGCACACCACCAGCGCGCGGGCATTATCCATCGCCTCGGTGAACCCCGGGGAAGGCCGGGCGTTGTCGGTGCCCAAATACCGCACCGCCGTTACCTTGGGCTCGGCGCGGCGCCGGACGAAATATTGCTGCATGGGTAGGGCGCCCTCTTCGGTGTCCAACACAGTCTGGACCCGCTGATCGCTCATGGGAACTATCCTGTGAGCCACGCCCAAGCGCCGGGACAGATCGTCGGTGATTTCAGAAAGGGTTGCACCGTCTTGTAGCATCTGGGTCCGGCGAATGTGGGTTGCAAAGTCCCAGTCTCCGAGGTTGAACCAGGCATCCACGCCAAATTCTTTCAGCATGTCCAGGCAGTTGAAGGTATCGCCCTGAATTCCCCACCCGGTTACGGGGTTATAGCGGCCGGACAAAGTGTACATCATGGTATCGAGGTCGGGCGATACGTGCAGGCCGTGGAAGTTCTCGTCATCGCCGGTGTTGACGACAATGGTCAGGTCGTCGGCGGGAAGGCATTGGGTCAGTCCCAAGGCCAACTTGGCCCCGCCCACCCCGCCGGCCAAGGCCAGGACTCTCGGCCTGGATTCACGGGCGGCGTCGCCTACCATGCCAACCCGCGCCGGTCCTTCAGACGCAGGAACGCACCCGGAACAGCCGGCATCGTCGAGGACCGAAAGGTCCTACTGGCCGGCGGCTTTTTGGGCATGCCGGGGGTGCTCGAACCGGTAAGTGTCCAGCTTTACCAGACGGGCGTAGGAACCGAACACTTCTTCCACATTGTCGCCCACCAAGTCCAGCGGGTCCAGTTCCTCGTCGGAGTCGCCGAAGATTCTCCGCATACCGTAGGTCGTGTAGCGTTCAGCGGGGACGCGGCCGGCCTGGCGGATTATTTGCCGGAACTCCGCCGGCCGCATGAGCTGCCCGTGCTGGGCGCCCGCCGCCGTGGAGATGCTTTCGTTGATCAACGTGCCGCCCAGGTCGTTGACTCCGGCGGTCAGGAGCAACTGGGACATCCGGTGGCCTTCTTTCACCCAGGAGGCCTGGATGTTGGGTATCCAGTTGTTCAGCATTATACGAGCAATGGCGTGAACCTTGACCACGTCCATCCCCGTGGGACCGGGGCGCACATTCTCAAGCAGGTTCTTCATGAACATGGGCGCTTCGGTGTGTACGAAGCTCAACGGCACGAACTCGGTAATGCCGCCGGTCTGCTTCTGTATGTCCCGAAGGAGGGCCATGTGGCGGGCGAGCTGCGACGCGGTTTCCAGGTGGCCGAACATTACGGTGGAAGTGGTGGGTATGCCCAGAGCGTGGGCTGTCGTGATCACCTCTATCCACTGCTGGACGTTGATCCGGCCCGGGGAGATCTCGTCCCGGAGCGCCTGGTCCAACACTTCCGCGGAAGTGCCCGGCAGGCTGCCGACTCCGGCGGCCTTCAGGCCTTCCAGGTATTCCCTGATGGTGCACCGTGACCGGACCGATCCGTAGAGCACCTCTTCCGGAGAGAACCCGTGGATGTGTATGTCGGGCAGCTCCGACTTGATGGCTTCGCAAAGACGGATGTAGGTGTCGCCTTCCATCTGCGGCGGAAGCCCGGCCTGGATGCAGACCTCGGTTGCGCCGTAGTCCCAGGCTTCCTTCGCCCGGCGGACTATCTCGGACACTGGAAGGAAATAACCTTCCTCCTCCCGGAAGTCGCGGCTGAAGGCGCAGAAGCCGCACCGCTTGATGCAGACGTTGGTGAAATTGATGTTCCGGTTGACCACGTAGGTGACGACATCGCCCACGGTGCGGCGGCGCAGTTCGTCGGCGGCCCACACCAAGGCGTTGTATTCAGCCCCGGAGCATTCGAAGAGAGTGGTGGCTTCCTCAGCCGATATGTCGGCGCCGGAGAGGGCCTGGTCCAAAATGGACGCCACCTCGGGTCTAAGGGCGCCGGCAAGTCCGCTCAGAGCCCCCACGGGAGTCCGTTCCTCCGGCGATTGTTGGTTAGTCGGTCCCGGCATATCTTTGGGTCCCCCCTCGTGCGTATCCCGCATCATCGGCCACGGCCCATACTTTGGCCCGGAGACCGGGCGGTAGGAACTCTTCGGAATTTACAAAATACTCCGGGTAAATCGCCAAACGGGGCCTCAACTCGAACCCCGCCGCAGCCGTCCGGTCCCTTAGCTCCCGTAACGCCGGCCAAGGCGCTTCCGGGTTTACGAAGTCGATGGTCAGTGGGGAGACGCCGCCCCAGTCGTTGATACCGGCATCCAGATAGACTTGGTAGTTATCGGCGCTGAGGTTGGGCGGCACCTGTACGTTGGCGTCCGGTCCCAATATCAACCGGGCGGCCGCGACCGACCACATAAGCTCTTCGGTCTCGGCGTCCCGCACCTCTTCCATCGGGGTAGCCGGTTTGGCCCTGAAATTCTGGACGATCACCTCTTGGACGTGGCCGAACCGTTCATGGAGCCGCCTGATGGCCAGCAACGATTGTATGCGGTCGCGGCGATCCTCGCCGATACCGATGAGGATACCAGTAGTGAATGGCACCCGCAACTCGCCGGCCAACTCTATGGTGCGCAGCCGGACCCTGGGGCGTTTGCTGGGGGCGAACTCGTGAGGCCCTCCGGCGGCGTGCAACCGGGGGCTGGTGCTCTCCAGCATCAGGCCCATGGACGGATTCGATGACTTCAACGCCGCCAATTCCCGGCGGCTCATGGTGCCGGGGTTGGCGTGGGGCAACAGGGCCGTTTGTTCCAAGACCAATTGGGAAACGTGGGTCAGGTACTCGAGAGTGGTCTTGAAGCCGCGCCGGCCCAGCCATTCCCTGGCTTCGGGGTAGCGTTGCTCGGGCCGTTCCCCAAGGGTGAACAACGCCTCGGTACAGCCCAGGCGTTCCCCAGCCAGGGCCACATCCAGCACCTGCTCCGGCGTCATGTACAAAGTGTCGCCGGCCTGTTCCGGGGTCTTCCTGAAGGTGCAGTACCCGCAGAAGTCGCGGCACATGTGGGTGAGTGGGATGAATACCTTGGGCGAAAACGTGATTGTTCTGCCCTTGCCCCGGTCCCTGACCGCCGACGCGGCCTCGCACATCCCGTCCAGTTGTTCCGGGTCGGCCGATACCAGGGCCCATGCGTCGTCGTCGGTCAATCGTTCGCCAGCGCCAGCCTGACGGACCACGCCGGTCAGCGGCGGAAGGTGTTCCGCCGAAGGAGAACTGGTTGTGGAAATCGAATGGACCGTGGAACTCATATCACCCAATCCGGCATCGGAAGTGGAAGCGGGAATCAAGGCCCCGCAGGGAACGCCTCCAAGGGCCATCATTGTAGACGCTAGCCGCGCTGCCGGGCAACCGACCACGGCGCCTGGGCAGGGCCTTTTCATTCTTCGCCGTTGTCTTGAACTGTGATTCGTTTGATTTGGATGATTTCTGTGATTCGGGTGGCTGCTTCCGTCCCTAGCAGAACCCGGGAGCGGGGTAATTCCGGGCCCAGGGGATGAGGGCGCGGACGAGGTCTTCGCGGTCAGGGAGGGAGTTGTTGGCGCGGCACCGCTCCAGGTATTTATGGACCGCCATGAAGGAGGGGAGACGGAAGCCGTCGGAGGCTACCCGGCGGATGAAGGCATGGGACTCGGGAGGGGGTTGGCGGTCGGCGCGGGCCGCAGACGATTGGAGGCAATGCTCCTCGGCCAACCGGCGGAGCCGGAGGAGGGCGAGTTGGGGGGCCAATTTTCGTTGGAGGGCGCGGACGCGGGCGCTCAGGGCGCTCAGGGTATCCATCTGGGGTTCACCTCGTTTTATTGGAAGTTCACTTGGGAGTCTTACTTGACGGCGGGGGAGCCGAAATTTTTAGTTTCCCTCTCATTTCCTCTCATTTCCGGTCATTTTCACCCCAGTAAGAGTTCAGGGGCGGTGGGAAGCCCCCGCCGCACCCCCGTGGATACCGGCTTTCGCCGGTATGACGGAAGGACGGGCTTAGAAACTATCTCAAAAACTGACGGCACGTTTCGTAATCATCTGTTTTGGCGTCAGTTGACCCGGCGGGACCCACCCCCATCCTAAGCTTCCCTTGAGGGGGAAGGGACTTTAGTCTCTTATTAGCGGACCGTCACGGGTCTGAACGATTACGATATGCGGCGGGACGTTGGGCTGGACAACTCTTATGGCAGGTGGGGTTACACCCCGATTAAAGTAAGTGTTCAAAAATGAATATGTAGCGGCAGCCCTCGTGGCTGCCCCCTTTATATCTGAATCAGGATTTACCGGATTTCTGGATTCTCAAGATGGCGCTTTCATCCTGCTGATCCTTCAATTGATAATCCTGATTCAAATAATTACCCACCTTGTGGCTGGCCCTCCCCGCATGAAAAGACCCTGACACTTGCCCATTCCCAACCTCCGTCAGATTTTCGCGCCAGCAACTGGAAATCTTGGGTAACGCGGCGGTTTTTTTAGTTTCCCTCTCATTTTCGCTCATTTCCTGTCATTTTCATCCCAGAGGCTACGTCGGGGGACGGGCGGGATTGTTGAGGTCCTGTGTTATTTAGATTCAGAACCAGGATTGCACTATTCTGGAAAGTCACTAATGGTGAAGCATCGTTACCGGCGTTGGAAAGGGACAAGTGTCACAGTAAGTGTTCAGTCCCGGTGGGGCGTCCCTGTGGATACCGGCTTTCGCCGGTATGACGGGGGACTGGCGCCCGAAAATGTGACGCGCACCGCAGCGCCGGCTACAGACGGGCTACAGGCGGGCTACAGGCCGTTCAGGCGGCCTTGGTCGATGGGCCAGGCTGTCGGGAAGGGCCGCCCCAGATGTTCGTGGGCGCGACGGGTTGCTATGCGACCGCGGGGGGTACGGTCGAGGAACCCCAGCTGCAGCAGGTAGGGTTCCCATACGTCCATGATGGTGTCCGAGTCTTCGTTCAAAGCCGCTGCCAGCGTTTCCAGCCCCACGGGGCCGCCGTCGAATTTGTCGATAATGCTGCTCAACAGGCGGTGGTCCGACAGGTCCAGACCCAGTTCGTCCACCTTCAACTGTTCCAACGCCGCTCTGGCGACCGCTCCGTCGACCCGGCTGTCGGCCTTGACCAAGGCGTAATCCCGGGTCCGCCGCAGCAGGCGGTTGGCCACCCTGGGTGTGCCGCGAGAACGGCTGGCGATCTCCTTAACGCCCTGTTCGTCGGTCTCGGTGTCCAGGATGCGGGCCGACCGGCCCACAATGACCTCCATCTCTTCGGGCCAGTAGTAATCGAGACGGCAAATGGAGCCGAACCGGTCCCTCAGGGGTGCGCTTACCATAGAAAACCTGGTGGTGGCGCCGATCAGGGTAAAAGGATTGATTCGAAGGTTTACACTGCGGGCCGCCAGGCCCTTGCCCACCATCCAGGAGAGGAAGAAGTCTTCCATGGCCGAATAGAGCACCTCTTCCACCACCCGGTTCAACCGGTGGACCTCGTCGATGAACAGAACGTCCCGGGGCTGCAGGCTGGTCAGGATGGCCGCCATGTCGCCGGCCCGTTCCACCGCCGGGCCGGAGGTCACCCGGATGGCCACGTCCAACTCCGCGGCGATGATGTGGGCCAGGGTCGTCTTGCCCAAGCCGGGAGGCCCGTAGATGATAACGTGGTCCAAAGCCTCGTCCCGTATCCGGGAGGCCTGGATGGCAATGTCGAGGGACTCTTTGGTCTGGGCTTGGCCGATGAAATCGGAGAGACGCCGGGGCCGCAGTGAAGAGTCGGCGTCTTCCTGCTGGACAGCGCCGGATACAAGGCGTTCCGTCATTTGCCCCCTCCCAGTGGTTAGTGGTTAGTGGTTAGCCGCTGAGCACTTACAACTATTCACTGACCACTAAACTTGCGGAAGACCAAACACGCGTTTTGCCCTCCGAAGCCGAATGCGTTCGAAAGCGCCACCCGGACGTCCTTTTGGCGGGCCTGGTTGGGCACATAGTCCAAGTCGCAGGTGGGGTCCGGAGACTCATAATTGACGGTGGGATGGATTGCCCCCTCGGTGATGGTCTTGACGCAGGCCGCCGCCTCCAAAGATCCCGACGCGCCCAGGGAGTGGCCGATCATCGACTTGGTCGAGCTGATGGGTACTCGGTAGGCGAGTTCCCCGAACAGCCTTTTGATAGCCACCGTTTCCAGCGTGTCGTTCAGGGGCGTGGAGGTGCCGTGGGCGTTGATATAGTCCACCGCCTCCAATGGCTCCCCAGCGTCGGCCAACGCCAGGCGCATGGCCTCGGCGGCGCTCGCGCCTGACTCCTCGGGCTGGACGGGGTGCCCGGCGTCGGAGGTGCAGCCGAAACCGGCCACTTCCGCCAGAATGGCGGCCCCTCGCCGCACCGCGTGTTCCAGGCTCTCCAGGACCAACACGACGGATCCTTCGGCCGGTACGAAGCCGTCGCGACCGGCGTCGAAGGGCCGGCTGGCCAATTGAGGTTCGTCATTTCGGGTGCTCAGGGCGCGCATGACGGCAAAGCCGGACAATCCCAGCAGGCTGATCCCGGCCTCTGTGCCGCCGGCGAAAACAACGTCGGCAACACCCCGGCGGATGACTTCCATCCCCTCTCCGATGGCCTGGTTTGAGGCCGCGCATGCGGTGGTGGCCGTGGAGTTGTAGCCGTGAGCCCCCAGGTAGCGGCTGACTGCGGCAGCGGCCATGTTCGGGAGGATCATCGGGAAGAAGAACGGGGACATGCGCATCCCGCCCCGCTCCGCCAGGATGCGGCAATTCTCTTCCAGGGTCGGAAATCCGCCGTTGCCGTTGCCCAAGATTACTCCCAGCCGGTAGGGGTCTTCACGGGACACATCGAGTCCAGAGTTTTCCAGCGACTGGAGTCCGGCGGCCACGGCCAGTTGGGTGAAACGGGCCATGCGGCGAGCGTCTCGCTCCGCGATGTGCTGGCCGGGGTCGAAATCGGATACCTCGCCTGAGATACGGCACGGATAACCTGTGGGGTCGCAGAGAGTCATGGGACCGACGCCCGATCTTCCGGCAACCAGGCTTTCCCAGAATTGGTCCGGCGACTGCCCCAGCGGGGTCATGGCCCCCATCCCGGTCACAACAACCCTTACCCGGTCCACTCCCACTCACCTCCCGCCCGTTCCGGCGGTCCAGATATTCGCATTGGCCGCACCAATCAGCGGGCCCGGCGCTGCGGGGCGATCTCCGGGTACACTTCCGGCTCTATCGCCAGCGCTGCCTCCCTGACCTCGGCGGCCAGGAACAACGAACCGGTAGCCAATATCAAATCGTTGGGTCCGGCTGCGGCCGTGGCCAGCCGCAGCGCATCGCCCGGGGTGGCCGCCGCTTGGGCCGGGGCTCCCATCGCCGAGAACAGGTCCGCCAACTCCTCCGCTCCAACCGATCGCGGGTGCCTGGAATTGGTGGCGAATACTTCGGACGCCGAGGCCGCCAAGGGCGCCACCATGCCCTGGATATCCTTGTCCCGGGACATTCCCGCCACCAAGAACAGCCGCTCGAACGGGAAATAATCGGGCAACGATGCCAGCAGGCTGGTAACAGAGTAAACGTTATGCGCCCCGTCCGCCACCACGAAGGGGGTTTCGGCCAACACTTCCATACGGCAGGGCCATGAGACTTGGGCGAACCCTTCCCCCACAACCTCAGGATTCAATGCAATCCCCATTCGTTCGGAGAATGCTTCCAACGCGGCGACGGCGGCAGCCGCATTTTCGCATTGGTAGTCCCCCGGCAGGGGAATCATGAGATGGTAGGAACCACTTCGCCCGTGGACGGTGACGACCTGTCCCGACGGTCCCGTCTCGTGGCGTTCCCAGGTAACGTCTCGCCCCACCAAGACCGGGTCGGCGCCCATTTTGGCGCAGGCGGCCAGAATCGGCGTCAGCGCCTCCGGCGTCTGGGGCGAGACGACTACGGAAGCTCCGGGCTTGATGATGCCGGCTTTGTCCGCCGCGATCTCCGCGACAGTATCGCCGAGGACCGCCATGTGGTCGAGGCTGATCGAGGTGATGACTGCCACCTGGGCCCGCACCACGTTGGTGGCGTCCAACCGGCCGCCCAAGCCGACCTCGATGGTCTGGACGTCCACCCGGTCGCGGCTGAAGCACCTGAAGGCCATGCCGGTAAGAAACTCGAACAGCGTAACCTGGCTGGACTCCCGGGCGGAGGAGGCGCCATCCCTCAGAGGCCAAAGGTCTTCAACCAGTCCGGCGAAAACCGCTTCGGTTACAGGGGTTGAATCGCGTTTGATGCGTTCCCGGAAGGTGTGGAGATGGGGGGAAGAGTAGAACCCGGTGCGCAGGCCGGCGGCCCTGAGAGTGGAATCGCAGAAGGCTGCCGTGCTGCCCTTCCCCTTGGTGCCGGCGATGTGAATGGCCGGGCAATCGAGGTGAGGGTTGCCCAACCGTTCCAAGAACCGGTCCATGCGCTCAAGGGTGTATATCGTTTTTTGGCGGGGCCCGTCGACCCGGTTGCGTTCCAGGTCGACCAGGGTCAGCAGATGGGCTATTGACTCGCGGTAGTCCAAATCGCACCTTGGGGGGTCATGGCACAGGCCGGCTGGGTGGGAAGCCCAGCACCATTCCAAGTCCGTCCATGAATCCTACAGAGTTCACGAAATCAATGTTACCGCGTAGCCCGCGGGGGGTAAACCCGAAGGCCCGTTCCACTCCGTCTGCCTCCGCCACGTTGCGAATCCCCAACATCCGAATCTGGTCGGTGGTGATTGGAGCTTTCGCCATCAGCGGCTGGAGTATAGCCGCGGCGGCGTAGGCCGGCGCTACGGGCAGATGCACTTTCTTTCTCCGTTTACCCATGGCCAACGCCACTTCGGTGAGGACTTCGTTGTAGCTGAGGCGTTGGGGTCCGCCCAAGGCCAGCACGCGTCCCTTCAGGTCTTGCCGGCCCACGGACATACCGATACATCGGGCAATGTCGTCGGCGGCCACCGGTTGCAGCCGGTTGCTGCCTGCTCCCAACACCGGGACCAGCGGGAACACTCGGATCAAGCCGGCCAAGGCCGTCAGGAATTCGTCGCCTTCTCCAAAGAGCAGCGACGGCCGGATGATGGTGTAAGGCAGCCCACTGTTGATTACTTCCCGCTCGCCCTGCCATTTAGAGAAAAGGAATGGGTAGGAACGGTCGCTGCCGACGCCGATGGCGCTGACATGCTGGAAGTCGCGGACTCCCGCGTCCCTGGCTGCGGCCACAACGTTGGCGGTACCCTGGCGGTTCACCAAGTCGAAGGTCAAACGGCGGGTAGGGCGAATGATCGCCACCAAGTGCACCACAGCCTCCACGTTGTAGAAGGCGGCCGCCAAAGACTCGGGTTCCAAGACGTTCCCGTAATGTACTTCCACGACCCGGTGGTCGAACAGACGCTCCCGTCCCGGGACGTGAACCAAGCAACGGACGTCGTGCCTCCGACCGAGCAGTTCCTGGACCACCCTCCGACCGAGGAAGCCGGTGGCGCCGGTCACCAAAGTCAGCAAACTATCCTTCCTCCGCCCCTAATAAACTATCTCAAAACCGGCGATGAAAGTCGCATTTGTACCCAGCGGTGACATTTTCCCAGTCGCCACCCCCATCCTAACCTTCCCCCATCAAGGGGGAAGGGACTTTTGAGATAGTTTCTAACGGCGAACATCCGCATCAACAAGAGCGCCGTTAAGAGCACCGTTTAATTACGGCGGAAATGGCCCAACATTGTCAATACGATACGGCGGCCGGTCCGGTCAACCCGTTGGCCCGAACGCCAACCTGGGGTAATATGCTATGGGGACACGTAGCAGGGCCCCGTGACTGGAACTTGGGGGGCGGCCGCCCGGCTGCTCCATAAACCATGAACTTGCGATGAACGACAACGAATTGCGCTTCGGGGCGAATTTGGTGCTCGAGGTGGGTGAGACGGCCCGTCAGGCACGGCTGATGGAGAGCTTGGGTTACGATTATTTCTCGGCGGGCGAACACTTCATGCGTGGAGACCCGCCCGGCCCCACCCATGCTTCGTTGCCGGTGTTGGGGGTCGCCGCCGGCGCCACCGAGTCAATACGCCTCGTATCGTCCATCGTCCTTGCGCCGTTCTACCATCCCTTGGTACTGGCCCGGTCCACGGCGACACTGGACGCCGCATCCAACGGCAGGCTTATCCTCGGAGTGGGCATCGGTGGAGAATACCCGGTGGAGTTCGAAGCCGCAGGGCTCAAAGTGAACCAACGCGGCCGCCGGACCGACGAGTGCCTGGAAGTAATGAGGGGACTGTGGACCGGGGAACGGATCACCTACTCGGGCCGCCACTTCAGCCTCGACGAAGCGATGATAAACCCGCCGCCGGTGCAGCGTCCGGGCCCGCCGGTGTGGGTATCGGGCCGGAGAGACGCCGCCATGAAGCGGGCGGCGCGGCTGGGCGACGGTTGGCTGCCCTACTTCTACGACCCCGGCCGGTACCGGGACAGCGTCGGAAAGGTCAAAGAATTTGCTGCCGCGGAAGGACGGAGCCTGGACGGGTTCCACTGGGCCTTCTTCCCATACATCAGCATCTACCCAACCGAGGAAGAAGCCGCTGAAGTCGCCGCCCGGCAACTGGGAGGAACCTATCTCTACGGCGGCGATTTCATCAATATCGTCAAGCGTTACTGTCTGTTGGGGACACCTCGGCAGTGCATTGACCGGCTGCAAGAATACATCGACGCAGGCGCGCGGCACGTAATCTTCAGCATAACCTGTCCCAAGGAAGACCGGGAGCGTCATCTGGAGGTAATTGCCAAGGAGATAATTCCCAATCTCCGTTGAGCCCGATTGGTCGGTCCCATGTTCGGATAGGAGAATTGCTCGTTGGCTGCGAGCTTAACTTTCGGGTCCCTAAAGAAGATTCCGGGCGTTCCGGGGGCCGGAAACCGGACGAATATTCGAACGGGAGTCCTGCGGCCCAAAATCCGGTTATTGTTGACTGACAATGTCCTGTATAATATTTTGGTAAATTCAGTGGACTGTTATGCCGTTCCCCGGCGGCCGGGTTCGCCGGGGAACGCAGTGGATACCGAAGATGGCCTTCCCCGGCTCTCCGGTTACACCTCAAGGCTGAATGGAAGGTCTATAGCCGGCGAGAACAAACCGGCTGAGGAGCGAAAATGTCGCGTATCAAACGGGTGATGCTGTTTCAACCAGCGTCTACCGGTGGGAATTTCGAATACGTAGCCATCCCCAGGCAGGGCCTGCTGTTCCTTTCTGCCGCCCTTGCCCAGTGGGAGGGGCCCAATCTGTACGAGCGAGAAATCTGGTTCGAAGACCGGTCCGGCCTTATGGACCCTGACCGGGACTTGGACGGTATCGACATCCTGTTGGTGACGGCGCTGATCAACGAAGCCCCACGGGCCTACCAGATCGCCCGCCTGGCCAAAGAATATCATCCCGATATCGTGACCGTCGGCGGGGGCCCCCAGATGAGCCCTCTATCGCACGAGGCTTTCAAGTACGGGGATTTCGACGTGGTGGCGCAACGGGAAGGAGAGGACATCGTCGGCCAGTTGTGCGACGTTCTGTTGGAGCATCGCGGCGCTGACCGGAACCAGTACCTGAGCAAAATCCCCGGCATCAGCTACCGGCAAGACGGTGGAATAGTCGAGACCCGGCGGGTGGGGCTGGTCAGCCCGGACTTCGTCGAATTGCCCGACTACCACTCCATCAAGGACTTGACCCCGACCAACCCCATGGCTGGCGGGGTGATGGAGACCATACGGGGCTGCACCGAGAGTTGCACCTACTGCCAGGTCATACAACAGTTTCTTGGCTACCGCCTGGTGTCCCGCGAGACTGAATTCAAGCGCTTGGCCCAACTACGGGAACTTGCCGCAGACGGGCTGATCCACACCTCCCGCAACGGCTCCTTCCAAGTGTTCGTGTCCGACGACCTTCACGCGCCGCCCCTTCGAGCTGTCAAGTTTCGTAACGAGCGATTTGCCCGGCTTCAAGGCTGGAAAGGCCCTACCGAAGGCATGAATCTGATAGTCCAGGCCCGGGCGGAAATCGGCCAAGACCCGGAATTGGCCGACGCCCTCCAAGAAGCGAACGTCAAGATGCTCTACCTGGGCGTTGAATCCGACAACGCCGAGAACCTGAAGGCCGTCAATAAGCGCCAGGAGCCTGGGCAGATGCACCGTGACCTGGTGAACCTCAACGAAATGGGGTTCACCGTGGTGGCCATGACCATCATCGGTCTGCCCTATGATACTGAAGACAGCATCATAGCCTTGGCCGATTGGGTGACCCAGGTGAGCAAATACCAAACGGCCAACTTCCTGACTCCGTTGCCGGCCACATCCAACTGGAACGGTCTGCAACCCCTGAACGAAGACGGCGGCTTTCTCGAGGAAGGAGAGATGCGCCCCTACCACCTGTACACGGGACGCCAGCTGGTGCACCACGACGAGCGGTGGTCGATGCAGGAGAGCCGCGAGGTGTTCGACCGCTATACCGACCGGTTGAGCCCGGTGGACGACGTTTATCGGCGCATATTCCGCATCCTGCGGACCTACAAGCTGCGGTTGGCCGCCACCAGCCGGGACCTCAGCGACACCATAGCCGCGCGGGTGAGCGACGCCGCGGAAACCCTGGACCGGTTGTCCGGTCCGGCATCCATCCCGGCGGCGGAGTTCGACGATAACCTGTCAACCAAGGTCAGCGAGCTGGTTGAAACCCTGAGGTCGGTGTCCCAACCATTGGCCAACGCCAGAAAGGACCTGGCGGACGGGATCGGCAACCGGCTGACCGAGTTGACCGAGTCGCTCAAGACGCTGACCGATTCCCGGGCCACCGCCAGCCGAGAGATGGCAGCCAGTATCTCGGTGCGAATCACCGAGATCACGGACCTGATCGACAAGGCGGTGCCGGGCGGGCGCAAACGCACCGGCAACGTCACCGGTTAGGCAAACCGACTGAGCGGCGCGGCAAGCTTTCGGGAGAGTGCAGGTGTTGGGCAGTTTATGACAGGGCAGCACCGGGTATTTATCACCGGCATCGGCATTATCAGTCCCTTGGGGCTGGATCTGGCCTCGACTTGGGACGGTATAACCAAAGGGCGGTCGGGCGTCGATTTCATCACGGCCTTTGATACCGAGAATTTCGACACGCGGTTTGCTGCCGAAGTCAAAGGGTTCGACCCCGAGGACTACCTGGAGCGAAAAGGGGCGCGGCGAATGGACCGGTTCGCTCAATTCGCGGCTGTGGCCGCCCAACAGGCGTGCCGGCAAGCCGACCTGGAACCGGGAAAGGGAGACCCCTTCAGGGTGGCGGTCATTATCGGCAGCGGCATCGGCGGCATAACAACCCTCTCCCAACAGTTCGAAGTCCTGAGCGACCGCGGCCCGCGCCGGGTGAGTCCATTCCTTATCCCAATGATGCTGGGGGACATGGCCTCGGCCCAAGTCTCCATGGTAACCGGGTCCATGGGGCCCAATTACTGCCTGGTTTCCTCTTGCTCCAGTGGGGCCGACGCACTCGGACAGGGCTGGGAAATCATTCGCCGCGGGCAGGAAGACATCGTACTGGCCGGAGGCAGTGAAGCACCGGTCGTCCCGGTCGCCGTAGCGGGCTTCAACGCATTGCGCGCGCTATCCCGGTTCAACGAGGACCCTCAGCGGGCCAGCCGTCCCTTCGACGTCCAGCGAGACGGTTTCGTTATCGGCGAAGGGGCCGCGGTGTTCGTCTTGGAAAGCGAAGAAAGCGCCCGGCGTAGAGATGCCGAACCCTTGGCCGAAATCCGAGGGTACGCCGCCACTTCGGACGCCCACCATCTCACCGAGCCTTCGATAACTGGCGAGAGCGCCGCGACCGCGATGACCTGGGCGCTGGAACGGGCCGGATTGGACGCCTCGGAGCTTGGCTACGTCAACGCCCACGGCACGTCCACACCCTTGAACGACCGGCACGAGACCAAGGCGATCAAAATAGCGTTGGGGGAAGACGCCTACCGGGTGCCCATCAGTTCCAGCAAGTCTATGACCGGTCACCTGCTGGGGTCGGGAGGGGCGTTGGAGGCGGCCATCTGCGTGATGGCCATGAAGGACGGCCTCGTTCCTCCAACCATCAACCTGAACGAACCAGACCCGGACTGTGACCTCGATTACACTCCGAACGAGGCCCGCAGCCAGGAAATCAATATCGCAATGAGCAACTCCTTCGGATTCGGCGGCCACAACTCGGTGTTGATTTTCGCCAAACCCGGCCTCGACCTCTGATACCGGTGGACCCGGCAACGCCGGCCCCGCGATGGCGCTTCCCTCCTCAATCCGAACCTGAAATCACATTGCCCGGCGTCCCGCCGCCCGTGGCGCGTTTACTGGTCCGCCGGGGTTTCGACACTCCCCGGAAACTTCGGGCTTTCCTTGAGCCTCCGCATCGCCTTCCGTACGACGCCCTGCGGCTGCCCGGCATGACGGCCGCCATACGCCGCCTTTACCGGGCGGTGAACGAAGGAGAGCGGGTTGGCGTCTTCGGCGATTTCGATGTCGACGGGGTCACTGGGACGGCCATTATCGCCGAGGGCCTTTCGAGCCTCGGTGTAGCGGTCACTCCGTACCTGCCCCATCGTGTCGACGAAGGCCACGGGCTTTCCACGGACGCCATAGACCGGTTCGCGGCGGACGGCGTTAGCCTGATTATCACCGTCGACACCGGAGTCACCGCCTCGGCGGAGGTGGCCTACGCTGCCTCAAAGGGTGTGGACGCAATAATAACCGACCACCACCTGCCTCACGACCGTATGCCGGAAGCGGCCGCGATCATCAATCCGAAACTTCCCGGCAGCGCTTACCCCTTCTTCGAATTATGCGGCGCAGGGCTGGGCTTCAAACTGGTCCAGGGGTTGTTCCAGTTCTATGGCCAGCCGTGGGACCAGAGCCTGCTGGAGTTGGCCGCTCTCGGCACCATCGCCGACCTCGTGCCCATGCTGGACGAAAACCGGTACCTGGTCTCGGAAGGGGTCCGTCTCATGACCCAGACCCAACGCCCGGGACTGAGGGCCCTGTACGATGCCGCTCGCGTCCGCCCCGAAGAGATCGACGTGGAGACTCTTTCCTTCCAGATTGTGC
The DNA here is from genome assembly GCA_965220625.1 of Dehalococcoidia bacterium. Lineage (GTDB taxonomy): Bacteria > Chloroflexota > Dehalococcoidia > Lucifugimonadales > UBA3495 > VXOI01. Next base: position 192,768 of record CBDCQN010000002.1, read on the forward strand.
CGCGCCTGAACTCCGCAGGCCGGATGGGACACCCGATGGACAGCTTCCGGCTGCTGACGACCCGTTCTGCCGACGAAGCCGTGGACCTGGCCAGAAAACTGGATGAGTTGAACCTCGAGCGCCGCGAGGCCACGAGGCGCGCGTTTGACCTGGCCTGCCAGCGAGTGGAAGCGATGGAGCATTTGCCTGCGGTGCTGGTAGTGGCCGACGAAACGATTCCTCGCGGTGTGGCCGGCCTGGTTGCGGGGAGGTTGTGCGATCAGTTCCGGCGCCCTTCCGTGGTGCTGGCGGTGGAGGACGAGTATGCGGTGGCGTCCGGCCGCAGCATCCCCGAATTCAACATTGTCGATGCCATCGCGTCGGCTGAGGACCTGGTCCTGCGGTATGGGGGGCACTCCCAAGCGGCCGGATTCACGCTGCATCGCCGTTCGATCGCGGAGATGGCCGCCCGGTTGGACGCCTATGCCGCTGAAACCCTGGAGGAACCCGGCCCGGACACGACGGTGGACATCGACGCAGTGGTCAGCCTGGCCGAACTGGACCGCGACGCGCTGGAGTGGGTTTCCACCCTGGAACCCTACGGGCCCGGCAACCCTCGTCCGGTGTTCGCGTCATTGGGCGTGTCGGTCCGTGAGTCGCGTACGATGGGCTATTCCGACCAGCACGTGAGGTTCGTGGTCAAGCAGGACGGAACGGCCGCTACCGCCCTGGCCTTCAACCAAGGCCAATTCTGGGACCCCAACGTCCGGCTGCTGGACCTGATTTACACTCTGACCACCGACACCCGGCAGGGCAACAATGCCTTGGCCCTGAAGGTGTCCCACTTCCGGCCGGCCCAGGCCGTCGACGGGGTTGGCAGCGGGGTTGGCTGACCGGCTTTTTGTCTTAAGAGAATCTGCAAAACTCCGAGCCACTGGAGCCACCAACGGATAGGTCACAACGCAGGAAACCGGGGCTTGCGTTACCCGCCCAGTAGGCGATTGCCATATGCAACCATACGGGCAGGGAACCCACCAACAAAACGGCGGCCACCCAGTATGTGGCATATTGTACATCCCTGGCCGACATCTGAAGGCAGCAACCCTCGCAGGCAGAAGAGTCGGGTTCCGACAGGAACCCCACGATAAGAACCCCGGCAAGAGGAGTCGCCGCGATCAGGACGGCGGGAGCCGCCCATAGTCTCGGTCCACACCAGCAAATATCCCGTCGCCGAGCGACAGGAACCACAGACCGGGGCTAAGCAAAGAAATCGCCAGCATCGTCAAGGCTGGCGGCATTCGTTCCTTCATCGTCGGCGGGGTGCCCGTCCCAAAATCTAGTTCTTGCTGGGTAGTCGGGGCCGGAGATGTGCCCACGGTGGCGGGAGCGTTTGCTTCCGGCCGGTCCTCGTGGCCACCCTGGGGAACACAGGCTTGGGTTTCTTGATTGAGGCGTGAAGCCTTCCCGTGCTCCGTCTTTCGCCTACGATGCCGTTGGCGCAGGTTCGGTCAGGTAACCCGGGGCCGGCCTCCGCCCAAGGGATGGGTGTTCACCCACTGGGGCAACAATGGGGCCAATGCCTCCCACAGCTCGTCGGATACCTGGAAGGAGCCAGTGGTGGGGTTGGTCGGAGCGGCCGGGCCGGCGCGCTTTGGTCGAGGCGGCTTGGGTTCTTTCGCTTTCGTCATTCCCCAAGTCTAACTTCACCGCCGGATCCTCCCCATTCACTACTTATGCGGGTTTCAGCCTTTTTGGCTCTTATCTAGTCGACCACTGCGGGCATACCCGGAAGTACGGGAGGGCGAACAAGGCTTACGTCATTCATCCAGCTTCTGAATCGCTTTGGAAGGCGGCGGACCGTTTGGGGATCGCGTTCCACTAGGCGGAACAACCAAGCGAGCAGACTGAAGAAGAGCATGAGGGTTGAGGCGCAGGATACAAACAGGATGAGCGTTACTAACCGAAGATGTTCGGCCATAGGCTCCATCCCAAGTTGTGTCATGACAACCGTAAGGGTATAGAAAGCCAAACCCCAAGCAGTGAGCCCGAGAACCAGCATTGTTGCTATGGTGAAGAAGCGCACCGCTCTGATAGTGGCGGCATCCACGTTTTCGTCCACCACGATCTCCAATCTCAAGGCGGCCGCATTCGCGTATTTTTGGACTCGCTTAAGTGTAAGTATCGCAATGGTGCTCACTACGGTGCCGGAACCCGCGACACACATCGTAAAGACGGCGGCCACAAATGCCCATTCGTTGGCAGGATATTCCGTCAGCCACAATAAAGCCGGAAAAATAACCATCACGGGTAAGGACACCGATAACACCCTTACGGGAAAGGTGCGGCTATTCCCGCTCATCGCTGTGGTCGTGCTGGTCTTCGCTATCATTTTGACCCCAATTGCTCACGTAGAGCACAACTAGCTTTATCGCATCTCCAATGATGAGCAAAAAGCTAGCAACCACCAGGACCGTATATGCAACCGTTCCGGTACTCCTCACAAGTTCCGAAGTTCGCGGGTCGAGGCCTACCAGTGCGCCTATTTCCCCCAACCCGCGCCCGAGGCCAAACCCTACGAGAGCAAGGACAAGGATAGTAACCGTGTAGGTTACAGCGGTGGCTACTAGGTTGAAACAACGTTTGGCTGTCGCGACCGTCGACGGATTGAGTTCGAAGATTCGCCATAAATTCATGACGGCGGGTATTCTAGCACAGGAGCCGGCCTGCTTATGGGTTCGCGTTCCTTGTGCCTCGACGCCAGCAGCACGCATGTGCATCCGTCTGAACCTATGATAAACCAGGTCGTGCTCTATTAGGAATATCTCCGAAAGACCGCCTCTACCCAGCATATAAGTTCAGACACCATAAAAGCAAACGGAACGGCCCCGGCACCAATTTGCTTTTCAAGTCCCGCCCCGGCGTTGGGTAGTGGACCGTACCTTGGAATGGCTGAACCTGCAAAGGCGTTCGAGCAAGGATTATGAGAGGTTGGGGCAAACCCACTGAAGCATGGTCCGACATCGCAATGACCGGGCTGATGCTGCGCCGCTTTGTATCTAACTCACCTTTTTGGACACCCTCTGTTAAGCCGCCCGGCGGCGAGCCCTGGTGTCGTCGGCCCGCACAATCTGGGTCCTCCACACCAGTAACGGCAGCGTCAACGCCAAAACGATCAACGCCACGATCTGCGCTTCGTTCAAGCCGCCGAAGTATACGTTTGATTCCTCCCTCAGGAAGCTCAGGAAGAACCGGCCCACGGAATAGGTGGCCCCGTACAGGCAGAAGAACATGCCGTTGGGCCGCAAACGGTTCCGCAGCGGCCACAACGCCGCCAATAGCGCCAGATCGAACAGCAACTCGTAGCCAACGGCCGGGTGGGCAGCCGGTAGGCCTAACGCCGGGCTATCCGGGTGAGTATAGATTACTCCCCAAGGGAGATCGGTGAACTTTGCGAAGTGCTCACCGTTGATGATGTCGCCGATACGTCCGATGGCCATGGCCACGAGCAAAGCCGGAGCCGTAATGTCGGCCAAGCGCCCGATGGAGGGCAGCACGGCCTTGTTGGGCTGGCCCAGAACCAACGAGAATGGTCTCCACAACGCCAGGAGCCAATCGGTATTGCGAACCAGCAGGTAGATCGACCCGCCGACAAAACCGCCCATGATCGCGCCGTAGATTGCGATTCCGCCCTCCCACACCCGGAAAATTTGGCCGACGTTGTTCTTGTAGGCAGCCTCCGGGAACTCCGGGTAGTCCCAGAAGTCTATGACATGAAGTACCCGGGCCCCGATGACCCCGCCAACAATGGCCCACATCGACACCGAATAGAGGATATCGACGCTGTAGCCTTCCTTCGAGCCCCAACGCACGACCAGAATGACAGCCGCCGCCACGGCCAGGAAAGTGAACAAGCCGTGCCAGGAGAGGATGAAATTCCCGGTGTCGATCAGGTAGGGATTTATCCCGATTGAGATGCTTTCGATTATTCCCATGGGCATGTACAACCTTTCGCCATTTCCGGTGTTGGTCCGGTACTTCCGTCAGTCTTCAACTGTACTAATACGCGGGTATACGAATACGCGGCCATACTAATACACGGGCGCCTCCGCGCTTCCGGCAGAGATGGTCGTTACAAGGTAAACCCCGGCGCCACGTCCCTGCAAGGTATCCACGACCCTTTGGTGGTCCATATCGCTGCCCGGCAGGGCGAACAGGGCGGGGCCCGCTCCACAGAGGTAAAGCTCCGGCCCGCCTTGGGCGGCCACGTCGCGCCGGATCTCGGCAAGCACCGGGTATGCCCACTCGGCCACATCCTGGAACGCGTTGAAGACCGACCCTCCGAGGTATTCCCGGACGAACAACCCTCCCGCAATGACCTCCAACATACGCCGGGTGACGCCGCCGTCGCTATAGTGAGCCCGGGTGAGCCGGGAGTACATGGTTGCGGTCTTGTTGGGCACCATCAGGTCGGGGAACACCATGGTCACATGGGTCGGGGGTACCGGCGGCAACGGGGAAATCCTCTCGCCACGGCCTTCGGCCAACGCCGTCCCTCCCTTCAGGAAGAACGGAACGTCCGAACCCAACCGGGCGGCCGCCGTCGAAAGGGTTTCCGCGCTGGAGCCCAATGCCCACATCCGGTCCAAGGCCAGGAGTGTTGCTGCGGCGTCGCTGCTGCCGCCGCCCAATCCCATGGCCACGGGTATGCGTTTTTTAAGCCGGATGTACGCCCTGGGTTCCACACCATGAGCCTCGGCCAAGACGGTGGCGGCCTGCCACACCAGGTTCCGGTCGCCGGAAAGCTCCGGCTCGTCGCACTCCACAGACAGACCGGCCGCCGGGGAGAACTCAAGCTCGTCGGCCAGGTCGATGGTCTGAAGGACCGACCTGATCTCGTGGTAGCCGTCGTCCCGTCGTCCCAACACTTCGAAGGTCAGGTTCAGCTTGGCGAACGCCCTTACAGTCAGCGCCATTTCATTACATGCCAGGCCCGTTACGGGAAGGCCGGTCACGCCAGGCCCGGTACAGCCGTCCCCATTCCGCAAGGTCCAGGGTCTGGGCGCGGCGCTGCCCGTCGATGCCGGCCCGGTCCAACACACCGGAGGCTGCGTCCGAAGCGATGCCAAGGCCGTGGCTGAAGGAGTTTCGCAGTTGCTTCCGGGGAGCTGAGAACCCGGCCCGCACCACGTCGAAGAACTCGGAAGGGACGAATTCCGCGCCGTCATCCACCGCCACGGCCGGAGCCGCCCGGGTTACGAGTTTCACGACCGCTGAAGTGACCGCCGGCGGAGGGCGGAAGGCTTCCGGCGGTACGGTGCACACAGTTTGGGCTTCGGCGTACAGTTGGGTGGCCACCGATAGCAGACCCATTCTTCCGGGATGCGCCACCATGCTGTCAGCCACCTCCTTTTGCACCATCACCACCAACGCGGAGGGCTTGGGTACGGTCTCCAGAAGGTTGCGAATGATGGGGTTGGCGGCGTAGTAGGGCAGGTTGGCAACAACTTTGTAGTCCCGGCCTGAAGGGACTAACGCCCCGAAATCGGCCGTCCTGGCGTCGGCCTCCACACAAACGAGGTTGTGGGGAGTTCCCAAGCGGACCGGCAGCTGGGCGCACAACTCCGGGTCCAACTCCACGGCGGTGACCGTTTCAACCAACTCGACCAACCGCCGGGTCAGCACGCCGCGGCCTGGACCGATCTCGATCACAAGGTCGTCCGGTGTCACGGCGGCGGCGTTAACGATCCTGGACACAGTCTGCTGGTCGGTCAGGAAGTGTTGGCCCAAGGACTTGCGCCTCCGCCGGAAAGAAGGGGGCGCGGTCACGGGCGAAGAAGCCTGGAGGAAGAGCGATTTGACATCATCGTTATTGAGACCGCGCACCTCCCTTTGACATTGACCACTGAGCATGTCTCGGGGCGCGACTCAGGTCAGGCACTCCCACGGCACCCGCAGTGCCCTGCTTACCGTTGCTTCCTTCCGGACCTGGCGGGGTTCACAGGTCTACGTCGCGTGGGACCCGGCCCTCAATGCCGCAGGCCCGAGATATCGGCTCATTGGACAAGCCGGGGGGAGGAATTCAACCCCGCTGTAGCGGATTGCGGGTTAAAGGGCACCGCTAGCTCCCCATCTAGTGCGGCCTCACTGTCATGGTAGGGTGACGGGTGATTGCCTGTCAATCTGGACCCTGATTTACAGGACCAAGGGCCAACGGTGACCGGCAGACCCGACAATCCTGGCCGTCCCGAAATTCTCTTGAATCACAGTCCAGGCAAATGCCCCATGTTAAAATACCGCCATGCCAATCAGAAAAGCCGTGATTCCCGCGGCCGGACTGGGAACGAGGTTCCTGCCGGTAACCAAGTCAGTCCCCAAAGAGCTCCTGCCCATCCTGGATCGGCCCATGCTGCAATACGTGGTGGCGGAGGCCGTCGAAGCCGGGGTGGAAGAGGTCATAGTGGTGAGCTCCCCCGGTAAGGAAAGCATCGCAGGATACTTCAGCCCTCACCCGGCCTTGGAGGAACGGTTGGCGGACAGCGGCGACACGAGGCTCTTGGAAACGGTGCTGGAAGCCTCCCGGCTGGCCCGCGTCTCCTTCGTCGTCCAAGAGAAGGCCTTGGGACTGGGACACGCCGTGCTCACAGCCCGGGACGCAGTGGGCGACGAACCCTTCGTGGTCATACTGCCCGACGACATCGTCCACCATTCCCCCGGCGTCGTGGCCCAAATGGTCGAGGTCTGGGAGCGGGTCGAATCGGGTGTCGTCGCCGTGGAACCCATGCCATGGGAAACGGTCCATAATTACGGTGTAGTCGACGCCGTCACCGTTTCCGAAGGGCTGCACCAAGTACGGGGCATGGTGGAAAAGCCCCTCCGCGAGGAAGCTCCGTCCAACCTGTCCATAGTGGGCCGTTACATCCTGCCGCCGGATATTTTCGACTGCCTGGAGCGGACCGCCCCTGGCGCCAAGGGCGAAATTCAACTCACCGACGGAATGCTCCTGCTTTTGGAAAGCCATGACCTCTACGCCTACGAGTTCCAAGGCACACGTTACGACGGCGGCACCCCCTTGGGGTTGCTCCGGGCGACCCTGGAGTTCGCGTTGCGCCGGGATGACACCGGGGAGCCGGTGCGGGACCTGCTACGGGACGTGGTTTCAAAGCTTGATATGGAGGAAAGCGATTGACCTCGCGCAAACAGGCCCATCTGGATAACGCCGCAGTAATCCAAGGAGAGCTGACCGAACTGCTCGACGGCATGGACTACTGCCTGGACTGGAAGCCGGACCCGGAGTCTTGGTCGGCCCGTGAGGTGCTCTACCACCTGCTGGACACGCCCCCCGGAGGCATCCACAAGGTGGCCGCCGGCATTGTGGCCGGGTCAATCACCGAGTACGAAATCTGGTCGGACCGCTCCAACATGACACCGGAACGGGCGGCCCACGACCTGGAGCAAATACGGCACGACATCCAGCACTTCTTCGACAGCCTGGCCCAAGCGTTGAGCGCCGCCAACGACGAAGACCTGGCAGGCAAGTCGGCCCTGATGCACCAGAAAACCAGGGACGAGCACGGAACACGAACGCTGGCTGATGTTCTGGCCGGTTTCGACCGCCACTGGCGGGGCCACTTGGAACAATTGGGCGAACTGCGCGACGCGCTGGGGCTTTAGGCGCGCAGGGGAGATCAGTCGGGCACGGGGCTGTAATCGTGAGTCAGCGGTCTTCCAGCCCAGGGCACCATCGCCCGCCCTACCGGTCTCCGCCCACTTCCAAGAGGCTCAGGAAGGCTTCTTGGGGGATCTCCACCTGGCCTACCATTTTCAGGCGCTTTTTTCCTTCTTTCTGGCGCTCCAGCAGTTTGCGCTTCCGGGTGATGTCGCCGCCGTAGCACTTGGCGAGTACGTCTTTGCGCATTGCCCGCACCGTTTCCCTGGCGATGACCCGGCTACCGATGGCCGCCTGTATCGGCACCTCGAATAGCTGCCTGGGAATGGTGGTGCGCAGCTTGTCCACTACTCTCCGCCCTTGGGCCACGGCCTGGTCCCGGTGCAGAATCATGGACAGCGCTTCGACCGGCACGTGGTTCACCAATACGTCGACCTTTACTAGGGGCGCCCTTTGGTACCCGGAAAAGCTGTAGTCCAGTGAGGCGTAGCCTTGGGTGCGGGACTTGAGTTGGTTGTAGAAATCAGCCAGCAACTCCACCAAGGGCATGGTGTAGTCCATCATCACCCGGGACTGGTCGCCGTGCTCTTGGGCGCCATTGCGGAGGGCTCCCTGACCCTGAATGTATTCCATACGTTTGAACTCGGACCGGCGGGAGTGCATCAGGTCCATAATCACGCCGACATGACGGCTGGGAGCCACTATGGTCAGGTCCAACACCGGTTCCAGTATCTCGTCGATCTCGTTGGGAGGAGGCAGCTTCGCGGGGCTGTCCACCTTGACGGAGCTGCCGTTGGCCAGCTTCACCTCGTAGGCCACGCTTGGGGCGGTGATGATCAGGTCCAGATCGTATTCCCGCTCCAACCGTTCTTGGACCACTTCCAGGTGCATCAGGCCCAGGAACCCGCAACGGAAACCGAACCCGAGGGCGCCGCTGCTTTCCGGTTCCATGATCAGCGACGCGTCGTTTAGCTGCAGCTTTTCTAAGGCGGTGCGAAGGTTGTTATAGTCCTCGCCGTCGGCTGGATACAGCCCGGCGAACACCATTGACTTCAGCGGCACGTATCCGGGCAGCGCCTCGCTGGCAGGAGCACGGACGATGGTCAGGGTATCGCCGACGCTACACTCTCGGACGTCTTTGAGGCCGGTGGCCACGTAGCCCACCTGGCCGGTTTCCAGAAGACCGGTCACACGCGGGGCCGGCGCGAAGACGCCCACTTCCACGATCTCCGCCGACGTGCCGGAGGACATGACCCGCACCCGGTCCGACTTGCCGATGGCGCCGTCTTTCACCCTTATATGGGCGATGATTCCCTTGTAAGGGTTGTAGACTGAGTCGAACACCAGCGCCCGCGCCGGTCCGGCCGTCAACCCTTGGGGTGCGGGGATCCTGGCGATCACGGCATCCAACACCTCTTGGGCGCCGGTGCCCTCTTTTGCCGATACGAAGAGCATCTCTTCCCGTTTGAACCCGAAGACCTGCTCTATCTCCCCGGCCACTCGGTCCGGCTCAGCTTGAGGAAGATCGACTTTGTTCAGGACCGGGATCAGGTCCAGGTCGTATTCCATCGCTAGCAGCGTATTGGCGATGGTCTGGGCCTCCACGCCCTGGCTGCAGTCCACCACCAACAGCGCCCCCTCACAGGCGGCCAAGGCCCGCGACACCTCGTAGCTGAAGTCCACGTGGCCTGGGGTGTCGATGAGGTTCAACTGGTAAGTCTGACCATCGGGGGCCTGGTGGTACATGGTGACCGCCTTGCCCTTGATGGTGATCCCCCGTTCCCGTTCCAGGTCCATCTGGTCCAAGAACTGGGCTTTCATATCCTCGGGGCGCACCGTGCCGGTAATCTCCAGGAAGCGGTCGGCGAGGGTGGACTTACCGTGGTCGATGTGGGCGATGATGCAGAAATTTCTGATAGAAGACGGGTCCATATTGGCTTCATACTAACACGCCATGGCGCCCGCTAACCACAGAGTGCTCAGAGAGGAACTGTCCAGAGTTGATGACCTGAATACAAAGACAGCCCTATTAGCTATCCTTGACGAAAAGCACATGCTCCTTCCCTTGGAGGGGCAAAGGTTCGGATTGGGGACAGGGGAGGGGGATTAGCAGAAGGGGCCGCGGTTTCGCGGCCCCTCCGAGCGTTTCACCGGGATTTGGCCGGATGCCCTAGATGGGACCGTAACCGGTGGCCCTGATGCAGGCCGCCCAGTGGTCGGTTTCGACCTGGCGTAGCTCGGGCACGGCCACCGCGCATTGGTCTTCGGCTACGGGGCAGCGGGGGTGGAACACGCAACCGCTGGGAGGGTTCAGGGGGCTGGGCACCTCGCCGGTGAGCAGCACCCGCTCCCTCTGGGCGTCCAGGACGGGGTCGGGGATCGGTACCGCCGAGAGCAGGGCCCTGGTGTAGGGATGGACGGGGTTCCGATAGATCTCGTTCCGTTCGGCCATTTCCACCAGATGGCCCAAGTACATCACTCCCACGCGGTCGCTGATGTGACGCACCACCGAAAGGTCGTGGGCGATGAACAGATAGGTCAGGCTGAACTGCTCCTGCAACTGTTCCAGCAGATTGATGATCTGCGCCTGGATCGAAACGTCCAAGGCGGAGACCGGCTCGTCGGCTACGATGAACTTGGGGCTCACCGAAAGGGCCCGGGCTACTCCGATGCGCTGCCGCTGGCCGCCGCTGAACTCGTGGGGGAAGCGGTCGGCCATGTAGGGGTTGAGACCCACGTTCTGCAACAGGTCGGCCACCCGCTCCCGGTATTCCGCTTTGCCATGGACCAGCCCGTGGACCACCAAGGGCTCGCCGATAATGTTCCCCGCCGTCATTCTGGGGTTCAGGGAGCTGTAGGGGTCCTGGAAAATGACCTGCATCTCACGGCGCATGGCCCGCATCTGCCTGGTGCCGAGCGTCGTCAGTTCTTGGCCATCGAATATTATCTGTCCTTCGGTGGGCTTGTAGAGTTGCAGAAGACAGCGTCCAGTGGTGGTCTTCCCGCAACCGCTCTCCCCCACCAAGCCCAGGGTTTCACCCTTGCGGACTGTGAAACTCACGCCATCGACCGCTTTGATGTGGGCTACCGTCCTCTGGAACAACATTCCAGATGTGACGGGAAAATACATCTTGAGACCCCTGACGTCGACGAGGACGTCGCCGTCGTTGTTGGCCGGGGCTTGGGGAGCGGCTTCCTGCAATGTTGTCATGACTAATTGGCCTCCGCTGGCCTCAAATCAGGGTGAGATTAGCTGGAGGGGGCCTCGGCCGGAGCGGCCGGCCTGGCCTCGGCGACGGGTTCGGCGAATCCGGCGGCGCCCAAGAGATCTATGGCCCCGGGACCGAGCTCATCCGCCCTCCAACAGGCCGACCAGTGGTTGTCGCCGGCTTCCATCAGGAGCGGGGTGTCGGTGGCGCACTTTTCGATGGCCCAGCGGCACCGTTCACGGAACGCGCATCCTTCGGGCAGGCGGACCAGGTCGGGCGGCTGCCCCTCAATGGGGTCCAGCTTCGCCCGGCGGGGCAAATCCAGCCTTGGCACCGAGCGCAACAGACCGACTGTGTAGGGATGGCGCGGGTTGGCGTAAATCTCCCTCGCGCTGCCTCTCTCGATGATCCTGCCCGCGTACATTATGTTGACTCGGTCGGCGTACCGGGCGACCACACCCAGGTTGTGGGTAATGACAATCAGCGCCACGCCGAATTCGTTGGTCAGCGCCTTCATGAGTTCCAGGATTTGCGCCTGAATGGTTACGTCCAAGGCGGTGGTGGGCTCGTCGGCGATGATCAACTTGGGACTGCAACTCAGCGCAATCGCGATCATTACGCGCTGGCGCATGCCTCCGCTGAACTGGTGCGGGTACTGCTTGATACGGGACTCCGGGTCGGGTATTCCGACCCGGGCCAAAAGGGCGATTCCCTCGGTGCGCGATTCGGCCTTGCTCATGCCCATGTGCAGTTGGAGTGTTTCAGTAAGCTGCCGTTCGACGGTCAACACCGGATTCAGCGAGGTCATCGGCTCCTGAAAGACCATGGAAACCTTTGCGCCCCTGACGCGGCGCATCTCATCCATGTTCATCTGCAGGATGTCTTGGCCGTCGAGGATCACTTCTCCGCCGACAATCTTGCCGGGCGGGTCAGGAATCAGGCGCATGAGGGAGAGGGCGCTTACACTTTTGCCGCATCCGCTTTCGCCGACCAAGCCCAGGGTTTCCCCTTCTTCGATGTCGTACGTGACGCCATCAACGGCCTTGACGATGCCGTCCATGGTAAAAAAATGGGTCTGCAGGTCTTTGACTTCAAGAAGTGGGGCCACAGAATCTCCTTTTGTTAGGAGTTTGTTGGACCGACCGAGTTGGTTTCACGTCTGATGAGGCGCCGGAAACCGCTGGAGGCGCACTGTGGTGGGGAAGGGGAGACTCGAACTCCCACGCCTCTCAGCACATGATCCTAAGTCATGCTCGTCTACCAGTTCCGACACTTCCCCCGGTAAGAAGATCAAGGTTTCGTTGATCACCGGGACCGGCACACCGGTATTGATGGGTTTGGGGCATTATATCCGGCGCCCGTCGAATGTGTCTATAAGGCTTCACCCCCCTCACCCCCATCCCAGGGTCATTTAATTGTCGGAAAGAATCCCCCCGTCTTTCCGGCCGCAGCCGGAATCCAGACCCCAACCTTGGGTTAGAGGCGTCTTGGGGAACCAAAATCGGCGTCGGGTCCTGGGTCCCGGTTGCGACCGGAACGACGGGAGTGGGAGCGGATTCAACAATTAAAAGACCCTGCCCCCCATCCTGACCTTCCCCCCTCATGGGGGAAGGAATACGCGGTCCTGACCTTCCCCCTCATGAGGGGGAAGGGGTACGCATTTTTCGTACGGGAGGCAGTTTCACAGCGGAATCCGCCTCCCGGCGGTCACTGTGCATTTCCCGAGACGACTATCAGGCTGAGCGCAACCAGCCCAACGCCAGGCCGGCCAAGGCAACCAGTATGGATATGATCGCCAAGGCGAGAGCGACGTACAACAGCGCGGAACCGGCATCGTCACCGGGTTCGCCCGGGGGGCCTTGGAAGCCTTGCCGTCCTGGGTCGCCATCTCGTCCGTCGATTCCAGGGTCGCCCCGGGGTCCGCGTTCACCCGGTATTCCCTCTTGACCTCGCTCGCCCGGCAGCCCTTTGGCGCCCGCCTCACCCTGCTGCCCACGCCCTCCCGGTGCGCCGTGTTCGCCCGGCGCCCCTGGTGGGCCCTGCTCTCCGACAATGATCACCGGTGTATTTGTCGGCGGTATCGGAGTCGCGGTATTGGTGGGCGCGGGAGTGGGGGTGACGGTTGGAGTGGGGGTAGGAGTGGGGGTGGGCGTGGGAGTGTTGGTAGGATTGGGCGTGGGAGTGTCGATGACTGTTTGACGGGTCCCCGTCAAGTCAAGGAGAGCCGGCCGGCCCTGGGTCCACGGGGCAGTCTGGTCTGCACGATATCGTCCGATGGTGAAGGTAACGGTTTTACCGACGTAGCTGGCTCCCTCTGGGGGTGAGACTTTGAGGCCGCCGCCTTCGCCGTAACCGCCTTTGCCGTTGGTAACGAAAACGGTCCCCACCGGTATGTCATCCACGTAGGCGGTGATAGGGGTCCCGTCGACGACTAGCGTGCCGTCCAAACGGGCGTCGCCGAAGAACGCATGGGGCCTGGGCTGCTGGGCCGAAACCAGGGTTGGTATGACTAACGACAGGACAAATACAGTCACCAGGGCCAAGATCTTAAGTCGGGTCATAGAATCTCTCCTCCACACGTCGTGGCGGCAACCTGAGATACCGCCGTTGCTCACAGCTTCCCGTATCGGAATATGGCTACGCTAGACTATTTAATCACGCGGTGCGTCCGTCTCCAAGGGCCAAACGCCATTCTATTTGCGATAATAGCGAATAGCCCAGCCAAGTCGCCTCGGCCACCGTGACTGCCCGCGAACCCCGCGCAGTATATAATCGCCGGCCAGCGGGCGTATGAGCGCCCTCTACGCAGGGACGTCCCGGGGCCGGCCCCGGGGCCGGTCTTGCCACCAACTACCAACAGGCGGAGTATCGTGAGGCTGAAAACCCACCCGGAACAAAGCGTGGAAGACTACATTTCGGCGCTGCCGGACCAACGCGCCGCAGCCATCCGCGAAGTCCGGAGGACCATCCTTGACCGTTTGCCGCCGGGTTACCGGGAGGAGATTGGCTTCGGGATGATCACCTACGTCATCCCGTTGGAACGTTACCCGGTCACCTACAACGGTAAGCCGTTGATGTACGCGGCCTTGGCCTCCCAGAAGAACTATATGTCGGTATACCTGATGAACATTTACGGCGACCCGGCCGCAGAGCATTGGTTCCTGGAGCGTTACGAGGCCAGCGGGAAGCGGTTGGACATGGGCAAGTCGTGCGTGAGGTTCAGGAAGCTGGACGATCTGCCAATCGACCTGATCGGTGAAACCGTGTGGCCCGCACCACCGTCGAAGAATACATCGGGCGTTACGAAGCCTCCAGGCCCCAGCGACCGGGTCGCCGCTCGACACCCCGGCCTTGAGCCGGAGTGACGGGAGGGATAGGGGCGGCCTTGTCTTGAACTGTGATTCGTTTGATTTGGGTGATTTTTGGGATTGGTTGGGTTGCCGCCGGGACGTGGGGGGCGGACAGCGGCGGGGGTGCGTGGGTTCCGGCTTTCGCCGGAATCACGGGTGAGGGGGTCGGAATGACGGAAGGGGTGGGGGCGCCTTGTCTTGAACTGTGATTCGTTTGATTTGGGTGATTTTTGGGATTGGTTGGGTTGCCGCCGGGACGTGGGGGGCGGACAGCGGCGGGGGTGCGTGGATTCCGGCTTTCGCCGGAATGACGGGTGAGGGGGTCGGAATGACGGAAGGGGTGGGGGCGCCTTGTCTTGAACTGTGATTCGTTTGATTTGGGTGATTTTTGGGATTGGTTGGGTTGCCGCCGGGACGTGGGGGGCGGACAGCGGCGGGGGTGCGTGGATTCCGGCTTTCGCCGGAAAGACGGAAGGATGATTCATGGCCACGTGTTTTTCCAGCTGAATTCGACGAATTTCCTAACGGAACCAGCCCATCCCTTGGTAGTAGCCCCGCAGGTAGGCCACCTGCCCGCCATGCACGATGTTGTCCCACACCAATATCCCCAGGGCCTCGGCCACCGACTGGGTGCCGGGCGGGTTGGGCGTGGTGATAACGCGCTCCAGGTCGGCGTCTCCCAGGCCCTGGATGTATTCCACCGCTGCGGCGTTGGCTGCAGCGTAGTATCCCATGAGCACGTCGCGGGACGGGGCCTGCCATTGCTCGACTTGGGCGGAGGTCCAGCTGATACCGAACTCGTCCGGGTCCGGCGCCATAGCGAACCTCTTCGACCAGCCGCCGTCGGTCCACAGTTGCGGCGCGTCCTTCAGACGCGAGTTGATGAACCGGTCGACCACCCGGCTCATGTGCCAAATCAGCCAACTCATGGAATTCGACTGGTCGTTGGGTCGTTGGGAAAGCGTCGCATCGTCAATCCCGTCTACCGCGCTGTTGACCATATCCCAGTTCCTTCCTAAAGCGGCCAAAGTAGTTGTGGTGGATGCCATCGTTAGCCTCCCGGAAAAGAAGATGTGGATACCAGGGGTTGCAGTAACACAGCAGCCTCTCCGCTATTGGAGAGGCTGCGTAATGATAGGATGATTTGGTGACCCGCCTCGGGGTCGAACCGAGAACCTACGGATTAAGAGTCCGTTGCTCTGCCAGTTGAGCTAGCGGGCCAGCCTCGATAAATTGGTGTTTTAACCTGTTTTGCAAACATTTTGCAAACGTAAATTTGCCAAACGTTCCTCCATAACTCTGCCCGCCTCGAAATCCGATGCCGGCAGAACGTGACCGTAGATGTCCACCGTGGTCTGAATGCTCTCATGCCCCATTCTGGCCTGCACCACATGCACCGGCACATTCGACGCCAACAGCAAACTCGCATGGGTATGCCTCAGGTCGTGAAAACGCACCCCACTGAGCCCACATCCCTCAGCGATCTTCTTGTATCCGTGCGACAGGCTGTCAGGCCGCATCACACTCCCATCGCCCCTGGCGCAGACCTGCATGTCCTCGACTGGGCCACGGGCCGAAAGCAACCCCCGGTGCGCCCGTAACAACTCCGCAGTCCCCTCGCCGAAGGCCACCACCCTGCGGGACCGCCGCGACTTGGGCTCCGAGAACTCGACTCCGAGACTCCGCATTCCAACCATGGTCCGCACTACCGTCAAATTCCCCGCTGTCAAGTCCAGGTCGGACCAGCGCAACCCGCACAACTCTGACCGGCGCAATCCGGTATGGACCGCCAGGTGAATCGGCACCAAATAATCAGTGCCGGCGGCGCCAGTCAGCAATCTCTCCACATCAGCCATGTCCAGAATCTTGAAATCAGGCCTGACCTTTTTCGGGGGCGTAACCCGGTCCATCACGTTCCGGGGCAACAACTCCCACTTGACCGCCTGCTTCAGGGCCTGGGACAGGAGCCGGTGGTAATGCAGTACGGTATGCGCCGACAGCCCACTCTCAAGGAGCTTGGCATAATACCGTTGCACCGCTTGCGGGCTCAACTCGGTCAACCTGACCTGGCCCAGCGACTTCTGAACGACCCCAACAAGACCCCTGTACCCAGCGGCCGTCCGGGGGCGCACCGAGGTCTCGACGTAGTCGGCCAACCACTGGTCCAAGTAGTCCCCCAGAGTGAGACGGGATGGCTCAACGTAGCTCCCGACGTCCAACCCCCGGATGACCTCGGCAAGCTTGCGCTCGGCATCCCTCTTCGTGCCCTTGACGCCTATCCACTTTTGCCGGCGTTTACCCGTCGTGAGGTCATGGCCAATGTCCACGACGACGGACCAAGAGCGCTCACCGCGCTTTCTTAGGTGGCCCCTCATTGGCCGATCTCTCCCTGCGCCCGAGTATCTGCCGGCGCCGGAAAATCAACCGTTACTCCAAGACTCGTCCAGCTGTGAGCCTTGTCAGACATTCGCTGCCTCGACCTCCGGCCGACCGGCGACGGTCTTCACCGAAATCCGCACCCCTGTTGCCGCCTAGGCCGGGGCCGTCCAAGGGTTGCGCCTTTCCGGTTATCCCCGAGTCCCCCGGATTGTTTACCTCTCTCCGAGGACCTCTGTTCGGCCCGGCGGCGCCTGTCAACTAGGGTAACACGAACGGGTAAACCCTGAAACGGCTTCGAGACACAACAAAGGGACGTGACAGAGATTCGACGAAGCCGAGGGGCCGTGGCCCCCGATGGGAACAACCGGCCTGCTAGTCGTCGCGCGACATTTGAACTGATGGTAGCCCAGCAGGGCTCACTACGTATCGCCCAATGCGTTGCATCGCCTTCCGATTGTCCCCGGAGGAAAAACCCTTATCGCTAAACCGCCAAAAAAGAACGATGTGGTATGAACAATCTGGCGATGGGTTTGAAGTCACACAAAACCACCCCGGCGTCCGGGGGTTTATATGAGACCTCACCGGCTCGTTCGATGCCTAATTCGAGCACCGCAGTCCCAAACCATGACTCTGGGTTGGGCGCGACAGAGACTGAGGAGACCGATGGCTAAACAACGGGGCAGCATGGAGGAACTCCGGTTGAGGGCCCTATTGGGCGAAATCAGAAGGCTTGCTGACGGAGCGGAGGGCGTTGAACCAAAGCCGGCCATGGTGGCAACACCTCTGCCGGTGGCGGTTTCGGTTGAGCAGGCCGCTGGACTAATGAGCGTCGCCCCCTCGACATTGAGTGAATATATTCGCTCGGGGCGTCTCCCGGCCTTCCGGCTGGGCCGGCGGCTCTTGATCCGGCTGGATTCCCTCCATGCTTTTGCCGAAGGCCTTGAACGCGCTGAGGCTGGCGGGTGTGATGAGTCACTGTAACGAAGCGGGAGGGGTCTTACGCCGCTTGACGCAAGCATGCTCCACCGGTGGCGGCCGCCGGCGAGGGAGCCCCTCGGTAGCCTGGGACCGTTCGTTTATGGCATTCCCCAGGGCCAGCGTCGACTCCGGCGCCCTCCCTTTCGATATTCGTGCCGGGTTTCAGGATTACTTGGGATCGGGTTCAAGTCGTGGCGGCGGCGCCGCACCGTGCTCTATGACCCTGTTGGAAACCGGGGGTGGCGAGCCTGGCGATTGTTTTCCAAGGCGGGGCCTGTGGCGGGTCCGTCCGAGTGGCCCCTGCCTTCCACTGCCCTGAGTGTGTCGGAATTGGGTCGATAGCAGAGGATTTTAGGAGAGAAGTATGAGACGAGATCGTTTCTCCGTTGCCACATTAGCGGTGCTCAGACACCTCTGGTTTATGCCTTGGGCGAGCGCCGGTGATATTGCCCGGGTCTGTGACTCTAAGGAGCCGGCCGTGGCCAACGTGCTCCGGCGGTGCGTGGCAAACGGCCTGCTGTTCACCGTCCAGATGGGCCGGGTGAGAAGAGCGGTCCAACGCTATGGGTTTAGTTTCGCCGGCGTGTCGGAGTTCGAGGAAAGACCTGAATTTCCGCGGCATTGGTGGCATTCTGAAAAAGGCCTGGAGGCGCTGGCCAAGCGGTTGCAGATCCTGGAGGTAGTCTACGAGGTGATGCCCCGCCTTTGGCAGTCGAATCTGGTGGCCGATTCCCTGATCCGGTCGCCGTTGGAGCGGGGACTGGTCCGGATCGTTGACTACAGAAAAAGTAGGCTGACCGGTCTTTGGTGGCTGCGGCATGGGCCGTTTGACGCCGTGGCCTTATATGAAAGCGAAGGTTGGCCTGGTGTCAAGCTTTTTCTCCCAGTGGCGTGGCGTGGCAGTTTTCACGGAGGGGCCGAGCTCAGCTCGTGGCTTCGAGAAATGGACCGGGTGCTGGAGGCGCACCCCGGTTGGGGCACTCTTGAGCTGCGAGATGACACCTGGCGACCCGGAATGGTCCTGGTCTGCCCTGACCGGCTGGTTGGGGTAAAGGTGGGCCGGGAGTTGGACCGCAGAGCGGAGCCGGTGGAGATGGCGATGGTTGATGAGCAGGGACAGGTCGTGCGGCCGATGGGTAAGATCACCGCGGCGGCGTACACGGCATCGCTCCCGGTCGTGGACACGGCGTTGGGGGAGCCGCAGCGGGTGAAAAATGGCCTGGAGGCAGGGCCGTTTGCTGCCGTGAACGGGACGCGGGCATGGAGGGTGCTGCGATGGATTGCCGGGTTTCCCGGCAGTGACCCAGAGCAGGTCATGGAGGCTAATGGCCTTAGCCGCAGGGACGGGGCGCAGATTTTGGCGAAGATGAAGACGCAGAAAGTGGTTTCTCAGCTGGATGGTGCTTACTACTTGGAGTCCCGGGGCCGGGGCCTGCTAGCGGCGGCAGAGCGTGTGACGCCGGAGCGGGTGTTAAAAAGGTTGGGCGCGTATACGAAACCTGACGGGTCGTACCGTATGAAGGTCCAGCGGCACAATAAGGGCGTGGCCCAGACCGCCATTGCGTTCCTGCGACAAGATCTACCGGTGTTTTCAGGACTGGGGATGGTCATAGATTATCAGCGTCTCCAGATCCGCGCCTCCCCAGACGCCTACACAATCTTGCCGCCAGGAGTGCTGGTATCCATAGAATACGAGAGGACGGCAACGTCGGCGAGGGAGGCAGCCACCAAGGCCGGCCGTTACAGGAATTTGGACGAAGCCGGGGTGGCTATCCCGGTCCTGTTCGTGACCCCGACGGAGGCTGCCGCCCGGCATTTCGTCGAGCTGAGGTGGGACCATTTGCTGGCCACCACCCTGGACCGTGCCGAGACCGGACCCTATGGGAAGGCGTTTATTGGCGCTGACGGTGTAGTATGGGGCACGGCTGGAGTCTGGGGCTATTGGTACAGGAACCGGGAATCTCCCACCTTCGATGCCGCAGTCGACCTCTGGCCAAAGCTAAAGACTTACCCCAAGTGGAGGGTGCCGCTGGAACAACGGTTCCGGGAAATAGAAAGGGTTTATCTCTATGAACGGCCCGATTGGGAAGAGATGAACCGGGAGTACGAAGCGTTGGTCCCGTAAATGCTCGCTCTCCGGCCTCCGAATTCTACATTAACACTAATCCCGTACCTACCTTCACACCTTTGCGACCCCGCTTAACCCCTGCGGCAAAGCTGAAAGGAGGCATGATGTCGCATATATGGGAGTTCTGCTGATTTGGGAATATCCGCCATTGTCCGCCCCGGCGGTGCTATTCACAAAATGACCCTCTAGCGTATCTGACTCTGGAACAGTACATTCACACATACCCCGGTCGCCTGTCGGCCGCGCCAGGGCGGGTCGAGCCAGGTAATCGGGGCCGTGAGTCCCCCGCAACGATGGGACGGAACGGGGGCAGGTTCGGGCGGTCGGCGCAATCAGGGTGTAGATTTCCACGATCGGACTCGTTGAAAAAGTCGGCGCTCGGAGAGAGCTACATCCAGTGGAATAGGGCCAGAGGGACGGACGGGGGGAACATGATGCTGGAGCCTCTGGACCGCTGCCGCAGGGATTCCACCCTGTTTCAGTTCACCACCAAGCAGTTGCGCGATTTCATCGACCCCAACCACCTGCTGATAGATCGATGAGCAACCGGAAGTCTCCAAGCTGGCGGCGTCTCTGGAAGAGCGGTACTGTCCCGACTCTGGGAGACCGGCGATACACTCGGAGGTGAATGGTCAGAGCGTTGCTCATCTGCTCGCTGTACAACATCGCCTCCTTCCGGAGACTGTGCCCGGCCATATAGGAAAATCGCGCCTATCGTTGTTTATGTTTCCTCACCATTAAAAGACGCGGTATTTGACCACTCCAGCATCACCCACTTCATCGACCGGATTGGCCGGGAAAGCTTCGGGGCGATCTTTGACGGCCTGAACCAGGAATTGCGGCTCCTCGGCCTGCTAACGCCGGAGATGCACGTGGATTCCAGCCTGGTCAAGGCTAACGTGAGCGGCTATGGGCTGGCTCCCAGCGGGATGACCGTCGAGGAGTTTAAGGAACATGCCGTCGCGGTCAACGGGTTGTTCATGATTACGGAGACCACCGGTGACGGCGACGGTGTTGAGCACGAGGAAACGCGGTACTTCTAAAGTCCCGAGGGCAGGATGCCGTTGAACCCGGTGGACACCGACGCCCGCCGGCGCACCATCAGGGCTGGCTAGGCCTCCGGGCTGGAGTACCAGGAGAACGTTATCGTTGACCGGGGCGGGTCCATACTGTCCAGAAGAGTGAACCACGCTTCCGAGCGTGAATCGAAAGCGGTCTCCAAGTTAATTGAGAAGCTCCCTCTGCAGCCCGTATCGCTGGCCGGAGACACCGGGTACAGCGAGGGACAACTTCGACAACTGCTTGAGGAACGGAACATCACGGCCTACATTCCCATCCATCCCAGGCAGGAGACCAACTTGGTGTCCACCGGGGACGTCGCCTATCAGGGCGACCACCTGGTTTGGCCCCAGGGCAAAATCCTGCGCCGGGGCAGTTTCCATAGACGGAGCCCCAGTACGTGGCGCGCCAAAAGGACTGTCAGTCCTGCCCGGTCAAGGACTCATGCCTGCCGGCGAAGCAGAAACGGCGGTATTTCACTCTCACGATGTATTATCCCGAGTACCTGAAGGCGAGTACCATCAGGAACGTCGCCGGCGTCAGACCATCGCGGAAGGAACCTTCGCTTCCCTCGATCGCCTGAGCTGGACCCGCTCCCGGTTACGAGGATTGTAGAAAGTGGACTGCGAGGGATACATGGCCGCGCTGGCCCACCACGTGTTGAAGCTGGTGCGCAAGTTGAGCCACGGTGTCGGCACTCCTGGCCCAGTATTGGCTGCCGCAGCTATTGTCCCAGGTGCATCGAGCCCTCTGGTCTCGGCGGCACTGGAGTCTCTCGAACAGTCACGGCACTTCTTCAGACAGGGTTGGCTGGCCAAAAACCTCCAGCCAATTGTCCGTTAGTGTCAATAATGGCGTTGTCCAGCGAATATGTCAGTGCGAAGTGGCTGGTGGTGTCAGTGTGCGTACGTAGCGGCGCACGGTGTTTCGTGAGATGCCCAGTTCCCGGGCTATCGCACGCAGAGACAGGCCCTGCAGCTTGGCGTGCTGCACTGCCTTCCAGAGGGTCAATTGCCGGGGCGTCGGGACTGGCTGCGGCGGTGGCTCCGGAGTTTTGGGTCTTGCATTGGCGTCCTGGTCATCTTCATTGGCATAGACCTCCAGGGATGCCAGGTACCGCAGTTGGGGTTGGGTCAGGCGGTGTTTCACCAAGCGGCTTACGATCCCGCCGATTTCGGAAGTGGGAGCCAGAGCCCCGCTGGTGGCCCGCAGTGCCCCCGGACTCCTCGGTGCCTCCCGGTAGGGAATGGTCTCACCCTGATGCTGGACCCGGAGGCTGCCGTCGGGCATCTCCAAGACCTCGACCTGTACGCCTGCATAGCTGGGGCGGTCCTCGCCAGGCAGCAGTTGCAGCGTCTGCCAGTTGTACTTGACGGTGTTGTCTTTGGCCACCTTGCGGGGGTGCTTGAAGCACAGTATCCCGGTGAGATTCACGTCTGGATCCAAGGGACGGTAGGCCGCATCGGGCTGTTGGGGTGGGACGCCGAACTGGGCGTTGAAACGTGGGATGAATTGCTCTAGGCCCTGGTTTGCCTGTGTGATGGTGCTGGCGCCAGCCAAGCGCAACTCGGTTACGAGACGGTCTTGGAAGGTGCCAGCAGCGCGTTCCACCCGGCCCTTGGCTTGGGGTGAGCGCGCGAATATATGTTGCACTCCCAGTTCCCACAAGGAACGGGAGAAGTGGGTGGATTCCACGGGGCGAGGCACATGCCGGGGGCGGCCGCTGAACTTGAAGACGCCGTGGCGGTCGGTGTAGAGGGCCAGGGGGATGCCCCAGCTCCGGATCGGCCCCTCCATCAATATGAAATAGCCCCGGGTGTCCTCCGACTGCCGGAACACGGCGTTGGCGACAACTCCGGTGGCGTCGTCCACTGCCAGCAACAGGGTGAATCTGGGCCCGCGCTCCTCCAACCACGGATGGTGGCTGCCGTCCACTTGGATCAGCATTCCCGCTTGGGGCAGCGTTCGCGGCGGACCCGGTGCTTAGGCGGTCTCCGCCTACGGGGACTGGGCAATCCGGCTCCGATCAGGATGCGGCGCACCGTCTGGCGTCCTAGGTCAATGCCTTCCCGCTCCCGCAGCAAGTCGGTGAGGTGGGTGTGGTTTGCACCGGAGTAATGCGTGCCGGCCAGCTTCACCACTACCGCAGCCAGCTCATCCGAGACAGCATTTGGTGGCTGACGTCCCGGTTCCCGTGGGCCAGTGCGGCGGCACCCTCCTTGCGATAGGCCGCCAGGATACGCCAAGCGTGGCGTTCTGTGACCCCGAGGACCTCGGCAGCCTGGGCCATCGGCACCTTGTGTTCGATCACGTTGTTCAGCACCGGCAGTCTTGCCAGTTCTATCGCGTTCAATGTCAGTTCCTTCATGGACTGACATTTTCCCTGGCCTGTTAGCTACTGACCTAATCGTAGAGCAATGACATTTGTAGCAACTTAAAATTGACCCACCTGATTCTGGTCTGCGGCTTTGTCAGTGCCGGTAGTTGTCGCCGGCCTCCTCCGGCGAAGCGGCGAGATGCTGTTGCGACGGGAACAGCCCCGCTTGGCGTTTCTCCCTGAGCATGAAGCTCTCCCCTCGGATGTTGAGCACGTGACTGTGGTGCAGCAGCCGGTCCAGCACCGCCGAGGCGATGGCGGTGTCGCCCAAAAGCTCGCCCCACTCGCCGAAGCCCTTGTTCGATGCCAGGATGATGTTGCCCCTCTTGTACCGGGCCGACACCAGGGTGAAGAAGGCGGTGGCGGCGTCCCGGTCATAGGGCCAGATGCCGAACTCGTTCACCACCAGCACCTTGGGTGCTTTGATGTTGTCAGTCACGGTCCGCAGCGAGCCCATGCCCTTCGCGCCCGTACTATTTTAGGAGTCGAGCGGGATATGCCCAGGGGAGACGCGGCAAGAATTCGCGCCTACGCCGTCGGATTGGTCGACGATGCCCGCGCGGCGGGCGAAACCAGGATAACCGTACGTGCCGGAGACGTACGCGAGGCCTTGGAGCTGGACTACCGGAAGGCCGTCATCAACATATGCCAGGTCTTGGGGACCCGCAAATTACAGGGGGAGGCCGGGGTGGAACTGGTGGCGAGGCGCGGGCACAGGCAGGGCCTCAACTCGGTTTGCGAGTTCAGGCTCCTCGGAGGCAGGGCATTGCTCCGGACGCCGGAGGCGGTCTCGCCCGTGCTCGAGGCCCCTGTGAACCGGCCCGAAGGCGCTCGCCCTTCCGGGCGGGGGCCTCTGTCTGCCTGGACCGGGGGTTTCGCCGGGCCTTGAGGCGGGTCGGGACTCAGCGCGGACGCACCGTTCGAACGTAGCCAGCTCCACGGACACTGGGGCCTGGCGGTCTCCGCTGGGAGACGGTCCGCGGAGAGGGAGACTGTCTTGGCCGTTACCGGCTGCGGTCCCTCAGCCGCTGGACCTCCTCCCATCCCTCCTGAGGCACGATGGCCGGGAAGGCTAGGGGGGCTCTCTGTGCCATCGGCATCGCCGTGCGAGAGTGGCTCATTGTGACCAACGCGTTCCCCTGCTCCGTAATTGACAGCGCCCGCCTTCGCCTCGATTTTTCCCTTGGCTCTTCCCTTTCGCGTGGGCAGCGGCAGGTCGAATTCAAAGACTCTGTTTATTGACGCGCCTGGGTGTTGGAGTGTTCAGGTGTTATTACACCCGGGTGCAGGAGTGGGTGGTGTTCGAGTGTATCGGTGGGTCTTACAGGACAGGTCAACCCCGGTCTGGAATTTGAGGAGTTGTTCCGGCCTCCCTCGCCTTGGCGCTGGTGGACGGCCTGGGGTTCTGGGCCAGGTGGGCCTCCTTGATTTCATCGGGGGTCGGAGGCACCAAGGCGAACCAGTCGTAGTTGAAGACCCGTTCCCGGTTCTTGTCCAGCCGGAAGACCCCCACGTTGCCCCGGCTGGGCTCCCCCGTCTTCCGGTCTACGCAGACCACGGCCAGGGGCGGGAGCCCGTGCTCGTTGCAGTAGTCGTCGATGGGGTCCAGATCGGAGCGGAGCGTCATGGGGTGGCTGAGGAGCAGTTCGCCCAGGGCGTCGTAGGTGGTGGTCCGGCGGTGCGCCGCTTGGGCGACGAGGGCCAGCCAGGCCTGGGCCGACCGGGCGTATTTGTTCCTGCGGTCTTCGTCGAAGCGGCGGGGCATGGCCGGTACGGGTTTCCTGCTTGAGTGCGGATTGGGATCACGCCGTGCCCGGGCATTCTACCGGGCTCCGGGCCGGAAGAGCCACCGGGCGCTGTCAGTGCTTCCCAGTGGCTCCCCCTCTCCGTCCGGTCAGGAGATGCGGGCCGAGTAGCCCGCCCCGTAGCGCAGGCGGTGCCTGCTGTCCTGGATCCGGACCACGGCGTCATCCGGGTCGGCCCCGGCCCGGGTGGCCGTGACCCACCAGTAATCGTCGAGCAGGTGCTCGGCCTCGACCTCCACCCTCCGGGCGCCGGGCCCGAAGGTCTGCCGCAGGCGGCGTTCGTACACCTGCCCCTGCAATTCCTCCGCCATCCACCCGGTGACCTGGTCCTTGAGGGCGGGCCAGTCCTGGCCGTGGAGGGGGAGAAAGTCGTTCCCGTCCCCGGGCAGGAGCAGGTCCAGTACGTTGTTGAGCTGCGCCCGCAGCACCTCGTAGTCCTTCAGGACCTCGGCCATCCGGGTCAGCGTACGGACAACTTCCGTCATGTCTTTTTCCATGTCAACCATGAGTGATATCTGGTACTGTCTCAGTTTGACGGATTTCCGCGTTGGTCCGCGAGCCGGAGGATCCACTCGAGGTTGAATGGCTCGCTGGATAACCCTGCTTTCATAGCTGGGGTGGTTCCGAGGCCTACGTAGTTGTCTCCTAGGGACGAATGCGGTCTACAGAAGTTGTACCATACGAAGTATAGAGCCAGAGCGTGACAGTGATTCTCGACCTTCTTGCTAAAGGCGTTGGTCAGACGGGTGAAGCGGCGCAGGCACATCCTCATCGTTAGGTTATGTCTCTCGACGTATGAGGTGTTGATAGCCTTCAATGGCATGTCCCCAGAGACGACGCGGCTCCTGATGCTCAGGTGCCGGGTCGGGCTGTACTTCCGCTTATCTTCACTGATGGCCGGAGGGCCGTAGGATTTTATCAGTTGGGCATAATCAACCTGTCCACCGAACGCTCCGGCCACTGCGTCGACGTACACGATGTTCCCGTCCGTAGTTAGCTGAATCCGGTCATTAATCCGCGTGCTTAGGTCGTCCATGAACTCGGACGCATACTCTGCGTCTCTCCCGGAGCTCACGAGCCACGACACAATGAGCTTCGAGTCCGAGTCAATGGCCGTCCAGGTCCAGATGTTCCCGGCCCCATCAGGAGAGGATGGCGATACATTCTTAGCCTTCGAGTAACAGAACGACCATATCTCGTCGCATTGAACTCGCTTCGGGCTGATTCCACGCACATGCTTATCGTGGAAGGCCTCGCAGGCCCGACCGGCGTCCACCAGAAGCTTGGTGACCGTGTTAATGGACACCCCGGTGATTCTTGATATTGAGCGCATAGACGAGCCCTCAACCAGCATGTTGAGAATCTGGACCCGGCGCTCCAGCGGAAGTCTGTGCATAGGAAAATCTTACAACATCCGCGAACACGCGACAAAACGCGCCGTGTCTCAGAAGACTCTACAGGCGAGGCTTCCCTGTAACTCTAGAAAGGACCGGCCAATAACGGCACGCAGTGACTACCATTGAGATTCTGGACTTGGCGCAATGGGGTTGCCATAATAAAAGCTCCAGCCAGTTGACGCTGGCTGGAGCTCTCTTTGTGCCGCAGTAGCTCAACCGGAAGAGCACCTGACTGCTAATTGGGAGGATGCGAGTTCAAGTCTCGCCTGCGGCACTACGAACGGCCCTACAGCTTAATGGATAGAGCCGCCCTCTCGCTAAGGGCAAGGTGAGGGTTCGAGTCCCTCTGGGGCCGCGTTCTCCTCGTCCGACGACGGAGACTGATAAGTCTCCTCGATCTCCCCGGTCGCAAGCTTTGCTACCAGAATGGCGTTCTCGACGGTGTCGGATGGACGTACCTGGCCCTGAGGTCCCAGTTGGGTCATGTTCTCCTATGTGGCGTCGCGTTGATTTACGTTGGTTTAGCTTGGCTCAAGGCTACACCACGGGGAACACCACCGTCAATCTACTACTGAACCCAAGAACCCTAGCTCTATCCACTTGATGACGCCGTGGATGGGGGATCGACCTTCGTCCACCCCTTCTCCCTGTCGGCCTGCCGTTCACAAATCATGTCGAATGATCTGGCGACGACGTATGGTATGCAGGCCAGTCCAACGCCTAGAGCGGAGTTGGATGCAATGCTAACGGCGGTCGCCTCGGCGTCCATAGCCCCGACGATCATCACCCCCATACCTATAACGGCCATGATTATAGATACGATCCACAAGAATATTGAGAATCCCGTCTTGGTCATCTGGGGCCTCCTACCAGAGAGCCCAGACTACAATCGCCCCGATGGCGATAATAATCGTAGCGCATCCTAGGAAGGTGCAACCAGATAGCCCGACGGCGGCTACCTCGGCTCCAGTAGGCTTTTTCCCTTCGCTCATCCGGTGAGCCCCCTTGCAGCATATAGGGCGGGTAGCTCACCACAAGTACCTGTCCCAACGTGAGCCTGACAAGGGGGCATGAGCCGCCCTGCTGTGGCTTCACGTGGACCATACGATGGGACATTAACTCGTGGTGAGCTAGGCCGACGATATACCCACCCGTTAGCTCTGTCAACTACGAATGGGCACCCCACCTCGGACATCTTTGGGGTAGCGGCATGGAGGAGTAAATCCCTAGGGCGAGGAGGATCGGACGATATAATGTGAACAGGCAGGGCCTTGAGCAGACCCTACCTCTCATCTCATCTTTCGATTACGGTGGCACCACCCCATGTCTTGCACCGAAAACAATAAGATTCTGGTGTTGACTCGGTAGATTTTACTTGCTATCCTGTGGGCGGGCGGGGGCGGTAATTAATAGCCATATCTCCCCTTTCTGTTAGTGCCGGAGTGGCGAAACGGCAAACGCGAGGGACTAGCACTCCCTTGGGTCTCACCCATGTGGGTTCGACTCCCGCCTCCGGCACCAGAACATCATTAGGGTAACGCGGAGGCTTGTCAATAGTCTCACGGCGGAGGGCCGCTGAAACTGAGACACTACCTGATATCTCCTTGTGTGGTATCAAAAAGTCAGGCCGGGTTGCTCGCCCGGCCTGCTGGTCCGTGGGTCCTGTGGCCCGGAGCCGCCGGGCCGTGCTTGGTAGAACTGCCGGGCCTGCCGCCCGTCGGCCCAGTACCCTTGGTCCGGACGCTCCTCGTTGATGCCCGGGTCCGGTTCCGGCGGGTCTCCCTCCTCCGCCGGGAAGAAGTGGAACTCCTTGGCGTTCACGAAGTGGGCGAGGCCCCGGGTGTCGTCGGCCCGGTGGCGCTCCCGGCCGGAGAACCGCCCGAAGACGTACACCTGCTGACCTTTCCGGCAGTGGGCCACCGCTGTGTCCATGTGGTAGCTCCACAGGTAGACCTCGAAGTCGTTGGTGTCCGGCGGCTGGTCATCGTCGTAGCGGGTCCGGACCGCCACCCAGAGCCGGGCGTAGGGGATGCCGTCGTCCTTGCTGTAGCACTGCTCCGGGTCGCGGGTGAGGGTGCCGAAGAATTGGATGTGGGGTCCGTTCATGAGTCGTCTCCTTCAGATGATTGGGTGTCCCGTGTTCAGCCGCCCCAGGCGGCAGCCCGGGAATCTGGTTCCGGTGGTGCGCACGGTAGCGCTGCTCCAGGGTGAGGTGGTGACCTCCGGTCGAAGCTCTTCCGCCGTAGGCTACTGGGCCCGCTCGCGTTACTTCATGGACATCTCCGTGGGTCTGGCATTGGTGGAGGCTCGCCGGCAGGCGGTTGGGCCAGATTGCTTAATGTGCGCTCCTGCAGCGGGACGCGGGGACGGGGAAAACGGCTGGGCCGACGGCTTGACGGGCGGCGCGGTGCGCGCCGGCCCTGAACCACCCACGAAAAACATCCGTAGAACGGCTCTGGGAGCCGGGCTTAGCCGCTTCCGTCGCCGCGCGTGGGAACTGAAACCGGCGGCCTTCGGCTGGAAGGCCCAATTGCGCGAGGGTCTTGGCCTAGACCGTCAGGGTTCCGGGCGTGCCGGTCACGCCGCTCTTCCTTCTGGCCTACCCCGGCGGCTGCACCAAGGAGGAGACGGTCATCGACCCCAGGAACGGCGAGATCATCGTGCAGGTGCCGCCCCTGTCGGTGAAGAAGCTCTACCTGGAGGAGAGCGCGCTCATCGACCTGGTGGCCGCCGAGCGAATGGAGGGACGGCGGGTGCTGGTCTACGCCACCCACACGGGCACCAGGGACATCACCGGGTGGATGGACAACATCCTCACCGGGCACGGGTTCCGGGTGGCGGTGATGAGGGCCGACGCCGTGGCCCCCGAAAACCGTGAGGCTTGGGTGGCCAATGTGGAACGCGGGGGCGGGGAAAACGGCTGGGCCGGCGGCTTGACGGGCGGCGCGGTGCGCCCCGGCCTGAACCCCCCACGAAAAACATCCGTAGAGCGGCTCCTCGAGCCGGGCTTGGCCGCCTCCATTGCCGGGCGCCGGAACTGAAGCAGGCGGCCATTGAGCCGCACGTTCGCTGGCCGGACTTTAAATGGACCGGGCGCTTTGGACCCATCCCCAATGTTCGTGGCGGCGGCGGTGAGGCTGCTCTTGCCACCGGTAACGGACGCCATGAGTCTCCGGTGGCCGCGGCACATCCGGATCGCCGCCGTCCCATTCTCCGAGGCGAAGATCAGGGGAGGTGGATGGCAATCGGGCGACCGTAGCGCCAGCCCGGGACTCAACGAATCCGGCTTCTATTAATCAGTCGCGATTCGTGATGGATGGGAAACCGGGACCGCCTGCGCGCCGCCGGTCCCGGTCCGTTGGCCGGAAGGCCCCGGTGACGGCTGTGAGGCCCCGGATTCGGGTTTCCGGAGACCCCGGCACTCCCCGGTATTCCTGCCGGTGTGCCGGCATGGCGGGATGAGCGGCCTCCGGCCTTGGGCGCCCTGGCCGGAGAGATCCCGGTATCGGATTGACGCTTTTGTGGGACATTGTCCGGGCCGGAGGGTGTCGCAGACCGTTCCACCCCACTAAACTGGATACAGGGGCCGGAGTGAAACTGAAAACCCTGGGCCCTGTGTCGAATGCCGGTCTCCGGGAGGCGGGCGGGGAGTGGATATGCAAATGGAGTACCCTATCAGCGACCTTGCACGGATATTTCCCGACATGCCGCCGGAGGACTTCGCCCGGCTGGTGGCCAGCATCCGCGAGGACGGGCTGATGGACCCCATCACCGTCTGGCAGGGCCAGGTGATCGACGGCCGGCACCGTTACGCGGCCTGCTCCGAGGCCGGCGTTGAGCGCAGGTTCGAATACCTTGATGATGACACCGACCCCCTGCGGCATATCCTCGCCAGGAACGACCTGCGGCGGCACCTGGACGAAAGCAGGCGGGCCGTCGTCGCCCACAAGCTCTCGGCGGCGTCGGCCCCCGGACGGCCCCGAAAGGAAAATGACGCAAATTTGCACAGTTCTTTCACCCAGGGGGAAGCGGCCGCGCTGCTGCGGGTGAGCAGGAGGACAGTGGTCCACGCTGCCAGGGTGCTGTCCGAAAACAGTCCCGCCGCTCCGGCGGTGCGGCTGGCGGTGGAGCAGGGACGGGTCACGGTCAGCGATGCGTCGAGGGTCATCGACGAGCCGGCAGAGGTCCAGCTCCGGGCCCTGGAACGGGTGATCGGGGGTGGGTCCAAAAACCTCGCCGGCGCGGCCAGGCGGGTCAATGACGAGGCCTCCCTGCAGGAGGACGCGGCGGCCCCCTGGAGTCCAACCGGGCCGGGCCCATGGCCGTAACGATGACCCTCCACCAATCGGCGGTGGCCGGTCTGGAGCGCCTGGTGGCGGAGGCCAGCGTCGACGCCATCGTCACCAATCCGCCCAACTCCCCGGAGTCCCTACCGTTGTTCTCCGACCTGGCGGCCTTTGCCGCCCACGCCCTCAGGCCGGGAGGAGTGATGGCGGTGCTGGCCAACGCCATGCGTCTGCCCGCGATAATAGGCCATCTGACGCACCCAGACCTGGAGTGGGTGGCGGAGTTCGACTACCGGTACGGCGGTCCGCCGGTCAGCTCAGGCTATCCGCACCGGGTCAGCCTGGGCCGCAAGCCCCTGCTCATCTACGGGAAGCCGGGATTCCGGCTCCAAGGGGGCAATGACGTGATAGAGGTCCCGCCCCCGGATGGACCCGCCGCAGGACATCAGGGGCGGCAGCGGGACGACGCCGGGATGGCGCTGATCGTGGAGCGTTTTGCCCGCCCAGGGCAGGTGGTGTGCGACCCGGTCCTTCTCGACCGGAGCAGCATAGCGCTGGCGGCCAGAAGACACGGCTGCATCTTCATCGGGGCCGGGACGGACCAGTCCTGCATCAACCGCATCCGGGACCGGCTGGCCCGGGCAGAGGCCGACAGCACGCCCTGACCCTCCCTGAAATGAACGGCAACGAACTTGGGCCAAGGGATGTGATTCCATCGTGGACGGAGCAATTTCGCCGGGCCGGGCAAGACCACTACCGGAGCGGCGCCAGGGTGGCTCTGGCGCCTTCACGATCCAGCAGGTACTCTTCGGTGGGTCGCTTCAGGCTGCTGCGACGCCCCCGCGGCAGTGTTGAAATCGTCCGCGCCGCGCGTCCCTGCCGCTGACTGACCGTGGTTTCGGGTCACGCCTGCACGATCATGGATGCGGAGCAATTTCAAGCCGGAGACCGGGTCTGGGCCGTAGCCTGCCGAATCGGCCGGCCTGGCAGGAGCTCATGTCCCGGGTCCAGCCCGGCGACACCATAGTCGTCGCCTTCCTCGACCGCGTCAGCCGGAAATTCGACGAGGGCGTGTGCATCCAGGCGGAGCTTACCGGGCGCAACATCGGCATCGTCGCTATCCAGGAGAACATTGACACCAACGAGCGCAGCGCCGCGGCCAAGTTCTTCCGCCATTCCATGGCCCAAGGGGCCTACCAGGTGGATTCGGCCAGAGACCGGATCAAGCTGGGGCAGGACCGGTCCAAGGCGGGCGGAGAACGGATCGGACGACCACCGGCGTTGACCCCGGTGCAGGTTGAGCATTGCCGGAGGATGGCCGAGGAGGGCACTGGGTGCGCCACATGGCCCGGGTTCGATGGACTGCTAACCGGGGACGGCGCGGAAGGCGCTGGCCGCAACCTCTCGGCCGGGGGTACGATAGTCAACTGGCTAGGCGCCGAGAAAAGACCGGACCTCCGCCACCACATGCCTACTCGTCCCTGGAAAAATGAAACGGCGACGGTGTTGCCAGCGTGGGAAAATATGAACGACCAGCAACTGGATAGGAATCTCCGATCAGTAGGGAGAGAAGTTTTCGTAGCGTATTTTACAGATTTTTGCGACCGATCGAGATCCAACGAGGACGTCGCTGCACAAATTGAGGAAGAAAGGGGTTACACAGATAAGTCCTGCCGGTCCGCACCAGTCATGCCCGCAGCATCATCTGGGCAGGTCGGGCGACGGATGCCTTGGTCATGGTTAGCTGCTCGACGAGTCCACGGGTGCCAAGCCAGATCAAGAAAAAGGCCTCCGGATTGGCCCGCGAGCGGTCGGGCCTGCTATGAGCAAGCGACAGTTTCCGAACACGCCGCCGCCCGCCGACTCGATATCATCACCCCGGGCTGGTCTCGGCAACGCCGATAATGGAGCCTGCGCCAAGGCCTATGGAACCGGCAAGACAGAACCTTCTTCACGGCCGAGACAGCGTTGAATGACTGCAACCAAGGT
Source organism: Dehalococcoidia bacterium (assembly GCA_965220625.1). Lineage (GTDB taxonomy): Bacteria > Chloroflexota > Dehalococcoidia > Lucifugimonadales > UBA3495 > VXOI01. The sequence continues at coordinate 225,370 of CBDCQN010000002.1, forward strand.
TCCGTGGAGAGACTCCGGCATGACAGAATTCTCAACGGCAATCCGTGGTTCACTGTGCCAAGGCCCGTGGAGGGCTGACCCCACCCATGGTTCTCCGCCCGGAGAGATCGGGACTGATACAATGAGATTCTGCTGGAAACGTGGAGCGGAATCACGCCCACGCCAGCTACCACCAGGCTAACACATGGCGATACCGTTTGAGTTTGTCATAGCTGGCCCTCCGGTATCTCAGCAGATCCGGAACCGCCGTAACCCTGGCCGCAGAGAAGAATGGATGCTAACCGTACGAACTGCCGCTGAGAGGCGTTGGGACGGGGAACCGCCTTTCATGGGGGAGGTCGCGGTGACCATAACCTACGTGTACAGCCGGGCGCGGCTTGACGTCGACAATATACCCAAGCCGATTCTGGACGCCCTGACAGGCCTGGTCTATGCTGCTGACCGCCAGGTTGCCGACTTGGTGTGCCGCAGGAAAAGCCTCGATCCCAACCTGCGGATCCGTAATGCGTCCCCACTTTTCTACGAGTCTTTCCGTGCCGGTGAACAATTCCTGCACGTCATGGTGGACGATGCGCCGGTCCAGGAGGTGATATTTTGATCCGGAACGCAACCAATGCGGAAATCCTCCTTACTGAAAAAACCGAAGAGGAGTACCGAAACAAAGGTTACACCGTGTTTCGAGAGGCTCCCCTGGAATTCATGTCGGACTTCGTCGCGGACCTGGTCGCTCGCAAGGACGACGAAGCGATAGTGATTGAAGTGTCAACCCAGGCTGGGCTGGCATTGAATTCCAGGATCAGCGAACTCGTGGAGACGCTCCGCACCAAACCGGGGTGGAGTTTCGAGTTGTTGCTGGTAGGGGAGCCGGAGAAACTGGATTCGCCCCCCTCGGCACAGTTGCTTGACGATCATGAAATCCAGCAGCGCCTCGACCAGGCCGTGAGAGCTCTTGAATCAGGACTCGCCGAGGCGGCTTTCGTTACAGCTTGGTCGGCTCTTGAGGCTGCGACCAGGACCTTGATAGCGGAGGAAATAGGGACAAACTCGGACATCACCATGTCCGGCCACGTTCTGGACGAAGCGGTTTTCCTCGGGGTCATCTCTCGGTCCGACTATGACGATCTGAGAAACATGATTAAGTACCGGAACGCCATCGTCCACGGGTTCAGCCCTAGCGACTTCGGTAACCACATGGTAACGAAGCTGATCGGAAGGGTAAGAAGCATCGTTGAGGAGGCCGCCAGCCCAACTGATTGATTCCCATGAACCGAGAGACCATACAGCCCGGCCCACAACCGCCTGTGGGACGTGGGTTCGGGTTGCACAGCAATTGCCGTTGATCAACTCCTGAACGACCTCCTTGACATCGCCCTAGAAATCCGGCCGGAAAGCCTTGTTCAGGGAGATGTATTTCGGCAGGGAGGCCGACGTAAACAAGGTCAGAATCAAAATTTGACCGAGCCGCGCAGGAACGGACTCATGGGCGCAGCGGATGGTCCAGGTACGGAGGGCACTGCCGACGCCGGTGTAGGCTGGCAGACCGGCCTTGGCGGCCATCAAGGTCAGGTTGGCCACCGTGGCCACCAGGTACAACGGGAATTTCGTCTTGACACGCCCGAAGTAGCGGGACTGGCGGATTCACACGACTATCTTCGTCACCTGAAATTGGCAACGAATACAACATGCCATCGGGGAAGATGGGGCTGGGACAACCTCCAGCTTTGCTGTCGAGCCCTTTTCTGCTGAGGACCAGTTTCCTTGGCTTCATGCTCCCACGTTGGGTCAGGCAAATCTCTACGCCAAACTCCTATCGTTGCCCATGCTCGAACCGGATGTTCAAATTTGTCAATCTGACCCACCAGGTTCCGGTTCTCCTTACCGCCGATCTGGAATTGACCCACCTCCTGCTTGTTGGTTCTCAGGATCGCCAAGCTAAAATTGACCCACCCAGGTAATGTCCAGCGACTTCGTTGGCCCTGAATTTCTTGCGGCACTTGTAGCGTTGCTGACGGTTCTGCTTGCCGTTCTTAACGACCCACTCGTTGCCGTAAGCGGGACAGTTGACCGTCTGGGTTATGACATGGGTAAACTGAGCCATCAGTTTTCGTGCCCGCTGATAAGGCCGGGGTAGTCAACGAGTCCGACCTCGAATGCCTGTTCCAGCGTCGGGTAAAGGGGTATGAACCATTCCAGGTCGGCCTTGGGCTGGCCGGTACATCCTCATGGCAAGCACACCAGCCTGGTCCCAAGGTCGCCTCACGGAGGTATTGTCGGAAGTCCTGATATGAGAACCGGGCATCGTCGACAATCAGAAAGGATGTCATCTGGAAGCCAATTCTCACGTTATTCTGGATCATTTATTGAAGCCTGGACTTCATTATGTCCCATTGTTCCCTGGTAAGGGTTATGAGCAAGTCTCCGCGTCGTTCGTTCCCCATTGACTGTTCCTCCTGCAAAATGTCGGATATACCGACACGATAGGCAAGAGAAATATCGCTTACAAACGTTATTTGGCAGTCATATCCATCAAACTTATTCAGTTTAGCAGACTTACTATGACCCCCGCTTCCTGTGCGCTTTTCGTGCTCTCAAGAACCAGCCACCAGACCACTGCGGCGGCTACAAGGGCAGCCATGACCACGAGACTGCCAACCAGCCAAGGACGTGCTCTCAGGGTTTCCACGGCAACTACTCCTCATGTGCCAACGACGTTTCGATGGTGATCGTGTGGGAGCCAGAGGTTACGGCATGTGTGCCCGAGACAGAGAACCGGGAGGGCGATGTTACCAGTCCAGTGAGGTATGGCCGGGCGATAAGACAGTTGAAGTGCCCCTGCATTCGGTCTGGCCCGGGGAGGTCAGCCAGGGGAAGCATCCGGCGCAGACGGAATGGTGTTCACTTCCCCATAGCCGGAGTAGGTCCAACGAAACACGCTACCGGGCCGCAACCACTCCTCCTGTATCCGTCTCCCCTCAAGACTTATCCAATGAACCCGCTGCCAAGTATCTTCCCCGACATCACGCGATAGGGTGAACTTCTTAGTCCTAACCCCGTTGACCGTTTCTTCCCCGTCATACGTGAAGTCCGTGTAACCCTCCGCCAGCAGGCCACAGAACACTTGAGGTTCCTCGTCGGTTCTGGGGCTGATTGGGCTTTCGTCCACAATGGGGGTCTCTTCCATTACCCACTCTCCCCATTGGCCTTCCCGGTCAGTCTGCCGCGTGTAAGTCACCACGGTTTCCGGCGTGGGGACGGAACGGCCCTCATCGTCTTGCGGCACCGGCGTAGACAGCAGGTAAAAGATTTCAGCGCGGCTACGCGGACTTGAGGGAGGGCTGTCGGGATGGAACCATTCCGACTGCTCGAACGCCTCGGTCTCGGCAACAGACATACTGTGGCGCTCCCTTACGAAGGAACCGTCGATGAATTCCGCCACCACGTCGTAGTAAATGGCGGGCTCGGCATCCGCACAGGCATCCTCCAACACGTCCTGGGCATCGACGGGCCGCGGCCATTGCCAGAGGAAGATACCAGCGGTGGACAGCACCGCCACCGCCAGCACGATTAGGGCTGCCCTGAGTAGAGTCGGCGTCATTTATTACCTCCTGCTAGTCCCATACCCAAGTGGCCGAACTGGTGGGTGGTCTGTCTGAATGTATGTCAATCCGGTGCGTGGCTTTCACGTTCACGATGATGGGTACATGAGACTGGAAGTTGAGCGGTTGGCTTTCCCACTCGCAGCTGCCGCCGCTGCACCCTATGCCGGAGGAGGAGTGGGCTTTCCACGGCGAATCAAAGGTCCTGTACCTCACGGCGGCGTCCAGTATGGTGTCCCCCTCGTAATCGGTAACGTGATGGGCGAAGCCGATGGCGCAGAATTTGACACTCTTCGGCAGGACCCTGGCCTTGCCCAAGAAGTCCCGTTTGTTTTATAAGTCCGAGTTCTGTCTTGAAAGGGCGGCTGCTCTCCGGTGACTGCTAACAGCCGGGTGCAAACCTGGGGAGTGGGGGTACCAACAATCCGTGTTGATACAATAGTCGCCATTCTCGGTTGCAAGCTCAGGGCCTGCACCGCCGGCAATCCCTAACCGTCTTGCGGGCCGACCTGTGGGCCACCCTCACTGCATCGTCTTTGAACTCGAAGGGACCGTGCCACTGGCCGTCGCTCTTGTTCTTGTCCTGGGGGATTCCGCACGGCCCATCCGACCTGTGGACCAGCGCCCTGTTGGTCGGCCTGTCTTCGTTTACCCAAAATGACATCTTCACCCTCCAAACTGCGGAAATCCTAGTCCTCTTCGCGGGCCGTCACCGGGCGTTGCGCCTTCAGGAAGCACACCACACCCACCAAGCTCAGGCCCGCGAAGACCAGCAGGGTCTCATGATCACCCAGTAGTATGCCCACCGAGCTAGTGTAGGGGCCGCCGAGATAGGCCAGCAGGCCCGAGAACAGGGCGAACAGTCCCAGTGTCTTACCCAACGACTCCGTGCCGAAATAATCGGCGAGTGCCGCCACCGTCAGAGGAGTCCGCCCACCCGTCCCCATCCCTATCATCATGGCCGCCGTGAAGAACCACGGCCGGCTGCCGGTGAGCGCCAGCACCACCAACCCCAAGGTCTGCACTCCGGTGAAGAGAGCCAAGGCGGAGGACTTTGACATGCGGTCGCCCGCCAGGCCACCTATGAGGTAGAAGCCATAGGTAACATAGGCTTGGACAAGGAATATGATACCGGTGGTGCGTAGGCTGACTCCCGTGTCGTGCGTGTCCGTCCGCCAGCAGAGCGATCGAAGTAGCGTACATGCCGATGGAGGCGAGGCCGTCGCCCAATACGATCAGCCAAAAGGCGCGGGTGCGCAGGGCTTTGGTGGTTGGTACGCTGGCCTGCGGTGCTGTCGGAAGGCCGCCGTCGGGCAACAGGCCCACATCCTCTGGACGGTTTATCAGCCGGGTAAAGGCGAGAACCGCAATAGCCAACGCCAGCATCCCGAGGGCGATCAGTCTCCAGCTCGACGGATCAGGGCCCCACTGTGCGAAATGCACTAGAACCAGCCCGCCGATGGAACTGGCCGTGAGGGTCAGTCCGATAGCGGTTGCTCGACGCCGGACTAACCAGCGGGAGAGGATGATCGTCTGCGGGACCCAACCGCTCAGGGATCGCCCCACCGTCAACGTCGCAGTGACGGCGTAGAACATCCAAGAATCCCGCGCCGCACTGAGGAGGAAGATCGTCCCAACCAAGATGATGAGCCCGTAGAGTGTGACCCGGCGGGGACCCATACGGTCACTGAGGTAGCCCACCACCGGCAACAGCAGGCCGACGGAGCCGACGGAGAGAGTTAGCCTCAAATAACTGTGAAAGGCCCTGCTGCTTGGCCAAGGTATGTCTGCGAACCAGAGATAGTTGTTCAGGGGCAGGTTGGCCACGAGCAACACCAAGGCTACCAAGACCACCAGCCAGCCGCCGTCGAAGTCGCTCCTGAACGGCGGCAACTGGTTGAGTGCGGAACGATGGACTTGGGCATCCAAATCGGTTTACTGGCGGGCGGCTAGATTTCTTGCCAGGTTGTAGGCGAACCAGGCCTCGCCCAGCACGTAGGCTTGAGGCCTCGCAGTCCTGGTGTCGCGCTGCACCCCCAAGCCGTCTTGGTACGGTCGGAAGGAAACGATTTTGGTGTACGGGTCCGGTTGCTTGTTCTCCCGGCGAAGTACAGGTGTTTCGTTGTTAGGGCCATCATCCCGGTATCGACGTGGATTAGTTCTCTCCTGATAACTCCCTTGTACCTCCAGCGCCTTATGGTGAGGGGAGCGACGCCGAGACGACGGGCGATCTCCGCCCACGGCAGACCGGAAGCATGCTGGCGCTGCGGGAAGGCATCGGGGATGGCGTCGGTCTTTCTCCTGTACTGTGTGCGCCGCCTCGGCATCGCTCAAGCCCTCCCAGAGCACAGCCGGAGCCTCTCTCTCCAGCGCGGGCGCAAGCATCGCCTTTCCCGTCCGCCTCAAACCGTGGGCGTTCCGTTTTTCCGGTCGGTACGCTTGCCTCATCCGTTTGTCCATACGTGCGGGCTTTTCTCGTTGCCCTCTACTGGCTCGGACCGCTGACGGTCGGCGCCAACTCGTCGGACAGCATCCTGCCGTCGCTCGTGCCTATGGCTCCCTCGCCTTCGCAGTCCTCGATACCTGCTACGGGGCCTCCTGGGTCTGGATGTGGAACCAGCGCGAACGCTCGCTCACCCCGCCGTACTCGTTGATGGCCTTGATCCGGTAGGTGTAGTGAGTGTTGGCCTTTACCGTATCGTCGGTGTAGATGGTCGCCGCCGTCCCCGTGTCCGCCACCAGCTCATCGAAGTGGCCCGAGGGGTCGTCGTAGCGGAGGCGCCGCAGGATCACGTAGCCGGTGATGCTGTCGTCGCCGGGGTCGTCCCAGGTTAGAGTGATGGCATCGTGGGACGCCGTGGCGGACAAGCCCGTGGGCTTATCGGGTACGGGCGCTGCCGGGGTGTCGATGTGGGACCAGTGCGAGCGTTCACTCGTTCCGGCCCCGTTGATGGCCTTGATACGGTAGGTGTAAGTGGTGCCGGCAGCCACCGTGTCGTCGGTGTAGGTGGTCGCCGCTGTGCCCGTGTCCGGCACCAATACACTGAAGTCGCCCCCGGTATTGTTCACGCGGACGCGCCGCAGTATTACGTAGCCGGTGATGGAGTCGTCGTCGGGGTCGTTCCAGGTGAGCACCACCCGGTCATGGGATGCCGTGGCGGAGAGGTCCTTGGGCTTGGCCGGCGGCTCCGCGGGTTCCGCCGCTGACACCGCATCCGTGGCGGCGCTGGTCAGCGTCTCATCATTGCCAGCATCGTCGGTGAAACTGACCCGAACCCTGATGGCCTTGCCCTCGTCGGCTTCAACGAGGGTGTAGGTCTCGCCGGTGGCGCCGCTGATTTCTGCGTGGTCGGCCAGCCACCGGTAGCCAAACGACACTTTCTCCAGCCCGTCCGCGTCGGCAATGCCTGATGTGTCCACCCTCAGCGTCTCCCCCACCCGCGCCGTGCCGCTGATGGTCGGCGCGCCGGTGGCGGGACGGTTAGAGTGTTCGCGTGGGGCCCTTTCTACGCCGCTCGATGCCCGGCCGGCGTTGAACACCCAGGGCCGGGCCTGCTTGATCGAGAGAACATTGTCGCTGGTGATCTTGAACTCGATCTCCATGGCGAACTCTTCGTCGGATCCGATGCCGTACAACTCCTCGAACTCGTCATGGATCGCGTCAAGATGACGGCGCAGCTGACCCAATTGAGCATCGCTCATGAGGAGCCGCCCCGCGGGAACCTGATTGGAGCGCGCAGTAACGGTGTAGGCGCCGTCAGGGTGCAGCAGCATTTCCTCAGGCACCGAGTGCGCCTCAGGATTGGTGACCAGGTCCTCGCCCAGCTGCGTGTTGACGTAGTAGCTCCCGTCTCTGCGCCCGAAGGGGTCGAAGCTGACGGCGACGCCGTTGGCCAGCTCGTCGGAGTAGTTGGGATGCACCAGCACCCCCATCGCCGCCACCAGGTGGTCGATGCGGTGGAACTCGCGTTCGGTGAACGCCCGGAAGTTCCACAGGCTCGCCCAGACCCCTTTGATGGACTTGTCGATGCCGTCCTCCTCGGTCTCCTCCGGGTCCTGGGTCTTGGAGTCGTACAGCCCCGCACCACTGAAGCCGGGCAGGTCCTCGTTGTTGGTGCTGGACCGGTAGCGCAGCGACTGCCCCTCGGGATACGTGGCGTGCATGGCCTCCAGCGCTTCGATGATCCACTCGGGCGTTTCCCCCTTCTTGACCTTCTTGCGCAGCTTCTTGAGCTTGTCCTGTTGGGTGTCGAAGTCCGATTGGAAATCCGGGTCGGCCAGCATCTCCTCGACGTCGTCGTAGAGGCCGTTGTGCTTCATGAACTCGTCGTAGAAGTAGAACGGCACCGCGAACCCGTCCGGCACGGTCCCCGCCGGGAAGCCCAGCGTCCCCAGAACGGCCACGTTGGCGGCCTTGACCCCGAACGCGGTCCAGTCGCCGAATTCAATGTCGCCCAGGGCCGTGATCTGCGTGACGGTGAGGTCCCGCTGCGGCGTCTGGGGCTGTGAGGGGCGGGCAGCAGCGTAGTGGGCATCGACCTCCGCGGGCGTGGCGGCGCGCAGGGTCCAGCCGCTGTCGGCCACCGTGTAGTGGACGTAGCTGTCGATGAGATCGTCGACGTCGGCGTTGTCCAGGGCGTCGCGGATGAAGGCGTTGGGGACGCCGTCCTGCACGGCGCGCAGGTTGACGTGCGACAGCGGCGTCTGAGGCACGGTGGTGATGATGCCGGCAACGCGGGAGAGCTCGTTGGGCAGCGTCTCATAGATGACCACATCACGCGGATGAGGGCGGTCCTCCAGCGACATGACCCGCAAGAAGCCGTATCCCTCGGCCTGGTTGAGAGCGATGAAGTCCACGTCGGGGAAGATGTCCCCCTCCAACAGCACCCGGACGCGGGACTCGTCGTAGAGGGCCTGCTGTCTGAGATAGGCCCCCAACGCCGGCCCCGGAATCGGGTAGTAGGCGAGGTTGTCCTCCAGCACCGGCATGCTCGCCGCCAGGATCTCCTGCGCGTGGGCAATGGTCGCGAAGTCGTGGCTGTCGTGCGGCTGGAACTCGAAGCGGTACACGCCCAGCGAACCGTCGCGGGCGACCACGTTCGGGTGGTAGACGATCTCGCCCCTCATGTAGTCGCCGTCCAGCGAGGGCCGGTTCTGCTCGAGCCAGGCCTCGATGACCCTCCCGAAACTGAAGTGCGCCCGGTGCGTCTCAGTGTTCTGGAAATAGACGATCGGGCGGTCGGTGTCCATGCCGTCCAAGTGGAACTTGACGTACTCCAGGCCGAGGAGATGCGCGGACAGCGCCTCGAACGTCTCATGGTCGGGAATCGCCACCGCGCCGTCGACGGGCCCGACCTCCGGCGCGCGGTTCAGCGGGTTCATCGCCCCTAGTTCAGCGAGCTCGGTGACGTCGTTGATGCAGTCCCCGTCCACGTCGCCCGGATCCGCGACGAGATACTCCTCCACCCGGTAGCGCTCCGCGGGCAGCGCCGGGAGCTCCTCGGCCAGCGTCGTCGAGCCGGCCTCCCCCAGCGTCACCGACACCGGTATCTCCACCGCAGTACCGTCATCCAGATCGTGCAGCACATACAGCACGTAGTACTTCTCGACCGTGGACTCCACCACCACCGGAACTGCCTCCACCTCCACCGGCCTCGGCACAGGACCCGGACCCGCTCGCCGACATTCGCCCAGGGGAGCGGCGATCACAGCGGCTGTCGCCGTGCTGGTGAGCGACTCGCGGTTGCCGGCGTCGTCGGTGAAGCTCACCCGCACCCCGATGGGCTTGCCCTGTTCGTCGCGGGTGAGGGTGAGGCCGGCGCCGTCGGCCCCGGCGATGTCGCGGCCCGCGGCCGTCCACTGGTAGGCGAACTTGGCGTTGTCCAGCCCGTTGGGGTCCGCGATGGCCGAGGTGTCGACGGTGAGGGTCCTGCCCACCTGGGCAGTCCCTGTGATGACGGGCGTTCCCACGGCACGGCCGGCGGTCGTCTCGTCGACCGCTCCCAGCATCCGGATCTTCACGGTGTCGCCGGTGCTCCAGCTCAGGCCCGTTGCTCGCCACTGGTAGATGTGACCGTAGCTGTAGGACTGGTAGCTCGCGTCGGCGGAAGCGAACCGGGTCCCGTCCAGCTCCAGCACGAAGCCGAACGGCAGCTCGCGGTCGGTGCCGATGTACATCCACCCCGCCGTCTCGATCATGGTCACCGTGTAGGTCGTGCCGTCCACCTCGAACAACGCCGGGTACAGCGACCCGGCCTGCTGGGAGCTGGTGGAGTAATACCCGTAGCCCCAGTGGACCCGCTCCGCCGTCATCGTGGCCGACCACACCGCAGTGAGCTCGTCGGCCGGCGGCTCCTCGCCGTCAGGCGGTTGCTCGCTGACTGGTTCTGGGCCCGCAACGGTGAATTCGGGCCGGTTGTGCAACTGCCTGCCGTCTGCGGTGCAGATGGCCCCCAGTACCTCGCAGGCTACGCCCGCAGGCAATGCGATGGTTACATCGCCGGTCGAGGCTGGGGCCACGGTGATCTCCCATAGCCTGTTCAGTCCGGTCACCCTCTCAACGCCGGTAACCGAACCTCCGGTCACGTCAAGGGAATGGTCCCGGAAAGCCTCCCGGTCGGTCGCAATGTCCTCGCTGAAGTGGAGCCGGAAGGTGAACGCATCGACCCCGTTGTGATTCTCCGGCGCCAATCGGAACCACGCCGTCGGCGGGGCCAGCGGTAGCTCCGGCAACGATGCGTCTGCCCTGGGCACGAGGGTCAGGCTCACCTCTACCGCGTCGCCCGCAGACCAGTTCACGTCCGGGGCTTCCCACCAATAGGCGTCTGTGAACATGGTGCTCGGGCGTGAGCCGTCCCGCCTTTGGTATTGAGCATCGCCAATGCCCAGCGTGAAGTCCGCTTGGAGCTTTCGGTCTACGACTAAAACCAGACCATCAGATTGATGACCGAGGACCTGGAAGCGGTAGGTCGCCCCGCCCTGGGTGAAGGTGTCGGTGGAGAGCGTCCCGTCCATTCCCCAGGCTAAGTAGCCGGATGTTCTGGGGATTACCGAAGTGTCCTCGCCCACCGTCAGAGTCGCCGACCACGTCACTATCGTGTCGGTAGACGCTCCGGTCAGCGTTTCCTCGTTGCCCGCATCGTCGACGAAGCTCACCCTGACCTTGATGGACTTGCCCGCGTCGGCGTCGGATGGGGTGTAGGTCTGGGCCGTGGCGTCCGTAATCTCGGTATCGGTTGTCCCGTCGTCGGCAAGCCACTGGTAGCTGAACGACGCGTTCTCCAGTCCGTTCGCGTCCGCGATGCCCGTGGTGTCCGCCCTCAGCGTCTCGCCCACCTGGGCCGTGCCGCTGAGGGTCGGCGCGCCGGTCGCTGGGGAGTTCTGGACCGTAACCGTCAGAGCGTAAAGTACGCCTGGATGGGCACATTCTTCTCCCTTATTGACGCCGATACCCAGCCGGTTTTCGCCCCGCTCCAATCTAACCTGAAAGCCCGCGGTGTCCGTGTCGGCATCGGATAGGACGATGCCAGTAGTGGCGCCGTCTCCGTAACCGTAGGTGCAACCATCGGCGCCGTAAGCCATGATTACTCCCCAGCTTGGGTTCCTGAGGAAGTCGCTTTGGTACCCGGTCAAGACGGTCGGGTCCAAGGTGATCACTTCAACATCGTTCGGCACTTCAGCGACGTACTGCCCCAGTCCTCTCTCGAAATCAGGGGACAGGGTCACGGAACTGATGGTCAGCGCCGTCAGCGGCGCCGACGAGTAAGTACCTTCCCTGATACGACTGGAGCCCAGGATGGTGAGCCCAACGGACGCAACAAGTTCGTTTTCGCTTGAAGCGGCGTCGTATGCGCCGCAATAGAGTTCAACTTCGACGAGGAACGAGTCGTCTCCGCTGTCGGAGATGGCCAGCGTCGCCTGGCTGCTCCCGGAGGCTGCGGTAGCAAGGTGGTTGCGGGACGTCTCGGAATCGTTACCAGAGGGTCTGACCGCCTGGTAGATGTTGTAGTCTGAAGAGCATTCGTCGGGGTCCGACCAGGAGACGGTATCATCGCCGCTTTCTATTACGATCGTAATGTAGGCTTCCGGCGTCGTTTCATTCTGAGCCGCGACATGACCGGGCCCGCCCATGATCATCAAGGCCAGCCCCAGCACGGCCGCAATGGCGGCTAATAATCTCAAAGCACCGGTTCGATCCACTACGTTCATCTCGGTGCTCCCTTTGGTACGATTGCCGAAAGCGATCTCGTCTCCGTTGGACCACTCTCCCACGCCAACGGCGTTGACGGCCTTCACCCGGCGGGGGTAACTCCGGCTGGTCCCCCTTCACAGGCGTGGGTGTCGGTCCTGGCGGAATGCCGGTGTCCGCCACCAGGGTGGCGAGTTGCTTGTTCCCTTGGGCGCGGAACTCCTCGTAGGCGATGTCCAAACCGGCGTCTTGGGCCGGAACAACCGGCCTCAGAACGATCCGGTTCTCCGTTATTTTTCCGGAGAGCCCGCCGGTTCGGGCGCCGCCGGGGTGTCGATGTGGAACCAGAGGGAACGCTCGCTCACCCCGTACTGGTTGATGGCCTTGATCCGGTAGGTGTAGGAAGTATTGGCCTTTACGGTATCGTCAGTGTAGGTGGCGGCGGCGCTGCCTGTGTCCGGCACCAGCGGGGTGAACTCGCCCGATTCCGTGTTCTCCCGGTTGCGCCTCAGGATCACGTACCCGGTGATGCTCTCGTCGCCGGGGTCGTCCCAGGTGAGGGTTACAGAGTCGTGGGTCGCCGTGGCTTCGAGGCCAGTGGGCTTGGCCGGTAGGGGGGCCGCCGGGGTGTCGATGTGCACCCAGCGGGACCGCTCGCTCACCCCGTGCTCGTTGATGGCCTTGATGCGGTAGGTGTAGGTGGTGCTGGCCGCCACCGTGTCATCGGTGTAGGTGGTCGCCGCCGTGCCCGTGTCCGCCACCAATTCACTGAACTCGCCCCCTTGATCGTTCACGCGGACACGGCGCAGGATCACGTAGCCGGTGATGCTCTCGTCCTGGGGGTCGTCCCAGGTGAGGACCACCTGGCCGTGGGTCGCCGTGGCGGCCAGGTCCTTGGGCTTGTCGGGCGGCTCCGATGGTTCCGCCGTCGCCACCGCCGCTGTCCCTGCGCTCGTAAGCGTCTCCTCGTTATCGGCATCATCAGTGAAGGACACCTGCACCTTGATGGCCTTGCCCTCGTCGGCAGCCGCCAGGATGTAGGTGGCGTTGGTCGCTCCCGCGATGTCGGAGTCGTCGGCAAGCCACTGGTACTCGTACTGGACGTTGCTAAGCCCGTCCGCGTCGGCGACCCCAGATGTGTTCGCCGTCAGCGTTTCTCCCACCTGCGCCGTGCCGCCGATGGTTGGCACACCCGTCGCAGGGCTGTTGGGTTCATTCGAGCCCGTATTGTCCGGCTTGTCTTCCTCGTCCGGCCCGGGGAGGGTGGTCGTCCCACCTTCGGACAGCATCTTCCCCTCCCCGGTGCAGATTCCGCCCACGTCGCACGACTGACCCGCCACCAGGGTGAACACGACGACGACGTTGCCTTCAGGGTCCAGGAAGAACACCCAGGCGTTCTCCAGTCCGTCCTCCTCGTGCCGGACCAAGCTGGACACCGTGGCCCCGGTCAACGACACTGAGGGTGTGGTCTTGTCGAAGGACTGCACCGGCAGATTGAAGGCGACAATCACCTGGGGCCGGTCGTCGTCACCCTTGTGACGGGACGACTGGAACGGGCTGGCCGGGAATGTCGCCGTCAACTGCGCGGGCCTCGCCGCCACGGCGCCGGTGGCCGCGCTGGTCAACGCCTCGTCGTTGCCCCGGTCGTCGCTGAAGCCGACCCTCAACCTGATGGTCTTGCCCTCGTCCTCGTCGGACACTTCATAAGTCGCGTCGGTAGCGCCCTCAATGTCCTCATCGGTGTCGCTGTCCCACCGTGTCCACTGGTATCTGAGCACGGCGTTGGTCATACCGTCGGCATCGGATATGCCCGATGTGTCCGCTGTCAGCGTTTCTCCCACCTGCGCCGTGCCGTTGATGGTTGGCAGGCCCGTGGCGGGTTCGTTGGACTGGGCCGGCTTCACCGGCGCCGTGGCCGCGCTGGCCAGCGTCTCCTCTTTGCCCGAGTTGTCTGTAAACGTGACCCTCACCTTGATGGTCTTGCCCTCGTCCTTTCCGGTTATCTCGTAGGTTGAGTCAGTCGCACCCTCGACGTCCGTCTCGTCGGCCAGCCACTGGTAGCTGAAGTCGACCTTGTCCCTCCTGTCCTCGTCGGGGATGCCCGACGTCTCTGCCGTCAGAGTCCGGCCCACCTGCGCCGTACCACGGATTACGGCTCTCGCATCGGTCAGATTGGTAACCGTAACCGTCACGTCCAGCCTCGCCGGGTTGGACTGTTCATCGCTGGCTTCCACCGTAAGCTCGTACACGTTGTTGCGGTCCGAATCTGTTGGATTCTCGTAGTCAGGCGGGCTGTTGAAGGTGAGGACGCCCGTCTTGCCTATGGAGAAGGCGCTGCTGTCTGTCCCCGACAGGTCCCAAGCGACGGCACTGCCCTCCGGGTCGGTGGCCCGGTAGGTGTAAATTGGCGAGGCGCCGTTCTCCGGGTAGACGAAGGAGTCCTGGGTATTGCGCTGGAACTCGGGCGCCTCGTCCACGGCCAGGACGGTTACGGTGACGTTCAGCGTCCCATAGTACCGCCCATCGGAGGCACGTACCGTGACCTCGTAGACGCTATCCCGGTTGGAGTCGGCGGGGCGCTCGTGGTCCGGAGGGTTGCGGAAGGTCAGCTCGCCATCCTCGTTGATGGCGAAGTCCCCTCCGTCCCGGCCGGTGACGCTCCAGCGGGTGACGGGCTGGTCCTCCGGGTCGGTGGCGGTGTAGGTGGCCAAGACCTCATCGTGGTTCTCCCGCACCGTGATGGCGGTGTTGGTCCCGGTTTCGGCTATCTCCGGTCCTTCGTTCACGTCGGTTACCGTCACCGTCACCGGCAGGTTGGCGGCGCGGCCCGTCTGGTCGGTGGCCACCACCGTCACCTGGTACTCGTTGTCCCGACCATCGTCCGCCGGTTCGTCATGGTCCGGCGGTTCCCTGAAGTTCAGCACTCCCGTATTCCGGTCGATGGTGAAGGCCCCGCCGTCGGCGCCGCTGACCGACCATGCGACCTCGGCCCCCTCCGGGTCGGTGGCCCGGTAGGTGTAGAGGGCGGCGGTGCCGTTCTCCCGGTAGGAGAAGGAGTCCCGGCTGCCACGGAACTCGGGGGCCTCGTCCACCGCCTCCACCGTCACCGTCACGTCATGGGTGCCGTACACCCGCCCGTCGGAGGCCCGGACCGTTACCTCGTACACGTTGTCCCGGCCGGAGTCGGCGGGCCGCTCGTGGTCCGGCGGGTTGCGGAAGGTCAGGTCCCCATCCTCGTTGATGGCGAAGTCTCCGCCGTCCGGTCCGGTGACGCTCCAGCGGGTTATTTCCAGGTCCGGGTCCTCCGGGTCGGTGGCGGTGTAGGTGGCCAGGACCTGATCGTGGTTCTCCTGCACCGTGATGGCGGTGTTGGCGCTGGTGACCGCTATAACCGGCCCCTCGTTGACGGCGGTTACCGTCACGGTCACGGCCAGGGTCCCCTCATAGGGGCCATCCGACGCCACCACCGTGATCTCGTACACGTTATCGGAGCCGGAGTCGGCGGCCTGCTCGTGGTCGGGGATGCTGCTGAAGAACAGCTCTCCTCCGGTGCTGATGGTGAAGTCCCCGCCGTCCGTGCCCCTAACGGACCACGTTATCGTCGCGTCCCGGTCCGTGTCCGTGGCCCGGTAGGTGTGGAGACGTGTGGTGGTGGCGGTGTTCTCCCGGAAGCTCAGCGTGTCCCGCCCCGTCACCACCGGCTCCGCCTCGTTCCGGTCGGTGACCGTCACCGTCACATCCAGGGACCCGTAGGTGCTCCCGTTGTAGGCCCGGATGGTCACCAGGTACTCATTGTCCCGGTTGGAGTCCGCCGGCCGGTCGTAGTCCGGGGTGTTGCGGAAGGTCAGTTGGGCGGAGTTTGGCCCGGTGTCGGTGATGGTGAAGTCCCCGGCGTCGGACCCCGCCAGCCTCCAACTGGATACGGCAGCGCCAGCATCCTCCGGGTCCCGGGCGATGAAGGTGGCTCCGGCGAGCTCCTGGCCTTCGGGCACGGTGTAGGCCGTCGTGCCAGTGATCTCTGGCCCTTCGTCCACCGCCGTCACGGTGACGGTGACGTCCAGGCTGGCGCTTTGTCTGCCGCTGTCGGTGGCCACGACGGTCAAGTTGTACTGGTTGTCCCGGCCGGAATCTCCGGGGGCCTCGTAGTCAGGGGGTTCCCAGAAGGTCAGCTCCCCGGTGTCACCGTCGATGGTGAAGTCGCCTCCGTCGGTCCCTTCCGTGGTCCAGGTGGTGGTGTCGTCCTTGTCGCCGTCGGTGGCTCTGTAGGTGTACAGGGCCGCCGTGCCCTCCTCCCGGTAGGTGAAGGAGGTCCGGCTGCCGCTGCGGATTACGGGGGCGTGCTCGTTCACGTTGCTCACTGTGATGGTGACGTCCAGGTTGCCGTAGGTGCGCCCGTCGTAGGCCCGCACGGTGACCAGGTACTCGTTGTCCCGGTCGGAGTCGGCGGGCCGGTCGTAGTCCGGGGTGTTGCGGAAGGTCAGTTCCCCGTCCCCGCTGATCAGGAAGTCGCCGCCGTCCCTGCCGGACAGGCTCCAGCGGGTGATGGGCTGCCCCTCCGGGTCCGACGCCAAGTAGGTGTGCAGGGTGAGGGTCGGGTCCCGGTTCTCCTCGACGGCGATGGTCTGCTGGCCGGTGACCACCGCTCCCTCGTTCTGGTCGGTAACGGTGACGGTGACGTGGAATTCCCCGGTCTTGCCCTGGGCGTCCTGGGCCTGCACCGTCACCAGGTACTCGTTGCCGTGGGCGCCGGACCCGCCGGGGTTGTCGAAGTTGGGGGGACTGCTGAAGGTCAGGACGCCCCTCCCCCTGCTGTCGGTGGTGATGGTAAAGTCACTCGCGTCCAGGCCGCCCAGACGCCAGGTGAAGCCGTCCCCCTCCGGGTCGGTGGCCCGGTAGGTGTGGAGGCGGGTGGTGACCGGGGTGTTCTCCCGGAAACTCAGGCTGTCCCTTCCGGTGATGGCCGGAGGTTCGTTCACCGCGGTCACCGTCACGGTCACGTCCGTTGTGGCGTAGTAGCTGCCGTCCGAGACCTGCACGGTGAAGCCGTACACGTTGTCCCGGTTGGCGTCGGCGGGACGCTCGTGGTCGGGGATGGACCGGAAGGTCAGTTCCCCGCTCTCGCGGTCGATGGTGAAGTCGCCGCTGTCGGCGCCGGTCAACCGCCAGGAGGGCTCCGGGTCCAGGTCTCCCTGGCCGGCGGGAGAATAGGTCGCCAGTCCGCCCTCGAAGTTCTCTGTCCGGCTGATGGCGGCGGGGCCGGTGATCTCGGCCACGTCCTCCACCGTCACCGTGACCTGGAAGTCGCCGTAGTTCCGGCCGTCGTGGGCCCTCACGGTGACCTCGTACACGTTGTCCCTGTTGGCGTCGGCGGGACGCTCGTGGTCCGGCGGGGTGCGGAAGGCCAGCACTCCCGTATCCCGGTCGATGGTGAAGTCCCCGCCGTCCCGGCCCGAAACGCTCCAGCGGATGGTGGTGGTGACCCCGCCAACCGCCTCCGGGTCCCGGGCGGTGTAGACGGCGCTGCTCGGCAGATGCTGGTTCTCGTCGATGAGGAACTCAGGAGCGCCCGACACCACCGGCCCCTCGTTCTGCTCGGTGACGGTGACGGTCACGCCCAGAGTTCCTCGATTCGCCCCGTCCGAGGCCACCACCGTCACCCGGTACACGTTGTTCTCGTCCCGGTCGGCAGGCTGCTCGTAATCGGGCGGCGCTCTGAAGGTCAGGACCCCCTCGTCTATCAAGAAGTTGTCCGCGTCGTCCCCTTCCAGCGACCAGGTGAAGCTGGTATCCCGGTCCCCGTCCGTGGCCCGGTAGGTGTGCAGCCGGGTTTCGACGGCAGTGTTCTCCCGGAAGCTCAGGGTCTCCCGGCCCGTGACCACCGGCTCGTGCTCGTTGACAGGTGTGACGGTCACCGTCACGTTCAGGTTGCCGTAGGCCCGGCTGTCGTGGCCCCGCACCGTCACCTCGTACACGTTGTCCCGGTTGGAGTCGGCCGGCCGGTCGTAGTCGGGGATGTTCCTGAAGGTGAGCTCTCCGTCCTCGTTGATGGAGAAGTCGCCGCCGTCCCGTCCCGACAGGGACCAGCGGGGGAAGACGGGGCGGTTGTCCTTGGCGTCGGTGGCGGTGTAGGACCCCAGGACCTGGGCGATGTCGTAGTTCTCCTCAACGGTGTAGGCCCTCGTGCCCGCGATCACCGGCCCCTCGGACTGGTCGGTGATGGTGATGACGGCATCGACGGCGTCCCGCAGCCCCGCGCGGTCCGCGGCCACCACGGTGATCTCGTACACGTTGTCCCCGTCCTCGTCCGCCGGGTTCTCAAGGTCCGGCAGCAGGCGGAAGTTGAGGATGCCGTTGTAGATGGCGAAGTCCCCGCCGTCGGCTCCCTCCACCGACCACGTGACCGCGTCGTCTTCGTCCTGGTCCGTAGCCCGGTAGGTGTACAGGACAGCGGTGAAGTTTTCCCTTAGGGTGAACTCGGTCCTGCTCTTCGTGGTGATGACCGGGGCTTCGTTCACCTGGGCCACGGTCACCGTCACGTCATGGGCGCCATAGACCCGGCCGTCGTAGGCCCGGACGGTGACCTCGTACACGTTGTCCCTGTTGGAGTCGGCGGGCCGCTCGTAGTCCGGCGAGGACCGGAACCGCAGCTCACCCAGGTCGCTGATGACGAAATCCCCGCCGTCCCGGCCCGCGGTGCTCCAGCGGAAGATCTTTGCCGTGGGGTCCTCGGGGTCCGTGGCCGTGTAATCGGCCAGCACCTTGGTGTCCGGAGTGTTCTCCGGAACGCTCGCCGTTGCAGTGCCCTCCAGGGTGATCCGCGGGCCTTCGTTTACGTCGGTGACGGTGATGGTGAAGTCCACCCGGTCGGAGTTACCGTCATCATCGGTGGCCACCACCGCCAGTTCATAGATGTTGTCCCGGTCCTCATCTTCGGGGCTCTCGAAGTCCGGTGGGCTGTCGAACGCCAGCACTCCCCGTCCGCTGCTGTCGGGGGTGATGGTGAAGTCCCCGGAATCTGCCCCCGACAGGGACCAGGTGACGGTGTCCCGCTGGGGGTCGGAGGCCCGGAAAGTGTAGACCGTGCGGGTGTCGTTCTCCCGGTAGGTGGCGGGCGGACGCCGGGTGCTGATGGTCGGCTCCATCCCTTCGTTGTGGTCGGTGACGGTGATGGCGAAGTCCACCCGGTCGGAGTTACCGTCATCATCGGTGGCCACCACCGCCAGTTCGTATTCGTTGTTCCGGTCGGCGTCGTCGGGGTTCTCGAAGTCCGGCGGGCTGTTGAAGCTCAGGACGCCCCGCCCGCTGCTGTCCGGGGTCAGGGTGAAGTCTCCCCTGTCGGTGCCCTCCAGCGTCCAGGTGATAGCCCCTCGCTGGGGGTCGGTGGCCCGGAAGGTGTAGACGGCGGACGTGCCGTTCTCCCGGTAGGTGGCGGGAGGGCGGCGGGTGCTGATGGTCGGCTCCTGTCCTTCGTTGTGGTCGGTGACCGTGACGGTCACATCCAGGGTGCCCGTGTTCCGCCCGTCCGACGCCCGAATCGTCACCTCATACATGTTGTCCCGGCCCGAGTCCGCCGGCTGCTCGTAGTCCGGCGGGTTGGTGAAGGAGAGGGCGCCCGTTTCGCTCATCGTGAAGGCGCTGCTGTCGGTCCCCGATAGGCCCCAGGAGACGTCGCCGCCCTCCGGGTCGGTGGCCCGGAAGGTGTACAGGGTGGAGGTCCGGTCCTCCGGCTGGGTGAAGGCGGTCCGGCTGGTGGTGGTGATGATGGGCGCCTCGTTGACGTCGGTCACCGTCACCCTCTGCACTTCCTCCAGGGTGCCCGTGTTCCGCCCGTCCGAGGCCCTTATCTCCACCTCGTACACGTTGTCCCGGTTGGAATCGGCAGGCCGCTCGTAGTCCGGCGGGTTCCGGAACATGAGCTGGCCCAGGGCGTTGATGACGAAGTCGCCGCCGTCCCGGCCCGCGGTGCTCCACTGGGTGATCTGCACGCCGGGACGCTCCGGGTCCGTGGCCGTGTAGGTGGCCAGCACCTGGGTGACGGGAGTGTTCTCCGGAACGCTGCCCGGGGCATTGCCCTGGCGGCTGATCACCGGCCCCTCATTGACCTCGGTAACCGTCACCGTGACCGGCAGGCTCGCGGTCTTGGACTCGGGGTCCTGCGCCTGGATGGTCACCTTGTAAAGGTTGTCGCGGTCCACATCCTTGGGGTCGTCAAAGTCCGGTGGATTTTCTTCTCTAAAGGAGAACTGTCCCCTCTCGTCGATGGTAAACAGTCTGCCGTCGTCTGTGCCTGCCACCAACCACTTCACTGTGCCGCCCTCCGGGTCGGTGGCCCGGAAGGTGGAGAGGGTGGAGGTCCGGTTCTCCGGCTGGTTAAAGGCGGTCCGGCTGGTGGTCGTGATGATGGGCGCCTCGTTGACGTTGGTGACGGTGACGGTCACCGGGTAGGCGCCGTTGTTCCTGCCGTCGGAGGGCTGGATGGTCACCTCGTACATGTTGTCCCGGTCGGAGTCGGCGGGACGTTCGTAGTCGGGCGGGGAGTGGAAGTACAGGGTGCCCCCCTGGGTGATGAAGAAGTCGCCCCCGTCCCGGCCGCCCACGCTCCAGCGGGCCACGTTGGAGCCCTCGGGGTCCCTAGCGGTATAGACTGCATCGGGTAGGCTTTCATTCTCGTTGATGCTAAAGCTGGACGGCCCCGACACTTCCGGCCCCTCGTCCACCTCGGTGACGGTGATGGTGAATGAGAGTCTGTCGATGTGGCCGTCCTCGTCGGTGGCGATGACTGTCAACTCGTAGTCGTTCTGCCCATCCGAGTCCCCAGGCTTCTCGTAGTCCGGCGGGCTGATGAACGCCAGCACTCCCCGTCCGCTGCTGTCGGCGGTGATGGTGAAGTCTTCCCAATCCGTGCCCTCCAGCGACCATCTAATGGGACCGCGTTGCGGCTCGGACGCTCGGAATGTGTAGACTGCCGACGTGCCGTTCTCCCGGTAGGTGGCGGGAGGGCGGCGGGTGGTGATGGTGGGCTCCACGCCCTCCGCGTCGTTTGCGACGGTGACCGTCACGGGCAGCGACGCCTTGATGCCCCCGCTGTCCTCGGCCTGGATTTCCACGTTGTACACGTTGTCCCTGCCCGAGTCCGCCGGCCGCTCATAGTCGGGTGCATTCTCTTCCTTGAAGGAGAACTGGCCCCCCTCGTCTATGTCGAAGAACCTCGCGTCCACTCCTCCCACCGACCAGGTAACTGTGTCGGCTCCCTCCGGGTCGGTGGCCCGGTAAGTGTACAGGCGGGAGGTCACGTTCTCGTTCTGCCGCAGCGCCGTCGCCGAGCTGCTTGTCGTCGTGATGGCGGGCGGCTCGTTCACGTCGGCGACGGTGACCATCACGTCGAAGGAGCCATAGTACCGCCCGTCGTAGGGCCGGACGGTGACCTCGTACATGTTGTCCCGGTTCGAGTCGGCAGGACGCTCAAAGTCAGGGGTGTTACGGAACGTGAGCACGCCCTCCTGGCTGATGGTGAAGTCGCCCCCGTCAGTACCCCCCACGGTCCACCGGGTCACCGTGCCCCCCTCGGGGTCGAACCCCGTGTAGACGGCGCTGGGCAGGTCCTGGTTCTCGCTTATGGCGAAGCTGGGCGAACCACTGGTTACTTCAGGCCCTTCGTTCACGTCCCGCACCGTCACCGTCACGTCCAGCGGGGCGGTGTTGTTGTCGTCGTCCGTGGCCTGCACCACCACGTTGTACACGTTGTCCCTGCCCGAGTCCGCCGGCTGCTCAAAGTCGGGTGGACTGTCTTCCTTGAAGGAGAACTGGCCCCGCTCGTCTATGGCGAAGAACTCCTTGTCCACTCCTCCCACCGACCAGGTAACCGTGTCGGCTCCCTCCGGGTCGGTGGCCCGGTAGGTGTACAGGCGGGAGGTCACGTTCTCGTTCTGCCGCAGCGCCGTCGCCGAGTTGCTTGTTGTCGTGATGGCGGGCGGCTCGTTGACGTCGGTGACGGTGACGGTCACGTCGAAAGAACCGTAATAGCGCCCGTCGTAGGGCCTCACCTGCAACTGGTAGATGTTGTCCCGGTTCGAGTCGGCAGGACGCTCAAAGTCGGGGGTGTTGCGGAATGTGAGCACGCCCTCCTGGCTGATGGTGAAGTCACCCCCGTCAGTACCTCCCACGGTCCACCGGGTCACCGTGTCCCCCTCGGGGTCGAACCCCGTGTAGACGGCGCTGGGCAGGTCCTGGTTCTCGCTTATGGTGAAGCTGGACCGCCCGCCGGTTACTTCAGGCCCTTCGTTCACGTCCCGCACCGTCACCGTCACGTCCAGCGACGCCTCGATGCCCCCGCTGTCCTCGGCCTGGATTTCCACGTTGTACACGTTGTCCCTGCCCGAGTCCGCCGGCCGCTCATAGTCGGGTGCATTCTCCTCCTTGAAGGAGAACTGGCCCCCCTCGTCTATGGCGAAGAACCTCGCGTCCACTCCTCCCACCGACCAGGTAACCGTGTCGGCTCCCTCCGGGTCGGTGGCCCGGTAGGTGTACAGGCGGGAGATCACGTTCTCGTTCTGCCGCAGCGCCGTCGCCGAGTTGCTTGTCGTCGTGATGGTGGGCGGCTCGTTGACTGGCGTCACTGTCACCGTCTCCTCAAAGCTGCCGTAGTTTCTGCCGTCGGAGGCCTGCACAGTGAAAACGTACACGTTGTCCCGGTTGGAGTCGGCAGGACGTTCGTAATCTGGGGTGTTTCGGAACCGCAGTTCCCCTTGTTCGTTGATCACGAAGTCGCTGCCGTCGCTGCCCGAAGTGCGCCAGCGGGACACCGTGCCCCCCTCCGGATCTGTGGCGGTGTACCGGGCCAGCACCTGCAGCTGGTCCTGGTTCTCCGGCACGCTGCCGGGAGCGCTGCCCGCACGGCTTATTTCCGGCCCCTCGTTCACGTCGGTGACGGTGATTACAACGTTCAACCTGTCGGAGTAACCTCCTGAGTTGGAGGCCACGACGGCAATTTCGTAGTCATTGTCGCCACCCGAGTCACCAGGCTCTTCATGATTGGGAGCGCTCTTGAAGGTCAGCACTCCCAGTTCGCTGATATCGAAGGAGTCGAAGTCGGGCCCCGACAGGGACCAGATGATAGGGCCAGACCCGTAGTTCCTGGCCCTGTAGGTATGGACCGTGGAGATGCGGTTCTCCTGGTAGTTCAATTTCTGGTAGGTCAGGCCGCTGCTGGGACGGGTGGTGATGGCTGGTTCCTGGTTCTCGTGGTGGTTGGTGACGGTGACGGTGAAGTCAAAGCTGTCGGTCAGGCCCTGGTCGTCGGCCACCACCACCGTCAGTTCATAGACGTTGTCCCGGTTGGCGTCGGCGGGATCCTCAAAGTCCGGCGGGTTATTGAACGTTAACGCGCCGCCGCTGATGCTGATCGTGAAGTTGCTCGCGTCGTCGCCTGTGAGTGACCAGCGGATGGGCCTCCCCTGGGGGTCCCGTGCGCGGAAGGTATAGATCGTACCCGTCCCGTTCTCCTGTAACGTCAGGGAGGGCCGGCTGGTGGTTATGGAGGGTTCCTCGGCTCCAGTGGAGTTAATCACGGTGACGGTTACGTCCAGGCTGGAAGTCTTGCCGCCCTCGTCCCTGGCTTGCACCGTGACCAGGTATTCGTTGTCCTGGTTGGAATCCGTCGGCTTCTCGAAGTCGGGAATGTTCTTGAAGGTGAGCGCGCCCTGGTCGATGTTAAAATCGTCGCTGTCGGTTCCCGAAAGGCCCCAGGTAATTGTCCCCAGCTCCGGGTCGGTGGCCCCGTAGGTAGCCACGGAGCGGACGCTGTTTTCCGGGAAGTCCGAAGGGGTGGCGCTGCCGGTTATGGTGGGCGGCTCGTCGACGTTTTCAACCGTAACCGTCACGTCCAGCGAACCGCTGAGCCCGCCTTCATCGGTGGCCTGCACCGTGACCAGGTATTCGTTGTCCCGGTTGGAATCAGCGGGACTCTCGTAGTTGGGGGTGTTGCGGAAGGCCAGTTCCCCCGTGCTCCTGTCGATGTTGAAGTCGCCGCGGTCGGTGCCGGTGACGCTCCAGGTGAAGGTGGACGCGACTCCCTCCGGATCGCTGGCCGAATATGATGCGCTGAAGCCTTCATTATTCTCGGAGACAGTCAGTTGGGCTCCGCCGTTGACTATCGGCGGTTCGTTGACCGCGGTAACAGTCACGGCGACGTCGAACGACGATGACAAAGTGCCCAGTAGCGATGGGGTGCCGTCGCCCAGATTCCCGTCGTCAGTGGCGACCACCTGGATGTTGTACTCGTTGTCTCCACCCGAGTCGGATGGAGTGTCGTAATCGGGTTGGCCATCAAAGTACAGGTTGCCGGAGCCATCGATACGGAACCCATTAGCGTCTGTTCCGCCCACCGACCAGGTTGTCTGCCTACCCTCGGGGTCGGTGGCACTGTAACGATCAAGCACCCTGGTGGTGGCGGTATTCTCCGGGTAGGTTAGGGTGTCATCGCCGGCGATGGTGGGCTCCTCGTTTACGTCAAGTACGGTTACGGTTACGTTCCTGGTGCCGGTGAGGCTGCCGTCATTGGCCCGTATCTGGATGCTGTACTCGTTGTTGCGCCCGGAGTCCGCCGGGCGCTCGTAGTCGGGCGCGCTTTTGAAGGTCAGCACCCCGCCAATGATGTCAAAGTCGCCCGAGTCCGTTCCGCCCAGGGTCCACGTTATGGTGCTTTCTCCCTCGGGATCAGCGGCGGTGTAGGTGGACACATTGCCGGTGCCGTTCTCGTCGAAGTTGTCGATGGTGGTGTCTCCGGTGAGCTCCGGCGGCTCGTCTACGTCCTCTACCGTGACTGTGACACCCAGGGACGAGGTGAACTCAGCGTCCTTGGCGTCGACGCTGACCTCATAGACGTTGTTCCCACCCGAGTCGGTGGGATTCTCGTAGTTGGGAGATCCCTTGAAGGCCAGGTTGCCCGAGGAGTCGATGCGGAAGGCGTTGGCGTCGGTGCCCGCTACGGCCCACATCACCGTATCGTCTTTATCGGGGTCTGTGGCGGTGTAGCGGGCCAGATTGCCGGCGGTGTTCTCCGCCACCGTGATTGCTTCCCTGCCAGTGGGTGTGGTGGGCGCCTCGTTCACGTTCGTGACGGTGACGGTCACGTCCAGTCTTCCGGTTTTCGTGGCGTCCTCGGCGCGCACCCGGACAGTGTAGACGTTGTCGCCGTCGGCGTCCGCAGGGCTGTCGAAGTCGGGAACGTTCTTGAAGGTGAGCGCGCCCGCGTTGATCTCGAAGTCGCCGCTGTCCGTCCCGACCAGATACCAGGTGAACGTGGTGTTGACACCCTCAGGGTCGGTGGCGCTGTATGTCTGCAGAACGGTGGTGGTATCCGTGCCTTCGGCGAATGTGAGGGCATCGTCTCCTGTTATCACCGGACGCTCGTCCTCGACGTCATAGATGACCACGGTTACAGGAAAGGTAGCGGTGTTCTGCCCATCGGACGCAAGAACGTTCAGGTCATAGGCGTTGTTCCCGCCGACATCCTGTGGATCCTCAAAGTCGCCGGCGGAATCGAAATTCAGCACCCCGTTCGTGATGCTGAAGAAGCTGGCGTCGTCCCCCGAGAGCGACCAGGTGATGCCGTCACTTTCGGGATCGGTAGCGGTGTACGTGGTCACGTCTCTGGGACTGGGCTCAAAAAAGTACGGGCTCGCCCGGCCCGATACAACCGGTCCCACGTTGAGACTGGCGCCGCTGACGGTTACCTCGGTCGAAGGAGTGCCGAGGCCCGCTACATTTCTGGCGCGCACGCGCACAGTGTACGTGTTGCTGGGAACCAGTCCGGTGATGGTATAGGAGGTCTCCGGAATCTCTGCTTCCGAAACATCGGATGCCGTGCCCCAGTCCCCCGACGATAACTTCCATTGGACCGTGTAGCGCGTGATGTCCGAACCGCCGTCTCCAACATTGAACGTTCGATCCAGGCCGAGCCAGCAGTCGAATGATAGGGTGAAGTCGCATACCGCGGGGGTTGACCAGCTCAGGTTAAGCTCACCGGGACCACCTAGAGAGGCGCTCAGGTTCCCCGGCTGATCCGGCGCCGCGGCCGCAACGGTGCTTGGCGCTTGTAAATCTATGACCTCGTGGTTGCCCAGATCGTCATCAAAGTGGATCTGCACCTTGATCGTCATCCCAGCATCGTATGGTGCAATTTCGTAGGCGTTGACAAGACCCAGCCCCCGAAGGAAGGATCCCAGCTCCATGAGGTCGTTGTCGGCAAGCCAGGTGAAGCTGAAGTCGCGGTTCGTGAAGCCATCGGGATCGTCGATTGAGGAGGTATCCACGCGTAGGACCTCACCCACTCGCTGCTCCCCTATGAATGTAGGAGTGCCCGTCGGCCCGGGATTGACGGATTGGCGAGTGAAGGTCAGGGTAGCGATCCGCATGTCCGAGAACTTCCCCGTGCCCCGGATATTCGTGATGACTCCCTGCGGCGAGGTGGCGCTGTTGGACAGTGAGAACCCGCTCCCATCCTCGGTCCCGGCGTCCCACGGGTAGAGATCCACCTGGAGCGACTCCACCCAGTCTCCCTGGGCGTCCAGCAACGTCAGCCCGGAGACGCCGACGAACCAGTCCGGGCTTGGGGCGATCATCGTGAGGAGGGTGACCCGGGGATGATCGGCAGTAACCGTGACCGCAAGGGCTTTGGATGTGGTCGGGCCGATATTGTCGGTGTCGCCCGTCAGGACATTGAGAGCATTCGTCCCGGCGTTGTCAACCTCATCCCGCAAACTCCTCCATCCACCCTCTTCCGCCATTGATTCCACCCCGTCACTGGCCGTGCCGCCGCTCCGCAAAAAGGTCACGCTGGAGTTGTGCACGGCGCCAATCAGGCGCGAGAAATGCGCCCCCCCGGGAACGCCCCCCGGTGTGGCGGCAGCGTTCCATTGACCCTCGAAAGTCACGGTGTAGACGGCCGTCGACGGGTCCGCGGACGGATCGCTCGCCAACGGACTCAACGATGTGTTGGGCGGCTGTGGCCCCACCGCATTGGCCGATATGCCACGTGCCTCCTTGCCCGACCCGTGGTCGTCGTCGTAAGACGCCGTGGCTCGCAGGTACTTGTCCAGGTCATCGGCCACCGGCGTGTAGCTGGCAGACGAGGCATTGCCGATGGCGGTCCAGGGGCCGCCGCTGTTTGAGGACCTCTCCCAGGACCAGCGGACTCCGCCCGAGACGTTGTCGGGGTCG
The DNA here is from genome assembly GCA_965220625.1 of Dehalococcoidia bacterium. Classification (GTDB taxonomy): domain Bacteria; phylum Chloroflexota; class Dehalococcoidia; order Lucifugimonadales; family UBA3495; genus VXOI01. Next base: position 252,373 of record CBDCQN010000002.1, read on the forward strand.
GTCAGCCCGGCGGTCAGATCGCCGCCGACCTGGGGCTGCGCAGGCAACAGGGTAACCGTTCCCGGATCCTCCCCGTTCGTGACGTTTATTCTCACAGTGATCGAATCCGAGGCAGCGTAGTCGCTGACCGTCAGGGTGAAGGTGTGGGTGCTCCTGGCCTCGTAGTCGAGGGGGGCCTTCGTCTTCAACTGGCCGGACGAGCTGTCGATGCTGAAGGACGCGGCGCCGGCGGCGTCCAATGTGTAGGTCAAGGTGTCAAGGTCGGCGTCCATGGCCGCCACCGCCGCGCCAATGTCCACGCCTGCAGCCGTGTTCTCCGGTATGCTCCGGACTCCGGTCTCGCTGGAGGGGAACTCCGGCGCAGTGTTCGACGCGTTTGACGCGGCTATCCTCGCGCTGTGGGTCGCCTGCCCGCCATCTACCACGGCCGCCACCTGATAGATGTAGGGGCCATCGGTCGCGTCGGAGTCCGTGTATTCAAGCGCGTCGAGGCCCACAGCGGGGGTCGCAACGGTGGCGTCTTTGTAGCGGTAGATGTTGTAGGTGATCCCCGGCGCCGGGGTCCAATTGCCTGAATCCACTTCGGTCCAGGTCAGGACCGCCTGGTCCTGTTCGGCTTCCGCCGTCAGGTCCGGACCGGCGCGCAGCTGATGGCCGAACTCCTGCCACGTCGCCTCCCCATCCCCATCGAAGTCCACCGACAATGCCGGATACTGTGTGGCCGTCCCGAAATCCCAGGGATCGTCGCGGGCGCTGTCTCCGTACAGGTCCAGGTTCCACGACTGATAGATCCCGTTGTAGCGGGTGGGCGCCTGCAACTCAGCCGTCGTGTTTCCCCTATCCCTGGTGCTACTGATGTCCGATGTCGTCGAGTCCCAGTAGCTCGCGCCCGCAAGGTGGCCGCCACTCCCTGCCAGCCCGCCCACACCATGGAAGCGCGATCCCGACACGGGACCAGTGGCATAGCTGCTGTGGATGAGGTTAGCATTGGTCCCAACCAGCCCGCCGACATCAAGACCCCCGGACACACGGCCCGTGGCGTAGCTGGCGTAAATCCTTCCATTGAAGCCGTTCCTCCCGACCAGCCCGCCGACAGTCGTTCCGGTGACAGGCCCCGTCGCATAGCTGCTCACGATGACGCGACCGTTGAACCCGACCAGTCCGCCAGCGGGGTAACCGTCGACGGCGCCTGTCGCGTAGCTGGCGGTGATAGAGCCCTCGTTGACTCCGACCAGCCCGCCGATGCCCGGCCAATTGGTCAGGGGAGTGACGCATATCGTGAGCCGCGGTGGGCAGGTAAAAGGTTCGCTCTCGTGCGCTAGCGTTGCAAAGCTGCGGCTGCGGGTGATGGTTCCGTCATTTTCCCCGACCAGCCCACCGACCCCGTCGTCACCGGTCACCTGGCCCGTCGTCTCGCTGGCGATGACGGCGCCGTAGTTGTGCCCGACCAGCCCGCCGACGAAATTTACGCCCACCACATCGACGCCGGTCAGGCGGAGGTTGCGGATGACGCCTGACTGACCGAGCGCGCCAAACAACCCCGAGAAGTCCTCTCCCCTGACGAACAGGTTCGCAATGACTTTGTCATTGCCGTCGAACGTGGTGTTGAAGGCCCCGAACGAAAGGAACTCCGGAACCCCAATGGGCGCCCAGCCGGCGCCGTCGTTCCAGTACGTATCGCCCGAATCGGCCATCCCATTCCCGTTGGTGTCGAAATCCAGGTCCGCCTCGAGTTCATAGCCCGAGCATCCCTCAAAGCCGCAGCCCATGTTTTCGATAGGCGCTGGGAATGCAAGGGCATATGCCGCCGGGTCATCCTCCGCTATGACTCCCCCGTCCAGGTTGAGGCGCATGGCGTCGAGCTGGGCGAGCGTCCGAATCTCTACCAGCCGGTCGTCGTCGACATCGTAGTCGTTCCCCACCGCCACCTTGAAGCGTTGCGTCGCACTCTGGTTCGACCCAACGGTGTCGGTCGCCGTCACGGTGACGATTGCCCGTCCCGCGCCCACCGGCGTGATGGTCACCTGAGAGCCCGACGTGCTCACCGTAGCGACAGACGTGTCGGACGTGGCTGCCTCGTAGGCCAGCGAGTCATCGTCGGGATCCCGGAACGCGCCCGCGACGTCGACCGCCACCGCGTCCGCCCCCAACAGCAGCGTCACGTCTTCCAGTGTCCCCGTCGCCACGGGTGGCTGGTTCGCCGCTCCGGCCGTAACCGGGGCGGGCGCGCTGCGCGCCACCTCGCCGCCCGCAATCACCGCGGCCACCCAATACGTGTAGCGGGCGCCGGTCGTCACATCGGTATCGGCGTAGGCCGTCCCGGTCAGGTCCTCCGCCACTGCCGCCACGGTGGAACCGTCATCGCGGTAGGCGGTGTAGGTCACACTGGGTGCCGGGTTCCACGGGCTCACGTCCGCCGCATCCCAGGTCAGGTTTACCTGGGCCTGCCCGTCCGCTGTTGTCGCTGTCAGGCTCGGCCTCGTCCGGAACTGGTAACCGAACTCCTGCCACGTCGCCAAGTCATCGCCGCTCAGGTCGCGCGAGAGGACCGGGTACTGCATCGTCGTCCCAAAGACCCAGGGCTTGTCGGGCCCGTCGTCGCCGAATTCCCGGCCGCCCAGGTCCACATCCCATCCGCCGTAGATGCCTTCATAGTCCGTCGGCGCCTGGAGCTCGGCGGTGGACAGGCCAGCGAAGCGGACCCTCTGAAGCTCCTCGCCGTCGATCACGCCGTTGTCGTTCGTATCGTCCGCGCCGACACCGACGCGCAGCCCGGACGTTTCCATGTCCCAGTAGCTGAGGCCGCGCGCCCGGACATAGCGGCCTGAACCGACGAGTCCGCCGACCGCCGCGTCGCCGGAGACCGTTCCCGTCGCGTAGCTCGCCTCAATGATCCCGCAGGAGCTGCCGGCGAGCCCGCCGACGCCCCCTCCGGCGCTGGTCTTGTCGGATTGAGGGCCCAATAACGCGCACACGATGAACCCTGAGTCCGAAGGCGAGAGTCTAGCCCCCTGGCCCGACACGTCTCCGGTGGCATAGCTCGCCTGGATCAACTGATAGAAGTCGCTCGTGGCCCCGGCCAACCCGCCAACCGCGTAGGCCCCGGACACGCGCCCGGTCGCATAGCTTGTGGTGATCCTGTTCAGCGAGTGATGCCCGACCAACCCGCCCACTGCTTGATTGCCGGACACATCGACAGCGGCGTAGGTGTCTATCAAGTTGCCCCAAGACTCGCCCACGAGGCCGCCTACCTGATCGCCGCCCGCCACACGTCCGGTGGCATGGCTGCCTATTGCGACTCCATAGAGAGTACGGCCAAAGAGGCTGCCGACGGCATCGCGGCCCGTCACGTCGACTTTGATGAGACCCACATTCCGAACCACACCGCTGCCCGCCACGGCGCCACGCTGGACTTCACCGAACAGCCCGATGCCATCTTCCGTGGGGCGTTTGATGAACAGGTTGGCCAGGGTGTGGCGATCACCGTTGAACACCGCGATGAATGGAGCGTCTTCGCTGCCGATCGGCGCCCAGCCGGCGCCGCCGTTCCAGTAGGTGTCGCCGGAGTCGGCGGCGCCACTCCTGTCGGTGTCGAAGTCCAGGTCCATTGACATTTCGTAGCCCACGCAGCCATCGGGGCATCCCATCTCCAGCGCGCCCATGGGGAAGGCGCCGTCCGCGTAGTAGGGTCGCCACGTCGCGCCATCCACCAGGCCGTCGCCGTTCAGGTCGTACCGGATGGCGTCGAGTTGGGCCAGGGTGCCGATTTCGATGAGGCCGTCATTGTCCTTGTCGTAGTCGGTGTTCCCCGCAGTGACGGTGACGGTGAACGTCTCCACGGCACCCAGGCCGCCTGGGTCGGTCACGCGCACGCTGACCACGGCTCGGCCCGGCGACCCCGGCGTCAGGGTGACTTCGGTTCCGCTCAGCGTGACCGCCAGCCGGTCCGGATCGCTCGAAACCACGGAGTAGCTCAACGTGTCGCTGTCCGGATCAGCAAATATGCCCGCCAGGTCGACGGTCACCGCGTTGGCCCCTGCCGCCGGCGTCCGGTCGGCCAGCGTGGCCGTCACGGTAGGGCCCCCGTTGCGATCCGCGGCCGCAACTGCGACCCCGGCCACTGCGCCCGGCGCCATCACGATGCCGGCGCCGCTGTCACGGTCGACGCCCTCCTCCTCGATGTCCAGGGCCGCACCCGCCATCACCGTGCGGAGATCTGCCAGATTGAGGTGTGCCGGGCCGCCGGCCGCCTCCAGCATCAACGCCGCGATTGCCGCCGCATGCGGCGCCGAAGCCGACGTGCCGCAGAAACGCGAGAATCCCGGCGTCGCCGTCGACACACACCCGGCGGCGGCGAGATCCGGCTTCTGCACCACCCGCCCACCGGTCGAGGAGAAATTGTCCGCAGTGATCGGCGTGCCGTCCGGCTGGAAGAAGAGATGGCGCGGTCCGTCCGAGCTGCTCGTCGCGACCTCCTCAGTGCCGTCGAAGACTCCATCGACACGGCCTGCGGTGCGTACGTCAACCCCCCCTACGCCCACCGCGTTCTCCGCTGCCGGGTGCCCATAGGTGTTGCCGGCGGTTGCGATCTCCAAGTTCCTGTCGAAGGCCTGAAGGCGCAGATAGCGGTTATCGCCCTTGACCTTCACAATGACCAGCCGTGCATCGCTGTACGCGAAGAACCCCGTCGAAATGGACTCGATCGGGTCCTGGGAGCCGTCCTGCGTGTTCGTCGAACTCGAAATAACGTTGCCGTCCCCGTCGACCAGGAACAGGTCGTAGTCGTTCTCCGAATTCTCCAGCGGGTCGGACCACTGAAGGACGGCCGTCCCGTGGAACGACCCCCCACCCTGGACCGGGTTCTCCTCCTGGACATCGTCGACACTACCGAAGTTGTGGCGGACGCCGAGCGTTTCGCCTTCCACGGTGAGCGCACTGCCCTCGGCGTAGTCGCCCTCCCAGACCCCGGACGTTTCATCGTTCAGATTGCCGTCGTTGCCGGCCGCGGAGAAGAAGTAACACCCGCCCTCGGTCGCGGCGTTGACCCCCTGCGCAATGATGCCGTCCTGCAAGTTCGCTTCCAGGTGGTAGCCGACATCGTCGACAATGACGTTCGCGCCGGCCTCGCAGAGCGCCTCGATATTCGCCGCGAACTGCGCCTGCCCCGTAAATCCGGTCGCAAAGTACAGCTCCGCATCCGGCGCGAGGTCATGGACGATCTCGAGCAACGCCGTCCCCTCGTCGCCCGAGCCCTCCTGACCCGGCAGCACCGTGACCCGGGCCGGCAGGTCGCCCGTCGCCTGCCGGTCGGCGAGCGATTCGACGCCGTCCGAGAGCACGCCGATCCCGATGCCGGCGCCGGTGACACCGTAATCCGTGCGGGCATCGTCCACTTGGTGGGCGGTGTCGCCCTCGGACGTGTCCTTCTTGCGGGTCACCGCCTCGTCGGCGGGGCGGATGAACTGGACCGCATCGAGCGCGGCGAGCGGCTCCACGGCGGCGAGCGGGAGTCGCGCACGGATGGCCCGGTACTCCGGCACGCTGTTGATCACCGTGCCGCCCAGGGCCCGGATGCGCGCCAGGACCGCGGCTGTCACGTCGGCCCGGATGTCCACCGTCACCAGCTCGAGTTCGGCCACGGAATCCGGGCCCACCGCCTGTTGGCCGGCTGGGGGAACCGACCCCCGCGGCTGCCTGGTCCCCTCCGCCTCCGGTGGCTGCCCGCTCCCCTCCGCCTCCGCGAGTTGCGCATTGCTCGCAGCCGCCAGGAGCTGCGAACTCACCTTTCGCTGGACGGCCGTCCGCTGCGACTTCGCAGCCAGCAACGCCTCGATATTCTGGTCGGCCGCCTCTGGCGGGGGATCGTCGGCAAATGCGGGAGCGACGCTCCAGATCAACCCCAGAAGAAGCAAGAGGACTAGTACAACGCCCGTGCGGCGCCCCCGCTCACTCCGGGGCATACGGGAACCCAGCGAATATGAGGGCTGTCCGGCCGGGTTCATACCGGTTGCTCCAGTTCTGATACCCGCCCGACAAACAGGACCGCGTCCGTCGCCCGGTCCCGCACCAGGAAGATGAAGGGCCGATCAATGGTGAGCGTCACCGGCTCCGCCGCTCGTGTGATGCCCACTGTCGCCGCAGTGGCCGCCGCCGCCTCGGTTCCCGCTTCATCAACCGACAAGAACGCTTGGTGGACGACGTCGGCGACCAGCAAGCACTCGTCGTCTCCCGCGAAACACGATGTCCCGTCCATCCCCGAGAAGTCGGCGGCCCGCTCGTCAAAGGCGTTCGGCATCCCCATCGCCGCGAGTGCGTCGGCGAGGCTGAACGATGCCTCCACCTCGAACTTCGGCATGGTCAACCGCACGAGCCGGGTTCCCAGGTCATCCAGAATCCCTTCAACCGCGGAGACGGCCAACGACCCCTCGAAATCGCGGAACGTTCCCTCGTCGGGAAGCAGGATGGTCATGGACATCTCGGCGCCGTCGTACAACAACTCCACGGCCTGTAGGCCGTCGCCTCTCGCGTAGCCGAATCTCCCCTCCTGTCTCATCATCGGCGCCTGGACCTCGCCCCCGCTGAGCGGGCGGAAGAGTCCAGCCGACGTGCCCCCCTTGGGGAAGGGCGATTCCCACGCCGCTTTGAAATAGATGGCGTTGGCGAGGACGAGCCGCGTGGTGGGGACTATCGCTCCAGGCGGAACCAGGGACTCGATCCGGCCCCCGGTTTCGCGGGCTGCCCATCCATTGATGCGGGCGCGCGATTCCCCGGGAGCGCCACGAAAGTCCGCTCGCCTGACCTCGCTCCCGTATTGCTCTGCCAGCACGTCCAGGAAGGACGTCAAGAACTCGTGGCCCTCCTGGCCCCAGATGGCGTTGGCGATGTTCAACCGAATGCCGTCGTCATCCCGGCCTGCAGGACCCGCACTTCGGGAGGCTAGAGCGAGGTCGAGGGCGTTGAAAGCGAGGTGTAGCCGCTCTTGGGGAAGGAGGAAGCGGAGCGTGTCCGCCATCTGCTGCTCCGTCTCACCCTTGGCCCCGGCATAGGTCATGGCAAGGGCCAGAGAGACGCTGTAGGGGGAGTAGAAGAGGTCGCCGTCGCCCTGGGCCAGCGTGCGGTACAGGTCGAACGCGAAGGCAGTGTTCCCAAGCGTTAGGTCGACTAGATCCGCCTCCTCCATCGCCTCCGGCGACATCATCCGGGTCTTGAGGGAACCTAACCCCTTGGGCGCCACTGAGACGGGTGTGGACAGGGCTTCGCCGGGAGTCGCTGCCGGTGGAGTCAGAGTCTGCTCGACGACCGCGGTCGGAGCAGGGGGAGTCGCAGTCGCCTGCAGAGTGGGAGCTGCGGAGGAGGAATCAGGCGCCCCGCCGCCGCGAGTGGGGATGAGGGTTGGGGTTGGGGTAGGAGCAGGCCAGGTCGCGGGCGATTCGGCGTCCCCGGCGACCGTTGCAGGCGTCGGCGCAGCATCGCACGCGGTCTGCCCCAAGGACAGCGCCACCGCCAGAAGTAGTAGAGATAACGACCTGACCGGCAAGGGGAATGTTCTTGTTCCGGGCATTCCGGCTATCCCTTCAGCATCGGGGTTTGAGTCGGCGTGGGCGTCGGCGTGTCCGATGGCCTCGGTGTCTGCCGGTATCAGCCGCGGTGGGCGAGGAACCTAGAGCGGAGGGAAAGTCGGGGGGGGGGGGGGGGGGGGCGTTCTGTGCTAGGCCGCGATGGAGGGCGAACCGGGTCGCGGGCCTCACTTCAACGCGGGCCGCTTCGACGCCTGTCTCTACTCCGTCTATTCGCCTATCGAAACCCAAGTGAATCCCTCCTCGCCGATAGTCTTGGGGGAGAACACGCGCAACCGTAATGGAGAAGTCTGTCTAAAGTCAGTATAATTCTGGCTATTACGGCCCCAATTCAGGACCAATTCAGGACCAATATTGTTTGTGTAATTTGCCGCACGCCCGCTATAATCAGGCCGCCGGTTCGGGATGAAGGGAGTCGCGGGCCGTACGTACTTGAATAGAGGTCGAAGGGATGAGGAACGCCGACGAGCTTGAGCGGCAGAACGAGGCCCTGCGCGACCGCCTCTCCAGGCTGAGCCAGGCCAGCATGCGCATCAACGAGAGCCTGGACTTCGAGGCGGTGCTCCAGGGAGTGCTGGACTCCGCCTGCTCCCTCACCGGAGCAAGGTACGGCGTGATTGCCCTCGTTGGCGCATCGGGGCGGATCGAGGACTCCGTCACCTCCGGCCTGACTTCGGAAGAACACCGGCGGTTTATGGACTTTCCCGAGGGGATTCCGTTCTTCGAATATCTGAACGGTATCTCGCAGCCGCTGCGGCTCAGGGACTTCCACAGCTACATGCGGTCGTTGGGCCTGCCCGAGTTCCGCCCGCCCTTTCCGGTGAGCTCCCCGCTGCCCTTCCTGGCCGCGCCCATCCGCCACCTTGGGGAGGGCGTCGGGGCCATCTACGTCGGCGAGAAGGAGGTGGAGTTCACCCCCGAGGACGAGGAGACCCTGGTGATGTTCGCCTCCCAGGCGGCGCTGGTCATCGCCAACGCCCGCCGGTACCGGGAGGAACAGCGGGCCCGGGCGGACATGGAGACCCTGGTGAACACCACACCCGTGGGCGTCCTGGTATTCGACGCGAGGACAGGCGGCGTGAGGTCGGTCAACCGGGAGGCGAGAAGGATCGTCAGCGGCCTGTGCGCGCCCGGCGGGTCGGCGGAGCAGCTTCTGGAGGTGCTGACCTTCCGGCGGGCCGACGGGCGGGAGGTCTCCCTGGAGGAATTCCCCCTGTCCCAAGGGCTGAGCACGGGAGAGACGGTTCGGGCCGAGGAGATCGTCCTCCAGGCCCCCGACGGGCGGAGCGTCACCACCCTGGTCAACGCCACGTCCATCCTCTCGGAGGAGGGCGAGGTCGAGTCGGTGGTCGTGACCATGCAGGACATGACGCCGATGGAGGAACTGGAGCGGCTGCGGGCCGAGTTCCTGGGCATGGTGAGCCACGAGCTGAGGACGCCGCTTACCTCCATCAAGGGGTCGGCGGACACCCTGCTGGAGGCGGCCTCCGAGCTGGACCCCGCCGAGATGACCCAGTTCTTCCGGATCATCCGCGACCAGTCCGAGAACATGCGCCACCTGATCGGCGATCTTCTGGACGTGGCCCGCATTGAGACGGGCACCCTGCCGGTATCCCCCGAACCCGTGGAGGCGGCCGTCTTGGTGGACGAGGCCAGGAGCAGGTTCCAGAGCGGGGGTGACCGGAGCAATCTGCAAATCGACCTGCCGCCGGACCTGCCCCGGGTCATGGCGGACCGGCGGCGCATCGTCCAGGTGCTGAACAACCTGCTGTCCAACGCGGCCCGGCATTCCCACGAGCTCTCCCTCATCCGGATGGCCGTGGTGCGGGACGGCGTCCACGTCGCCTTCTCGGTGGCCGACGACGGCGCAGGCGTGCCCGCCGAGCGGCTGCCGCACCTGTTCCGCAAGTTCTCGCGGCTCGACGGCGAGGAGCGGGGACGGGAGCTCGGCGGGTCCGGCCTGGGCCTGGCCATCTGCAAGGGGATCGTGGAGGCCCACGGGGGGCGCATCCAGGCCGAGAGCGACGGGCCGGGCTTGGGAAGCCGGTTCACCTTCACCATCCCGGCGGTCGAGGAGGCCAGGAGCGTCCGCTCCAGACGGTCCCGGCCACGGCCTCGAAAGGAACCGGAGCCGACCCGCATTCTCTGCGTGGACGACGACCCGCAGACCCTCCGGTACGTCCGGGACGCCCTGACCAGGGCGGGCTACGCGCCCATCGTGACCGGGGACCCGGAGGAGGTCTCCCGCCTCATGGCGGAGGAAGCGCCCCACCTGGTGCTGCTGGACCTGATGCTGCCGGGCAGCGACGGCATGGAGCTGATGGGGGAGATCCGCGAAATCGCCGACGTGCCGGTCATCTTCCTGTCAGCCTACGGCCAGGACGAGGTGGTCGCCAGGGCCTTCGACCTGGGAGCGGCCGACTACGTGGTCAAGCCCTTCTCCCCGACGGAGCTGGCGGCCCGGATCCGGGCGGCCCTGCGCAAGCGGGCGGCGCCGGAGTTGGCGGAGCCCTCCCAGCCCTACGTGCGGGGAGACCTGACCGTCGACTACCCCCAGCGCAGGGTGACGGTGGCCGGTCGCATCGTCGCCCTCACCGCCATCGAGTACCGGATGCTGGTCGAGCTCTCGGCCAACGCCGGGCGGCCGCTGACCCACGAGCATCTGCTGCAGCGGGTCTGGGGACCGGACAAGGGCGCAGACTCCGCGCCGGTGCGCAACATCGTCAAGAGGTTGCGCCGCAAGCTGGGCGACGACCCGGGCAACCCCGGCTACATCTTCGCCGAGCCCACCGTAGGCTACCGGATGGAGGAGGGCGAGGGGCCGGGATCTGAGACGGGGCCGTGACCTTCAAGGACGACAGTGGCAATGTCGGGTCTGTCGGACTCTCGCCTTGTGGGGAGTGCCCAGTGAAACCGGCGAGATCCTCCTGTCTCGCAAGAGCGCAGCAGCGAAAATGGGGGCTGCACCGCCCTCGCGCCCGCTGGTGGGGCGTGTCGTGCCCGCCCACGACAACAGATATGGACGAGCCTCCAACCCTGGTAGGCCGGAGGCTCGTTGGGCTAAGCCGATGGCTCCCGACCTGCTACTTATATTTATATAAGGACCTCCCAGCGAAAAGTTCGCAGTTCGGTACGCTCTGGCCCGCTTGCTGGGGATCGGAACTACACGCCGTCCCTGAACTACCTTCCTAGTCAACTGCCTCCTAGTCCGACCGCCCACGAGTATCTGAGTTTTCCGTTGCTATTGGATCTGACGGATGAAGATTCTTGATTTTGTACAGTTTGGTGGGGTCTGCGTTAGGCTGCTCCAAGGGTCGTTCGCGGCTACTGGTCCATCATTGTGGCTCCGGCGTGGGGCCATGGGGGTTGGCTGCCTTTGTGTACGGTCCATCCACGCCTCTCGGGGCGTTTGCCTCAGGGCCGGGACCGGCGTCTGGCGAAGGATTTCGCCATGATGACGATGGCTTTCCCGATATAGACTGCCGTCACCGCCAGCACCGCGGAGGAGACCGCCATCCGGCCCGCGCCGGTGAGGACGGCATGGACCGGGTCCGCCGCGGTGTCTGAGGTGTTGATGAAGACCTCGTCCCAGAGGACCAGGCTCCAACTGAAGGCGAAGAAAAGGATGAACAGCAGGACGCAGAGGGCGAGTTCGCCAGGCGTCGGTGGCCAGAGGAACCCTCGCTCCTCGTCCTCCGGCTGGTGCCGCCCGTGGGGGAGTTCCGGTCCTTCCGGTCCGGCTCGTCGCATGGAAACCTCCTTATTTTTGCAAGGCGTGATAGGTTGGCCGTTGTTGGGTGGCTGGAAGCGCCAGCTGGCGCCCGGACGTGGGGACGGGCTTCGGCGTGGCTTGGCCCCGGGGCGCGTCCGACGCCGTTGCCGGCTGAACCCAGGCGGTGGCGGTGCCGCCCGGCGTGGGGACACGGGTCTCTGCGGGCTTCTGCGGCGGCCGTCTTTTGCCGGGCCGAGGACGGAAACTGGCAAAAGCGGCAGCCTTCTATGACGGCTTGCATGATGCGGCCCAGGGTGCTTTGATGTTGCCGGTCACGGTCCGCCGCGAGAACATGCCCTTACCGCCGGTACGAGGAGTCGAGTGGACATGCCCAGGGGAGACGCGGCGAGAATTCGCGCCTACGCCGTCGGATTGGTCGACGATGCCCGCGCCGCGGGCGAAACCGGGATGACCGTACGTGCCGGAGACGTACGCGAGGCCTTGGAGCTGGACTACCGGAAAGCCCTCATCAACATATGCCAGGTCTTGGGGACCCGAAAATTGCAGGGGGAGGCCGGGGTGGAACTCGTAGCGAGGCGCGGGCCCAGTCAGGGCCTCAACTCGGTTTTCGAGTTCAGTCTCGTTGGCGGCAGAGCATTGCTCCGGACAATGGGGGCCTAGCGGTCTTCACTGGGAGAGGGTCCGCCGAGAGGGAGACCGTCTTGGCCGTTCCAGGCCGCTGGACCTCCTCTCATCCCTCCTGAGGCACGATGGCCGGGAAGGCGAGGGGGCTGTCTGTGCCATCGTCATCGACGTCTGACAGTGGCTCGTTGTTACCACTGGTCCGACTGCTCCGCAATGGGGTGGCGTCGCTCTCGCCTCGCTTTTTTCTCCTTTGGTTCATCCTTTTGGCGAGGGCAGTGGCAGGGAGAGTTCAAAGATTCTGTCTATTGATTCCCTCGGGTGTCTGTGCGCTCGGGTGATTCCCGAGACTGGTCAACCCCGGTCTGGAATTTGAGGAGTTGTTCCGGCCTCCCTCGGCTTGGCGCTGGTGGACGGGACCGGGTTCTGGGCGAGGTGGGCCTCCCTGATTTCCTCCGGTGTCGGGGGCACCAGGGCGAACCAGTCGTGGTTGAAGACCCGCTCCCGGTTCTTGTCCAGCCGGAAGACGCCCACGTTGCCCCGGCTGGGCGCCCCGGTCTTCCGGTCGACGCAGACCATGGCCAGGGGCGGGAGCCCGTGCTCGTTGCAGTAGTCGTCGATGGGGTCTAGGTCGGAGCGGAGCGTCAGGGGGTGGCTGAGGAGCAGCGCGCCCAGGGCGTCGTAGGTGACAGTCCGGCGATGTGCCGCGTGTGCGACGAGGGCCAGCCAGGCCTGCGCCGACCGGGCGTATTTGTTCCTGCGGTCTTCGTCGAAGCGGCGGGGCATGGCCGGTACGGGTTTCCTGCTTGAGTGCGGATTGGGATTACGCCGTGCCGGGCATTCTACCGGGTTCAGGCCCGGGGGAGCCACCGGGACCTGTCAGTGACGCCGGCGGCTCCCCCTCTCCGTCCTGTCAGGAGATGCGGGCCGAGTAGCCCACCCCGTAGCGCAGGGGGTGCTTGCTATCCTGGATCCGGACCACGGCCATGGCGGCGTCATCCGGGTCGGTCCCGGCCGGGGTGGCCGTGACCCACCAGTAATCGTCGAGCAGGTGCTCGACCTCGACGTCCACCCTCCCGGCGCCGGATCCGAAGGTCTGCCGGCGGCGGCGGTCGTACTCCTGCTGCCCCTGCGATCCCTCAGCCATCCACACGGTGACCTGGTCCTTGAGGGCGGGCCAGTCATGGCCGTCGAGGGGGAGAAGGTTGTGCCCGTCCCCGGGCAGGAGCAGGTCGAGCACGTTGTTTAGCTGCGACCGCAGCACCTCGTAGTCCTTCAGGATCTCGGCCGTCCGGGTCATCGTCCGGGAAGCTTCGGTTATGTCCCTTTCCAGGTAATACATGGGTCATATCTCCTTGTGTGGTATCCAAAAGTCAGGCCGGGTTGCTCGCCCGGCCTGCTGGTCCGTGGGTCATGTGGCCCGGAGCCGCTGGGCCGTGCTCTTCCGGATCGCGTTGCTTCATAGGCATCTCCCGTTGGTCTCGCATTGGTGGAGGGGTTGCTGGCAGCCGCTGGGGCCAGATTGCTTAATGCGCGCTCCGTCCGTGGAACGCGGGGGCGGGGAAAACGGCTGGGCGGACGGCTTGACGGGGCGGCGCGTTGCGCGCCGGCCTTACAATAGTCAAGGCCAAATCAGAGGCCATAGGAGGCAGATGAATGGGATTCGGCAGAGACCTAGCCGCGGCCATGACCTTCGGCCTGTCGGCAACTACTAAACACAAAGAGGCAGAAGCCAAGTACGGACATCGCCAGAAACAGCACGAGCGGCGCTTGAATTCCTACAACGAGATCCAAGCACAGGTCCAGTCCAGCGTGGAGGCTATGGACGCCCACTTCGCAGCGGCTCAAGAAGTCCTGCTGTCCACCAGCGCTCTGACATCCGACGTCAAGAACAATGTGATCTACGGATGGTACAAACCTCAGGAAGAAGTTGAAGGCGTGGACAACGACCCCGACTACGCCCGCAGTGCCATCGGAGCCATCCCGGCCTTCGGTCTTGGCATAGGTACTCCCGCGGCTATCTGGACCTTGGTGGGCATCTACGGCACTGCCGCAACCGGGACCGCCATCGGAGCCCTCTCCGGAGCGGCCGCCGGCGCAGCCACCGCTGCATGGATCGGCCGCGCTGCTACTTTAGGTCTAGGCGGAATGACCGCTGGCCGCATCGCCCTGGGGCCGATCGGTGTCGCCGCGTCCCTACTTACCTTGCCTCTGGGAGCTGCCGTCGCCGGCAACAGAGAAAGGAGCTACATCCAGCAAACAGATGAAGCGGCCCGCATAATGGCTCGCCTCGAAGAGATTCTCGAGCGGTCCCGCAACCGAATGGAGCCCTTGCAGCCTCAAATGGCCGTGACTACCGTCGATATGCAACGGCATACCAGCCAACTGGAAACGGCAATACCCAACACGCCGGAAGCCCAAGTCATTGCTCACAAGCTGGACATCGATATGCGAAAGGAGGCAGCCCTCAAGAACGAGTTGGTCGAGATGATCAACGAACGAGACAAAGCGATGGAGGTGGCTGGCTTCATCAACGAGGATTAATGCCGGCTGTACTGCCGAAACCGCGCAAGACCGAGCTACCAGAGATTTAGCGGAAGAGCGCTGGACTTCATTGGGGCTAATCTAAAGAGCGCCTGTAATAAAGAGCTGCACAACGAACCGGTTACGCACGCTCACCATCCCGCCCTGCCACAGTGGGGGCAAGGGCTCCGGACGGTACGGCGCCACTCGACGCCCCCATGGGCGTGGATATCCCGCTGGCAGTGCAGGCAGCGGCCCATGTATGCGTTGTCGTCGGTTAGGTCTTCGGCAACCAGCTCCAGGCATGGGATGCACCCAGCCACGGCCTCCAGCTCATAGGTGCAAAGTGCATCCTCGACATCCTCCCCACAGACCGGACTGTCGCCGGGGGCGTAGGGGACACTTTCATCACCGATGGCGGCCTTCCTGGCGTCTATCTCTCAGAGGGGCAGCCAAGCTCTCTGACCCATCTTCGTTCAGCTCAACGCCTTCCGTCATGGCGGCGGCGTAAGCGCGGTGGGCTGGCACGTACCACGTCCGTCGACCATCGGGTTTCATTCTCCATATGGTCATAGACTACACTCCATTTAGAAGTCCCCTTCGGTCTGAAGCTCTTGGTCCCGGCTGGTGGAAGGTTGCCACACCTGCCAGTCGAAACCGGAACCCTGTGGGGTGAGTTGCTCGTCAGTGGCCAGCACTCGCCCGCCCCCGGGCGTGTCCACCCAGTACATTATCCCGTCCTGCCACACGGGTTCCAATAGAGTCCCCTCCCCCACGTCATTCCGATCGCGCTGGTAGAGGCGAACCTGGGAGCCAGGACGGATGATCCGCCACCAGCTGTCGGGGCCCGGATCATCGGGCGAGGGTTCGGGTTCGTCGTTCTCCTCATTCAACCACCCAACCAGCTGGCGGGCATTCTCCAGGAAGTCGTTGGACAGCACAGGTGGCTTGCACTCTTCATCGCAGAGGCGATACTAAGGCCATATTTATTTCTCACGAGGAAGTGGTGGCATCTCTGTTGCTGGTGAAATTGTTCATGCGTGTGTCTCCGTCTGGTGCAAGTCCGGTTCCCATTTCGGCTGGTCTGTGATATCGGCTATTATAGGGTCGAAACTGCCCCACGAGAGGAATATTGATAAAGAATGAAACTGACGGAACTAATCGCCCGCGCCCCTTGGCGGGAGGCGGTCACCTACCGGGACACTTGGCCCCATGAATACGTCCTCAGCGAGAAGGATGGACAGCGGGACCTGTTGAACGCCATCTACGCCCGCTTCCAGGACGGCGACGGCGTAGCCTGTCGCTTCTTCCGCGTGAGCAACAAGTACCTCTTCATCGGTGACTTCAAATACTGGTTCAATAGCCAGTGGGATGGCTTCGACCCCAATGGTGAGAACGTGATTAACCGTGCCCGCCTATATCTGGACCGTCGGGACTTCGTGATTCAGCCCGGCGACACGGGGAAGCCGGAGGACTATCCGACCAATCCGGCCCACCAGAACCAACACGCGGGACTGCTAAGCAAATTCACCACGCCTCAGGAATCCACCCTGCTCAGTTTCATCGCGCAACGCCATACCATAGGGCTTGAGGACGTAGTCACGGACGCACTGTTTTTCATCCTGTCTCGCTCTACCTCTGCCAAAGAGGCGTTGTCCGAATTTCTGGGGGATGAACATGGGCCAATGCCTATCGCAAAGGCGCAACCCTGGGCGACAGACGCGCATGGAGCCATACCGGATCTGGCTTGCTTAGACGAAGATGGCAATCTCGTCGCATTGATCGAGTCAAAATTCTGGGCACCACTAACCTATAACCAGCCCGTCACCTACTGGCAAGGACTTCCCGCTAACAAACGTGCCGTGCTTTTGTTCCTAGCGCCAGACTATCGCGTCGACCAAGGCACCTTGTGGCACGAATTGGAAGTTAGGTTGCGCGAGGCGGGTCACGAATTGGGCCCTGCCGACAGGGACAATGGACTGATAACTGCGCAATCCAAAGATGACCAACGCCGCCTGATGCTAGCCACTTGGCAATTGCTTTTTGACAGGATGGCACAGAGGGCCAAGGAGGACGGCGATACCCTGGCTTGCTTCGAGATCGCCGAACTGCAAGGGCTTGCCGCCAGCGCCATCAAGGGTGACAAACCAACACGCGACGACAACCTGAAACAACTGATCGCGGAGTCCGTGAAGCACGTAGAGCAATCGAAATGGGCCGACACCAAAGGACTATCGGTGGGACAAGGATTTGACTACTACGGAAGATATCTGCGCCTCGCAGGCGCATTCGCTTGGCTTGGCATCGATTACAGGGCCGTAAAGCAAATGCCGGGAAAACCGCTGTGGCTATCGTTTTCCGGAGACTACGAAGTCGATGTAAGTGTGAAGTTGGAAGGGGTCCGCAGCAGGCTAAAGGGCCTGGCCGAGACGGGACTAGAGTGGCGTAGCGGGGAGGTATATTTACCAATTGTCTTGCCAGCGGGTGCTGACCGCGACAAAACACTAGACGCCATAGTTACTCAACTGGAACGCATTGCCGAGCTAATTGACCCCGCGGGTCCAACCTACCGATAAGTATGCTGTTCGTCGGCGATTGCCCTACGGATGAGGGACTAACAGGCTGCTGAAAAACCCGGCGTGGCCCGACAGCGGAGAGAGAACGGGTTAAAATAGGACAACCTAGTGTCCTGTATCCGTAGTTCGCCGTATTATTCGGGGGCTATTTGAAAGGACAGGGAACCCCAGTCTTGATCGAACCAGAGTAACGTATCAGCGTCGATTGCCCCTTTATTTACCAATGAACTACGGTTACACCACACTAGACTGCTGGGGCCGGCAACGGCAGCTCCGGAAGCCCGGATGGCATGACCTGACAGTGGTCTGCTATGCCCGCCTCCCTCAAATGGCCGGTCCGCAAAACCGAAGGGGCTGAAAGTCCCGTGTGAACGGCGCAATTTCCTCCAATAGGACCAAGGCTCCAACGACCTGAACCGTATATTCCGGACCTGAACTCCCTTCTTCAGCAGCCTGTTAGTATTACAACGACGGATCAACTCGCGAGTTGATTGTTGTGAGTAAATTGAACCTGGCACAGCGCCGTTGCGATCTTCCCACAGCCGCTGATTCGTAGCTGGGCAAGAACCGTCAGCCATCTTATTCGGCAACCCGTCGTTGTAATATTAGGGGTCTGGTAAGCCGCCGTGCGGCCGCAGGCCGGATTCCGCCGCGGCTCACGGTGAGCGTGTAGGTCCCGGTGGTGGCGCAGTCTGCGGCGGTGACCGTGCCCGACCAGCTCGCAGGCCTCCAGCCAGCGTCGTTCCTGGTCGTTGGCCAGCACCTTGGTGGGATAGAAGACCAGGGTGGTGGGTTCCGAAGTGGGTTCCGAGCTGGCCTTGATTCCGTGGAGGGTCCATGCCTGGAACACCATCGATTTACCCGAGGCGGTGGCGGTGGCCACCACGACATTCTCACCCCGGTCCAGCGCACCCAGGGCCTCGGCCTGGTGCAGCCATAGCTGCCCACCAGCCCCTGCCTCCCGGGTCATCGGCCATGCCGGTCCCAGGACTATGTCATCGGGCACCGGAGCTCTACGTTCCTGGCTCGCCGGTATCTCCAGGCTTGCAATGGAGCCGCAACCGAGGCAATGCCCGTGGCCTTTGTCCCAATGGACCTCTCCGGCGGTAGCCGGTCCACCACACTTCCTGCACCTGAGCGTCACCTCTGCTGTCTGTTCCCCTTCTTGCGGCGCCCTCCGGTAAAGGGTCCTAACGAACGCACCAGCATCTCGTCGGCGCAATGCCGGCAGTAGCCACCGGCGTCAGCTGGAGCCCCATGCTTTCGGCACACTGGCGAAGTGGCG
Source organism: Dehalococcoidia bacterium (assembly GCA_965220625.1). GTDB lineage: Bacteria > Chloroflexota > Dehalococcoidia > Lucifugimonadales > UBA3495 > VXOI01. The sequence continues at coordinate 270,688 of CBDCQN010000002.1, forward strand.
GGCGTTTTCCGAGGGGTTGTTCCCGGTGGGTTCAATCCCCCGGATGCTCTGTCGCATTGCCCGCTCGTAGGCCTCGGGTAAGAGCTCCTTGGTCGGCTTGGCACCCTCGAACCAGGCTTCCTCCAACTCGAAGTCGTCGGGGTCGCTGGCTATCTGTTCGTCGATGGCCTCGCTCTCTTCAGCTGTGGGCACGATGATCCGGTCGCCGGCACCGGCGATCAGGATCTCAACTTTTTCCCTGCGCATACCTGGCGACCTCCCTGTCGTTTGCCACGTCAATCTTAACTCCACCGTGCTCCATACCGGACTTTCTCGCGGGACGGTGGATTTCCCGCGGCAGGCCCCTCGGGCGAGCAGCAACCCGATGTCCCGGCGTTGCTACTCCTGTACCTCTGACAACCCCAGGACGGCGTAATCTCGACTTTGAAAGTAACTGGGCGAGCGGTAAAGGGGATGCGTCCGGGTCATGGAGGGTCTGACGGACTGCAGCATCCGGGGTCTCAGCCCCGTGGTGGCGTGATGATCACGTCTCCCAGAGGAGGCCTTGGAGCCGGCTTTGCACAATGAATCCTTTTTAATCCGGTTCATTGTGTTGTGCGGGTCTGCCATAGAGTTGATTATCAGCAGTCCAATGACGCCGACTGTCAGGACAAGTTTCAAGGAATCCAAACTTGACATAGTGCCTCCTGAGCTTGGGTGGCGTAGGGAGACAAGGGGACAGGTGAGGTATCGGGAGCGAGAACGTACAGGCAGAGGAACGGGCGGCGGTCAATGAAGACAAGTCAACAGCCCCTGGCTGTCTTCAATGAGGAGGAGCGACACACTCTCCTGCCCTGGGACGAAGAGCCCTACGAGATCACCCACTGGCGGACCGTCAAGGTGCATCCCGATCACCACGTGGCCTGCCAGTACGCCCTCTATTCGGTACCGGCGGCGCTTTGCCCTCCTGGGCAGCAGGTGGGCCTGGGCAGCAAGCTGGTACGCATCTACCACAAGGGGCGCCTGGTCAAGCTCCACCCCCGTCAGGCGCGCGGCGGCCGCTCCACCGACCCACAGGACTACCCGAAAGAGTTGACCGCCTACACCCTGCGCGCCCCGGACCGCATCAATCGCAGCGCGGCGGAGCATGGACCGGCCGTGGCCGCCTTCGCCGAGCGTCTCTTTGACGGTTCCCTTCCCTGGGCCAAGGTCAGGCAGGGACACAAGCTGGTCCGTCTGGGCCAGCGGTACACGCCGGAGCGCCTTGACGCCGCCTGCCGCAGGGCCTTGGATGTGGACCTCATCGACGTGCGCCGCGTGGAGCGCATCCTTACCCAAGCACTGGAGTGCGAAGATCCGTCGCCTCATCCGGAACCATTGCCGCCGGGACGCTTCGCCCGGCCGGGCTCCGTCTTCACCCACACCAACGGCTCCGGCCATCAATCACCGGAAGGAGGTCAGCCATGACCCGCAACGCCGAACCGGCCCCGCTGCTCAAGCGCCTCAAGCTGGGCGCCATGCTGGACACACTGCCTGAGCGCATGGCCTTGGCCCGCCGGGAACAACTGGACTACGCTTCATTCCTGGAGATCATCCTGGCCGACGAGATCAGCCGCCGCGAGCACCGGCGCATCGAGGTCCGGCTCCACAGCGCCGGCTTCGAGCAGACCTGCCGCCTGGAGGACTTCGACTGGACAGCGCCAATTACCATGGACCACCGGCTGCTGAACGCCGCCTTCTCCCTGGAATTTATCGCCAAACATGAGCACGTACTGCTGGTGGGTCCGGCGGGCGTGGGCAAGAGCTTCATAGCCCAGGCCTTGGGCTTCACCGCCATACGCGCAGGATACACCGTCCGCTTCGTCCACTCTGACGACTTCTTCAGGGCCATGGCCCAAGCCAGGGTGGACAACTCAGTGGACCGTACCTTCAGGTCCTTCCTTTCCCCGGACCTGCTCATCCTGGACGACCTGGGCCTGCACCGCCTTACGGCTCACCAGTCCGCCGACCTCTACGAGCTAATCCTCAACCGCCACCGGGTCTCCAGCTTTATCATCACCAGCAACCGGGCGGTGGAGGAATGGCTGAGCATCTTTGGCCTGTTCTAGGGCACTATCTTGATGGAGCGCCCGATCAAAGAAAGGCCCCCAGGCTTGTCCCCTTCACGGAGGTACAGGATGTTGATTTGGATTCTTGGTGGATCAGGGACAACTGATGGCGCGGTATAGACGCCGTCAGAAGTGATGGTGCCGGCGTAGTCGACTACCCGGTTCTTGTGCACGATCTCGTGGCGGTGTACTACCACGGGGCGGCCGGTCCCGTCGATCACTGTGATGCGTACCGACTCTCCCACACGCAAACCACTGTCAACAGGCCTGGACGTCTTGACCTTCATAAAGCCGAATACGGGATGCGACTGGCTTGCACCTGGCATCGCGGTCGCTTCCGGGTCCGGTCGGTCGGGGTCCCGTACCTCGAACTCCGTAAAGACCTGATGATCTCCCGAATTGGCCATTATCTGGACGATTGGCGGATCCGGGACCAGTCGCGGCGCGGTGTACCGGCCGTCCGAACGCATGATCCCTCGGTCGCCGGGCACGTTGTGGGGGCTCGCGATGCTCCAACCCGGTCGCTCGACCTGTTCGCCCGTTTCAATGTCCACCAGCGAGAAGTCCACTGACTTGTTGATGAAGATGCCATTGATGGAAGGGGAAACCTCGAACCCGACCGTTCCAGCGGCGGGCTGCGGATTGCCGGCAGCACAGCCGACGAGGCTCAGCGCGACCATAAAAAGGAATAGTGTCTTCATCATTTTCGGGTCTCCCGAACTCTGACGCAACAGGGGTTCCCAATTGTTCTCAACCACCACCAGTATGGGAGTATAGGGTATACGAGGAACTCTTCATGGTGATGCTAAGGGCATCACCGCAACTCCGAACCGAGCCCTTCGACCTTATCGGCCAGTTCCGCGGTGAGCGTCATGGTTATCCTCGCCCTCGCCGGACCTGTGCCGTGGGCACTGGCCTCCGCGCACGTGATCCTCCGTTTCCGTTGTCGTCCCACATCGTCAGGGCGTCCACGTTCGTTGCTGGTGCGGCGTTGCCGGTGTGGCTGGTATTGTGGTGCCTGGCCGGCGCGACCAACTCGGTTGACCTACATCCTGCCGGGACTCTGTCTATCGCGTCCGCCTCAGCACGGTCGATGGTGAGACGGTATTCCCGGCGGACTTGACCGGTGTGGTCGACTGCTTGCACGGACTGAATTCTGTCGGTGCGTCCGCACCTGCTGCGTTTCTATTTGAGGTCTTCTATACCTGGGGCCAGGAATTCCAGTTGCCTGGTATTGAATAGCCAGCGCCATAAGGAGGGACCTGTTCCAGAAACAGTGTCCTCATCCTTGATGATCGAGCAACTACCGACAATTATCGAGTGATCGGTATGCTGGATTGTTTGAACTGAGAGAGGAGAGCACGCTTCATTCAGTGGTATGTCGGCAGCCTCTGAGAGCGGCCCGGACGGATCGTAAAGGTAGTTATTCCAGCGTGCCACCAGTTCCCGCGAGTTGGCCTCGACATAGGCGGTCGCAGGATAATACAGGGCGACGACAATTTCGTCCGCGTTTTCCCTCGCACGGTAGCCCAGCAATGCCAGGCCGTAGTCGGACAGGGTTCCCCATGCTTCCGCCCCTGCTCTGTAGCGATCCAGCCGGTCTGCTGGTCTGGGATTGACCGAATTCCAAGTTTCCGCTATCCATTGTGGCCGGAAGAAGGCCCCGCTGACCAGCCCGTCACCAGCCGCGTTCGCTAGAGATGAATGAGGAAGTGAGGCCATCAGAGTCTGGGAGCCTGGTTGCCGGGCTGCTATTAAACTCTCAATTATTCCCGTGGCCGGGGCGGCAAGGACGGAATCTCCCAGGACGGCCAATCTGTTGAATACTAGACCTGACTTTCGCAGTTGATGTTTGATGTCGAACTTGAAATCCTCATGGAGTTTGAAGTAAGTCGTGTCCAGGTAGCTTGTTGTCCTGAAACCCAGACCTTCGAGTTTTTCAGTGGTCTGTTGACCTGCTATGGGACCTTGGAATGCCATGAACGTTCTTGACTTGAAGCCCGGTTTCCATGACCAGATGCCCTGCTCATAGTTCCTGAAGTCCAGCCCCATCAGTTCGTTCAGGTTGATAATACCGGAGGCGATTTCCGGGTGCCAGGCTCGTCCTTTGGCGAACAGGTAGCCAGTGGATCCGGGGTGGTTGAATGAGAACAGAAGGGTATCATCCGAAAATTCTGCTGGCACCATGTTCAGCAACTCGCTCAGGTCTCGCGTTGACGGAGTCCGTTCGGCCAAACTGGCACTGTCTGGTTCGGCAGTTGGTATATCCGTGGGAGTCGGGGTCGCGGTTGCCGTCGGCTCGAGTGCGGGTGTACGGTCAGGTGCCGCTGTGAGGATCTCTGTCGGCCGTGCGGTTGCTACCATTGTTGGTTCGTAGGTCGGGTCCGCGGGCTGTGTCTGCTCGGCTCGGTTCTCTGCTGGCGTTGTCGCCTCTGGCTGTGAAGTGGTTGCGAGAGGAGCAACGGCTGTCGGCGCCGAATATGAGCAGGCGATCAACCCTAAGATGACGAGTAGCATCGTCGAAAGCAACGCTTTCGGCATACGGCGGGTTCTCCCTTCATGTTGGTGTCCCGCCCGGCATTTTACAACATGCCGGTATGGCCTTAGCCTGCAGTGCCTAAGCGTGGCAGCCTGGGTTCCTGCACGCCTCCTGGTGGAATTGTGAATTCGTTAGCTTGCAAGTCCGGCTCCCCGTCCGGCCGCTTCGGCCGGGTCAAAAAGAAAGACCCATCTTGCGCCGGGCTTCGTTCACCTCGTTCACCGCGTCGCGGTGCCCGGTCTCGTCCCTCCTACTCGTCGGGCACTCTCTCATTCACTGACAGGAGCCGGACCCCGTTGGCCGCCAGCTTCTCCCGTGTCAGGACGGGATTCCTCGAGGCTCCATGCGAAGTACCTGAGCTTCCAGACGACAACGTGGTTTGAACGCGGGCTGCTCCCCGATGGCGTCAGCCGTCACTCGGTCGACGCCTTCTCGTTTTCGCCGCCGTCGCAGTACTCGGCCACGATCTCGTACCTTTCCTCTTCGGCAAACTTCTGAAGGGCCTCCTGTTGGTCTTGGATGCTGACCACACTTTGGTCGTCCCTGTTTCTCTCGCTGTTGACTCTTCTATACATCGTTCCGTCCTCCGGTTCAGTAGCTCCGGTGTCAGGCTGGGCCGGTTGCGCCGGCGTCGTCGCCGGATACTGTTCGTCAATCGCAACCAGGCCCTGATTCGATCTTCCGCCGTTGCTGGCTGATTTTCAAGGGCCTGCTGTCGTCAAATGGTGTGCCGGTGGCGCAGGCGCAACTGGCTCTCCGACCGCTTTGGCTGGCTCCGAAAAAAACCAGAGTCCCGGCGCAAGCCGGGACTCTGGCCTCGTTCGCGGTTTCTCGTCGACGCCGTCCGCGTGTGGATTCGCGGTCTGGCTGTCGCAGTTCTGTCGTTTTCAGCGTAATAACCGGGTCAAGTTCGTCAACAACTGGCTCACACTGATTCTTGTATCAAGAGTTGTCTGGCGCTGCGTTGGTATGCTACTCCCATCGCCGTCGCACGTTCCTTTTGGTCGTTGTCTTCGGGCTATGTAGAGGCCCCAGCATCCTAGCGGTGCCGGGGCTTACGCCCGCTGCCTGGCTGTGTTCCCTTGTCGATTTCCCACATGCTCGGTGGTGGCGGTCTCGATGCTGCCACGGGTTCACAGTTCGAGACGGTTCACGGCCATGTCTGAACACTGTACGTTCCCCGGACGGGTTGCTTGGGTGAGCCATCCCCGTTTTTCCCAAGGCAATAAAGCTGTTTGCCTGATCGCTTCAGCAACTCCGCGACGTGCGCGGCTCTTTCAGCGAACATACGATTGTCTGCTACTTTTCCCCAGGCGAACACGGCCCGATCCGCGTCCTCGACGGTTTCAGCTATGACCCGATCATTTTCCGGTCCTACGGCACTGATGCCATGATTCCGGATCACCTTCAGCAGGTCTGCCTTGTCCGAGGACCGATAGGCAAAGAGGTTTACCTCGGTCATTGCCTTATACCCATCGCCCTTCGCGAACTTGACACAGCGCCGTCTCGTACGACTGCCGACCGTCAAGTCGGACTCCTTTCGAATTGTCGCCGGGTTGAACATGATGAAAACCAAGGTGCCGTGGTTGTACTCGGTATCTTGGTCTGTGAATTCGACTCTCAGCCTGTACCGATAGCTTCCAAACTGCTCGGGATACCTTGTGATGTTCATGTTCTCCCTAAGAGCTCAGGAATCTCTTGGTCTGCCGAGGGTAGTCGGTCCCGTTTCCTTAAGGCACCAGAGCCTTGGATTATTCTCGTTGCGTCGGCTCTGGTGTCCCTTATTAGTCCGTTGTCGCCGTATGACCGGCAATGTCCTGTCGCTTGGCGTCGCTGCGCCTGCGGGACTCCCGGTGTCTCTCTGCGCATGAGGGGAAGCGAGTCTCGCCGGTTATGACTGTGTTGGAGCTGTCCTGTCTTGGTATGTGCGTTGGTCTTTTCCGGGCTTTGCTGCCTTCTTGGTTTTGGTGGTTCGGGCAGGAGTTTTCTTGCTGGGCCTTCGGTTCTTGCGCTTGGATGGGGGCCTGCCACCCGAGTTTTGCGGTTTCGGCAGTTTGAAGGTGAACTCGAAAGTACCACCTATCGTCCGGGTGTGCGGGGCTTACAGTCCATACAGGGACACCATCTCCGCCCGCCACCGCCTATCCCCGCGTCTGCGGGCATACCCGGGGGTTGGGCGTGGCGTTCCGGGCTATTCACTGTTGAACGGGGAGACGGCCGGGCGGGAATGGCCGGGGGCATTCGGGGACCGGTTTAGTTTCCAGTGGCCAGTTTTTCCCACCATCCGAGAACGAAGCCGAGAATTCCGAGGGTGATGGGAATGCCGTAGGCGATGATTCGGAGGAAGATATCCCGGTGCTGGATGCGAGTTTTGCTGGTGGTCTGGTCGTTCATGATTGCTCCTTGTGCTGGAAGATGGAGCTGAATCGCTTGTAGGTGTTCACCGATGGCCGGAAAGTCAAAGGTGTCCAGGCTTTTGGTGGCGGGTGCAGTCGGCGGCCCTGATGTGGGTGAGGGAGCGGTGGTTGTGGCATGTCACGCCGGGGTCATGCCCGATGATCTCGTGGTCCCTGAGGAGCCGGGACTAGGAAGCCCTTGGACTGGTCGGGGTGCTGGCTCTTGGCCCCATCAAAGGTTACCTGACCCACTTCATGGTGGCCCAGACGATGGCTGGCGGCATGGCGTTGATGAACAGGCCGAAAGCACCGAACCCGATACTGTAGTCGAGGTGCGCTTGGGATGAATGCGAGCGCGGATGCGACATACAGAAAGGATGCTACGGCGGTGGCTGCGGCCCCGGTGAAGAGTGCCGGCCACCAGGTGGCGACGAAATGGAGCGTTCGATTTCGCCACCCTGGGTTCGGGCTGTGAGTGTTTCCTCCAGGGAATGTTCCGGGATCCGCTTGGGTGGATGCCATGGGCCATCTCCTGAATGTCACGGTTCTGGACGGGCTCAGGAAAGAGCGTGCGGTGAGCGCGGCCTGAGCGTTCCGGAAAGTTCAGGACCATCGGGAATTCGTCGGATTCTTCAGGGTTCTGCTGAGTGGATGTTTGTCTTCACCCTCTCATTCGGTCCAATTGGTAACACTTCATAAGGCCCTGATGACTGATACCATCCTGCAGATCGTCATCGGAGCCGCCGCAGAGGTTCTGTAGGCCGTGCCCGGGCATTCTACCGGACTCCGGACCGGGGGAGCCACCGGGACCTGTCAGTGGTTCCCGACGGCCCCCCTCTCCGTCCGGTCAGGAGATGCGGGCCGAGTAGCCCGCCCCGTAGCGCAGGCGGTGCCTGCTGTCCGTGATCCGGACCACGGCCATGGCGGCGGCGTTAGGGGCGGTCCTCCCGGCCGGGGTGGCCGTGACCCACCAGTAGTCGTCCAGCAGGTGCTCGGCCTCTACGTCCACCCTCCCGGCGCCGGACCCGAAGGTATGCAGCAGAACGCGGTCGTACCCCTGCTGCCCCTGCAATCCCGCAGCCATCCACCCGGTGACTTGGTCCTTGAGGGCGGGCCAGTCTTGGCCGCGGAGGGGGAGAAGGTCGTGCCCGTCCCCGGGCAGGAGCAGGTCCAGCATGTTGTTTAGCTGCGCCCGCAGCACCTCGTAGTCCTTCAGGACCTCGGCCATCCGGGTGATCGTATGGACAACTTCGGTCATGTCCTTTTCCATGTCAACCATGAGTCATTTCTCCTTGTGTGGTATCAAAAAGTCAGGCCGGGTTGCTCACCCGGCCTGCTGGTCCGTGGGTCAAGTGGCCCGGGGCCGCCGGGCCGTCTCCAGCCGGAATGCCGGGCCAGCCGCCCGTCGGCCCAGTACCCCTGGTCCGGACGCTCCTCGTTGATGCCCGGGTCCGGCTCCGGCGGGTCTCCCTCCCCCGCCGGGAAGAAGTGGAACTCCTTGGCGTTCACGAAGTGGGCGACGCCCCGAGTGTCGTCGGCCCGGCAGTGCTCCCGGCCGGAGAACCGCCCGAAGAACCGCCCGAAGACATACACCTGCTGGCCTTTCCGGCAGTGGGCCACGGCTGTGTCCATGTGGTAGCTCCACAGGTAGACCTCGAAGTCGTTGGTGTCCGGCGGCTGGTCATCGTCGTAGCGAGTCCGTACCGCCACCCGGAGCAGGGCGTAGGGGATGCCGTCGTCCTTGCTGTAGCACTGCTCCGGGTCGCGGGTGAGGGTGCCGAAGAATTGGATGTGGGATCCGTTCATGAGTCGTCTCCTTCAGGTGTTTGGGTGTTCAGGTGGCCCGTTGTTCGGGCGTCCTGGGCGTTTGGGCCGTCGTATGGAAGACCGGCGCCCGGAGCTTCGAAACCGGGCCGGGGGCGTTCCCGGCCCAGGCTCTTCCGCCGTCCGGCTGGGTTCTCCCGGCTCGCGTTGCTTCATAGGCATCTCCTTGGGTCTGGTATTGGTGGACGGCCTGCCGCCCCCCGGTCGGGCCACATGGGTTGATGTGCGCTCCGTCCGTGGAACGCGGAGGCGGGGAAAACGGCTGGGCCGACGGCCTTACGGGCGGCGCGCTGCGCGCCGGCCCTGACCACCCACGAAAAACATCCGTAGAGCGGCTCCTCGAGCCGGGATTGGCCGCTTCCATTGCCGGGCGCGGGAACTGTGGAGCAGGCGGCCATTGAGCCGAATGTTCAATGGATTGGCGCTTTAGGCGATCGCCGATGTTCGTGGCGGCGGCGGTGAGGCGGCTCTTGCCACCGGTCACGTTGCGCCGTATAACGGACGCCTAGAGTCTCCGGTGGCCGCGGCCGGTCCATCATCGATCGCAGCGGGAGACCGGTCCCGTCTGCTCCGGGGTTCCGTGAAGACGGCACATCCGGTGGCGCCCTTCCATTTCTTCGGGTAAAGATCAGAGGATGATGACAATCGGGTGACGGTGGCGGCAGATCGGGACTCGACGGAGCCGGCCTCTCTTAGTAACTATCTCAAAAAGGTATTAGTGTGAGAAGGAGAACACAAAAGCGGTGGGGTTAAGATAGGGGAAACCTGTGTGGTGGTGGATGATGGGAAAGAGCGAGTCCCTGCCAACGATCTGGGAAATACCGGATGATCTGTGGCAGCGAATTGAACCGGTGATTTTGGAGTTGGATCCCCCCAAGGCGAAGGGGCGCAAACGGGTGGACCAGCGGAAGATGCTGGAGGGCGTCATATTCCGCATGCGCAGTTCCTGCCAATGGAACCGCTTGCCCAAGGAGTTGGGGGATGACAGCACCATCCACCGGACCTTCCAGCGTTGGGTAGAGCGTGGGGTGCTGGAGGGTATCTGGGCCGTCCTGATCGAAGAATGCCGGGAGTTGGACGGCGTAGATTGGGAATGGCAGTCCGCCGATTGCTCCATGGGAAAGGCGCGTTTTGGGGGGGCGCTATTGGACGCAATCCCACGGACCGTGGGAAGGCAGGAAGCAAGAAAAGCATCCTGGTCGACGGGGCCGGCGGGCCACTGAGCGTGGTGGTGGCCGGAGCTAATGTCCACGACACGAAACTCCTCAAGCCGACGCTGGAGAGCATAGTGGTGGACCTGCCGGAAGGCGTCCAGAACCTGTGCTTGGACAAGGGGTATGACAACCCCACAGGCCACCGGACCGTCGCCGAAGCCGGATACCAGCCGCACATCCGGCGTATTGGCGAAGAGAAATTGGACCAATCGGGCGGGAAGACCCACCCAGCGCGGCGGTGGGTGGTGGAACGCACCCTGGGCTGGCTGTCCAAGTGCCGGGCGATACTGGTGCGCTACGACAAGAAGCCATCCAATTACCTGGGTCTGCTCCAACTGGCATGTGCCCTTACCTGGTACCGCCGTCAATGGAGCCTCGCTAATTTGAGATAGTTACTTAATCGTCTTGGCTGGATCATCTGAAATAAAGTCGCGAGTGACAGCTTCTTAATGCCAGTCGTGGGCGGCGGGCATGGGGACGCGGGAGTGGTTGTCCATCACGTCCGAGGCGACGACGTTGGCGGCTCCGTCCCACCGGGAGACCACGCCCCGGACCAGGAGCACATGACTTCCCAACTGTCTCCGGCTCCGGTGGAAGACTCTGGGCCACAGGATTAGCTGCACGTCCCCGGTCTCGTCCTCGATGGTCACGAAGACGGTGCCGTCCTGCCCGCTGGGGTTGCTGCCGGGCCGCCGGCCATCCGGGCACCACAACCTCTTCTCCTTCCCCCACGTTCTCCACGGCGGCGGCGGGCATCACTGCGGAGTTAAGAGTGGGTCGCCCGAACTCCATCAGGTGCCCTTCGCGGCCTGCTAAGTCGTCGGCCGACCGTCTAAAGGCGGCCTCGTTGCGGTCCGAGTCAGCCGTAACGAACGTTACCTGGCTTTCGCTCAACTGGGCCTCGGTTGCGATAAGCAACGGTGCAGTACGTCGCGCTTCCGTGATCGGACGATCGTGTACGTGGTTAAGCGGTTTTGAACGGCGGTGCTTTCGGAGAGTGGGTCTGGTAAGCTTCGATAACACGGTCGCACTGTCTCATTTCCACTCCAGCCTGCTGCGTTATTTTTACCTGTGTTGAGTTGTACAATCTCATATTCGAGCTGCCTGAAGGGTTGCACGCTGCCTGTACATTTCGTTGGCGTACAGATCCAACTGGCCCTGTCCACCGCAGGTGGTGTCGGAGGTAAATGATGACCACGCTTTGGGATCCCAAGTCGCCTTCCATACGTCCGACTATCGTCTGTTACGCTGATCTTCTCGGATTCCGTGCGGAGACACAGCGCGCTTTCCGGTCGGGCATAGGGGACGATTTTCTTCAGAGAATCAAGCCCTCCCTAGATAGGGCTTACGGCATAGTGCGCAGAGCTAAGACGGTCTACGGAACGCTTACTTCATTCGACATGAAGGTGTTCACCGACAATATCGTCGTCGCCTATCCGCTCCGCGACCAGTGCCAGGATGACGGGGAGAGAGAGCTTGGCACTATCCTGATGCTCTTCGCTCGGGTGCAAGCTAGCCTTGCGTCGGATGGATTTTTCCTTAGGGGCGCGATTGCTTATGGTAGCCACTACCAAGATGACGATCTTGCATACGGGGACGCCCTGTTGGAGGCCGTTGGCCTCGACCAGTCAGGGGGGGCACCCAAGCTGGTGATCGCGCCCTCCGTTGAGCCTTTGATAGTGAAGCAGCTGTCATCGTACGGTATCGGTGGTGGGGCACCGCACTATGAGGAACTGCTTGAAGATCCTCTTGATGAGTACTTGTTTGTCAACTACCTTGGTGCGGAGCTTGGACATTTTCCAGAATATCCGATTCACCGGAAGCTTCTCCCGGCGCACAGGGAACGCGTGCTGAATGGATTGCGGGACCATAAGTCCGACCCTCATGTCCGGTGGAAGTACGAGTGGCTTGCCGGCTATCACAACTACGTTTGTCGCAGATTCGCTGAGCTACATGACCTGCAAGGCGATGAGGGAGCCGATCCTGAGCAGCAGTGCCATGGCGCAGAGGCGCAGCGCGCACTTGACTATCTCGTCCCTGTCGAGGGTGTGCAGTCCCCACGGCCACTTGATGCGAAGCGACTGCGACGTCGTCTTTCATCACCGCCTGAAGGCGAGCATCCGCTGCCCTTAGTTTAAGATGACCTAACCCGAAATCTGTTTCAGATCTGTTGGGTGCTAATTTTGGCTTTAGGGCGGAACTGGAATGAAACGACCGTTCAGCGCGATTGCGTACACCATGGGGGCACGCGCAGAGTAGTCCATGAGAGGGCTGTACATGTTCATAGACTTCTTCGTGGCCTTGCTGAGACTCCCGATTGCAATCGCGTTCAGGATCAGAGGACTGGATTATCCACCCACAGCGAATACCTACCTATTTCGAGGTCTTCGGTACTTGCACAAGGATCCCACGCGTGCGATCACTGATTTTGACACCGCTATTAGCTTGAACTCATCGCATGCACTCGCCCACCACTTCCGCGGTATGGCGCATCACCTCAAGGGAGATTACGACAAGGCAATTTCAGACTATGACAATGCCATTCAATATGACCCATCCTATGCCCCTTCTTTCATCAATCGAGCTGAGGCCTTCTGCGAATTGGGGGATTTTGGAAACTCAGCCGATGACTACGAAAGCGCTGTTCTCCTTGATCCCGATTGCCTGCAAGGGCGCCAACCTCAGATTGTAAATGCCTACAATAGCCGAGGTTTGGGCTATCTCGAAAAAGAGGAATACGATCTCGCCATTGCGGATTTTGGAAAGGCCATACAACTAGACCCTGAGGACCCTCAGGCTCTCGAAAACAGAGGCCGAAGCCTTGAGGCGAAAGGAGAACTCTCATTGGCGGCGCACGACTTTGAAGCTGTCCATCCCATCCTGTGGCCTGAACTATACGATCCGGTTGACGCAGGAGAGATGGGGAGCGGTGATTATGAGCTGTTGGAAAAAGAAAATCGGGCCGCCGTACACAGCGAGCGGGCCATGGAACACTTCATCAGCGGTAATTACGATTTGGCGATAGCATGGCTCGATTCGGCCATCGGTATTGACCCGCTTGAAGAATCAAGCTATTACAACCGAGGGTTGTCGTTTCTCGCAAAGGGCTTATACGACCGGTCCGTAGCTGACTTCAACTCTGTCATCGGACTAACTGACTCGACTGACTCGGTCGAGGCGTACAGCAAGCGGGACGAAACCTACATAGCAATGGGCGATGATCCCGCTGCAGCGGCGTGTTTCGTGAAAAGAGGCTTGGCCTATATTTCCGAGGATTCGGAAGCCCGAAATGACGGTGCCCTTGCAGTCGTTACTTTCGACCACCTCAACTACTACCCCGGCCTGATAGCTGACTCAATACTGACGATATCCAATTTAGCCATAGCCGACTTTGACGCGGCTCTATATTTCGATTCCCGAAATGTGGAGGCATATCGGGGCCGAGCTCTTGCTTATCGAATTAAGGGTGAGCATGAACTGGCGGAAGCGGATTTTACGTCTGCAGACACTTTGGAAGGTAGTTGACGTCAGGGAGTTTCAACGAGCACCGGTCATCTCCTTCCAGGAGCGGGCCCAACCGATGCGCCGGAGGCGGTCCGGCCCGGAGGCCTGCTCCTGCGGCGCTATTCGCGGTGTTTTGTGCCCCTCGGTGTTGTTTTGGTGTGCAGACAATCACCGTCGGGCGGCTAGGCGCGCCAGGACGGGAAGCCTGCAGGAGACCCCGGGTCCGAAGCCACTCGAGGGCCTGCGGCTTGTCGAGACCCTGGTAACGGCGCAGCAGATCCAGGGCACCGCCGCCGCGGCCAGCCTCGAAGTCGCGCCAGCTGCCGGCGCGCTGGCCGCCGACCTGCCTCCAGCTCCTTGTGCGGAGGTGACAGTTTGCCGGCTCTGAGCTTTAACCCGAATCCACCGATGGACAGGGATGGACGGGGTGAGGACACTGGAAGAGGGGTGAGGAAGTTACGGAAGCGATGGTCCGGGGTCGATTCGGGTAGATGGTAGGTTGGCGGCGGTCTGCAGGCGCTTTTGGGGGTGCCGATGGCGGCTTACAGCGGCTGTGGTGAGGGAGATGGCGGGATAGGACACGGCAAGAGGCGCTCGCGGACCGGACTGGCGCGAGTTGGCGGGGACGTTCAGTTGGCGGGGACGTTGGGTCAGTGGCGGACGGGCGCCGTCAGGTTGGGAGTGGAATGGCTCGCAGCCGGGCCAGGGCGCGACTGAACTGGGTTTCCCAAGGCCAGCGCTGTGGCACATGCAGGGTGAGTCGGCGTGCCGAGCGGGTTAGCCGTCCGGCCAGGGCGAAGACCCGTCGTCTCAGGGTCTTGGTGGTGACGATCTGCTCACCCAGACCGATGCGGGCTGTCCAGCGGGCCAGGTTGTGGGCCATCGCCGGTACCGCGAGCCAGGCGGCGTTGGCGGCGAAACGTCCCGAGGGGAGATGGTTCAGCCCGACGCCGTACTTGAGGTCGCGTATCGCGTTCTCGATCTCAGCGTGGCGGCGGTGGTCGGCCTCCAGTTCCAGGGTCTCTCCGTCCCGGTCGGTGATGAAGCCGTGATAGCTGTAGGTGGCGAAGAGGGCCAGTTGGGAACCGGGCGTCGGCTTGACCCTACGGACGATGAGCCGTACCGGCGAGGCGTCCGCCTCACTCTGGAACGGGGTGTAAGTCGTCTCGGCCACATCGGCGGGGCCGTCCATCCAGTAGGGAATGGGAGTCCAGTCCTCCTCTGGTATCGCCTCGATCAGGTCCCGCAGGCTGGCGCGCTGGCGAATGGTGATGGAGAAGCGGGCATCCATCCGGCGGCAGACGGCGACCACGGCGTGGGTATAGAAGCCGCTGTCGGCCCGCACCGTGAGTTGTCCCCTGGCCCCGCCGTAGCGAACCCGGCTCACCGTTTCACGCAGGAAGTGGGCGGCGCCCCGGGCGGTGTTGGCGCGGCCCTCGCGCAGCCGGGCCAGCAGCACGTCGCCGGTGCCGGCGGCGACGGCCAGCAGCGGGTGATAGCCACGGGCTCCGGTGTAGCCGTGGTGGCGCGCTCCCTCCTTGGCCATGCCGTAGGTCTCGCAGATGGTCGAGTCCAGGTCGATGGTCAGGGGCGAGTCACCGGGCCCGGCGCCGGCCTTCCAGGCCCGGGCCAGCAACTGGCGGCTCACCCGGTCGAGTTGACGGACGTGGCCCCACCTGAAGCTGCGCAGGAAGGTGCCCAGGGTGGATTGCGCCTTGACTGCGCAACCGATAGCGCAGGCCGTCGCACCAGCACGCAGCGCACCCGCGCCGTCGATGCAGTCGCCGCCCGCCAGCGCGGAAGCGATCAGCGTCAGCATCTTGTCCCCCGTGTTCGCCCGTCCCGGCGCGCCGATGAGGTCGAGGTGATGGTCAACGAGTTCGGGCAGGCCGAGATGCCGGGCCAAGGTGGCCGGAAGGAGCAGCCCGGCATTGGCCACCAGGCGGCGGTCGTCGAAGGTGATTTGGATCCGGTCGGGGTGGTGGCGTGGCAGCATCTTGTATCCTGACTTTGGCCTGCGACAATACCTCACCCGTGGTGGTCCGGAGCGCGGCAGACCGGTAGCATCTGGGTCATGGTAGACCGTCCAATAGCAAGGATCGCCCCATTCCCTAACGGTAGAACCCGGACAGTTGCCTGGGCCAATCGAGCCCGCATCGTGCAAGGAAGGGTCAACACTGAAACAGGAGGTACAGATGGGAGGAGAACCGAGGTTTGTAGGCATGATGTCTCAAAGGCACAGGTGGACGTTGCTGTCCGGCCTACGGGGAAGAGATGGACCCTGCCCTACGACCAGACCGGAATTGAGGGACTGATCCTCCAGATAGTGGACCTGGAGCCTTCCTTGGTGTTGTTGGAGGCTACGGGCGGCTTGGAGTTGCCCTTGGTGGCCGCCCTGGCCGGCTGCGGCGCTGCCTGTGGTGGTGGTCAACCCACGCCAGGTCAGGGACTTTGCCAGGGCCACCGGAACGCTGGCCAAGACCGACGCTCTGGATGCGGGGGTCCTGGCCCATTTCGCCGACGTTGTCCGTCCTGACGTGCGTCCCCTCAAGGACGCCGAGACCCAGGTCCTCAACTCGCTGACTGCCCGCAGGCACCAGGTGATGACCATGCTGGTCTCCGAGAAGAACCGGCTGGGCACCGCCATCGGCGCCGTTAGTCCCCGCATTGAAGCCCACATCGCGTGGTTGGAACAAGACCTGAGCGACTTGGACAAGGGGCTACGTCAGACTTTGCGCCGGAGTCCCGTGTGGCGTGAGAAGGACGACCTGCTCCGCACGGTTCCCGGTGTCGGGGAGCAGCTCTCCCTCACTCTGCTAGCCAATCTGCCAGAGCTGGGCACGCTAAATCGCCGGCAGATCGCCGCCCTTGTGGGCGTGGCTCCCTACAACCGCGACAGCGGCACCCTGCGGGGCAAACGCGCCGTCTGGGGCGGACGCTCCCGGGAGCGGGCCGTCCTCTACATGGGAGCGTTGGTAGCCAGCCGCCACAACCCTGCTATCCGGGACTTTTACCAGAGGCTGTTGTCAGCTGGTAAACCGAAAAAGGTGGCGCTGGTCGCGTCCATGCGCAAACTGCTGGTTATACTCAACGGCATGCTCAAACATGGCTCCCCTTGGTGCAATATGACTCAGCCAGTCGTCGCTCATTCATGTTGACTTTCAAGACAGTTGCTATTGGGTGCTCCTTTTCTGGGGTCGGTTTTTGTTGCAAAACCATTATCCCGGATTCAGAGGAGCACCTTCCTGCCGCCCCAGGACGCTAACCCGACGCCCTCCTTCGGTGGATTCGGGATAAAGAGCAATCCGCCGACTGCCATTCCCAGTTCACCCCGCCCAACTCCTGGCATTCTTCTATCAGGACAGCCCAGATGGCTTCCAACACCCCACGCTCCACCCAGCGTTGGAAGGTCCGATGGATGGTGCTATCGTATCCCAACTCCTTGGGTAAGTGGTTCCACTGGCAGCCGCTTCGCAGCCGAAAGATAATTCCTTCCAGCATCTTCCGCTGGTCCACCCGGTTACGCCCCTTCGATTTGGGCGGGTCTATCTCCAGTATCATCGGTTCGATTCGCTCCCAAAGGTCGTCTGGAACATCCCAAATATTAGGTAACGGTTTCCCCTCCCGCACGATTCACCTCCACCCGCCTTTGGACACAATCCTAGCCACGACCTTCACACATCAACTACAATCTGAAAGCGCAATTTGAGATAGTTTCTAACTGGGGGTTCAACAGCCAGGCCCGAACCAAACTTGATCGCCTCTACCCTTTCGATCTCAAGGTCGGATACCAAGTAACAAGCAGTTACTTACCTCTGCGCAGCCCGGAACACGGGGATAGGGATGCTGAGTATTATTGGAGTAAGGGCATCTAGAGGAGACCAGGTCTGCTAAACTTTCGATTCCTCAATGTGAAAACGTACACTCTATGGGTGTTCTCCGCGTTGCTCGCGATTGCCACGCTAGCCTGCGACGATGGTGCCGAGCCTGCCTCAAACCCAACCCCTTCGGCGCCATTGCAGGCCTCTGTCCCGACAACCGGCACACCCACCCCCACCGGCACACCCACCCCCACCGCCACGCCGCCGCCCACGGCCACACCACCGTCACCCACACCCACCGCCACGCCGCCGCCCACGGCCACACCACCGTCACCCACACCCACCGCCACGCCGCCGCCCACGGCCACACCACCGTCACCCACACCCACCGCCACACCACCGTCACCCACCACCACGGCCACACCCACGCCGCCCACCCCCACGGCCACACCACCGTCACGCATCCCCTTTCCGCCCATGTCCGACGGGGCCGCGCTGAGGGCTCTCTTCGACGCTACGGACGGCGAAGGGTGGAGCAACAGCGACGGATGGCTGTACCTCGAGGATCTCGGCCAGTGGCACGGCGTCACCACCGACGCCGCCGGCAGGGTCACCGCGCTGGACCTCGGCGGCAACGGCTTGAGCGGCGAGTTGCCAGAGGGACTGGAGTACCTGACCGAGCTGACCGAACTGGACCTCCGCGACAACCGGCTGAGCGGGCCGATGCCCGCCGAGCTGGGCACCCTCGTCAACCTGGAAGCGTTGTACCTCAACAACAACCAGCTATCCGGCACCCTGCCCGCCGGGCTTACATCTCTCACCGCCCTGACCGACCTGTGGCTGCACGACAACCAGTTCAGCGGGGAATTCCCGCCCGCACTGACTAACCTCGCCGACTTGGAATCGGTGACCATCTGGCGGAACAAGTTCATCTGGGCCGACAGCTACCCGCCGGGGATGTTGGCCGACATGGTGGGCCTGGTTGCCCTCTACGAGGCCACGGGCGGAGACAACTGGGCTGACAAGTCCGGCTGGCAGGACGACCCGTCGGTGGCCGCGTGGATCGGCGTATCCATCGGCGGCGATGGCCGCATCACCGCGCTGGACCTCATCGAGAATGGACTGAGCGGGGAACTGCCTGCGGCCATCGGCAGCCTGGCCAGCTTGGCCTACCTATACCTCCACTCGAATCAACTGGGCGGCGAGATACCATCCACGTTGGGCAACCTGTCGAACCTGGAAGAGCTCACACTGAACAACAACCAGCTCAGCGGCGATCTCCCTCCGGGAATCGGCAACCTTACCGGGCTGGGGAAACTGCACCTTCACTCCAACCAACTGAGCGGAAGCCTGCCCACTGGCCTTGGCGGCTTTGCCAGTCTCGAAGAGCTTTCCCTGCACTCTAACCGTCTGAGCGGCCAAATACCTTCCGAGTTGGGCAGTCTGGGCGAACTGAAGGTTTTGTGGCTTCACGACAACCAGTTCAGCGGAGAACTTCCGGGGGAGTTGACCAATATTACTGGCCTGGAAAGGGTGTCCCTGTGGGGCAACCAGCTCACTTGGGCGGAGAGATACGCCCCCGGGATTCTGGCCAATATGGTGGCACTGGTGGCCCTCTACGAGTCCACCGCCGGCGACAGTTGGGAAAACAAGTCCAACTGGCTCACCTTCTCACCTATCGGCCAATGGCACGGGGTGACCACCGCTGGCACCAACGACCGCATTATAAAGCTGAACCTGGAAAAGAACAGATTGAGCGGCGAGATACCGCCTGAACTCGGCAATCTCACCAACCTGACGCGTTTGCACCTTTTCGAGAACGAATTGAGCGGGGAAATACCGCCCGAACTCGGCAGGCTAACCAAGCTGGAACGGCTGCACCTCTCGTCAAACCAGTTGACAGGTGAGATACCGCCCGAACTCGGCAATCTGGCTAACCTGACGCGTTTGGACCTGTCCGAGAACGCATTGAGCGGGGAGATACCACCCGAACTTGGCAATCTCACCAACCTGACGCTTTTGGACCTCACCGAAAACGACTTGAGTGGGAAGATACCGTCGGCACTCGGCAACCTTGCCAGGCTTATAGCCCTGGGCCTCGGCGTCAACTCGTTGAGCGGGGAAATAGCGGCCGAACTTGGCAATCTGACCAACCTGAACTTTTTGGACCTCACCGAAAACCACTTGAGTGGGAAGATACCGTCGGCACTCGGCAACCTTGCCAAGCTTACAGCCCTGAGCCTCGGCGACAACCTGTTGAGCGGGGAAATTGCGGCCGAACTTGGCAATCTCACCGACCTGACGCTTTTGGACCTCACCGAAAACGACTTGAGTGGGAAGATACCATCGGCACTCGGCAACCTTACCAAGCTTACAGCCCTGAGCCTCGGCGACAACCTGTTAAGCGGGGAGATACCGCCTGAACTTGGTAGTCTCACCAACCTGACGCTTTTGGACCTCACCGAAAACGACTTGAGTGGGAAGATACCATCGGCACTCGGCAACCTTACCAAGCTTACAGCCCTGAGCCTCGGCGACAACCTGTTAAGCGGGGAGATACCGCCTGAACTTGGTAGTCTCACCAACCTAACTGAGTTGAATCTCGGCGAGAACCGATTGACAGGGTGCATACCTACCGGATTGCGGTATGTGCCGAACAGTGACTTGTCCAGGCTCGGCCTGCCCTACTGCGTGGCCTCAGTGAAAGGCGCTATCCTTTACGACCGCCGGCCTATCTCGGAGTCGACCAACGCACGTCCCATCTTTTGGGTCTCTAGCAGGAGTGAGCCGAGAACTCCACACACTGTCCCCACGGTGTACGATCCGGCTACGGCAGAGTACGAGGTACCTGACCTCCCGCCTGGTGATTACACCATCGGCGTGTACGTCGACAGTGGCGAACCATTCAATGGCAAGCATGGGTTCGCACTGGACTTCCGCGGAGTCTCGGGTTTCAAAGTCTCTCCGCAACAGGTATACAGGCTAAATCTAAGCCTACGCAAGGTGATCCACCTCACCAGTCCCGTAGACAATCAGCGTGCCCAACGTCATACCAGCGACTCGAAAGACGCCCATACAGGTGGCTCCCTGGTTTTCTCATGGGATACCATTCCAGAAGTCGTCTCCTATGACGTACGCTTCAGGCTATACAAAGAGCCATTCACTCACGTAACGGACGTCCACTTTGAAGTGGTTGATACCGGTAGCTTTGAGGCGAACCTTCCTATCAACGGCGATGAAGAGTTCTATGTCTTTACGCTTACGGCCAATAATGCGGAGGGTGAACTCATAGCGGAGATGATGACTCCTTACTCAAACGGGTATGGGTGGGACTACCGCTTTAGGATGGTCGAGCCATAAGTGTTTAACGACAATTAACTTTGCCGGCGTATTGCCTCACCAGAGAATGTTACCGAAATTCTAGCCTTGATTTCCAACCCCAATTCCACCTTCTCGCTCGGTTCCGATGCAGGTTCATCAGACGCGGCGTAGATCAACGCCTTGGCCATGACTCCAACCAGTCCTTCACTCTGCGCTGCAGCGTTCGCAGTTGAGCATCTTCGAACCGGCCCGGATAGACCTCGCGTAATTTTGTCAGCAAATCCTTGGCGTTGGTATCGGGGTCTTTTTGAAGCCACAAAAGCACGTCGCGCCAAACGCCTTCGAAGGGATCCTTCCGGGTACGCCAGTGGCGAGGCGAGCGCACTTGGTCCCTGTGGGTGGGCCGGGCTTCCCCCTGTTGCCACAGGTTGGGCAGGGAGGCCAGTAACAGCTATGAACTCGTCTAGGATCCGGCCTTTATCCCCCTTGGAAGATCTCCGGTAGCGGTCTCTGATAGTTGCCAGCAATTCATGTTTCGCCATCCTACTGATGCCTCCCACCACGCGTCCGCCTCAACGATTTTCGGTAACATTTCATTTGAGGCAACCAATCAGCGTGGGTAACGATTTGGGTGAGGCAATGCGCCGGCAGAAGTAGTTGACGCGGAACACCGGAAGTTTCGGCGCACATACCCCACCCGGCCCTCCACCTTGCCTTTGTCATTGCCCTTGCCTGGCCGGCCGAACCGGTTCTCGAACAGGTAGTGAGACTGGAGCTCGGTGAAGACGCGGGTAAGTTGACGCCGGCCATCCCCTAGGATCTTCGCCACGGCCAGGTTGGTGATGTCGTAGACGATGCTCCGGGGCACTCCGCCCAGGTAGGCGAACGCTGATACGTGGCCATCCGGGAAGGCCTCGTTGCTCTCCGCCGGGTAGGCCTTCACGAAGTACCCGTCGCTGTGGGGCATGTCCAGGACGAAGCAGTGGGCCTTTCGCTCCACGCGCCGCCGATGACCACCAAGGCCTCGCCAAAGTCGCACTGGGCGTGGCCCAGCCCATGGGACAACGGCACGAGCATCTCTTTGGTCTGGCGGCGATGCTCTCTTACATAGTCCTTGACTATGGTGTACTGACCGTCGAACCCGTAATCGTCCCGCGGCCGCTCGAAGATGCGCTTGGCTGTGTGACGCTGCTTCCTGGGACGCCTGAGGTCGTCCTCCAGGATCCGGTCTATAACGCCGGTGAAGGGCTCCAACTTGGGCCTCTTTGGCGGATTCTGCCGGCGATAACCCGGCGGGACCGAATAGGCCAGCATCTTGCGTATGGTGTCCCGGTGCAGGCCGAACGTCCGGCCCGCTTCCTGGATGCTCATCCCATCCACCATCACCGCTCGTCGGACCCGAAGATACACTTCCACCCGAAACATCCATCGCACCACCCATAAGCTCGACTTGAAGCCTATGAATGGCGGCGGACGGTCCAATTTGCAACCGCCGTTTGTCAGAGATTACCCGCCCGCACGGGACAATTTACCTCCGCCGCTTACACAGTTTTGGGGCTGTTACAATTAGCCCCGCGACCCCAAGCAAACGAAACTTTTGGAGAGCAATCATGGCTGTTTCCGCCGGGATATCAAATGCGCTGGAACGTAACTGGGGTATGGTAGACCGCGCCATAGACGGGCTGAGTGATGAGACACTGGCGCGCCAGATATCCGACAGCGACAATTCCATCGGCTGGCTCCTCTTCCACATGAGCCGGGTGGTGGACGTATTCATGAATGCCAGGTTCCAAGACAAGCCTCAGATATGGATAGAGGACGGTTGGTGCGAGAAATTCGGCCTGAGCGACGACCCGGAGACGACCGGCCAAGGCTGGGACACGGCGCGCGTGGCCGCGTGGCCGCTTCCCTCCAAAGACGTCCTGGTAGGGTACTACGAGGCCATGAAGGCCTGCTGCCGGGACTATATGTCCTCCGTGACCCACGAGGAGTTGAGCGCCACCATGAGCCTGAGTCCCGGTTCGGACCCCGAGCCGAAAGAGACCATCATGGGTGTCCTGGTCTTTGACAACGTCGTCCACGGAGGCCAGATAGCCTTCCTGCGCGGCCACTTGGAAGGCATGGGCTGGTTCGTCTAGCCCGAACGCAGGTTTCCCGGACAATTTCTACAGGTCTACCGAAGAGCACGGCGAACTCAAGCCGTGCTCTTCCTTAGCTCGACGCTAAACCAATACCAAGGCGGCCCAGCACTCGGAATACCGGGCCACTCCCATTAGATAGCCATCGATGAATTTTCTATGCCTCCCCTGCGTGTAATCGGCGGAGGTAAAGTTGACGCTGAACACCCTGCGCGCATGTCCGACCCCCTGGGCTGTTGTTGTAATATTGGGGAAATGGCCAGAAAAGTGTCGGTCAAATGCGCCATCGCTGGCTGCCACTACCAGCGTAAGATGACCCTCGCCGAACGCGAGGAACTGAGGCGGGTGGGACGGGAGAACAACGCCACGGCGGGCCTCGTCTGCCCGGCCCACGTGAGGGCTGCTTTCAACTTCGAATTCGACGATATCGACATCGATGTTCCGCTCGAAGAACTCCTAGTCGAGGCATCCAAGGAAACTCCCCGTTGGCGCGTGATGCTGACCCCGCTGCCGGGGGCGTCGGGTGAGCCGAACAGCCAGTCCATGCCAGGGCAGGGAGACAGGGTTATCTAGTCCAGCCACGCCGGCCCGCAGCTCCCGGGAGAATTCGGGCAATTTCAGAGCGCAATGACCTGCCGGTCTGACCGATCCTGTAGCCGCATCCAGCGGGAGGGTTTCTTTTGGCTATAATCCTGGCAGCCTTCGGAACAAGAGCCTTCGATTATGGCCACAGCCCCCGAATCCGCTGAAATCTACTGCCTGAAGTGCCGGGCCAAGACCGGCTCAAGGGATGTTGAACAGGTAACAATGAAGAACGGACGTCCCGCCCTTCGTGCTGTCTGCACCGTGTGCGGCACAGGCAAGTACCGCATCGGCTCCGCCGGATGAACCTGGGCCGCGCCTGGCGGGCCTCCGGCTGCACCCGTCTGGTGTGGTGCGTCAGGGGGCGCCACCTCTGCTCCGGGAAATGCCGGGTGTGGCATCGCCGGCCCAGGGCTTTCAGCGGCCTACAGGAGGCCGAGCCGCTCGAAGCCACCTTCAGGAAACGCGGTCCCGGTTCCTGTCTCCGTCCCCGAGCCGGCGGCATATCCCTCAGCGTAGCAGGCACAGGGCTCGGGGCAGTCGCACAGGGGGCGGGGGCTGTCGGTCATCAAGACCTCCTGAGGTTTCTTTTTCAGAGCGCCCGGAAATTCTCGTGGCATGCACGGTAGCCACAATTATCGAGCATGCTACAGGCAAGGCCGGGGCAGTTTCCGGGCGTCTCTCGAGCTCTCAGGGCTCGGGCCGAACCAGCCGGTCGTCTGGGAATATGTGGAGGGGGGGTCAACGTACAATTGTACGCACGGGATCATTGTAAGAGCCGGTGTTGCGCGGAGGGGGCGGAGGCTTGGGCGGCTGCGGACGGCGGGACTTTTTATGCCGGCCGCCGAAGAAGGAATCAAGGGCCTTGGCCATGATGTCCG
Source organism: Dehalococcoidia bacterium (assembly GCA_965220625.1). GTDB lineage: Bacteria > Chloroflexota > Dehalococcoidia > Lucifugimonadales > UBA3495 > VXOI01. The sequence goes on from CBDCQN010000002.1 coordinate 294,995, forward strand.
CAGCGCACGAGCTGCAATAAGCGCCGGCCCCGGCGGCATGATCGCAGGACCTGCACTTCGCGGTCGCCATGACCGGGGCCCTCGTGGGAGGATTGAGGGTGTGACGATACCTCTGCCGTCCCTCTTCCCACAAGGCCTGACTGTCAGTAATTCCACGCAAAACGCCGGTTCACACAAGGCCCCTTATGTCGAAGAGACTCGGATCTAACTCCCATCATTATTCGCAGACTGGTCCTGTCCAACCAACCAATTCGAGACAGGACGTGTTCCAGAAACAACCGCTGGCGCAGTCGAACGTGTACCAGTGATACTTTTCCAGTCGATATGCAGCCCAAAGCCGCAACCTCCTCGACCGGCCAATGGTCCGGTCTTCTCTCCTCGCCCAGCGGCCTATGTCGGCCGACCACTCTTCCGGCTTTGTCTCAATGAAGGCCCTGAGCATCCGCCTGGCCTCCTCGAGGTCCACGTCGGCCCAGTTCTACTCCATATCTGACCAGGAGGTCGCGACCGTTGTCCTCCGGTAAGTTTCTGGACTCCCTGTACACCACCTCGATGATGCCGAAGTGCACGATGGCTCCGGCGCAATTGTTGCAGGGGATGAGCGTGGAGTACATGGTCATCCCCCGGAAGCTGCTCAGCTTCTGGCCGGCGTTCAGCAGTCAGTTGATCTCCGCGTGCATGACGCAGGCCCCTTCCTGCAGCCGGCGATTGCGACCGGTGGCGACCACCGTCCCCCGGGCGTTTACCAGGACTGCTCCGATGGGGATGCCTCCCTCCCGGGCACCGGTGCGGGCTTCCTCGAGTGCTGTAATCATGTACTCGTCCATGACTGCACCCCATATGTGCCGGGTTCAGGCTAGGTTGCGGGCAAATCATCCGTCTACCCTGACGCGAATCCTTGAATGTTTCAGCTGGGCTTTGGTCTAGTCGATTTGTTGCAGCACCTCTCCGGATAATTCCGTGAGCTTGTCTATCTTGATGAGGACGGCGACACCCAGGCGTTCAGGATCCCGGTCCAGTTCGGCTTGGACTGACTTCTTGGCGAATGGGACCGTCCTCGTGGACGGTTGCCTTGCCGTGGAACCGCCACCTCACCCGGTCGGCGGCGTGGGCGTAGTAGACGACGACCTGCGGATTCTCGACAACGTTGTCCAAGGCCGACCGCTTGGCCCGCTCCCAATAGGCCAGCGTATCTCTGTCGAAGGCCATCACACTTCCCTTGGGACTTATCGGGGGTTCGCCGTCCTTGGAGGCCGTGCCCACCAGGCAGGAATATCCGTCGGCTAAAGCGCTGTCCAACCGCGATACCATCTCGTCGGTCAAATTGATCATCGTGGTCTATCTCCTTGGGAGCAACGGCAGTTTATAAGGCCTTGTCCTTGCCCTCGGCGTAGCAGGCGCAGGATTCGGGGCAATCGCAGACCGGTCGGTCCCGACCGGTCATTGCATTCCTGCTTGCGCTGACCTTTCATCGAAGATTGCCTTGTTGGCCGTGCTCCACGAGATCTTCATGATCCTGGCCACACGGCTCACCGACGGGTTCTCCGCGAACATCCGCTTGCACTCGTTCACCTGGTCGGGTGAAAGCGCAGGCGGCCGCCCAGGCGGCCTCCCTTCGGCCTTGGCACGCTCTTGGCCGACCTTTACGCGCTCGCTGGTGGAATCAGCCTGGTAGGCACCGTTGGCCATCATCATCCGGCGGAAGTACTTGGCCGCGGCGCTGTCGTCGGTGGTGTCGATCCCTTCCTTGATGGCCACTATGCCGATGTTCCGGTTGGTGAGGTCCGCCTGGATCCTCACGCCCTCGTCGAAGTTGCGGCTGAAGCGGTCCAGCCAGACCACCACGATGGTGTCGTTCGGCTGAACCCGAGCCATGAGACCGTCCCATCCGGGCCGCGACATCAAACGGCCGGTCATTACGTCGGAAAAGATCAGCTCCTCGCGGATGCCGTGGTTGGCCAGCTCGCGGAGCTGGGTCTCGAGGTTCCGGTCGTCCCGGTCGCTCTTGCTGACCCGCGCGTAGCCATAGGTGACGGGGATCACGTTCGTCATATCAGGCCTTGTGCGAACCATATTCCCTTCAGGCGGCGCCTATCCTCCCTTCGCCAAGCCTTGTTCCAAATCTAATCTGCTTGGTCACTCTATCCTGGTACTCAGTCACGTTTGAATTGGCAGGATGATTGTCAAGGGTGGCAATCAGTTCCTCTGTATGTTCCCTGAATCTTGCCTCTCAGCAATTGTCATTTCTGGTATGACTCCCGACTAACAAGGTTGTTCACACGGCGGCGGCCGTCGGGTTGAGAGGCGGACTGGGATCCTGGTGCTCACCATCGGACATGGGCACCAGCTGGTAGCCCAGGTGGGCCGCCCGACGCTTTGCCGCACGCAACGCCCGTTGCTGATACTGACTTTCGTAGTATTCGGCGCCGGCATCCACGTACTCCTGGCCGTACCTCAGCATGGAATAGATGAGCCTCGCCAGCTTGTGGGCCGTGGCGGTGATGGCCTTTGGCGCTCCCAGATGGGCTTTCTTGCGGCGCAGGAAGGCACCCAGAGCACTGTCGGAGCGGTGCAGCGCGTTGGCCGCCAGACGCAGCGCCGCCGCGCCCCGGTTGGCGCTGGGCTTGGTCTTGGAGCTGATCACCCTCCCACCGGTGATGCGGTTGTTGGGACTCAGCCCCAGCCAGGACGCGAAGTGCTTGGCGCTGGGCCATTTGGTCATGTCGGTGCCAATCTCGCTGATCACCTTCAGGGCTGTGTACGCGTCCACGCCGTCGATCCGGGTCAGGTCCACCCCGGTCATCCGGTACAGTTGGCCCTGGACATCGAAGCGGGGCGCGTTCTTCTGATTGCGCTTCTTGCCATTGGGGGCCGGAGGCTCGCCGTCGCTGCGGTTTTCAAACCGCTCCAACTGGGCTTCAATCTCCCGGTCGCACTCGGTAATCCTGGCCTGATACGCCCGGTACAGTTCCAGGGCCTGGGTTAGCTCGAAGATGTGTTCCTCCCGCCAGTGGCCCCGCAACGACTTGGCGATGGTCGCCTCGTCGGCCTTGATTCTGGGGTCGCGCAGTTGCGCCAGCTTCACTGGATCCCGTTGGCCACCCACAATGGCCTCGATGATTTCCATGCCGGTCTTGCCAGTGATGTCTGCGATGACGTGCTGGAGCTTTACGTTCATCTGGGTCAAGGCCTTCTGCATATGCTGGATGTGGTGGGAAGCGTACTCCACCAGCATGGCCCGCTGCCGCAGGTAGCTGCGTAGGCGGCGTATGTCCCCGTCAGGCCGGAAGGCTCCCGACAGCAGTCCGTAGGTGTGGAGTTGCTGGAGCCACTGGCAGTCCAGCACGTCAGTCTTGCGACCGGGCACGTTCTTGATGCGCCGCGGGTCCACCAGCATCACCTCAAATCCGCGCTCTTCCAGCACACCGAACAGAGGTATCCAGTACACCCCGGTGGATTCCATGACCACGGTCTGCACTCCGCACTCCGCGAGCCAATCCGCCAGGCGATACAGGTCCGCCGTGTAGGCGGCGAACTCTCGCACCGGCTGCTCCGCGTGGTTTGCGGGAACCGCGACGAAATGGCTGGTGGCGCCCACGTCGATACCCGCGGCGTTCAGGTTCAGCTGGGACAGCCCCGCCGGTTTTGCGCTGCTCTGGCCTGTGCTCATCATTCCCTCCACGATTACCGTGTAGGCGTGTCGCCGGAGGGAGTCCCTGACAACGTACAGTCTCCCGAACAGGATCGCCCGGGTCGGGGCGTCACCAATGATGCAGTCGTAAGACTCCCGGACCACGCTACCAAACGGGCAATACGCACCAGTGTCCTCTCGGTCTTGGTCCGGACGACACGCCTCGTCAAGAGCTTACACGTAGGTCCCAACTTCAACAGTTAGTCGCCTCTGCACGGCCCGGATACGAGCATAAATCTGCTACCAAGTAACAAGCAGTTACTTACCTCTGCACAGCCCGGAACACGGGCATAGGGATGCTGAGTACTAGACGTCATCAGGCTCGACTGAGAACTTGTCAATTTCATCTGCCATGAGGCCCAAGGCTTCAAAGACTTCCCGCTGATTATCCACGTAAGTTTGAGGTGTCAAATGAACTCCATAGGTATCACTAGCCATTGTTTCCAGCTCCCCGAACCTCGATGTGCACCTTGCAAATGCTGCTTTCAAGGCGGCTTCAATGTGGTTTGGCACGTTCGAGGCGTTTGTCCAGGTCCCAAAGGTAACGTCCCTGCTGCCAGCTCCCGTCCGCTTTTCAGGAGTGGCAATCCACCCTACTGTGACCAATACGTTGCTGTTAGGTAGCTTCTTGCGCAGTGCGTACGAACTTCTCCCAGGGGCTAGTTTGTACCCGGTCTCATCGGCATAGTGCAGCAATTCTCTAATGGCATCTCTGTAAGCTCCCTCGGGGAATTGATCCAAGAATTCGGTCTCGTTTGTAAGCCGGCTACCGCCTCCTCCAGATCCGCGTCGCTTTTTGGGGGGACCTTTAATCAATCGGGCCTCAAAGGCCTGTAGATTTCCATCTCCAAATCGCACCACTTCAACGGCATAGAATCGGGACGTGGAAACCTCATTCAGGTAATCCATTGTTCGGAGAATGGGGTCAGTGAACCTTTGGGCAACCAGCACGTAGTGGAACCGTCCCGTTTTGAGCTGGTCCTGCAAGTTAACCTGAATTGCCTCCAGCGATTCCTCATTTAAATCGCTCCAGCGATGTGTCAGAGCATCCTTCAGGCTGTTGAAACCGGACAGTTCCTGGTCAGCACAGTGGTCGCTCTTGAAATACCGCAAAGGAACCTGACGTTGGAAGGAATCCCAGTCCAGGCCCCACAGGCCAGCGCCATAGTCCAGCAGTTGGGCGATTGCGGCCCGGAAATCGGAATTATTTGGACCGGTCTTGAACTCCACCAAGATCAGACTTCCTTCTTGGCTTAGGGCTATTAGGTCCGCTGACCCAGCTGGGAGTGCAGTCTCTTTCCCGATAACGAGAAGTGGTCCGGTTAGTCCCAAATCATCCACCGGCATTAAGTCAGGATTGTCCTTGACCAGTTCCTGCAACTGCGATTCGTTGTCCGCAAGCGATTCCACCAGAATCTCCGCATCATCAATTCCAGTCTGGAGCACAATCCGTCGCGACATAGACCTCTCGCCGGTTTGCGTATCAGGTAACTTCTGATTCAGCCGCTCAACAAACGGCCGTTTTTGAGAGGGCCGGTGCGGCCCTCGTCCGTCAGCTTTGACGAACCTCTCAAAAATTCCCCTCAATAATAATTTGGCCTCAACAATGCCGTCAAGGGTTTGTTGAGTGGGACTGCCAGAGGATTGCCTCGGATTCGGTGTTGACGCCGCCGTGGACGCCCTGAATAAACAGAAGTGAGCCGACTTGCGGAGTTGTCAGCAATGGCAAAGGTGGAACTGGAGGGCAAGCTCACAAGCGGGTTTCCGCCGATGACTGCGACGGTGCAGGTCCACAACGCGGGTCTAGGCATCGGCAACTCAAATGGATTGTCGAGGACCTTATTCGTGCCGCGCTGGTCTACGGGGTGAACCAAGCACTGGATTACCTCAAGGAATTACTTCGGGGACTGTTGCAACGTTCGCTGGGAGACGGGCCAGGGCAATCGCATTTGAAATCCCAGGCAGCAATGTGTAATTGTTAGAACCGTTATTCCCGCTTTCGCGGGAATCCGGTGGACGGAATTTCAGTGACATGACGCCATGCCAAGGTCCGATTCGCCTGCTACACCGGGGCTGGCGGGTCTGCAATGCTCTGGATTCCCGCTTTCGCGAGAATGACGATGATCCTTTGGGACACTTTAGGGAATGGCAATGGCGTATTTTCACGGCAAGGACGAATGAGGTTAATTCAAATGCGATTGCCCTGTGGAAAACCCTGGGTAGTGTCTCAGTTTAGAACTCATTGGGTTGCGCGGGGGGCCATTAGTGGACATCCAGCTCATTCGTAACCGCCTCGTTGAAGAACTAGCCAACCTGCCGGATGTGGCGACTCCTGAAATTCAGAGTTACGCACTGACCACCGCCGTTCTGGTGAGACGGATGACCAAAGCGTTGAACATCACCGACCTCCGCATTCAAGATGCGTGGCAACGGGAGACTCCTCACGACCTAGCGCTAGTGCTGAATAAAATTGTCCACTACGAGGATTTCAGCAGGGCTCTCGTCCGGCAACAGGAGGGGGAGCAATTTAGGGACGACTACGTCTATCTGAGGAGTAGGAGGACTGAGCGTGCCTGGGTAATCAATTTGGGGGCATACTTCGACTACGTTCGCTGCTTTGCCTACGACGACGTGTTCGTGGTTCGCTACCTCTTGCGTCGAATTGATACACTGCTGTCCAGCGTAGTCCATCAGCCCGAAAGGGATTTCGACCAGCACTTGCTTAGCGAGGCGGTCGACCGCATGTACGATTCGTTTGCTTTGCTGGGAAAGTTAGTCCGGTCCCGTACTCTTGCGGTGCCGCCTCATCGGGTAATCAACGGCTACCGCGAAGCCCACGTTGGCAGTTATGTACTCCCTGGCTCCGTTGTGGAACACGTGCCTTATGGACAGATGCTTGCCGGGTACAACGTTGAGAATGAAGCGATGTATGACCCCAGGTGGTACCGCTTCGTGGGACGAGCAGAGAAGCACCGCATCGACGGCACTGAAGCCTACATGGTAGGCGTGCTCCGTTTTTCCACTGGCGCGCCAAATGCGGAGATCGTTTACTTCAAGATGAGCGACCTCCTAGCGATGTTCAAGGACCTGCGGGCGACGGATTGGAGTACAGTCAGCGACAATGCGTAGTCACGAGTGGTTTCAAACTGAGCCAGTACCAAACCTTGGCGGCAGGGCTATCGCATTCGAGGGGGAGTGGCGTTGGAGGTGTTAGGGTAGCGAGTGTTGAGGGAGGCGCAGTGGTTTGGCGCTTAGTTGTGTGGAGGGGTGATGGGGATGACGATTGAGGAATTGGAGTCCTTGGAGGATCCCAGACACGGAAACGCAGAGCGACATTCTCTGCACGACATACTGATCATTGCCCTTTGCACCATCCTCTGCGGCGGCGAAACCTGCACCGCCATGGCCCTCTTCGGGCACTCCAAGCGGGAGTTTCTGGAATCCTTCCTGCCGCTCCGGAATGGCATTCCCAGCCACGACACCTTCTCCAGGGTGTTCCGCCTGTTGGACCAGGAGGCATTCCAGAAGTGGTGTCTGGGGTTCATGGGCCAGTTTGCCCAAGGCTGCGAGGGTGTGCCTGCCATAGACGGCAAGACGCTGCGCCGCTCCTATGACCGCGCCGAGGCCAAGTCACCTCTGCACTTGGCCAATCGGGGTTTACTGGATACCGCTGTTCGGTGTGCTGGAGGAGCGGGGGGTTGAGGTGATGCTGGTGGACCCCAGCCGCATCAAGAACGTGCCCGGCCGAAAGACCGACGTGCTGGACTGCCAGTGGCTGCAACAGTTGCACACCTACGGGCTGCTGTCGGGGGCCTTCCGGCCGGAGGATCAGATACGCCGGCTGCGCAGCTACCTGAGGCAGCGGGCCATGCTGGTGGAAAACGCCTCCCATCACATCCAGCACATGCAGAAGGCGCTGACCCAGATGAATGTGAAGCTGCAGCACGTCATCAGCAACATCACGAGCAAGACCGGTATGAAGATCATTGAGGCCATAGTGAGGGGAGAACGGGATCCCCGAAAGCTGGCCGTGCTGCGCGACCCCAGGACCAGGGCGGACCAAGCGAACATTGCCAAGTCCCTGCAGGGACACCGGCGCGAGGAGCACATCTTTGTACTAACCCAGGCCCTGGAGCTTCACTGGGCATACAAAGCCAAGATCGACGAATGCGACCGGGAGATTGAAAGACAGTTGGAGCAGTTTGAGGACCGCAGCGATGGCATAACTCCCGGGGATGTCGGCAAGCGCACTCAGGGGAACGCGCCCCGCTTCGACCTCCGGAGCCACCTGTACCGGATGACGGGAGTGGATCTTACCCGCATCGACGGAGTGGACGCTTTCACCGCACTGAAAGTGGTCAGCGAAATCGGCACGGACATGACCCGGTGGCCCAGCGCCAAGCACTTCGCCTCGTGGCTGGGGCTCAGTCCCAACAACCGCATCACCGGAGGGAAGGTAATCAGCTCCAAGACCAAGACCAAGGCCAGCGCCAATCGTGCGGCCTTCGCCTGCGACTGGCGGCCAATGCCCTGCATCGCTCCGACAGTTCCCTCGGAGCCTTCCTGCGCCGGAAGAAATCGCACTTGGGATCGCCCAAGGCCATCACGGCGACGGCGCACAAGCTGGCCCGGATCATCTACTCAATGCTGCGCTACGGCCCGCAGTATCTGGATGCCGGAGCCCAGTACTACGAGAGTCAGTACCGCAAAGGGTGCTGCGTGCCGCCAAGCAGAGAGCGGCGCAGCTGGGCTACCGGCTGGTCCCTATGGCAGAGGATCAACATGCCGACTCCAGCCTGCCAACGCCCACCGCTCCCTGACGACTCTTATTAGTCGAAAGCCGTACCGGGCATTTCGGATATCTCACTTGAAACTCCTGTAAGAATTTCCGGTCCCAACAAGACCATCGGTCTACCGTTACGAAGGGAGATCTGCCCTTTGATCAGGACATGTTGGCCCAATTGGACGTCCGCCAACTGCCCTACCTCCTCCTTGGTCGAAAAGATGCACTCAACCTTGCTGAAATAGGTGGCGTCGTTCAGGGTTAGACGAAAGGCCCGCTGGCCGCCGACGAATTCGCACCTATCGAGATTGTAAACGGTTCCGCTGAGCGTCCTGTATTCGTAGGTGTAGGACGTTCCCGGCTGGGTCGGCCCTATACGGTCGAGGAGCTGTGCGCTGTTTATGACTGACGGTTGTTCATCGTAGACATAGGCCTGAAGGATGACGTGGTCGCCCACGATGCCTTGATAGTGTTCAACATCCGCTTTCCTAAACAGCCTGACGGAGATCTGCTGTCCATCGTCTGTATCAACGATTGCTTCGACTGGACCGTGAGGGTCGAAGCCTTCGGGAATAGTCAATCCCCGAACCACCCCTTCCATGAAGACTTCGCGGACCTTCGGTCCTTCAGTGTCCGTGGTCTGGTGCATCGTGGTCGTGAACTTTACGGGAAACCGATTTCGAAACTCATAGTCCGACACCCCCAAGGCCAAGCGGGACGCACGCAGCAGGTCTGCGATCTGGACATGCACGTTAACTCCCTTCAGGTCCTGTTGGAGGTATCGGAGTCCTACGTATAGATCGTCCACGGATTCCAGGTAGTCCCGGTAGCTTCCTTCGAAATGGTGTTCACCGGTGGCGAGAGACTTCCACCAATGTTCGACCCTTTCCTTCACATTCGGTTCCAGGAGTTTATACAGTTCCACCGGGTTGTGGGTCTGCCAGTCAGGTCTGCCTTCTCGCGGAGGTTCGGCGAATTTACCACAGGATTCCAGGAGCGCCTTGATACAGACTTCAAGAGTGAATGCCGCCTGAAGGATGTATGCGAGGCACTGTCCCTTCCCAGCCGACGAAGCCCAGTAATGATGACCTTTATCATCGGAATCAAACAGCCAGCCCAGGTCGACTGTGAGCATAGGCATTGAGCTCAAGGCGTCGCAGTACATGCGAGCCAATGTCTTGAAATTGGCTACGGCGGGCTTTTGGGTCAGCAGGGTCTTGGGATCCAACCCCATGTCGTTGGCGCTTGTGATCTCGTTTTTCTGGAAGTCTCTTTGCTTCCCGTTCCGGTCCACCGCGGCGATGGCGTGGATATATTTTCCGGTCACCGGGTGCACCGGCATGTTGCCTTCCCTGGCGGCTGCTATTTCAGCGAGGCAATCCGCAGCCGCCCGAAGGGTTCTGTGAGGGCGGTGCATATCGGAACAACGGTAAAATAGATCGACCACTTCAAACGGCAATTGATCTCGCCTCACACATCGATTCTGAATCCCAGTCGAAACAACTCGCTCTCCGACACGTTGTGCCCCAGACTATACGCTTCTCCCGGACTTGGTGGTTTGTCCAAGAGGTATCCTTGAACCGCTTAACAGGTGGTCTGCGGCCATACCGATTTCGTGCCCTATTGTTTCGCCGGAAGGAGGTGTCAATACTTGGCTAGAAATGAGCCATTTATGCCGGACACTTAGCCGGGCATTTATCTTGGCCTTCGACACCGCGTTGGCCGAATTTCTCAGCGCCATTGACAAGCCCTGTGGTGGCCTCTCGTTACGAGCGTAGGAGGGCCTTCTATTGGTACAAACTATTCCCAGCATCCAATCCCTGGCGTTTTCGGGGCCTTTGTGGTCAAGAAGACGGACGCCACTTGATCCCCGTACCGGGCAACCATCTCTTTCGCCTCTCCGGGCAAAATGACTGAGGCCCTCATCCAGTCATCCAAGCTGATGTCGCCGCCGGAGGGAGGGTACAGCCGGATGATCTTGTCCCGCCCGATCAGGAGTCCCGCCTGGCCTAGGGCATTCATCGACTGGAAGTGCATCGAGGCGAAAATTATGTTGGCCCAGGTCAGCTTGCCGCCGAGCCATCTCTGTAGTCGAGAAATCCTGTAGGGTTCCTCGCCGGATCCTATGCTGAGGATCTGTATGTCGTCCGGCATGGTGTTGAAGGCGGACAGCGCTTCCACTAGTCCCACCATGATGGGGTTGTTCGCCCATACGCCGCCATCGGCGAATATGTACCCGTCCTCGACCGGCTTGAAATAGGTGGGGGCTGCGGACGTAGCAGCCCCCACCTTCGACATGAGCTCTGCGCCATCCTTCCTGTAATCCGGGTGATGGGGGGTCTTGAAGACGTAAACATCGCCGTACTTCCCGTCGAGGGACGGAATGCAAATGCGGCACCTCGAGTCCCGCAGTCTCAGATCTCCCAGGACATCCGAGAGGATGATGTCCAGGGGCTTGCGTCGGTAGCCGGTGCTGACGAGCTGGACCAGTCCTCGGATCAGCCTTCCCCGAGGAGGGAATATCTCGCCTCCCCGCGTCATGTAAAGTTCCGCCATCTGGCTGGACGTCATACCCGCGGCCAGACCGAGGGCGATGATTCCCCCGGTCGAGGTACCGACCACGAGATCAAAGTATTCCGCAACCGAACCTCCAGAAAGGTGCTTTTTCTCCAGTTCGGCGAGCACTGTGGAAGTGAAGATTCCCCTGATCCCTCCCCCGTCCAGAGACAGGATGCGAAACGGCTGGTCTGATTCCCATTCCAGCCGCTCGCGTCGCCGTGAAAGTATTCCTGCTGACCTCTTGGGCAGTTCGTCAGACTGAGTCATCCGCATGTCCAGTTGCCGGTCGCGTGCCATATTTCGTAGCAGAGCAGCCACTCGCTGATCCAGGGGACCATCTCGGATATAGGCACGTCAGGGCTCCATTCATTGCCTTGTTCGTCGTAAAGACACAGTGCTCTTACACCCGGGTGTCCTGGGTATTCAAGATGAGGGATTTCCTCGTCGGGGGCTTCCTCACGCCGCTTGGGAATCGGTGAGATGATCTCCACAGTCGGGCGCCCGAATATTTCCTCGGTCCCGTCCCCTGACCGCCCAACCCGGCAGACCACCTTTACCTCATAGGCTTTCCCAGCCGGTGTGATTATTCCTTTCCAGAACACGGTTCCAGAAGGGGTCCTCTCCATTCGGAGGTTGGGAAATGCCCGTTGCATTTTCCTCTGGTGCTGTTGGAGTGAAAGGCCCATGCTCTCCCTAAATCCCTGGTGGAGAGTGAAATTGGTGCTGGCGTGTCGGTCGGGAGTTGCGGGGTTGAGCTTGGGGCACTGCGGGAACCACCAGCCCGCCCGTTACCTTTTTGTGGGAGGCCTGGTTGTCCCTGATCGCTTGCCCCACACGCTCCCCGTACCGGTTGACGGCTTCCCTGGTGGGATACTCTCCGAACAGGCCGGCGAGAATCCCTTTGGCTTCGCTAACATCACAGCCTTCATTTAGCCGCGAGACTTCGGAACTGAACTCCCTGAGCTTCTGAACGAAGATCCGGGCCTCGGATCCGTCCACCTTCCACCGGTCGCTGAGAACGTCTTCCGGGCAGACTGGATTGGTGATGGGTTGGTGGCTTTTGCCGTGGGCCTCGATGTAGTCGGCGACGCGAATTGCCGTGAGTTCAAGGTCCTTTGACAGAGGGAGCCTCGGATTGGAAGACTCTGCGACGATCCGCGAAAGGATCACCGAGGGAGGTCCCTGGTCCTCTTTACCTTCGTACTGGAAATTGCGCCACTGCTTGATGAGCTGGAGTACGATCGTTGGCTGTGACTTGTTCTCCAGCTGTTCGTGCTCCGGCACCGGGTCAACGTCGGCCTGCATGGTGTCGTAGGACATGGCAAGGACTCTGAAGGCGTTGGCAAAGGGGTCGTCATCTGCGTGAGTTCGCTGGTTGTACCACTCCGCCAGGCCGTAGGGGTTAGCAACCAGCCGCGCCTCGGCTTGGGGTGTTTCCTTCCTGTTTTCGGAAATCCAGCTTTCCCGCTCCAGTGTGCTGGGTCTCCGGATGACGGGTGTGATGTCCATGTGCATCTCGGCGTATTCTATGGTCACGCACCTGCTTCGGCGGCGGGTCATCTGGTAATACTGGGATCCCTGGGTACCTTTTATGGCTTCGTACAGCCCGTCCAGGACGCGCTTGGGAGACATCTCCTCAGAGAGGAGCAGTTCGGCCGCGATATCGATGTCGTACCGGTCCTGGCTGTCCCGCGACAGGATCGTCGCTCCTATGGCCATGGACCCCTGCGGGTACAGCTGTGAAACTCTGTCCTTCAACCAGCTCTCGTCTCTCTCCAGCCAGTTGGCCACAGTCTGATACCTCTGGGTAGCCTGTCTGTGTCTGGACGGGCTCAATTGGACGCGGGCGGCTATCTCAGCCAAGAGTTGGTCGGTATAGTTGATCAGCGGTTCGGAAACCCTAGTTGCCATCAATCACTCCTAATTTGCCTATGTTGTGGTATTTGCCGGGGGGCGCATGCCAGTTCCGAGAGTGGACGGCCTGTCCATTTGTTGAAATTTCCCGTGAGGCACACTTCTCCGTTGAAAGAGACCTGGCTCCCTCACGGACAACAAAACGGCCGTGCCTGTCGGCGCGGCCGTCTTTGACTTTACCCGACGGGCCAGAGACCTGATGATCTTTGGACCTGTGGGCGAGGCAGGTTAGGTATCCCGCACTCAGGGGACCTCCCCGGCAGGGTGGTTACCGGTCAACGGGGAGATTCCGCAGTTCTGGGGCACTTTGCCAACCTTCCCGGCACTTGCTTGCGACATAGGTCCTGCACCGCGTCTCATGCTTGCCTTACGGCCGAACGTAACGGTGCTATGATAAAGTAGTCCCATTTCTGTGTCAATGATCTACTGTCCCAATTTGGAAACAAACATTGGCCGGACTTCACCGGTCCCGACGAACTGCGACAACAGGCGGTAGTTCCCCAGCTTGTACCGGACTCGTCCGGCAACGATGGCAGGGTGAATGCCCAGCTGCTGTGCCAGATCAAGCACCGCCATCGGAGTGGGGTTATCGGCGATCCCGCTCGCGTCCCAGGCGGAATCCGGCACCAAGGCCTGAACGGTCAAGTCATCCGCATGGAACTCCCGGCTGTTTGTCCCCTCCAGTTTGAGATCGTCGATGAAAGCCGTGCTGCTGTCGTTCAGGTGATGGGTTACGTGTGCGAGTTCGTGGAGCAGCACAAACCAGAAGTTGTCGATACGGTCGTAACGAAGGGTCATGCCGATGACAGGATTTCCGTTGGAGGACCTCATCGCGGCGCCGTCCAAGTAGGTGCCGGGCAGATGATTCACTATCTCGACGGCAATCCCGTGGTCTGCGAGGAAATCCACCGCCCTTCGGGGACCGTTTGGGGAGGAACTGAGCAGGGCGACCTGTTTCAGAAAACCGGGCCGGTCCTTTATCTTGCCGAACAGTACCTTTTGGTTTCTTTGATTGGCCTGGGCCAGGACCTGCCAGCACCAGGCCGTCAGTGCGTAAGGATTCGCCTTGGCGTTGGCGCGGTTATGGTCGTTCTTACGGTAAAAGACGAACGGCTTACCCTGAAGGCCAGCCTTATTCTGAAGCCCGAAGACCAACTCCTCGGCATTCTGCCGGAGGTTGCCCTTTCGCTGAATCCATCCCCTGGCAGCCATTTGGCCCAGCGGGAATCTTCGCCAGTCGACGTCAGCCTCGGACGCCCTTGTCTGGACTACCGCGTCCTTGAGCAGAAGGTCGGCAGGTACGCCAAGGTGGGTGTGCAGTGCCCTGGCCATGGATATTGTGATGGCGCGGTTTCCAGACAGGACTTCCGACACTCGGGATCGGCTGCCGATCATCGGAGTGAGATCCTTTGGAGCGATGCCGTGCTCATCCATGTAGAGCTTCATCGCTTCAACGAAGCTGTTGGAGTTGGACCACTCCCGTCGCCCGGAATTTCTTCTGCCAGATGGTGTAGAGGGGTTTCTAACCCGTTGGCCGTTCTTGCCGATGGCCGCGTTCTGCTCCGTTGACATGGTGGCTTCCGCCTTATTGTAGTGGGCTGACGATTCGGGACTTATATAACCTGTTTCCATTTGTGCGCGATTTTATCATCGTTATCAAATCGCTGATAACCCAGTGGGAGGCCAGATCGTATGGCTAACGAAGTATTTTTCGGCGACGCTTTCCAATATGCTCACCGAGTACGAGTACCGTTTCTGCTCCGGGAGCCACTCGGCGGCTTCCTTGTCGGACTTCTGGTGTCGGTTGACGCTGGGAGAGGCCAGGGTGAGGTTCAAGAGGTCGGGTGCGAACTCTGTCCGGGTTTCGGGAGCGGCGGTGCAAAGGCTGCTTTCATGGGCTTCGGAGCGGGCGAAGATGTGCTTGATGTCCGTTTCCCTGATGCGGTCGAACCAGGGTGCTGGTGTAGGGGCCGTAGATATCGCCTTGGGATACCACGATGCGAAGTTCGGCTGAGGGCGATTGGCAGTAGTAGTCCTGATTGTAGGGATAGCACCGTTGCTCGGGTGCTACGGTGATGCCGCGCCAGGTTGAACCGGGCTGAATGGTCTGATGCGTCGGTGCAGAGGTTGGAGATTCCGTGGGCGGCGGCGTTGTAGAGGGGTTGAGGTGATCGGCGCGGCCATGGCAGTTGCCGGTGGTGTGGGTATTGATGTAGGCGCTCGAGTCGGTGAGATCGTTGGAGGGGACGTGGATGTCGGCTCCGCGGCTACCTGAGGGAGAGCAGGTCTACTGGTGGTCTGTTGGGTCCTTTGGATTTGGAGTGGCCGGTTTCGTTTCTCTGGGTTTGTGGGTGGCGGATGCGAGGTGTCAGGTCGTGTCCTCTGGCGGAGTCTATGCCTGAGCGGTTGGAGGAGTTCAACTTTGCCGGGTGCTGTCCGCCAGTTGTCTTAGTTGTGCAGTGTTCATGATGGGGATACTCGACCTTTCGTGTAGAACCATGATGTCCTGGTCTCTTGATATGAGGGCGTCGGCTCGTGCACGGTGGGCTGCGTCTATGAAAATCTGGTCGGTTTCGTCCCTGCAGATCGGTGTTCCTTCCGGCCTTAGCCCCTCACTTATTCTTTCACAATGCCTGATGTATGAATCTGCCAGGTCATTGGCTTGTTCTTCTGTGAGGTCGAACTTGGGCCTTCTGAGTACCTCTCTCAGTTGGGCCTCGGTGCTGCCGGAGCAGATTGGGATTATCAGTCCCTTAGTCCAGTATTCCTCGATCCAGTCGTCGTTGCTCTTTCTCGTCAGGGGCATTATCACTATGTTGGTGTCCAGGATCACTCTGGGCGCGGCCATTTACTTTCCTCTGACCTTCCTCACCTCTTCCAGGACTTCCTCTTCGCTGAGGTTCAATGCTTGGACTTTTCTCCGTGCGGCTTCCACCCGTGCTGTCCATTTCCTGACGTCTTCTGCTATTGCGGGAGCTGCTTCCCTGAGAGTTGTGGTGACTGTTTCTGGGTCTGTGCCGTGGCTCCACCGGCCGACCGGCGTCCAGTCGTCGGGGAAGTGGACTTCTAGGGAGGTCGGGTGGTCCTTTATGTATTTGCCGAGGTCATTCAGCAGTGCGACCATCCCGTAGGTTCGGCCTGTTTCTTTCTTTTCCGTTTCCCTTGCGCCGTATTCATCGGTGGCCTGTCGCAGGGCGTCGTAGACGGACCATTCGTCGCCTGCTTTGGCGGCTTTGTCGATGATGTAGGCGGCTTCTGTGATGACGGTTGAGGCGTACCGGGCGTTTGCGGCCGGGGTGCTGCTCTCTGTGGCCTGCATGATTTTCCTCTTACTTGATTTGGGTGCCGTTGCTTGGATTGTCTGTGTTCCGGGTTCTGCCTGTCAAATTCAGGGTGAAGTGTGGCAGTGTGCCAGGTTGTGTGTAAACGGCGGTGGCAAATTGTTCCGTGCGGGCGGGTAATCGCTGGCCATCAACACCATCGGCGGTGGCAGGGCATCCTCCGATTGGTGTGCTGGGACATTGTCCAGCGGCGCGGAGGTGCTTTTGTCCTCAGGGGAGTGTGTGTGCCGGTTGGCAGGCCGTCCTCCAGCCTTGGGACCGACATGATAGAGAAGCTCGGCGACGCCGGGCATCGTTCTTTGCTGGGTCAGTCGGTGCTTGGATTCGCAGCTCCGGCTTTTTCAGCGTAGCGACACCGGTAAAGTTTTTTGGTATCGGTTCAAGTTCCTAGAATCTTTGGCCTTACCTTTCCCTACAGGCTGCTGACGTATCCAGTGGGCGGGCTAATAGTGTCAACATGAGCGGCCTGCTCCGCTTGTTCCCCCGCTCTTCTGGCGGCTGCGGACCCCCTGTTGCTTTGCCGATCTTTTTCGGCGCATTTCTCGCAACGGACCCGGCCAGGCATAGCTGGTTCGGGGCAAGAGGTACACTTTCCCTTCTTTTTGGCGATTCGCCGTTCCTTTCGCAGGGACTGACGGTTCCCCCCTTTGCGTTCAGGAGTTTGATTCCTCTTCCGGTCGTATTCCTTGCGTTCCTCTGGTGTGTGTTTGGCCCGAGGCTGCTTGACAGCAGATTGGTTATCGGTGGGTTTGTCCTTTAGGACAGTATGCTTGGAGCGTTGGGCCTTCGCCGATTTCGGTTTCTTCGTCCCAGCCGGTGTGGCTGGCTTTGGGGTTAACTGGACTCTGCGTGACCGACAGAAGGAAGCTGTGCTGGAGAATAATTCTTTTAGAGTACTGTGCGGGGCCATAGTCATGGATTTGCGTTGCGCTTCCGTTCGAGCCGTTGGTGTCCCGAGGCGCTGATGCCATAGGGTGGGACCTCGCTGGGTGGAATAATCTAGCCCGAGGAGATTATACCCGCCTCGGCGCGGTCGATGGTGAGACCGTATCCTTGGCGGATGCCGGGACCTGCTTGGCGGCCCGTTGGGTGTACAGTGTTCAGGTCTGGGGTATTTCTGGGGCGCCGGGCCGGGCCCCCAGCCCATCAGGGCCTGCCCTCCGGGGTGGATTGCGGTGGTGGACAGGGGGTTAGGTCAGCCACTTCAGCGCCTCGCCTGCGGCCTCGCCCAAGGTAGATGAACATGCCGTCGATCCAAAAGATGTCTATTCCAGCGGCTTCGCTGTGACCCCATATCAGGTCCTCTTTGGGCCTGTGGAGCGGTATCGGTTCGTATGCGCCGTTCCGGAGCCTGTCTCCGGCAAGCGGCGCGCCGTAGATCTGCCCTCCGGTGGGGTCCACGCGCCAGTATTCGGTGATGCCGATGTTCTCGTAGAGTTTCCGCTTCGTGGTCAGGTCCTCCCGAGCCTTCCGCGGGGACGCCAGTTCCAGGGCGAAGTCGGGGGGCTTCCCAATCGCCCAGATCAGGTAGGGTCCGGTGGCCTTTATCCCAGGGCCCGGCACGCCCTTGGCGAAGTAGTAGTCAGGACTGACCCGGATGTTCGGGTCAGACTCGTCGTAGCAGATATAGCGGCGGGCGCCGTGGACGGTCTCTTCGGTCGGGTGTATTTCCTCTAGCAGCTTTATCAGGCTGATGCACATGTGGGTTAGCGCTTCTTCGTCCACACAGGTGTCGGGGTGCGGGGATCGCTTGTGCGGGTCATAGTCCAGCAACCCGATGTCGATCCAGGTCTGGCCCTCGTAGGTGGGCAGCAACGCCGGCGGCACCGGTTCGGTCTCGTCCCTCCACTCCTTGAGTTTGGCTTTCAGCCTGAGCAGTGCTGCGGCCGTGGCAATGGGGTCTTCGGTCGCGGCAAGCGGCGGCGGGTTTCCCGGGCGCGGTGCGGTCCCTTCCTGGGCCGCGGCGGCCCTGGCCAAGAGGGTGAGGTTGAAGAGGTCTCTGAAGTGCCACCAA
The DNA here is from genome assembly GCA_965220625.1 of Dehalococcoidia bacterium. GTDB lineage: Bacteria > Chloroflexota > Dehalococcoidia > Lucifugimonadales > UBA3495 > VXOI01. The sequence goes on from CBDCQN010000002.1 coordinate 313,297, forward strand.
TGTGGCGGCTCGTGGGGGTCCTGCTTCATAAAGCGTGCGGCAATCACGCCCCGGTCCTGTCTCTCCAGCTGGGCAATGGTGTCCAGGGCCTCTCCGGCGTCGGCCGGGGTGAACTGGATATGACGGAGGTTCACTTTGGGCATTTGCTTATTCGTCCCGTCCGCTTGGTGCATTCCGCCGGGGTTGGAGTATCCTTCCGGAGTCCCGTGAAGATCAGTTTCTGAGTCTGGTGATCAACGACAATTAGATCTGCCGGGTTACGCAGGTTATTCTTGCCGGCGCATTGCCTCAGCCAAATTCTTATCCGAGCATCGTGAGCTGCCCGCTCAGAGTCTTCTGGGACATGGCTTCTCTTAATGTTTTCCCAAGCTTGTTCTTGCTGCCAAAAATAAGGTGGTGGAGTGGCGTGTTGTTTGAGTTCGTAACGGGTCTGTCATCGGCGGTGTGCTCGTAGCCGATCTTTCGCAATTCGTCCTCATAGTGGTCCAGCAGGGTGCGGGTATCCGGAATTCCCTGCGCCTTCGTTTTGAAGAACTTCCGGTGATCCATGGGCAGGTTCAGAAACGAGTCCAGGGCCGGAGACTCATACCTCCAATTTCTCTTCACGTATCCGATATTGAAATTTATCAGTATGTCCAGCCGGCGGCCCCTGGTCAGTCTCTTGAGGCCCTCAAACGGGAAGTCCCAAGCCCAGGGGTCAAGGAAAGCGAGCCCAAGCGATCAGTTTGGGTGTGGGAGATCCCGCAAGACCTTGTCTATGGTTTCTTCTGCTTTACCAGCATAGAAATGAAGCCGTTTCCCCGAGCAATCGATTCCGGTTACTCGCTCTCTCAAGACATCGATGGATGGCTCATCTGCATCCGCGAAGTAATATGGCCTGACGTTGTGGCGAGAGGGGGTGGTGTCGCTGGTTGTGCGTGGCCGTTTGGCCTGGTCTTGCTCAGGCTTTTGCGTTCTCGCTGAACTTGGGGTCGGGATGAAAGCCCTTCATGGGCAGTTCCGGCGATTCTGCCAGCGGGGTACTCTGGAGCTCGAGCACCAGTTCGTTGGAGTCTCCGGTCGCTTTCGCGGAGTACCACTCCTTGCGGCTCCCAGCGAGCATGAGGCCTCTGAGGTCGATGCGTCCTGCCTTGAAATCCGAGAGGCTTCTCTGGTCCACCGGCACTGCCATGTATTCGCATTCTTTGTGGCTGTCACCGGTGTGGCTGACGATGTAGGTTTGTCCCTGCCGGTCCCTGGCCTGGAAAAGCAGTTCGCAGTCGTAGAAGAGGAGAGTTTCCTCGTGATTGATATTCATCTGAGCGTCCTGCACTCTTCTGATGGCCTGAATTCCCTCCTTGGCCACCAAGCCTGGTGCCCGTTGGCTTCCACGGGGTTCAGCTTGCCCATCCTTGGCGACAATGTCAACATTCCGACGGCCTGCCATCGCTGGTCCCTGTTGTAGTGGCTGTCGAGCAGGTTTCTGGCTGCTGGCAGGCTGGTTGTTAGCGATATTCCGTGCTGTTCACAGGGGGTTCTTCGCAGTCTCGGGTTCGGGGCGCCCCTTTGTCGGGCGTAGGAGTCGAAGTCTGCCTCCTCTGCGCTCGGGTTCCTCAGCAGCCGGTATCTGATTGTTGCTTCCGTGATTTCCCGTGCTGATTCCGGCGGGCAGCCTGGTGGCAGTTCTTCCCTGTATTCCAATTCGGGCTTTTCTCCTCGCTCTGCGGCGTGAGTTCCTCTGACGCCTGCCGGTTATTCAGGAAGCGGGGTGCTGCGGCTTCTGATGGCAATGAGCAATTCGCCTGTTCTCCTTGAGGGATTGGCGGTGGTGGCCGGAGCGTGTCTATTGTACCGTGGAGTTAGGACGTTTGATCAGGAAATTTGGTGGCTCATATCTCTTCGTTTCCTGGGGACGGCGGGGAGGCAGGAAGCTCCTGCCCCCGGTGCAGGTGTATCGTCCAGCGTACGGACTCCGGTAAGAATCACCTACCTGTGTCGTGTTCCCACACGTCCGGTTTCCGCCGGATGAACTCCCGAAGCAGTTCTTTGGGTTCGTCCAGGTCCAGGTCAAGAACCTCGACTCCGTTCCTTTGTAGAAGGCCCCGTCCGTTTCCTTCGGGGAAATTCTCGGACTCTCCGTCGGCGTTGACACAACAACTGGCTCACACTGATTCTTGTATCAAGAGTTGTCTGGCGCTGCGTCGGTATGCTACTCCCATCGTCGTCGCACGTTCCTTTTGGTCGTTGTCTTCGTGCTATGTAGAGGCCCCAGCATCCTAGCGGTGCCGGGGCTTACGCCCGCTGCCTGGCTGTGTTCCCTTGTAGATTTCCCACATTCTCGGCGGTGGCGGTCTCGATGCTGCCACGGGTTCACAGTTCGAGACGGTTCACGGCCATGTCTGAACACTGTACGTTCCCCGGACGGGTTGCTTGGGTGAGCCATCCCCGTTTTTCCCAAGGCAATAAAGCTGTTTGCCTGATCGCTTCAGCAACTCCGCGACGTGCGCGGCTCTTTCATCGAACATACGATTGTCTGCTACTTTTCCCCAGGCGAACACGGCCCTATCCGCGTCCTCGACGGTTTCAGCTATGACCCGATCATTTTCCGGTCATACGGCACTGATGCCATGATTCCGGATCACCTTCAGCAGGTCTACCTTGTCCGAGGACCGATAGGCAAAGAGGTTTACCTCGGTCATTGCCTTATACACCTCGCTCTTCGCGAACTTGACACAGCGCCGTCTCGTACGATTGCCGACCGTCAAGTCGGGCTCCTTTCGAATTGACGCCGGGTTGAACTTGATGAAAACCAAGGTGCCGTGGTTGTACTCGGTATCTTGGTCTGTGAATTCGGCTCTCAGCCTGTACCGATAGCTTCCAAACTGCTCGGGATACCTTGTGATGTTCATGTTCTCCCTAAGAGCTCAGGAATCTCTTGGTCTGCCGAGGGTAGTCGGTCCCGTTTCCTTAAGGCGCCAGAGCCTTGGATTATTCTCGTTGCGTCGGCTCTGGTGTCCCTTATTAGTCCGTTGTCGCCGTATGACCGGCAATGTCTTGTCGCTTGGCGTCGCTGCGCCTGCGGGACTCCCGGTGTCTCTCTGCGCATGAGGGGAAGCGAGTCTCGCCGGTTATGACTGTGTTGGAGCTGTCCTGTCTTGGTATGTGCGTTGGTCTTTTCCGGGCTTTGCTGCCTTCTTGGTTTTGGTGGTTCGGGCAGGAGTTTTCTTGCTGGGCCTTCGGTTCTTGCGCTTGGATGGGGGCCTGCCACCCGAGTTTTGCGGTTTCGGCAGTTTGAAGGTGAACTCGAAAGTACCACCTATCGTCCGTGTGTGCGGGGCTTCTATTCCGTAGATGGTACGGTGTTGTACCGAGCGGGGTTGATCCCCGGTTCTCCGGAGTCTGAGTACCTGAGTACCTCCTTCTTGTCCCCGTCCCAGACTGCGAACAGGTGCGGGTCGTCCAGCGTCAGGTGCCCGGGTTTTCCCCGTCCATCACGTCAACTACCTTTGCCGGAAACGCATTGCCTCAACAAATACGTTACCCACGCTGAGTAGTGGCCTCAAATAAAAGCAATCGTCTGGAATGTCAAGACATGATGATAGCTGGGTCCCAGCGCTCGCCATTTTTCACCATGATGTTGAGAATGATCAGGAGTTTCCGCATACACGCAGTTAGGCTACCGGGCTACCGCTCATCACACCGGCAGGTGCCCATTGCTGGAAATATTGGAGCCTGATCGCATCAGTTGGCTCTGCCAACCGATGGTTTATCGATAGCAAATTTGATATATTGCCGGGAAGTCGACCATTCGCCGGAATCGACACGGTCGAGAAGGGCTGGACACACAAATTCAGGATCGGGGGCTGCATAAGCGCATGTACGTCATCAGAAGAGTTGCCAAGACTCAACCGGGAAAGGGTTGGGAGGTAGCGGCCTATCTTACGAAGATCACCCAGGCATACGAGGGGGCCGGGCGCAACAAGGCCCAGGTGTACGTTGGTGGTGAGAGTGTCCCGGGGGAGCCTGACGTGGTATATGCCCAGTGGATTCAGGAGCGAATCGAGCCTACCGAATTTGCGACGGTGCCGGAGGCTGTCGAAGTTAACCATGAGAAGATGGCTCCAATGTTGACTGATTACAACATTGAATTTTACGAGCTGGTTACGCCGGAGAAGTTGGAGGAAAGGGGGCTAGGCTAGAGTCCCTTCCACAATTACGGGTCTAACGCCGACCGCGTCCCGGCAGTCCCGCTGGTCTCCAAGCCGAATTCACTGCCGGACAATCTCAGCCCGGTGGTCGGCCAAGGCTTGGAATACTTGAGCGTCGTGGTCCGGGACGTTCCCGTCGTGGCGAAAATCCTCAGATAAATACGGCGTTTTTTACTACACCAGGGAGCCTGAGTTGGTGGGGGACTACGGGTCGTTTTTAATTTCTACAGCCTACTCGACAATCAAATTGCCGCTGGTGGCGATTTCTAACCACCAGCGGTAATCTCAAGCCTGTGACTGAGAACCAATCAGCAGCGAATTCCGGAGTATCTAGTCGGCAGTGGCGGCTGCTTTACCCTCGGACTTCTTGAACTCCGGGATAACGTACTTGCCGAAGAGTTCCAGGGACTTCATTACCTTCTCGTGAGGGATGGACTCCGTCTGCATCATGATCATCATCTGGTCGCAGCCCGCCTCCTCGTGGAGCTTGAGCGCTGCGATGCAGCTATCAGGGTCGCCGCCGATGACCACGCCTCGGTCGCACAAAGTGTCGGCGTCCAACTGGTTCCAGATGGCATAGGTCAGGGCGCCACCGCCAGACAGGTCCACTACCTCTTCCTCTTGGCTTCCCAAGTCCACGTACCGCCGGAAGTTCTGGTTGAGGTGATCGGGGACTCCGCCCCAGTTTTCCAGCAATTTGGCGTAAATGTCCTTCTGGTCCTGAACGTAGGGCCTGCCCGGCCCGAAGAAGGTCTTGATAGACTGCACCGCCAGCTCGCGGGCCTCTCTGTTGTCTTCGCCGCAAATGCCCAGGGTCGAGCTACACCACTGGTCGTTCACAACGGCACCCACCGGATTGGCGCTGCGTACTCGCTCGCGGTACTCATCGATGTGCGGCTTCAACACATCGGGCGCGCTGGCGCCGAAAGAGAGCACGCCGATGCCTTTCTCGGCGGCCAACTGATAGGTGGAAGGCTGAAGGGCGGCCACCCACAGCGGGGGATGCGGCTGCTGGTAAGGCTTGGGCAACACCTGTCGGGGCGGGACGTTCCAGAAGCGGCCTTCCCATTCAAACATGTCAGATTCCCAGATCTTGGGAATCATGGACAGGGACTCTTCCCACATATCCCGGGTGTCGCGAGGATCTATCCCCATACCGAGCTGCTCGTAGGGAGCGGACCGGCCGGTGCCCAGGTCTACCCGGCCGTGAGAAAGGTGGTCCAGCATAGCAACCCGCTCGGCCACGCGGACAGGATGGTGATAGGGCAGGATAACCACGCCGAACCCCAGCCTGATTTGCTTGGTCAGCCTGCTTAGCGCACCGTAGAATACCTCCGGCGACGGCGACGCAGAAAACCCCGTCAAGAAGTGATGCTCCACGAACCATAGGTAGTCGAAGCCCACCTCATCGGCCAGAATACACTGCTCCAGTGTCTCTTCAATGACCCGATGGTCATCCAGGCTAGGTCTCTGCATCTCGTACTGTACGGATAGTTTCATTTTATGCTCCGTTTAACATTCTCCGAATTTTTCCGGGCTGTATCGCCCAGTTCAAGTCCGCCAGTGCCTTAGTCTGCTGCTTCAGTGTAGTCAGATCCGGTGTAGCCAGACCCGGCAACAGCTTCAGGAGCAATCCCTGCTCATCAATAATAACACCAGTTAATGCTAAAGACCCTTAACCCAACTTCCCTCATGTGGAGGTGTGTCGGCGGGCCGCCTAGCAGGGATTTCCGTCCCTACGAGATCGCATCAACTCCGCCTGAAGACGAAGAGGCGACCTCGGGCCGCTTCGGTCTACGACACCGGTGGCCGGTGGCCGAACCAGGGCGGGGCTTGCTCGAAGGCCGCTGACGCTTGCAGCACTTTGGCTTCGGCGCCTCGCGGCCCAATGAGATGCAGCCCGATTGGCATGCCGTCGCTAGAGAAGCCGGAAGGCACGCTGGAAGCAGTCTGGCCGGTCATGTTGATGGGAAAGGTGAAGGGCAGGCATCCCCAGAATGGGTCCACCTCCTTACCTCCGATTACCGAGGGGGCTCGCCGATGGGGAACGCCGGCACCGCCATGGTAAGAGTCAGCAACAGATCGTACTCGTCAAAGAAAACCTCCATCTGACGCCGTAGCTGGTCCACTCGCAGCAGCGCCCTGGCCACGTCGCCACCGGAGACCGATGCGCCGTACTCCAGGATGCGTAGCCCATAGTCGGTAAAGTCGTTGCGTCGTTCCTCCAGCATGTGTCCATAGGAAGCATATGCAGAGTTGGTGAACAACTCCCAGAAGGGAGGCCAAGGGTCATCATAAACCAGATTGGGCGCATCGACTTGCGCCCCCAGTTCCTGGAAAAACTTTGCTGCTCCTTCGGTAACCGCACCACTTCCGGGTCCACCGGGGCGTACCCCAGGTCCGGGCTCCAGGCGGTTCGCCAACCGCTGACACCTCCCTTCAGGCCGGCCCTGTAGTCGGCGGGTGCTTCCCGAATGCAAGTCACGTCCCGCCGGTCGGGTCCGGCCAACACCTTTAGAAAAAGCGCGGAGTCTTCCACCGTATGCGACATAGGCCCAGACTGGGAAAAGTAGTTGGCCGAGGGGCGGCCGTAGCCGCCGTAACGGGGCAGCCTCCCCTGGGTAGGCTTGATGCCGAACAAGCCGCTGAAGCTGGAAGGTATGCGAATGGAGCCGCCGCCGTCGCTGCCCGTGGACAGCGTACACAACCCTGCCGCCAGCGCGGCCGCCGCGCCCCCGCTGGAGCCGCCGGGGGTCCGCTCGATATTCCAGGGATTACGGCAGGCATCGCCCAGCTTGTTCTCGGTAGGAGGGGTAATGCCGAACTCCGGGGCATTGGTTTAGCCCAGTACGATTGCCCCGGCCTGGCGGACCCGCTCCACTACAATCGAGTCCATTTCAGTGGCGCGGTCCCGGAAGACCGCCGAACCCATGGTGGTGTTCATGTCTTTGGTTGCTTCCAGGTCCTTTATGGAGATCGGGATTCCGTGCAGCGGGCCCAGCGTATCGCCCCGGTCCACCGCTTCCTGGGCAACGCGAGCATCGGCCAGAGCCGGATCGGGTCACATCGCCAGATAGGCGTTCAGTTTGGGATCCTTGCGAGTTCGCCAATGGCGGGGCCCCGCACACCGGCCGCATGAGTAGGACGCGCCTCACCCTGACGCCACAGACTGGGCAATCTGGCGAGAAAGGGTTCCAGGCTTTCGCCCTGAGGAGTCTCCCGAAGTTGGGGAGAACTGACTGCCATCAAGGCCGACTGGGCTTCCCTGATGGTGTGCAACAACGCCACCGGATCCAGCATGGCCCGGCGTTGGCGCATTGCTTCCTTCGTCTCCTCGTTGACTGTGTCGTGTTGCATCCGGCGGTCGCAGGGCGTGGCCGACGGGCTGTAACATTTGACCACGGTGGCGCCTTCTCGGGTTTTCTCTAGCAACTTGAACGACGGCTGAAAGTAGTTCACGTACCGACGCATCGCCCCGTACAAGTGGGCCATGGTTTGTCCGGCGATCGGGCCGGAGTAACGCCGTCCACAGAACGGTCCTCGCAGCTTCAGCGTCCCGCTTTTTGGACTGTCCTTGGTATGACCTTGGCATTTAGCGCGATGTTCGCCGGAGCGGCCCTAATCTCGTCTAGCTCCGCCGTTAGTGAGTTCAGTGTAGATTGGCTGATGTGGGTGCTTCTAGCATCGTTATTGTTTGGAGTGTTATTCCTCTTGATCGGCGGTGCGTTGGCACTTAGCGCCCTCCGAATTGCCAATATTTATACTTGGACGCTAGATGACGAGGTAAAAGACACTACCGATGAGACTAGGGCCGTGACGGTCCTTTGGTACGTAGAGTTAAACCAGGAGGCTACCCGGCTCAAGACGAATAAAATCGACGCCAGCTATACTTGCATACGGAACGGAGTGATTGCACTGGCGATTGCGGCAATTGTCATGGCCTGTTCCAGGATCTAGCTATGGTGTCCACGTTCGGGCTGTGAACATCAATCGCCACGGGGGTTTCCGTTCGGTTTGGGATGATAACCTGCAGGGGACATGATGGTTCCTCTATACGGACACGATACTCTATGCCGGTGTCATTTCCACCGTCATACCGTCTATGGCGATTGCGTACCAACAAAGACTGAATAGTTCGTCAATGGTATTTGCTCTCCTGAGTGCTTCCCCCAAACGAGGACCATGTAGACGCCCGGCCCCTTTTCGTCTATCACCGTAGATATGTCGGCTTCTATTTCAAAATCCGAATCGGACAACCGCCATATATCAGCAACAGTCCACGGCACCAACGCTGTATGGAATGAAGGTAGCCCGCCCGTTCAGTGGGACGCTATGCTCCCACCGGGCCTGCCTACGCTCCCCCGGAACGGTCTAGGTGGTCGTGCCCGGGCTGCCGCCGCAAGGTTGGCTGACCTCGGCAAGCCCCCTATTTAGATGGGCAGCACGGGCTCGGACATGTTGCTGGGAAGATCCAGCACAACGGCATTGGCGTTGAAGGACAGCATCGCGTAGTACCCCATGAGGCCGACCAACTCCGCAAAACCCTGCCTGCCGAACTGTTCCAGCACGGCGTCAAAGGTCTCCCGGCTTACCCGATGGGTCTGGTAGAACTCCGTCCCCAGGTCAATAGCCGCCGACTCGTCAGCGGCCAATTCGGGAAGCGGCTGCTTGTCCCTTAACGCATCGACCAACCCATCGCTGAGCCCCTCCCGGCGTCCCGGGGCCGCGTGAGCGTTCCAGATGTACTGGCAGTCCATGTTGCGTGCCGCAATCAACATTGCCAATTCCTGTATCTTCTTGGGCAGGCTGGATTCGTTCCGTAGATATGCCGAAAGATGCATCGCCCGTTTGGCCATTTCCGGACTGTTTTTCATAATGGATGTGGGGCCGGACCCAACACCGTCAGGAGGAGCGGAAACCTCGTCGAAGGCCGATTGATGTTGTTCTGCGACCAAGTCCCGGCTAATGGGTGACAGGCGTGCCATGACAGTCCTCCCCGATTTTCAGGATACGATGATTGACCTGCCGCCTTTGCCGGCAGCCGGGCATGACGGCGCGTTGTCTTCAGAACGCTGCCCTCAGCACCTCCATGATCGGGCCGGCGTCGGTGACGAGCTTGGGGTTGGTGCTCAGGCTCCGGTCGTGCAGCGTCGCCGCAGCGATGAACTCCAGACCGTCTTCGGGGACGTCGACCTCCCGCAGGGTGCGGGGCAGGCCGAGTTCCCGGCACAGGGCGTCCACGGCGTCGGCCGCCGCCAGCCCGGCGTCCTCGTCGGTCATTCGGCTGTTCGCCACCCCGATGGCTTCAGCGATCAGGCGTTGGCGGCCAGCGCTGGCATCCAGGTTGTAGCGCATGGTGTGGGGCAGCAGGATGGCATTGGCCTCCCCATGGGGCACCCCGTACAGCCCGCCCACGTGGTGGCAGGTGGCCGTGTTGAGGCCGAGGCCTCCGAAGGATCCCAGGGATGCCATCGCGCAGGCCGTCTTGGTATTCAGAAGGGTGTCGATGTCCCCATACCGGCAGCGGGGCAGGTTCGCGAACAGCAACCGGATGGCGTGGAGGGCCATCCCGTCCCCGATGGGATTGTGACCCGTGGAGTAAACTGTTTCAATGGCGATGCGCATCTGTCCGATTGCGGTGGAGACCAGGATCCGCAGCGGCGTCGTGGCCAATGCCTGCCCGTCTATGATGACCGTGCGGTGCGTCACGCCCTCGCCCGCGAGGATAAGTTTGCGCCCCAGGTGATGGTCGGTGATGCCGCCCCCGCCGCTGCTGAACTCGGCACAGCCCATGGTGGTGGGCACGCTCAGTATCGGGAGTTTGGGAGAGGGGGTAGGCGGCACGGTTATCCGGTCGGGCGGCTCGAAAATAATCTCGTAGTCGTGAATGTCGCCGCCCTCGGCCAGCAGGGTCGCCATGGCCTTGGTGGTGTCGTGGGTGCTGCCACCGCCGACGCTGATGAACATGTCGGGCTGCACTTCCCTGGCCATTTCCACCCCGGCCTCCACGGTCTCCACCGGAGAGTGGGGCGCCACCCCCGAGTAGGTGCCGGCGTAGCGCTGACCCAGCGCCTCCTGAACTCTCGGCACCACGTTGCACGCCTGCAGAATGGTTGGGCCGCAGGTGATCATCACCCACCCGCAACCGAGGTCGTCCACCGTCCGGGGCAGTTCGTCGATGGCAGTCTCGTGGCAGATGATGTCTTGGTGCAGCGGGTTGTACCGGTAGCTCGTTGTTTTGTCCGACATTCTCACTGGACCTCCTGTGCAGATTCCCCATGACGCTGTCGGTGAGTGGGTCCGGCGGGTTCCGTTCGTTGTCCTGCTGCATCCCACGCGGCCCGCGTCAGGGCCATCTGTGACAGGGACCCGCTGGCATTGTAACAGGCGCCTCCGGAGTTGTTGGGGGTGTGGGCAGCGATAGAGAGTTTCGTGCGCTTGCTGCAGAACCTTCCGCTTTCGAGGCCCCTGACTGGCAACAGGAACATACCAGGTGATTACACAGAGAACCCACGTTGCCGGGGTAGCCGTGTGACGTGGCGAGGCGGGTGATGGTGATGACCTGCCTGGGGTCTGTACCACCCGCTTGGTTAATCCGGCAGCAACTCCACCTCCACCAAGGGGCTGCTCTCAACCCAAGCTTCCAGGTCACGGTTGCCGCCAATTTTCTGGTGGATTCGGGAAATGATGTCCCGCCGCTGCTCCCGGTCCCTGATTGACGTCGCCCGGGCGGTCAAGTCGGCCTGGGCGCTCTGCTTGAGGTGAAAAATGAACCGGGGGTTTGCCACCAGGTTGGCGTACCAATCGCGACTGCCGGGCGTGCCGGTAATGTAGAGCCGGCCTTCGATATTGTGGAACCAGATCTCCTTGAGTCGGGGCTGCCCGGTATTCCGTCCAGTGGTGGTGATATCGATGGTGCGGTCCCGTTCCAGGGCTTGTCGCACTGCTTCATCCATGTTTCGTCGCCCTCCACTACCGTACGGTTGGAGTTCCTTGGGATTTCCCTGGTCTCCCCGCCTACCCGGCCACTGACTGGGAAATCCGTCCCAGAAGTCCCGTGGTGCGCTCCAGCGATCCCTCCCGGTCCGGCCCTGCAGGCACCGGAGAGGCCATGAGTTCGGCCGCGCCCATTTCCAGCAGTCCTCGCAGCCCCTCCGATACCTGCTCCTCGTTCCCGGACACCGCAACGGCGTCCACCATTCCGGGGCTCCACACGCCCTCGGTTACTTCAGGAAACCCGGCGTTGTTGAACATGTTTCGGTAGAAGGGCGCCCTGGCAAAACCTCTGAATTGTTCCGCGATGGCTTCCCGGGCCTCCTCGCGGTCGTCGTGGACACACACCGGCACATGGGCTATCAGAGGAGGAGTGGCGCGGCCGGCCTGCCCGGCCCCGCGCTGCATGGCCGGCAGGGCAACATCCCGCAGGTAGGCCCCGGGACACACCCAGCTGATCGCGCCGTCGGCTTCGGCCCCGCACATCTCGAACGCGCCCTCCCCCAGGGCGGCGGCCATCACCGGCACGTCAACTGAGGCGGGAATACTGGTGTGAGCTTGGTAATAGCGCCCGGAGTAGTCCACTGAACCCTCTTGCAGTAATGCCTTCAGGATGCGTACATACTCCCTGAGGTGGGCCAGGGGCGCCCGGAAGTTTATGCCAAGGGTCTGCTCCACTCCTCCTTGACCGCTGGTGCCCAACCCCAGCCGGAACCGGTTGGGAGCCAGTTGGGCCAGGGTCAAGACCTGCTGGGCAACGGCGATGGGATGGCGGGGAAAGGTCTGCGTTATGGCTGTGCCGAACATGATGCTCCGGGTGCGGGGTCCGGCGGCTGCGAAAACGCTGAGGCTGTCTCCCCCGCCGGTGCTGCCGCTGGTCATCCAAGCCGCGCCGATGCCGCGATTCTCCATGTCCTCCACCGCTCCCAGGGCGGCGTTGCTGTCGGCGGCCGTTACCGCCATGCCGATTCTCTGCTGGGCCATATCCACTCCACCAAGTTCCAATTAACGTCAGGATACTGTCGCTAGCCGGGAGTTTAGGAGCGTTGCGCATCCCGGTCAACGAGTCCTCGTTCCCCAGAAGGGTCGTTCCATTATGAGCCCGAAATTTCACTCTTGTCAGAAAGTTTAGACCCGGAGGGACAAATGTCATCCGGGTATCTGGAATCCGACTGTGATGACTGATTTGGGTGAGCCGGGCGATTGCGTCGACGCCGGGAGCAGCGCGAAGGGAGTAGCGTCGCCCGCCCGCTCTGCCAGTTGCCAGTCCTTCTTGGGCGCCACCGGGCAGCAGCCCCTTAAGATAGTCCAATACCCGCCGGGGCTCTGGGACCGTCCTGCAATACACTGACGCAGCCGCTCAATACCCACGGCCCACCTCGACACTTCCACGATCCCATCGTCGACACCTGCCAGCCCCTAGCCTCTCTTCAGACCTCGACCACTGATGTCCGATGTGGCCGCAGGCAATACGATTTCCTCGTAAGTTGATTATCTCTAACCTATATTCAATATTAAGTGCTATCATTGAATAAGAGAGAGGCCTATGGCACGTTTGGATTCAAGAACATGGGACGCCGGTTACCGTGGGTTAACCAGACGCGACCGCCGACCCTGCCAGTATTCAGTATACATGCCTGACCCTCTGGTCGGGCGCCACTTTGTTCTGGAGGGCGATGTGGCCGCAGAGGTCGCTGACGCTGAGGCCGAGCTGGTTCGCCTCAACACTGCCGTTGAGGCCCTCGCTGATACCGAGGCACTTGCCAGACTGCTACTGCGCGCCGAATCAGTCGCCTCTTCCAAAATCGAAGGCCTGGTGATCGGGGGAAGGCGTTTGCTCCGTGCCGACGCAGTGCAGCGCATGGGCGAAGACCCGCGAGACGTCACGGCCATAGAGGTGTTGGCCAACATAGATGCCATGGTATGCGGGATTGAAGCAGTCGATGCTGGCGGTCTGCTTACCTTGAATGCTCTGCTGGAGATGCACCGCCGCCTGCTGGCCGGCTCTCGGGTCGAAGACCACGGTGGCCGCATCCGGACGGAACAGAACTGGATCGGAGGCAGCGATTACAATCCCTGCTCGGCGGATTTCGTACCCCCACCCCCCGAGGAAGTGCCGGGCTTGTTGGAAGACTTGTTGATCTTCTGCAATGATGACTCACTTCCCGCATTGGCCCAAGCAGCAGTCGCCCATGCACAGTTCGAAACCATACATCCTTTCGCAGACGGCAACGGCCGAGCCGGACGATCGTTGATCCATCTGGTACTGCGCCGGCGCGGCATCACACCGCACTTCCTTCCCCCGGTGTCCCTCGTCCTCGCAACATTGGTGAATGAATACGTGGCCGGCCTTACAGCTACTCGCTATGTCGGGCGGCCGGATTCCGACATAGCTCATGAAGGAATCAACCGATGGATAATGGTGTTTGCTGGAGCTGCCCGTCGGGCAGTTGAGGACGCCAGGCGATTCGAGCAGCAGGTGCGGAAACTGAAGGCCTCCTGGACGGAGAGAGTAGGCAGTCCAAGGCACGATTCGACAGTGCGTCTGCTCATTGGAGCACTGCCAGCGGCCCCGGTACTGACTACGAGTACTGCGTCGGAGTTGACCGGACGCTCGTTCCAAGCGACAAATCTAGCTATTTCCCGGCTAGCGGACGCAGGCGTGCTGGTGCAGGTCAATGTCGGCAGGCGCAATCGGGCATTCGAAGCACCAGAGCTGATCGATGCTTTCACATCGATGGAGAGGCAACTGGCAAGCCCAGGCGGAGATACCCGCATTTCCCGACCTGCCCGCCAAGTGCCAGCGCGTCCGTGATCGTCATGGTCATCATCCAGGCTTCTTGATTGAGCTGCAAGACTCGCCCTCAGGCTAGTGGTCAGTCAAACCCGCAGTGTCAGATATTTCATGCGGTGAACCGACGTCCGACCGTGGCGGGGCCTACCATCAGGGCTTTCGCTACCTGTTGGTCGGTAAGGCCTTCATCGGCTTTGCACAAAATCAGAGACCGCTTTACTTTACGCCCCGAGGATTGGCCCCGCCGGGTGATACCCAGCAAATGTTCCCGCTCGGCTTTGGTCAAGTTCACTCGATATAGCTTGGCTGGCATTCCCCACACCTCTCCACAATCAAAGGATGCCTCCATTATACCAATTCTTATAGTTGTCAAAAACAGCCGGACGCGGTACTAAACCAAAGCCAAGGTGGGATGTGCATTTGCCGGGTGCTGGGAATCGGGGCGGGAGTCTCGCGGGAGTGTTTCGGCCCTTGATTGCAGGACCGTCCGGCAGCGCCGTCTCACCTCGTCTTTCCGGCTGGACAGCCCGGCCAGGAATTTGCCGACCCTCTCCCGCACCGCCGCCCTGCTCCCCAGGCACAGATTGCCAGTGGCCTCCTCTCTCGCCCAGCCCCAGATAGCCTCATCGGCGTTGAAGTCCGGGCTGTAGCCCGGCAGGTTCACCAGCCTCAGCTCCAGCTCAGGCGTCCTGAGGTACTCCCGCATCGCCTCCCCACGGTGGGCTGGCGCATTGTCCCAGATGACCCGCAGCGGCCCTGGATGCTTTTCCTTCAGTTGCGTCAGGAAGGCAACCGAGGTCCCGCTGTTGCTGTTGCCCTCCAGTTCCATCCATTCCACCTCGCCCGTCTCCAGGCACACCGCTGAATAGTAGCTGGCCTTCTCCCCATACCGCGGGCTATTGGAGTCCACCAACGCCGGCTTACCCTTCAGCACCCACTTGCCCCGCAATTCCGCGTCCGCCCGGAAGTGGGCCTCGTCAGCAAAGAATATTCTGGCTTCAGTCCGTTGGGCCTCCTCCCACAGGGCGGCGTACTCCGCCACGAAGGCCTCCCGCTTGGACTCATTCCCCTTGACCAGACGCTTCTTGGGGCGCTTGAAGGCAAACCCCAGCCGGTGAAGCCAGTTCAGGCAACTGCTGCGGCATAGGCTGATGCCAAACCGTTCTGAGACAAACTGCCGCACCACCTTCCAATACCAGTTGGCCAGTTGGATGCCCGCCGCGGCGGGCCGTTGCTCCACCGCCCCTTTCAACTCCTCCTGCTGCGCCTGGTCAAGGGCGGGGGGGAACCACCGGTCTGCTCGAATATCAGCGCCGCAGGCCCTCCCTCACCGAAGGCCGACGCCCAACGTCCGATAGTGTGGGGGTCCCGCTCCAGCGCCTCCGCCGTCGCCGCTGCCGTCAAGCCCTGAGCCAGCAGCAGGATGGCGTACCACCGCTCCCGCTCCCGGGGTGTGGGAGCCAGAATCATCCGCCGACGCAAATCCGTGGCATCCATCCGCCATTGTTCCAGAAACCGCTCTTTCTCCCTTACGCCCATCATCAACCCCTCCCTGACGACACCGAAAGCTAACCCAGCGACTCCCCAAATTTACCCCATCTTTCTGCGCATTTCACCTTGGCTTGGTTTAGTTTTGCGGGTCAATGAAGGTGATCATCCGGTACTGGATGGGAGGTGCCGGAGTGGTTACAGACCAGCAAGTTGTTTTGCTGAGGCAGAGACGAATGGAAAGAAAGACACAGCAGACATCGGCGGCCATGGCCGGGATGAGCATCCGGTCAGCGCAGAAGTGGCAGTGTGGCCCCTTGCCGTCGGAAACCAAGCAGGAGCGCCGGTGGCGCACCCCTCCCGATCCCTTTGACGGCGTCTGGGAGGAAGAAATCCTGCCCCTGCTCAGGGGCGAGGCCGCCGGCAGGCTCAGGGCAACGACAATTATCGAGTGGCTGGAGGAGAAATTTCCCGGCCGGTTCAGCGCCTCCCAGGTCCGCACCCTGCAACGCCGATTACAGGACTGGCGGGCACTCAACGGTCCGGACCAGGAGGTCTACTTCCCCCAGGAGCATCCACCTGGCCGGGAGGCGCAGCTCGACTTCACCCACTGCAACTCTCTGGGAGTAACCATCGGCGGCCGGCGCTACCACCACCTGCTGTTCCAGCTGGTGTTGAGCCATTCAGGGTGGCGCTACGCCGAGGGTGGTTGCTGGCGAGACCTTTCTGGCCCTGAAGCAGGGACTGCAGAACGCGCTCTGGGAACTGGGCGGCGCGCCCCAGGTCATACGCTCCGACAACACCTCGGCCCTCACCCATGAAATAAAGCGCAGCCGCGGCCGGGCCCTGAACGACAACTACGCCGAGCTCCTGAACCACTACGGGCTCGAGTCCACGCTGATCAATTCCGGGGAATCCCACGAGAATGGCGTGGCCGATCAGGCTCATTACCGGTTGAAGGACGCTTTGGACCAGGCTCTGATGCTGCGGGGCAGCCGCGACTTCGATTCCGCCGAGTCCTACACCGGCTTCGTTGGCAAGGTGGTTGAGCGGCGCAACCGCCTGGTGCAGGGGAAGCTGGAGGAGGAACGCCCACTTCTGCAGTGCCTGCCTCCAGCTCCAGGGCCGGAGTACGTCAACTACCAGGCCCGGGTGCGCAAGTGGAGCACCATCCAGGCAGCCGGACGGACCTACACCGTACCCTCCCGGCTCATCGGAAAGGAGGTGCAGATACGCTTGTACGCCGAGCATCTGGAAGTGTACTAAAGGGGCCACTTGGTGGAACGCATGGAGCGGATGCGCGGTGAAAGGGAGGCCAACGCCAATTACCGCCACGTCATCGGCTCCCTGGTGGCAAGCCCCGGGGCCTTCGCCCGCTACCGGTTCCGTGAGCAGATGTTTCCCACCATGACCTTCCGCTTGGCCTACGACGCCCTCAAGAGGTGGCGAGGCGAACGGACTGACGTGGAGTACGTGCGGATCCTGCACCTTGCGGCGACAACTATGGAGTCCACGGTGGACAGCGCTTTGGTCCTGCTGCTGGAGGCCGGAGAGCCATTCGACTATGCCATTGTGAAAGAACTGGCGAATCCCACGCCGCCGCGGGCACCGGTGCTGAGCCTGTCCGGGATGCCGGACCTGACGGTCTACGACGCTCTGCTGGCGGGGGTGGCCTGATGATGGAGCCAACGCCATTCAGGTCCGGATTGGGGAGCTGTGCCACCAATTCCGGTTGCCCGCCATGGGGGCGCAGTCGGTGTCCCGATTCACCGCCGCGGGGCACGGCGACGCCCTGGAGACCCTGCTGGAAGTGCTGGAGCAGGAGGCCGAGGACCGGAGGCAGCGCCGCATCGGCAGGCTGCGCACCGCGTCCAGACTGCCCGCCGGCAAAACCTGGGAGACCTTCGAGCACGACCGTGTGCCCCTGGCTCTGCGGCAGTAACTGGGCGAGCTGTCTGACGGCAGCTTCGTCGACCGCGGCGTCAACGTGCTGGCCTTCGGACTGCCCGGCACCGGCAAGACCCATGCTCAGCTGCGGCCCCGGGCGGAGTACCTCCAGGTGGCCTACGGCGTGAGCGAGCGCCGGGCCTGCGAGGTGCTGACACTGCCCCGGGCCAGCCACCGCTACAGGAGCGTGGCAGATGAGCAGGCTGCCCTCAAGATGAGAATCAGGGACTTGGCCCAGGCCCGGGTGAGCTACGGCTACCGGCGCCTCCACGTGCTTTTGCAGCGGGAGGGGTGGGCGGTGAACCACAAGAGGGTCTACCGGCTCTATAGCCAGGAAGGCCTGATGCTGAGGACGAAGAGGCCGAAGCTGCACGTGTTGTGTCAAAGACGGACGGAGCGGCCGGTGGCCTCGGGGATTGATGAGAGCTGGTCCATGGACTTCATGAGCGATGAGCTCTTTGACGGGCGGCGGATCCGGCTCTTAACGATAGTCGATAACTTTACTCGTGAGAGTCTGGCCATCAAGGTGGCGGCCAGCATCAAGGGAGAAGCGGTCGTAGGTGTCCTGCAGCGGCTGATGGAGCAGCACCGGCTTCCCCGGACCATCCGGGTAGACAACGGTCCGGAATTCACTTCGAAGCCACTGAACCAGTGGGCCTATCTGAACGGGGTGGAGCTGGATTTCAGTAGGCCGGGCAAGCCCACGGACAACGCCTTCATCGAGGCTTTCAACGGTCGGTTCAGGCAGGAATGTTTGAACGAGAACTGGTTCCTGTCTCTGGAAGACGCCCAGGAGAAGGTGGAGTCCTGGCAGAGACACTACAATGGCGAAAAGCCCCACAGTGCGTTCGGAAACCTGTCCCCCAGGGAGTTCGCCGTACTGGCGGTAATAGGAGATTGACCCGCAAAACTCGCACTACGCCTGGTACAGAAAGTGGGGCAAGACCACTAGGACAGCAGCCTACCAATCGCCCCCTGTTTGCAAACATTTTGCAAACGAACTCCACGCATCTCCACTACATCCCACACTATTCCAGGCCCCCGACAGCTATAATTTCTGGCCCTGAGAACTCCTTAAGATACTCCACAACCCCACTTTATCGGATTAAGAGTCCGTTGCTCTGCCAGTTGAGCTAGCGGGCCAAATGGCGCGGCGGCCAACACGTTGGCCTCTGGATGCAATCTATCAACATTGCGAGGCCACTGTCAATTGATGGGTTGGGGTGGGACAAGACCCACGTCCTATAAGCCGTGGGCCAGCGCCCGCACCGGGTCATCCGCGTAAAATCCCAAGAGAACGCCAACTCGCGTAGAATACCGCAAGGGAAACGCCAACTTCTCAACCGCTAAACTCCGGCTCGCCGGGACCAACGGGTCTTGGCGCGGCCGGCGAATTCTGGAGGAACAGTATGACCGGAGAGAAACCCAGGGTGCACGTCATCGGGACCGGAGGCAGTATTGCGGGCATCGGGCCCGACCGGATGGACTTCATGCTCTATACGGAAATCGGGGATCTCCTGACCATCGGGCAATCGTTGGACCGGGTGCCCGAGGTCCAGGACATCGCTCATGTCGACTGTGAAGACCTCATCAGCGTCCCAAGCACGGCCATCGGGGCGACGGAATGGCTGGCGCTATCGCAGCGGATCAACCAGCTCTTCCGGGACGACGCCGGGCTCTCCGGGGTGGCCGTTACCCACGGCACCGCGACGTTGGAAGAGACAGCCTACTTTCTGCACCTCACCGTGAAGTCGGAGCGGCCGGTGGTCGTAACCGGGGCGATGCGGCCTCCCACCGCTCTCAGCACCGACGCCGATCTCAACTTGGTGGACGCCGTACGGATTGCGTCCACTCCCCATGCTGGCGGGATGGGGGTGCTGACGGTACTCAACAACGAGATACAGTGCGCCCGGGACGTTTCCAAGGCCAACTCTTTCCGAGTGGAGACGTTTCGGCCCAACGAATTGGGCTTTCTGGGCTATGCCGACTCCGACGGTCAGGTGGTGTTTTACCGCGCGCCACTGCGCAAACACACCGCCGCAACGTCCTTCGACGTGGATGGGCGCACCGAACTGCCACGGGTGGACATAGTGTATTCCTACGCCGGGGCCGACGGGTTCTACTTGGAAGCGGCGCGGGCCGGCCGCCCCGATGGGGTGGTCGTCGTGGGGTTCGGCGGCGGCACCTATCCACCTCTGTTCATCCAGGCGGCGGCCCGGTTGGTCGAAGACGGCATCCCGGTGGTAATGGCGACCCGGGCCACCGCCGGCAGGGTGGTGGCGACTCCCAGGTGGAGACAGCGGGGGTTCATCGAGTGCGATAACCTGCTGCCGCAAAAAGCCCGCATCCTGTTGATGCTGGCCCTCACCCAGACCCAGGACCGGGACGCCTTGCAACAGGCTTTTTACGAGTACTAGCACAGAGCACCGGGCCGCACTGCTTTTCGGTGGGGCGGAACCGGCGCAATCCCGCTCCGGCAAAGTGTTGATAATGCCAAACGATAACTGGAGAGCCGCGTTACTGTTCACGTTGCCAATCTTTTACCGGCCGCTGGTAGCTTCAATCAACCGTATCAGAAGCATATCGATACCAGGAGGGTCTTTCCAGACCGAGCCCGATAGAGCCGAAACTCCAGGGCCGTAGGATTCATGGTGTATCCAGGAAGTCAATCATGAAGAAGACATCTATTGAACCTAACAGGACTCTGCTACTGAAATTCGAGCCCGGCGTGCCGAACCCGCGAGTGATTTTCGAGGTCAGATCGGACAGCCCGGTTACGACATATTTGGTAGATGACATGGGTCTGGAAGACTTCAAGGATGGCCGGACGCCGAATCATTACGCAAGGTTCGACGACCGCCGCATCCACCAGGCGAATTTAACTCTCCCCAACTTCAGCCGGTATCACTTGATAATTTCCAACAGGTCACCGGAGCATTACGCAAAGGTCGAATACGACGTCAGGCACGGTTGACATTTAGCGCCGCTTGGTACTGCTCTCGAGTGTTCAGGTCCAGCAGGACTTCCGGCTCGTCCAAGTCTACCCGCTCCACCGCGTCGCTGTGGCGGCGCACCACCGCCTTGATCCCTTGGGTCTCTTCGTCGATGGCTTTGAGATCGGGCAAGAGTCTCGAATCCATTATGATGGGGTGCCCGCCCTTGCCGCCGAATTCCGGAATGGTAATGGCGTTGCCGTGAGCGTGGTGCCGCTCCAGCAGCCTCCGCACGATCTCGGGGCTACGGGGTTGGTCAACGTTGAGGAACAGGACCGAGGAGACGCCGGCCGAAGGAAGGGCGGAGAGCCCCGCCTTGACCGAGGTGGTCTTGCCTTGGAGATATTCGTGGTTGACGACCCAATCCAGGTGCTCCCGGCCCTCCAGCCGAGGGATGAGCCGGTCGGCCTGATGGCCCAGGACCACGACGATCCGGTCGGCCCCGCCCGCCTTGAGGGAAGCGACCTGGTGTTCGATCAGGGTCCCGCCCCGCCACGGGAGCAGTGCCTTCAATTCTCCCATTCGGCGCGATTCGCCAGCCGCCAGCAGCACTGCCCAGACGCCAGCCATGGAGACTCCGCTAGACTTCGACAGCCCGTTCGACGATGTCGGCGGCCCGGTCGACGTACCAGTCACCCATTTGCATCGGGCCGCCGCTGCCGCCGCGCCGGACCATTATTATCTCCGACATAATGCTGACGGCCAGTTCTTCCGGCGTCAATGCCCCAATGTTCAGCCCGACCGGAGCGTAGACCTCTTTGATCCGGTCTTTGGATACTCCCTGCTCCATCAAGCGCCGGTAGATCATCAGGGTCTTACGGCGGCTGCCGAGGAGGCCGATGTAACGGGCCCGGCTCGTAAGCGCGGACTCCAAGGCCATGTCGTCGAACCGGTGGCCCCGGGTGCCCACAACAATAAAGCTGTTGACGTTGACCGTGAGGTGGTTGGCCCACTGGTCGTAAGGGGCGACGACTGTTCCATCCGCGTAGGGGAAGCGTTCCTTGTTGGAAAATTCGGCCCGGTCGTCCACCACGTAGACCCGGTAGCCCAAAAAGTTGGCCAAATCGGCGGTTGCCTTCCCAACGTGGCCGCCCCCCACCATCACGAGGGTCGGCGGGGTCGTGAAGCCCTCCACGAATATCTCGGCACCTTCGGAGGTGGTGATGGACTCCGAGTTCCCAATTTCGGCCACGCGTGTGGCGGCCTCTATGGCCTTGGCGTCCAATTCGGTAGTTCCCAAGGTGCCGGCTACGCTGCCGTCGCTGCGAAGGAGGAGTTTGGCGCCCGGCTTCAGGCCGCTTCCAGAGGCTATCTGAGGGGCGTTGACCAAGGTGGCCAAACCCACCGGATCGCCTCCCTCATAGGCGTCGATTATTTCCTCGCCTATCGGAAGAAATTCGTCCCCGTTCCGGAACGGCTCCAGGTAGAAGTACATCGTGCCGCCGCACACCAGACCGTCCCTGGCGGCGATATCTTCGTTAAGATAGTAGTCCTTGAACTCGGGACCGCCGTTGCGCCGCAGAATCTCTTTGGCGGCGAACCAGATGTCCCCCTCGACGCAGCCGCCGCCCAGCGTCCCGAGGCCGCTGCCATCGTCCCGGACCAGCAGCATCGCCCCGGCCTTCTGGGGCGTGGAACCTTTGGTGCGCACCACGGTCGCGATAACGCAGGGTTGCCCATCCTTCAAGACATCCAACGCGCCCTGAACGACATCTTTCATTGTGTACCTTTACCCGCAGGCGCCGGCCCATAGGAGGACCGTGGCCGCGAAGACGAATTTGGCTGGCGATAGTTTTCCAGACTGCCGCTCAAGCTTAACAAAACGGGCCCAACCGGAGCAAACTACACTGTTAGTTTATACCCCATTCGGGTAAAATGTTATGTTGTATGGCGATTGTTGCTATCACTTCTTGCGACACGAAAAACGCTCGACGTTACGTTGAAGTGATGGAAGCCGTTGGAGCCTCCGCCCGCCTGCTGTTACCCGAGTCCCATGGGGGGCAGACTGCGGAGCGACTGTTGGATGGGGTGGGCGGTTTGCTGTTGACGGGGGGCCCGGATGTGGCGCCTTCTCTCTACGGGCAAGAACCCGGTCCCACGGCCGGACTGGAGTTATCGCCGCCCGTGGACGACCTTGAGTTACCGGTCCTCGAATACGCCCTGGAAATCGACATGCCTGTGCTGGCCATATGCCGGGGGATGCAGTTGCTAAATGTGGCTTTCGGAGGCAAATTGCTCCAAGACATCCCGGAACACCGGGAGGTTTCGGCGAACGGCCGCTCCGAATCATCTTACCACCAGATATACGTGGCCCCGGGAGCCAAGGCGGCGGCGATTATAGGGTCTGCCGGATTCTTCAAGGTCAACAGCCGCCATCACCAGGGCCTGCGGGACGCCCAGCGCGCCCCGCGCCTGATGACGACTGCGTACAGTGTGGAGGACGGGTTGGTGGAGGGGTTGGAAAGCCCCGAACACAGTTGGGTCATCGGGTTGCAATGCCATCCGGAACGGCAGGACGAGGTCCCGAAACTCTTCGCCAACCTGTTTGCCGGGTTGGCGGAGCGTGCGGACTCATTTGCCGACGGCCGTTCCGCTTAGCCACTCCGCCAGCAGTCCTCCAACAGAAAAACGCCCCGTGTGAAGGGCTCGGCGTCAAGCCGCCAGCACGAAAAGAGGAGTATTGCTAAATGGTAACCACCGCTCCGGTCCCCTCTGGAGAACGGCCGATTCGCATCGAAGAGGAGATGCGGACTTCTTATCTGACCTACGCCATGAGCGTAATCGTGGCGCGGGCGCTGCCGGACGTGCGCGACGGTCTCAAGCCGGTGCAACGCCGCATCCTGTATGCCATGCACGACATGGGCATTCGCCCCAACTCCCAATTCAGGAAGTGCGCCCGTATCGCCGGGGAGGTGCTGGGTAAATTCCATCCCCACGGCGAGGGGTCGGTATATGACGCCCTGGTAAGGCTGGCGCAGGACTTTTCCCTGCGCTACCCGCTGGTCGCCGGGCAAGGGAATTTCGGCAGTATCGACGGCGACCCTCCGGCGGCTATGCGGTACACCGAAGCCCGACTGGCCGCCATCGCCGAAGAATTGCTGGCGGACATCGACCAGAACACGGTGGACTTCCTACCCAATTTCGACGATTCGCTGACCGAACCCACGGTGTTGCCGGCCCGGATGCCGAACATGCTGGTCAACGGCGCGACCGGCATCGCCGTTGGCATGGCCACCAACATACCGCCCCACAACTTGGGGGAGGTATGCGACGCAATCGTCCACCTTATCGAAAACCCCGAGGCCACCACCGAACGCCTGATGCGCCACGTGAAGGGCCCCGACTTCCCCACCGGCGCCAACATACGCGGCCGGAAGGGCATCGAAGACACCTACACCACAGGCCGGGGCCGCGTCGTCATGGAGGCTTCCGCCGAGGTGGAGGAGACCCGCGGCGGACGCGAGCAGATAATCGTCTCCGAACTGCCCTACCAGGTCAACAAGGCCACGTTGATCGAGCGCATCGCCCTGTTGACCCGGGACAAGAAAATCGAGGGCATTTCCGATATCCGGGACGAGTCGGACCGTCACGGCATGCGCATCGTCATCGAACTGCGCCGCGACGCCCAGCCCAGGGTGGTGCTGAACAACCTGTTCCGGCACACTGCCCTTCGGTCTTCGTTCAACTCCATCATGCTGGCCTTGGTGGACGGACAGCCCCAGGTGTTGCCCCTGCGCGAATGCCTGTCGCTGTTCATCCAACACCGGCAAGAGGTGATCCGCCGGCGCTCCGAATACCAGTTGCAACGGGCCCGCGACCGTGACCACGTGGTGCAGGGGTTGTTGCTGGCCTTGGACCGGTTGGACGAAGTGATCGAAATTATTCGCGGTTCCGCCGACGTTGAGGCGGCCCGCAACAACCTGATGGAGCAGCTTTCCCTTTCCGAGATCCAATCCCAAGCCATTCTCGACATGCAACTGCGCCGTCTGGCGGCCTTGGAGCGGGAGCGGCTGCAGAACGAGCACGACGAGCTGGTCAAGAGGATAGGCGAGCTCGAGGCGTTGTTGGCCGACGAGACCAAGGTGTTGGCCGAGATTAAGTCCGAGACCCGGGACCTGAAGAAGTCCTTCAACAACCCCCGCCGCACGGTGATCCACGACGAGGAGATTGGCGAGGAAACCCCCGAATCGTTGATCCCGCGTGAAGACGTGGTAATCACCCTCAGCCAGCGAGGTTACATCAAGCGGGTCCCGCCCGCCACTTACCGCACCCAGCACCGGGGGGGCAAGGGCGTGCGCGGAATGACCACCCGGGAAGACGACGCCACGATGGACCTGATCGTGGCCGACACCCATGACACCCTTTTCTTTTTCACCAACCGTGGGAGGGTCTACCCGTTGAAGGCCCATCAGATCGCCGGCGACACCTCCCGCACCACCAGGGGTGTCCTGCTCTCCAACCTGCTGCCCTTGGACCGCGGGGAGCAGGTGCAGGCCATGCTTCTGCTGGACAAGTCCCAAGACGAGTACCCGCTACTGTTGGCCACCAAACAAGGCCAGGTCAAAGCACTCAAGACGGGTGAGCTGTCCAACATCAGACCGTCAGGCCTCATCGTGATGGTCTTGGACCAAAGCGACGAATTGGTTGGGGTGTGCCAGGCCGGCGACGCCAAAGACGTGATGCTGGTGTCGTCAAGCGGCCAAGCCATCAAGTTCCCGATTGCCGGCCTGACGCCGCGGTCCAGGACTTCCGGCGGCGTCCGCGGCATGCGCCTGGTGGGAGAGGACCTGTTGGTCGCCATGGGCGTCGTTGTCCCCAACAGCCATTTGCTCATCGTCAGCCAGAACGGTTTCGGGAAGTCGACGCCCACCTCCAGCTACCCGCGCCACTCCCGGGGAGGCCAAGGGGTCAGGACGTTCCGTACCACCGACAAAGCGGGGAACATCGCTGCGGCGCTGATGGTCACCGACACTCCGGGCCAAGAGATATTCATCATTTCGGCCAAGGCCCAAGTCGTCAGGATCACTCTTGAAGACTTCAGGGTGACCGGCAGGAACACCCAGGGGGTGATCGTCTGGCAGGCCAAGGAGCCCGACGACTTCGTAGCCTCCATTGCCTGCTTCCAGGAAACAGCTACCGCCGGGGAAGACGAGCAGGTCGACGATCACCACGCGGAGAACGGGACGGCCGGCTCCAACGGCTCGGGCAATAACCATGTCAACGGGCAAGCCCAGAACGGAGAGAGGGGGACCCAAAACGGCGCTTCGGGCAAGTGAGCGGCCGGTGAGGCGGCGGTCACGATCGTTCCTCCGTCTCACCACCGACCCGCCGGGACCGGGCGGCTTAGCCTAAAAAGTCGCGCACCAGCGTTACGAACTGGCTGGTCTTCTCCAGCTCGGGCCGATGACCGCAACCGTCGATGGTAGCGACCCGAGAACCGGAGATCGCTTGGTTGTAGGAGTCCGCCACGCTGAGCGGCACCACCCCGTCTTGGCCTCCCCAGACAATCAGAGTGGGCAAGTCCTTCAACCTGGCCAGGCGGAACGCAAGGCTTTGATCGTACATATAGGGGCGCCAGCTTAGCCGGCAAGCCTCCTCCCTGGCTGTTTCCCAGACTTCGACCAAGTCAGGCGACGGCTCGTCGGGACACACCGTCTGGAATTCCTCCGTAGTGGCAGGGTCGAGGATACCGGCCGTTATGAACTCCCTCGCCACTATCAAAAACATGTCCAGAATTTCGCCTGCCGGGGGTTGGATGCCCGGGGCGCCCACCAGGACCAGTTTCTTGAAGTTCCGGGGGCTCTGAGCGGCCATTTCCGCAGTCAGCCAACCCCCCATTGAGAATCCCAGGACGTCCACGCCAACCAGTTGGAGTTCCTCCAGAGCCCGGAGGTACCATCCAGCCATGTCGCGCATATTCATAATCCAGTCCACCCGGCCAGTGATTCCGAACCCGGGATGAGAGGGAGCGTACACGGTGCGGTTCCGGGCCAACTCGTCATGGTACCGGAGCCAACCCGGTTGGCCCATCTCACCGTGCAAAACCAGCAACGGCTCGCCCGAGCCTCCCTTCTTCATGTTCATCTCGGCCCCGGCCACCTGCAGGACTTCTTCGGTCCAAGTGATTGAGCTAGTCGTCATCTGATCGCTCCTCTATTGGCCCTTTTTTGTCAGACCCTCTTCCAACTTGAGGTAAATGTCAGTTAATATATTACCTAGAGCCGCATGATATTGAAAAAGATACAATATTTCAATTCATGCTGTAACACCATACAATGGAGCCAGGGATGAAACTAGTCTTTATTCACGGAGCGGGATGTTCCAGTCTGTCTTTCTACTACCAGCTCAGGCACTTCAGAAATTCCAAGGCAATCGACCTGCCCGGGCATCCAGCAGGGACCGCCTGCGGGGACGTGGACGGTTATGTTGAATGGGTCCGGGGGTTCATTGCTGCCAGGCGGTACAAAGACGTCGTCCTTTGCGGTCATTCGATGGGCGGCGCAATTGCTCTTCAATACGCGCTTCGTTATCCGGATGAGTTGAAGGGGATGATCCTGATGGGAACGGGCGCCCGGCTTCGTGTCGATCCCAATTACCTGAAGCGGTGCCAGAACCCGGGGGAGGATAACAAACCGTGGCTCGACGGCCACAAGCAATACTACTCGGCGGTGGAATCGGATATCTACCAGGTGTTGGTCCAACGGGCCGAAGAAGTCGGACCGGGAGTTGAGTTGAACGATCTACTGGCCTGCGACCGCTTCGACGTCATGGGAAGCCTGGGCCAGATAAAGCTGCCTACCTACGTAATGTGCGGCAGTGAAGACGTGATGACCCCGGTCAAATACAGCGATTACCTCGCGGAGAACATCGAGAACGCGACCGAGGACGTGATCGAAGGCGGCTCCCACTTCTTCCAACTGGAAAAATACAGCCGGGTCAACGGCGGAATCGAGGGATTTCTCTCCACCCTGAAGAGTAACGGCCACGGTAGATAACGGGCGGCTGGCGCGCCACCAGACGGCCTAGCCTTGTGCGGGGTTATACCACCGGCTCTTGTAGAACATCAGGGGCACTTCAGCATCGTTCCGGCGAATTTCCTTGACGCCGCCCAGATAAACGGTGTGGTCGCCATAAACGTGAGACCCAATCACATCGCAGTCCAAAAAGACCATCGAGTCGTCCAACACGGGAACGCCGCCGCTCGAAGCGGAGAAGCTGTAGTCCACGCCGCCGGTGCGGTCCTCGGGCTTTTTGGCGAAGTATGCCCCAAGTTCCTGCTGTTGCTGATTGAGGAAGTTGACTCCGAAGGACTGTCTGTTTTCCAGGTAGCCGTAGGTATGAGTACCGTGGGCGACGCAGACCAGAATAATCGGAGGGTCCAGGCACACTGAGGTAAAAGCGTTGGCCGTCATGGTGTGGGGTTGCCCTTCGTCGTCCAAGGTTGTGATGACGGTCACCCCGGTGGCGAATTCGGAGAGCGCCGATCTGAACTCGTCTTTGGTGAATTCAAGCATTCTTTCCCCAGTAACTCCAGCGGACTAACTTGGAGCGCCGGCCCGTGGGTATTGGCCCGAGTGTGAGGCCCCGGACCGGGCCACGCACCATTATATACGCTACGGTTTCCGGCTGCTACCGGCGGAGCAGGGCGTCAACTCACTGGAATGGCGAAAAACAACGGCCGATGTCACCACCGAAACGGTATGCGGCGGCGTCGAGTTTGGCCACGGTCCCGGCCGACACCATTCCGGTGAATCGGTCGGGATGGGTAAGCTGGGCAAGGATTTCTATACCCTCCACGATCCTCGGCCCGGGCCGGCTGAAGTAGACGTGGTCAATAAGGTAGACCTCGCCGGCGAGCACGGCGGGCAGGTCGTTCCATCCGGGTTGCGCCGCCAACCACGGGACCTCGCGACGACCGCGGGCGATGTCGGACGAGCATAGGTCAACGTAGAGCTTGTCCGGGGCATAGCTCCGCACCTCCTCCCAGTCCAATCGCTTGGCTGGGCAGCCCGGCGCCAAGATGGCCTGATCGCCTCCGGCCAGATTCAGCAGGTCGGGGATCCAATGACCGCCGGCCACCAACGGGTTCACCCCTTCCAGGGAAAACACCCTGGGGCGCCGGACTTCCGGCCCCAGGGTGTGCGTGATCGACCGCACCCGGGCCCGGAGCAATGCCACCAGCTCCTGGGCCGGACCGCGCGCGTTACAAGCGGCGCCCACTTGCTCGATAGAGTGCAGCACATCTTCGAACGTCCTGGGGTTGAGTTCCACCACCCGGGGCTGCACTTCCATCCCCCGGACCGCCGTATTCACCTCACCGGAGTCTACCTCGCAGATGTGGCACAGGTCCTGGGTCAGGATGACGTCGGGTGATTCGCGGGCGAGCCAATCTTCGTCGATCTCGTACGGGTTTTCGCCCGACCGGAGCAGGTCGATCATGGCTGCTTCCACCTCCTCGCTGGAGAGGACCGAGGGGTCGATCTTGCTGCGGCTCACCACCGGCTTGTCCGCTGCCTGGGGCGGGTAGTCGCAGAGATCGCTGACGCCGGTGATCTGGTCGCCCAAGCCAAGGGCATACAGTATCTCGGTCCCGCTGGGAAGAAGAGAGCAAATCTTCATGTTGACCAATCGTCGACCCCGTCTGCCGGAACATCGGTTGATTCGGACTCAATCGCCGGGGAATCGCCGGAGAAAAGTAACGAACCGGCGAGTTAGGTGTTGTATTATAGTCTACTGATGGCACCTGAACTGCCTTTGGCCTGCCTCCACCCAATCCCCGGACCTTCCTCCTGAATGGCCCAGGCATCGAACACCTGGAGCAGCTTTGCGTTAGTCCGGCTCAACGCGTTCAGCTTTGGGGTTACCGGGTTCATTCTGGCCATGGACACGGTGATCCTGCCGGTCTTCATTCTGACCGTGGCGCCGGAGGAATACAAAAACACCTACCTTACGGTGCTCGGCATCAGCGGCCTGTTAATCGCCGCGTTGATGCAGCCGATAATCGGTCGGATGAGCGACCGCACACGGTCGTTTCTGGGCAGGCGCGTACCCTACCTGCTCTGGGGGACCGTGTTCGCCTGCGCCGGCCTCGCCGGGGTGCGACTGGCCCCGAACTTCGCGGTGCTGTTCGGCGTTTGGGTGTTCATTCAATGCAATCTCAATGTCGCCTACGGACCCGGCCTCGCCTTGGTACGAGACCTGGTCCCCCTCAACCGCATCGGCGTGGCCTCTGCAATCAAAATCATGGCCGACTCGTTGGGCGGGGTGGCCCTTATCGCGGTAACCGGCGCACTCATTGGTATCGAGGCCGTGTCGGAGACCGTAGACTGGCGCTGGGTCACCCTGGCGATACTGGGGGCTGGCCTGGTCCTGAGTGTGTTGGTCACATCGGCCACCGTCCTGGCCCGCGAGGGTCCGTTGCCGAGGCGCGCCGCCCCGAACGAAGGACCCCGGGGGCTGCCCGTGATCAACCGGGACCTGGTATTGTTTCTGGTGTCCAGACTGCTGATGTTCACCGCCATCACGGCCTTCCAGACCTACGGCCTGTTTTTCCTCCACGACGTCGTGGGGCTCGCCGACCCGGCCCAAGCGTTGGGACGCATGATTCTAGCCATTGGGGGGGCTTTGGCCGTGGCCGTGTACATCGCCGGGTGGGCTTCAGACCGTGTCGGTCGGAAGCCGGTGGTGTTGGTGGGCGCGGCAGCCGCCGCATTGAGCACATTATGGATGCTGACCGCCGGATCGGCGACCGAGGTGTTGATCGTCGCCAGCGTTATCGGGGCCTCCATAGGGACCCTGGCCAGCGCCAACTGGGCGATGGCCAACGAGCTGGGCAGCCGGCAGAATGCCGGACTCCACATAGGTATCGTCAACATGGCGACGATCGGCGGCGCGGCCGTGGCCAAATTATTGGGCCCGGCAATAGACTTTTTGAACCGGGTCTCAACTAATTTGGGCTATGAAGTGCTTATTGCCAGCTGCGCCGGGATGTTTGTGGCGGGAGCTTTGATCTTGGTGCCAGTGAAGACAACCGTAAGGGAAGAGTCCCTGCGGGGAGCTCCGCCTCTCCCACCTGAGGACCCTCCCGAGGCCGACCCTCCGGTTCCTGGTCCTTAGGCCGACGCGGCTTTTTGCACGAACTCGGTTGCGCCGCGGGCGACCCAACCGTTCCACGAGGTCATCAGGAACTTCACGCCCATTTGGACGTAACGTTGCAGGTTGCCGTCGTTGGCCAGTGTGCCCGGGACCCGGCCGGCCGAGACGATCTTTCCGATGGCTTCCTCGATGGCCGACTGCACCTCCGGATGTTCCGGATCCCCGAGGTGCCCCATGGTCTGGGCCAAGTCCGAAGGGGCGACGAAGAAGACATCTATGTTGTCCACCTTGAGGATATCGTCAAGGTTGCCCAGCGCTTCCACCTCTTCCAGGAGCACTATCACCATGGTCTGGTCGTTGGCGGCGTGGAAGTAGTCGGCCACTCCGAATGACTGGCGGCCGCCGAACATACCACGGTAGCCCAGAGGAGCGTACTTGGCGGACTGGGCGGCCCGCTCCGCCGCATCACGGGAGTTGACGTGGGGCACGACGATGCCCATGGAGCCACGGTCAAGGGTGCGGGTGATCAGACCTTCGTCGTTGGCGTTCACCCTGGTGATGGAGGTCATGCCCCAGAGATCGCACGCCCTCGTCATGTTTCCCAGAGCGTCCCAGTCTACAGGCCCGTGCTCACATTCGATCCATGCCGCGTCGAACCCGAAGGGTCCCAGGAAATCGATGATGTCGCTGTCCTGCAACCCCGAGATAGTGGTCACCAATTGGTTGTTTTGAAGTTTCTGCTTGGCCCGGTTAACTCTGATCGAAGCCATGAGCTTCCTCCTGATTGCCGGAAACCGGCCGGTTATTGTACGGCCGGTTTCCAATCAATTGCGTCGATTCCGAGGCCGGACGGTTAGCCGTTCGCCCAGAGGGCTTCCAACACCGCGCCTGGAGACATCGGCAACTGGTCCATCCTGACGCCGACGGCGTCGTGGATGGCGTTGGCGATGGCCGCCATTGGCGGGACTATGGGCACTTCGCCCACCCCCCGCACACCGTAGGGATGGCCGGGGTTGGGGACCTCGACGATTACGGTGTCGATCATGGGCAGGTCCAGGCTGATGGGCATCCGGTAGTCCAGGAAGGTGGGGTTCTGCATCCCTCCCTGGTTATCGAACACGTACTCCTCGTTGAGCGCCCAACCAATACCCTGGACGGCCCCGCCCTGTATCTGGCCTTCCACGTAGCTGGGGTGGACAGCCTTGCCCACGTCCTGCACGGCAGTGTAGCGGACGATGTCCACCTTGCCTGTGTCCGGGTCCACTTCCACATCGACAATATGGACGGCGAAGGCCCCGCCGACCCCCGCGGGCGATACGTTGCCGCGCCCGGTTACGGGGCCGCCGGTGCCGTTCAGGCGGGCAGCCAACTCCTTGAAGGTCAATTTGAGCTCCGGGTCCGATTTATGAGAGATCACGCCGTTGTCGTAAGCGACCAAGTCCGGTGATACGTCCCATATGCGGGCGGCGCGCTCGATCATCTGCTGGCGGATGTCCAAGGCCGCTTCGTAGGACGCCCAGCCGGTCTTGAATGCCACGCTGCTGCCGCCGGTCATCGACGTGTAACCCACCGAATCGGTGTCGCCCACCAAGGGCCGCACGTCCTCGGCGGCGATTCCCAGGACCTCGGCCAATTGCATGGAGAGCGCCGCGCGGGTGCCGCCGATGTCGGGAGAACCTTCGATCAGGCCGACCGTGCCGTCGGCGTTGACGCTCGCGGTGGCGCTGGAGGGCCCGGTCCCGTTGAACCAGAAGCCGGCGGCGACTCCGCGGCCCCGGTTGGGCCCCTCGAGAGGTGCGCTCCAGTGCTCGTGGTCTTTGGAAGCCTGCAGCGTCTCGAGGTTGCCGATTTTGCCGAAGATGGGGCCCGTCAAGCGGCGGGTGCCCTCTTTTGCCCCGTTAAGCAACCGGAACTCCAACGGGTCCATTCCGATTACCTGGCAGACCTCATCGATGACGGTCTCGATGGCGAACGCCGCCGCCGGAGCGCCGGGGGCCCGATAGGCCGCAGTCTTGGGCTTGTTCAAGACCACGTCGAAACCTTCCAACCTGCCGTTGGCGATGTCGTAGGGGCCGGTCATGCATTGTATCCCTGGGTTGATCGGCGAACCCGGGTATGCGCCGGCTTCGTAGGCTAGAGAGGCGTCGATCGCGGTGATCCGGCCGTCGTTGGTGGCGCCCAACTTGCAGCGCATCCAGCTTCCCGAGGTGGGGCCGGAGCCTTGGAACACCTCGGAGCGGTTCATGCTGAGCTTCACCGGGGCTCCCGATTTCTTGGACAGCAATACCGCCACCGGCTCCAGATAAACCAAGGTCTTGCCGCCAAAGCCGCCGCCTATCTCCATGGGAATCGCCTTGATTTTGGAGATTGGGATATCCAGCACCATGGCCACCTGGTCCCTGACGTTGAAGTGTCCCTGGCTGCTGGACCAGACCGTCACGCTGCCTTCCTCGTTCCAGTCGGCGGTGCTTGTATGGGGTTCGATGTAGCCCTGGTGGACCGATTGGGTCCGATATTCGCGCTCGATGACGACGTCGGCTTCTTTGAAGCCTTGCTCGATGTCGCCCATCTCGAAAACAAAGTGGTTGGCGACGTTGGTGCTGGCCGCCGAATCATCTTCGTCCTTGAGGCCGCCGGGACGGACGTTGGCGTCGGTGGCGTTGACCAACCGCTCTAGAAGCACCGGGGCGTCCGGCTTCATTGCATCAAGGATGTCCGTTACTCCGGGCAGGACCTCATAGTCGACCTCAATCAGTTCCAGGGCCTGTTCGGCGATATGGACACCGGTCGCCGCCACGGCCGCCACGGCATGCCCGCGGTACAGGGCTTTATCCCCGGCCAGGCAATTGTTGCTCAGGAACCTGGGGTTGACCATCGCCCCCTCGCCCTGGTCCGACAAACGGCCCCTGGGCTGGGGAAGGTCGGCGGCTGTAACCACCGCCCTGACGCCCGGCAGGGCCTCGGCCTTGCTGGTGTCTATGGATTTGATCCTGGCGTGGGAATGAGGGCTGCGCAGCACTTTGGCGTACAACAGGCCGGGCAGATTGATATCGGCCCCATAACGGGCGCGGCCGGTGACCTTTTCAGCGCCGTCGTGACGCACCGGCCGGCTGCCGATGACATTATATTCCCGGGTAGACAGAACGACGTTGGAACCGGTGATAGTGGCCATGAAACATTACCTCCAGAGAAGTTTTCCGCATTGGATTGAGTATTGGGTTAAGGGCGCTCGTGGTATGCCAACATCCGCTCCACGAAATCATGGACTCTTGGACGGTCGGCTTCCAACTCAAAATCTTCCATGAAGTCGTGATAGAAGTTCCGATGGAATTTTTCCGCAACTCCGAATCCGGCTCCAATCAACGGGTCGTTAAACTCCGCGCTAAGCTGTTCAGCGGCATTCTTCATCGCGCGGTGGTTGCCGTAGTTCCAGCCCCGTTCTTCGGCGATCGCAATCACGACCTGCGTAGCGGCCCCCCACAGCTTCTCCGAGCCTTGCCGGTTGTCTCCGGCGGCGAACTCCCTATCCGCTGCTTCCAGGAAGTCCCGCGCGGTCTGTATGCGTTCGTTAACTGCCGCCATGATAGGTTAGCATCCGCTCCACGAAATCATGTACCAAGGGCCGGCCGGACCCCAATTCGAAATCCGCCATGAAGTTGTGGTAAAAGTTCGCGTGAAACTTCTCCGCTGCCAGGAATCCGGCCCGTATCGAAGGGTCGTCGTACTCTGTAGTCAGGCGTTCAACTGCGACATCCAGGGCCCGGTGGTTGCCATAGTTCCAGCCGCGGTTCTGTGCCATCGCAATCACGACTTGCGTAGCGGCCCCCCACAGTTTCTCCGAGCCCTGCCGGTTGTCTCCGGCGGCGAACTCCCGGCCCGATGATTCCAGGAAGTCCCGCGCGGTCTGTATGCGTTCCTTAACTGCCGCCATGATATGTCAGCATCCGCTCCACGAAATCATGGACGACCGTCCGGTCGATCGACAGTTGAAAATCCTCCATAAAGTCGTGATAAAAGTTGGCGTGAAACTTCTCCGCCAACCCGAATCCGGTCCGTATAGAAGGGTCTTCGTACTCGGCGGTAAGCCGTTCGGTGGCATTTTTCAGGGCTCCATGGTTGCCGTAGCTCCAGCCGCGCTCTTGGGCCATGGCAATCACCGCCTGAGCCGCAGCCCCCCAAAGCTTCTCCGAGCCCTGCCGGTTGTCCCCGGCGGCGAATTCTCTGCTCGATGCCTCCAGAAAGTCCCGCGCCGCCCGAATACGTCCGTTTCCTGCTGCCATCGCCCGTCCTGATGACCATTGCCAAGTGTTGATAGTGTGATTATACACGCAAGGGTACTGTTACAGCCCGCGCTCCAGCCGTTCCATCTCCGTGGCGAACCAGAGGGCCATCCCGCCGCTGCGATCGTCGAACCCGCAGATGGCCGGGCGGTCCAGGTAATCGCGGACGCTGTTCTGCACCCCGGTACTGGCGCAAGCGTCGACCACGTTGCCGGCGTCGTCGATGCGCTCCGATACGCCCTGCCAGGCCAGGTCGGCGGACTCCTTGAATTCCGGCCCCAACAACCCGAGGCGAAGGCCCCGGGCCATCGCGTAACCCATCATGCAGGCGGAGGTGAACTCCGGGTAGGAGCCGGGGAAGTCCAACACCTGGGTGAGCAGTCCCGATGGATGTTGCAACCGGCGGAGGGACTCCATAAGCCGGCGGTACATGACCAACACTTCGGGACGGCCGGGGTGGTCCTCAGGAAGGTAGGTAAGGGTCTCGGCCAGTCCCATGGCGGCGAAACCGTTGCCGCGGCCCCAAAAGTAGCTGGCCGACCGGCAATGCCAGAAGAGGCCATGTTCTTTCTGAATTCTGGACTCTAGAAGAAAGCGGCTGAGCAGATCGGCGTAACGCAACTCCCCGGTCAGCTTATAAGCCCGTCCCAAAACCGCACCGTTCATGAACATGTCTTCGGTGCGGAAATCAGGGGCCGACGGGGGCGGCGCTTCGCCGTGGTCCGCCGGTTGGTACCGGTCGGCGGCGGCGATTATGAGGTCGGCGTAACGTTGTTCGCCGGTAGCCTCGAAGAGTTCCTCGGCCCACACCACTCCAGCCATCGCGGCAGGACCTAGGCCTTCGCCGAACCCGTTCGCCGCCCCATTGGTCAAATCCTCGGTGAAAGCCTCCAAGAACGCCGCGATACCGGGAACCGGGCTGTTCCGCTCGCGGTCCAAGTTCGCCAGCCGCAGCCGGCCGCTAATGGGTACTCCCTGTGTGTATACGACCGGATCGAAGGTATGGCCGTAGGCGGCGGCCAGAATACGGGCCACTTCCAGCCGGCTGCGGGCCCGGCGCGCGTTCAGCGCCTGCCGGGCGTTGGACGTGGGCCAAATGTGGGTCTGGCGGGTGATGGCGAACAGGCGGCTCAGTTCTCGGGGCAGTTGGTCTTCTGACGCGGTGAGCCGCATGGCGGGGACGGCGCCCAGTCCCTCCGGGTGGCCCTCTCCCAAGGCGTTGAGCAGCGAGTCATCCTGCAGGCTCCGGGCGCCCAGGCCCGGAGCAAGGCTGCGGGCGGCGGCGTTGTACTCCCACCGTACCGATTTACCGGAGGACAGCTCAAGCACAAGGTCCGGGGCCTGGAAACAGGTCCAACGCCAGAGATAACGCTTTTCCGGGTCCTCGTTGTCGAAATAGAAATTTCCTTCCGGCGGGTAGCCGTTCGAGGGCAAGCCGCCCGCGCCGTTGGATGGGGCGCGGTTGAGGCGCAGGCCGTCGGGGTTGGCGCAAGGAACGGCGCTGAGAGCAATCCGGAGCGCCAGGCCATCGCCGCCGCCGGCATACAGTTCCAAGGCGCGCAGGGCCATGTTGACGTCGTCAGGCCGGCCGGAGAGCCCGCAAAGCAGGAGAATCCTGGCCCGCGCGGTTTCGGCCGCGTAGGCGTGGCGGTCCAGTATGGCGGGTATGGGCGAAAGAGAGCGCGTCACGCCGCAGGCGGTGCGGGTCCAGAAACCGGGCCGGGCCCGGACCAGTGCGTCTAACGCTCCTCGAATGTCCTGATCGCTGGTCAATCCCGGCTACTTCCGCACTGCTATTTCCGCCCGTCTATTTCTGGACAATGTCGACGTTTACGGTGCGGGCCGCGCTGACGGTGAAGGTCAGGGAGGCGGTGCCCCCGCCTTCAGTGCTGTTCATGACTTCGATATTGGACGGACCGTGCAGATAGGCGATCTCGTCGCCCTCGACCCGGAAGGGCCGGTCGTGGCCGGGGTAGAACACATTGCAGGACGCCACCATCTTTTCCACGCTGGCGTGGGCGTCCTCAACGTCCCAGAAGATGTTGTAGGGAACGCCGCGGGACACGGTGCCGCTTTCGGGCATGGCGTCGCCCGCGATGAGAACCTTTTCACCGTCGATCTCGGCCAAGACGCTCATGTGACCCTTGGTGTGTCCGGGGGTTTCCAGTACGGTGACTCCATCTACTATGACGTCGCCCTCGGAAACCGGCTCCACCTTCATGTTCCGCATGAAATCGGCCATTCCGGCGGCCACCGCCAAATCCCACTTGTTGGGGTTGCGGGCGTAGTCTATCTCGGTGGGGTTGACGAGGACCCTGGCATTCCCGAACAAGTCGGTGTTCTGACAATGGTCCCAGTGCATGTGGGTGAGAATCACCATGTCGATGTCGTCGGTAGTCAGGTTACGGCTTTGCAGCGCTCGATACAGGAAAGGCCGCCGGGAGGACGGGCCCGTATCGATCAGGATGTTATGGCTGCCCACCCGAAGCAGGGAGTTGGTCGAATATCCGAAAGCGCCCTGATCGGTATTCAAGGCGAAGCCGTAGGTCAAAACGTCCAACGTGGCCATTGATGAAACTCCTGATGTCGTTGGCTTTTCGGGCCGCGCCCTCCGTTGATAGCCCGGTGATCATTACCGGGTGATAAATTACCGGAAGTTGGGCATCACCTTCTCGGCGAACAGCCGGAGTGAACGGGAGACCTCGTCGTAATTCAACCCGCCGGCGTCCAGGTAGCTGATGAAATGTGTTACGTGGTTGGATTCCAGGTCCTTCACGGCAGCGGTGACCTTTTCCGGGCTTCCGATGGCGGCCATACCTTCTTTGCCGCGTTGGGCCACCAGGTCGGGCTCGATGAACGGGTCGTTGACGTAATGCTCGTACCCCCGGACCCCTGTGGCTCCCACGATGTTTGCCAAGGGACGGCGCAGGAACTCGCTCATATCCCCCGCCCATTGCAGCCGGGGCGTGAGCAGGCCTACGGCTTCCTCATCGGTGGGGGCGACGTAGACGTTGCGGACGGCGGCCACCTCGATGTCGTCCGGGGCCGCGCCCTCTTCCAGCATACGGCGACGGTACAGGTTGATCAGGTTCTGGTCCGAATCAGGCGAAGCCGGGAAGAAGCTGCTGCCCACGGTGAACAGGCCCCACCGGTTCTGCACCGCAATCTCCACTGATTCCGGGCTATGGGTCACCGCCATGAAGATGGGTGGGTGAGGTTGCTGGATTGGCTTGGGTATGACACGTACTTCCGGGAAATCAAAGTAATCTCCCTGGTAGGAAAAGGTGTCCTCCGTCCAAGAGCGGATGGCGATGTCCATCCCTTCGACGAACCTGGCCCGGGACTCCGCGATGTCTACGCCATAGACATCGAATTCCCGTTTCTGGTAGCCTCGGCCAGCGCCAACTATCAGCCGGCCTTGGCTGATAATGTCCAGGGTAGCCAGGTCCTGGGCCAACCTAAGCGGCGGATGCCAGGGAACGATGGTGCAGGCCACTCCCACCTTGACCCGCTTGGTCTTGGCGGCAATGGCGGCCAGCAGGCTGTGAGGCGAGCTGATGATGCTGTGCTCGCTGAAGGCGTGCTCGGCAATCCACACCGAGTCGAAACCGAGTTCGTCGGCCAGCTCGGCGCCTCGGAGTATATCCTCGTACACTTGAACATCGGTCCTGGTGACCGGGTTCGGATTAGCCTTGTGTTCGTCAGCGTACTGCTCGTGCAACTGGGGCCGCTGCCCGACGAAGAATGCGCCGAATTTCATCCGTCTACTCCCCTTGTTCAATCTGGGCGTAGACGCTTTTCATGGACGTCCCGGAATCGTTTTCCACATCGGTGAACCAGCGCAGGAGAGAGCGGGTCAGGGCGTCGACTGACTCATCCTCCGTCGCCTCTTCGTAGCGTTCCCGGACTGTGGGTTTTGGGGCACGGTGTTGGGCCTCCGTCATCCAGGCGATTTTTTCCGTATCCGCCATGTCGGAAGATGCCACCCGCAGCGTTTCGGCGGACATCGGGTCTTCGTTGTCCTGAAGCGGGCCGCCAAGCTCGCGGATGCGGCGTTCGAAGATTGCGCCGTGGCTGTCCTCGCGTTCGGCTACCATCGAAAGGCAGTGCTTGAGGTCCGGGTTGTCAGTCTTGTCCGCCCAAGCCTTGAGGAAGATTCCCGCCCTGATTTCCTGAAGCCGTATGTCGTTGAGCAGTGCTATGTAGTCAGACTCGGTTGCCATTTTGCTACACTCCGGTCTATTGACGTTGGGGTACGAAAAGCTCCTCCGGGGCGGCGTTGGCGATCCAGCCGGACCACCGCCGATTATCGTGAGTGTAGTGGCCGCCCGCAGGGGTGTCAATCGAAAGGGCCAAGGCCTCCCATGACAATTGCCGTCGCCAAAGCGGGTGAGTTCGCGACCAACAGAGCGGGGGTCAGCGGAACACTGTGGTACAAAAGAACTTCAAGTTGTGTATGCTGTCGATGAATCGCGTGTAGCAGTTACCCGGGCAATAGCAACGGAGGCGCCAACCATGGTCCAGACGAATAACGAGAGCGGGATCACCCGTACCCTGGGCAGCTTCGCCGCCAACCTTAACTACGAAGACCTTTCCCCAGACGTAGTCGATTGGGCCAAGTACCTTTGTCTCGACTTCGCCGGCGTTACGCTGAACGGCTCTACCACGGAATCAGCCAGGACGGTGGTCAACACGTTGCGGGACCTGGGGAGGTCCGGACCCTCGGCCATCGTGGGGACGCCATACCGGACGCTGCCCGAATATGCCTCCATGGCCAACGGGACCGCGTTCCACAGCATCGAGATGGACGACGTGAACAACGAGGCCTCCCTCCACCCCGGAGTGGTAGCGTACCCCACCGCTCTATCGTTGGCCGATCTCCAGCAGGTCTCAGGCAAAGACTTCATAACCGCAGTGGTGGCGGGCTACGACGTGATCGTCCGTCTCGGCCGGGCCTTGAAACCGGCGGAGCATTACGGGCGGGGATTCCACCCCACCGGGACCTGCGGCGCGTTCGGAGCGGCTGCGGTCGCGGGGCGGCTGCTGGGTCTGCGCGACGACTCTTTCTTACACGCTCTCGGGATTGCGGGAAGCCAGGCGGCCGGCAGCATGGAGTACCTCGCCCAAGGCGCCTGGACCAAGCGGTTGCATCCAGGCTGGGCATCCCACAGCGGAACTTGGGCCGCGCTCTTGGCCCGCTCCGGCTACACCGGGCCCACCACCATCCTGGAGGGCCGGGACGGTTTCCTGCAGGGCTACTCCGGCGACCCGGACCCCAGCCTGATACTTAAAGACCTGGGCGACGAGTACCAGATCACCCGCACCGGCATCAAGCCACACGCCTGTTGCCGCTATAAGCAGGGTCCAATAGATTGCCTGCTGAAGATTCGCCAAAGCCACCAGATCGATGTTGAGGACATCGAGGAGGTGACCATCGGTGTGCTCAGCGGCGGCTACAAACTGATTGCCGCTCCCGAAGAAGACAAAGCCAACCCCAAGACCGTGGTGGACATGCAATTCAGCATGCCCTTCGGCGCGGCAGTCGCCTTGGCTTATGGGAGCGCGTCTCTGCCTGAATATGCTCCCGGCGTGCCGGAACGCCCGGAGATACGTCACATTTTGCCCCGGGTGAGGTGTGTAACCGACCCCGAGTTGGACGCCCACTTCCCCAAGGAGTTCCGGGCGTGGGCCGAAGTTGAAACCCGAGACGGGCGCCGGGTGCGCAGCGATATCGTCTACCCGAAGGGAGACCCCGAAAACGCCCTGTCCTGGGACGAAATGAAGGAGAAATTCACGGTGCTTTCCGCCCCGGTGATTGGTACCGTCCGCCGGCGGGAAATCATCGCAGCGATAGAATCGCTGGATGCTATGGAAGACGTCCGGGAATTCGCCGCCCTCCTTTCTACGGGCCCGGTATAGCGGCCCCGCCCCGGTATTCGTTAATTTGGTATTCTCAAACTTGCTGGCGGACCGCTCATGACCCCACCGCTTCAAGGCGTCAGAGTCCTGGAGATGTCCCAGGCCATCGCCGGCCCGGTCGCGGCGCGCACCCTCGGGGACCTGGGCGCGGAGGTCATCAAGGTGGAGCAGCCGGGCGTGGGCGATATGTCGCGCCGAATCGGCCCTCACTTTCTGGGCGGTGAAAGCGCCTATTACCTGAATTTCAACCGTAACAAAAAGAGCGTAACCATAGACTTGCGGACTCCCCTTGGCCGGGAGGTCTGTCAACGTTTAATCGCGGTTTCCGATGTGGTTTTCGACGCATTTCGCCCTTCGGTCTTGGAACGGTTGGGGTTGGACTACGAGTCGGTCAAACGGGTCAACCCATCCGTTATCTCCTGTTCGCTGTCGGCCTTCGGCCAAGAAGGACCGTACCGCGAGCGCCCTGGGTTCGACGGGATAGTGCAGGCCATGGGCAGCGGCATGAGCGTGACCGGAAACGAGGGACAGCCGCCGGTGTTCATGGGATTCCCGGTAGGGGACATGGCTGGCGGCTACATGGCGGCGCTCAGCATTGCGTCCGCGTTGTACGGCCGCAGGGTTACCGGCGAGGGCCGGCGCTTGGACATAAGCCTGCTGGATGTTCAAATTTCACTGCAGGCACATCTGGGCCAGTTTTATTTGGTGTCAGGGGATATTCCAGGCCCCATCGGGTCGGGCCACCCTTCCAACCTGCCGGTGGGCGCTTACCGGTGCGCCGACGGCAGCTACTTGCAGGTACACTGCGCCAGCCAGGAATTCGCCATGAAAACCCTTCAGATGATGTCCGGGGAAATCGAAGGGTTGCACGGGATGGACGCCGATCCCCGTTTCGTCACCGCCCCGGCCCGTATCGAAAACCGGGAGGCATTGGAGGACGCGCTGACCCGCGGGTTCCTCTCCAAACCCAAGACCGAATGGGAACGTCTGCTGGTGAAGTGGGATGTCCCCGGTGGGCCGGTGAATGACATCGCGGAAGCGTTGGCCGATCCGCAGGTGCAGCTCCGTCAGATGGTGGTGGAAATCGACCATCCTGCCGCTGGCAAGTACCGCACGGCGGGCAACCCCATAAAGTCCGGAGCGCCGGAGTCCTTCACTCCACCGCCGACACTGGGGGAGAACACGAGAGAATTGCTCACAACACTGTTGGGGTATAGCGACTCCGAGGTCGATGCGTTGCGAGAGGCGGGAGCAGTCTAGCATTCTGTCGAAGTCCACCCTGATCCTGGCCCCACTTGGCCGGATTCGAGTCGAATAGAGCGGACTCGGAACGGAAATACGCCCAGTTTGAGCCAAGCGCGGGCGTTGGCCATCGGACGACAGCCACCCGGCTCAAAGAATCTGGGACAGGAATAGCTTGGTGCGGTCGTGTTGCGGGTCCTCGAAAATTTGCTCCGGCGGCCCCTCCTCCACTATTACTCCGGCGTCGAACATCATCAGCCGGTCGGCCACTTCCCGGGCAAACCCCATTTCATGGGATACCACAATCATGGTCATGCCGGACGTGGCCAGTTCCTGCATTACGTCCAGGACTTCCTTGATCATTTCCGGGTCCAGCGCCGAGGTGGGTTCGTCGAACAGCATGATTTTCGGCTGCATCGCCAGAGCCCGGGCAATTGCAACGCGCTGTTGTTGACCGCCTGAAAGCTGGGCCGGGTACTTGTCCGATTGCTCCGGTATGCCCACCCTCTCCAGCAGCTCCATCGCGACATCCCGGGCCTCGTGGGCCGGCATTTTGCGCACCTTCATTGGCGCAAGCGTAATGTTGCTCATCACCGTGAGATGGGGAAACAGGTTGAAGGACTGGAAGACCATGCCCACGTCGCGGCGAATGGCGTCGATATTGCGCACGTCGTTGGTCAGGGGCACGCCGTCGACGATAATTTCGCCGCGCTGGTGCTCTTCCAGCCGGTTGATGGTGCGAATGAAAGTCGATTTCCCGGAGCCGGACGGCCCGAAGACGACCACCACTTCCTGTCTCTTGATGGTCGCGGAGACGCCACGCAGAGCGTGATACTCGCCGTACCACTTGTGCACGTCCCGGCAAATGATCATATCTTCAGTTTCGGGTTGCGCTTCACTGTCAGCCATGATGGCCCCCAGGATCAGGAATTTGTACTAGGCCTGAGACCAGACCTTACTAATCCTACGAATCATACCTTTGTAATTCGTCGTTCTCAAATTCGTAATTCCTACCGCTCTCCCACGCCCAACTCTCGTTCCACCTTTTGGCTCACGTAGGACATGGTGTAGGTGAAAATCCAGAAGATCAGGGCCAGGCAGATGAACAATTCAAGGAAGTTGTCCAGATACTCCGTGTTGCCTTGAATGAAGGACCTGCTGAATTCCACGACGTCCAGCATACCAATGATGTATATCAGGCTGGTGTCTTTGAACAGGGAGATGAATTGGCCCACAATGGCGGGTATGACGTTGCGGATGGCCTGGGGCAACAGAATTACCAGGGTAGTCTGCCAGCCGGGCAGGCCCAGCGCCCGGGCCGCCTCGGCTTGGCCGGGGCGCAGCGCCTGCAGTCCCCCGCGGATATTTTCCGCCATGTAGGCCGAGCTGAACAGGATGATCACTACGGCGGCGCGGGCCAGCGAGTTCTGGGGGAATGTCTCCGGGAAGGCCAGGGGCACCAGCACCTGGGACATGAAAAGCAGGGTGATGAGGGGCACTCCGCGGAAGACCTCGATGAAGACCACACACAGCACCTTCACGACTGGCAGGTTGCTGCGCCGCCCCAGCGCCAGAGCGACGCCAATCGGGAAGCAAAGCACGATGCCGGCCACCGCCAGCACGAGGTTCAGCATCAGCCCGCCCCATTTCTCTACGGACACCAACTGCAGGCCGGGCACTCCCGGCAGACCCCGCAGCAGCACCAGCGTCAACAGGAAAGCGGCGACGCCCAGCAGGGCTATCCACCGGACCGATCCCAACGGCGTGTAGCGGGCCAACGCCCACCCCAAAGCCAGCGCCGGCAGGTTGGCCGCCAACAACAGCCGCACGTCCAAGCCCATGGTCTCGAAGCGGTAGGGGAGGAAGGCGAAGGCGGCCAGGATAACGGCGACGCCGATGACGACGCGTTTCGTAATCGCGCCCCCGGTATACCCCCAAGCCATCCCCAACAGGGTGGTAACCATCAAGAGCGAGACCTGGGGTCGCCAGAAGCAGTTCTGCCCCGGGCATGCCGCCTCGGTGTTGTACTGGCCAATAACCATCCGTCCGCCCAGGACGGCGACGACGCTCCAGTCGGCCTCGAATATTACCCAGCGTAAACCGAACCAGAGGGCCAGCCCGACAATCACTATGGACACCACGGTGATTACGCCGCTGTACCACGTGCCAAACAGGTTGGCCCGCACCCAGCCA
Source organism: Dehalococcoidia bacterium (assembly GCA_965220625.1). GTDB lineage: Bacteria > Chloroflexota > Dehalococcoidia > Lucifugimonadales > UBA3495 > VXOI01. Next base: position 357,428 of record CBDCQN010000002.1, read on the forward strand.
ATTACCCCGACCTCCGAGCGGAGCGGAGGAAGTACCGGGGGCGGGCTTGTGCTCGAGGCCGCCAACGCCTAGCCCCCCGTGAGACGGATGTGCCGATTGTACAGGTTGCCGATTATCGAGTAGGTGAGGCTCATTGCCAGGTAGGCCGCCATGATCATGATGTATATGGACACTGCCGGGGCGGTCTGGGTCATCGTCTTGGCGACATTGGTAAGGTCGGAGTAACCAATCGCCCCCGCCAGGCTGCTGTTCTTGGTCAGGTTCAAATATTGGCTGATCAAGGGCGGCACGATGACTCGCAAAGCTTGGGGAAAGGTGACTTGGCGCAGGGTCTCCATTTGCGAAAGTCCCAGCGCCCGCGCCGCTTCGCTCTGTCCGCGGCTCACCGACTGGAGCCCGGCCCGCACGATTTCGGCGATGAAGGAAGAGGTGTAGATGACCAGCCCGGCCAGCAGCGCGATCAAGCCGCCGGAAAGGGTCAGGCCGCCGCTGATGGAGCCGAAGACACCTACCTCCGGGGCGGGATGAGACACATGTAGAGGGGAAGCGCCGAACGCCGCGCCTACGGCCAGCCAGCCAACGGCCGCGATAATCAACGCGACCGCGGCTCCCAACGCCAGCGGGTGGGAGGACGACCCTGTCCTCGTTTCCCGCAGGAGCAGCAGGCGGCGGACGGCCAGACCGGCTGCCACCCCTATCGCGGCGACCAATATCCAGATGACGAGTCCGGGAACGCCGTCGGGCACAGGTGAAGGGAACGATATACCGCCGTTGTTGATGAACAGCCGTCCGCCGAACACGTAGCCTTCCCGGACCGGCGGCAGGGCCAGAACGATATAGAACCAGAAGAAAAGCTGCACCAGAAGGGGCACGTTGCGGAAAAACTCGACATAGACCAGCGCTATTTTGGAAACAATCCAGTTGCTGGACAAGCGGGCGACGCCCACGGCTATTCCCAACACGGTCGCCAGAACAACGCCCACTACGGAAACAATCAGGGTGTTGGTCGCGGCGACGAAGAAAGCATCGAGGAAGGAATCCGATAACTCGTAGGGGATAAAGTGCTGCCCGATAGGTGTCTGGTAGGCGCGATCCAGAAAGCCGAAGCCGTGGGGGATTTCCCGGTCCTGCACGGCGTTGGCTATGTTGGCGAAAAACCAGACGACAAGGACGGTCACCAGAATGCCGGACACGACCTGGGTAACCCACTGGATAACCTGGACGTGCCGCCAGACGGGAATACCCTTATAGGTCAGGAAAGGGGGTAGGTCCGTCATGATGCTTTCAGGCTATGTTTAATAAGCTGAACGTCTCCTCGTCGCGCCCTTTTGTCCCCGCCCACTGGCCTCCGGCACCTGGCTTCCCGTCTGCTTCCGCTCCGGTCTATATACGCGCGCAGGGTTGGCCGGCATGCACCGGCCAACCCTGTCTGTCTTCACCCGACGCAATCCAGGGTCATTTAATTGTCCCCTCCCCCAAATGGGGGAGGGTTAGGGTCGTGGCGTTCCCTAACGTGAGCGACCATCGTTATTGCCAGCATTTCACCCTCACCCTAGCCCTCTCCCTCAAGAGAGAGGGGGAATTAAAAGACGCTGCGATGCAATCCGCAAACGAGCTAGCTCGCCGTCACGGACACCGGGCACGGTTAGCGCAGGGGCGCGGCGTAGATTTGGCCGCCCTTGGGGCAGTCGGTGCAGGCGGCGTCGGACCACAGCGCGTTGCGTCCGCCTTCCCGGGGCAGGTTGATGCCGCCGGGGCCCAAGTTGCGGTCGTAGATCTCACCGTAGTTGCCGACGGCGCGAATCACGTCCTGAGCCGCCGTCAGGCTGATGCCCAGGGACTCCTGTCCGTAAGAACCCTCAAACCCCAACAGACGGTCAACCTTGGTGTTGCCCGTTGCGGCCCCCGGCAGGCTGGCGGAGCTGACGCCGTAGGCTTCGCCGTAAATGAGGATGCCCATCACCGTCTTCACGATGTCGAACCATTGGTCGTCGCCGTGAGGGACCACCGGGCCCAACGGCTCCTCGGAAATGGTCTCCGGCAAAATCACATGGTCGGCCCGGTTGGCCAGGCTGGTGCCCAACGCGGCCAACTGGGAGTTGTCGTTGGTAAAGGCGTCGCACTGCCCGCTTTCGTAGGCGGCGAGAACGGCGTCGGTGTCCTCGAAGGTCAACGGGTTGATGGCCAAACCGTTCTGGCTAGAGAAATCCCCCAGGTTCAACTCGGTGGTGGTCCCCTGCGTGACGCAGACGGTGGCGCCGCCGAGTTCCAGAGCGCTGGAGATGCCCAGGTCCTTTCTGACCATGAAGCCCTGACCGTCGTAGAACATCGTCTGGACGTAATTGCCCCATTGCGCGTCGCGAGAGGTAGTCCAGGTGACGGTCCTTACCAGCAAGTCGACCTCTCCCGACTGGATAGTCGGCCCGCGTTCGGCAGCCGTAATCAAGCGGATTTCGATGGCCCCTGGGTTGCCCAGCACCGCCGCGGCCACGGCGCGGCACAGGTCGATGTCGAACCCCACGTTATTTCCGGCGCTGTCCAACGCCCCGTAACCGGGAACATCGGTGCGGCTGGCGCAGATGACCTTACCGCGGTCTTTCACCACCTCAAGCCGGCCCCCATCATCGGAAGCCGTTTCCCCGCCACAAGCAGCCAAGGTTGCCAGAATCACCAAGAGTCCCGCGAACGCCATTAGAATCTTGTATCTCGCAATTACTTGAACCATATACTCCACATCCAGAGCGATTAGCGGACTCCAAAGCCGCCCATTACTATACTGAAAGAATACTAACCGACAAAAGTGCCTGACCAGCCCATGCCGGTCTTGACTGCGGTCCGGGCGAGAGCCGGGGCTCTCAATTCTCCGGCGCCGCCAGACTCGGGACAACAGGCGGCTCAAGCCGAGGGCTGGGCCAGCACTCGCGGGGCCACCTTGCGGGAGAGCCAGCGTCCGTCGCCGGAATCGCCGGTCAGGCGGCCGTCTTGAACAATGACCTTGCCCCGCAACATGGTCGCCACGGGATAACCGATGCACTCGAACCCCTCCCATATGGAGTAGTCGGAGTCGGCGTGCAGGTCGTCCAGCGTCAGGGTTTTCCTGATATTCGGATCGAAGACGACAATGTCGGCGTCGCTGCCCACCGCTATTACCCCCTTCTGCGGGTACATGCCCAGTATCTTGGCCGCATTCGTGGAAGTAATTGCGGCGAACCGCTCCAAGGAGATGCGGCCGGTGGCGACCAGCTTGGTGTAGGTCACCGGCATCCGGGTCTCGATGCCGTTGTGGCCTCCGCAGACGGTGCGAATGGTGTCGCCCGCCAGCTTGACGTCCTTGTAGGTGGTCCATTCGTCTGTGGCGGTGGTGCACATGGGCCCATCCACCAGGCCCTGTTGCAGCGCATCCCGGTCCTCGGGGTACTTGATGGCCGGGTAGGTGTGGATTGCCAGACCGTCCGGTTTCTTATAGTCCTCGCAACTGAATTCCAGGTAGTTGTGCAACGCTTCGCCATAGATGGGCAATTGGGCGGCCCTGGCTTCCGCCACGGCGGCAACGCCCTCCTTGGCGGTGGTATGGACGAAATATATGCCGGTCTCGGTAGTCTGGGCCAGCCGTATCACCTTGCGGAACGAGATGTCCTCGGAGATGTTGTTGTGGGCCAAATGGAGGTTGGAGCCGTGGGCACGGCCTTCCCGCTCCAGCTTCTCTTCCATGTAGGATACGATGTCGTCCTCTTCCGCGTGGACCGCCATGATCCCGCCGCTCTTCGACACTTGCTGGAATATTTCCCAGAGGTGCCCGGTAGGGCAGCGGGCATGGAATGTCGTGAATACCTTGAAGCTCGCGACCCCGGACTCTATGGCCTCGGCGATCTCGCCGATGGTGCTGGGCGGCACCGCTCCGGCCAGAATATAGTGGAAGGTGTAGTCGGTATAGGAGTGTCCCGAGAAGATATCTCTCCTGGCCTCGATCTGGGACATTATGGGGTCGGTCGGCGGAGCGGCCCCCGGCGTCAACGGCAGGCTGCCGGCGAAATCGACGTAGGTGGTCACTCCCCCGAAGGCCGCCGCGCGGCTGGCGGCTTCCGGCGGCTGGGTGTATACCTCGGTGCGGCCGCCGGCCCAATAATCGGGGACGGGAACATTGATGTGGGTGTGGGGCTCGATGCCCCCGGGAAGGACTATCTTGCCAGTGGCGTCGATGGTCCGCCCTGCATCCAATACGTCCAAGGCTCCCGGCGCCGCCACCGCCGCGATCTGCTCACCAAGTATTCCGACGTCGGCTTGAATTGCCCCTTCCGGCGTGACTACCGTTCCGCCTTTAATGATCGTGTCCAGCATGACTGCCTCCAGGTTGAAATGCGTTTGGTTGGGATGCGCCCCGTTGGGATGCGCCTCGTGAGAATGCGCCTCAGGGGGTGATTTGGATATCTTCGGCGAGGGTCGCCGGAATCCAACCGGCCAGCAGGGTTTCCAGCTCCTCTTTACATTCTTCCAGCCGGTGTTCCGCCCCTTCGAAGAGTACGAGTTCCTTGGGCTCTTTCGCCC